>NZ_JABUMR010000006.1:0-690771 GCF_013336725.1 Myxococcus sp. CA040A | reverse complement strand
GGGCAGGCGGCGACGCTGCTGAGCCTGCTCAACACGGCGCTGGTGCTGGATTTGGGAGCGGGTGAGGAGGGAACGGGTGACTTGCGAGTGTATTACCAGGGCCTGTCGCTGGCGCTGGTGGCGCAGGTGGACTTCCTGAGGGCGAATGGGACGCTCATCGGCTCCAGCCCTGTGCATCTGGTGGAGCTGGGACTGGGGACGCACGTCGCGGTGGCGACGTACCCGGGGAACGAGCCCTATCGCTACGTGCGTCTGCGGGGCGCGCTGCTCGCGCTCTACCTGGTGGACGCGGTGGAGACGTCCATCCGGCCCTTCTGTGGTGACGGGGTACTGGGAGGCGTGGAGGCCTGTGACGACGGCAACCAGCTCTCCGGAGATGGCTGTAGCAGCGTCTGTCAGGTGGAGACGGGCTACACCTGCGCGGGCCAGCCGAGTGTCTGTACGGACATCGACGAGTGCGCCCTGGGCACGGACACGTGCGATTGGGGAGAGGTGTGCGTCAACACGCCCGGAGGCTTCGAATGTGAGGAGCCCGCGTGCGAGCCGCCGCTCCTCGTCTGCGGCGAAACCTGCGTCGACCCGCGCACGGACAACAACAACTGTGGCGGCTGTGGCAACGTCTGTGTCCAGGGGACGGCCTGTTCCTCAGGCGTGTGCCTGGGTACGGGCAATCTCCAGTTCACCGCGACCTGGAGCCGGAGCGGAGACGCGGACATCTACGTGAGGACACCCACGGGCAAGCTCATCTACTTCCTCAACAAGGGCCCCAGTGAGGCGACGGACTTCGGCCAACTGGACGTGGATTCGAGAGGGACGGGACCCGAGAACATCTTCTGGGCCGCGGACCGGACGCCGCCGAGCGGCACCTACAACATCTGTTTCGAGGCGTTCGCCTTCGGCCCGGCTCCCTTGAGTTTCACCATCGTGGTGCGGCGCCCGGGCCAGCCGGATGTCAATTTCTCCGGAACGTACACTGCTCGCGCGGTTGTCCAGCAGTGCATTCCAGGCGAGTCTGGCTACGCCGGCTCCATTACCTATCCTTGAGACGCGAGAAATGACAGACACCGGCCCGCGAGGGGATATCGCCCCACGCGGGCCGGTGGTGGATGGACAGGGCAGCGCTCGTCTCGTGGGGCCATTGAGCTGCTGGATGCGTGCGCTGGCGAGAATTGCGCCTGCGGGCTTGCTGGTGCTGCTTGGAGGCTTGAGCCATGCCCGCACCGCTGGCGCATGCATCATGAAACACACGGGACTGGGTAGCTGTCCATTGTCCCTTCGCACATGTCTGCTGCTGGCCGGAGGACGTTGCCAGCCAGTGTGTCACGTGTATGAGCTGTGGGGCGCGAGCGGTCATGCGATTCATTCCGTGAGGCAGCGTGGCTCATTCCGGGTCTCGCCCTATGCCTCGGGGGATGCATCCCATGAGTATGCGTACAAGTGCGCTGTTGTCGTGGGGACTGAGTGCGACGTTGGCGTTGTTGCTGGGTTCTTGCGGAGTGGAATCTCTCGATGAAACGGAGCGTCCGGGAGGTGATGGGGAGTTGACGCAAACGAGCCAGGAGTTGGCGTGGGACCCGTATGCGGACGCGGTGGCGTCTGGCACCACGGGGACGGTGCTCAACGCGAGCGCGGCGCTGGGAGCGCCGGATGGGCAGGCGGCGACGCTGCTGAGCCTGCTCAACACGGCGCTGGTGCTGGATTTGGGAGCGGGTGAGGAGGGAACGGGTGACTTGCGAGTGTATTACCAGGGCCTGTCGCTGGCGCTGGTGGCGCAGGTGGACTTCCTGAGGGCGAATGGGACGCTCATCGACTCCAGCCCGGTGCACCTGGTGGAGCTGGGCGTGGGGACGCATGTGGCGGTGGCGACGTACCCGGGGGACGAGCCCTACCGCTACGTGCGCCTGAGGGGCGCGCTGCTCGCGCTCTACCTGGTGGACGCGGTGGAGACGTCCATCCGGCCCTTCTGTGGTGACGGTGTGCTTGGCGGCGTGGAGGTCTGCGACGACGGCAACCAGCTCTCTGGAGACGGCTGTAGCAGCGTCTGTCAGGTGGAGCCGGGCTACACGTGCGCGGGACAGCCGAGCGTCTGCACGGACATCGACGAGTGTGCCCTGGGCACGGACACGTGCGCGCCGGGAGAGGTGTGCGTCAACACGCCCGGGGGCTTTGAGTGCGAAGAGCCCGTTTGCGAGCCGCCGCGCATCGTCTGCGGCGAAGCCTGCGTGGACCCGAGCACCGACAACAACAACTGCGGCGCCTGCGGCAACGTCTGCGGCGCGGGGAAGGCCTGTACCGCGGGCGTATGCGTGAGCACGGGCAATCTCCAGTTCACCGCGACCTGGAGCCGGAACGGAGATGCGGACATCGCCGTGAGGACGCCCACGGGCAAGGTCATCTTCTATGGCAACAGGGGCCCCAACGCGGCGACGGACTTTGGCCAACTGAACGCGGATTCTGGCCTGAGGGGACCCGAAAACATCTTCTGGGCCCTGGACCGGACGCCGCCGAGCGGCACCTACGACGTCTGCCTTCTGTCGGAGTTCGTCGCCCCCCGACCCTCGCCCGCGGCCCCCCTGGGCTACGCCATCAAGGTGCGGCGCCCGGGCCAGCCGGATATCGACTTCACTGGCACGCTCACGGTGCCCTCGTCGCAGGAGAATTGTGCGCCTGGACTCGCCGGCTACGCCGGCTCCATTCCCTATCCTTGAGACACGGGAAATGACAGACACCGGCCCGCGAGGGGATGTCGCCCCGCGCGGGCTGGTGGAGAGTCCAACGGGAACCCTGTCTCGGAGTGCTGGGTGAGGGCCGACGCATGGCTTATCCAGGCCCCGGGGCGCTAAGGACACCCACGTACTTCATGTCATGCTTTGGGCGGGAAGGGTGTCGCCTGGCTTGCTCCGCGCGGAAATTCCCCATCTGGGCTGTCTGATGGAACACGGGTAAAGCAGGTAAAATAGGGGGCGGCACTCACGGAAAAACCTTTCATGCGTTCCATACGCAAGGCGGGTGCTCGTGGTGGATGGTTTCACCGGAGCGCTTCGTCCCTTCAGCTGGATGGAATGGAGCAGAACATGAAAGTCAGTCGCGGTATGTCTATGACGCGCGGGTTGCGCGCGGCCCTGGCGTTCGTCGTTGTCGGTGCGTTCGGTGCGTGTGGCGCCAACCCCGATGAAGAAGTGCTCTTCGATGCTGAGAGTTCGAGCGAGGTGTCCGCGTTCGCGGGCGACCCGTATGCCGATGCGGTGGTGCAGGACGGGCTGCTCGGTGTGAACAACCCCCAGAACGCGGTGGGCGCGCCGAATGGGACCACGGCCAGCTTCCTGGGGCTGCTGGGGGCCTCGCTCACGCTGGACATGGGCGCGGGCGAAGAGGGGACCGGGCCGCTGCGCATCTATTACCGGGGGCTGAACCTGGCGGTCATCGCGCAGGTGGAGTTCCTGGGGACGAACATGCAGGTCATCTCCACGGGACAGGCGCAGTTGCTGGACCTGGGGCTGGGGACGCACTCGACGGTGGTGTCCTTCAACAACCCCACGCCCTACCGCTACGTGAGGCTGCGCGCCGGGTTGCTCGCCATCTTCCAGGTGGACGCGGTGGAGGCGACGAGCATCGTGAACACGGTGGTCTGTGGCGACGGCATGGTGGGCACGGGCGAGGGATGTGACGACGGCAACCGCGGGGCGGGGGACGGCTGTAGCGCCAACTGCGCGGTGGAGCCGGGGTACACCTGTCAGGGCCAGCCCAGCGTCTGCCACGACGTGAACGAGTGCACCAACGGCACGGCGCAGTGTTCGCCGAATGCCTACTGCACGAACACGCCGGGCAGCTACACCTGCACGTGCAAGCCGGGCTACTCGGGGGATGGCTGGACGTGCAATGACATCAATGAGTGCACCAACGGGACGGCCCACTGCCAGCCGGGCGAGCAGTGTGTGAATACGCCGGGGAGCTACTATTGCCAGCCGGGGACCTGCGCGCCGCCGCGTGTCCAGTGCGGCTCGCAGTGCGTGGACGTGTGGTCGGACGAGCACAACTGCGGCTCTTGCGGCAACGTCTGCGCGGCGGGGAAGACCTGCAACGCGGGGGTGTGCACGGGCGGTGGTGGGGGCATCGCGCTGCAGGTCACCGCGACGTGGGGCCGTGACGGGGATGCGGACCTGGTGGTCCGGACGCCGACGGGGAAGCTCATCTACTACGACAACCGTGGGCCTGGGCCGAGCACGGATGGGGGCGAGCTGGACCAGGACGCGTCGGGTGGGCGGGGGCCGGAGAACATCGTCTGGAACCCGGGCTTCACGCCGCCGAACGGCACGTATGACATCTGCCTCAAGGCGGCGGGCTTCTCGCCGACCGCGTCGTCGGAGAACCCCGTGCCCTACTCGGTGACGGTGAAGCGCGCGGGGCAGTCGGACCAGGTCTTCACGGGCGCGGCCACCAGCGCCGACGTGGGGTCCGCGTGCTACCCGTGCCACCCGTCGTACGTCGGGTCCATCACGTACCCGTCCGGTGTCAGCGGCGGCGGCGAGCCGAACTGCCCGCTGTGAGCTGACGGTGGTTTCACGGTGGGCGCGCGAGCCAGGTGCCGCGCGCCCACCGGTGTTTCCCGGTGCGGAGGCGCAGGCGACTCAGGGCGTGGTGCCGTACTCGAAGCCCAGTGAGCCCGGAAGATGGAGATAGACGTAGCGGCGGGTCTCCTCAGAAGTCGGCATCGAGTCCCCTCGAAGAACGAACCCGCTACGGACCGCGCGGACCACATCCAGGGGCATTGTCTCGGGAGTGAGGTTCTGACGGGGCATGGTTCAATCGACAGGGTGTAGGTCGCTGTCAGATCCAATCGAGTGAACTGAAAGAGAGATAAAAATCAATCTATTGAATGCTTGCGCGCGGGATCGCGGCTTGAGGTGCTGGCCTGCTGGCGAGCTCGACGCCGGAGGGAGTCACGGACGTCGCGGGAGTCGCGACGTTGGTCGTGACGAACCTGTTGTGACTCCCGTCGTTCCCGAGGTTTGAGCCGCGCGTTCAGGACCCGTTTGAGGATGTTGCTGTGTGCGTGGCGGCATGGAGGTCAAGCTCGCGCCTGTGAAGGCACGTAGGCCGCCGCGTCGTTCCACTGCGGCAACTCCAGCGCGCGGTCTAGACTTCCTCGAACTCCGCGCCTGTGACCTTCGCGCGCTCCAAAGCCACCGTGGTGGTGTCCTCCCGCGCGGTCCTGCCGTATCCTCCGGACCGGTCGAAAAACGGCGGACCGGTTCGGTGAGCCCCGGTCACTCCCATGGTGGGAGCGCTTGTTCCTCCTTCACGGATGAGAACCCCCGGCCTTGTGGGCATCGCCATGCCCCGAGGGTCTCACCATGAAGCTGAACCACATCGACCTGCAGGTCCCCGACGTCCAGTGCACCGCGACGTTCTTCGAGCGCTTCTTCGGCTTCGAGCACACCAGCAACCGCGCCTCCCCGGCCATCGCCATCCTCACGGACCGCGAGGGCCTGGTGCTCGTGCTCCAGCGCCTCAAGTCGCCCACGGAGAAGTACCCGGAGGGCTTCCACATCGGCTTCCTCGTCGACGACGAGTCCACCGTGCTCGGGTTCCAGGAGCGGGCTCGCGCCGAGGGGCTCGAGGTCAGTGACGTCATCCGCAACAACCGGGGCACGATGGTCTACTGCAAGGCGCCCGGTGAGCTGCTCGTCGAGGTGAACGCCAGCCCACGCGCACGCTGACCGGAGGATGGCGCCGTGCGCGAAGGCACGGCGCTTCCCCTTGATGGGGCGCGCGCTGCCTGCGACGAGCGCGAGACGCGGTGCGTGGCGGTGTCGAGACGTCACCGTGCCGGAGCGGCGTCCACGGGGCGGGCCTGTAGCACCCGGGTCAACGGCCAGGGATTCCGCGTCCGTGGAGAGGGTGGACTAAGGTGGCGGGCGTGCCTTCGCCCGCGCTGTTGCTCATCCCGCTGTTGTTCGCCGCCGCGCCCGCCACTCATGTCGAGCTCGTGTTCGGCGGGGATGTGATTCCGCACGGCGAAGTGAAGACGGTGGCGAAGCTGCACGCGCGCACCGGGCCGGTGCCACCGACGGGCGGCGTGGCGCCGTCGCTCAACAATGAAGGCTGGGACCATGTCTTCGGTCCCATCGCGGACGTGCTGCGCACCGCGGACGTGGGCGTCATCAATCTGGAGACGCCCGTCACGGACAACAAGAAGGCGGTGACGCGGGAGCTGCTCTTCAACGCGCCGTCGGCCATGGCTCGAGCGCTCGCCGCCTCGGGCGTGAAGCTCGTCTCCACCGGCAACAACCACGCGAGGGACCAGCTCCCCACGGGGCTGGTGGAGACGCTGCGGCACCTGGATGCGACAGGGCTGCGCCACACGGGCACGGGCGCGACGAAGGCCGCGGCCTGGGAACCTGTCTTCATGGACGTGCGCGGGATGAAGGTGGGCTTCCTGTCCTTCACGCGCCTGCTCAATGGCTTCAGCAATCCCAAGGACGCGCAGGCTCCGCACGTGGCCTTCGTGCCGTATCCCATTCATCGCCTGCACCGGGGGCTCACCACCGACGAAGCGGTGGAGCAGGTCCGAGCCGTGGCCGCGCGCTGTGACGCGCTCGTGGTCCTGGTGCACTGGGGAACCGAGTACGCCGACACCCCGAACCCCCAGGACCGCGAGCTGGGTCGCGCGCTGCTGGACGCCGGGGCGCTGGCCGTCATCGGTCACCATCCGCACGTGCTCCAGCCGCTGGAGGGCTACACGACGGCGGACGGGCGGCGAGGGCTCATCGCCTTCTCCCTGGGCAACCTGGTGGCGAACCAGGACCGCTTCTACCGCCACGCGCCGGGGAAGAAGGGCGAGGCGGGGGACAAGCGGGACTCCATGCTGCTGCGAGTCTCACTGGCGCGCTCCTCGCCCGGGGCGCCCGTGGTGCTGGGAGACGTGGCGGTGCTGCCGGTGTGGATTGAGAACAACGCGGTGGGGCGCAAGGCCCGGGAGCGCCGCAACATCCAGCCGGTGCTCATCGACCGGGAGCTGGAGGCGGTGAGGGAGCGACTCGCGGCGCTGGCGGCTCGGCCCGCGCCGCTGGACAAGGCGACGCTCGCGGAGAAGGCACTTCTGGAGAAGCGTCTCGTCGGCTCCCAGCACCGGCGGGAGCGAATCCTCCGCATGCTGCCCGAGGGCTTCGCCGTGGCCTCCTCCGAGCTGCGCCAGCGCACGGCCTTCGTACCGCCCGCTCCCGGGACTCGGAGCCTGGCGACCCAGACGCCGCCGTAGCCGCCGGACTTCGCGACGCGGTGCAGCACCGTTGCGTCAGTTACGGCATGGCGACGTCCGGCTTGAACTTGGGGTGTGGGCTGGCGCTAAGTGGGGGTTTCCACTTGCAGGGAGTCCCCCATGTCCCTTTCGCGTCGTCTTCGATGGTGTTCCACCTGGGTGCTGGCCATGGCGTTGTCGTGCGTGCCGGTGGAGGAGGAGGGACAAGCGCCCGCCGAGCCCGTGGGCACCCAGCAGCAGGAGCTGGGCGTGCCGGGCTTCGCGGAGCTGCATCACCACATGTTCGCGGAGGAGGCGTTTGGCGGGGGCTGGTTCCACGGCACCGTCACGGACGCGCTCACGCGGTGTGACGGCGGGTGGCCGGAGAGCGACCACGCTCGGGTGCGGATGGACCTGAGCCATCTGCTCAACCTGTGTCCGAATTCGAGCAACATCGACCTGCGCGGGGTGCCGGTGCTGTCGCAGTTGTTCGGCGTCGCGGGCGCGGTGGGTTCGGAGTTCCTGGGGAAGATTGAAGGCACTCAGGGCGACACGGGCCTGCATGACGGGCGGCGCAACCCGAACACGGAGTGGCCGCGCTGGGACACGATTGCGCACCAGCAGTCGTGGGAGGGGTGGCTGCGGCAGGCGCACCAGGGCGGCATGTCGCTGGTGGTGGTGTCGGCGGTGAGCAACGGCTTCTTGTGTGAAGCGCTGCCGCCGCAGAACCGCACGCGGCCGTGTGACGAGATGATGGATGTGGAGGTGCAGTTGCAGAAGGCGCGCGAGTTCGCGGCGACTCGCGACTGGGTGGACCTGGCGCTGACGCCGGCGGACGCGCGGCGCATCATCTCCGAGGGGAAGCTGGCGATGGTGCTCTCCATCGAGACGAGCAAGCTCTTTGGAGCGAATGACTGGCGCGCGGAGCTGGAGCGCTTCCACGGGCTGGGCGTGCGCACGTTGCAGCCGGTGCACCAGTTGGACAACCGGTTTGGTGGCGCGGCGCCGCACAACGCCATCTTCCAGGCGGCGCAGTTCCTCGAGAACTGTCACATCGACACGGACTGTGGGCTGACGGTGGGCGGGATGACGCTGGGCTTCGACGTGGACGGCAGCTGCCGCAACGTGAAGGGCCTGACGGCGGAGGGGCAGTCGCTGATGCAGGCGATGATGGACAAGGGGATGCTCATCGACCTGGCGCACCTGTCGGAGAAGAGCGTGCGGGATGCGTACTCGGTGGCGGAGCGCAACAAGTACTACCCGCTCTATGTGAGCCACGGGCACTTCCGCGAGGTGATGAACGGGAAGCTGGCGGAGAACGAGAAGACGACGCCGGCGTGGGTGGTGCAGATGTTGCGGCGCACGGGCGGCATGTTCGGTCTGCGCACGGCGCATGACGAGACGCGGACGTATACGAAGTCCGGCGTGGCGAACAACTGCCAGGGCTCCACGCGTTCATTCGCGCAGGCGTACGAGTTCGGTCGTCAGGGTCTCAAGGTTCCGATGGCGTTTGGCGCGGACTTCAACGGGTTCATCCAGCAGACGCGGCCGCGGTTTGGAGATGACGGGGCGTGTTCGGCGGGGTTCCAGGCGGAGGCGGACGCGCAGGCGCGTCAACAGACCTTGCAGGGGCCTGGGCGGTTGGGGACGGCGTTCGACGAGCAGGGCCTGGCGCACGTGGGCCTGTTGCCGGACATGGTGCGTGACTTGAGCAACCTGGGGGTGAACACGGCGGGGCTGACGGGCTCGGCGGAGACGTTCATCCGGATGTGGGAGCGCACGGCGGTGACGCGCACGGGGATGGCGGACGCGGCGCTGGATATCGACACGACGGGTGTGGCGGCGTGGGTGAAGCCGGAGGACCGGGAGGCGGCGTACCCGACGGTGTGTGGGAAGGCCTATTCGCCGGACAGCAAGGAGATGAACCAGGAGTGCCGGTTCGACGACGAGTGCTTGAGCGAGCAGTGCACGTCGGTGTTGTGCAGCACGTTCGATGGCCGGTGCGTGTGCAACGGGGACGAGGATTGCGGCGGCGTGGGGTACTGCCAGAAGGACACGCCGGGGAATCCGGCGGACAACGACTGCGTGCCGAAGAAGACGGACTGGACTTCGTGCAG
The DNA here is from genome assembly GCF_013336725.1 of Myxococcus sp. CA040A. NCBI lineage: Bacteria > Pseudomonadati > Myxococcota > Myxococcia > Myxococcales > Myxococcaceae > Myxococcus > Myxococcus sp. CA040A. The sequence continues at coordinate 681,414 of NZ_JABUMR010000006.1, read as the reverse complement.
TCGGGATGGGCAGTGCCAGTCGGGGTCGTGTGGTGGGTGCGCGGACGCGGTGGGGTGGTGCTTCACGCCGAGGTCGAAGGCGTACGGGCAGACGTGCAAGTCGGATAACGAGTGCACGACGGACCGGTGCAGCGCGGACTGCTATCTGAATCCGACGGGGAGTTGCCTGTGTGACAGCGACTCGCACTGTGGTGCGAGCCAGTACTGTGGCTGGGGGTTGAACTCCGGCAAGTGCCAGAACAAGAAGGGCCGAGGGGCGGCATGCGGCTCCGGGCGCGAGTGCCAGTCGGGGACGTGTCGCTGGTCCTTCACGTGTAAGTAGGCGTCAGCCTTGGGGATGCCGGGGGCGGAGGAGCCCCTGGCGTCCCGGGTGCGGGTGGGTGGGCTCGGAATCTTGGAATGCTGGGAGAGGGGGGCAGGGGCCTGTGTGCCTGGACGGCCGGGCCGGAGTTTTCCGAGAGGGGTGAGGGCGAGGGGGCGGGAAGCAAGAGGGGAGCGCGAGCGGGGGGGAGGCTGCGGTAGAGTGCGCCCCATGCGTCGCCTTGCCTTGTGCCTGCTCCCTTTGCTGGTCCTCGCGTGCTCCAAGTCGAAGGAGCAGGCGGCGGTCCGAATCCCCGTTGAGTACACCTCTGGATTCAATAAGGGGTGTTTCAAAGTCGTCGTCCAGGATGTCGCGAAACCGGAATTGAATCTGGAAGAGGTCGCCGCGCCGATCAAAAGCTCGGTTTGGGGAGGTCCTTCCGCCGTCTTGCCGGTGTTTGTGGTCAAGAAAGACGGCTGGGGCAACACGTTCAAGGTGACGGTCTCCGCGTACGAGAAATCGTCGTGTACCGGCTCCGGGGAGACGTTGGCCGTCGCTGGCCAGCAGGTCGATAGCGCTGAGAACGTGTTCGAATTCCCCAGCGAAGACGTCAAGGACGTGTCTGCGTTGACGCTCACGACAGTCGACTCAGACGATGACGGTTTCGTTTCCATTTCCGCCGAGAAGAAGGGAACGGACTGCGCCGACAACGACCCCATGAGGAACCCCGGGCAGAAGGAACTCTGCGACGACAAGGACAACAACTGTGTCGGTCCGGCTGTCGGTCCAGAGGCTGACGAGGGGCTCCCCAAAGTGCCCATGTTCCTTGATGGGGACAAAGATGGGGTTGGTCGCGAGGCCACCACGCACTGCGTGCCGGAAGCCGGTGTCACCGGTTATGCGACTGTTGGCGGGGACTGCAAGGACGACGATGCGGACATCGCTCCGGGCAAGACGGACATTTGCGATAACAAGGACAACAACTGCGACGGGGCCACGGACGAGAACGACGACAAGGACTGGTACAAAGACTTCGATGGGGATGGGGCGGTCGATGAGACCTCGCTCGTGGTTCAATGCGACAAACCCGACTCCCTGATCCACCGGCCCGCGAACCTGGCCTTTGACTGCAATGACCAGGATGGCAACAACACGCCAGGCAAGGCGGAGTCGTGCGACAACGCCGACAACAACTGCGACGGGACTGCGGATGAGGCGTTTCCAACGAAGGGCACGTCGTGCAACCTCCCCAGCGTGAGCTGCGCTGGGACGTGGGTCTGCACGGGGGACAAGTTGGCCGTCGAGTGCAACGCGAGGGCGCCGAGGTTGTTCTACCCCGACCGTGACGGTGACGGAGACGGAGACCAGAACGCGACGGTGGACGAAGTCTGTGCGAACGAGACGCCCCAATTGGGCCACGTGGAGAACCTTCACGGGGATTGCGATGACGTGGACCCCGCGGCGAGGTCTGGCCTCGCGGAGGTGTGTGACGCCATCGACAACAACTGCAACGCGGGCGTGAGCGACGAGCCGCTGTCGTGCGGTGGCACGCTGAGGGACGTAGTCAGCTATCACCTGACTTCAGGCAGCCAGGACTGGAAGACGGTGGCGGTGGGGCAGGGAGGATATCCGGTCTGGGTCGCGGGCCATGGCGGCAAGCTGGCGGTGCGCAAGGCGGCCAACCAGAAGTTCGAGAGCTACAGCTTCGGAGACACCGCGAATCCGTCGCCTCCTGACGGGAGCCCTCAGCTCAACCCGAACAACTGCGGGGACCACAACTGGACGGTCTCCTGGGTGGACTCTCAAGGCCGTGTGATTTTGGGCGGCGAGGGAGGATGGGTGGCGGAGCATGCAGGGACGAGTGCCCCCTGTGGGCCGGGGACTTTGCCCACCTCACAGAACATCACGGGAATTGTGGGCTTCGAGTCTGGAGGGGTGAGAACCGTCTACCTGTCCGACACGAATGGGCGTCTGTACAGGTGGGTGGTGGGTGGTGCTGGTAATCCATTCACGGAGCTGAACGACAACATCAACAACCTCTACGGCCTGCATGCCCTGCGAGAGGACTTCATGCTCGCGGTGGGAGGCACCACAGGGCCGGATAGGCAGCGGTTCGGGTCCTACGCCGTGACGACTGGGACGACCCCGACTGGTGCCCCCACAGCGCACACGGCCAACCCCAACAACGTGAGTGGTAAGGCCACCGCGGTGTGGATGGGAGACGCCGACAAGGCCTGTGCGGTGGGAGAAAATGGGGCTGTGTGGCGTTGGGACGGCGCGACGACGTGGGACAAGACAGACGCCCCATCGGACTTCGAGTTCACCAGTGTGGTGATGCGTTATGACACGCTGAACGCACAGAACCCGCTGAACGAGCAGTGCTACATGGTGGACAAGCGCAAGGGAGGAACTGGCGGCAAGCTGCACCGGCTGACGCCGTATGGCTGGGCCAAGGGCCCGGACCTGACCGGGAGCCTGGCGAATGTGCCGTTGAACGACATCGCCATCACGGAAGCCGGACACCTGTGGATCGTCGGTGAGGACGGCCGGGTGTTCCACTACCCGGAGCCGTCGCCGTAACTGTCGCTGTCGGTCTCCGCCACGCTTCGGGCCTGAATGGCCGGAGCGTGGTGACCTGGACAGGAAAGTCCTGTCTGGATTTTCTGGAGGCCTGTGTTTGGACTTAGAGTCCGGGCATGTCCAAGTCATGCCTGTGGGGGGAATGCCTGGCGGTCTTCGTTTGCGTGTCAGTGGCGATGCCGCTGAGCGCGCACGGGGCCGAAGGTGAAGTCCAACGTCAAATCACGGAGGCCATCCGTCTCTACGAGGATCTCGAATACGAGCGGGCGCTGGAGCGACTGAAGCACGCCAGTCGCCTGCCGCATGGCCCTGACGAAGCGGTCTCCCTCTCCCTGCTGCGAGGCATTGTCCAAGCGGACATGGGAAGGTGGGAGGCGGCGCGCAAGGACTTCCGCGAGGCGCTCCAACGCCAGCTCGATATCCAGCTTCCCTTGCACGTCTCGCCCAAGGTGAGTCGCGAGTTCGAGACGCAGCGCACCAAGGTCCGCGCGTCAGTGGCCGGTCGACGCGCGGATTCGCCGACAGCGCCCACGGCGGCGGTGGAGGTCGCGCCAGTGAACGCGAAGCCCCCGACCAAGGAGACCGAGGTCGCCGTGACTCACCTGATGCCTCCCAGCAAGGAGGACGGAGTCCCAGAAGCGTGGGCACCAGGCGGCGTGGAAGAAGAGTCGGCGCGAGCCTCCCAGGGGGTGCGCCTCGCAGGACGACGGGTGCCAGTGGTGAGCTGGGCGTTGCTGGGCGCGGGAGTCGCGGCGGGTGGAGTGGGCACGGTGTTCGGCCTGTCGTCGCGCAGTCAGATCGACGATGCGCGGTCTGCTCAACTCCAGGAGGACCTTGAGTCCCACCATTCACGGGCACAGAGCAGTGCTCAGACCGCGAACATCCTCTTTGGCGCCGCGACGGCTGCCGCGGTGGGAGCGCTGGCGACGTGGCTCTTGATGGACTCCTCCGAAGCGACCGTGGCCGAGGGAGGTGTGCGATGAGCCGCTTGGGATGTCTGGTCGTCGTGAGCTTGCTGGTGCTCGGAGGCTGTTCCGTGCCAAGCCTCGAGGACCTCGAGGCCGAGAGGGGCGTTCGCATCACGGTCGACTACTCGCCGAGCTTCAAGACCGGGTGCATCGTGATGCGAACCCAGGATGAAGCGAATCCGGCGAACTTCACGGAGCAGACCGTCGAGGGCAGCGCTCTCTCTCGTCAGACGCCGCCATTGGAGCTGAGGGCATTCCGCAGGGGGGATTGGAGCAAGAAGGTGCGGGTGACCCTCACCGCGCACGAGCAGACCTGCGCGGGCAAGGCAGTGGACCGGGTGGAACTGGTGGGGGAGGCCGGCAGGTCACTCGCGGCGGTGCTCGCCACTCCTGATGCGGACGGTGACGGGTACGTTGCCATACTGGGGAGCAATCGCGGGGGGACGGACTGCGACGACACCGACGTCATGAATAGCCCCGGGCAGCCGGAGATCTGCGACGACAAGGACAACAATTGCTCAGGCGCGGCCGACGAGACGCTGACCCGAGTGGCCATGTTCCGTGACCGGGACAATGACGGCGTGGGTAGTGAGTCGACCATCCACTGCGTGCCGGCGGCCGGTGTCACTGGTTATGTGAGTGTTGGCGGGGACTGCAAGGACGACGATGCGACCATCGCTCCGGGCAAGACGGACGTTTGCGATGACAAGGACAACAACTGCGACGGGGCCACGGACGAGGGCAGCGACAAGAACTGGTACCAAGACGGCGACCAGGATGGTTCGCTTAGTGCGGCCACGGGCAAGGTCCAGTGTGGTCAGCCTGACGCATCCTATCGTCAACGGTTTCAGAGCGAGGCCTTCGACTGCAATGACCATGACGGCAACAACACGCCGGGCAGGGTGGAGTCGTGCGACAACGCCGACAACAACTGCGATGGGAGCGCGGATGAGGCGTTTCCAACGAAGGGCACGTCGTGCAACCTCCCCAGCGTGAGCTGTGCTGGGACGTGGGTCTGCACGGGGAACCAGTTGGCCGTCGAGTGCAACGCGAGGGCGCCGAGGTTGTTCTATCCCGACCGTGACGGAGACGGAGATGGAGACCAGAACGCGACGGTGGACGAAGTCTGCGCGAACGAGACGCCCCAAGTCGGCCACGTGGAGAACGTCCACGGAGACTGCGATGACGTGGACCCCGCGGCGAGGTCTGGCCTCACGGAAGTGTGTGACGCCATCGACAACAATTGCAACGCGGGCGTAAGCGACGAGCCGTTGTCGTGTGGAGGCACGTTGAAGGATGTGGTCAGCTATCACTTGTCTTCAGGCAGCCAGGATTGGAGGACGGTGGCGGTGGGGCAGGGAGGATATCCGGTCTGGGTCGCGGGTCATGGCGGCAAGCTGGCGGTGCGCAAGGCGGCCCACCAGAAATTCGAGAGCTACAGCTTCGGAGACACCGCGAATCCGTCGCCTCCTGACGGGAGCCCTCCGCTCAACACGAACCACTGTGGGGATCACAACTGGACGGTCTCCTGGGTGGACTCCAGTGGCGCTGTGATCTTGGGCGGTGAGGGAGGATGGGTGGCCAGGCATACTGGGACGAGTGCTCCCTGTGGGCCGGGGACTTTGCCCACCTCACAGAACATCACAGGAATGGTGGGCTTTGAGTCCGGCGGGGTGACGACCGTCTACCTGTTCGACACGAATGGGCGTCTGTACAGGTGGGTGGTGGGCGCTGCCGGTAATCCATTCACGGAGCTGAACGACAACATCACCAACCTCTACGGCCTGCATGCCCTGCGAGAGGACTTCATGCTCGCGGTGGGAGGCACCACAGGGCCGGATAGGCAGCGGTTCGTGTCCTACGCCGTGACGACTGGGACGACCCCGACTGGGACCCCCACGGCGCACACCGCCAACCCCAACAACGTGAGTGGTAAGGCCACCGCGGTGTGGATGGGGAACGCGGACAAAGCCTGCGCGGTAGGAGAAGGCGGGGCCGTGTGGCGTTGGGACGGCGCGACGACGTGGGACAAGACAGACGCCCCATCGGCGTTCGACTTCACCAGCGTGGTGATGCGGTACGACGCGCAGAACCCACAGCACCCGCTGAACGAGCAGTGCTACATGGTGGACAAGCGCACGGGCGGATTTGGCGGCAAGCTGCACCGGCTGACACCGTATGGCTGGGCCAAGGGCCCGGACCTGACCGGAAGCCTGGCGAACGTGCCATTGAACGACATTGCCATCACAGCAGCCGGAGACCTGTGGATCGTCGGTGACGACGGCCGCGTGTTCCACTACCCGGAGCCGTGACCTCCCGGTCCTGAATCCCCGGGCCCACGTGGCCCGGGGGCCTCCAGCTCCCGCAGCGGCACCCACCGCTCCAGCAGCGGCCCGCCGTGCTTCCTCCGTCCAATCCGCTGCGACGGATAAATCCCCCGGTGGCCCGTCAGCAGATACGCCACCGTCGACACAACCATCACGTGCGGCAGCACCCCCGCGCCCACCAGTTCCACCGCCATGATGGACAACGCCAGCGGTGTATTCGCCGCCGCCGCGAACAGCGCCGCCATCCCCACCGCGGCCCCCAGGTCCACCGGCAAGCCCAGCACCCGCGCCAGCACGTTCCCCAGGCTCGCGCCAATGAAGAACAGCGGCGTCACCTCTCCGCCCAGGAACCCCGAGCCCAGCGTCACCACCGTGAACGCAAGCTTCCACGCGAAGGCGGACACCGGCAGCGCCGGGTCCTCGAACGCTCGGATGATTCCCGGCACCCCCAACCCCAGATACTCATCCGTCCCCACCCACAACCAAAGCAACACCACCGCAGTCCCACCCATCGCCATCCGCAAAGGCAACCACCGCACCCGCCGCTCCAACAGCGCCTTCAGCCGGTGCAGCCCCTCCACGAACACCACCGCCACCACCGCCACTCCCACCGCGAACACCAACCACTTCCCCAACACCTGCGCCGTCAGCGGCAACACCCCCGGCACCGGATACACCGTGTGGTGAATCCCCAGCCCCCGCGTCACCAAATCCCCCACCACCGAAGCCACCAGCGCCGGCAGCAGCGCCTCGTAGCCGAGCCGCCCCACCACGACGACCTCCAACCCAAACACCGCCCCCGCCACCGGCGTCCCGAACACCGAGCCAAATCCCCCCGCGATTCCCGCCGCCAAGAGCTCCCGCCGCAAATCCGCCCCCGCACGGAACCGGTGCGCCACCCAGTCCGCCAGGCTCCCGCCCATCTGCACCGCGGTGCCCTCGCGCCCCGCACTGCCGCCAAACAGGTGCGTCAGCACCGTCCCCACCAACACCATCGGCGCCATCCGCAGCGGCACCTGCGCATCCCCCGTGTGCACCGTGTCGAGCACCAGGTTGTTCCCCCCGCGCACCGGCCCGCCCCACTTCGCGTACACCGCCCCCAACACCCACCCCGCCAACGGCAGCGCGTACACCAGCGCGCCCTGTCGCTCCCGCAGCTGTGTCGCCGCGTCCAGCAGCCACAGGAACCCCGCAGACGCCACGCCGCACACCACCCCCACCAACGCCCCGAGCACCAACCACTGCCCCAGCACTCGCGCTCCTCCCGTCCACCTCACCGCGCCTCCCTCCGAGACTGTTGAAACATTGTGAAACACCGCGTCATACGTCGCGGCGCGTCAGGAATCAGACAACCCAAGGGCGCGACACTTTGGGTTCCATGCAATCCGCGAATTCTGACTGCTCGCGTTATTCCAGTTTGCGGGTGATTCGCGAATCGACGGCGTGTAGCGTTCGGTTTCCCCCTACATTCCCCCAGCGGGAAGAAAAGAGAGCGGGCATGTCCTTCCGTCGCAATGGGCTGTCCTTCGTCGCCGTTGTCGCGGCCGCCACGGTGAGTGGTAGCGCGATGGCGAGCACCATCAACCAGAACACGTCGTGGACCATCGACCGGTCCACGTCCACGACGAAGTATCGCGTCGTGGCTTACGGCGACTCCATCTATGCGGGCTACAACGGTGGCATCGGTGGCGTGGCGCGCCGCGCGGCCCCCGTTGTCCAGGGCGAGTACCTGGCGAAGCTGTGGAACACGGACATCGAGGTCATCCGCCGCACGAAGTCCGGCGCGCGGGCCGACGACATCTACAACAACAAGATTGTCTCCGAGCGCTCGTACATGCAGACGGCCAACACGCGCGCCGTGATGTTCGAGATGTGCGGCAACGACTACCTGCAGGCGCGCAGCGCCTTCACGGACCAGACGGGCACCTGTAACTACAGCGGCCTGGAGGCGGCGCTGGCGGCCTGCACCACGTACACGGAGAGGGCCATGCAGGCCATCAACCAGTACGCGACCTCCGCCAAGGTCAAGATTGTCTCCAACATCTACTACCCGGGCTTCGCCGCGGACAACGTCCAGACGGCGTGCCGTGACTCGGCGACGGGTGCCACCATCAACAAGCAGGTGAAGTTCCTCCCCCTGCTGGCCCGCAGCAACTGGCGCACCTGCAACCTGGCGGCGCGGTACGGCTTCCAGTGCGCGGACTCCTTCGCGGAGATGATGGGCGCGGACTACGACTCGAACGGCGACGGCCAGGTGGACTCGGCCGCCCTGCGCTACGTCGCGGGTGAGACGGAGGATGCGTATGTCGCTCGCATCACCGGCGCGCTGCGCTCCACGCTGCGCGACGCGAACACGCACTTCGTCAACGCCAGCACCAGCTACGACTACATCCAGTCGGACAACACCCACCCGACGTACTTCGGCACCACCATCAGCGTGAGCATCTTCTCCGGCTCGGGCTCCGGCACGGGCGCGCCCCAGTTCACGGACGCGCAGGTGGTCGACGGCAAGAACCCCGAGTGGAACAAGACGGGCCACGAGCGCATGGGCTGGGAGAGCGCCCGCTTCAACCCCACCGCTCCCTGATGCTCGCACCCGCGTCGGGCGGGTGAGCTTCACCTCGAGGCCTCCGACTCTCGCGAAGAGTCGGGGGCTTCGTCGTTTCCGGCGCCGCTCATGTCACATCAGGAAGCGCGACGCGGTGAAGGCCATGATGCCCGCGTAGTACCCGAGCCGGCAGAGCCACTCGACGCCCCTGCGCACGCCACGAGTCCACGAGGGCGCGAAGCGCGCCGCCGCCAGCGACACCAGCTCCGCCACGCCCCGCCAGAAGCACGCGATGAGCAGCAGGCTCAGCGTCACCGGCGCGTAGTAGCGACCGAACGAGAGCAGATAGGCCTTCAGCCCGTTGAGCTGGTACTCGCCGAACGGACCGCCGAAGGCGATGTACTGGTGCGCCCGGAAGAAGATGCCCGCGGGCACGAGCGGGAAGACGACGAGCTTGAGCACCAGGTGATACCAGCGCTTGCGCCACAGCTCCCGGCGCGCCTGCCCGTAGCGGACCAGCGGATGTGTCACCGCTGTGCCCAGCGAGCCCTCGCGTCGAGCGAGCGCCTCCAGGAGCGGCACCGCGTCCTCGGCCTCCAGGCCGTATCCGAGCGCGCGCCCTGACTTCAGGCGCAGCGTCAGCCCGGGCCCAGGGAGTGGCAGGCGCCAGGGACGCACGGACTCCACGGCGTCGAGCGGAATCTCCAGCCGGGCGCCGTCGCGCAGCGTGAGCGTCAGGGTGCTCGCGCCCACCTCCAGCGTGGCGCGGGCGCGCGAGCGCAGCACGGCCACCAGGGCCACGGGCAGGCCTCCGCCCAGGACGAGGCTCCAGACGAGGGGCTCGGCCTTGAGCGTCTCCGCGCCCTCGAGGATGTCCCACAGCAACCAGGCGGTGAAGAAGAGCAGGCTGCCCACGGTGATGAAGCGGGCCGACATCGCCACGCCGCGTCGCGCGGAGGTCCAGGCCTGGAGCGTGAAGCGCTCGGGCTCGACGGTGGGCGAGGCCGTGGGCGGCGGCGCGCTGACAGGGAGGGTGTCGACGGAAGGGGAGCTCATGGCGCGAGGGGCGGGGAGTGGTCGCCGGGAGTGGCCACATTGCCTCGGCGAGAGGGTGTCCGTAGCATACGCAGCGCGGAGGTCTCACGGCGAGCATGCGGCCGCAGCACCCATCCCCTGAACGGCGTGTCGACCGTGACGGCGTCACCCATGTCGCCCCGACTCGCGCTTCCCCTGGAGGCGGTGTCGCGCGGTGGCTGGTGGGCGGCGCGCTCGTCTTCACCGTGCTGTGCATCGCGTTGAGCGCGTGGCTGAGCGCCTCCGACGTGGAGGTGGAGGACACGCCCTATGTCGAAGCCCCGCCGCCGCCCGTCACCGCGCCTGAGCCCGTGGTGGCGCGCGCGCCCGCGCGCAGGCCGCCGGCGAAGGAGCCGCTGCTGGGGGATGCCACGCCCGTCATGGGGGAGCCCACCGCCCCGCCCGCGCCCGCCACGGAGCCCGACGTGCCCACTTCCGGCCCCACGGGGATTCAGCTCTATCGCCCCGGCACCAAGCCGCTCAAGCGCGGCCTCGTCGTGCCCGAGGGCTTCGAGTTGCCTCCCGGCTATGTGCGCCACTACCAGTCCACGGACGAAGGTGAGCGCGTGGAGGCCATCCTGATGTTCCATCCGGACCACCAGCCCGTGGATGCGAACGGGCAGCCGCTGGAGATTCCAGAGAATCGCGTGGTGCCCGCGGAGCTGGCGCCCCCAGGCATGCCCGTGCGCATGCTGGAGCTGCCGAAGTCCGACGAGTCCAAGGACACGCCTTGAAGATGCTGGGGCGTGAGGAGGCGTCATCCGGCCGGCGCTTCTCCGGGGGCCTGGGCGCCGTCCTCGCCACCACCCTGGCGCTGTGGGTGTTCTCGCTGCTCCGGATGCCGTGGACCCTGCTCGGCTGGGTGGCGCTGGTGCCGTGGCTGGTGGTGGTGGACCGGGCCCGCTCCTCGCGCGAGGCCCTGTTGCTGGGCGCGGGGCTCAGCGTCACCTTCAGCGCCGCCGTCCTCGGGTGGTTTCCGGGCGCGCTGCAGTCGTATTCGGGCGCGCCGCTGTGGCTGTGCTGGCTGTTGATGCTGCTCCTGGCGCCGGTGTTCCAGCTCCAGTTCCCTGTCACGGCGCTGGCGCGGCAGTTGGCGCGGCGCGCGGTGGGGAATCGGGCCGGGTGGTTGCCGCCCATGGTGAGCGTGCTGGTGTACGTGGGCGTGGAGTGGCTCGCGCCCAAGCCCTTCGCGGACACGCTGGGGCAGGGCTTCGTCTACTCGGAGCGACTGCGGCAGTTCGCGGACGTCGCGGGCGCGCCCGGACTCACGCTGGCGCTGCTGTTCGTCAATGAGTGTGTGTTCGCGATGGGGCGCGCGTTCAGGACGCGCGGGGCTCCGGGCGCGCTGAAGCCCCTGGTGGCGGCGGTGGCGCTGGTGGTGATGATGCTGGGCTATGGCTCCTTCCGCCTCGCCCAGTATGTGGTGGAGCGGAGCACGCAGACGGCGCTGGTGGTGGGCGCGGTGCAGGCCAACATCATCAACTACGAGAAGCTCAAGGCGGAGCACGGCACCTACGAAGTGGTGCGGATGATTCTCGACACGCACTACGCGCTGTCGGACTCGCTGCTGCGCGAGGCTCCGCTGGATGTGCTCATCTGGCCGGAGACGGTGTACCCGACGCCCTTTGGCGTGCCCAAGAGCGAGGCGGGCGCGGAGCTGGACGCCGAGATTTCCGCCTATGTCGCCGCGCGGAACGTGCCGCTCATCTTCGGCTCGTATGACGTGGAGGGCGGAAAGGAGTTCAACGCCGCCATGTTCCTGTCACCGGGAGACAAAGAAGGAGAGGCCCCGACGCGCAAGGTGTACCGCAAGTCGAAGCTCTTCCCGTTGACGGAGTGGGTGCCGGAGCTCATCGACTCTCCGGGCCTGCGCGAGTGGCTGCCGTGGACGGGACGCTGGTCGCCGGGCGCGGGGCCGCGAACGGTGCTGCTGAAGCGGCGCGACGGGCGGATACTCAGGGTGGCGCCGCTCATCTGCTACGACACCCTCTTCCCCTCCTATGTCGCGGACGAGGCGACTGCCACCGCGGACCTGCTGCTCACGCTGTCGAATGACTCGTGGTTCGGGGGCACGCCCGGGCCCAGGCTGCACCTCACGCACGCGGTCTTCCGCAGCATCGAGACGCGCCGGCCCCAGGTGCGGGTGACGAACTCGGGCGTCTCCGCGCTCATCGACGACACGGGCGAAATCCTGACGGAGATTGGCGATGGCCAGCGCGGCACCGCCGTCATGCGCGTGCCCTGGCACACCGCGGGTTACTTCCTGGCGCGGAGGTGGGGCAATTGGCTGGGGCCCGTGGCGCTGGTGATGGCGGTGGCGCTGCTCGGCGGCGCGGTGCTCGGTGGACGGGGCGAGCGGTACTGACGCGGCGGCGCGGTGCTCGGTGGACGGGGCGCGCGGTACTGACGCGGCGGCGCGCGGGTCATCGGAGGTGTTGCTCGCGACGACGCTCGCGGACTGCATGGTGCCCATCGCGGGCCGTGACGGGGTGAGGCCGTCGCGGAGAGGGGCCACCGCCGAAGTGGCTCTGCTCGCTCCAGGACAGTTCGCCACCCGACAGCGCGTCTGCGTGACACATCCTCGCGGCGGTGCGCGGCTGGCCGTTGTCGGCCCGCACCTCCGGAATTAGACGCTCCGAGCAGGCAGTTCTCACCCTGGAGCGCGCGCGCAATGATTGTCGGCCGGAGGCTCTCCTGGCACATCATCCTCCGCTACACGGGCATCCCCGTGGCCGTGCATGTCTTCTTCGCCCTGGCCATCGTCGTGGGCTATCGCGTGTTCGGCGCGTCCTGGATGGCGGTACCCACGATGCCCATCTCCGTGCTCGCCGCGGCGCTGGGCGTGCTGCTCGCCTTCCGCAACAACTCCGCCTACGACCGTTGGTGGGAGGCCCGCACGCTGTGGGGCGGCGTGGTGAACTGGTCTCGGACCTTCGCTCGTCAGGTGCTCACGCTGCTCCCCCGGCCCGGACGCCAGCCGGGTGACGAACTCACGGAGCTGGAGCTGGCCGCGGTGCCCTCGCGCCTGCTGCGCAGCGCGGTGGACCGCCCCAGTGCCCTGCTGACGGTGCGCGGCACTCGGGCGAGCGACGGCGCGGTCCGAGACAGGTTCGGTCAGGCACGGGTGCCCTCCGGGGCGCGCGACACGTCGGGCGAGGTCGCGGTGCTCGGCACTCCGCTCCAGGCCCAGGGCGAGCCGCGCGGCGTCATCACCCGCATGGTCGAAGACATCACCGAGGACGCACGCGAGCTGGTCTACGCGCAGATGGGCTTCGTACACGCGCTGCGCTGTCATCTGCGCCGTCAGGACCCGCTGCCGGAGATTGTCGCCTTCTTCCGGCCCGACGTCATCGACGCCCTGCGCGAGGAGCACAACGTCCCCTCCGCGATTCTCCTGTGGATGGCGACGCGCCTGCGCCGCATCTACGGCCAGGTGTCGGACCCGCAGAAGGTGCTCTTCCTTCACGTGACGATGGACCGGACACTGACCGAGATGACCAACCTGCTGGGCGCCTGTGAGCGCATCAAGAACACGCCGCTGCCGCGCCAGTACGACAGCCTGCTGTTCGCGATGACGCGCGCCTATCTGGTGCTGCTGCCGCTCGGTGTCGTGGATGAGCTGGGCTGGCTCACTCCGGCCGTCACCGCCATCATCGCGTTCCTGTTCATCGGGCTGGACGCCGTCGGGCGGGATATCGAGACACCGTTCGAGGACGACGTCAGCGACACACCGATGACGGCCCTCAGTCGGACCATCGAAATCAACCTGCGACAGATGCTCGGGGAGACGGAGCTTCCCCAGCCCGTGCAACCCAAGGACGGGCTGCTCTACTGAGGCCGCGAGCTTCTCGAATGGGCCCTGTCAGTGTGGCGCGGTCCGCTCCGGGTGCGCGCGTTGCGGAGGGTGCTGGCGGGGCGTATACCCGAGGCATCGTGTCTGGACTGTCGCGTCTCCTCACGCTCGTGCTGCTCCTCGGTTGGCAGGTCGCCGCCAGCGGTGTGGCGGGGCTGGGGCACTACTGCGAGAAGCAGGTCCAGACGCGCGCTTCCAAGTGCCGCTGTCATGAGCACTCGAAGGCGGACTCCTCCCACGCGGACTCCCACGGTCAGCCGACGCTGCAGTGGGACTGCTGCGAGGAGCCACACTGGGACCTGCCTGCTCCCACCGAGGGCAGTGTCTCCAGTGCCAGTCCCCTCGTCGCGCCGCCCGTGGCCGTGCCGCCGGTCGCCTGGTTGCCGCTCAAGGCGCCCGAGTGGGGCTCGCAACGCTCCCTCTCTCTCTGGAACATGCCCCCGTCGCAGGGGCCTCCTGTCTTCCTCCGCATCCGCACGCTGCTCCTCTGAGCGCTCCGGCGCACGGGGCTGGCTCGTGGTGTGTCCTCGGCTCCTGTCGAGGCCCATGACTTGCGGCTCCGTGCCCTGGGCGAGGTCGCGTCCCCGTGTCTCGGGGCACGCGCGACCTCGCCTCCGGAACGCATCCAGGAGCCGTGTGCGAGAGGTCCGTCGCTCCGGCATGCCGTCAGCCCGCCTTCAGTAGAGCGAGACCATGGACATGATTTGGGAGTTGATGATTGGCACCGTGCTGTTGACGCTGCTCATCGTGGTGATGACGCCCGCGATGTGGAGCTCGAGAATCAGCCTGCGCGAGAAGCCCAAGGAGCGCGAGAAGCACACCAAGCCCGACGCGTGAGGCTTGCTTCGAGGACGCGGCCACGTGGAGCGAGGTGGCCGCGTCGCTCGCGTCAGGGCACTAGAGCTTGCCGGCCTTCAGCTCGTCGACCAGGTGCGCGCTGGCTCGCACGGCGAGGGCCATCATCGTCAGCGTGGGGTTCTGCGGCCCCTGTGAGGGGAAGCTCGCGCCGTCCATGACGAGGAGGTTGGGTACGTCCCAGCTCTGGTTCCACGGGTTGAGCACGGACGTCTTCGCGTCAGTGCCCATGCGCGCGGTGCCCACCTCGTGGATGGCCATGCCCGGCGTGGACAGGGTGTCGTTCACCTTCTCCACCGTGAAGCCCGCTTCCTTCATCATCTCCTGACACGACGCCACGGCGTCCTTGCACATCCGCAGCTCGTTCTCCGAGTGGCGGCAGTCGATGTGCGCCGCCGGAATCCCCCAGCGGTCCTTCACCGTGGCGCTCAACGTCACGCGGTTGCCCGCGCGCGGCACCATCTCCCCGAAGGGGACGAAGTGACAGCTGTCCGCGAAGGTGAAGACCTGCACGCCATAGCCTCGCGCGAAGCCCTCCTCGCGGGACGTGACGTTGCGGAACTGCGGAATGTACGCCCAACTCTGCTCGGCGCGCTGCTGCTCCGGCGGCAGGTTCATCTTCGCTTCGATGCCGAGCAGGTACGTGTGGTCCATCAGGTTGCGGCCGAGCTGCCCCGAGGAGTTGCCCAGCCCGTCCGGGAACGCGGCGCTCTTCGAGTGCAACAGCAGCCGCGTCGTCTCGATGGTCCCCGCGGCCAGAATCACCACGCGGCCGTACGCCTCGTGCGTCTTGCCGGATTCGGTGTCGACGTAGGTGACGCCGGTGACTCGGCCCGTCTTCGCGTCGTGCAGCACCTGGTTCACCACGGCGTGGGTGCGCAGGGTGAGGCGGCCCGTCTTCATCGCTGCGGGGAGGGTGATGGGGGCGCCCGCGGTGCGACGGACGACGACGCGGCGCTCGGGCCAGCGGCGCTCCACGTGTTGCTTGAGGTGCTGCTCTGCGGGGTTCATCGCGATGGATGAGGCGAAGACGGAGTCGGGCAGCGTGTCCAGCCCGTCCGTGTTGCCGGAGAGGCCCATCCACCGCTCCACCGTCTCGTAGTGCGGCGCCAGCTCCGCCAGCGTCAGGGGCCAGTCCGGACCCTGGCCGTCGAGCCCGCCTGCTTTGAAATTGAAGTCAGACAGCCGGTAGAACTGGCGGCCGTGCGCCTTCACCGACGTGCGCCCGCCGACCTGCCGTGCGCGAATCCACGTGAAGGGCGCGTCGCCCGGCGTCGTGTAGGGATTGTCGACGTCATCCACGAACGCGTGCGGATGGAAGGGCCAGGCGAAGGTGGTGGATTGCACCGACTGCCGCTGCTTGCGCGGGGTGTCCGTCTCCGCCTGGTAGCCGAGCAGCTTCTGACGGAGGCGGTGCCACACCCAGAGCAGGCGGTCCGCCCGGTCGCTCCGCCCGGCCTCCAGCACCAGCACGTTCAACCCTGCTTCCGTGAGCTGCTTGGCTGCCCAGCCGCCACACGCTCCGGAGCCCACCACCACCGCATCGAAAGTCTTCTTGGACGTGCTCACAGCATCCCTGCGAGTGCAAAGGTGATGCGCGGTATGCGTCACCGCGAGTTGAATCACGCCAGTGTAAGCTGGCACGCGCGAGGTTGACCATGGACGCCCCCCTGTGTCGCGGGTGACTCGCGTGAAGCTGGACGGGCAGCCGGGCATGACCCGGGGAAGGTGTTTCATGAAGGGCTGGAGGGTTGTCGCGGGCGTGCTGGTGTTGGGGGTGCTCGTCGCCCTGGCCCTCTTCGGACGGGCCCTGCGCCACTCGGAGGCGTACTTCCACTATCCCCGCACGCCTCCCACGCGGCCCGCTGATTTCGCGCAGGCGCAAGACGTGCGTTTGTTCACCGAGGATGGGCTGGAATTGCGTGGCTGGTATGTGCCCTCGCGCAACCGCGCCGCCGTGGTGATGGCGCATGGGTTATCCCAGACACGCGCGGACCTGCTGCCGGAGGCGCGCATCCTCCGCGACGCGGGCTACGGCGTGCTGCTGTTCGATTTGCGCGCCCATGGCGAGAGCCAGGGTGAGACCTCCACGTGGGGTGACAAGGAGCGGCTGGACGTGCGCGCCGCGCTGGCCTTCGTGCGGGCCCTTCCGGACGTGGACCCCGGGAAGGTGGCGGCCCTCGGGTTTTCAATTGGCTCGGCCGCCGTGGCGGAGGTCGCCGCGAAGGACCCGGGCGTGCGCGCGGTGGTGCTGCTGTCTCCGTTCAACACGTTGTGGCTGGCGGCGGCGTATGACTTTCGCCGCTTCGGCTTCGTGTCCCAGTCCGGCGCGCTGGTGCCCTTCTGGCGCCGGGGCATCGCGCTCGACGAGGTGCGCACCATCGACGCGGTGGACCACATCCGTCCCCGGCCGCTGCTCATCGTCATGGGCACGGAGGAGTCCGGCCAGCCGCTCGCGGACGAGCTGTTCGCCCACGTGCGCGAGTACGCCCAGACCTGGCGCATCCAGGGCGCGAGTCATGGAGGCTTCAGCGACGTGGAGCCCCAGGAGTATCCCCGCCGACTGCGCGCCTTCTTCGATGCGGCGCTGCTGTCGGGCGGGGAGGGGGCCGCCGGAAGCGCGGCCCCGGCGGTGCCCTGACGACGACGGTCAGGCGACCTTCGGGGTTTCCTTCTCGCGGGCCTCGAGCGCTTCCAGGTCCTTGAGGAACGCGCGGCCCTTGTCCGCGTCCGTCATGTAGACGAAGGCGGCCATGCCCTTGAGCTGCTCCAGGGACTCGCCCTCTCGGCCGGGCTTGCCCTTCTGGCGGTTGTGGATGGCGGCGCGCAGGCGGCGCACCACGTCGCGCGGGACTCGCGCGGACGCCACGCCGTCCCGGGCCTTGTTCACCACCAGCCCCGTGACTTGCTGACGCGTGCCCTTGCGGCTCACCCGCGTCTTGTTCGGGTGAACATGGAAGCCCTCGTCCTCGACGACTTCCTTCACGCGCGCGAGCAGCACCGACACCGCGGGGCCCTGCGCCCGCCTGGCCTTGGGCTGCTTCGTCTTCGTCCAGGAGAAGGTGAGGTCGTCCGCGTAGCGCGTGTAGATGAAGCCCAGGCGCTTCGACAGCGCGGACAGGCGCTTGTCCAGCTTGAGGCACAGCGCGTTGGTGATGCCGGGAGACGTGGGCGCACCCTGCGGCAGCGCGCGGGGACCCTTGGCGACGTAGAGCGTCTTGCCGCGGAACTGCACCGTCTCGCGAGGCGCCTCGGTGGCCATCAGCGACAGCAGCGTGGCGGTGTTCTCCTGCAAGCCGCCCTTGCGCAGCAGGCCCTTCACCCGCCGCCACGTCACGGTGGGGAAGAAGTCCTTCAAGTCCACCTTCACCACCACGTCCGCGCCGTGGTGGGCCAGCGCGTTGGTGAGGATGGAGCGTCCCGCGACGAAGCCGTGCGCCGCGCCGTGCACGGGCAGCCGCTCCACCACGTTGGACAGCACCCAGCGCTGGGCCTGCTTCAGCTCCGGCTTGGGGGACGTAATCGTGCGCGTGCCGCCGTCGCGCTTGGGGATGCCCCAGCTGATGTAGTGCGAGCCGGTGTCCACCTCGCGGTGGAAGGCGAACCAACGCAGCTTGGAGACGCTCAGCCCCAGCGCCTTGGCGAGCGCGTCCACGGTGCCCAGCTCCGGCAGGCCGTTGGACTTCGCGCGCTCCTCGCGGTGGGCGACGTCGAACTTGTCGGAGCCGGCGTCTTCCTTCCAGTGCACGCCAGCGCCCAGATGGCTGATGTGCGTGGCCTTCCAGGCCTCATGGGCCTGGCGGCCCAGGGCGCGGAGCTCGGCGGCCTCGGCCTTCTTCTTCTCCTTCCAGGCCGTCTTCTCCTTCTCGGAGGCGCCGGAGAAGTCCAGGTCCGCCACGGCGAGGCCGCGCGAGACGAGCTGGCCCTGGGCCCACGACTCGGCGCCGCCTGCTTCGACGATGGCCTTCCAGCGGATGAGCAGGGCTTCATGCGCGGCGCGGCGGGCCTCGCGCTGGGCGACCGCATTGGCGGCGGGAGCCTGGGGCGCGGGGGTGGCAACGGCCTGCGGCGCTGCTGCGGGGACGAACGACTCCAGCCTGGCGGTCATGTCAGAACCTCGAGGGGGCGCGTCGGAGTCGGACGAGGCGGGCAATCATCACGAGCAGTCGAGGGAGGCCAGGAAAGCACCACCATCTTACCTGGTGCACGGTAGCCTCACCGGCTCTCCCCTCCTAGGCACTACGGCCTGCGGGGGCAAACGGCGTTCGCGTCGTTGGCTCAGCTGCCCCCGCAGGCCGTAGTGCCTAGGAGGGAGAGAGCCAAGAACAGGCTACCTTGCGGAGAGTGTCCTGCATTCCAACCGGAGCGGCGCAACGCCGCTCCCGCGCTCGAGGCGCTCAGGCTGATGCACTCCAGACCTCTCTCGGCTGCTCGCGCGTGAAGCGCGTCTCATCGTGTCTTCCGTCGCACCTGCCCTTTTGGCCGCTGCGTGAGCGGCCGAGCCGTGAATGGGGGTTTACACCAAGGCTGACGCCGCGTCGATGTAGCCTTCAGCCGAAAGCTTCTCCAGGCGCGTGAAATACGCGGTCCGCGCCTCCGTGTCCGTGTCGAACCAGAGCCGCTGATGACGCGCCTCGCCAGTGCGAGGGCCCCATTCCACGGCGACGACCTGGCCGTCCAGAGACACGCGATACACCATCTCCTGTCCGCTCTCCGCGTCGCGCCGCACATACGAGCGCGTCTCCGCGCGGATGAGCTTTCGCCCCTCGGGCGTCTTGCGCAGAGCCTCTTCCTCGGTGCGGCGGCGCGCGTAGGCCAGGCGCAGCGCGAGCTGGTGCTCGCAGGGGCCTTCGCGCATGCCGGAGCGGCGGAAGTGCGGACACCCGCAGGACGCGTCCTTCACGCGGCCTTCCAAATCCAACGTGAAGCTCGGGAAGAAGCTGCGCACCGCCTCGCGGTCCACGACTTCGCCGTGGATGCGGGTGCCCTCTCCGACGATGTCGTGAACCTTCGTCAGCTTCACCTCGCCCGCGCCCGGGCCGCCATCACCCAGCAGGCGGTGGGCCCGCGCCTCGCGCTCGCTGCCGAAGCGGATGACGGACTCGTCCACCGGCGTGGCCATCAGCTCGCGGGGACGGTACTGGCCCTTGGCGACGTCGAAGAGGATTCTGCCGCGCAGGCACTCCAGCTGGAGCGCGGCGCGCACGTGCTCCTTCGACGCGCCACCCGCCGCGGCGACGAGCGTGTCGAAGGGCAGGGGCCCATCCGCGCGCAGCTTGCCGCGCAGCTTCTCCGCGAGCCCGTCCGGCACCGCGCGGGGCATGAGGACATCGAAGGCCGCCGCGGAGGACCAGCCGCTCTCCGTCCAGCCCGTGAGGCCCAACGTCAGGGTGGCCGCGCCCATGTCGATGACCCAGAACACCGGCAGACCGGGGCCCATGAGCTGCAGGCGCACCGACTTCGCGTGGGGCAACAGTCGGGCGAGCGCCACCAGGCGCTGACGGCCGAACGTCCGCACGACGGCGGGCGCGGTGCCCGTGTACGTGCCGCCATGGCACTCCAGCACCAGCTCCCACGGCTCCAGCACCAGACGCGGCGGGGCGCCGGGGACCAGCTCGAAGCGCAGCGCGCGCGGGGCCTTCTTCGCCTTGCGGGTGCGCAGCGCGAAGAGGAGGTTGTAGAGGTCGATGGGCGCCAGCACGCAGGAGTTCGCCGGCAGCGTGGCGGCGGACTGCACCTGGAGGAAGCCGCGCAGCCAGGCGTGAGGCACCTCCACTTTGCGAGGCTCGCGGGTCGCCTTCGCGGGCAGGGCGACGTGGGCCTCCAGCGACACGGGCAGGTAGGTGCGCAGCCGGTCCATCCGCGAGGAGAGGTTCGCGGGGACGTCCAGGAAGGTGGAGCCGTGCGCGGCCTCGCGGCCCTCGAAGAGGCTGTTGTCGAAGGACAGGCGCGCGTAGGCGCTCTCGTCGCGGGAGAAGACCTCCAGGGACACGCTGTCCGGGTCCACGGTGAGGACGGGGTCGAGCACCTCGTCCTGCTTCTCCTCACCGTCGAGCGCGTTGTCGAGGAACGCCTTCTGCGCCTCCCAGATTTGCGCGCTCGCCCGCTTCCCCTTCGACATGAGGTAGGCGAGGTACGCGGTGCGGTCCTTGCCCCGGTAGCGCAAGTCGCTGGAGAGGATGCCGAAGGCGGCGGTGAGCGCGTCGCGGAAGAGGGCCGGGTCCTTCAGCCGTCCACGCACGCCCACGGTGCCGCGTGAGCCCTCCAGGGCCAGCAGCACGCGGGAGGCGTCCGACGTGGACTCCACGTCGCTCGCGGTGGCGTAGCGAAGCTCGACGGGGTGTCGGGTGGCGGTCGTCACGACGGGGTTCCTTCCTTCCGGTTGCGCGCGCGCTCCACGGCGCGACGTGCACGTTTGTGGGCGCGCCACGCGGCCTTGCGCAGCTCCACGGACTGAGACTTGTCGAAGGCGGCCTCGTGCAGCAGCTTCGCCGCCTCTTCACCGCCGAGCCTACCCAGACCGGCCCACGCTTCCTGCTTCAATTCGGGCTTCGCATTCTCCGCCAGGGCCTTCAGCGGAGCGATGTTCCCGTGGGCGAGCAGCGCGGGCTCGGCGAGGCGACGGCCCTCGGAGGTCGTGAATGCCTCCGCCGGCACCTTCGCGCCCGTGGGGCCCAGGGCCACCGGGTCGAAGGGCTTCACCTCCAGCGCCCACGCCGAGGCCTTCTCGGGCGCCAGTCGCGCCAGCGCGTCCGCCGCCGCCGAGCGCACCCGCGCGTCCGGGTCCACCAGCGCGCCCTTCAGCGCCTCCGCCGACGCCGCGAGTTCCTTGGCGTGGGTCAGCACGGGCCCGGTGTCCTGGCCCACGAGCTTGAGCGTCGCACCCGCCGTGCCCAGTCGCGACAACACGCGCGCCGCCTCCTGGCGCACGGTGGCGGGAGACGCCAACTCGCCACCCTGGAGGATGGCGCGCGCGGAGTCCGCGAGGCTGGCCGCGCCCAGTCGAGAGCCCGCCCACAAGAGCCGCTCCCACGCGGTGGCCAGTGACTCGCGCTTCTTGCCCGGGGGCGAGGCCGTCCAGTCTGCCGCCGTCTTCCGCTCGGCAGACACCAGCGCGCGAGCCAGCGCCGCGACATCCACCTGACCGGCCTGACGCGCCTCACCGGTCCACGTGCCCACCAGCAGCGCGGCTTCCTGTCGCGCCTCCGGCTTGTCGTGGGCCAGCAGGGCCACCGTCTCCGTCACGGGCAGCGCGCCACGACGGGCGAGTCCCCGGCGCAGTCGCAGCCGCAGCTCCTCGTTGGTCAGCGTGGCCAGGCGGGGCACGAGCAGCACCGGGTCACCCTCGCGCGACAGGTACGCCGCGGCGGGCTCGGAGATGTCCTCGTTGATGCTGGCCACGGCGAGGAACTCGACGCGGGTGCGCTCCTTCGGGAAGAGCGCGTCCAGCGCCTTGCGCGCTTCCTGGCGCAGGTCGTCGTCGCCGTCGTCGAGGATGGTGGCCAGCGTGGCCTCCGCCTCCACGTCCTTGAGCTTGCCCAGCTCCTGCGCCGTGGTGATGCGCACCTCGTCGCGGGTGCCCGTGTCGAGCAGCAGCGCCTCCAGCTTCACGCGGGCGCGCTCGCCGCCGATGGCGCGCAGGCCCTTCACGCCCGCCTGCTGCAGCTCCGTGGTGGAGCCCTCCACCGCGGCGGCCTCCACCTTCTCCTCGACGCGACGGCGCTCCTCGCCCTCGGGGAGGCGACCGGCGAGGCGGCCCAGGCCCTCCAGCGCCGCCCACACCATGGACGGCTCCGTGGGAGCCTCGGGCGTGCCACCCGCGGCCACCGTCTCCAGCTCGCTCAAGGCGCGCGGGTCACCCAGCGTGCCCAGGGCGAGCAGGGCGCGCTCGCGTTGTCCATCCTCACCCGCGCGGGAGTACAGCAAGAGGGGCCGCAGCGCGCTGATGCCGCGCAGGTGCGCCACGCCCTCGGCGGCGGGGAGCATCAGCTCGCGCGCGCCACCGCGCAGCACGTCCTCCAGCGGACCCACGGGGACGCCGTGCTCGATGACGCGCTTGGAGTACAGCGCCACCGCCTCCGCGCGCACCGCCAGGTCCCGGTCCGAGAACAGGCCCACCAGCAGCTCGGATTGACCGGCCTCCGCGCCGTGCTCCAGCTCCTTCAGGGCCGCCAGTCGCACCGCCACGTCGTTGGACTTCACCGGCGAGCGGAGGAAGCGCACCGCGAGCGCCGCGTCCCGCTTCTTCACGTCCGTGCCCGCGATGTTCATCGCGGCGGCGACACACGCAACGCGCACCGCGCTCGTGTCGTCCTCCGTGCTTCGTCGCGCGAGCACGTCCAGCGCCTCCGCGCGCTTCGTCTGTCCGAGCGCGGCCACCAGTCGCAGCCGCTCGTTCGCCTCCGTGGCGGCGGCTACGCGCGCGGCCAGGGCGCCCACCGCGGAGGGCGTGGCCAGCCGGGCCAGCGCCTCCGAGGCGCGCTTCGCCACGGCGGACGTCTCCGAGCGCAGGAAGGAGGCCAGCACCTCCACCGCCCGGTCATCCCCGCGCCACGCCAGGAGCTCCGAGGCGCGCAGGCGCAGGTCCTCGTGCTCGCTGGCCATGGCCCGACCGAGCGCCTCGGTGACGCGCGAGTCGTTGGCACCGGCCAGCCGCTCAATCACACCCACGCGCAGGTCCGCGTGCTCGCTGCCCAGCGCGGCCAGCAGCGGCTCCAGGCTTCCGGCCGGGCTGAGCTTCTCCAGCAGCTCGAAGGCGTAGCGACGCACGTCCGCCAGCGGCGAGTTGAGCGCGGCGGTGATGCGCGGCTTCGCGGCGTCACCGCGCTCCGCCAGCTCGTCCAGCGCGGCGCGAGCCACGTCCGGCGCCAGCGACGCGAGGGCCAACGACAGCGGCTCATCGCTGCCCGCGGGGAACAGCTCCTTGAGGCCGGTGAGGGCCGCCTTGCGCACCAGTTGGTGCGGGTCTTCCAGCGCGCGCAGTAGCGCGGCGACGGCGGCGGGAGTCCCGGCGAAGCCCTCCAGCGTGAGCTTCACCACGCGGTCCACGGCGTCGCGGCGGACGCGATGGCTCTCGTCGTCACCCGCGGACACCTGTCGCAACAGGCCCACGTACGCGCCGAAGGCGAGCCGACGCAGGTGCTGTCGCTCCGCGCTGGCGCTGGCCTCGGGCGAGGTGCCCGGCGTCCCCGGCTTCACCGCCGAGAAGAGCCGACGCAGCCAGCTCTTGGCGGGCGTGGCCTGCACGGGCGAGGTGCCAGGGGCCGTCTCCGGCTTCCACGGGGCCTCCAGCGTGCGCGGGCGGGCGACCTTCTGGGCTTCGCGGAAGTAGTCGAGCGGCTTGTTGCGCAGCAGCAACACCTGGGCCGCCGCGTAGCGCTGCTCGGGCTGCTCGCTGGAGAGGGCCTCGGCGAGTCCCACCATGCGCCGGGCGCGCTCGTCCTCGGCGGGCCACTCCTTCATGTCGCCGACCTTCTCCGGACGCGGCGGCAACAGGCCTTCGACGAGGTTTGTGCGGTACGCGTCCGTCTCCGTGCGCAGCTCCAGCGCGCGGGCCGCCGCGTAGCGCACCTCCGGCCTGCCGCTGGACAGGGCGCTGGCGAGCAGGTCGGGCGGCTCGCCCCGACGGCTGGCGCGCAAGTCACGGGCGAGGACGATGGCGAACACCATCTCCTGCACCTCGCGGGCGCGGTCTTCCAAGCCGTGCAAGAGGCCACCGTCGCCCTCGGGGCCCAGGGCCGCGAAGGAGAGGATGGCGCCCAGGCGGATGGGCAGGTGGTCATTGCGCAGGTTGCCGGTGAGCACGGGCAGCGCGCGCGCGTCACCCAGGCGCGACAGGCCGTCCGCGCCCCACGAGCGCACCGCCACGTTGGAGTGGCCCAGCGTGTCCAGCAGGTAGCCCTCGTCGCCCCGCCGGCCCGCGGTGGCGAGGCCGCGCGCGCCCTGCTCCTGGAGGTCGCCCAGCTCGCTGGGCACCAGCACGGTGGCGAAGAACGACAGCAGCCGCCGCGAGCCCAGCGACGCCAGCGCGCGAGCGGCGCGGATGCGCAGCGGGATGAGGTACGCCGGAGTGTAGAGCCGCTCCAGGTCCTTGTCGGTGATGAGCCCGCGCATCGGCTCGATGATGTCCTCGGCGCCGCGCGGCGCGAGCAGCTCCGCGGCCCGCACGCGCACCTGCAACTCGCCAGCGGCGATGCCCGCGAGCAAGGGCCCGTTCTCCCCGGGCACCAGCTTGTCCAGCGCTTCCAGCGCGGCGACGGCCACGACGACTTCCTCGTCCTGCACGCGCTTGAGCAGCGGCGAGCGCAGCGTCTCCACCGGGGCATGCACGGAGCCCTTGGCACCCAGCACGCGCACCGATGGATGCGTGGAAGCGAGGGCCGCCAGGTGCGGCTCCGGCTTCTCCTTGCCGACCAGCTTCACCCACGCCTCGTACGCGGCGGTGGCCACGCCCGCGTCGCGGTCCTCCACGGACTTCTTCAGGCGCTCCTGCGCCCAGCCCTCCGTGCCGCGCTGCGAGAGGACTTCCACCGCGCGGTTGCGCAGGTCCGGGAAGCGGCCGGCGAGCGCGCGGTCCAACGCCTTCTCCGGCACCTTCTCGTTCCACGCCCACAGCGTGCGGAACGCCTCGCCGCGCACCTTGGCGGACTCGTCCTCCAGCGCGTCGCCGAGCAGCGGCTCCGCGCCCTGCGTCGCCGCGCCCAGCTTCACCAGCCGGTCCAGGCCGCGCACGCGCACGTCCTCGTGGCCGGAGCGCAGCGCCGCCTCGGCGGAGGACAGGGGCGCCTCCACGTCCAGCGTCACCACCGCGTCCAGCGCGGCGGCGCGCACGTCCGCGTCCTCGTCGTCCAGCATCCACACCAGCCGCTCGCGGGCGCGGGCATCCTGGAGCGCCTGGAGGGCGGCGGCGGCCTGACGGCGGATGGGGGCTTCCGGCTCGCGGGAGAGCTGGAGCAGCGCGCCCAGCGCCCGCGCGTCACCCAGCTGCGCGAGGCCGCGAGCACCGCGCACGGCGGTGTCCGGCGTGCGGCAGGCCATGGCGGCCAGCAGCGGCTCCAAATCACTCTCCGCCAGCGCGCCACTGACGGCGCCCTGCGCGGGCATGGTGTCGCGAGCGGCCTGGAGGTCCGCGTCAGTGATGGGCAGGGCGGCGCCGCTCGGCCCGCGCGTGCGTGCGACCAGTCGTCGGGCCACGTCCTTGACGGAGCGGGCGAAGTCCTCGTCGCGGGCTTCCAGGGCGTGGGCCAGGGCCCGGCGCTCCATCACGCGGATGGTGAAGGCCACGCGGCGCACGTCGGCGTCCGCGTCGTCCAGCGCCCGAGCCACCAGCGGCTGGAGCTGCGCATGACCCAACAGGCCCGCTCCGGCGGCGCGGATGAGCACCTCCACGCGGAGGCGCGCGGGGCCGCGCTCGAAAGCGGTGCGCAGGGGCTCGGTGTCACCGCCCGGCGTCACCTCGCAGAGCGCGTCCAGCGCGGCCAGGCCCACCGCGGCCTCGGTCTCGCTCAGCTTGCCGGCGATGAGGCCGGGCACCAGGGGAGACGTGCCCCCCAGCTTCGCGAGCCGGCGCAGACCCGCCACGCGCATGTCCACGAAGCGCGAGTCCAGTGCGGCGCGGGGCGCGGCCAGGGGCGACTCCGTCTCCAGCACGTCGAGCGCCTTGAGGGCGTCCTCGCGCACCTGCGGATGGTCGTCATTGAGCCGCTCGCGCAGCTTCGGCCGCGCGGCGATGCGACCCCTGGCGCCCAGCTCGCGGGCGGCGAGGCGACGCACCTCCGCCTCCTTGTCCGTGCCGAGCACCTGGAGCACGAACTCCAAGGCCTCCGGCTCGTCCAGCGCGGCGGCCTCGCGCACGGCGGCCTCGCGCTTGGGGCGGCCCGCCTTCACCGACTCCGTCAGGAGGTCCAGGCCGTGCTGCGAGGTGTCCTGGTCATTGCCCGGCTTGCCGTCCAGTTCGATGCCGAAGCGCAGCACGCGCCGGTCGTCGCTCGCGGTGAAGACGGAGCCGAGCGCCGTGCGCGCCGCGCGCGGGTTCGCGGGCGGCAGGAAGACCAGCGCGTTCGTGGGCTTGCTGCCGCAGTCGAACGTGCGCGGCTTGCGGCGCTCGTCCAGCCGCCATGCCTTCACCTTGCCGTCGCTGCCCGCGGACCAGACGCGGTCCGACGGCTCCTCGTCATCCTTCGCGGCGGGCGTGGGCGGGAAGAGCAGGGCCAGCACGGAGCCGGCATGGCCGGAGTCCTTGTCGCCGCGCACCTCGAACTCCACCGCGCCCACCAGGTACCAGAGGCGCAGCTTGCCGTCGTCGCCGCCGGACACGAGCCGACCGTCGCGAGGCGTGAAGGCCAGCGCGCGCACCGCGCCCTCATGGCCCACCATGTCCCGGCGCTCACCGGAGGCGCGCGTGAAGGAGCGCACCACGCCGTCGTCACCCGCGGTCGCGACATACGTCCCGGACGGGTCCACCGCCACGGCGCGCAGCGACTGGGGCGACGCCTTCCACTCGTGCAGCTTGCGCGTGGAGTCCCACTCCCAGCCGCGCACGATGCCGTCCGCGCCCGCGCTGAAGAGGACCTTGCCGTCCGGGCTGGAGGCGAGCGCGGTGACACCGCCGGGGTGCGCGCCCTCGAGCTGCCACTGCACGTTGCCGTCGGCGTGGGTGCCGAAGCGCAGCGTGCCGTCCGCGCAGGCGGCGGCGAAGCGCTCGCCCGACAGGGCCAGGGCATTCACCGCGGAGGGGAGCTCGGTGCTCCACAGCACCTTGTTGGTGCCCGGCTCATACGCGGTGACGCGGCTGGAGACGGAAGCGCGAGCGCCGCCGAGCAGCAGCACCCGGGGGCTGGCCGCGAGGGCCCGGAGCTTCTCGATGTTGCCGATGGAAAGGACGGACATGGTGTTCTTTCGAAACTCGTTGGAGGCGAGTGACGCGAGGCTCAGAGGCCCCCGAGCTGCGCGCTCGGATGCGCCGTGCGCA
This sequence comes from Myxococcus sp. CA040A, assembly GCF_013336725.1. Lineage (NCBI taxonomy): Bacteria > Pseudomonadati > Myxococcota > Myxococcia > Myxococcales > Myxococcaceae > Myxococcus > Myxococcus sp. CA040A. Next base: position 653,938 of record NZ_JABUMR010000006.1, on the reverse strand, counting down.
GCTGGACCAGGGATGCGAGACAGCTCTGCCATTCACCCTTCGCCATCGAGCCGGTGAACTCCCCCAGCACGGGCGACACGACGCGGGCGAAGTTCTCGTCATCCAGGCCCAGGTCCCTCACCAGCTCAATCACGCGGCGCTTGGCGACGCTGGCCGACAGGCGCTTCTGCACTTCGCCCTCGCGCGCTTCCTTCGCCCGGCCCGGAGGCAGACCGAAGAGCATCTTGCGCAGGAAGTCCCGCAGCGCCGCGACGTCCGCGAAGCGCTCGCCGCCACCCGCCGACGGAGCCTCCTTCGCGCCCGCCGGCTTCCAGCCCTCCGGCAGGTGCGTGGGACGGTGCTTCTCCCAGAGCAGGCGCACGGCGAACAGGCCCACTTCACGGTCCGCGCTCTGCATCAGCCACGCGAGCCGCTCCGCGCCGCCCAGCCGCGCGTAGTGCCGGCGGATGAGCTCCACGGCGACCTCGCGCGTGCTGCGCTTGGTGCTCTCCGTGAGGGAGAAGACCTTCACGGGGTCCAGTTCCTCCGGGTGCAGCACGTAACGAGCGTCCGCGCCGTCCTCGCCCGCGCGCAACAGCGCGTCATAGGCCAGGTTGCGAATCTCCTTCGCCTCGGCCTCGGCCAGTTCGTACACGCGCGTGTGCCAGCCCCAGGCGCGCAGCTCCGCGCGGGTGATGGCCAGGGCGAAGCGGCGCACGTCGTCGCGCGCGTCGAACAGCGCGGGCCACAGCTTCTCCGGCGTGTACGCCTTGCGAGGCGCCTTCGGCTTGAGCTCGTACGACTTCGACTCCGGCTGCTCCGGACCGATGACGGGGTGGTGGCAGCGCAGGTACGTCTGGGCGAACGTGCGCACGGGCACCGGCTGCTTTGCCCCCAGCGCCAGCTCGAACAGGCGCTCCAGGCCCGCCGCCGCGTCACCCGTGTCGCTGAAGTCCGCCGGCACCACGTACTCCAGCAGGTAGCGGTGGGCGAAGTCGTGCAGTGTCGGGTCCGCCCGGCGCGCGAGCGCCAGCAGCCAGGGCACCGTGAGCTGCCGCGCGGTGAACAGCTTGCGGTTGCCCAGGATGGCCAGCGCCACTTCCCGGTGCTTCGCGCTGAAGACCAGCCCCTTCACCTTCTCCACGTCCAGCCCGGGCAGGCTGTCCGCGCGCTTCAGCCACGTCGCCATCTGGTCGCCGAAGTTCGGGTTCGCCGCCTTGTCCAGCATCCACTCCGGACCGATGACCGCGGGCGTGTAGGCCGACAGCGCCTTCACCACCAACCCCTCCACCGGGTAGCGCTTCTTCTTCAGGCGCGGGTCCTCGAGCAGCTCCTTCCAGAAGGCCACCGGCATCTCGCCAGCGGCATACTTGGAGGAGACGAAGCCCTTGGCCCAGTTGAGCTGCTCGGAGGTGCCCAGGTACATGTCCCGCAGGAAGCCCGACGTCAGCTCCGCCCGGTCGAACGACTGCTCCAACGATTTGGCCGCGAAGGCCGCCGTGGACTTGTACGACAACAGCCGCCCCAGCAGCTCCAGCCCCAGCTCGCGCGGGTTGCGCTTCTCCAGCACCGCCGCGGCGAACGACTTCACGTCGCTCTCGCCCTGGGCCACCAGCTCCGCCAGCCGGTCCGCCGCCAGGTCCTGCGCGTGCGCCCGCGCGTACTCAATCGCGTATGTGCGCGCCTTGCCACTGGGAGACAGGAGCAACGCGAGCACCGCTTCGTGCAGGCCGAGCGCGCGCAGCTTGCCCTGGTGGAACTCCGGCGAGCCCTGCAGCGTCTCCACGAGGAAGTCGTGCGCGCTGCCCAGCGGCCGGCGGGCGAGCCTGTCCAACCACGCGGGCGTCACCTTGCGCAGCGCCTCCGGGAAGTCCTTGCGCAGGCCCTGGATGGCGAAGCGGGCGGCCGGGTCCGACAGACACGTGTCGAGCAGCCGCATCAGCGCGTCCGGCGAGCGCTTCCACGCGTCGGGGAACGCGCGGTGCTTGAGCGTGTCGTTCGGCGGCTGGATGGGGAAGGCGCTGGCGGTGTAGTTGCCGCTTTCAGTGGCCCAGATGTGGTGGGCCACCCAGACGGAGTGCCAGGACGTGTCCTCGTCGTAGTGACGCAGCACCTCCACGGCGAACTGCGGGTACAGCTCCGGGACGGCGGCGCCCAGGTGGCGCAGGTAGCGCCACGCGCGGCGGCGCAGGTACTGGAGCGTGCCGCCGGAGACCTCGTGCCGGTACGACTGGCGGCGCTCCACGTCGAAGCGCCAGGCGAGTACGCCGAACAGCTCCGCGTCGTGGTTGGCCTCGGCCAGCTTGTAGATGCGCTTGAGGCCGCCCCACAGGCCGAACTTCAAGTCCGCCTTGCGCGCCAGCTCCAGGATGATGGCGCGCGAGGCGTCGGTGTTCTTCGCGTAGAGCGAGACGAGCAGGTCCGCCAGCGCGAGCCGCGCGGGCTGGGGCACGTCCTTCTGCGCCTTGAAGCGCTGCCACGCCTCGGAGGAGGCCTCGCGGCGGCTCTCGGAGCTGTACCGGGCCTGTGCCTGGGAGAGCGAGCGCAGCAGCTTCTCGAAGGTGAAGGCGTCCTTGGGCGGGGCCTTGCCTTCCTCGGGCTCCGGCTCCGACTGCTCGAGGAGGGCGAGCACGGCATCGGCCAGGTCCGGCGACTCCGCCTGGGCCAACCGCTCGAGGTCTGCTGCGTTCAGCGCATCGCTCGTCGACATGGGCCTGGGGACTTACCACAAGCCGACTGCCTGGACAGCGGGGGAGCGCTGGGGTCCGGGAGTTCTCGGTTTCGGCTGTTCCGCGAGGCCACCGAGCCTGGCGCCCGGTTACGAGCCCAGGTCCACGCCCCCGCCGGAGCTGCTCTTCCGGTTGTCGAAGTACGTCAGGTCCACGAGCAGCGCGGCGGCCAGCACCATTTGACGCAGCCTGCCGTCGTTGCACGCGGGCTGGAAGTCCAGGCTGAAGTTGTCCGCGTCGCTGAAGGTCTCCTGCAAGAGTCCGCTCCACCGCTTGCGGATGACGGCGACCTCTTCGCCTCGCTGGAGGATGCGGAACGTCCAGGGTTTGAAGAAGGGCCCCTCCACGGTGGCCATCACCACGCCCGCGGGCGAGAGGATGTCGAACCGGCGGCTGAAGAAGCGGAAGCGCTGGACGATGGTGCCCATGAGCCGGTCATCCCAGGCCATCACCTCCGCTCGCGCGAAGAAGATGTGCCAGGGCAGCTCCACCGCCAGGGCCAGCGTGCCGCCCACCGTCATGCACTCCAGCCGCGCGCGGTAGAAGGGCCAGAAGTTGCGCAGGAGCTGTGACGCCCAGCCCTCGCCCGTCTCGCCCACGTACACGGTGTTGCGGCCCTCCGCGTCGCAGACCTCGTAGCGGTTCTTCCCCTCCCAGCCGATGAGGATTTCGAGCGCCTCCCGGAACTGGCGCATGCGCACCTGGGCCGCCGTCAGCACGGCCTCCAATGACAGGCGCAGCTCCACGCTCATGTAGCGCGGGTCTCCCGGAGGGCCCTTTCCGGCGAGCATCTCCTGGGGCGGGTCTTCTTGGGGAACACCCTGCTCGTCGGCCTTGGGACGCGGCGCGCGCGCGCCCCAGTCCAGCTCCAGCTCCGCGTCGTTTCCCGCCCAAGGCTTGTTGCCCATGTCGCGGAGCCTTAAGTGGCGCCCTCGCGGGATGCAAACGGGGCGCTTCGGACCTCAGGGGTCGCTGCTCGACAGGGGAAGCCAGGTGGGCTGGATGTCCGGTGTGATGATCCCCTGCGCGGGGAGGTCCACCTCCGCGCGGTGTATCACCCAGTGCGGGGCCAGGTGGTTTCTGCCCATCAGGACGTAGGTGTAGCGGCCCGCGGGCAGGTGCTCGAACGTGGAGGTGGTGTCCGACGCGGTGGGAATCCCCAGCGTCTCCGCGAGGTGCTCCAGCTCTTCCCACGTGCTTGGGGCCAGCACGGTGCCGGCGAACAGGTGGTAGCGGATGACCGTCACGGCATGCGTCGGGTTGGTGGCGAGGGGCGAAGGTCGCAGCTTCAGCGTGGCGCCGCCGTCCAGCTCCTGGAGGTGGAGCACCTTGCGCTCGCCTGGCCCCAGCTTCACGCGCAGGGGCATGAAGCGGACGGTGTCTCCCTGCTGCGTCGTCGTCTCCCGGGCGATGAGGGTGTATTCCCCGGGCGCCAGTCCCGTCGCGTGGAAGTCGCCGCTGTCCTCCTCCAACATGACGGCCTCCGCGCCAGCCGGAGACAGGGGATGCAGGTAGAGGAAGGTGCTCACGGGCCGGCCCTCACGGTCCTTCACCGTGCCATCCAGCCGGGCGCCCGTGGACACGCGCAGCTCCAGCGTCGTCTCTCCCGGGCCCACCTGCCGGCTCAGTGGCAGGTAGTCCGGATGGGAGGCCTCCAGGCGGAAGGATGCGCCCGACTCCATGGGAGGCAGCTCGAAGGCGCCATCGGCGGCGGTGCGCGCGTGCGCCAGGGATTGCTCCTCGGGGTCCTCCTCCCCCGCGGACGGGGTGAGGGGGAGGTACGCCTGCACTTCCACGCCGACCACCGGCGCGGACGTCGCCGCGTCCAGCACCCGGCCGCGCAGCCGACGCCCCGCCTTGAGGACCACGTCACCCAGGTCCGTGTCCTGGCCCGGCTCCACGTGGACCTCCCGCAGCACGCGCGCGAGGCCCGGCGCCTCCAGCGTCAACCACGTGCGGCCCGGCTCCTCCACGGGGATGTGGAAGGTGCCGTCCGGCTCGCGAAAGAACTCCTCGTTGACCTCGAAGCGGGTGATGGGCGTGCGGTCCTCGCGCACCAGCCGGCCCCGGATGCCCCCCTGATAGCGCAGCACCAGCTTCACGTTCGTCGACCCGGCCGCCGCGATGACCTGGGGAGTTCGCGAGCGGGCCGACTCGTCTCCCTGAAGCGGCTCCGCTATCAGCTGATAGCCCTCCTTCCTGACGCTGAGCCTGCACGGGGTCGGCGACAGGTGTTCGAGCGTGAAGCGGCCCTGCTCATCCGTGATGGCGCTGGAGGCGCCATGGAAGGGAGAGCGGCCGTGGTGGAAGAAGCGCGGGCGAGCGCCATCCTCGCTGGGGACGTAGGCGTGAATCTCCGCGCCGGGCATCGGCTTGCCGGCTTCGTCCACGACGAGCCCCGACAGCGACAGCCCCGGCTCCAGTCGCAGCGTCACCGTCTTCGTCTCCGCGCCCACGAGCACGACGGAGAGCGAGGCGCGGGGCGGGCCGCCCCGGTTGCGGATGGCCCGGAGGGAGTACCGGCCCGGAGCCATTCCCCGCAGGCTGAAGGCGCCCCGCGCGTCGGTCACGGCCTCGGTGGTGGGGGCGGAGTCCTTGCCGTCTTCCACCAGGGAGACCTGGATGGCGGGCAGCGGAGCGCCGTCGGTGGTCTCCACGGTGCCCTCCACGCTCGCACCGCGTTTCATGACCAGGCGCACGTCCTGGGAGGGCACCGGGGCCTGCTGCCACTCCGTGTCCAGGAAGCCCAGGGCCTGCGCCTTGAGGCGGTGGAGTCCCGGCTCGGCCAGGTTGTGCACGAAGCGCCCATTCTCGTCAGTCGACGTGTAGACGCTCTCCGCGTTGTTGAAGGGGTCGTCCACGTCCCCTGCCTCGAAGGAGGCGGGCGTGCCGTCGCGCCGGAGCTTCGAGTCGTGGCGCGACGGCATGGCGATGACCTCCGCCTCCGTCAGCGGGTTGCCCTCCGTGTCGGTGACGAGCCCCTCCATGACGAACGCGCGCTTCAGGGTGAAGTCCAGGGGCGCCGGCGTCGCCGTCACCACCACGTCGCTCACCGAGAGGAACTGGTGGCCCACGGCGGACACCGTGAAGTCGTTGTGGCCCAGCGTCGCCGAATTGAACACGAAGCGCCCATCCGCCTCCGTCGTGACATCGGTGCTCGTGGACACGTCGCCGTGGGTGTTCAGCGTCACCAGCGCGTCCGGGATGGGCTGTCCCGCCTCGTCGCGCACCTGGCCCACCACCTTGACGACGGTGCCCAGATGCAGCGTCACCTCCACGTCGGCTTGCTCCTCCGCGAGCGTGGTCTCCGTCTCTCCCTGCTGGTCGCCCCGCCGCGCCCGTAGCACGTAGCTGCCCGGCGCCATGTCCTCCAGGATGAAGCGCCCGTCCGCGTCCGTGATTGAGGTGAGGGGGTCCTCGGCGTCGCTCTCGGGCTCGTAGTCGGAATCGTGGGCGCGGACCTGGACCCCCGGGACGGGACGTTCGTCCAGGAGCACCTGACCCAGGATGCGCCGGGGCCGGTGCAGCACCAGGTCCTCGGCCGAAAGCTCCTCCGGAACGAGGTTCGTCTGGTGCGCGGTCAAGAACCCCGGACTGGAGACGACCAGCGCGTAGTCGCCCTCGGGCAGCGGTCCGATGCGGAAGCGGCCCTCCGCGTCGGTGCGGGTCTCGAAGTAGCGCGAGTGCTCGGCGTGGAACAGCGTCACGCTGGCATCCACCACGGGCCTCACGGCCTCGTCCACGACGCGGCTGGAGAACACGGCGCTCGGCTGGAGGACCAGCTCCACGTCCTGCGCGTGGGTCTCCACGTCCAGCTCCAGCGCGGAGCCCTGGGGCCCCACGGCCCACAGCGCGACGCTGCCCTCGGGCAGTCCCTCCAGCACGAAGGTGCCGTCCTGGGCCGTGGTGGCGCGCGTCAGCAGGGGGGCCGTGCCCCGGCCTTCGTCGATGAGTCCTCGCAAGTCATGCAGGGCCCTCGGGTCCTCGCAGGCGGAGGAGGACAGGGGCGTCTCGACATCCTTGCCGCAGGGGAGGCCGGACAGGGACTCGCCGGGCAGGGCCCGCGACGCGGAGACCTCCACCCCCTGGGCGGGCGCTCCGTCCTCGGTGAGCACGCGGCCTCGGAGGGACAGCGAGCCGCGCGGCGGAGGCGTGGGTTCGCTGGGGCCGGGCAGCTCCCGGGAGGAGGGCTTGGAGACGGTGGGCGTGGCGTCGCCGTCGTCGGGGGCGCGGAAGGTGACGACGGCGATGACCGAACTCAGGCCAATCACCCCGAGCATGAGCGCCACCACGGCTGGCCTTCGCATGGTCCCCTCCCGTCGGGGGCCCACGCTAGCAGGGCGCTCGGGGCGAAGTCGCCGGGGGCTCAGGCGCGGGCGGGGAGCGACTCCAGGCGGGCCTTCTCCGCGACGATGAGGTCCCGGACGTGGTCGCGCAGGACGGCGACGTCGTCGAACCCGCTGACGTCCACCGGGGGCATGACCTGGACGTGGCAGTGGGCGGAGGTCTGCATCACCAGTCCATGCTTGGGCAGCACGCGCGCCGTGCCGGTGAGGACGATGGGGATGATGGGGCAGCGCATCTTCAGGGCGAGCGCGAAGGCGCCATCCTTGAAGGGCTTGAGCTGGCCGTCCGCGGAGCGCGTGCCCTCCGGGAACATGAGGATGGGGACGCCGCGCTCCAGCCAGCGCTCACTCAGCCGCATCATCTTGATGATGCTCGGCTTGTCGCCGCGCACCAGGGGCACGTAGCGGTTGAGGCTCATGTTCCAGCCGATGAGCGGCAGCCGGAAGTTGGCCTGCTTGGAGACCCACTTGAAGGGGCGGTACAGGCCGAAGAGGACGAGGATGTCGCCGAGCGACTCGTGGTTGGATACGAGCACGGCGGGCCCGTGCCACGGCAGGTGCTCGCGGCCGTCCACCCGCAGGTGCCACAGCGGGTTGACGTAGAAATACAGCTGCGCCCAGAAGCACGAGTACAGGTGCAGCACCCGGCCGTTGCGGTCGAACGGCGTGGTGACAGCCCACACCACGATGGCACCCAGGAAGAGCACCAGGCTGGAGAGCGCGAGGAACGTCCAGAAGAGGATGGAGAACAGGAGTCGAATGGCGCCCGCAGTGTGCCACAGGCCCGCGAGCGGAGGGCAAGGGAGTTGGGCGAGGTGTCACGCCCGCACGTGGATGGCCACTGGCGCGGCGGGGAGCGGCAGGTGCGTCGGAAAATCAGAAGCGAGCTGATACTCCGATGACGCCAGTCGTGGCAGCACGACGAGCCGCGTGGCTTCGAGCGCCACCAGGGGCAACGGCCGCTCCACTTCCAGGAACAGGGCGCCTCGCGCCGTCAGCCGGGGCGGCGCGTGGGTCAGCTCCACCGCGCCCGCCACCATGAACAGATGGGAGCCCGGCGCCATCAGCAGCTGCTGTCCTGGCGCGAGGACATGCTCCTCTCCGCGCAGCAGCCACGCGCGTCGCTCCTTCCGGCCCAGGTGCGCATAGCGGCGCTGCCCCCGCAGCATGTCGTCGAAGAGGCGCTCCGCCAGGGTGCCCCAGACCTTCCTGCACAGGCCCGCGTCCTGCTCCAACAGCAGACGCAGCGCGGCGCCCGGAATCCGCACCACGGTGGAGGTCGCCGCCGTGCGCACCGTCGCCGAGCGCCGACCTCCCACGAGCGTGGAGAGTTCCCCGAACACCGTGCCGCTGCCGAGCTGATTCACCAGGTCTTCATCGGTGCCGTTCCGTGCGAGCACATACGCCGCGCCCCGCGCGAGCAGGTACAGCTCGTCGCTCACTTCACCCTGGCGGAAGACATCGTGGCCCGCGGGCAGCTCCTGTATCTGGGCCCGCGCGGCGAGCGCCTTCAGTGCGCGCGTGTCGAAGTGGGCGAAGAGCGGCGACGACTTGAGCTGCCGCGCCACCGTCCCGCGCAGCAGGCGGGAGCCTCCTGGCAGCCGGTACGCCCACTTCATCCCCGTCTCCACGGGCTTGCGCAGACCGCGCCCGCACATGACGCGCAGCACACCGACGATGTTGGCCCGAGTCACCGGAGCGAGCGTCAACAGTCCGTGCCCCTGCGCGTAGCCGGGGTTGGCTTCGATGAAGTAGCGCGCGGAGAGCTTGTCGCACTGTCGCCAGTAGTCGCGCTCCACCTCGGAGTCGCGGGTGCACCAGCCCACCTGTCGCAAGAGTGGGTTCGTCGGGTCCACGCGGGCGAGCCCGAACTCCGAGCCGAGCTCGTCGAGGAAGGCGCGCAGTGGGGAGGGAATGGGCTGCTCGCGGCGAGGCCACAGCTCGGTGCAGTACTTGGCGAACAGGGCGTAGCTGGAGGGGTGGACCAGCGCGCCCAGGTAGTACGCGGGGCGGCCCGGGTGACGCAGCAGGTACTTCAGCATGTGGAACAGCCCGAAGCGCGTGTTGGTGTTGCCGCCCCGGTACGCGCGCAGCGAGCCGGCTTCCGCGCGGAACACCGCCGTCGTCACGCCGCCCAACTGCTTCTCGAAGACGTGCAACGCGAAGTAGCCGACGAGCGCGCCCTCTTCGTTGCGGTGGAGCTGAATCCAGGTGTGCTCGGCGGTGGACTCCACCACGTACCTGGCGAAGCCCTCTTTCGTGACGCCCTCGAAGATTTCTTGATGCACGGCGTAGAGCGCGTCCGTCAGGTGTCGTCGCTGCTCTGCGGACAGGGACTGGGGGATGACGACCTCGGTGCTCGCAATGCGGGACATGGTGGAGCGGTTCTCCGTTCTTCTGGCGGCGGGCCTGCGCGGCGCCGTTGCCAAGTAAGTCCGGACATGACGAGCGAGGATGCCCACCAGGGGTGGATGCCGAGTCCTCAACGTCGACCGCGTTTCAGGGCACGCGCGCGCGTTCGAAGATGATGCGAGCCCTTGTACGAAGGTCTTGTTCGCGTCCACGCACGGGTGAGCGCGGGCAGGGCGCTTACGGCCGGATGGCCTGCCAGATGGGCGTCACGTCGCGCACCACCGTGCCCGCCTCGGGAATGTCGATGACCTCGCGATAGATGCCCCTCCGGTCGTTCGTCACGAGGAAGAGCGTCGCCTTGCCCGGCGGAAGGTTCCGGAAGGTCATCGTTCCCTTCTTGCTGCCTTCGTGAGGTAGCGAGCGTTCACGCAGTTCGACGATGTCGTGGGTGAAGACCAGGAGAGGGACCTCGCCTGCGAGCAGGGCCGTCACGCGGCGAGCAGGGCCGTTCACGCGCAGCTCCAGGGTGGCGCCCGCGGAGCGGGCCATCAAGGTGACGGAAACGTCACCGCTCGAGGGAATCTGGACGTGTTGGGGCGCGTAGGTTTCGAAACTCCCTTCAGGGGGGCTGGCTCGCGCCTGGTAGTCGCCTGGCGGGAGGTCTCGCACGACGACGCGCGGACTGTCTGGTGAGACTTCGACCCTCGTACGGGACAGGCCCCTGTCTTCGCGGTCCAGGAAGACGGAAGCCCGCGCGGGCTGGCCCTGTGCGTCCAGGACGGAGACCTCCACCCGGGCGCCTTTATCGAGGAGCACCGTGAGGCCTTCCTGGGGGCCCGGGGCGAGCGTCAGCCGCTTCGTGGGGTACCCTTCAGCCATGACATCCAGCGTGGTGGAGCGCTCGTCCACGTGAGGGATGGAGAAGGAACCATCCGGCGGCGTGAGCTCCTGGGTCCAGTGAGGCTCCAGTGGATCTCCGTGCAATGCCTCCGGGTTGATGAAGAGCATGGCGCGCGCCACCGGAGCGGAGGACTCCGCGTCCAGCACGTGTCCGGCAACCCTGCGTCCTGGAGTCAGCCGGACTTCGCCCAGGTCCACCACCTCCGCGTCGTGATGCACCTCGACCTGTCGGACCACGGGCGCCAGGTTTTTCGCCTGGAGCACGACAGTCCACGAACCCGCGTGCTCCACGTTCAGGGAGAACTCGCCGCGGGGATGCTCCACGGTGCGCCCCCCGAGTTGGAAGCGGGTGAGGGGCTTGCTGTTGGGACCCACCACGCGGCCCTGGATGCGTCCCTGTCGCGACATGACCAGGCGGACAGGCGGTCCTCCCTCTTGGGCATGAAGTGAATCCAGGCCGGGCTGGCCTCCCGTGGAAAGGGCGGGCACGAGGTGAAAGGCCTCCTTCGTCACGCTCAGCTCCACCTCCCGGTTCGGCAGATTCCGTAGCGTGAAGCGACCATCTGACTGGGTGCGAGTGAAGGGGTCCCTGGACGAGCGGTAATGGCCCGCTCGCCACGTGGGGGTGGCATCAGGAGGCTCATGGATGAAGACCCCGGCACCAGAGAGGGGTTGTCCCCCGAGGTCCTCGACTCGGCCGGACAACGTCCAGCCGGCCGCGAGGCGCAAATCCACATGGGCCTCTTGTTGGTCGCGCAGTTCCAGGGGCTGGGTGGCGAAGCGCTCCACGGCTCCGGATTCGTGGGCGGCTTCGAGCATGAACCGACCCCGCTTCAATCCCCCGAACGCATAGCGGCCTTGCGAGTCCGTCCAGGTCTTGCTCACCGCGTTGTCCATCCATGGATTGCTCGCCAGGTCTTCCTTGGGAGGCACGGCCAACAAGCGCACGGGGAGCCCGGGCATGGGCGTGTCCAGCTCATCGAAGACCGTGCCGGAGACCGTGGCTCCCCGTTTCAAGACCCAGTGGACCTCCGCATCCGGGGCCCGGACCTGGAGTTCTTCCTGCCGGAAGAGAGGGTCCTTCGTGAGCTTCAGGAGGAAGGTTCCTGACTCGGGGAAGTTCAGGTGGAAACGGCCCTGCTCATCCGACAAGGCCTCGTAGGGCGCGAGGCGTCGTGCGTCGTCGGTCTTGGAGAAACGAGGGTTGTCGACCGTGATGAGCGCGCCTGGCACGGGCCGACCTGCTTCATCGACGAGGACCCCGTCGACCCAGAGTGGAGTGCGCAGGGTGAAGTCGAGCCGCTGCGTGCCGGGGGCCAGCTTCTGGAGGGATGCCCTGGCTCGAAAATGGCGAGGGGCGGTGACGTCGAGGTCGTGGGGGATGGGGGGCAGCGGGCCGAGCCGGTAGTGGCCCGTGGCATCCGTGGTGACCTCCGTGCGCCACTGGAGCCTGGCACGCTCCAGGAGGGTGATGGTGGCGCCCTCGATGAAGGCTCCAGACTCGTCGCACACGGTCCCCTCCAGGAGGGTCGCGCGATTCAACTCCAGGATGACCTCGGACGCGGGGGCGTGGGTCATCACGTCGACCTGGGTCCTGGCGTGGAACTCGTCCCGGCTGGCATCGAGCTGGAACAGATGCGAGGGGAGTGCCTCGAAGGCGAAGCGTCCCTGGGCGTCCGTGGTGTCTTCGGTCCCGGGACCATGCCCCGTGCTGGTGAGGTCCCGCAGAAGGACTGTCGCGTTGGGGACAGGGGCTCCCTGGAGCATCACGCGGCCGACGACGCGTCTGGGCCGCAGGAGTTTAACGCGCATCTCCATCCGCGGGCTTTCAAGGGAGGGAAGCCAGCCGTCCTTGGCGAAGGCGAGGACATAATCGTCTCCGATGGGGAGGGGCCCGATGCGATAGCGCCCGCCCGTGTCCGTTTCCCCGTCGAAGAAACGCGTGGAACCCTGATGCACGACGGTCACCTGGACCTGGGCCAGGGGCGCGAGGTCCTCGTCGATGACCTGTCCCTCCAGGAACACGCCTTCCTCGAGCCGGAGCCGGAGCCCCTGTGTTCCCGCTGGGACATCCGGTTGCAGACGCGCTTCTCGCGAGCCGATGGCCCAGAGTGTGAAATCTCCCTCGGGGAGGTTGTCGAGGATGAAGCGACCGTCCTCCGCGGTAAAGGTCTCCGCGTACATGGGCGCTTCTCCCTGGCGCGAGAGGAGCAGCTCCAGGGTGGGGCCCGGGTCCGTGAGGAAACACAGCGGAAATCGGTCACGGTCTCCGCGACGGTGAGGCAGCACCTGCTCACAGGTCAGCTCGGAGAGTGTTTGACCTGCCTCGGGACGCGTGGCCGTGACGCGGACTCCGGCGAGCGGGCCTTCATCTCCGAGCACGACGCCCTGGATGCTCAGTGTTCCTTCGGGACGTGGCGCGGGAGGCGGGAGCACGAAGCCCGTTCCCGTTCGAGGCGCGAGTGCTCGCTGGGTGGCTGTAGGCGCTTCGGGCTTCTGGGGAAGAAGCCCACCCAGGATGCCCGCCAGCACGAGAACTCCGATTGCGACCGTCACCCGTCGCTGCACCCGCATGCCGCCTCCGCTCGCCACGCCCGCGAATGCAGCCGCGGCTGTGTCCGGGGCACTGACACCTGGGCTGGGATTTGGTTCGCGCGGTGATGACTTTATCGCGAGATGTGCGCGTATGCGGGGCGCCTACCGCCGGATGGCCTGCCAGACCGGTGTCACGTCGCGCACCACCGTGCCCGCTTCGGGAATGTCGATGACCTCGCGATAGCTGCCCCGCCAGTCGTTGGAGATCAGGATGAGCGTCAGCTTTCCGGGGGGGAGGTTCCGGAAGGTCATCGTTCCCTCCTTGCTGACTTCATGAGGAAGGGAGCGTTCGCGCAGTCGCGAGAAGTCGTAGCCCTCGCGCGACCAGGAGTCTTCGCCGGAGACGAGCACCAGGGTGTAGCGCGGTGGGCTGCGCACGTGCAGCTCCAGGGTGGCGCCTTCGGACCGCGCCTTCAGCATGATGGAGACTCCGCCGCTCGCGGGAATCTGGACGCGCCGCGAGTCGTAGCTTTCCAGACTCCCTTCGCGAGCAGCGGCGTGCATCCAGTAGGCACCTGGCGCGAGGTCTCGCACGACGAAGAGTCCCTCGGCGGGGACCTCGATGGTGTAGGGGGACGATTCCCTGCCTTCACGGTCCAGGAAGACGGTTGCGCTCGTGGGCTGACCTCGCGCGTCCAGGACGGAGAACTCCACCCGCGCGCCCTTCTCCAGGCGCACCGTGAGGTCTTCCTGGGAACCTGGGGCCAGGTTCAGTTTCCTGGAGAGATAGCCGCGGGCCCTGACGTTCAGTGCGGAGGAGCGCTCGTCCACGCGAGCGATGGAGAAGCTTCCATCCTTCGCGGTGTATGCCTGGGTCCAGTATGTGTAGGGGTGGAGCGTCACGTTGTCGAAGTGTTCCACGTCGGGGACGAGCAGGGCGCCCTCCACCGGGGCGGAGGTCTCCGCGTCCAGTACACGTCCGGCCACCTTGCGTCCCGTGCTCATCCGAAGCTCGCCCAGGTCCACCACCGCCGTGTCGTGAGGCACCTCGACCTGACGGAATACCGGCGCCAGGCCCTCAGCCTTAATGATGACGGGCCGCGAGCCCGCGCTCCCCACGTCCAGCGAGAACTCGCCTTGGGGATGCTCCACGTCCTCTCTCATGAGCTGGAAGCGCGTGAGGGGCTTGCCGTCCGGGCCCACCACGCGCCCGTGGATGCGGGCCTGTCGCGACATGACGAGGCGGACAGGCGGTCCGCCCTCAGGGGCATGCAGTGAGTCGAGCCCGGGTCTGCCGCCGGTGGACAGGTGAGGCGCGAGGTGGAAGGACTGCTTCGTCACGCTCAGTTCCACGTCCTGGCTCGGCAGGTTTCGCAGCGTGAAGTGCCCGTCTGACCGGGTGCGCGTGACGGGGTCCGCGGCGTGGTGGCGATGGCCCACGCGCCACTTGGGAGTGGAGTCCGGCGGAGACTGGATGAGGATGTCGGCTCCGGAGAGCGGTTGTCCTTGGGTGTCCACCACGGTGCCTGACAGCGTCCAGCCCGCCTCGAGGCGCAGGTCCACGTGGGCCTCCTGCCGCGCTCCCAGCTCCAGGTGTCGGGTGACGAAGCGCTCCACTGCGCCGGATTCGTGGACGGCTTCGAGCACGTACCGTCCTGGCTTCATGCCCCCGAATGCATAGTGGCCTCGCGTGTCCGTCCGGGTCTCGCTCAGCACCTCGGGCCACGGGCTGCTCGTCGTGCCTTCTTCGGGCGGCTCGGTCGACAGGCGCACGAGGAGCCCAGGCATGGGCGTTTCCAACTCGTCGAAGACGGTGCCGGAGACAGTGGCTCCTCGCTTCAAGACCCAGCGGACCTTCGTGTCCGGGGCCTGGACCTGGAGCTCCTCCATGCGGAAGCGAGGCTCGTCGAGGAGCTTCAGGAGGAAGGACCCCGGCGTGGGGAAGTTCAGGTGGAACCGGCCCTGCTCATCCGACCGGGCCTCGTAGGGCGCGAGGAGGAGCGTGTCGTCGGTGTCCTCGGAAGGAGGATTGTCGACGGTGACGTACACGTCCGGGACGGGGCTCCCTGCTTCATCGACGAGGACCCCGTCGACCCAGAGCGGGGTGCGCAGCGTGAAGTCGAGCCGCTTCGTGCCAGGACTCAGCTCCGCGAAGGATTCGCCGGTGGGAAAGTGTCGAGGGGAGGTGAGCTCCAGTTCATGGGGCGCGAGGGACAGCGGGCCGAGCCGGTAGTGGCCCATGGCGTCCGTGGTGGTCTCCACGGACTGGCGCTGTGCTCGACGTTCCTGGATGAGGAGGCGCACGCCTTCGATGGCGGCTCCGGCTTCGTCCGTCACGGTGCCTTCCAGCATGGCTCCGGGGCCCAGCTCCACGACGACCTCTTTCTGGGTGTCGTGGGTCTTCATGTCGACCAGGGCCCTGCCGTGGTGCTCGCCCTGGGTGGCGTCGAGCTGGATGTGATGCGAGGCGAGCGGCTCGAAGGTGAAGCGTCCCTGGGCGTCCGTGGTCTGCTGCTTCGCGGACCCTGGGGGCATGATGCCCCGCTCGTTGAGGGTGATGTCTCGCAGTTGGACTGTGGCCTGGGGGACGGGGGCGCCCTGTTTCGTCACTCGACCGACGAGGCGGCGGGGACGCAGGAGCTTCACGGACTCGGCGAACCAGGAGCCCTTGAGGTCCGGAATCCAGCCGTCTCTTGTGAAGGCGAGGGCATAGTCTCCGGCGGGGAGCGGGCCGATGCGAAAGCGCCCGTCCGCGTCCGTCTCCACGTCGAAGAAGCGGGTGAAGCCCTGATGCACGGCCATCACCTGGACCTGGGGCAGGGCCGCGAGGGCCTCGTCGATGACAGTGCCCTCCAGGAACACGCCCCCTTCGAGCCGGAGCTGGAGTCCCTCCGTTCCCGCGAGGACTCCCGGTTGCAGCCGCGCACCTCGCGGGTCGATGGCCCAGAGGGTGAATGTCCCCTCGGGGAGTTGTTCGAGGGTGAAGCGGCCGTCTTCGTCCGTGACGGTCTCCGCGTACAGGGGCGCTTCTCCCTGGCGGGAGAGGAGCAGCTCCAGCGTGGTGGCGGGTTCCGTGTAGAAGCACAGGGTGAAATCGCGACGGTCTCCGCGACGGTGGGGCAGCACTTCCTCACACGTCAGCTCGGAGAGCGTCTGATGTGCTTCGGAGCGGGTGGCGGTGATGCGGACTCCCGCGAGGGGGCCCTGGTCTCCGTGCACGACACCTTGGATGCGCAGGGAGCCTTCGGCCCGTGGCGCGGGCGCGGGCAGGATGAGGCCCGTGCTCTTTCGTGGCGCGGGTGTTTGGTGTGGGGTGGGCGCATCCTCGGACTTCAGGAGGAGTGGCACCGACAGCGCGCCCAGCAGCGTGAGCACCGCGAGGGTGAGCGCCACCCGTCGCGACTTCCTCATGTCTCGTCCGTTCGCCACGTTCGCGAATGTAGCAGTGGAGTACCCCGGGGCGCCGAGGCCCGGGGGCTCGATTCAGCCGGCTCGGAGCGCGGCGGCGGAGTCTCGAGACTCCAGGGTTTGCGTATGGGCGCCCTCGGCGTCGAACAGCTCGCGCAGCCAGGGGTGGCAGGTGAAGGCAATCACCTGTTGGTGCTCGGCGATGCGGGCGAGGAGGTGGATGGCGCTTCGGGCCCGGCCGGGGTCGAAGTTCACCAGCACGTCGTCCACGATGAGCGGCAGGGCGCCTCGTGTCTCTCCGAAGTCACGCACCACCGCGAGACGGAAGGCGAGGTAGAGCTGCTCACGCGTGCCCCGTGAGAGCTGGGCCGCGTCCCAGTCCCGCTCACCGTCGCTCACGCGCAGTTCATGCTCGTCACCCGCGGGGATGAACACGCGGCGGTAGCGACCCTCTGTCAGCAGGGCGAAGTGCTCCGACGCGAGCTGCACCACGCGTGGCTGTTGCTCCTCCTCGAAGCGCCGTCGCGCGCGACCCAGCAGGGCCAGCGCCAGCTTGTCCTCCGCGTAGCGCGAGGCGAGCTCCGCCACCTTCGCGCGCAAGGTCTCCTCTTGGATGCGCAGCCGTGCGAGCAGGTCGTCGTTCTCCCACTGTTCGAGCTGGTTCTGGGTGGCGCCCTGCTCGGTGAGCACCGCCTTCGACTTCTCCTGGGCCTCGGTGTGCCGTGCGCGCAGTTGGCTCAACACCGTGCGCAGACCTTCTTCTCCGCCCAGGGTGCGCAGGGCCTCGCGGGCCTCTGTGTCGGACAGGCCCGTGCGTGCCTCGATGCGGTGGGCCAGCTCGCGAGCGCGACTGGTGAGCTCCGCGTACCGGCGTGCCTGTACGGCCCGTCGACGGAAGGTCTCCTCGTCACCGCCACCACCCTCGGTGAGCAACGCGGCGAGAGTGGCCTCCTCGGTGCGACACAGTTCGTCGAGTCGCGCCTTCTCTTCGCGCAGCTCGCGACGGCGCTCCTCCACCGTGCGCCGCTCCGTCTCCTGTTCGCGTGCCGCTTCCAGGGCCGCGCTCACGCGCATGACCAGCAGGTCCATGGAACCAGACGTCAGAGACTCGGGGGCTTCGCGCGAGGAGATTGGTGCCAGCGGCGTGCCTAGATGGGCGGTGCTGTTCTCCGTCGACGACGATGGACTTGAGACTCGCTGCGCTCCGATGGATGTGGGGATGCCTCCCCCCAATGCGGCGGGTCCGTCCTCCATCACCGACGATGTACTTGAGACTCGCTGCGCTCCGATGGATGTGGGGATGGTTTCCACCAACGCGGCGGGTCGGTTCTCCGTCGCCGACGATGTATTTGAGACTCGCTGCGCTTCGATGGATGCGCGGATGGCTCCCCCCGATGCGGCGGGTCCGCTCTCCGTCGTCGACGTTGTCCTGGCCGTGCTCTCGGTCGCCACGTGCGGGAGGTCGTGCTCCTGAACTCGCGGCTCCTCGGGAGTGTGGAGTCTTCTTTGCGAGCCCTGCGCCACTTCCGCCGCGAGCGCTCGCAGTCGAGAGACCACGTCCGCGCAGGCTGCTTCGTCGGCGGACAGCGCCGCCTCGTCCGCCACCATGTCCTGCCAGCGCTGCCGGAGCGCCGAGGCATCGCGCCACAGGGCCAGCGCCGCCTGCGCGGGAAGTCCGGCCGGGAAACGTCGTGACGACAGACACGCGGCGAGCTCATTGCTCAGCGACGCGTGCCGCGCCTCGTGCCCGCTCAGCGCCTCACCTGTCCGCCGCTCTTCCCGCAGGGCCACGTCATGCGTGGCGCGCCGCGTGTCCCGCTCGCGTGACAGCGATTCCCGTCGACCGGCCTGCTCCAGCGCCTCCACCAGCGCGGTCTCGTGTGCCGTCATGTCCGCGGCTGTCGCCGCCGGAGACAACCCCGCCTCCGTCGCGGAGGCGAGCAACTCCCGCCGCATCAACTCCTCGCGAGCCACGAGCCCCGAGACCTCCACCCGCTGTCGCTCCTCCTCCTGTTTCCGCTCCTGCTGTCGTGCTTCCCACGCCCCGCGCTCCGCATCCCGCCCGGACTCCACGCGCCGCCGCGCCAGCTCCAGCAGTCCCGTCAGCAGCAGCCCACCGACGAGCCCCAGCACCCCCACCACCGTGCCCCCGAGCAACCACGCCGCCACCGCGAGCGCCACCGCCACGGCCGCGGCCACCGGAACCCACCACACCGGAATCACCGCGCTCGACGAAGTCGGAGGCTCCGTCATCGGCCCGCGCAGACCCTCGAGCAGTCGCCGGGCATTCATCTTCTGCTCGCCCAGTCGCTCCAGTTCCCCACGGGCGACCCGCATCCGCGCGAGTCCCGCCTGCTGCTGCCGCACCTGCGCGGGCCGCACCTCCGGAAGCTCCGCGAGCTCCGTCTCCGTGCGCGCCAGCACGCCATCCAACCGCTCGCGCTCCGAGCGAGCCCGAGCCAGCGCACCACCCACCTCGCGCCGCCCCGTCTCCTCCACGTCCAGCCGGGACGACAGCGCCTCCAGCCCCGCGCGAGCCCCCGCGCTCAGGTCCAGCGCCACGAGCCCCGGCCCGTCCACGCCGAGCCCCAGCTCCTCCAGCGCTGACTCCACCTGCCGTCGCTTCATGCCCAGCGCCGCACGCCGAGCCGGCAAGGCCCGCACCAGCTCCGAACGCTCCGAGTACGCCGCCACCGCGGCCCGCAGCACTTCCTCCCGTCCTCGCACCGGCGACGGAATGGACAGCCGCGCCAGCTCCGTCTCCACGGAGCCCAGCCGCTCCACGAGTCGAGCCACCTCCCCGCGATAGGTCGTGCTCCGCTGGAGCGCATCCTCCAGCCGAGCCTCCCCGCCCTCGGGAAACGTCTCCAACGAGGGAAGTGACTCCAGCTCCGCCCGTGCCTCCGCCAGCGCGGCGACCTCGCCCAGCGCCGACTCCAGCCGCGCCAGTCGCTCCAGCTCGCGGCCATCCTCCCGCACGCGCGCCTCCAGGCCTCGCAGCTCGATGCCCAGCGCCTCCAGGTGCTCCCGCTTCGCGAAGTAGAGCGCGGGCCGGTTGCCCTCCTGGCGAAGCTGCTCCTGCACCTCCTCCAGCTCGCGCAGCTTCACGTTCAAATCCGACTTCGAGCCCGTGGGCTTGTAGAGCTGCTCGGTGCTCTTGCTCAGTTGGGACATGGCCACCGGCAGCCGCCGAGCGCCCTGCATGCTCGCGGCGACCAGGGCCTCCGACACTCCGCGCTCCTTCGAGAACTGCTCGAACCCCGCCAGCTCCTCCAGTCGGAAGGCGAAGACATCGAAGAACAGCTCGCGCGTGACATGGCCGCGCGCGTCCTTCAGTCGCTCCTCGGACACCGGCTCGCCGTCCGGCCCGAGCACCGTCAGCGTCTCCGACTTCCTCCCCCGAGGCGTCGCCATGCGCCGGACGAGCAGCGGCCCCGTTCCCGTGAAGAGTCGAAGCTCGCCGCCGATGGGCGTGTCCTCGTCCATGGCCGCATACCGCTCTGGATTCCCCCGGCGCTCGAAGCCGAACAGCATGGCGCGCAGGAAGGCGAGCAGCGTGCTCTTGCCCGCTTCGTTGGGACCGTGGAGCAGATGCAGCCCAGGCCCCAGCTCCAACGTGAGGTCCGAGAAGTGTCCGAAGCGCCGCACCCGTACCGTGTCGATGCGCAACCCTGGCTTCATGCCCCCTCCTCTTCCTCGTGAAGCGCCTCCACGCCCAGCAGGCTCGCGCGGGAGATCCACTCCGTCCGTGGCATCTCCAGCACATCCACCCCCAGCCGCTTCAGCCGCTGGCCCAGACTGCCCAGCGCTTCCTGCTCCCACAGTCGCGCCAGCGCGACCGGGTCTTCTTCCAGCAAGCGCGCCTCTTCCAGCAAGGTGCGCGCGAAGCCGCCTTCCGTCTGGAGCGCTTCCCAGTCCAGTTCCGGACGACTTCCATCCCGCAGTGACTCCAACAGCACCGGCGGATGCCCCCGCGCCAGCCGCGCGCGCAGGTCCTCTTCCAACTGCGCCAGCGCTCCGGGCCGCGTGAGCTCGCGATGCAGCGGCCCGCGCCCCGTGAGCACCAGGCGCACCGCGTGGCCGTCCAGCTCCCGCGCGCACGCGGCGTCCACCACCTCACCCACCGTGCCCAGCAGCGCGTCCAGCGTGGCCACGCCCGTCAGCGGCACCTCCAGCCGATGCCAGCGCACCGTGTCCACCGGCACGAAGCGCCGCCGCATGCCCCCGTCCTCCACCTCCACCAGCACGCAGCCGCGCTCCCCTGTCTCCAGCGCGTGCCGCCCTTGCGGATTGCCCGGGTACACCGCCATGCCGCCACCGGGCAGCATCAGCTCGCTGCGCGTGTGCACGTGTCCCAGCGCCCAGTAGTCCAGCCCGCGCGCGCCCAGGCCCGCGGGGGTGCAGGGCGCGTAGTTGGCGTGTCCCTCCGCGCCGCCCAGGTTCGCGTGCAGCAGGCCCACGCTGAAGCCGTCCCCGGTGCGACGGAAGCGCGCGGACAAGTCGTCGCGCACCTCCACGTCCGGATAGGAGATGCCCTGCACGCGGCACAGCCGACGTCCCTCGCGCCGCACCTCCGCCTCTTCCCAGTCCGGGCCGAACACCTTCACCGACGAAGGCAGCCCCAGCGTCCCGGTGTCGCCACTGAGCGGATCATGATTGCCGTGGACGATGAAGGACTCGATGCCCGCGTCGTGCAGCCGCCCCAGCTCGCGCCGCAGCGCCAGTCGAGCGCGCACCGAGCGGTCCTTCACCTCGAACAAGTCTCCGGCCAGGAGCAGGAAGGCGACGCGCTCGCGCAGGCACAGGTCGACGATGCGCGACAGCGCGCGAAAGGTGGACTCCTGGAAGCGTCCCAGCAGGGGTCCTTGTGCGGCCACGCCACGGAAGGGAGTGTCCAGGTGCAGGTCGGCGGCGTGGACGAACTTGAAGTGCATGTCGGGCCCCGCACCGTACCCGAAGCACGGCGAGGAGCCTGCTTTCCACCCCGCAGCGCCCGCGCGCTGTCAGGCAGGCGAGAGGCGCTCACTTCGCCGCGACGTCGAGCCTCCGCCAGGACGGCTGTAGAATGACTGACACCGTCCCTCCCGCCGGGATGTCCAGCTCCTCCATGTGGAACTGACCGGGCACGTCGGACGTGTGGAAGAAGACGGTGACCCTGCCCTCGGGGACATGGGTGAAGACGACCTCCGGGTTGTCCTCCCTGTACTGCCAGGGCAGGCCCTGGAATATCAGGTGGCGCAGCGCCGATGAGGTGCTGGGAGGCGGCACCACGCCGGGTACCAGTCCCAGGCCCACGCCCACTTGCGAGGGCAGGCGCAGCTTCACCGTGGCCCCTCCCGTCGCGGGCAGGAAGGCCACCGTCAGCGCTCCGCGCTCGGGCAGGTCCACGCTCAACGGCTGGAAGTCCGGCAGTGACTCGTTGCGGTGCCGCGCAATCAACTTGAGCGCATAGCGGCCGGGCTCCAGGCCGCGCAGCGTGCTCACGCCCTTGCCCATCTCGACCAGGCCTTCGTCGCCCGCTCCCTGGTAGCTGATGAACGCGTCCAACGGACGGCCCTGGCGGTCCCTCGCCGTCACCTTCACGCGAGCGCCAGACTCCATCCGCGCCGTCACCTTCTCCTGCGTGGCGGCCACCGGGACGCGCAGCTCGCGGTAGTTGCCTGGGTGGCTCATCCGGAGGGTGTGGGGACCGGAAGCCACCTTGTCCAGATAGAACTCGCCGTCGCTGTTCGTGCGCGCGCCCGCGAGCTGGCCCCGCTCACCGTCCTCGTCAGGCTCGGCGTCGAGTTCGACCGTGGCGCCCTTCACCGGCGCGCCTGTCTCCGCGTCCAGCACCAGACCCTGGATGTAGCGCCCCTCCTCCAGCCGGATGTCCCCCAGGTCGACATCCGCCACGTCCACGCCGCCCTTCACCGCGCGCGTCGCCGTGGGCATCTCGTACACGCTGAAGAGGTACTGACGGGTGATGGGCTCTTCGTGGAGGGGGACGGCGAAGGTGCCGTCCTCGCTCTGGACCCGCGTGTGTCCCACGGTGAAGGAGTGCTGGGGCGCGCCGTCTGGTCCGAGGAGCCGTCCCCGGATGTGGGGGTGGCGCCGGAACACCAGCCGCACCTGCTTCGTGTCCGCGGTGAAGTGGACGCCCTCGCCGTCGCGGACGATTCCCGAGCAACGCTCCGGCAGCAGCTCATGACCTGGCTTGATGGCGAACAGCGCATGGTCGAGGGGGCCCAGGCCGCGAAGGACGAAGCGCCCCTCCGCGTCCGTGAGGACACCGCGCGGTCTCTCGTGCCGGTCCCCGTGGATTTCGATGAACTTGGGACCATCGACCCTGGCCAGTGACTGGGCTCGCACGGAGAGGCCCTGGACGGGCTGGCCGGCGGCGTCGACGGCGATGCCCTCCAGCGAGTGCTCCTCCTGGAGCCGCAGCTCCACCTTCGTCACCGTGTCCGGCAGCAGCTCCACGTCGGCCCAGACCCTCCGGTCCACGCTGGACGCCCATTGCTTGGCCTCCACGCGATAGCGCCCCGGGTAGATGCCCTTGCGGCGGAAGTGTCCCTGGTCGTCCGTGCCCTCGGTCTCCAGCAGGCGTTCCTGCTCGTCGTCGTGGTCCAGTGGGAGCACGTTCACCATGAACCGCGCCACCGGCAGGCCGCGCGCATCCGTCAGCGTTCCCTCCACCGTCGCGCCCGTGCTCAAGGTGAGCGTCACCTCGGGGCCAGGGGCTGTCGCCACCACGGTCTCATGGACGTAGTCGTCACTGCGCGCCGTGATTTCGTAGGAGCCGCCGGCACGCGTGGCATCCATCACGAAGCGTCCGTCCCGGTCGGAGAAGGTCATCTCCTGCGGCTCGTAGTCCTCGGGGCCTTCGGTCCCCATCAGCTCCATCGCCAGGGGCACGCCCGATATCGGCTGGCCCGCGCCGTCCACGACGCGACCGGTGATGGTCTGCGTGCGCTTCAGCGTGAAGTCCCGAGGGCCCATGCCAGCGGCCAGCTCGTGCTCCTGGCCCACCGTCAGGTCCACATGGCCTTTCGCCTCGACGGTGAACTCCCACGGGCCGGGCTCCACGGGGCCCAGGCGGTAGTGGCCGTTCGCCGCGGTGACTGCCTCCAGGGACTCCCGTCCGCCCTGTCTGAAGTGCGCCTTCACACGCGCGCCCTCCACCGCGCCGTGCGCATCGTCGAACACCGTGCCCTCGACCTGGAGCGCCTCGCCCAGCTTCAACACCACCTCGGGAGGAGGCGCTGAACCCAGCACCACCCGTGCGAAGGCGTACCGGCCCCCTTGCTCGACTGTGAGCGCGTACCTGCCCGTGCTCAGCTCCAGCGTGAAGCGTCCCTCCGCGTCCGTCTTCGTCCGGGGAACCGGCGCCCCGTCGTCCAGGTCGGCGCGCGCCGCTCGGACCTCCACTCCTGGCACGGGCGCTCCGTCGGACAACACCCGGCCATGGAGCGCGCGGGGCCGATACAGCGTCACCTCCCGGAACTGGTCGCTGTACCGCTCCGGCGCGAGCGTCGGCAGCCAGCCCTCCTTCGTCGCGAGCACCTGATAACTCTGGCGGGGAAGGGGCCCCAGCCTGAAGCGGCCCTGGTCATCCGTGCTCGTGTCGAAGAAGCGGGTGTGGTGCATGCTGACCGCCGTCACCGCGACGCCCGCCAATGGCTCGCCGTCCCCGTGGACCTGTCCTGTCACGAACCACGGCGGCTCCAACAGCAGCTCCACGTCCTGGCTGCCAGAAGGAACGGCGGGGCGCAGCGCGGTGCCCCGCTCGGAGAGCGCGAGGAGGGCTTGAGGGCCCTCGGGCAGTCCCTCCAATACGAAGGCGCCGTCGTCGCCCGACACGGTCTCCGCGTGGATGGGAGCTTCACCCTGCCGCGCGAGCAGCAGCGCGGTGAGCGTGTCCTCCACCTGCGGCAGACACCACGGGAGCTTGCGCCGACCCTGGGACGCATCGACCAGCGCCTCCCAGGAGGGAAGCACCTCCTCCGGACAGGGGAGCTCCGACAGCGTCTCGCCCGCCTCCGGCCACGACGCGGAGACGCGCGCGCCCGCCACGGGTCGACCCAGCGAGTCCACCACGGTGCCGCGAATGGACAGTCCCGCTCCCGCCTGCTCCGCCCGCGTGGGCGCGGACGTGCGCGGAAGCGAATCCCCCGAGGCGCGCCGGGGCGCTGGAGCGACTTCGCGCGCGGGCGCCATGGGCTCGGTGCTTCCGAGCATCCACCACGCCAGGAGCGCGAGCACCCCCGCGATGACGCTCCCCCACTTCCACCCGCGCATGATGTGCTCCGGCTGTCCGACGACGTCGAGTCGTCACGATAACAGCCGGAGCCCACCTGGCGCGGTTGGCGCTACCGCACGGTGCCCGCGTCCGTGCCCTTCGTCGGCTTGCCGGACCCGCCCGTGCCCTGGTGGTCCAGGGCGCCCTTGTTGTCGCCAGAGCCACCCATGGCCCCGGAGTTGTCCTCACGGCTCCGCTCACGGCACCCCGTCATCGTCAGGGCCGCCGCCACCGCCGCCACCGTCAGCCATCGCGTGAAAGTCCTCATCGCGCGCTCCTCCCTTTTTTAAGGCTCGCCCAAGGCTGGGGCCGCACCGCGCGCGGGGCATGGTGTCCCGGGGTGCTTGCTTGCTCGTCAGCCCCGGGCCGGAGGACAGGCGCGGTGCTCAGTCCTCGCGGCGCAGCACGAGCAGCGCGTACTCCAGTCCGCCATCCATCAACGCCTGCTGGAGTCGCAGGTGCTCGCGGCGGGACTCCCCTCGGGCGAGGACGCGCGACGGAGGCTGACCGGAGGACGTGAAGCGCTCATGGGCGAGCAGCTCCAGCGTGAGGGACCAGAAGCCCACCACGCGCGCGGACACATCGTCGCGGACCTCCAGTTCCAGTCCGGCGGCGTGCGCGGCGGACAGGTATTCGTCCAGGGAGCCGATGCGCGTGCGCCAGTACCGGTCAAAGGGCGCGGCCAGCTCGGGGCGGCCCAGGAAGCAGTCCGCGATGGCCACCACGCCTCCGGGCCGCAAGAGCGCGCGCACGCGGCGGAACCACTCCGCGCGCGGCAGGTAGCTGCTGCTCTCCACCGCCACCACGGCGTCGAAGCAGGCGCGGCCCGGGACCGCCAGCGCGTCACAGTGCAGGGGCTTCACGCGCGCGCCCACGCCCTCGATTTCGGCGAACGTGCGCACCAGCTCCACGTGCGAGGGCACGTTCGTCACCGCCGTCACCCAGGCCTGATGCTCGGCGGCCCAGTACAGCGAGCCGCCGCCCAGGCCGCAGCCCACGTCCAGCACGTCGGCGCCTCGGGGGAACGTGCCCACCGCGCGCGCCAGCTCCGCGAGCAGGGCCTCCTGGGAGGCGTGGACGCGCTCGCGCACGAGCGGCTCCGGCTCGCCCGGTGGAGGCACGTCGTCCACCAGCCCCACGTGGAAGTGGATGCGGGGACCGGGCCCGTAGCGACGGAGGATGCGCTCCGTCTTCTCCTCGTAGTAGGCGGCCACCGCGTCATGGCGGGCTTCACACCGTGGGGGTTCCGCCCTCATGGCTCCACCTCCGGAAGTATCGGTTCGATGCGGCGCAGCGCCGCGTCCAGGCAGCGCAAGTCTTGTCCGCGCAGCGCCTCCGCGGCCTGCCTGCCCCACGTCACCACGGTGAGCCGGTCGCTCGGGGGCATGGAGGTGAAGCGCGGGTCCTTGGAGCGGATGTCCTCCGCCACATGGGCGGCCACGCCCAGGCTCAGGCCCACCGACACCGCGCGCTCCTCCAGCCACGTCCCCGCCCAGAGCACGCGCAGGTACGCGGCCCACTGTCGCCCGGCGATGCCCTCCGCCACCCGGCGGAACAAGGGCGCGCTCCACGCCTGGGCGCGCACCTCCAGGGCCTGCGGTCCCGCGGCCTGGGCCAACATGCGCGCGCTCTCCTCCATGGCGTTCGGGAGCACGCGGGCGCGAGGCTCCGCCAGCGTGGCCCAGGCCAGGTTCTGCAGGAGGAACTGCGCGCACGGGCCCACGCGCAGGGGCGCGTCGTAGTAGGTGCAGTCGCCGTCGATGAGGTCGTCGGCGAGGTTGCCCGCGCAGAAGATGAAGAAGAGGCCCACGCCGCGCGCCGTGAGCACGGGGCGCTCCAGTCCGGCCTCCGCGCCGGCCTCGTAGAAGAGGGGCAGGGGGCCAGGCTGGGCGGCCTCCAACGCGGCGAGCACGTCGTGCTCCGACTCCTCGGGCAGCTCCAGTCGCCGCAGCACCCGCAGGGCCTCTTGGTAAAGGGCTCCACCGCTCATCGGTACTCCCTGGGCAGAAACAGGCGCAGCAGGGCTCCGCCGTCCGGGGCGTTGCGTCGGTACAGCATTCCGCCGCTGGCGCGCAGCAGGCACTCACTGGTGTACAGGCCCAGGCCGGTGCCCTCGGGCTTGGACGTGTAGAGCTCCTCCGCGGGGACGTCGAGGAGCGCGGCCGGGAAGCCCGGCCCGTCATCCGCGATGACCACTTCCAGCCGGCCGCTAAGCGGCTCCACCCGGGCCTGGATGCGCACGCGCGAGGCGCCCTGCTTGCCGTCTCCCTCGCAGGCGTTGAGCACCAGGTTCTCCACCACCCGTCGCAGCGTGGTGGCCCCGCCCCGCATCAGCGCGCGCAGCGGCTGCCCTGGCTCCACCGCCACCTCGATGTCCACGTCCGGGAAGCGCAGGCTCATGCTGGTGCGCACGCCCTCCAACAGCGGCGTCAGCTCCACCGGCTCCGGCTCCGAGCCGACATAGCGCCGGCCCTTCGCGCGAATCTCCCCGACCATGTTCCGAATCTGGGTGAGGCTGTCGTTGAGCGTCTTGACCAGGTCCTCGAAGTCGCCTCGGGCCAGCGCGTTGCGCTGCACCCCCATCACCGCCAGCATGTCCGCCGCGGTGCCCGCCGACATGAGCGCGCTGTCCAGCTCGTGGTGATAGCCGAGGATTTCCCCCAGCGCGCGCGACAGCCGGCCCACGTCCTGCTCCTGCTGTTCCAGCAACTGCGCCTGCACGGCGGCGCGCAGGCGCTCGGCCTCCGCGCGGGCCTGGTCGTGCTGCACGGCGAAGGTGCCCAGGTACAGCTCCGCGGTGAGGGCGGCGGGGCCGATGACGCCGAACAACACCAGGTGCTCTGGGCTCTCGAGCAAGGGCAGCGCGGCCACCAGCGCCAGCGCAGTGCCCAGGGCGAGGAAGGGCTGCCGGGGCGTCACGCGGTGCAGCCGGCCGTGGAACGCGGTGGTGAAGAGGAAGAGGGAGGTGATGACGGTGGCGCCCTGCAGCTCCGACATCGCCATCAGCGCGGCGAGGAAGAAGTGCAGCGACGTCACGCCGAGCAGCAGCCACAGCCAGCCCCACGTCTCGATATGGCGCCGCTTCCGGTGGACCGCGGAGAAGAGCAGGCCACTGACGAGCATGGGCGCCGCGCACAGCAGCCCGTCGACGAAGGAGATGCCGAAGAGGGTGCTCGCGCCCGGCGCCCACGCGACGGCGGCGAGCACCGCCAGCACGACGGTGGTGAGCGCCCACCAGGCCCCCACGCCCGCGGCGGCGAGCACCTCCGAGGTGTCCTGGGCACGCGTCCAGCGCCGGAACGAGGCCGTGACGGCGGCGCCGCCGGCGAAGCGTGTCTTCATACGGTGGTGGACAGGGTGCAGCCCGCCACTCGTTGGAGCTCGTTCACCTCGCGCGTGGCGTCCTCGACGCGCTGACGCAGCTCCTGGACGAGCCGGGAGTGTCCGCGCCGCGTGACGCGGACCTCCACCTCTCCACCGGCCAGCAGGTGGTGCAGCGCCTCCATCACCGGCTCCAGCGCGGGGTTGAGTCCCACCGCGCCCCCGGGGCCTTCCACGGCGCCCAGGTCCTGGATGCGCTGCAGGTAGTCGCTCACCGCGCCGACCAGGGGGACGCTGACCAGCCGGGGTCCCCAGGTGTCGTTGTCGCTGCTCATGTCGTCTCTCCCCCGGGCGCCCGCTGGCGTCCCTCGCTGCGGTGGTGGTGGTGGCGCGCGGGGCCAGACGCCTCACGCGGGGCGTCCGCCTCTCGCCGCGCACCTGGGGGGCTGCTTCGAAATGGCTTTCGATGCGACACGTGTCGAAGCCACATGCTGGTTGCCCCCCGCGAACCAGGCAGGCACGACTCCTTCGTCGCGCGAACGGAAGCAAAGCGAGCCGTCAAGGACGGAGTCAAACCGCCGGGGCCGCGAGTGTTCTTTAGTGTCCGGCGACACCGCCCCGGAGGGTGGCGAGGTGGTGGAGAGCCGACGTGATGTCCGCGAGGCGACTGCCCTGGGAGCGGGGCCTTCCAGGCGGCCGGGTGCGCTGAGGGAGGTGTCCACCGCGCCCCACCGTTCCCACCGTTGCCGGGGGTGCCGGCATGGCCAGGGTGAGACAGGTGAGCGAGCACGGGGCGGAGGGCGGTGTCGAGCGCGTCTACCATGAGCTGCGGCGGACGATGCGCGTGACGGGCGTGGACGTGTCCTTGCGCACGTGGGCCGCATACCCGCGCTTCTTCGTGGCGATGTGGGAAGCGCTGGGGCCGAACGTGGAGACGCGCGCCTTCGAGGAGTCCGCGCTGGGCCTGTGGCAGGAGGTCCTGGACTCGACGGTGCAGTGGGAGGCGCTGGGCGCGTGGGGCACGACAAGGCTGGGGCCCAGCCAGCGCTTCCACGCGCGCGGGGCCCTGGAGCTGTTCGAGACGATGCAGCCTCGGGTGATGTTGATGGTGTCCGCGGTGCGGATGGCGCTGGAGGGGCAGCCCGTGGGACAGCAGGGCGCCCTGGGGACGTCGGAGCGGCTGGAGCGCGGCGTCCCCTCGCGCATGGCGGCGATGGACTGGGTGGCGGAGAAGCCGGGCGACGCTGTGCTGCGGACGTTGTTCGCGGACATCGTGAAGACGGTGGGGCCGCCGGGAGTGCCGGGTGAGTACCGCGCGCTGGGCTGCTGGCCCTCGTATCTGGAGACCGCGTGGCGACGGCTGAAGCCGCGCATGAAGGACGAGGACTTCCAGCGCGCATCGGAGCGACTGTTGGAATCCGCGCGACGGCGGGCGCGGGCGCTGCCGTACCCGGTGGCGTTGAGTCGCGAGCGGGTGTCGGCATTGGGGGAGAACGCGGAGGCGGTGCTGAAGGTGACGCAGGCGCTGGAGCGCCGCTCGCCGGCCTTGCTGTTGAACCTGTCGCGGCTGGTGCAGGACGTGCCGGACATGCTGCGTCAGCCGATGCCGGGAGCGTCCCGGCTGGTGCCGGACTGGGTGGCGGCGGAGGAGCTGCGATGAACTGGCGCGAGTGGCAGGGGCGACAAGAGGTGATGGAGCTGGGCAGCCGGTTCGTGAGCTACGTGGACTGGGGCTCGGGGCCGCCGGTGGTGTTGCTGCACGGCATTCCGAACTGGAGCTACCTGTGGAGCGGGATTGCGCCGGGGCTGGCCGAGTCGTACCGCGTGCTGGCGCCGGACCTGCTGGGCTACGGGTTCTCCGACCGGCGCGACAGGTTCGACCGTTCGATATCGCGGCAGGCGGAGGCGCTGGAGGCGTGGATGGACCGCCTGGGCGTGGTGGACGCGACGGTGGTGGGGCACGACGTGGGCGGCGGCGTGGCGCAGCAGCTCGCGGTGCGCTTTCCCCAGCGGGTGGGGCGGCTGTGTCTGATGGACAGCGTCTGTTACGACGCGTGGCCCAAGGGGTTGATGGCGCAGCTGGGCACGCCCGCGATGGCGCGCAGGCTGACGCCGGAGCGCCTGACGCGCTTCTTGACGCAGGCGCTCAAGCGCAAGGGCTTCGCGACGCCGCAGACCGCGGAAATGCTGGAGGGGCTGCTGGCGCCGTACGCGACGGAGGTGGGGATGGTGTCGCTGTCACGCGACGCGGTGGCGCTGAACACCAACCAGACGCTGGAGCTGGCGTCGAAGCTGGGGCACCTGGCCGTGCCGGTGCTGGTGTTGTGGGGGGAGAAGGACGCCATCCTGCCCGCGAAGTATGGCGAGCGACTGGCGTGGGACATCCCTGGTGCGCGGTGGATGAAGGTCCCGAACGCGGGGCACTTCGTCATGTGGGACGCGCCGCACGCGGTGGCGATGGAGCTGTTCCGCTTCCTGGAAGGGGCGGCGCCGGTGAGTCACTCGACGACGCGCTCGGTGGCGGAGGAGCTCTGGGGCTCGGAGGCGCCCGTGCCCGCGCCTGCATGAGGGGCGCAGTGTGTCGGTGCCGGGGCCGCGTCTTGGTGCTCGCTCCCGGGCCGTCCTCGCGCTAGAGGCGCGGTATGCGTGACCGAATCCAGGCCGTGCTTCGTCAGTTGGCCCAGGCTCCCGAGCTCGAGGCTCGCTGGCTGCACACCCTGTCCCTCATGGAGTTCATCGGGGCGCGGAAGATTTCGCGCACGGTGGCGGACCGTCATCCTTCGCTGGAAGTGCTCGGACATCTGTCCGACGAGACGCGCCACGCGTTCGCCTTCAAGCGCCTGTCTGCCGAGGTGGCCGGGAGTGAAATCACCACCTTCCTCTGTCCGGAGGCGGCGGGCCGCTACTTCCAGGGGCTGGACCACGAGCTGGCCACCTGGGCCACCGCGCACACCGGCCAGCCCGACGTGTACCTGCACTACCTGCTCACCACGACGGCCATCGAGCGCCGCGCCATGGTGCTCTACCCGCTCTACAAGGCGGCCTCGCGCAACACGAGCGTCCGTGAGGAGCTGGGGCGCGTCGTCACCGAGGAGCAGAGCCACCGCCGCACCATCGAGGACGCGTGCGTGGCGCGCCTCACCGCCGTGGGCGCCTCGCTGGACGAAGCGCTGGCCCTGGAGGAGCGCCTCTTCGGAGCGTTCCTCGCGGAGCTGGAGCCCGCCGTGGAGAGGGAGCTGGCGGCGCTGCCGTCACCCTCGGCCCTCGCGGCTTCCGACGTGGGCACCCCCGCGGTGCGGGCATCGTCCTCGGTGAAGTAGGGGCGACGCGGACCGTGGACTAGGACAAGGGCTGCGCGAGGTAGTCGCTCGCCACCAGCACGAGCTTCCCCTCGCGCCACTCCGCGCGCAGGTTGCGGGCCTTGCGCGCGCGCTTGCGACTGAGCTCCACACCCACCGCGTCCAGGCCCATGGCGTTGGCCACGGCCAGCGCGGTGCCGTGGCCACAGAAGGGGTCCACCACGGTGCGCGTGGACGTGTTCTCCAGGATGAAGCGGCAGGCGAGCTGGCACGCGTCCACACCCATGCCGCGTGTCCAGGTGACTTCGCCCGCGTCCGCGAGGACATCCGCGGTGGACTTCGCCAGGTCCGGGCGCACGCCGCGCGAGAAGCACAGGAAGTGGGAGTACGCGGGCCGGCCGTACGTCACCGTCCCGGGGGCGCGGCGACAGACGACCTTGTGCCAGAGCAGGCCCAGGCCCGTCTCCTCGGCGGCGCGTGAGACGAGGTAGCCCTTGTCGACCCAGAGGCCTTCGTCCTTCACGTCCGTTTGATAGAAGATGGCGACACCGTCGTCGGGCACGCGCGTCATCACCAGCGCCGCCGCGCGGATGAACCACGCCTTCCACTCGGGCAGGGACAGCGAGGGGAACTCGGACGCGTCCGGCAGCGACGCCACCGCCGAGCACCCCGCGAGCACCGGCTGGGCCGCCAGCCACGTCAGCGCGTCCTCGCAGTGCACCGTGCGCCGAGCTTCGTGCCGCGCGCCGCCCGTCCCATCCCGTTCGTCCGCCATGAGGCGGCGGACTCTGCCAGAGCGGAACGCCGCCCGTGAGACAACCCACCACCTCCGCTCCCCGCCAACCCGACTCATACCCACCGCGAACGCCTACATGCGCCCCCTGGAACTCTCCTGAGTGTCATGGCTTGCTTTCGCTTCTGCACATTTCTTCAATACTGCTTTATCCTTTTCGTCTGAGGAGACGACATGAGCACGATTTCCGCATCTGACGGGACCTCGCTTCACTATCGCGTCATCGGCGAAGGACCGCGCACGGTGGTGTTGGTGCATGGGTGGATGGTGTCGGGTGCGGTGTGGGACTCGATGGTGGAGCGGCTGGACCTGACGGGGCTGCGGCTGGTGGTTCCGGACGCGCGCGGCACGGGTCAGTCGGGGAAGCCGGCGGGTGGGCATTCGTTGGAGGGGCTGGCGAAGGACGTGCTGGCGGTGGTGGACGCGGTGGGTGCCCAGCGCTTCTCGGTGGTGGGGCACAGCATGGGTGGGCAGTTGGCGCAGTGGATTGCGTCGCATGTGCCGGAGCGGGTGGAGGCGTTGCTCTTGCTCAACTCGGTGCCCGCGTCGGGGCTGCCGTTGCCGCCGGATGCCGCGGGGTTGTTCCGGACGTCGGCGGGAGACCGCGAGAAGCAGAAGATGATTCTGGGACTGGCCTGCAAGAAGCTGTCGCCGGAGTCGCTGGAGTCGCTGTTGAAGGACTCGGGGGTGGTGAGCGCGGCGTCGATTGAGCAGGCGTTCGACGCGTGGACGCAGGGTGGCTTCGCGGACCGGCTGTCGAAAATCGTGGCGCCGACGTTGGTGGTGTCGACGGACGACGCCTTCCTGCCGCCGGCCTTCTTGCGGCAGGCGGTGGTGGAGCCCATCAAGCGCGCGCGCATGGCTCACATTCCGGGCCCTGGACACTATCCGCAGGTGGAGAGCCCCCAGGAGACCGCGGCGGTGTTGTCCGCCTTCCTGGCGGGCTCCGCGCCCGCCTGATTCCGGCTTCGAGGAGGCAGCACGATGGCCTGGAACATGTCCTTCGAGTACGACGCGCAGAACGACGTCGTGACGGCCTACTTCACCGACTGCGTCCTGGTGAATGAGGAGGACGTCCTGCGTTGGCGGCGGGAGGTGGAGGTGCACCTGTCGCGCTACGCGGGGTCTGGCAAGGTGGACCTGCTCATCAACCTGGACGGGTTGGTGGTGAAGTTCACGGCGG
Source organism: Myxococcus sp. CA040A (assembly GCF_013336725.1). Classification (NCBI taxonomy): domain Bacteria; kingdom Pseudomonadati; phylum Myxococcota; class Myxococcia; order Myxococcales; family Myxococcaceae; genus Myxococcus; species Myxococcus sp. CA040A. The sequence goes on along the minus strand of NZ_JABUMR010000006.1, from coordinate 620,812 downwards.
GGCGAGTGTTCGGCAAGGAGCGGCGTGAGGTGCTGGAGCGTTTCACGCATCGCTCGTACCGGTTTGGTGGGGACGACATGACGCAGATGTTCGTGCTCACCAGCGGGGCCATCAACGGCGCGGCGGTGAATCACTACGCCACGCGCGACGAGGCCCTGGCCGCGCTGAAGGCCGAGCGCGAGGCCCTGCGTCAGCGCGGGCCGTCTCCGTTTGGTGGAGGCTTCGTCGGCAGCAAGGCGTGAGGGTGGGGCCTGTGATTGGCCCCCTCGCGCGGGTGTGTCAGGACGCCTCGGAATACGCGGCGCGGATTTCGGCCATGGGCAGGAAGAGCCGCAGGGGCCAGGGCGAGGTCGGAGGCTCGCTCTCGGCGAGCAGCGGCTCGTAGCCGAACCTCTTGTAGAAGTCGCGAGCGTGGGCGTCCTTGGCGTCCACGATGACCGCCACGGCGCCACTCTGGGCGTTGATGGTGAGCGCGCGAAGGTGGGCGTCTCCGAGGAGGTCTTCGCCATGGCCCCGGCCTCTCACGCGAGAGTCCCGTGCGAGGCGCGCGATGAGGACCGCCGGGAGCGGGTAGTGCGGCAGTCTCTTGCCCAGGTCGGGCGGAAGCGTCTCCCGTTTGAGGGTGGTCAGCGAGAGCGTGTAGTAGCCCAGGACCAGCGGTAGAGCGGGGTCGTCGGACGCGGTGCGCCGAAGGACCCAGGTCCGACTGATGTCTCGCTCCTGGTTCTGCCGGGCGGACTCACGGAAGAAGCGATTCAGGGCTTCGTGCTCACACGTGAAGCCACTGCCCGTGTCGCTCCGGGTCACCGCTTGAGTGATGGGGGCGGGAAGGACGATGTCGGACGAGGAGGGTGGTGGCATGAATCCCAGGCAAGTCCACGCGGGTTAGCGACGGCGTTGCTTGCGAACAAGTGCGCGGAGCGCGGCGGTGGGCTTCGCGGGCTTCTCGAGTCGCTTCACCACCCGGTCGAAGTCCGCATCCGGAAGGACAATCTCGACGGGGTCCTTCTGTGAGGCCTGCTCCATGTGCGTGAGCAGGGGCGTGCTGAACTCCCGCACGGTGCCCTGGGGCGTCCGTGGGAGGAACGCGAGCCGGGACCCTCGCCTGGCTTCCAGGGCGGCCTTCGTGAAGAGGGAGAGGGCCTCCTGGACCACGGTGCTCTTGTCGACCCCCAGCTCCTTGCTCAGGCGGGTGAGTTCCTTCATCGAGAAGGACGGCAGGGACGCCTGGAGACGTTCGGTCTGGGGCACGACGGGCTCCGTTCTCTTGGGGTTGCTGTGTACTGAGGTCATTAATACTCAGTTTCTACTCAGTTCAGGGTAATAGCCGAGGAGGACCGCCGCAAGAGACGGCCTGGATAGCAGGCGGGGCCGACATTGCTTGAAGGGGTGGGGCTACACGCCCGCGTACCACTCGTAGCCGCGCTCCTCCCAGTAGCCGCCGGTGGGCTCGGGGAGGAAGTTCACCTCGGTGAGGTACTTCACCATCTTGTAGCCGAGCTTCACCGCCGAGTAGAGGCGCAGCGGCGCGCCGTGCGCCGGTGACAGCGGCTGCCCGTTCATCCCGTAGGCGAGAATCGTCTGTGCGTGGAAGGCGCTCGGCCTGTCCCACGAGGACCAGTAGCCCGCATCGAACGAGCGCAGCTCCACGTAGCCAGCCCTCGGGTCCGCGCCCACGTACCTGGCGACGTCACTCACGCGCACGCCATGCCACGACGCCACCGCGCTCCAGCCCTCCACGCAGTGGTGCCGGATGCGGTACTCCGTGCGCGGCAGCCGCTGCAGGTCCTCGAGTGACAGCAGCGCGGGCCGCTCGACGAGCCCGCCCACCCTGAGCGCCCAGCCTTGAGGCGCGAGCGGCATGGACTCGGAGACGAAGTACTGGGGGAAGTCACCGGGCGGCGTGGCCTCTTCGGGAGGCAGCTCCGGCGCGAGCCTGTCCGCGTCGAAGAGGGCTGCCTGGAGCCGCTGATTGATGCGCTCCATGGCGCCGAGGAAACCCTCGCGAGGACGCGCGCTGTCACAGGCGGACGTGGTGAGCGCCGCCGCCCCGAGCAGGGCCGAGCGACGCGTGAGGAGCAGCGGACGTCGCGACGGAACGAGGAGCCTAGGCATCCGGCTTCCTCCCGCCTGTCACCATCTCCCCGAGTGAGCGCGGATGCAGCAACACCATGACCACGTGCCCCACGGTGAAGAGCACGAACGAGGCGAGCACGAGCAGATGGATGGCGCGCGCGGAGTCATAGCCGCCGAGCAGCGTGGCCAGCGCACCGAGCTGCACGGGCTTGTAGAGCGCGAGCCCCGAGAGCACGGCGAGGATGCCGAGTATCAGCGCGCCGGTGTACGCCAGCCGTTGCAGGCCGTTGTACAGCCCCTGGTCGGGAGGCTGTTTGCGCAGACGCAGATAGAACGCGAGCGTGCTCACGGCGTTGCGCGTGTCGCGACGCGGGAAGAAGAGGCGCCGCCGCCACTCGCCGCTGAGGGCCAGATAGAGCAGGTACACGAAGCCGTTGAGCGCGAGGAAGCCTCCGAAGGCGAAGTGCCAGCCTCGTGCACCCGCGAGCCAGTCGCCGATTCGGGCCCACTCGGGAGGTGGTGTGCCCTGGAAGGGATACCAGCCATAGGGCCGCCCCTGCGTGCCGAGCATGGGATAGGCCGCGAGAATCTGCAGCCCGCTGCCCGCCATGATGACGAGCAGTGGCACGTTGACCCAGTGGGCCACGCGGATGGGCCAGGGCTGTGGGCGACGTGATTCAGGGGCTCGCACGACGCGGCAGGAGAACACCGTGCGTCAACGCCGCGCCGACGCTCCTGACGCACTGCCCGCTTCCGAACCGCGCTGCTCACCCGATGTCGTCCGCTCGACGCGGCGCTGCCTTGCGGGGTGGCGCGAGCAGGCGAGCCTCTGGGTTGGCTCGGCCGGTTGCTTGGGCGCATGGCCGCTTGCCGGTATCGTAAGACACCGGACATCGCCGAGAGGACGTCACCATGAACCGAGCGAACGCGATGCGACTGGCCCTGCTTGCCAGCGCGCTGGTGCTGGCCACGGGGTGTCATCAGGAGGAGCCGCTGGGCGTGCAGGTGGAGCCCGCGGGCTCGCTGCGGGTGGTCACCGTGCTGCCGCGCTCACTGCCGCTCGACTCCGTGGCTCGCGTGGAGGTGGCCGCGACGCCGGCTCGGGGTGCTGTCGTCACCGCGGCCCTGAGCAGCTCCGAGGCACCGCTGTGGCAGGGACTGCTGCGGAGCCTGCCATCGGGTGCGGGAACCTCGGTGGGGGCGCGGGTGCTCGATGCGACGGGCGCTGTGCTGGGACAGGTGGACGTCCCGGGCGTGGAGTTGTTGAAACACCACGACGCGCTCGTCGTGCTGGTGCCTCGCGCGACGGACTCGGAGGCGCCCCTCACGGCGCCCGTCATCGATGCGGTGGTGGGCTCGCGGGCATCGGTGTCTCCAGGAGCCGTGCTGAAGCTCCGTGCGCTGGCGCATGCCGTCGATGCGTCGGAGGTGCTGACGTATGCGTGGAGCGCGACCTCCGGCACCTTCGATGATGCGACGGCTGTCGACGCGGAGTGGACGGCGCCGCTGCGGCGTGGCGCGGTGAACCTCACGCTCGCGGTGACGAGCGCGCGAGGCGCGGTGAGCACGCTGCGCTTCTCGGTGGACGTGGAGCTGGCGGGCGGCGGGGACCTGGTGCACACGGCCTCGCTCAATCACGCGCCTGTCCTGACGGAGCTGGGAGCCCAGCCCGTGTCCCAGTCGCGCGTGGGGATTCCGGTGACGCTCCAGGCGGTGGGCGTGGATGACGACGGAGACGCCCTGACCTTCGCCTGGACCGCGACGTGTGAAGGGACTTTTGAGAACGCGGCGGCGGCAGCGACTCGCTTCACGCCGAGCGCCGCGCCTCAGTCCGCGTGTGACAACTGTCGGCTGACGTTGCGAGCGAGTGATGGCTTCGGGGCGCATCGTGAGCGCTCGTTGGACTTGTGTGTGACGGACCCGCTGCCGCCGAGCATCATCGGCGCCTCGCAGTCGGAGACGGACGTGTCGGCGGGGAGGCCGGTGCGGCTGACGGCGATGGCGGCGGACCCCCAGGGAGAGCCGCTGACCTTCGCGTGGACGACGAACACGGGCCTGCTGGGGAACGCGGTGCGTGAGAGGGACTCGGGTTCGGTGGACTGGGTGGTGCTGTCCTGCATTCCCGTGGACACGCCTCCGACCATCACGCTGACCGTCACGAACCTTTCGGGCCTGAGCGCGACGCGGGAGTTCGCGGTGGAGTGGGGGGACTTGCTGTGCGGCGAGTTCCCGCCGTGCGCCGCGACGCTGGAGGCATCGAACGTGACGCTGGCGGCGGACTGCACCACGGAGCAGACGGTGTGGATTCCCGATGGATACACGTTCGACGGAGCGGGGCATGTGCTCACGGCGGTGGACCCACGGGGACGGCGCTTCCGAGGTGCGGTGCTGAGCAGCCTGGGGACGACGGCGCACGTGCGAGCCGTGACGGTGGCGGCGCGGGGCCTGTCGGAGCTGGCGTGTGACGGTGGCGCCGCGCGGCTGCGGGGCATCCTGTTCGAAGGGGCGAGTGGCTCCATCGTCGACAGCGAGGTGCTTGACGTGAACCAGAAGGAGGGCGAGGGCGGCTGCCAGGAGGGCGTGGCCATCGAGGTGCGGAACGCGCGTGACGCCGAGACGGTGACGAGGGTGGAGGTGCTGCGCAACCGGGTGGCGCGCTACCAGAAGGCGGGCATCTCCGGCACGGGGCGAGTGGAGCTGAACGTGGAGGACAACCGGGTGGACGGCGGGGGCCCGGTGCCCTTCATCGCGAGAAATGGAATCCAGTTCAGCGATGGTGCGACGGGGCGGGCGACGGGGAACCGGGTGACGGGGAATGCGTACTCGGGAGGAGAGACGACGGGCTCGGGCATCCTCGTCGCGGGCGGGGCCTACTACGACATGGCGCTGTGTGAGGACGTCGTCATCTTCGAGAACACGCTGGTGGACAACGACGTCGGCATCAACCTGTCCCAGGCGGAGGAGGACGGTGGACCCTTGTCTGTGTCGACGCGGCTCCGGGTGACGCGGAACACGGTGACGCATGATGGGCCGGTGGTGACGAACGGCTATCCCTATCAGGCGGGCATCTCCGACCTGGGAGGTGCCAACCTCATCAGCCAGAACCACGTCAGCGGGCCGGGGTACGCGCGAGAGACAGAGCCCGAGGTGACGTTCGACGTGGACGTGGTGGCGGGGACGGCGTCTCGGCTGGAGTTCCTCACACCTGACCGGGAGACAGGGGTGGGGCAGTGCTCGGAGGAACTGGTGGTGCAGAGCCAGGACGCGCGGGGCAACCTGTCCGCGCTGACGGCGCCGTCACTGGTGCTGGAGGTGGCGGGCACGGCGGCGCCGGGAGCGGTGCTCTACTCCGACGCGACTTGCACCCAGGCACTGGCCACTTCGGGAACGGGCTGGGCACTGGCGCTGGAGGGGCCGCAGCAGGAGGCGACGTTCTACTTCCGGGCGACACAGGCAGGAGCGCTGACGCTCACGGCCACGGGCGACGGCGCGAGCGGGACGCAAGCCCACACCGTCCGGTGAAGCCATGTCGTGAACGCGGCATCTGCGCGCGGCTCACTCCGTGCGACGCCGCCCCGTGGCCGTCACCTGCCGCATGCCCCACCGCATGGGGATGGTGCCGTCGGTGCGACGCAAGGGCTCCACGGCCTGGACAAAGGCGTGCTTGAGCGAGGCTCGCGCCGCCGTGGAGAGCCGGTCCGCGTCATAGGTCGTGCTGAGCGACTCCCACGCGTGCTCCGGAGTCGCATCGCCCTGGACCTCGAGCCGGCGGATGTCCACGTGCGTGAAGCCGCCGAACAGCCCCGTCAGTCCTTCCACGGAGCGCACCCGCGCATCCCCCAGCGGCACGGGGACCCGCGCCTCCGCGGCCAGCAGGGGCTTGAGCAACCCCAGATACACCTCGAACGCCTCGCCTCGCACCAGGTCGCCACCGACGACGACGGATACCCGCCCCGTCGGCTTCAGCACCCGCTGCATCTCCGCGAGCACCGTCTCCACGTCGTCCATCAACATCAGCGCCAGGTGGCTCAGCACCACGTCGACACTCGCCTCCGCGAGCGGCAGTGACTGCGCTCGCCCCTGATGCAACGTCGCCGCGCCGTTCAGCCGCGCCCGCGCCACCGCGAGTTCGTGCTCACTCATGTCGAGCCCCACCAGCGCGAGCCCGGGCTGGTTCCTCCGCGCGAGCAGCTCCAGCAGATACCCATCACCACACGCCAGGTCGAGCACCACCCGGGGCCCATCCTCCTTCGGCACCGCCGCCTCCAGGAGCGCATAGGTGGACGGGAACACCTCACCGTCGCGCAGCACCGGAGCACCTCCGAACTCACGCGAAGTCACCCCGGCGAGGCGACGATGGAAGTCCAGCAGGTAGGACTCGGCGGGGGAGGGCGAGGACATGCCGAAATAAACCCACGTTCGCCGCATCCCCGCCACCTTCCGCAACTTCCGGAGCTGACGCGTGTTGCTACTCCCATGCCCCTGCGCGCCCTGTTCCTCGCTCTCGTCTGTGCCGTCCTCGCCTGTGCTCCTCCTGCTCCAGAAGAAGGGGCCGCCGAGACACCCACCTCTCAACCTGAAGCCACCGTGGCGTCCCCCCGGGACGTCCCACACGGTCTGACGGCCCCCCTCGTCTTTCCCACGGATGACGCGAGCTGGCCCACGGTGAGTCCAGCCAGCGCGGGGTGGGACGTGGCGAAGCTCAACGCCGCGCTCGACTTCGCGGGCTCCCGAGACACCCGGGCCATCGTCATCCTCCAGGATGGGAAGCTGCTCGCCGAGCGCTACTGGCTGGCGAACTCGAACTTCATGCGCGACATCGCCTCCGCGCAGAAGAGCGTCGTCTCCGTGCTCGTCGGCATCGCGGTGGACAAGCAACTGCTCTCGCTCGACGAGCGCGTCACTCCCATTCTCGGCGCCGGCTGGTCCAACACGGGCGCGCTGGCCGAGGCCCGCATCACCGTGCGCCACCTGCTGACCATGACGAGCGGCCTGAACACGTCCCTCGGACTTCAGGCGGCCCCCGGAACGACGTGGCTGTACAACAACGACGCCTATCACCGGCTGCGCATGATTCTGGAGCGGCGCACGGGCCTGGGCATCGACGCGCTCTCCCGCGCCTGGTTGTTCAACACGCTGGGCGCGACGCGCAGCCAGTGGGAGCAGCGCTCCGATGTCGACAGCAAGGGCCTGCCCCTGTGGGGCTTGACGATGAGCGCGCGTGACCTGGCGCGCTTCGGACTGCTGCTGCTCGCGGACGGCGCGTGGGCGGGAACCCGGGTCGTCTCCTCGGCGTACCTCAACACCGCGACCAATTCCTCGCAGACGCTCAACCCCGCCTATGGCCACCTGTTCTGGCTCAATGGCAAGGCCTTCACCCTGATACCGCCGCTGAGCGCGCGCATCGACGGCCCGCTCATCCCCAGCGCGCCACAGGACGTCTTCGCCGGACTGGGCAAGGACGACCAGAAGGTCTACGTCAGCCGCTCACTGGGCCTCGTGGTGACGCGGCTGGGTGCTCAGGCGGGGACTCGCTCGGCGGAGACGTTGTCCGACTTCGACGAGGAGCTGTGGGCCCGAATCATGGCCGCGCGGCTCTGACCCGCGAGGCGAGGTGGGCCGCGAGCCGGTCGAAGTTCTGCTCGTTCGCGGCCTCCACGAACCCGCGCACCTTCTCGACCTCGTCCTTCGACTCGAACCGCATGCGCCAGGTGAGCCGCGTCCGCGCCCCTTCGTCCGCGAAGTCCATCCGCATCTCGAAGTGATGCGTCTGCTGGTGGTGCTGGATGACGATGCGCTCGGCCGGCACCACCTCGATGAACTCCTTGTCCATCGCGTAGCGCGCTCCCTCCGCGCTCTGCATCGTGAAGCGCCACTTGCCGCCGGGGCGCAGCTCGAACTGCTCGAACGTGTTCGTCGAGCCTTGCGGCCCCCACCACAGCGTCAGTTGCTCCGGGTCGCTGAACGCCGCATAGACCTGCTCACGGGGCGCATCGATGAGCCGGGACGAGATGAGGTCGCGCGAGGACTCCAGGATGAGCGCCAGCCGGTCGAAGTGCGCCGCCGTGCCCTCCTCGCGAGAGCGGGTGCCGTCTTCCCCGTCGAGGAACGCGGCCTGCTCGGTGAAGACCATTCGCGTCCCCCCGGTCTTCGTGGCGTGGAGCTCCACCGTGGCCAGGGACACGGAGAGGTGCTTGTCGCCCACGCTCATGTCGTAGGCGTAGACCATTCGCTCGTTCGGGATGATGTCGTGATAGCGCGCGGTGAAGACGGTGGAGTGCTTGCCGCCGAACTGCCCATGCAGCAGTTCCTGGCCGCCCACGCGAAAATCCAGCTCGCGCTTCACGAGCGTCCAGCGGTCCGGCGGACCGATGAACCACTGAGCCTTCGTCTCCACGTCCGACCACGCGGCGAAGACGCGAGCGGGTGAAGCCTTGTAGGTGCGCTCGATGGTGAACGAGCCATGCACGACGGGAGGGGTCTTCATGTCTTGGCCTTCTTTCGAGGGGTGGGGTTCGGGCGCTCGGGCCCATCGAGCAGCTCGCCGAGTCGGTCGAAGCGGCGCTCCCAGAGTCCGCGTCGGTTCGACAGCCAGTCCTCGGCCACGCGCAGTCCACCAGGTTCGAGCTGACAGGAGCGGACGCGTCCGATTTTCTCGGTACGCACCAGCCCGCTCTCCTCGAGCACCTGGAGGTGCTGCACGACGGCGGCGAGCGTGATGTCGAGCGGCTTCGCCAGGTCGCTGACCGACAGGGTGCCCCGACTCAGCCGCTCGACGATGGCGCGCCGATTGGAATCGCCCAGGGCATGGAAGATGCGGTCGACGGCGCCATGGTTAAGCATGGACTTGAGTATTGGCGAGGGTCGCTGGATGGTCAAGCAGATACTTAAGTATGGATTGAGCCCGAATCGACGCTGGGTTGCGGTGGCCTCGGCTATCCTGTCCGGGTGAGCCACCTGCTGAAGGAGTTGCTGGGACGCACGGAGGAGGCGCTCGCTCGGCGGGAGGACGATGCGGCCCTCACGCTCCTGTTGGAGGCGTGGAAGGAGTGCCGAGCCGAGCCCGTCATCGCGCTCATCCAGCGGCTCTCGGACCACCTCGCCACGGGGCTCCCTTTCTTCGAGGTGCCTGTCCGCTGGGTCCTCGAGGAGGTCCGCAGGCATCCCACGGACCTTCCCCGAGCGCTGGGATGGCTGCGGGAACGCGCGGCGAGTCTTTCGCGCTGTGCGTTCTCCACGGACCTCGACCGGCTGCGACGATGGTGGCCCGCGGACCCGCGCATCATTCCGCTCCTGCTCACCCTCGTCCGTCTTCCGGGAGCGGAGACTCCAGGCGAGCTGAAGCTGCTTTGCAGCCTCTTCATGTACGTGGGGGCGCCCTATGACGTGGAGCCCCTGCGCGAGCTGAAGGCCCGGCTCCCTTCAACGCAAGGGGAGGAGGTCGAGCGGTTCGACCTCGTCATCCGGCTGGGAGTTCGTTGGGTTCCTCCCGTGCTCGATGCGGAGACCCTGGCGCGGTGTGACGCGCTGAAGGAGGTCATCGAGGAGCGGGTGGAGCGTGCACGCCTCGACGCGGCGACTCGGGAGGCGCTGTTCGCCCGCGTCTATGAGACGCCGGAGGATGACTCCGCCCGGCAGGTGTTGGCCGACCAGTTGCTCGAGCAGGGCGACCCACTGGGGGAGTTCATCATGCTCCAGTATGCGAAGGCGCCGGATGAGGAGCGCATCGCTCGACTGCTCGTGGCGAACCGGGAGCGGTGGCAGGCGCCGTTGGGACCTTACGTCGAGCGAGGCTACACCCGCTTCGAGCGGGGTTTTCCCGTCGCGGTCCGCCCGATAAAGGGGGACCACTTCCCCAAGTCCTTTCCCAAGCCGGAGCCCGGTTGGAACACGGTGGAGGAACTCAACTGGAATCCGGAGCACCACAGCGACGGCAATGACGTCGCGCAGTGGGGGCGCATGCTCCGGCACCCCGCGTTGCGCCGTGTAACGAGTCTGCTGAATGTTCCAGGCGAGCTGGTGAGCTTGCTGTCCGCGAACAGTTCCGTGAGGCGGCTGGAGTTGAAGAGCTCATTTGAGAGCGGCCTGGCCGATGCGCTGACGGCCCTGCCCCACCTGACGTGGCTGACCATCCCCTATGCCTCGACGGACCTCTTCATCCGGTGTGCCCACTCCCGTCTGGCTTCCCAGTTGGAGTACTTCAAGGCCTCTGGGGAAGATGGGTTCTGGAGGCTCGAGGTGACCCGAGGCGCGGAGGTTCCCATCCGGGCCACCGTCACGGGACAGCGTGCGCGGGAGTTCGCGCCCGTCCTCCTTGCCGCCGCGAGGTTCAGCTCCCAGGGGCTCCGGATTGAATTGCGAGACGGAGCCGAGGAGCAGGGCGGGGCGCCGCTGCGCGAGGCGCTTGCCGCCTACGCACGGGTCATCCGGGAGTGAGCAGAGAACTCCCGCGCACGCTCAGAGCCTGAAGTTCGCGGCGACGAGCAGCAGGGTCTGCTCACGGCGTGAATCCACGGTGAAGCCCTCGGTGGCGTGCCGTCCTCCACGAAAGGTCTGACTCTCAGCCAGCGCGAACACGTGGAGCCATCCGCGCCGTACATCGCGCGGGATGCGAGAAGCCTTCCCCGGCTTCGGGCGAAACGCGCGGTGCTTCCAGGTGTCAGTGCGCCCGGCCTTGTCGCTGTCTGCGGAGCCTCAAGCTGCACGATGCCTGGCGGCCTGTCGTGCAGGTTGCAATCCTGCACCACGGGGCATGTCCGCAACCCCTCGGAACACCTAGGGTCCTCGGGGGAGGGGGTTGGTACGGGCGGTGCTCAAGAGGGAGCACGCCCATGTGGACTCTCGACGCTCCTCCGCTGCTGCTCTCCCTGCTGCTCCAGCAGGCCGACGCCTCCTCGCCACCTCTTCAAGGACCCACGGATACCCGGGCCGAAGCGGAGGCCCCTGGCTTCTTCTCCCGCATGAAGCCCGAGGGAGGCGTCGACGTGTACTTCGGCCACAACTTCAACCGGCCCGCGAACGCGGCGAACTTCATCCCCGGCACCGGCACGTCCGCGAAGCGCGACAGCGAAGTGGCCATCAACCTGGCCTCCATCGGCGTGAGCGTGGCCCCGGCGCCGGTGGGCTTCAAGGTGCTCCTCGGCTTCGGCACGGGAGCGGAGGTGGTCCACGCGGCCGAGCCCGAGGGCGTCGCCTCCGGGCCCGACTTGTGGCGCTACGTGCAGCAGGCCTCGCTGTCCTTCGCCACCGGCCCGCTGACGTTGGAGGCCGGGCTCTATCCGAGCCACATCGGGCTGGAGTCCTTCCAGTCACAGCTCAACTGGACGTACACGCGCTCGTGGATGGGCGAGCTGTCGCCCTACTACCAGACGGGCCTCAAGGGCACGTACGCGCTGGATGACGCGTGGAGCGTGCAGCTCCAGCTCCTCAATGGCTGGCAGACCATTGGCGACAACAACCGGGGCCTCGCGCTGGGCACCCAGGTGGCCTACGCGGGCAAGCGCCTGTCCGCGTCCTTCAACACCTTCATCGGAAACGAAGGCACCGAGGGCAGCGACGGCCTGCGGCTCTTCGCGGACGCGGTGGCGACGTACGCGGTGACGGAGTCGTTCAAGCTCGCGGCCACCGTGGACGCCGGCACCCAGCGGATTCCCGGCGCGGACCGCGCGGTCTGGTACGCGGCGGGACTCAACGCCCGAGTCCAGCTCGCCGAGCCCGTGGCGTTGGCCGCGCGCGTGGAAGCGTATCGCGACGCCGACGGGCTCGTGACGGGCGTGGAGCAGACGCTGTCGGGGGGCACGCTCACCCTGGAGGTGAAGCCCGCCGAGCAGCTCACGCTCAAGCTGGAGGCGCGGCATGACCGCTCGACGGCGGACGTCTTCGCAAGCCGCGCCACCACCGACGAAGGCACCCCCATTCCCAAGGACTCCGAGACGCTCATCGTCCTCGGAGCCACCGCCTGGTTCTGAGCCTGGAGTCTCTCCATGGATGTCGTCCTCCTCCTCGTCACCGTCGGTTTCTTCGCGCTCGCGTGGGCCTATGCCCACGGCTGCGAGCGCCTGTGAGGTCCTCCCGATGACTTTCGAATACGCCGCTGGCGCCGTGCTCGCCGTGCTGCTCACCGCCTACCTCGTCTACGCCCTGCTCCGTCCCGAGCGCTTCTAGGGACTCCGCCATGACCCTCATTGGTTGGTTGCAGATTATGTTGTTCTTCGCCCTCCTGCTCACGCTGACGAAGCCGCTGGGCACCTATCTCTTCCGTGTCTTCGAAGGGCAGACGCAGCCGTTGCCGCGCGTGCTCGGTCCCGTGGAGCGCGTCCTCTTGCGCCTGACGGGCGCCAGCGCGCGGCGCGAGCAGACGTGGGTGGAGTACTGCGGCGCGCTCCTGGCCTTCAGCGTCGTCGGCATGCTCATCCTCTACGGGCTCCAGCGCGCGCAGCACGTGCTGCCGCTCAACCCGCAAGGCCTGGGCGCGGTGGGCCCGGAGCTGTCGTTCAACACGGCGGCCAGCTTCGTCGCCAACACCAACTGGCAGTCGTACGCCGGTGAGTCCACCATGAGCTACCTCACGCAGATGGTGGGGCTGGCGTGGCAGAACTTCGTCTCCGCGGCGGCGGGGCTCGGCGTGGCGTTGGCGCTGGCGCGCGGCTTCACGCGCCGCCCGGGGCCGGAAGGAGCCAAGACGCTGGGCAACTTCTGGGTGGATGTGGTGCGCGGCACGCTCTATGTGCTGCTGCCGCTGTGCTTCGTCGTGGCGCTGTTCTTCGTCTCGCAGGGCATGTTGCAGAACTTCGCGCCGTACCACGAGCTGACCACGCTGGAGGGCGCGAAGCAGACGCTCGCCATGGGTCCGGTGGCCTCGCAGGAGGTCATCAAGATGCTGGGCACCAACGGCGGTGGCTTCTTCAACGCCAACAGCGCGCACCCCTTCGAGAACCCGACGCCGCTCACCAACCTGGTGCAGATGCTGCTCATCTTCGCCATCCCCTCGGCCCTCACGTACACGTACGGGAAGATGACAGGAGACACGAAGCAGGGCTGGGCCCTCTTCGCGGCCATGTCCGTCCTCTTCCTCGCGGGTGTCACCGCCGCGTACGCCGCCGAGTCCCAGCCCAACGCCGCCGTGGCCTCCGCGCAGGTGGCGCAGGTGGGCAACCTGGAGGGCAAGGAGGTGCGCTACGGCATCACCGCGTCCGCCCTCTTCGCCACCGTCACCACGGACGCGTCGTGCGGCGCCGTCAACTCCATGCACGACAGCTTCAATCCGCTGGGCGGTCTGGTGCCGCTGGTCAACATGCAGCTGGGCGAGGTCATCTTCGGCGGAGTGGGGGCGGGCCTCTACGGCATCCTCATCATGGTGGTGCTCTCCGTCTTCATCGCCGGCCTGATGGTGGGTCGCACGCCCGAGTACCTGGGCAAGAAGATTGAGGCGAAGGAGATGAAGCTCGCGATGCTCTACGTGCTCATCTTCCCGCTGTTCATCCTGGGGATGTCCGCGGTGGCGGCGGTGATTCCGCAGGGCGTGTCCTCGCTGAACAACGCGGGACCGCACGGCCTGACGGAAATCCTCTACGCGTTCACCAGCGCCACGGCGAACAACGGCAGCGCGTTCGCGGGCCTCAACGCCAACACGCCCTTCTGGAACATCGCCCTGGGGCTGGCCATGCTCGGCGGGCGCTTCCTGATGATTGTCCCCGCGCTGGCCATCGCCGGCTCCATGGTGGGCAAGAAGGTGGTGCCGGCGGGTCCGGGCACCTTCCCGACGAACGGCGCCCTGTTCACCGGCCTGCTGGTGAGCATCGTGGTCATCGTCGGCGCGCTCACCTTCTTCCCCGCGCTCTCCCTGAGCCCCATCGTCGAGCACTTCCTCGCCGGGGCCGGAAAGGTCTACTGAGCCATGAGCTCCGCATCCTCGAAACCGGCGTCGCTGTTCGACGTGTCTCTCCTCAAACCCGCGCTGCTCGACAGCCTGAAGAAGCTCCACCCGCGCGACGTGGCGCGCAACCCCGTCATGTTCGTGGTGTGGGCGGGCAGCCTGCTCACCACGGTGCTGGTGGTGAAGGACCTCGTTTCGCCGCGCACCGACGGCGCGCCCTTGTGGTTCACCGTCTGGGTGGCGGTGTGGCTGTGGTTCACCGTGTTGTTCGCGAACTTCGCGGAGGCCGTGGCGGAAGGGCGCGGCAAGGCCCAGGCCGGCGCGCTGCGAAAGATGCGCAAGGACACCACCGCGCGGCGACTGGTGGATGGGCGCGAGGAGCGTGTGCCCGCGCCGAACCTGCGCAAGGGCGACCTCGTCGTCTGCGAGGCGGGTGACCTCATCCCGGGTGACGGTGAAGTGGTGGAGGGCATCGCCAGCGTGGACGAGTCCGCGATTACCGGCGAGTCCGCGCCGGTGATTCGCGAGTCCGGTGGAGACCGCTCGGCGGTGACGGGTGGCACCAAGGTGTTGTCGGACCGGATTGTCGTGCGCATCGCCGTCAACCCGGGTGAGTCCTTCCTGGACCGGATGATTGGACTGGTGGAGGGCGCGGCCCGGCAGAAGACGCCGAACGAGATAGCGCTGCACATCCTGCTGGTGGGCCTGACGGTGGTGTTCCTGCTGGCGTGTGTGTCGCTGGTGCCGCTGGCGCTCTACTCCGGTGTGCCGCTGTCGGGTACGGCCGTCGTAGCGCTGCTGGTGTGTCTCATCCCCACGACGATTGGCGGCCTGTTGAGCGCCATCGGCATCGCGGGCATGGACCGGCTCTTGCGCAAGAACGTGCTGGCCATGAGCGGCCGCGCCGTCGAGGCGGCGGGAGACGTGGACACGCTGCTGCTCGACAAGACGGGCACGATTACGCTGGGCAACCGCATGGCCACGGAGCTGCTGCCCATGCCGGGTGTCCGCATGGAGGACCTGGCGGAGGCGGCGCAGTTGGCGAGCCTGGCGGACGAGACGCCCGAGGGGCGCTCCATCGTCACGCTGGTGAAGGACACGTACAAGATGCGTCCGCGCGAGCTGCTGGCGCACCACGCGACGTTCGTCCCGTTCACCGCGCAGACGCGCATGAGCGGGTGTGACCTGGTGGACCCGCACCCGCGGAGCATCCGCAAGGGCGCGGTGGATGCCATCGTCAAGCACGTGCAGGCCCAGGGCGGCGCGGTGCCGGCGGAGCTGACCGTGGCGGCGGGCCGCATCGGTGACGCGGGCGGTACGCCGCTGGCGGTGGCGGATGGCTCGCGGCTGCTCGGCATCATCCACCTGAAGGACGTGGTGAAGGGCGGCATCAAGGAGCGCTTCGACCGCTTCCGGGCCATGGGCATCCGCACGGTGATGATTACCGGCGACAACCCGCGCACCGCGGCGGCGATTGCTCGTGAGGCGGGCGTGGATGACTTCCTCGCGGAGGCGACGCCCGAGGCGAAGCTGGCGCTCATCCGCACCGAGCAGGGCAAGGGCAAGCTGGTGGCGATGACGGGCGACGGCACCAACGACGCGCCCGCGCTCGCCCAGGCCGACGTCGGCGTGGCGATGAACACCGGCACGCAGGCGGCGAAGGAGGCGGGGAACATGGTGGACCTCGACTCCAACCCCACCAAGCTGCTGGAGGTGGTGGAGGTGGGCAAGCAGCTCTTGATGACGCGCGGGACGCTGACGACGTTCTCCATCGCCAACGACGTGGCGAAGTACTTCGCCATCCTCCCGGCGCTGTTCATGGGGGTGTTTCCCCAGATTGCTCCGCTCAACGTGATGGGCCTGTCGTCGCCGTACAGCGCGATTCTGGCGGCGGTCATCTTCAACGCGCTCATCATCATCGCGCTGATTCCCCTGGCGCTGCGCGGTGTGCGTTACCGCCCGCTGGGCGCGGCGGCCCTGCTGCGGCGCAGCCTGCTCGTCTACGGAGTCGGCGGCGTCATCGTTCCCTTTGTCGGCATCAAGGCCCTGGACGTGTTGCTCACGGCCGTGGGCCTGTCCTGAAAGTGAAAGGGCTCCTCATCATGGTCTCCACTCTTGTCACCGCCCTGCGCGCCTGTGTCGTCACCCTGGTGCTCACGGGGGTGCTGTATCCGCTCGCCGTCACCGGCGTGGCGCAGCTGTTGTTCCCCTCCCAGGCCCAGGGCTCGCTCGTGAAGGACGAGCAGGGCCGCGTGGTGGGCAGCGCGCTGATTGGTCAGGGCTTCACCCGAGGCGGCTACTTCCAGCCGCGCCCGTCGGCGGCGGGGGCGGGCTACGACGCGGCGGCGTCCTCGGGCAGCAATCTGGGGCCGACGTCCCAGAAGCTCCGGGACCGGGTGACGGCGGAGGTCGAGCGCCTGCGCCAGGAGAACCCGGACACGCCAGGGCTTGTGCCCGGTGAGCTGGTCACCACGTCGGCGTCCGGCCTGGACCCGCACCTTTCGCCGGAGGCGGTGCGCTGGCAGGCGCCGCGCGTGGCGAAGGCGCGAGGCGTGGCACCGGAGCGCGTGCTCGCGGTGGTGAACTCGCACGTCGAGGGACGGACGCTCGGCGTGCTGGGCGAGCCGCGCGTCAACGTGCTGCTGCTGAACCTGGCGCTGGACCGGCAGTTCGGTCGGCTCGCCTCGGAGCCCGCGCAGCCGATGGGCGCGGTGACTCCCGAGTGACGGAGTCCATTCTCCCCATGCATTCGTGCGGAGGCGCGGGCATTGTCGCTCGCGCCTCCGCTGTGGAGGTCCGAGGGTGACGATGACGCGACGTTCGCGTGCGGAGGACTTCCTGGAGCTGGTGGAGCGGGGCCGGCGCGGTCGGCTCAAGCTCTACATCGGCTTCGCGGCTGGCGTGGGGAAGACGTACCGCATGCTGGAGGAGGCGCACGCGCTCAAGCGCCGGGGCGTGGACGTGGTGCTCGGCTTCGTGGAGACCCACGGTCGCAAGGAGACGGAGGCCCTGGTGGAGGGGCTGGAGGTGGTGCCACGCAAGGAGCACACCTACCGCGACGTCACGGTGGAGGAGATGGACCTGGACGCGGTGCTGGCGCGCAGGCCCCAGGTCGCGGTGGTGGATGAGCTGGCCCACACCAACCTGCCGGTGTGTCGACACCGCAAGCGCTACCAGGACGTGCAGGAGCTGCTCGACGCGGGCATCAACGTCATCGGCGCCTTCAACGTGCAGCACCTGGAGAGCCTCAATGACCTGGTGGAGCGCACCACCGGCGTCATCGTGCGCGAGACGCTCCCCGACAGCTTCCTCAAGGGCGCCGACCAGGTGGTGAACCTGGACCTGGCGGTGGAGGACCTCCACGAGCGGCTGAAGGCGGGGAAGATCTACGCGGAGGACAAGGTGCCACGTGCCCTGGAGAGCTTCTTCAAGGGAGAGAACCTGTCCACGCTGCGCGAGCTGGCGCTGCGAGAGGTGGCGGAGAGCCTGGACCGCGCCACCGCCGGGCTGCCGTCGCGCGCGGGAGACGAGGGACAGCAGAAGGGCGCGTCCTGGGGCCGGGTGCTGGTGGCGCTGTCGAGCTACCCGCCGCGCGCGGCCACCCTGCTGCGGCGAGGCTCGCGCATGGCGGGGCGGCTGAACACGGACTGGTTCGTGGTGTACGTGGAGACGCCGCGCGAGGCCCCGCACCTCATCGACGCGGAGGCGCAGCGGCACCTGCTGGCGAACATCGAGAAGGCGAAGGAGCTGGGCGCGGAGGTGGTGCGGCTGCGCTCGAAGGACCCGGTGGAGGCGATTCTCGACTTCGCGCGCTCGCACGGTGTGGGCCACATCATGGTGGGCCGCTCGCATCAGCCCTGGTGGAGGCGGGCCTTGGGGCGCGCGGCGGACGTGCGGCTGCTGCGCGAAGGCGAGGGCTTCGACATCCATGTCGTGGCCTTCGACCCCGCGCCCGAGGAGAAGCGTTCATGACGCTGAGGCTGCGGTTGCTGCTGGCCCAGGCTCCCCTGGCCCTGGCCCTGGCCCTGGTGGGCGTGGTCGCCGTCGTCACGTTGGCCCGGCTGGGGCGCTCAGGGCAGCGCATCCTCCAGGACAACTACCGCAGCGTGCTGGCGACGCAGCGGATGACCGAGCAACTGGAGCGGATGGACAGCGCCGCCCTGTTCATCGTCGCGGGAGAGCTGGAGCGGGGTGAGGCACAGCAGTCCGCGCAGCGTCAGGTGTTGGAGTCGGAGCTGCGCCTTCAAGAAGGCAACGTCACCGAGCCTGGCGAGGCCGAGGCCACGCGCAGGCTGCGCGCGGGTTGGTCGCGCTACCAGGTGGCGTATGACGCGTTCCTCACGTTGTCCTCGGAGGCGGAGCGGAAGGCCGTGTACTTCCGGAGCATCGAGCCGGCCTTCCGTGAAGTGAAGGAGGCGGCGGCATCCATCCTGGCGCTCAACCAGGACGCGATGGTGCACAAGAGCGAGGAGCTGCGGCGGCAGAGCGACCAGGTGAACACGCTGATGGTGCTGGCGGTGCTGGCGGCCTTCGGTGTGGGGTTGTTCGCCTCCACGTCCCTCACGCATCGCGCGCTGCGGCCCGTGTCGGTGCTGTCGCAGGCGGTGCGGCGACTGGGCCGGGGTGACTACGCGGTGCGCGCGGTGGTGGAGGGGACGGACGAAATCGCGCAGCTCGGGCAGGACTTCAACTCGATGGCGGAGGCGCTCCAGCAGTATCGCCAGAGCAGCCTGGGCGAACTGCTCCAGGCGCAGTCCGCCTCGCAGGCGGCCATCGACAGCCTGCCGGACCCGGTGGTGGTGTTCGGCTCGGATGGGGTGTTGCTCAACGTCAACCGCTCGGCGGAGGACGTGCTGAAGCTGTCGCTGGAGGGCGGCGGGGATGTGCTGGGCCGCGTGGTGCCGGAGGCGCGCGAGGTGCTGGAGCGGGTGCGCGGCCATGTGCTGGGTGGCAAGGGCGCGTATCAGCCTCGCGGCTACGAGGAGGCGGTGAGGGTGGAGCTGGCGGATGGAGACCGGTGGCTCCTGCCGCGTGGCAGTCCGGTGTACGGGGAGACGGGCGAGGTGGTGGGCGCCACGGTGATTCTCCAGGACGTGACGCGGCTGCGTCGCTTCGACGAGCTGAAGAATGACCTGGTGGCCACGGTGGCGCATGAGTTCCGCACGCCGCTGACGTCGCTGCGCATGGCGGTGCACCTGGTGGCGGAGGGCATGGTGGGCGCGGTGACGGAGAAGCAGGCGGACCTGCTGTTCGCGGCGCGCGAGGACTGCGAGCGTTTGCAGGGCATCGTCGATGACCTGCTGGACTTGTCTCGCATCCAGGCGGGACAGCTCCGGCTGGAGGTGCGGCGGGTGCCGGCGGAGGAGCTGGTGGAGGCGGCGCTGGACTCACAGCGCTCGGCGGCGGCGGAGCGCGGGGTGCGACTGTCGAGGCAGGTCGGGCTGGAGGTGGAGTCAGTGGACGTGGACCCGGACCGGCTGGGCCTGGTGTTGGGAAACCTGGTGGGCAACGGGGTGAAACACACGCCGGCGGGGGGGGAGGTGGAGGTGCGAGTGGCTCGCGAGGGGACGCGCGTGCGCTTCGAGGTGCGGGATACGGGCGAGGGCATCGCGCTGGAGCAGCAGGGCCGCATCTTCGAGAAGTTCTACCGCGCGCCCGGGGCACCGGTGGGTGGCGCGGGGTTGGGGTTGTCCATCGCGAAGGAAATCGTCCAGGCGCACGGCGGAGAGCTGGGCGTGGTGAGCGCTCCGGGACGGGGGAGCACGTTCTGGTTCACGCTGCCTCAGCAAGCGGCGGCGGTGGAGCCGACGTGACACTCCCGCCCGCGCTCCTTGTCGGAGGCACGGGCGGGAACTCGTTCACCAGAAGGACTTCGTCACACGGAGGCTTCGCCCCAGTCCTTCATCTCCTCGCGGCGAATCTTGGAGGCCTCGCGGACGAGGTCCTTGCAGGACATGCCGATTTCCTTCTCGGTGACGTTCTTGGCGACCTGCGGGAGGATGTTCTGCTCCTCGTCGGCGATGTGGCGCTTCACCACTCGCTCGAGTGAGTCGACCCGGGCCTTCACGGCGTTCATGTCGTCGCGCATGCGGACGATTTCGCCCAGGAGCTTCGTCATCTCCTGGTGGTCTTCTTCCGCGTGCTCGATTTTGTCGTCGCCCACGACGCGGGCGGCCTTCGGATAGACCCAGCGCTCCTCGATGGTGGTGTGCAGCATGAGCGCCTCCGCGAGCTGGATACAGAGCTCCTTCCGGCTCGTGTCGTCCGGGGCGCGGCGGAACGCCTGGAACAAGGCGTCGACTTCGCGGTGCTGTTGAATCAAGAGGTCGATGACGTCCACGGGTGCGCTCCTTGTGTCGTTGGGGTCGCCGCTCAACGGTCCGCATGCATGCGGGTCGTGGCAATCACAGGCATGGGCGCGCAAGCTCCCTCGCCATGTCCCGCGTGGGGGAGTGGGCAGGGGAGCGCTTCCTCCGGGCACAAGGCGTCGAGTGCTTGAAATCGTGCGGGGCTACACCTTGGACAGCGGAAGTCGCCGGAGGATGCGTGGCTCCTGTCCCACTTCGAGCATGAACAGGGAGTCCTCGCTGGCGATAAGCAGTCGCTCGCCGGTGATATCGAAGGCGCCCGCCGAGCCCTGGAACGCGAGCCTGCGAACGGGTGCGCCATCCACCACGAGCAACCCCAGGTCCAGGAAGCGCCACCGGCCATCCGCTCCCAACGTGAATGCGGAGTCCGTTCGGCCGCCGTGCTCCTTGGCGAAGTGCTCCAGGTCCTCGGTGAAGTCCTCCTCCGTGGGCGCCGGTGTCACCGTGCCATCCGCTTGCAGCTTCGGGACGGGGGTGTCGAGCCGCCAGCCACCTCGGTCCACCCACCGCAGGCCCGTGTCCACCGAGTACACCCCGCCACGTCCCGAGCGGTCCTCCGCCCAGAGCAGCTTCCCATCCGGCGACGTGGCCTGCCGCTGGAGGTACTTGCGCACCTCGACCAGCTCCACCGTCGAGTCCACCCGTGCATTCACGAGATAGACGCTCCCCGCGCGCTCCACCGCCGCGGCGAGCGACATGCCCGGCGCATCCGTCACCCACGTCCCGTCGCGCAAATCCAACACATGCAGCTCACCATCGAAGGTGAACAGCGCATGCGCACCCTCCGGCGACACTGCGACGAGCCGCACCGGTGAAGGAAGCTCGTGCGTCGCTCGGACCTGTCCATCGTCGAGCCCGAGGATGACCGCGACCGAAGGGAAGCACACGAGCGCGGCGTCCTGACCGAGGAACGCGCAGCCCGTCGGCCTCTGCGTCTCCGCTTCACCCTCGAACGGCGGCGGCGGGAACAGCTCCACGTCCATCCGGTCATCCCGCAGCCAGTACCGTGCCTCGCGAGAGAACGTCATCCCTGGCCGGACCGAGCGCTCCTCAGGTGGTGGCGCTCCGGGCTCCGCGCCGAGCTGCACACACAGGGCATCGAACGCGGTCTGGAGCGCGAGGTGCTCGAAGTCCGAGTACACATCCTCGCGGCCAGCCTCGCGCATCGCACGCAGCCGTCCATTGGACGCCAACAGCTCCTGATAGCGCACACTGTCGAGGCCCGGCATCCGCGCGCCACCGGGCATCCGGTTCAAGGGGCGCTGTGCGGGCGGCGTCACGGGGACCTCGTCCAGAATCAGCTCGCGCGGCGTGAAGCCCGCTGCCGCCAGCTCCGCCGGCCAGTCGGCGCCCGCGCCCTTCTCCGAGAGCAGTCGCCGGAGCATCTCTGGTCCGCTGTCCGCCATGCGCGGGTCACCTCCCGGCATCAACGGAATCACTTCGCCCTCCTCGACACAGGCCTGGAAGAAGGCGACCTGCCACACATGCGCTTCCGTCCAGCCCAGACATCGAGCCACCAGGCTCCCCAACGCGCGGTGGACGAGTCCCCCCGAGGCCGCGACATATCCCCACCGCTCCGCTCTCGCCGAGGAGGCAATGCACTCGACGTGGCAGAGGGGGCACCGCGCACCCGCATGCTCCGGGCCTACGAGTTTCCCGCATGCGCACCGGAAGTCCCGCACCGGGCCGAACACGACTTCCGACAGCGCGCCTTGTGGACTCGGCGTGCCCTCGTTGTCCTCGGTGAGGAGGACACCGGTGATTTCGCCTGACGAGCGGCCTCGCAGTGCGCGCGCGGCCTCCAGGATGGCGAGCTCCGGCGAGGTGCGTGGCGGGCGGAAGAACGCGGTGGGCTCTGGGACCTGGGTCGGCATGGCAGACCTCACGGGTGGGATGTGCCCGCGCCAGTCACGCCCCCCTGGGCGCTGGCGGTTGGCACCCCGCTCCACGGTTGCGCTAGCTTATGTCGCTGCGGCGCGAGCGGGGTGTTGAAAGCTGTCATCGAAGCGGGGGACGCACGATGGCCCAGGCGAAAGCGAAGGCGCTCCAGACGCCAGCTCCATCCCGTCCGCCCCCCGCACCCGCGCGCTCCACGCAGAACACGCACGACTTCCAGCCAGCCTCCGCGCGGTCCGAACTCTTTCTCGGCGCGCTCGCGGGCGGAGGCGCCACGGAGCAGGACGCTGACGCGCTGCCCTTGTCGGGTGGAGGCGCCACCTTCGACTTCGCCTCAATCCCTCTCTTCCCACCGTCACGGCCGCCCACCGCGACGGGATGGGGCATCCAGCGCAAGGCAGCGGTGGGCCCCGAAGACGACCCCTTCGAGCGCGAGGCCGACGCCATCGCCATGGAGGTCCTGGGCCTGCGCGGCGCATCGCCCGGTGGCTCGGAGGCCCTTCCCTCCGCGCCCTCGAACGCGCCTGTCCCGCCTGCCGCCAGCGTCGCGGCGGCTCCGGGCATCGCGCTTGCCGCCACTCCACAGGGGGCACTCGAAGGTCCCTCGAATGAACCGGACGAACGTGCGAGCGGGGCCCTCGAGTGGGAGCACGGGCTGGCTCCTCCGAGCACGCCCCCGTCGGACAGCGCGCTCCCTCCGCCTCCTGCTCCACCCCCGGCGGGTGCCGCGCCGTCCGGTGGCGACGAAGCGGGCCTCACCCTGGGCGGCAGCCCCATGCCCCAGCGGGTGCGGCGCTTCTTCGAGGAGCGCTTCGGACATGACCTGTCCTCGGTGCGCATCCACGCCGATGGCGAGTCGGTCCGACGCAACGAGGCGCTCCAGTCCTACGCCTTCACCTACGGCAGCCATGTCTGGCTGGGTGCGGGCCAGCGCGCGGAGCCGTCCTTCATCCTCGCCCACGAGCTGGCGCACGTGCTCCAGCAGACGCAGCCGAGAGCGCTCGGCGGTGAGGGCGCGGGAGGTGCCCCCCAGCGCATCCAGCGTGCTCCTTATTGGGAGCCCGCCCACGAGACAGGCACCACCGCGCACGGACGGCTCATCCCCGCCATGGCGAATGCCTCCGGTGTATTCGGCGAGGCGCCCGTGCCCGAGCGTGGCACCGGCGCGGGTGGCCTTGGGACGCGCGGTGAGGCGGACTTCTACCGAGCCTCCGGGCCCGGCGGGAACAACACCGTGGCCGTGCGCTTCAACGCCCACGACGACCCGAGGTGGTTGGGCGCGCCCGGCAATATGGTGGCTCCTGGCGGGTACGACCACGCGGTGGGCAGTGCGCCACAGGGCCCTCGGACGCGCGGAGGGGCCATCACCCGCGTCGACCAGGCGCCGACGCAAATCACCCTCGGCGAGATGAAGCCCGCCTTCGGCGCGGACCCCGAGCCCCAGCTCACCCGCTACGAGGAGGCTTTCCGCGCGGCGGCGGCCCACGCCAACGAATACGCCAACCGGCAGCCCTCGGGGGCCACCTGGAACCCGAGCATCAGCCGCTTCGCTCAAGCGGACCTCACCATTCCCCCCGAGTACCAGCCTGGCAACACCAGTCAGGTGTCCCAGGACCTCATCATCAAGGAGTTCGACCTGGAGAAGCGCTCCGTCCGGCGCTACCTCCGGGAGCAGGGCTACGTCTCCGTCCCAGGACGGCTGCGCGTGAAGTTCGAGGGCAACCCGGGCTCGTGGGTCTACGCCTGGGTGCCGGACAGCATCCCCACCAATCCCAGGCTCCCGCGGAGCGTCCAGGCGCTGGCGCCGCAGATCATCACGTACTTGAGAGATCCGCTGTTCCAGTTCCCCATCCGGCGCAGGACGCCTGGGCGACAACCCAAGCTGCGTCCCGTCCGGCTCGCACGTGTACTCGGGGCTCCGCCCAAGGCGCTCAAGAAGAAGTTCGGCAAGGACTTCGGCCGGGCCATCCGGCGCCGAGGCCCGCCGCAGCGCGACCCGTTCCGCGCGCAGTATCAGCAGTGGACGCAGGCGCTCACGCGCTACTCGCAGCAGTACCGGCAGGTGTCTCGCGCGGACAAGCAGAACGCCGACGCCGCGACGGACCTGGTGAGTGCCCACCAGCGACTGTTGCGTGATGGCTGGACGACGACACCGTTGTCCGCGGTCGAGCTGGAGACGCGCGGCACGAACAGCGCCGTGAAGATGTGGACGGGGGCGAGTGCTCGCACGTTCGGCTTCTTCCGCTACCACTTCGGCTGGCTCTTCGAGAAGGTCGCCAACGCCTACGAGTGGCTGAGAGACCACATCCAGGGCGCACTCAGTGCGCGCTCTACCCGTGCTACGGGCGACGGCCTCACCCGCGCCGTCGTCGACGCCGCGTTCCAGCTCTTGAAGGTGGCGGGACGCATCCTGGTGGACCGCACCTTCGACCAGCTCATCCAGTCGCTCGTCGGCGGCGTGGAGGACAAGATTCAGGAGTGGACGGGCGTCGACACCGAGGAGGCGATGGACGCGCTCGCTGGCCGGATGAATGAAATCAAGGACCAGGTCGAACGGGCCGCGATGGATAACCTGGAGCAGTTGCTCGGCGAGTCGGTCATCAACGGTGTCATCACCGTGCTGAACCAGCTCGACACGTTCCAGAGCATGGTGGCCGACATTGGCCGGCTGGTGAGCTATGCGCGGTGGGGGCTTCGGCTCCTCGAGTGCCTGTCTCCGCCCGGCTGGGGCTGTCTGTGGATTCTCGCGCAGGCGGTGGGCGAGGGGCTGCTCGCGGAGGTGGTGGCGTCCTGCTGGTTCCAGACGAAGGTCGCGCCGCATGTCACCGCGATACCGTGGCTCGGGAGTCTCCCCACGGAGCTGGCGAGCAGCGTTGTCACGTTCACCAACGCCCAGCTTCCCGGCTGGCTGAGCGGCATCCTCCGCCCCATCACTGTCTCCACGCAGATCTCCGCCAGCGAGGTGGCCTGTCAGCCCGGGAGCGGTGGTGGCGGCGGCGGTGGTGGTGGCAGTGGGCGCTCGATGCCGGACCCGGCGTTGGCGGATGCGATGATTGAGCTGGCCGAGCGCGTGGGTGAGGAGCGTCTCGGGGCCTTCGCGCGAATGTCGCAACGCATGGGCATCCCCGCGGGCCGGCCGCTCACGGCGGAGGACCTGCGCACGATAGGCGACCGCATCATCGCCAGTGGCGCGACGGCGGCGGGCATGGAGCGCTTCGCGGCGCAGAGCAATCCCACCGCGACGGGAGGGCTGCTGGACCTGGCCACGTATCTGCTGGAGGTGCGGCGCACGGACCCGTCAGCGCCGGTGGACACCACGCAGCAGTGGGGTGTCACGGCGTCGGACCGGGAGCGCCAGCGCCGTGAGCAGGCGGCTCGCGGCACGGGCACGCAACCCGGCGACGCAACGGCACCGAATCCTCCGGGGCCTGGTGGCGGAACGACGGCGTCGCGGCCCGAGGCACCTCGTGGAGGCACGGGACCGGAAACGGTCCCGGTGCCGCAGCCCGGTGCTGGCGGCGCGCCCGACACGGGGGAGGATGACCTTGTCATCGATGCGCGGACGGGACCCGCCGTGGTGGATGCGGCGACGCGGCCGTATCCGGGACGTGGCTCGAGCAGACAGGTCGAGGATGCCCGGGTGCAGGTGCGCAACGGGAGTCCCGACCATCAGTTGAACACGGAGGTGCTGCTCTGGATTTCGGGCTTCCGTCCGCCGACCGAGGAGCAGATTGCGCTCTACAACGTCCGAGCCCGCGTCGTGGTCCGGGAGCAGCAGACGGACCGGTGGCTGCTGACCTATGAGCTCATCGAGGGCGTCTCGTTGTCTCCGGAGATTCCCAGCGGTGTGTTGCCCGCGGGGTTCCGAATCAGCGCGCATCCTCGTGTGGCGACGCCGCGTTGAGTGAGGTTCACCCCACGTTGACGTCAGCCTGGCGCTCGCAGGACACTTGCCTATGGCAGTGCCGACGGTGGGCGCGTGGGGGGCCTGCATCGTGGAGATGATTCGAAGGGCCAAGGAGGAACCATGAGCCGTGTCTTCGCCAACGGTCGCTCCATCCTGCACAAGGGGAGCGGCAACACGCACACCTCGGCCGCACCTGACGTCTGCAAGGTACCGACGCCGGGAGGCCCGGTGCCCACGCCCTTCGTCAACTCGGCCCAAGACGCCACGCTCACCCATGGAAGCACGAGCGTCACCATCAATGGCCACCCGGTTGCACTCACGGACTCCGAGCTGAGCACCAGCTCGGGTGATGAGCCGGGCACGGCGGGTGGCCTCATCTCCTCCAAGTCCAAGGGGAAGATGGCCTGGGGCAGCGGCAGTGTGGACGTGAAGATTGAGGGCAAGGGCGTCGTGCGCTACCTCGACGTCACCCTGCACAACGGCAACTCGTTCAACACCACGTTCATATCAAATGGGGGGACGGGATTCGCCTACGGGGATGACTTCGAGGGGCTGTGCCTCCTCTGCCAGAAGGATGCGGACAGCCACGCGGTGATCGAGCGTGCGGAAGGGAGCCTCGACATCGCCAACAAGATTCTCAAGAACCTCAGGGAGCACGAGGACGCATGGGCGGAGGCAAACAAGAGGCTCACCTCGAGGGCTGCCGAACTGGAGCGCATCCAGCGTCAAAACCCCAAAATCAACCCATCGACCCTGGATGCACGAAGAGCGCAAATCACCGCACTCGAAAGGGAGCGCGATGAACTTGGCAAACATCGTCGCGGGTCTGGCGGGTACATGGTCGGGGTCATGGTGTGCCGCAACGGTGAGAGATTCGCCGCGATATCGGGTGGCGAGACGCCCCCTGGGTTCAAGGCCATCGCCGAGGTTCATGGCTGCAAGATTGTTGAGGAGGCCGCAACGCTAGAGGACTTCATCGCCATCAACCCACGGTGCGCCAGAGTTGGTGCCGAGGCCACCACCAAGCTGGAAGAACAGTGGGAGCACACAAAGAAAAGGATTGATGCAGAGGAACCCGGATACAGAAACGAACCAGGAACCTGTGCGGGCGCCAAACTCATCGGGAAGAGCGGTCACGTCGCCGACTCGATGACCGAGATCTACTTCGCGCCCTCCGGCACGGAGAGCTTCAACTTCAAGGTATTCTATCGCGGGCCCGTCGACTGCTCTCCCTCTAACAGTGAGGGGGTTTGGAAGCCTCCGAGCAGAGCCCTTATCAACGAGCGAAAGCGCGAGGAGCACCTCGAGGAACGCGCTAAAATGCGACGCAAGTCGGGGGAGACAGTGCTCTCCTGTCAGACGTGTCAGGACACGCTGTTCATGGCTCGCTGCGACATCGAGGGCCAGCGGTGCAAATGACCTGGTCCGAGCTTCTCAAGGCCCCGCCGCCCTTGACGATGAAGGAGTTGCTCCCGCTCATGGAGCGATGGAATCCCGGGAGCACCCAGGGCTTCGAGCCGGCCACTGTCGAGCAGATGACTGCCCTGGCCAGACCCCATGGAGGACTCAACGCGTTGCCTCGCGTCTATCGCGAGTTTCTCGAAACCATGGGCTCATCGACGGGCCGCTTGAGACTGAAGGCTGGCACTACCTCGATTTCGGCACTGATCGAGGACCTCGGGGACCCTCAACGAGAGCGCCCCGATGCTCGCCGCTACCTCAAATTCACCATCGGCGAGGAACACCCCGAGGAACGCTACCCGGACGACTTCTTCGAACTCACCCGCCCGACGCCCGATGGCTTGGACGCGGCGATCATCCGCATTCGCGAAGAGGACTTGGTGCGCGGCCAGGGTTCAGCCAAGCAGCCCTTCCCGACATTCTCAGACTGGCTGCGGACGACAATTGTAACCAGGCTCGTCTTCGCGACCGACCCAGAAAAGCAAACGCAGTACTACAGCCTTGGGAAGAAACCCGAGACTCCGGCCAAGGTCTACAACTTCTTCACTCGCATGGGGTTCTCTTTCACCCAACTCGGGGCTTCGTCAGACGTCATTCCACTGGAACACCCGGAGCGCAGCGCAATCCTGCTTATCGATGCGCCCTCGGCGTCGACGCCAAGCACGGGTGTTCGCTTGCGCGCGCGCGACAAAGTCCAGCAGTTGCTCCTCAATGAAATCATCGAGGACCACAAGCGGGAGTTGACCGGCGATTAAGGAGGGTCGCCGTTCACATGTTCAGGCGCCTCGTAGAGGTCCACCGGCTCAGCCCTCGCCCTTTCCGCCGGATTCGTACTTCTTGCGCTTGCGCCACAGCGTGGACGCGTCGATGCCGAGCACCTTCGCCGCCTCGTCCAGCGTCGGCGCGGAGGTCATCACGCGCAGGGTGTGCTCGCGCTCCACTTCCTCCAACGTGTGCGGCCCGCCCAGCGTCACCACCGAGCCCGCCGCCGCGGCGATTCGCTCCGGAAACGCCTGCGGCTCCAGCACCCCCGCCGGCCACACGATGAGCGCTCGCTCCACCGCGTTGCGAAGCTCACGCACGTTGCCCGGCCACGGATACGCCAGCAGCATCTTCTCCGTCGCGGGCGACAACTCCGGCGTCGTCGGCCGCTGCGCCGCCTTCGCGAAGAACGCCACGAACCGCCTCGCCAGCGGCAACAGGTCCTCCGGCCGCTCCCGCAGCGATGGCAGCTTCACCTCGATGACGTTGAGCCGGTAGAGCAGGTCCTCGCGGAACCGTCCCTCCGCCACGTCCTTCTCCAGGTCGCGATTCGTCGCCGCCACCACGCGCACGTCCGCCTTGCGCGTGCGGCCCTCGCCCAGTCGCTCGAACTGCTTCTCCTGGAGGAACCGCAACAACTGCGCCTGGAGCGCGGGGCTCATCTCCGCGATTTCATCCAGGAACAGCGTGCCCCCTTCCGCCTGCTCCACCCGCCCCGGCTGGTCTTTCACAGCCCCCGTGAATGCCCCGCGCACGTGGCCGAACAACTCACTCGCCAGGAGTTGCTCCGACAGCGTCGGACAGTTCACCGTGACGAAGGGCCGCCGCCGCCGGGCACTCATCGAATGCAGCGCCCTCGCGAGCACGCCCTTGCCCGTGCCGCTCTCTCCCCGCAGCAACACCGCCGCGTCGGACGTCGCCGCGCGCGAGACCAGTCCAATCGCCGCATGCATCACCGGCGACGTCGTCTCCAGCGTCGCTTCCGGCACCGCCTGCGCCAACTGCCCCTCCAGGCTCTCCAACTGCGACGACAGCGCCCGGTGCTCGCGCGAGCGGTCCAGCACATGCCGTATCTGCGCCGGCGTGAAGGGCTTGGGCAGGTAGTCGCGCGCCCCCCTCCGCACCGCCTCCACCGCCGTGTCGAACGTCGCGTACGCGGTGATGAGCACCACGTCCAGGTTGGGTGACTCGGCGAGCAACCGGGGCAGCAAATCCAATCCGCTCGAGGTGCCCAGCCGCAGGTCGACGAAGGCCAGGTCGGTGGGCCCCTGGGCGAGCGCGGCCAGCGCCGCCTCCGGAGTGGCCGCCTCCCGCACCTCGCAGCCGAACCCCTCCAGACACACCCTCAAGGTGTGCCGGATGTTGCGCTCGTCATCCACCACCAGCACCCGCATCGGGCGCTCCCCGGAAACGGGGGCCTGCTCCAGCCGTGCATCCATGCGTGGAGTCTAATTGCATCGCCCGAGCCCGGCCGTGCGACCTGCACGACGTGAGTCCTCACGGGGACTTCCACGGCGCCCGACTCGCTCCCGTCGTGCGGTTCGCAACCCGCGCCCCGCCCTTTCGTGCAGGCTGCAACACACCCCCAGCAACCAATGCTGGCGTTGGTCCCCGGATTGCGGTGGAACAGGGGCCTATGGGTTTGAATGGGAACAACGAGGGTGGCGACGACAACATCTTCACCCGAGACAGGCCCCCCACCCGCAACGAGAAGCGCGTCCGCCAGGGAGTGATACTGGGCATCGTGCTGTTGGTGCTCGCCGGCGTGTGGGCCTATCTCCAGGGCGGAGAGAACCGCGCCATCAACGCCATGTCCCCCGCCCAGCGCGAAGCCCTCTTCGAGGAGACGCGCGACAGCTTCGACCTCATGTGCCTGGGCGATGCCGGGCCCCGCCTCCTCCGGCGCTGCCAGAAGCAGGCGGAGTTCATCCAGCGCTTCCCGCAGTGTGACGAGGCCTGCCGCCAGGAGCTCGCCCCCGTGCTGCGCAACGCCGTGCGCTGAGCACTCCGTCGCGGACTCGACGGTGGAGGCCTTGCGCGATGCACGGCCTCCCACGCGCACGCTTGCCGAATGCAACGGCCACGGGACTTCGAGGGACACGGCCCCTCGGAGGACCGACGACGCCGCGCGGCACGGGGCTTGCCCCTGGAGTTGCCGTCATGCGTCCCAATCCGCACCTGTCCGTCGTGTCGTCCTCCCCTGACTCCGCTGTCGAGCGCGAGCCCGCCACCCTGGCGCGTCCGTGGTGGAAGGACCTGCTCTGGGTGCTCGCGCTGGGAGGCGCCCTGGCGGCCATGGTCGGCTGGTTGGCCTCGGAGCGCCGCGCGGTGCTGTCCCTGGAGCCCGACGCGCGCGCCGCCGTGTTCGACGATGCGTGGGCGGGCTTCCAGCGCCTCTGCTCGACCCCCATGCACACGGGGTTGGTGCCGCGCTGCCGTGAGCAGGCCCGCTTCCTGTTGCTCTTCCCCGAGTGTCAGGGCGCCTGTCAGGAGCAGGCCCGACTCCACGGCCGCGCGCTGCGCTAGTTGAAGTTCACCGTCGTGCGCGCCAGCACGAGCCAGGAGGTGCGTCGGTCCGGCTCCTCGAGCGGCGCCGTGTCGTAGCGCTGGACGTACCCCGCGACGCCGACCCCCAGGAAGGGCGTGGTCCACCAGCGCACGGCGAGGGCGCCGCTCGTCCCGCCACCGGATTGCACGTCGGAGGCGCCACGGCCCAGCCACAGTCGCTCGACGCGCGCGGCCACTTCCAGCGCACCCAGGGGGAGCTGCCCCTCGCGCAGCGCCTGGAGTGCCTGGGTGGAGTCCTCGTTCGCTCGGGGCCAGGAAGGTCCGTCGTCGCGAGGCGTGCCCCAGGCCACCCAGGACACCTCCAGCGAGGCGCCCTGGCTCTTGAGTTCGGGCAGGGCCTCGCGCGGCGTCTCCGGGTTTCCATCCGTGTCGCGCGAGCGCCGCTCCCATGCGGCGGCGGCCTCCGCGGCCACTCGCACCGGCCCCACGTCCAGGCGCGCGTGCGCCTCCGTCACGGTGCGCGTCCCACTCGCGGGAGGCGGCCGGTAGTAGACGAAGCCCTGCGGGCCGATGCCGCCGATGCCCGCGCGGTCATAGGCGCTCTCCACATGTGCCCCCGCGCCCACGCGCACGCCCCAGAAGGACTCTGGCACGCCCGCCGAGCGACCCCACCGACCATCGACCCGGGCATCCAGAGCGGGCAGTTGGTTGTCATTGCCCAGGGGACTGCGAGAGCCGTTGCCCACGCGCACCCAGGTTTCCACGGGCAGGTTCATCGGTGACCACCGGGCCTCGAGTCCCAGGTCTCTTCGGGGCCAGAAGGACTGCGCCAGGCCCGACAGCTCGGGGATGGCGCGGGCCTGCAGGTTCTCGTCGTGCGCGCTGGGGAACAGCGGCGTCTTCGTGTAGCCGAGCGACAGGCGCACGTCGCGCAGCACCGTCACCGCGACGAAGGCGTCGATGAGGGCGGGCTTCTCCTGGGCCCACTCCGCCACGCCGCGCGCCACCAGCCAGGGGAGGGGACGGGCCTCCGCGCCCAGCCGCAGGCGCGCGAGGGTGAAGCCGTCGAAGCCCTCCACGTCCGAGGCGTGCTGGCGGTAGTCCAGCTCCCCCACGAGCGTCGGTCGCAGCCACGCCTCGTCCGCGAGCGCCGGCGTGGAGGCCAGTGCCCAGAGCAACCACCACGGAGTGTGTCGCATCAGTCGACCGGGATGATTTGGAGGAAGTGCGTGGTGCCGTTGGTCTCGTCGTCGTCGTGGTCCGCGGCGAAGAGCCGGCGGTTGACGGCGTCGTACGCGAGCCCGCGCACCTGCTGGAAGCCCGTGGCCAGCGCGGACGTCGAGCCGTCCGTGGTGGAGATGCGCAGCACCGAGCCCTGGCGCGTGCCGGTGAGCAGCGAGCCCCCAGGCCCGAGGGCCAGCAGGTCCGGCTCGGCGATGGTGGCGAGCGTCGTGAGCGACGACGGGTTGGACAGTGGGGAGCGGTACACCTTCCCGGCGATCTGGTCTGCGATGTAGAGCGTGTCCTCCACGGCCAGCACGCCCACGGGCTTCTGGAGCGCGCCCACCAGCTCCGTCTCGGTGCCCTCCAGCGTGACGTGCGCCACCGAGCCCACGTTCACGTTGTTGTTGCGCACGAAGTAGCTGTCGAGCAGTCGTCCGTCCTTCGTCACCGTGAGGCCGATGCGGCGGCGGTTGACGGGGAGTCCCGGCACGGTGCCCGGGGTGCCATCCGGACGCACGAACAACACCGCGCCCGCGTTGCCGAAGCCGAAGCGCACGGTGACGAGGGTTCCGTCCTGGAGCCGGACGACCTCGCCCAGGTTGGGGCTGTTGGCGGGCGCGTCCGGAAGCGTGGCCGCCACCGAGACGCCTTCTCCATCGCGGTACTTGAGGAGCCGGTGGTTCTGGTCGTCGGCGATGTAGAGCGTCTGCGTGGTGGCGTCCCAGAACAGGCCGTTGGGGTCGCCTTCGAGAGGAATCGCGCGAGGGCCGCGCTCCACCTGGGTGCCCGAGTCCGGGGAGCCCGGGTCGGAGTCGTCACAGGCGCAGAGCAGCGCGCAGAAGAGGAGTGCGGAGGAGAGGGGCTTCATGGGGCGCGCATGCTGCCACACCGGGTGGGCGGGCAGGCGAGCGAGCGCGGCCCGGGACACGCGGGAGCGTCGCAACGTGCTGTGCCGCGCGGGGCTCCAGGTTGCGGTCTGCACGGTGACGGCGGGGACCCTTGGAAAAAGGCTCCGGATTCCGAGCGTCTGGCGCGAGGGCGGTCGGCACGGCGGATGCGATGGGAAGGGGCGTGCGCGGGTCATGAAGGCCCGGCACGGAGGACCCATGTGGCTGCCCCGATTCGTGAAGTCACTGCCGTTGTTCCACTCGCGGGCCACGCCGGAGGTCGGTCCGTCGCTCGGTGAGGCACCGTTCAAGGCGGTGCGTCTGCTGGGAGTGGAGCGGCTGGTGGAGGCGCGAGTGCGTGCGGAACATGCATTGGATGGTGCTCGACGGTGCCCTTGCTGCCGAGGCCTGCTGGAGCACGTGTATGACCGGCTGGGCTCCACGCTGTTCCTGGATGACGACCCCGAGCTGCTCGCACGGGCGTTCGACGATGACGAGCGGGATGCCTTCACGGCGCGGGTGCTGGCCGCGTGCATCGTCCTGTCCGGGCGCGAGCGCGTGGCGGTGGCGGTTTGAGGGTCCTCGAGTCGGGCGAGTTCGTGACGGAGCCTCGGTGCTCCGCCGTGCGGGCGGTGATGTGCCGCCCTGGGAGGAAGGCATGTTGAGGTGGACCGAGTTCCTGGACGTGGAGGCCATCCGCCCGTCGCTCGTGGCGAGAGACAGGGTGGCGGTGGTGCACGAGCTGGCGGGGCTGATGTCGGCCCGGGCCGGGGTGTCGCAGCGAGAGCTCGCGGTGCATCTGCTGGCGCGGGAGCAGCTGGGGTCGACGGTCATGGAGGGGGGCGTGGCGGTGCCGCACTGTCGCCACGCGGGCGTGGAGCGCATCGTCACGTGTCTGGGCATCCACCGGGGTGGGCTTGCGTTCGGCGCGCCCGAGGATGGGCTGGTGCGCATCTACGTGGGCATGGTGTCGCCACCGGACACGGCGGGGCTGCATCTCAATGTGCTCTCGCGCATCGCGACGCTGCTGCATGACCCCGAATTGCGCGCGGAGTTGATGGCCGCGCCTTCGGCGGGAGTGATGCGCGCGTTGCTCGTTCGCGCGGAGGAGGCGTGCCTGCCGCTTCGCAACGAGATGTCTCTCGCGCGCTGAGTGCCGTGCGCGGATGGGCCGCCCTGGAGGGCGAGGCGGATGTCGGGCACGGAGCATCTGGCGGAGCCGGTCCAAGGGCGACGAGGCGTGGACCGGGCCGCTCCGGAGGGCGTGTCCCGCGGCGCTCGACGTTCTCGCTCGATGACGCGGTGGTCCGTGGATTTGCCTTCGACGAGGTTGAGAAGGCGAGAGGGGCGGGGTCGAAACGACTGAGCCCGAAAAACCGGAGAGAAGTGTGTAGTGGGCTCGAAGAAAGACAGCGGAGGGATGCGGAATCGCGGCGGTGGACACATCTCTGCGCCGACTCGGGAGGCAGCCGGGCGCCCGAGGAGGTGAGGCATGCTGAGGTGGACTGATTTCCTGGACGTAGAAGCTGTCCGCCTGTCGTTGGAGGCGCGCGAGCGGGTGGGGGTGGTGCACGAGTTGGCGGGGCTGATGTCGGCTCGGGCGCGGGTGTCGCCGAAGGAGCTGGCGGCGCATCTGCTGGCGCGCGAGCAGCTGGGTTCGACGGCGATGGTGGGGGGCGTGGCGGTGCCGCACTGTCGGCTCGCCGGCGTGTCGCGCATCGTCACCTGCGTGGGAGTGCATTCCCAGGGCGTGGACTTCGGCGAGGCCGACGGAGGGCGCGTGCACGTCTTCGTGGGCATGGTGTCGCCGCCGGATACGGCGGGCCTGCACCTCAGCGTGCTCGCGCGCATCGGTGCGCTGTTGCGCAACGCGCGGCTGCGCGAGGCACTCCTGACAGCGCCGTCACCCTCGGCCCTGCGCGCGCTGCTCGTCTGCGTCGAGGACGCGCACGTGAATCACCGGTCCGAAGTCGCGCTGGCCCGGTGAGGGCAGGGCGGCTCGCGCACGGTCGCTGACAGATAGCGAGCACAGTCCGAACCCGGGCCATCCCGCGCCCGGTGCTCCTGGTAGCGTCGCCGGCCGTGACGACGACCTCGAGCTCGACTCCCCGCTGGTTGCTGTATGGCGCCTCTGGCTACACCGGCCGCCTCATCGCCGAGGAGGCCGTGCGTCGGGGCCACCGGCCCGTGCTGTCCGGCCGCTCCCGCGAGAAGCTGGCCCCGCTGGCCGACGCGCTCGGCCTGGAGGTCCGTCCCGCCGCGCTGGACGACGCACGCCAGCTCGCCGCCGCGATGGAGGGCCTGCCCCTGGTGCTTCACGCCGCCGGCCCCTTCGTCCACACCAGCGAGCCCATGCGCCAGGCCTGCCTCGCCTCGCGCACCCACTACCTGGACATCACCGGCGAGATTCCCGTCTTCGAGGGCTCCTTCCGCCATGACGCCGAAGCCAGGGAGCGCGGCGTCTCGCTGATGTCCGGCGTCGGCTTCGATGTCGTCCCCACCGACTGCCTCGCCCGCTACGTCGCCGAACAGGTCCCCGGCGCCACCGAACTCGACATCGCCATCTGCGCCGGCTCCCAGGCCAGCGCCGGCACCACCAAGTCCGCCCTCCTCCAACTCCCCGAGGGCGGCAAGGTCCGCCGCGACGGCGTCCTCCAACCCTTCCCCATGGGCCAGGGCGCCCGCCGCCAGCGCTTCATCGACCGCGAGCGCACCGTGATGCCCATCCCCTGGGGCGACCTCTCCACCGCGTACCGCACCACCGGCATCCCCAACATCACCACGTACATGGCCTTCCCCTCGTCCTCCGCTCGCGCCCTGCGGTGGACCTATCCCGTCCTCCGCCAGGTTCTGAAGGTCGGCCTCGTGCGCGACGGACTGATGAAGCTCGTCGAGTCCCGCGTGAAGGGCCCCGACGCCGACATGCGCCTGTCCAGCCGCTCCCAGGTCTGGGCCCAGGCCCGCGCCCCGGATGGCCGCTCCGCCCAGGCCTGGCTGGAAGTACCAGAGGGCTACGCCTTCACCGCCCGCGCCTCCATCCACGCCGTGGAAGAGCTGCTCGCCCAGCCCTCTCCCGGCGCCCTCACCCCCGCCGGTGCCTTCGGCGCCGACTTCGTCCTCCGCGTCGATGGCTGCCGCCGCCTCGACTCCCTGGGATGATCCTTCCAGTGCAGGGGTCTATTTCCACCCAGACTGGTGGAAACCCCTCGGGTGACACTGTGGGATGACCTTCGGGGGGAGGCTTAGCAGCAAGTGTTCAGTTGGCTATCCTGCGCTTCGGCGGATCACCGGTCCGTCCGAGCTTCAGGGGGTCCTCGGGGCTCCTCGGAAGGATGGCGACATGAGCTGGCGCAGCAGGCTCCCCAGGGAGCCGCGCTTCAACTGCCGGAGCCTGGCCGGGTGGGACGGCGGCATGACGCCGGAGGGCTCCGTGGTCGCGGAGAGGGAGGGGGCTCGGTGCGTTTGAAGCTGAAGCAGAAAGTGATGCTGTCTCCGGCTGTCGCCGCGGTGTTCCTGGCGGTCATCTTCACGGTGGTGCTGGCGGGCGGGGACTCGTGGCTGGTGGGGGCGCTGTCGCTGGTGTGTCTGGCGTTGATGGTGGCGCTGTCCTTCTGGCTGCACCGGGAAGTGGCGGTGCCCATGGCGCGGCTGTCGGCGGTGGCGCAGAAAATCGCCCAAGAGGGGGATTTGACGCAGCCCATCGACACGGCCGGGCAGGACGAAGTGGGTGACCTGGGCCGCAGCCTCCAGGTGATGGTCAACCGGCTGCGCGAGGTGCCCGCCACGCTGCGGTCCGTGGTGATGGAGCTGTCCTCGGCGGCCGCGCAACTGACGCAGGCGAGCCAGGACCAGGTGAACTTCCTCACCAACCAGTCCCGCAGCCTCACCGAGGCGAGCACCACCATCGCCGAAATCGCGCAGACCTCCAGCATGGCGGCCAGCCGCGCGGAGATGGTGCTGAAGGTGGCGGCGCAGGCGGACGCGTTCAGCTCGTCCGGTCAGCAGTCGATTGAGCAGAGCGCGGAGGGCATGCAGCAGATTCGTCAGCGGGTGGGCACGCTCGTGGGCAGCATCGCGCACCTGAGCGACCAGGCCGTGCATGCCGGGGAAATCATCAGCAGCGTGAAGGACCTGGCGGACCAGTCCAACGTGCTGGCGCTCAACGCGGCGATTGAAGCCGCGCGCGCGGGCGAAGAGGGCCGGGGCTTCGCGGTGGTGGCGCGGGAGATGCGCGCGCTCAGCGGCCAGTCCCTCCAGAGCACGCAGCGCATCGGCAAGATTCTGCTCGAAATCAATCAGGCCATCCGCCAGACGACCTCCATCGCGGAGGGCGACAGCGAGAAGATGGAGGAGAACATCGAGCAGGTGCTGGCCTCGGCCGACTCGCTGAAGGAAATCACCACGGTGGTGCAGGAGAGCAGTCAGGCGGCGCGCCAGATTGTCGCCTCCGTCACCCAGCAGAACGCGGGCATCGCGCAGATGACCGAGGTGATGACGCAGTTGTCCTCGATGATGGCGGACGTGGTGACTTCCACCATGACGGCCGAGGAAGCGGTGACGCAGATCAACGCCACGCTCGGCCGGCTCCAGGAGTTGTCCACGTCGTTCCGCGTGTGAGCGCGGGAGCGGCCCGACGTCCGGGCCGCCCGTGCTCGTCGATGCACCGGGCGACGGCTACTCGCCCTGCATCAACCCGGTGATGCGGCCGTCGTCGTGGACGGTGATGCGCTTCGCCGCCGGCTCGCGAGGCAGGCCCGGCATGGTGAGGATGTCGCCCGTGAGCGCCACCATGAAGCCCGCGCCCGCGGACAGGCGCACCTCGCGCACCGTGAGCGTGAAGCCGCGCGGCCGGCCCTGCTTCGTCGCGTCATCCGACAGCGACAGGTGCGTCTTCGCCATGCACACCGGCAGCTCCGAGCCTCCCAGCTCGCGCACCATCTCCAAATCCTTGCGCGCCGACGCCGTGAAGGCCACGTCCTCCGCGCCGTACACCGTGCGGGCAATGGCGCGGACCTTCTCCTCGGGCGACTGCTTCAACTCGTAGAGGAAGCGCGGAGTGGGCGGCGCCGCGTCCGTCGCGTCCAGCATCGCGAGCACCCGGTCCGCCAGCTCCAGCGCGCCCTCGCCGCCGCGCGTGAAGCCCTCGCACACGGCCATCTCCACGCCGCGCTCCTTGCCGAAGGCGCGCAGTTCGTCGAGCTCCGACTCCGTGTCCTGCGGGAAGCGGTTGACGCACAGCACGGCCGGCAGGCCGAAGGCGCGCACCGATTCCAGGTGCTTCTCCAGATGCGCGAAGCCACGCGCCAGGGCGGCGCTGTCCGGCTCGGCCACGCGCGCGAGCGGTGCGCCTCCGTGGTACTTCAGCGCGCGCAGCGTCACCACCAGCACGACGCCCCGAGGCCACAGGCCGGTGTTGCGGCACTTGATGTCGAGGAACTTCTCCGCGCCCAAATCGAAGCCGAAGCCCGCCTCCGTCACGACCTCGTCCGCGTAGGCCAGGCCCATCCGCGTACCCACCACGGAGCTGCAGCCGTGGGCGATGTTGCCGAAGGGGCCGGCGTGCACCAGCGCGGGGCCGCCCTCGCGCGTCTGCACCAGGTTGGGCATCAGCGCGTCCTTCAGCACCGCCACCATGGCCGCCGCCGCGTCCACATCGCGCGCGCGCACGGGCTTGCCGTCCGGCGAGTGGCCCAC
Organism: Myxococcus sp. CA040A; assembly: GCF_013336725.1. Lineage (NCBI taxonomy): Bacteria > Pseudomonadati > Myxococcota > Myxococcia > Myxococcales > Myxococcaceae > Myxococcus > Myxococcus sp. CA040A. Next base: position 582,154 of record NZ_JABUMR010000006.1, on the reverse strand, counting down.
CACGACGCGGCCCAGGCGCTCCTCCAAATCCTTGAGGTTCTCCGACAGCGCGAGGATGGCCATCACCTCGCTGGCGGCGGTGATGTCGAACGCGGCCTCTCGCGGGACGCCGTGAGCCTTGCCGCCCAGGCCGATGATGACGTTGCGCAGGAACCGGTCGTTCATGTCCATCGCGCGCCGCCACCGCACCCGCGTGGAGTCGATGGCCACCGGCTGGCCGTAATACACGGCGTTGTCGACCAGCGCGGCGAGCAGGTTGTTGGCGCTGGTAATCGCGTGCAGGTCACCGGTGAAGTGCAGGTTGATGTCCGCCGCGGGCTCCAGGCTGGACTGTCCGCCGCCGGTGCCTCCGCCCTTCACGCCGAAGACGGGACCGAGGGACGGCTCTCGCAGCGCGGCGACGGCCTTGCGTCCGCGACGGCGCAGGCCCATGGCCAGGGCCACGGACATGGTGGTCTTCCCCTCGCCAGGAGGCGTGGGGTTGATGGCGGAGACGAGCACGAGCCGTCCCTGCCGGTCGCCCTGCTTGCCGAGCGCGTCGAGTGACACCTTGGCGCGATTCGTTCCCCAGGGATGCACGTCGTCGGGAGCCAGGCCCAGCTCGGCGCCCACTTCTGCGATGGGTCTCAGCTTCATGCCGAGGACTCTCGATGCGACGGCGTCACGGGTCAACGGGGGAAGTGTACGGGACGCGCGCCTGTGGTCAGTGTCCTCTTGTCGCGCGTTGTCGGACGACACGCAGCCGCCACAGGACAATGGGGAGGCCCACGCCCGTGGCCACCGCCACCCAGGGCCAGGCGCCGGCGCTGGCCAGCCCCTGTCCCATCCACGCGCGCAGTCCGAGGGGAAGCTGGGCCCACAGCAAGAAGGTGGCCGTGGCGAGCACGAAGACCGCGAAGCCCTTGCGCAGCGAGCCCGGCGCCACGTGTCCCGCGAGCTTTCCTCCAAGCAGGCTCCCCGCCAGCGCCACCGCGAGGACCTCGCCCGTGAGCTTCCACGGCAACTCCACATGACCCAGATGTCCCACGAGGCCCGCGGCGCACTGGAGCGCGATGACCACCAGCGAGGTGGCGGTGGCCAGCGGCGTGGACAGGCCCACCAGCGCGAGCGCGGGGACGATGAGGAACCCTCCGCCCGCGCCCACGAGGCCGGACAGGATTCCCACGCCCAGGCCTTGAAGGAGTATCCGCCCCACGCGGCTTGGAGCGCGCGGAGTGACTTCGGTGGACACCCGCGTGGCCTCCGTGCGCAGCAGCATGGCGACGGCCGCGGCCACCATGACCCCCGCGAAGAACAACATCAGCGTGCTCGCGGAGAAGAGGGGATTGAGCTTCCCCCCCAGGAACGCGCCCACCATCCCGCCCGCGCCAAACACGAAGGCCGTGCGCCACCGCACCCGACCTGCCCGTGCATGAAAGAGCGCTCCGCTCGCGCTGGTGACCCCCACCACCACCAGCGACATGGCGATGGCCGTGCGGGGCTCCACACCCAGCACGTACACCAGCAAGGGCACCGTGAGGATGGAACCCCCGCCACCCAACAACCCCAACAACACGCCCACGAGCAACGCGCCCGCGAGGCCCACGTACAACATCATCGCGAAGCGCCCCCAGACCGCGCGACGGCGAGCAGGTCCCGGACCTCGCGCAGCGTCCGCTCGAAGCTCGCGGTGTCCACCAGCCCCGAGGGAGTCGTGGCCTGGAGCGCGTCCAGCACGGCGCCAAGCTCCGCGCGCGAAGGCTCTCGGGGCAGCGCCTCCACGTCGGAGACACCGGGGAGCCGGGCTCGCAAGGTGTCGCGGACCTCCGCCAGGGTCGGCGTCGCACTGGAGGGCAGCCGCACCACGGGCAGCGCCTCCGTGTTCCACGCGAGCATTCCCCCGCGCAGGTTCATCACCCGCGTGAAGCCCAGCTCCACCAACTGCGTGGCGGCACGCGCCGACCGCGCTCCCGAGCGACAGATGAGCAGCACCTCCGTGTCCCTGGGCCACAAGGCCGCCGCCTCGCGCACCGTGGCCAGCGGTGCCGCACGCACGCCATCGAGGTGTCCCAGAATCCCATCCAGCTCGGACGGCTCGCGCACGTCGACCAGGTGCAGCCCCGAGGGGCGCTCCGCCGCGAGCTGTCGTACGTCCACGTCGCGGTATCCGGCGGGCTGGGGATGGGCGCTGTCGAAGAGGTGACTCAAGACGGTGACTCCTTCTCTCGTCCTCCCGATGAGGGAAGGACGCGGGCAATAGGGCGCCGTCCCGTTTCTCGGGGTCGGACACCAGGGTTCTGGGATGACGGCGCGGACGCCCGTGCCCGAGGGCACGTCACGTCATGCGGAGGACGGTGACAGGGGCTTGGGGTCCAGACCGCAGGCGCGGTTGGCAGGGACGGCCACGTCCAGCTTGCGCGGGGGTGGAATCCGCCGCTCGTTCATGAAGGTGATGAAGTCCTCGCGAGACTTGCCCGCCAGTCGCGGGTTGTGTCGCTTCTCCTCGCCCACGGAGGACGCGGTGAAGCCCGCGTAGTCGTGGCCGGGATACAGCTCCGTCGCATCGGGCAGCGTGAAGAGCTCGCGGGTGATGGAGTCGTAGAGCTGCCCCGAGTCGCCGTTCTGGAAGTCGGTGCGGCCCGTGCCGCGAACGAGCAGCGCGTCGCCCGTGAAGAGCCGCCCGTCACACAGGAAGCTGAGGCTGTCATCCGTGTGCCCGGGGGTCTCCAGCACGCGCAGCTCCAACCCGCCCACGCGCACCTGGTCGCCATGCACCAGTTGTCGGTCCACACAGGGCGCTCCTCGGGGGGAGGCCATCACCTGGGCACCCGTGCGCGCACGCAGGAGTCCCGCCGAGGTGATGTGGTCCGCGTGGACGTGGGTCTCCATCACCACCGTCAGCTTCAGCCCGAGCTCCGTCAGCAGCCGCAGGTCCCGCTCCACCTGCTCCAGCACCGGGTCGATAAGCACGGCCTCTCGCGTCGCCGGGTCCGCCAGCAGGTACGTATAGGTCGAGGACTCCGCGTCGAAGAGCTGTCGGAAGAGCATCGCCCGTTTCCCTGAAGAGATGACCGCCATGCGCCCCCGACGATATTGCGAGTGCCGTGCCAGTGCCCCTTCTCCGAGCAGGACCCGGGCCCATTTCGGAGGGGGCGCCGTCCCTGGGGAAACACCTGAAACACCCTGGTGAAACAGTTGTCGCCCCAGTGGAACAGGTTCAGTGCCCGGCTTCGCCCAGGGCGCGCAGGCGGCGCCACAGTGTCACGCGACTGACACCGAGCAGGCGTGCGGCCTCGGAGCGGTTGCCGCCTGCTCGGGCCAGGGCCGCTCGCACCTTCTGTTCGTCGAGCAGGACACCCGCCGTCGGCGAGAGGGCGACACCGGGGGATGAAGCAGTCCTCCCTTCGGAGAACTCCGGGGGCAGGTCCACCTCGCGCAGCACCGCGCCCTCGCCGATGACGTAGGCGTACTCCATGACGTTGCGCAGCTCGCGCACGTTGCCGGGCCAGGTGTGGGCTTCCAGCAGTCGGCGCGCGCCCGGGGCGATTCGCTCCACGCGCCGCGTCCCGCGCTGGTGCAGCTCGCCCAGGAAGCGCAGGGCGAGCGGGAGGATGTCCCCGCGTCGCTCCCGGAGCGTGGGCAGGAAGATGGGCACCACGCGCAGGCGGTACATCAGGTCCGCGCGGAAGCGGCCCGCCTCCACCTCACGTCGCAGGGCCCGGTGCGTGGCGGCGATGATGCGCACGTCCACCGGCACCGGCGCCCGACCTCCCACGGGGATGACGGTGCGCGTCTCCAGCACGCGCAACATCTTCGCCTGGAGGTCCAGCGGCAGCTCCGCCACTTCGTCCAGGAACAGCGAGCCCCCATGGGCCAGCCGGAAGTGACCCGGACTGTCGCGCACCGCGCCGGTGAAGGCCCCGCGCACGTGGCCGAACAGCTCGCTCTCCAGCAGGTTCGGCGGCAGCGCCGCGCAGTTGATGGCGCGGAAGGGCCCCTTGCCACGCGCGGACAGCGCATGCAGCGCGTGGGCGATGTTCTCCTTGCCCGTGCCGGACTCGCCGCGCACCAGCACGCTCGACTCCGCGCGCGCCACCTTCTCGACGATGCGGAAGACCCGTCGCAGCTCGGCGTCCTGGGTCCACAGGCCGTGGAACACCTCGGCGCCCTCGGCGCTTCGCGCGGTGGGCTCTCGAGTGACGGTGAGCGCCCAGCCCTCCCGCTCCAATGCCACCGCGCGCACTCGCACCGCCTGCGTCTCCGCCCCCGCGCGCAGCCGCGCCGTCGTCTCCCGCCCCGTGGTGAGCACGGTCTCCAGTCGCTCGACGCCGCCCTGCGGGACGAGCACCTCCGAGAGCAAAGTCCCCTCGCGCACCGGGGCGCCGAGCTGCGCCTCCAGCGCGGAGGTCAGGCCCACCACGCGCCGACTCGCGTCCACGAGCAGCACGGCGCCCGCGAGCGCATCGAGCGCGGACAGGGCGAGCTGGGAGGAGCGCGGGGTTCGGGACGTGGGCATCTGTCGCTGCATAGCCCGGTGCGCGGCGGCTCGCACCTGGCCCGGCTCAGGCCCGGCCGCGCATCATCAACTTCCAGTACAACTGGGGCAGGCCGTACTTCTTCATCAGCCACATGTCCCGCCGCTCCTGGAGCGTGTCGATGAGGGGGAAGCTGGGCGTGGGCTTGCCGTCGTAGTCGAACTCGGCGAGCAGCAGCTTGCCGTAGCCCGTGGTGAGGGGACAGGACGCGTAGCCGTCATAACGCGCGGTGGGGACGCGCCCGGCCATGACGGCCCGGAGGTTCTCGACGAGCACGGGTGCCTGCTTGCGGATGGCCGCGCCCGTGCGGCTGGTGGGCAGGTCGGAGGCGTCTCCGAGCGCGAAGACGTTGGGGAAGCCCGGGTGCTGGAGCGTGTGCTTGTCCGCGCGCACCCAGCCGACACACGCGCCGTCGCGCGATGACAGCGGGCTGTTCTTGATGAAGTCCGGCGCGCTCTGGGGCGGGGTGACGTGGAGCAGGTCGTAGCGAAGGGTGACGCGGTTCTTCTGTCCGTCTCGCGTCGTCTCGAAGGTGGCCTCGCGGCGGGCGCCGTCCACGGCGACCAGGTTGTGTTCGAAGTGGGTGTGGATGCCGTAGCGCTTCACCACGTCTTCCAGCACGCGGGCATAGGCCTGCACGCCGAAGATGGTTTTGGCGCCCGAGCCGAACACCACCTCCGAGCGCTCCATCACCCCCGTGCGGCGGAAGTGGTCGGCGGCCAGGTACATGATTTTCTGCGGCGCGCCCGCGCACTTCACGGGTGTGGCCGGGTGGGTGAAGAGGGCGGTGCCTCCATGGAAGCGCTGGAGCATGCGCCACGTCTTGGGGGCGAGCTTCACGTCGTAGTTGCTGCTGACGTGTTCGGTCTCCAGCGCGTCGCGAAGGCCTGCCACCTTGTCCCAGTCGAGCTGGATGCCGGGCGCGACGACGAGGAAGTCGTAGCCCACGCGCAGCCCGCCCCGGGTGCGCACTTCGCGGCGGACGGGGTCGACTTCCTCGGCGGCGTCCTTCAGCCACTTCACGCCCCGGGGGATGAAGTCGGCCTCATCGCGCACGGTGTCCTCGATGCGCGCTTCACCCGCGCCCACCAGCGTCCAGAGCGGCTGGTAGTAGTGCCGCTCGGAGGGCTCCAGAATCGCGACGCCCTTCTGGCCCAGGCGAGCCAGGCGCGCCGCCACGCAGATGCCGGCCGTGCCTCCGCCGATGATGAGGATTCGGTGGCGCTCGCTCACGGGTGCCACGTGGGGCATGGGCGTGGTCGCCGGGTCCGTGCAGCCGCAGTCCTCGCTCGGGTTCATCGCGCGCTCGCTTCCTGTCTGACGTGGGACGTCGACAGGGGGCATTAGCAGGGCGCGTGCCACCATCGTCCCCGAGGGCGACACGGGTGTCGCTCGGGGACGAGAGCCGTTTCACATCGTTTCAGGCCGTTTCATGAAACAGGGCCTGGGGATGTGCCTCAGAGAAGTCCGAGGAGGGTGATGGTCATCGGCCCGGAGATGCTCGTGAGTCCCTCGGGAGAGTCACAGGCGGCGAGGTCGGTCGCGAGCAGGGTGACGGTGCGCACGAAGGTGGCTCCCACGAACTTGCCGGAGAGGACCGTTCCGGTCTGCGTGACGACGATGGCGTTGCCATTGACGGCCGTGGTGGTCTGCGTCTGCCGCACCGTCGAACTCTCACCGGTGTTCCAGGTGAGCAGCGTGGTTCCAGAGCTGATGTCGAGCAGGTCCGTGCAGGAGTAGCCCTTCATGAGGAATGAGACAAACGACGTCGCGGACGTCACGCTGGAGCCCAGCAGGGAGTAGCAATTGCTCGCCTGCCCAGTGGACGTGAAGACGACGTCCTGAGGCTGGGTCCGCAGCGGCGGCGAATACGTGACGTGGGTGGCTCCAACGGGACAGGTGACGAGCGTCAGCAACCGCTGCTCCGCCTGACCCACCTCTTCCGGTACCGCGGGCGACGACTCCGGCGCGCCACACCCCGCGAGCCCCACCGCCACGAGAATGACCCACGACTTCGACGAGAAACCAGACATGAGACCTCCCTTGTTGACAGGGAGCGTCTCCAGGCCCGGCACTTGAGACAACGGACCGGCTTCAGGCCGGGCTCATTGCAAACACTGTCATCGGACCAACGTACAACCAGACAGGCAATCCCGGACGCGAGCCAGGGGAACTCCCTGGCCCGCACGCGACGGGACTACTTGCCGAAGATGCCGCGCAGGCGCTTCTTCGCCTCATCCTCGGCGCGCTTCTTCGCCTCGGCCTCCAGCCGCGACTTCTCCTCGGCGGCCTTGGCCTCCAGTTCCTTTCGTTTGGCCTCGGCGTCGGCGCGCAGCTTCTCCTCGCCGCCTTCGATGACCTGCTGCACCTGCTCGCCGCGCTTGCCGCCAATGAGGTTGCCCGCGAGTGACGAGGCCGCCAGCTTCGCGAGCGTCGTCACCGCCGGCTTCACGTCCACACCCGTCACTTCGGGCTTCCACGCCGGGCCCGTCAGCTTCAGGCCCACGGGGATATCCGAGGGCGGCGTCACCTTGCCCAGGGTCAGCGTCTTCACCGTCGACGGCGTCAGCGCCACCGAGCCGATGAGGTCCAGCGTGCCGTCCAGCTTGATGCCACCGTCGAAGCTCATCGCGGCTTCCGGCCGCGTCCAGGTGATGGGCTTGGACAGCTGCGCGACGCCGTTCTTGATTTGAACGCCGAAGGGCAGGTTCTCACTCAGCGACGTCACCTCGCCGCTCTTGAGCGCCTTGGAGGCGAAGGGCAGGGCCTTGGCGAGCGGCTCGGAGACGGAGGCCACCAGGTCCTTGCCCAGCAGCGTGCCGCCCAGGATGTTGCCGCTGATGCCGCCCAGCAGCGTCTCCTTGAGCTTCTCCGGCGTGTAGCCGATGCCCTTCACGTCCACGTTCCCGTTGAACGTCCCCGTCATCACCTTCTGCGGCGTGGCCTGGGCCAGCGCCTGCGCCACCTGCACGCCGTCCACCTTCACCTTCGCCTCGAAGGGCCGCTGCGCGGCGGCGGGGCCCAGACGAATCGTCGTCCCGTCCGCCGCCACCTTGCCGCCGAAGACACCCGAGGAGAACTTCTCCACGGAGATGAGGTCGTCCGTCATCTTGATGACGCCCGTCACGTTGCTCAGGTCCATCTCGCTGTAGCGCAGCGCTCCCACCGCGAAGCGGATGTCACCCCGGTAGCCGTTGAAGCGCGCCGGGTCCTCGGGAGGAAGCTCCGCTGACTCCGGCGCCGGCACCGTGCCGCCGTTGCGCGCCGCCAGCTCCTTCTCGTCGAACAGCAGCGCGTCCGCGTCCAGCTTGTTCGCCTTCACATCCGCGGAGAACGTCGTCGTCTGCTTCTTGCCCTGACCCGCGAGCGCGAAGGACGCGCTGCCCGTCACCGTGTCCTCCAGGACGTGCGCGGTCATCTTCGGCACCTCCACCTTCATGCCGACGCCGCCCTTGCCGGGCGCGTAGGTGCCGGCCACGGCGAAGTCCATCCGCTGGCCGGGCGACTTGTCCACCAGCAGGCCGGGCCGCAGGTCCACGCCAGACAGGTCCGCGTTCGCGTCGAACTTCAGCGCACCGCCGCTGGCCGCCGCACCCGCCAGGCGCGCGGTGAGCTTCATGGCGCCGCCCGCGTTCTTCGTGAGCTGCGCCGGCACGCGCAGGCGCACTGGCGTCAGGTCCACGTCCACGTTGATGGCCTGCGCGTCCTGCGTGCCACTGCCGCGCACCTCCAGGCCGATGGGGCCGGCAATCATGCCGTTCAACTGCTTCTTCAGCGGCGGGTAGTACTCGGCGAGCACGGCGGGGTCCAGGTTGCGGCCCACCAGCTCGAAGCCCTGCACCGACGGCTTCTCCGACAGCAGGCCCTTCACCTGGCCCTTGCCGGTGATGTTCGCGGGGCCCAGGTCCAGCTTCAGCTTGTCGAGCGACAGGTCGCCGGTGGCGATGTCACCCGCGACGTCCGTGTCGAGCACCACGTCCAGCGCCTTGCCACCCTCGGAGCCCGCGAAGCGCAGGCCCAGCGCGGAGATGACACCCACGAGCCGCGTGGGGCCCTTGCCCCCGGGCACCGCGCCGCCCAGCTCCGCCTTCCAGTCCGCGTCCACCGTGCCAGCCTGGAGGCCCACGTCGGGAGGCAGGAAGGGACCCAGCGGAGACAGGTCGATTTTCTGCGCCTTGAGCGTCACGCGCTCCGGCGTGGGAATCAGCGTGGGCGGCAGCGGCGCGGCGTGCAGCGACAGCTGGAGGTTCTGCTTGTCCGCGAGCACCGCGGCGGCCAGGTCCACCACCAGCGGCTTGCCGGCGCGCAGGTCCTTCACCTCGATGTCCAAATCCTTCACCGCCAGCTCCCGCGCGGCCTGTCCCCCCGAGCGGTCCACGAAGCGGATGGTGCCGTCGGTGAGCGCGGCGCGCTCGACATGGACGCCGGAGAGGTCCGTGGGCTGCGACTCGTCCTCGGGCGGCTTCTCTTCTTCCTTCGGGCTCTGCTCTTCCAACCGCTGCAGCAGGCGCTGCACGTTGGTGGTGCCGTCGGCCAGCCGCACCACGTTGACGGTGAGGCCGGACAGCTCGGCGTTCTTCACCTGGATGTCCTTGCCACGCGAGGACAACAGGGGGCCGGCCGCGACGCTGATGTCCAGCGAGGCCATCTGCGCGAGCGGCAGCTCCTCACCCTCGGCGGCGCCGATGGAGACGTTCTCCACCTCCACGCCCACGGTGGGGAAGAGCTGGGTGGAGATGTCCCCGATTTCAATCGGGCGACCCAGCTTCTGCGAATACGTGGCGGCCTGCTCGCGCGCTGTCTTCAGCAGGATGGCGTCGAGCCGCCAGAGGACCCCGAGCACGACGACGACGAGGAGCGCGAAGACTCCTCCGAGCACGTAGGGCCAGCGGCGCTTCTTCTTCACGACGTCAGACATTGCTTGGTACCTCCTCCAGCGAGCGGGCCCCGGGGCTCGGCCCGGCGCGGGGCCAGGACCGCGGTGAGACGCTTAGCCCAGCCAGGACCTTGCCGCACGCGTCAGGCGCAAGAACCCCCCTGCATGCGGCGGAAGACCTCATCGCATCCCGGGACGGGCGAGGGGCGTGGAAATGCACGCGACCCGCGCGGTGGGGTCGTCCGGCCGTCCCAGGGGCGAGAAACGGAGGCGCCAGCCGGCCCTCTGGCGCCTCCAGCCACCCGACACGCTCCATGTGCGCACGGAGCAGGCGAGAGGGAAGGGGCTTTCACCTCCGTGGTCGCTATCAACCCCCGGAAAACGCGCGGCTCAGGGGCCGCTCGGAGAGGGAGCGGCGGAGGTATTCCCGGGTGGGCTCGTGGGTTTCACGGAGGGATTCACCGCGGGCTCCCACTTCACGGGGCCCAGGGGCACGGTCTTCTCGGGCTTGGGGTCGGCCCACGCGGGGGCGGCATGCGTGTAGCGCAGCGCTCCGCCCCGCGTGTCGATGGCCAGGGGCGCTTCGGTGACGGGACCCAGCACCTGGCCGGTGCCCAGGTCCATCAGCCATCCCATGTAGAGCACTCGCTCTCCCGCCCTCTCCTGGAAGTCTCCACTGGCCTCGCCGACCAGACGCTTCTCGCCGGTGTCCGCGTTCCACAGCCACAGTCGAGGCCTCCTACGCTCTCCGCCGTCTCCCGTGGGGTCCTCCCGCAGCAGCGCATGGGAACCCTGGGCATGAACCCAGGTGCTGGCGGGGATGGGAGGGGGCACGAGCGTGTGGCGCTCCATGTCCAGGATGAAGACGGCGTAGGTGCGCTCGGTGTCCTTGCTGGTGAGGACGAAGGTGGGCAGCAGTCGAGGACGCTCTTCGTTGGAGGACCTCCTCACCGGTGCGTACGGCGACACCTCGCGCTCCAGGGACAGGTGCAGCTCGGGGCCGTGCAGCTCCAGCGTCGTCCCCAACGGGTCCCTCGTCTTGCAGCCGACGACGAGCAGTCTACGGGGCTCGTCCACGGCGTACAGCCGGGCCCGGCAGCTCTCGGGCACCCACGTCTGCTGGTTGCCCCGCGCGTCCTCGAAGGCGATGGCGCCATGCGGCAGGGTGCGAAGCAGGCCATCACCCAGCGGCTGGAGGATGTCCCTGCCCTCGATGAGCGTGCCGCCGTCCACGCGCAGGAAGCGGCGCACGGGACTGTCGCCCTTCCGCTCGCCCTGGGAGGCGGAGCTGACCGGTCCCCGGCATCGCGCCGGAGCGAGGGACGTCTGTTGATGAGGCCAGGTCAGCGTGCCGTCCTCGTCGGTGTCCTGCGCCACCACGTCGAAGACGGCCCAGAGTCCGTTCTCATGCAGCCTCGCCTGTCCGAGCAACCCCGGGCCCGCGTCCAGCACGCGCTCCTCGCCACGCGCGACGTCCCGCAGCACCGCGACCTTCTTCCCAGCCTCGGTCTTCAGATAGAGCAGGCGCTGGCCGTCGCGCGAGAAGCTGGCGCGCACGGGCGGCTGGGACGCGTTCGTGCCCACGTCGTCGGCGGTCCAGGGCGCGAGCACCTGCTCCGTGCCCGTCACGGTGTCGAGGAGTCGGAGCGCGCCCTCGCGCACCAGGACGATGTGTCGTGCCAGGGAGTCCACGGCGAGCACGTCGTCGACGGCGAGGCCCGCTCCAGGCTCCCGGAACAGATACAGCCGAGCCTCGTCGCCGCCGAGATCTCCATGGCTGCCCACCCTGACCGCGATGGTTCCATCCTTGTTGGTGTCCTCGCGCGCCTGACACGCGAGCAGCCACCGGCCATCGGGCGCGGCGGCCTGGAGGAGGAAGGGGTGCGGAGTTCCGTACTCCGCTGGAGGAGGTGGGGTGCTCGGGAGGTGCCCACGCGAGGCACACGCACTGGACAGCCACACCAGGGACCACAGGACACAGGCGCGCGGAGTCATGTCGTCCCAGCCTGCGTCACGTCGTCATCGGTGAGCAAGCAGGCGTTGTGCGCGTGTCATGAGCGTCCGACTCAGGACGGACCCACGGGGGCATTCGCGCAACGGTGAGTCAGCGCACGTCAAGGGTGTCCTCCGGGGCGACCCGACGGGTTGAGCGCACGACGGCGTCTTGCGAGCGCGCTTGTTTCCGCCTACCCCTTGCCCACACGAGTGCCGAGACTTCGGCCCGTCATCCTTGAAGAGAGCCCTCATGCGCATTCGTGTCGCAGTCATTTTGCTGGCCAGTCTCTCCGCGTGCGCGTCGCGCTCGAAGGACGGGTCGGAGTCCTCCTCCTCCTTGCCAACGCCCTCTCGCGCCGCCACCGCTTCCTACTCGCACTTCATCCGCGAGTATCTGGACTGGTTCTCCGCGGCCAACCCCGTGCGCGCGACGCGGCTGGGTTTCCACGCGCACGACGCGCACCTGCAGGACGTCTCCAAGGAAGCGCTGCAACGCAAGGCGGAGGCGCTGCGGGGCTGGCTCACCCGACTGGAGCAGGTGAACTGCTCCGCGCTCTCCGGTGACGACGCCGTCGACGGCGTGGTGCTGCAGAACGCCATTCGCGCGGAGCTGCTGGAGCTGGAGGAGGAGCGCATCTGGGAGAAGAACCCCGGCGCCTACGTGGGCCTCGTCTCCGGGGGGCTGTCGAGTTTGTCCTCGCGCGACTTCGCGCCGCTGAACGAGCGGATGCGGGACATGCGCTCTCGCATGGCGCGCATCCCTCACGTCCTGGAGGCGGCGAAGGAGAACCTGACGGGTGTGCCCCGGCTGTGGGCGGAGCAGGCCATCCGCGACGCGCGCGGCACGCAGGTGTACCTGCGCGTGGACCTGCCGCGCGCCCTGGAGGCGCAGGGCCTGGACAAGGTGCCTCCGGCGGAGCGCGAGGCCTTCCACGCCGCGCGCGCGGACGCCCTGCGGCAGATGGAGGGCTTCACCGAGTGGCTGGAGGAGGAGCTGCTGCCCCAGGCCAACGGCGACTTCCGGCTGGGCCGCGAGCTGTTCGAGAAGAAGCTGGCGCTGGAGGAGCACATCTCGCTGAGCGCGGACCAGCTGCGCGACATCAACGAGCGGGCCATCCGTGAGTACAAGGCGTGGGTGGCGCGCGAGACGGCGAAGGTGGACCCGTCGAAGACGCCGGAGCAGGTGATGGCGGTCCTGGTGAAGGACCACCCCACCTCCGAGGAGCTGATTCCCCTGGCGCGCACCCAGCTGGTGGAGCTGCAGCGCTTCGTGCGCGAGAAGGACATCCTCACGCTGCCCTCGGACGCGCTGCCGTCCGTGCGCGAGACGCCGCCGTACGAGCGGCTGGGCTTCGCGTCCATGGACACGCCGGGCCCCTTCGAGAGCAAGGCCAAGGAGGCGTACTACAACATCACCAACGTGGAGGCGGAGTGGTCCACCGAGGAGAAGTCGCAGCACCTGACGTACTTCAACCGCGCGGGCCTGTTGGGCATCACCGTGCATGAGGCCATGCCGGGCCACTTCGTGCAGCTGCTCTACGGGGCCAAGATTCCCACGGACGTGCGCAAGGTCTTCACCCCCGCCTCCGTGGTGGAGGGCTGGGCCCACTACGCCGAGCAGATGATGGTGGACGAGGGCCTGGGCCAGGGTGACCCGTCGGTGCGCCTGGGCCAGCTGCGGCGCGCGCTCCAGCGGCACGCGCGGTGGTACGCGGCGCTGGCGCTGCACGTGTACAACGAGCCGGTGGACGCGGTGGCGAAGCGCTACGCGGAGATTGCGTACTTCGAGCCCTTCCCCGCGATGCGCGAGGTGGAGCGCGGCACGTCCAACCCCACGTACCTGTACTACGCGGCCGGCCGCATGCAGATTCTGAAGCTGCGCGAGGACTACCGGAAGCACCTGGAGGCGAGCGGGAAGAAGTTCGTCCTGAAGGACTTCCACGACCGCTTCCTGCAACTGGGCCTGCCCGTGTCGCTCGCGCGCAAGGTGCTCATCCCCAACGATGAGTCACCGTCGCTGGAGTGAGCACCCCGCTCGCGCGCCTGGCTACAGCTCGATGACGTCCGACGGAGTCGTCGGCGTCTCGCGGGAGGTCAAGCCCTCGATGGTGAAGCCCCGGGGCGCGCGGATGGCGGCCCCGTGGTTCGGGTCGATGAACAGGCGCACGGGGAGCTCCAGCCCCTCGTAGCCCACCTCGAACACCTCCAGCCCCGCGTACTCGAGCGAGGGCGTGGGGCCGGTGTCACAACACGGGCCCAGCCGCTTCCACGCCACGCGCTGACCCTGGGGGCCGCGCAGCAGCTCGAAGAAGGCCATGACGCCCGGGTTGCCCCAGCCCACGCGCACCGGGTCCTCCGCGCGGTAGCCGTAGGTGCCGCCCTCCTCCTGGAGGCCCACCACCGGAGGCGCCTCCTCGCGGGGGGCCCTCACCACGGCCGGATTCGACGAGGCACACGCCGACAGTGCCATCAGCAGCCCGAGACAGGCGATTCGAAGCGAAACCATTGCACCCTCCTCCTCCACGCCACCCGCGGCGAAACTGGGACCTGCCTTTCTCGCGTGCACGCACTCGTCTGCCCGAGTCGTTCGCCAGCCGACGCTCCCAAGCCCTCGCGGCGGGCCCCCGCCTGCCCGTGCCTCTAGGACCGCCGTGCGCGCGTCTTTTCAGTACCGCGCATTTGCGCGGCGCGACCCTCCGAAGCGCCGTCCCGCGCGCCCGGGCTTTTCGCCCCGCGACACCGGCTCCCGGCTGGAATTGACAGCCCGGGGTGGCACGCCGAGCGTGGGTGCGTGCGCCTGTCTCCACGCCCATGTCGCGCCAGGTGGCCTCGGCTCTCGGGGCCGGGACGCCGTGTGCTCGTGTGGGGGCTGGCGGCGGGGCTCGTGGGCCTGTCCGCGTGCCAGACGCGCAAGAAGGAGACCTGTGCCTCCGTGCAGGCCCTGGTGCTGGAGGAGCTGCGCGTGACGGATGGCTTTCGAGACAGGCAGCACGACTCCCACTCGCTGGCCTTGAACGCGAGCCAGCTCGAGGAGCTGTCCTCGCGGGTGAAGTCCCTGGAGGTTCGTGACGCCGAGCTGCGCGAGGCCGTGCGGCGCTACGGCGCGGACCTGGATGTCCTCGCGCGCGCCTATGCGCACCATGCTCGTGCGCGTGCGCGGCCGGCGCTGGAGCCCGCCGAGTCGGATGACGGGCACGTGGGGCCCGGCCTCTCGCTGGCCACGCATGAGGGCGTGGTGAACGAGGCGCGCTCCGCCGTCTCGCGCCTGTGCGCCCTGCCGTGAGGCCCCGTCACCTCACGCGCCCCAGTAGTAGCTCCATTTGAGCATCACCGCGTCGTTGGCCGGACCCGCCAGCAACTGTCGCGGACGCAGCGTCGCGGAGGGCCGCTCACCTTCGGGCTCCGGCAGCCCCTGCTGCGAGCGTGAGTAGATGAGGAAGAGCGTGGAGCCCAGTTGGTACTCCCACCGCGCGACGACATTCACGTTCAGCGCGGTGTCGTAGAAGCTGCTGTCGTCGTCGTGCGCGACGGCGGTCAGCGAGTCGAGCCGGATGCGCGACCGCCGCGCGTCGGACGTCGCCGTGAAGAAGGGGCCGTAGGTGCCGTGCGCGGTGAAGAGCTGCGCGTAACCCTGCAAGGTGAGCCGGGGCGTCAGCACCCACTGCTGTCTCAGCGTGAGCGACAGGAAGCGCGAGTCCAGCGAGCCCAGCAGGAAGCGGCCATCGTCCAGCGTCTCCACGTAGCGCGGCCCATGGTCCGTCTTGTCGTTGCCCACGGAGAGCTCCGTCTGGAGCGACGGGTGCGGCCTCGCGGACAAGGTGACCTCCCCGCCCCAGTCCCAGGCCGGAGCGCTCGGTCCGCCCTGGAAGCGGTGGCCGAGCGCGACGTACCCCTCCACCGACACCTTGCGGTTGGGGTTCGTCTCGCCGCTGAGGCTCACGAACATCCGGTCCGGTCGCTCCAGCGGGATGCCTGTGTTCGCCAGCTCCCGCACGTCGTAGCCGTTGAGGTCCAGGCCCGTCTCCACGCTCAGCGTGTCGAAGCTGGGCAGGGTGGCGCTCGCGTAGAGGTTGAACCAGGTGACCCGGTGCTCGCTCCGGTCATCCGCCGTCCACTTTCCACCGGCGTGGGCATTGGCGAACAGCGCCTTGAACGGGCCCAGGCCATTGGGCCGCGCGTAGCGCAGCGAGGCTCGGGGGGCCACCTCGTTCTGCGAGCGCTGGAACCCCGTGGCCACCAGCGACAGCTTCGGCGTGGCGACATCCACGCCGACCTCCGGACGCAGGCCCTCGCCACCGAAGCGTCCCGCGCGCAGGTAGCCGCCCACGCCCGAGTCCCCGGTTTGCAACCGGGTGCCATCCGCGAGCACGCGCTCCGGCGGGCCGCCATCCACGCGTGAGGCCACCATCATCCCGTACACGCCCCAGGTGCTGTCCGCCGTCTTCAGGTCGAAGTCGAGCGCGCCCGCGAGCCCGCCGCGTCCCCGACACGACGCCGGTTGCTGTGAGTCCTCCAGGGCCGCGTCCTCGGCGGTGCAGGTGCCCGACAGCGGGTTGGCCATGGCCACCGCGCCGCCCACGCGCGAGCCCGCGCCCACCTTCCCTCGTGCCACCGCCACCAGGTAGTGCGTCGTCGCGGAGGGCTCGTCCGGCAGCTCCAGCCCCGCGCCCAGGTGCAGCGGCCTGCGCCAGTCGAAGCGCAGGTTCCGGTCCGGGCTCGCCTCGTCGCGCGCCTGCCAGGGGCCGGTGACGAGCGCGTCCAGCACGCCCACCTGCACGCCGCCCACCGAGCCCGTCACCTTCGCCGCGCCGAGCAGCGGCGTGTCCAGGCCGATGCGCCGCGAATAGAAGAGCGCCAGCGGCGCGCCGCCCACGTCCATGCCCACCGGCTGGAACAGCTCCATGCCCTGCGTGAAGAAGGGGCGCCGCTCCGGGAAGTACGCCTCGAAGGTGCTCAGGTTGAGCAGCAGCTCATCCGCCTCCACCTCGCCGAAGTCCGGATTGAACGTCGCCGCCAGCGCGAGCTGGCTGGTGAGCGCGGCGCGCACGTCCAGGCCCACGTCCATGGACGGGCTGAGCAGACGCGGCGCGGGCCGTGACGCGTCCGAGAACTGGGGCCGCGCCAGGCCCCGTGCCGCCAGGTACGGCATCAGCTCCCACCGCCCGCGCGGTTGGAGATTCTCCAGGCCCGTCAGGTGTCCCAGCCGCGACACGTTGGCGTTGTGGTTGCGCGGGTTGTCCACCGACTCCAGCTCCTCGTTCTTGCGCGCGATGTCCCGCCGCACCGAGAAGCCCCACGTCTGCACCGGCGCCTCCGGGAAGCGCAGCAGCGAGAGGGGAATGGCGAACTCCGCCACCCAGCCGTCCTCCACGCCGTCCGAGGCGCCCGCCCAGATGCCGCTCCAGTCCTCCGTGTAGTAGCGGTCGTCGTAGTAGAGCCCATCGCTCTGCACGCCGCCGGCGGTGACGGAGAAGCTGTACGCCGTGCGGTGGTCATGCGTCGGGTCGACGAGGACGTGAATCGTGTCCGAGTAAGGCGCGCTGTCCCGCCGCCCCAACCGCCGGTCGATGCGCGAAGGCTCCGAGTCGCGCGCCACCACGCCCACGTACAGCATGTCTCCGTCGTAGAGGATGCGCAGCTCCGTCTTCTCCGACGGCGTCCGGCCCGCCGCCGGATAGCGCTCCACGAAGCCGTCGAACACCGGCGCGCGCGCCCAGTCGTCCTCGTTCAGCTTCCCGTCCACCTGAATCGAGCCCGTGGCCCGCGCCGCCTGGAGAAACTGCTCCTTCCCCGGCCCCTCCACCGCCGCGCTCGTCGCCAGACTCCACAGCGACACTCCGAGCGCGATGGCCCCTCTGATACCGGATGACATGACCCATTTCCCTCGTGTCCGCGAAGCGGGGACACCGGGCTCCCTCGGTAAAGAACGTGAGTAGGCGGAGTTTCCTGAATGGCCCTGGAGTGCTACTTGCCGCTCGCGCCGCCCTTGCCGCCACGAGACATGGAACGCATGAACGTCTCGTCGATTCCATGGATGCGCAGGCGCACCAGCTCGTCCGGGGTGATGTTCTTGTAGCCCGCGTCGCGCAGCTTCTTCACGAAGTCGGACGTCACGCCGTGGATGCGGAAGGAGACCAGTTCTTCCTGCGTGATTTCCTTGAAGCCCAGCTCTCGCATCTCCTTCACGAAGGGCATGGTGACGCCGTGGATGCGCATGGCGACGAAGTCGTCCGAGTCCAAATCCTTGAAGCCCAGCTCACGCATCTCCTTCACGAAGGGCGTGGAGACGCCGTGGATGCGCATGGCGACCAGCTCGTCGGCGTCCAGGTCCTTGAAGCCCAGGCCGCGCATCTCCCGGGCGAACTCGGTGGTGATGCCGTGGATGCGGAAGGCGACGATTTTCTCGGCGTCCAGGCCGCCGTAGCCCATGGCGCGCACGTCGCGGATGTACTCCGCGGTGACGCCGTGGATGGACATGGCGAGCAGGTCCTCCCAGGACAGCTTGGGGAAGCCCGCCGAGCCCAGGTCCTTCACGCGCTGGGACGTGACGCCGTGGATGCGGCCCTGCACCAGCTGCTCCAGCGTCAGCTTCTCGTACCCCAGCTTCGCCAGCTCGCGGACGTACTCGGGTGACACGTTGAAGATGCCCACCGTGAGCAGCTGCTCCAGCGGGATGTCCTTGTAGCCCATGGCCCCCAGCTCCTTCACCCGCTGGGTGGTGACGTTCGTCGCCGCGAGCTGGAACTGTTGAAGCTCGGTGAGCTTCGGGTAGCCGAGCGCGGCCATGGACTTCGCGTAGGTATCGCTCGGTGCGAAGCGGTAGTGGCCCGCGCCGTCTCCGGCCTGGAAGGTGCCGGTGAAGGTGAAGACGCCGGCCTCGCGGGAGAGCGTGAAGGTGGCCGGGCCGTCCGCCGTGGGCAGGCCCTGGAAGGCCGCGCGGGGCTCGGAGAAGCCCATCTGCCCGTTGCCGCCGTCCTCGTCGTCGGGGTGGATGAGGCTGATGTGGAAGTTCTCCGCGGACTTCTCCCGGGAGGAGGACGTCCAGGTGCCTCGCAGCTCCTTCGCGGCGGAGGCGGTGGTGGCCACCAGCAACAGGGCACAGCAGGTCAACAGCGACGACACGCGACGCATCATGGTGAGGCTCCTTCGGTTCTGGACGGAGCCCTGCCGTCCGGCGCGAGCCCGTGTGGGCGCGTCCGTGGGGAAGGGCGTGAGAGGGGAGGGGTGTCACGGGGCCGGGGAGCGAGCGCTGCTCCCCGGCCACTCGGTGACAGGTGTTTCGGTGTAACGGTGTTACTTGGAGTCGCGCAGGCGCCGGATGAAGTCGGCGTCCACGCCGCCGGCGCGCAGGCGCACCAGCTCATCGGGGGAGAGGTTCTTCAGGCCCGCGGCGTTCAGCTCGCGCAGGAAGTCCGGGGTGATGCCCAGGGCGCGCAGCTCGGTGAGCTCGTCCGGGTCCTTCGTCTCCACGCCGGCCGAGCGCATCTGCTCCATCCACTCCGGCGTGACACCCACCGCGCGCAGCTCCTGGAGGTCATTCACGGAGAGCTTGGGCAGGCCCATCTTGCCCAGCGCGGCGATGTACGCCGGGTCCACGCCCACCGCGCGCAGCTCGGAGATGTCCTCCAGCGACATGCCGGAGTAGCCCGCGGCCTTCAGTCCGCGCACGTACTCCGGGTCCACTCCCACCGCGCGCGCCTCCACCACGTCGTCCGGGTTCTTCGTGTCGAAGCCCGCGTCCCTGAGCGCCGCCACGTACTCCGGAGTGATACCCAGGGCGCGCAGCTCCACCAGCGCGTTGGCTTCCAGCTTGCGGCCGAAGCTCGCGGTCATCTGCTTCATGTACTCGGAGGTGACGCCCATGTGGCCCATCTCGACGAGGTTGGCGACGGTGGGCTCGTAGCCCATCGACTCCAGCTCCCGCACCCGCTCCGGCGTCACGCCCGCCGTCTTCAGCGCCACCAACTGGTCGACGGAGAGCGACTGACCGGCGCCCACCTTCGTGCGCTCGTCGAGGTCCGAGTCCTCGTCGTCCTGGCGCGTGGACACCTTCACGTTGGGCGCAGCGGCCAGCTTCATCGGGAGGGCCACCTTGACATCGCCGGGCGGCCTCGGCGCCGTGGGAAGGCGGGGGAGGGCGCGCGGGCTCGGCGACGCGGCGGGCTCGGGAGCCTCGGGCGGCGCGGGGACGGCGGCGTTCGCGACGCCCGGCTTGGACACGTCGGAGGTGGGGGCCTGGCCCAGCACCAGCGACGTCAGGGGCGCGGCCACCGCGAGGCTGCTGATGAGCGTCAGCACCGACGCCCCTGCGACCCAGCGGGAGGAGCAGCGCGGCGCGGGCGGAGAGACCAGGCGACGCACGCGCTCGGGCAGCGAGCCGCCCAGCGCGGACATCGCGTGGCTCGGCTCCGACGAGGGCAGCACCCGCAGGGACTCCAGCGCGGTGAGGGCCCGAGCGTAGGAGACGGAGTTGCCGCTGGCGCTCACCGCCACGTCGTCGCAGCAGTGCTCGCGCTCCACGCGGATGACGTTGGACATCCACCGCACGGCCGGGTGGTAGAAGAAGAGCGTCTCCACCACCACCTGCGCCAGGTTCACCGCGAAGTCATGCCGGCGGATGTGGGCCAGCTCATGCGCCAGCACCATCTCCAACTGACGGGTGGGCAGTCCGGAGAGCGCGGACACTGGCAGCAGCACCACCGGAGACAGCCAGCCCACCGTCGAGGGCACGTCCACCTCGGTCGTCTGGAGCAGCCGCACCGCGCGCGAAAGGCCCAGGCGACGCGACAGCGTGTCGAGCCGCTCCTGCCACTCGTGGGGCGCGGGCAGGGCACGGCGCGCGAGCCGGCGCAACTGCACCCACTCCGCCGTCAGCCGTCCGGAGCTCAGGCCCACGCCCGCCACCCACGCGAGCACCACCCAGCGCAACAGGTCCGCCAGGGACGCGCGCACCCGCTCCACCACCAGCGTCAGCAGGCTCGCGGGCTCCATGCGGGTCCAGTCGGAAGTCGCGGCCCGCGCGGGCTCGCGCTCGGAGACCCCGGTGCGAGCGGAGCGGTCCCACCGCGCCATGGCCCGGGTCCGCGCAGCGACGAGCGCCTCCTGGCGGAGGTCCCGCGTGGACACGGCGTGCTCGGCCGCCCGCGTGGCGCGCGCTTGCGTCGCGTGCCGCCACCCCGTGGCCACTGGCAGCACCACGGTCAGCACCAGCGCGCCACACGCCAGCGCATACCGCGCGTTGGCCGCGCGCCGGCCCACCGTCATCAGCGCGACGCCCAACCCCAGCGCCACCAGCGTGCCCTGCCAGAGCGAGTGCACCAGCGCCCATCCCATCGACTCCATCACCAGGCTGCTCATTCGTCCGCTCCTTCCATGGAATCGAGCAGCTGGCGCAACTGGGCCAGCTCCTCCGGGCTCGTCTTGCGCGAGGACAACGCCTGCATGGCCAGCCGGGCCGGAGAGCCGCCGAAGGCGCGCTCCACCAGGTCCGTCACCAGCTGCCGCTGCGTGCGCTGCTCCGTCGCATGGGCCCGGTACACGTGCGCGCGCTGGGACTCGTCGCGCGCCACCAGGCCCTTGTCCGTCATGATTTGCATCAGCTTCAGCACCGTCGTGTAGCCCGTGGCCTCCGCCGGCTCTCGCCGGTGAAGCGCCTCGTGCACCTCTCGCACCGTGCTGTCACCGCGCTCCCACAGCACCCTCAGGATGGCCAGCTCGCCATCCGTGGGGCGCGGCAGCTTCGACTCGCTCATGGCTTCCTCGCATCCAGCATCCACGAACTCATCATACGAATGGGTTCGTAGATGTCAACGAAGGTCTTCGTAGATGCTCCCCGTGACGTCGGATTCGCTCGGGAAGTGCGGGCCAGTCCTCAGCCTGGGAACGAGAGGCCTCACTTCCGTGCCTGCCTGCTCCCGGGATTTTCCCAGGAGGAGAAGTCATCGCCTTTTCGAGTCGGAAGCGTCGTTCCCACCGAGGGGAACGCGAGTTCCACGCAAGGGGCCCTCGCGTCGCGCCTGCTCGGCCTCCAGGGAGGTGGGTTCGTCGGCGTGGAGGCGACCTGACACGTCCCTCGCGTGGCACATCCGGTGAAAAAGGTCCCCCCGACACGAGTCATCCAGGCTCGAGAAGACGAAGCAGGACGGGGCAAGAAAATGAAGGCGTTGAGCGGTTGGATGGGTGCGGCGTGTGCCGCCGTGGTGGGGCTGGCGGGTGTGGCGGAAGCGCATGATTTGACGTGTTCGAAGCTGGTGAACGGGCAGGCCTCCGTGGAGGTCTCGACGTATCCCTTCACTGCGAACTTCAGCTTCCAGGTCAACAACGTCCACCCGACGTTGCCGTCCATTCTGTTGACGGCCGCGGACCCGCTGCTGGTGTTGGAGGGCTTCTCCTTCCTCCCGCCGCCGCCGGTGGTGATTCCGGTGGGCCAGTCGGTGACGTCCAACTTCGCGCTGACGCTCAACAGCTACGACGACTGCCGGACGCTGGCGCTGCTCGATGGGCTGGTGGACGACCACATCGACAACGTGTTCACCTCCGGGTTCGACCTGGGCTCCTCGCTGTGCACCGCGCGCATCACCTGCGTGCAGCCGCCGCCGGAGGTGTGCACCGCGACGCGGACGCTGGGCTTCTACAAGAGCCACATCTCCGCGGTGCAGCAGTGCCTGGCTGGCGGCCCCATTCCCCTGGGCAGCATCGGCATCGTCGCCACGCTGCCGGGCGCGGAGGGCCTCCTGTGGGGTGACCCGGCGAAGTATCCCATCACCGGCCTGCCGCGCAGCCAACTGGACCGCATCCGCTTCCTGGTCGCCCGTCAGATGCTGGTGGCCACCTGCAACCAGCGCCTGTTCGGCGGCCTCACCGTCCCGCCCAACCTGCTGGCGCTCGTGCTGACCGCGCTGGGCTCCGTCGACTGCACCACGCTCGAAACCCTCAACACGCAGTTGGACGCGTACAACAACTCCTGTGACGCCGGTGCGTTCCCCGGTGGCTTCGACCCGGGCCCCGCGACGCCCCAGGCCGCCCAGGCGCTCGCCGTCGACTTCACCATTCCCACGGGCCTCATCTGCATTCCCTGAGCCCCGTTCCACACACACCTTCCAGACATCGATTCACTCAAAAGCTTTCGAGGAGACACGTCATGAAGAAGTTCCTGCTGTCCACGCTGGGGGCCTCGGCCCTCGTGCTCGCCGCCTGCAGCGGTGAAGACTCCGTCCCGTTCCCGGGCGACGACCCGGGTGTGGAGACGCCCGTGCCTGGTGGTGAAGACCCCGCTCCGGGTGGTCAGGACCCGGGCCCTGTTCCCGGCGGTGAAAACCCCGGCCCCGTCCCCGGCGGCGGGGATGGCCCCGGCACTCCCTCCACGCAGAGCTTCGAGCTGCGGGTGAGGGGCGAGGGCCTGACGGACTACACCTCGCTGAAGGTGCCCGTCTCCGACGTGCTCATCACCACCGCCGAGGGCAAGCCCGTGCCGGTGCAGGTGATGTCGAACATGCTGGAGCTGGCGACGCCGGGCCACTCGCCGCTGGCCGCGCGCTTCACGGTGCCGCCGGGCGTCGACAAGGTCAAAATCACCGTGCACTTCAACGCGCTGGGTGACTTCGCCCGGAATGGCGCTCAGGCGTCGGAGCTGGACGCGCGGGTGGCGCCGGTGACGTTCGAGGCTCGCGTGAGGGACTTGTCCGTGCGTGGCCGCGCGGTGCTCGTGCTGGACATGGCGCGCTCCATGGTGGCGCTGCAGAAGTCCAACTCGACGCTGATGCTGCCCAACGGCTCGGTGAAGTACTAGCCGCGTCGGGCGGGTGAGCTCTTCCGGCGAGCCTCTTCAGGAGGCTCGCCGCTTCCCTTCGTCTACGGCTCGCCGCCCACTCGCGCCGAAGCGTCTTCCGGCTGCGTGCCCTGGCCTTCCTTGCCCTGCCAGAAGCGGCGCGGGTGGTCATCACCGCGCGTGCCGTTGGAGAGCTTGTCCACCCACGGGTAGCGCTTGGCCTCCTCGGCGGTGTAGCCCAGGTTGAAGACGGTGGGGCTCTTGGGCTTCTCACCGGCCTTCGAATAGAAGGTCCCGAAGAGGCGGTCCCAGAAGTAGTTGGTGATGCCGTAGTTGCCCTGCTCGTTGTGGTAGTGGTGAGACAGGTGCAGGCGCTTGATTTCCTTCAGGAAGCCCAGCTTCGGCGTGTAGTTCAGGTGCTGGATGCAGTGGCAGAACTCATAGAAACACGTAACCACCATCGCCCAGCCCAGCGCCGCCGCCGCTCCTGACTTCCCGCCGATGAGATAGCCGATGGGCGCGATGACGCCGCCCACCGTCGGCAGCACGTTGGCCAGCGCGCCGAAGAGCACGCGCAAGTCATTGGGGTCCTGGTGGTGGTCGAAGTGGATGCGCTTCCACGTCGCCGCGGTGAAGGGCGTCTTGTAGAGGAAGCGGCTGTGCAGGATGTTCTTGTGGACCAGGTACCAGCCGAACGGGAACACCACGCTCGCGGCCAGCATGGCCAGCAGCATGCGCACCGGGTTGTCGAACCACTTCACCGCGTACACGAGGCTGACGATGCCCACGGTGATGTAGGCCAGGACCGCGTAGTACGTGAAGAACGAGTAGACGAGGTCGCCCAGCGTCATCCGGTCCAGGTTGTGCTTCCGGTGCTTCAGAAATGAAAAGGGTTCGCTGACCGCCACGGTATCCCTCGCAATTGGACGCTGCCCGCCCATGCGGCGTCGCTGTGAGTAGCAGGGGCCCGGCACCCTTGCGCCACAATCATCCGGCCTGCTTTTACGTTTTTCTGCGATGCAAGAGAAGCACCGCTGCTTGCCGGTCCGCCGGCTGGGTGCCTGCCCTCCCGCCTGGATGGGGGCCGAGTTGAGCGGCGGACTTCCCCGACAGGAGACCACGGCCCACTTTCGACGGAAGGGATCAGCGCGTGGAGGCTCCCATGGCGGAAAAGGCAGGGGAAGACAAGTCGCGAGGGAGCAGGGCCCGGGGGCAGGCAGCGGTGGCGCGGAGCGTGGAGCCGGCGGACCGAGGGACACTGGCCCTACGTCGGACCACCTCGGAGTACCGAGCCGCGGCGGAGGAGCAGGCGGCGCGGGTGCGCGAGGAAATCGAGGCGGCGCTCATCGTCGCGCGAGACACGCGAGAAGCCATCGAGCGGAGAATCGCCGACGAGCTGCACGCGCCCCCCGGCAGCTTCCGGGCGAAGACCCAGCGCAAGCAGCCGGCCCGCGTCGCCGTGCGCAAGACGCGGAGCAAGGCCAAGAAGAACTAGGGGCGCGGTGTCAGCTCCGCAGGCGCGTGGCCTCGGAGGTGGGACGCGGCGTGTCCTGCGCGTCCTCGGGGGCGGGAGGCTGGGTGGAGTCGTCACCCAGGCCCTTGAGTCGTCGCGCGAGCTGCGCGGCCTGCTCGCCCTTGGAGCCCAGCTCATGGCCCTGCACGCCGATGAAGGACACGCGGGCGCGCTCCAGCAGCGCCACCTGCGCGTGGAGCTGGGCGAACAGCCGCTCGCGCTTGCGGCTCAGGGCGTCCAGGTGGTTGAGCTCCTCGCCCAATGAGGACGCGGCGAGCTCCAGCTGGCGCCGGGCGATGGTGTCCTGGATGGCGGCGGCGCGCGCTCGCAGCTCCTTCACCTGCGCGTCCACGTCATGGGCGACGACGGAGTCCAGCTGCGCGGTGAGCGCCGCGTGGGCCTCCGCGAGCGAGAAGCTCTCCGACGCCATCTTCTCCAGCACGCCCACCAGCTCCTGCCGCCCGGTGCTCGCGGGCATGCGCAGCACCGCCGTCTTGCACTGCTGGTACAGCCCGAGCGCGCGCGCGGCCAGCTCCTGCGCCTCGCCCTTGAGCGTGTCGCCGAGCGCCAGGCCCCGGGCCTCCACCGTGTCGGTGTGCAGCACCAAGTGCGAGGGCAGCGTGCCGATGCTCCAGAAGAGGGCCACGCAGGCGAAGCCGACCACCAGGGACACCAGGTTCATGTCGCCCAGGAAGCGGGCATCCAGCACCTGCTGCACGTACAGGCCCACCGGGGCGAGGATGCCGGCGGCGGCGGCGCTCGCGGCGACGGCGGTGGAGCTTCCCGCGGCGTCACGGCCGTTGCCGAGCCACGTCACCAGCGCCGCGGCGATGCAGGCCGCCAGGCTCTGGGGCAGCGGGTGGGGCGCGGAGAAGAGGAAGGGGAAGACGGGCAGCACGGTGAGCGCCGCGCGCAGGCCCAGCCCGTAGCCCTTCAGGGGCCTCGCGGCGGCGAGCGCGGCGGCCACCACCGCGAAGTAGCCCGGCTCCAGCGTCAGCCGGACGATGGGCGTGAAGGGCTCCCAGACGCGCAGCGCGAGCGCCGCGAAGATGCCCATGCAGGCTCCTCCCCCCAGTGCGCGAAAGGTGCGGGATTCAAACTCCTCGCGGTGGAGGAACTGCAGGGAGAGGGCCATGGGGGCTGCACCGTCCTGACTAATAGGCGTTGTTCTCGCCGAAGTTCTTCATCGTCTTCTTGTAGAGGTTCAGCGACTCGCGGCGAACGTCACCGTCATTCGACGCCCGCCCATAGGCTGCCTCTGTCTGGTCCAGCTCCGCAAGCTCCCCCGACAGCGCGGAGGGGGACGAGCCAAAAAGCTTCTTGGCGTTGCCCAGCAGACCGACGGCGGCCTTCCGGTTGCCCCGCTTCATCTCCTCCACGGCGGCGCGCATCTGCTGGGTACCCAACGCTCGCACCGCGTGCACGCGCACGTCCCGGTCCAGGTGGGCGCGCACCAGGGCGGCGTCCTCGGTGACCTGGGCCGACAGGGGCAGCGTCGCCTCCGCCGTCGCGTCGCGGGCCACGTCCAGGTAGCGCACGGTGGCGTCGAGCAGCCGCACGGGCTCGGTGGAGGCTGTCGCGCGCAGCGTCAGCTTCACGACGACACGCACGGACTGCGCGCTGGCCAGGTCGTACAGCGGCACCTTCACGACGTTGCCCTCGCGGGTGGTGGGCAGGCCCATGACCTCCACGTCGCGAACGCCCGGGGGCAGGGTCAGCCGCAGCTCCACGCGGCGGGCGACGGTGCTGGTGGCCTGGTCCAGCTCTCGGGAGAAGACCTCCGCCAGCCGGGCGGAGTTGTCGATGAAGCCGGAGAACCCGCCGCCCTGCTCG
The DNA here is from genome assembly GCF_013336725.1 of Myxococcus sp. CA040A. Classification (NCBI taxonomy): domain Bacteria; kingdom Pseudomonadati; phylum Myxococcota; class Myxococcia; order Myxococcales; family Myxococcaceae; genus Myxococcus; species Myxococcus sp. CA040A. Next base: position 555,656 of record NZ_JABUMR010000006.1, on the reverse strand, counting down.
GCCATGCCGCGCATGAGGCTGGCCTGGAAGTCCTCGCCCACGCCGAGCGCGCTGACGGTGATGCCCTCGTCGCGCAGGCTGCGCGTGAGGTTGAAGAGCTCCGGCTCCGTCACGAAGCCCGTCGTCGGCTGGCCGTCACTCAGCAGGATGGCGCGGCTGACGCGGTACTGGGCGAGGTGGCCGCGCAGCGCGGTGGCCGCATCGGAGAGTCCGCCGCTGATGTTGGTGGAGCCATCCGCGCGGATGGCGCTGATGGCGGCGAGCAGCTCCTCGCGGAAGGCGTCCGTGACGAGCCGGCTGGCGATGACCTTCGTGTCGGTGCCGTAGTGGATCAACGCCAGACGGTCCTCGGGGGTGAGGCGGCTCACCAGCTCGGCGGCGGCGCGCTTGGCGTCCGTGAGCTTCTGCCCCTCCATGGAGCCGGAGCGGTCCACCACCAGGGCCATGTTCACCGGGACGCGGCGTCCGCTCTCGATGGGGCGGGCCTTGATTTCCATCCACGCGAAGGCCTCGCTGGCGCCCGGCTGGACATAGGCGCCGGACAGCTTTCCGGAGAGGGTAAGGGCGCCATCGGAGGGCTGGGCGACGATGAGCGGCAGCACGGCGGTGGCCGGCTGCTCATCCGGCTGGGCCACGGTGTGGCTGGTGTCGGTGACGGGCGGCGGAGGGGGAGGCGGAGGCCTGCCCAGCGAGAGCGCGCCCAGGGCGAGCAATCCAGCGGCGGACAGCAGCAGCAGGGTGCGGTTCATGCGGTTCCTCGGGGTGTGAGGGCTGACGTGGACGGCACAGTCTCCCGTCCGCTCCCGGGCCGCATCGGTCACCGGGAGGAGGGTCCCCCCGATGACCGATGGAGCGATGTCAGGCGTTGCGGTGGCGGGCGCTGGAGGGTGGAAGTAAACCCAGACGTCTGTCCTTGCGCGGGGGGCTTGCGCCGGCCTTGGCCACGCGGGTCCACCGATTCGCTCCCAGGATTCAAGAAACGAAGCAACTCCGACCTGGGGACCCCGATAATCGGGGAGGTCGGCGTTCGTCCGCCCCGGCATTGGCCGCTGGGACTGTACCGGGTGCCTCGTTCTCAGGGAGAAGTCGTCATGACCACGATTGGCAAGTCCGGTTCGCGTCCCACCACGTCCGTGAAGCCCGAGCCGAAGCCGGAGCCGGTGAAGCAGCCCGCCCAGGCCCAGCGTCCCGACGCGGTGAAGACGGCCGTCGCGCAGCGGATGCAGGACGGCTTCGAGGCGGCCCCGCGCACGGGTTCGGCGTCCCGTCCGGTGCTCTCGGAGATTCGTGGCGAGGGTGCGCCGGTGGGTCCGGGGTCGGCCGTGGGCAAGGCCGTGGCCAAGGTCGGCGAGAAGATCAAGGACGCGGCTGCTGCCGCGGGTCCCCAGGTGAGCACCAACGCCAGTGGCCAGACGGTGGTGGACCTGGGAACGGGGAACAACACCGCGACGGTGTCGCAGGGCAAGGATGGGTCGCTGACCGTCACGTCGGGCAAGGACTCGGTGACGCTGACGGCGGAGCAGGCCAAGGGCGCCATCATCCAGGGCGGCGACGGAAACGACAGCATCACCCTGGACGCGAGCGTCACGCAGGACGTCACGGTGGACGGCGGCGCCGGCAACGACAAGCTGACGGGCGGCGCGGGCAGCGACACGCTCATCGGCGGCGCGGGCAACGACGCGGTGCTGGGTGGCGCGGGCACCGACACCGTGTCGGGTGACGACGGCGACGACTACGTCGAGGGTGGCGCGGGCGACGACCTGGTGAACGGTGGCGCGGGTCGCGACGTGCTCTACGGCCTGGACGGCAATGACCTGGTGAACGGCGGCGAGGGCCGCGACTACATCGACGCGGGCGCGGGTGACGACACCGCCACGGGTGGCGCGGGTGACGACCAGGTCATCGGCGGCCGGGGCGATGACTCGCTGAGCGGTGGCGAGGGCAACGACGCGGTGGCGGGTGGCGCGGGCAAGGACACGGTCAACGGCAACGGCGGGACGGACAAGCTCTACGTCGAGGAGGGCGAGGAGAGCGCCGACTCGGCCGGAGACACGCGGACCATCGTCGACATGACGGACGCGGACAAGCGGGGCAGCTCCGTGTCGGTGAAGGGCACGCCGGAGTTCCAGGCGCGCGTGCAGTCGGACCTGGACGCGATGCGCTCGCTGCCGTCGGGCCAGGACCTGCTGCGCTCGCTGGATGCCAGCGGAAAGACGACGACCATCTCGGAGACGTCGGGTGGCAACACGGCGTCCGGCACGGCCTTCAACGACGGCTTCTTCAACAAGGACGGCACGCCGGGCAAGGGCACGGACGCGACGGTGAACTACAACACCTCGCGCATCTCCCTGGGCGCTGACGAGTGGATGAACCGTCCTCCGATTGTCGGCCTGTTCCACGAGCTGGTGCACGCGTCCGACATGAACAACGGCACGCTGGCGAACGGCTCGAAGGACGGCACGCGCAACCTGGAGACGTCCGCGGTGGGTCTGCCCGTCGACCTGGACCAGAACCCGGCCACGCCGGACGTGGTGCAGGGTGGCCGCCCCGGTGAGAACGTCCTCCGCGACGACCTGAACCTGCCCACCCGGCCGCACTACTAACAGCCCTCTCGCATGAGAGCCCTGCTCCAAGCTGGCGCCTGCTGCATGGCGCTGGCGATAATCGTGGGCTGCACGCGGGCTTCGAATCAGCCCGCGCATCCGGGAGGACGCGTGGCCCATGCGGAAGTGGAGCTGAAGGTGGAGTCGGTGACGAGCGGGCCCGAGGGGCTCGCCGTCGCGTACGCGGTGCGCAACGCCTCTTCCCTCGCGTTGCTGCTGGTGGACGGGCTGCCGGAGTGGGGCCCCACGGGCTACGTGGGCCTCGCGCCCGAGCGCGCCTATGTGGACCTCTCCGGTGATGGCGCGGTGCTGCTGCGTCAACTCGTGCCCGTGCCGGAGAACCTGGACGTGGAGGCCCCCGAGGTCCCCGCCCTGAGTCGCGTGGAGCCCGGCACCACCGCGTCCCGCCGCCTGCTCGTGCCCCTGCCGCTGCGCACGTCGATGCCCTATGCCACGGGCCCCGAGGTGACGCGCGAGCTGTCCGCCGTGCGCGAGCTGCGTCTGCGCGTGGGCTACCTCCCCGCCGCGGACGACGTGCGCCTGCACGGGGCGACGGAGTCCGGAGGCACCGCGTACCGGACAGCCGAGTACGGCCAGGTGGTGACCCGCCAGCAAGTCCTGGACAGCGGGCCGCTGCCGCTGGACGGCGTGAAGTAGGACGCGCTCAGGGCTCGTGTGGCAGCACGAAGGACGGCTCGTCGTGTCCTGGCGTGGCGAAGAATCGGAACGACTCCTCGCGAGGCAGCTCGCGGAAGGCCTCTGACTTCACGGCCTTGCGCACGGCCGCGTGCGCGCACTGGAGCGTGCGCACCAGCAGCAGCTTCTTGAGCGGGACGAACACGTCCAGTTCGTGCAGCGCTTCGTCCTCGGCCAGCTCCACCAGCGTCGCTCCGGGCGAGCCCAGGTCGAAGCCGCCAGAGGAGTCGAAGTTCGTCGCGCCGAACTCCAGCACGTTCTCCGACGCCGTCTCCTCGTAGTGGTGGCCGACGAGTCCCGTGCCCCACACCACCTGCGGCACGTAGGGGCTCACGTCCCCGCCCGCCCAGTAGAGGAGCAGGGCGGACAGCGGCCGGATGCGCGCGGTGCGCACGCCGTCCCGCTCCTCCCAGGCATATGCCTCCGGACGCAGGTAGCGAGGCTGGCGGTACATCCCGAAGCTCTTCACCAGCCCCGCCGTCATCTCGGTGACGAGCCCTTCGTCCACGGCCTCGGCCTCGGCCGCCTGTTCGCGAACGAAGGCGAACCCGTCCGCGCGTCGCACCTCGTCCAGCAGTCGCGCCGCGCACGCCGGAAGGTCTCTCAGCTCCACGTCATTCCACATGGGAACCTCACGCCTCCGCGGTGGGACGTCGCAGCCGGACCAGGTCTTCCACCACGCGCCGCACGCGGCCCTCGTCGAAGGGTTTCTCCAGCAGGAGGTTCGGGATGCTGGCGAGGAACTCCCGGGCGCCCGTGGTGAAGGCCCCGCCCGACACGAAGACGAAGCGCCCCTCCAGGCCCGCGTGCTCGCGCCGCACGGACTCGTAGACGTCGCGGCCGGTCAGGTCCGGCATCATCACGTCACACAGCACCGCGTCCGGCTCCATGCCCTGCTCCAGCAGCTCCAGCGCCTGGCGTCCGCTGCAGGCGACCTCCACCTCGTGGCCCCGGAGGATGCGCTGCAACACGCGTCCCACCGCGGGCTCGTCGTCCACCACCAGCACGCGTCCTCGGGGCTGGACCAGGGGCCGGGGCGTCACGTCGAGCGCCGCCGCCACCGCGCGCGCGTCCTGCTCCATGGTGGGCAGGCTGACGCGGAAGAGGGTGCCCTTGCCCGGCTCGCTCTCCACGGTGATGTCACCGCCCAGCCCGTGGATGATGCTGTGACAGATGGACAGGCCCAGGCCCGTGCCCACGCCCACCGGCTTCGTGGTGAAGAACGGGTCGAAGATGCGGTCGATGACCTCGCGCGGAATCCCCACGCCCGTGTCCTGCACCTCCACCACCACCCGCGAGCGTCCGTCACGCCGCGTCGCCAGCCGGATTTCATGCCGGTGCGCGGAGCCCTCCGGAATCGCCTGCGCCGCGTTCACCACGAGGTTCAGGAACACCTGACTCAGCTTCCCCTCGTTGGCCATCACCGAGGGAATGTCGCCGTACTCGCGCCGCAGCTGCGCGCGGTGGCGAATCTCGTTCGCCGCCATCATCGCCACCGACTCCAGCACCCCGTGCACGTCCAGCGGCGACACATTCTCCTCGTCGGGTCGGGAGAACGTCTTGAGCTGACGGACAATCTGCCGCACCCGCTCCGCGCCCTCGCAGGCCTCGTGCAGCACCTCCACCCATTCGCCCAAATCAGGCTCGCCCCGCAGCCGGGCCTGGAGCGCCGTCGCACCGTCGCCCGGCGGCAGGTTGCGGCGGAACTCGTCCGACATGAAGCTCAGGTTGGACAGCACGAAGGCCAACGGGTTGTTGATTTCGTGCGCGATGCCCGCGGCCAGCGTGCCCACCGACGCCAGCCGGTCCGCCAGCGTCAGCCTCGCCTGGAGCTGCCGCTGCTCCGTCACGTCGCGCGCGATGGACACCACCGCGGGCTGGCCGTCGAAGCGCAGGGGCAGGGACACGACCTCCGCCACACGCGTGCGTCCGTCGCGCCGCACCAGTCGCCGCTCACCTGTGAGCGCGCCCGCCCTCACCGCCTCCGTGCCGCGCATGTCCTTCACGAACTCAGACAACTGACGGCCCACCAGTTGCTCCGCGCGCTCGAAGCCCAGCGTGCCCACCAGCGCCGCGTTCGCGTAGACGATGTGCCCGTCCCGCTCAATCGCCGCCGCGTCCGGCACGCCCTCCAGCAGCGCGCGGAAGCTGGCCTCGGACAGGCGCAGCGCTTCCTCGGCCTGACGTCGCTCGGTGATGTCGCGCGCAAGGCCCTCCACCGCCACCATGCGCCCCATCGGGTCCGTCACCGGGACGACGACGTGCTCCAGCCACAGCGTGCGCCCATCCGGATGCAGGTAGCGCACCGTCACCGGCGCACCGGCCGAGGCGCGCGGGGCCTCCAGCAGTCGCTCCAGCGCGTCCCGGTCCTCTGGATGCACGCGCCGGTACCACAGGTCCGCGTCGCCATAGTGTGCCACCGGCCCGTAGCCCAGCTTCGCGTGCGCCACCCGGCTGACGTAGACGAAGCCCCTGGGCGCCTCGCAGCGGTACAGGTACAGCACGTCCGACGCGTTCTCCGCGAGCTGCCGGAAGCGCCGCTCCCGCTCGCGCAGCGCGCGCTCGGACTCCTTGCGCTCCAGCGCCACGGAGATGGCGCCCGCCGCCGCGGACAACAGGTCCACCTCCAGCCGGTCCCAGCGCCGCGCCTCCGCGCAGTTGTCGAAGCCCACGAAGCCCGTCAGCACGCCCTGCACGCGCAGCGGCAGCACCAGGATGGAGAGGATGCCCTGCGGCTCCAACAGCTCGCGCTCCACGGGGGGGAAGGTCTCGACCAGCCCTTCGATGACGTCCCCGCGCGACAGCGTCTTCGCCCACCGCTCCAGGTTCGGCTCCATCGGCAGGTTCTGGAGCTCCGGGTTGTCTATCTCCGCGCGCACGCCGGGCGCGCACCACTCCGCGCGTTGACTGCACCAGCGCTCTCCCGCGGGGCCCGGGTGCAGCTCGAAGACGTACACACGACTGGCGCCCGACGACTGGCCCAGGGGCTCCAGCACCGGCCCGTACAAGTCTCCGCCATCACGCACCGCCAGCAGCCGCTGCTGCATCTCCACCAGCGCGGTGAGGTAGCGCTCACGCCGCGCCAGCGCGCCGTCGGAGGCCTTGCGCTCGGTGATGTCGTTGAGCGTCCCGGACGTGCCCAGCACCGCGCCGTCCTCGCCCACCATCAGTCGCCCGTAGACCTCCACCCACCGGAAGCCGCCGCCGCGATTCACATAGCGCACCTCCGTGCGCACGTACTCCAGCTCCTTCGTCACCAGCCGCCGCAAGCCCTCCAGGCTGCGCCGCTGGTCCTCCTCGTAGACGAACTCCGAGAAGGGCTTGCCCAGCGAGTCCTCCACCGTGTGGCCCGTGATTTCCGTCCACGCCGGGTTGAGGAACGTCCACGCACCCTGCGCGTCCGTCTGGAAGACGACCTCCTTCAGGCTGTCGATGACGAGCCGGTACCGGCGCTCGTGGGGAGTCCAATCAGGCCTGGCGGGCGGCGTCTGCATGTTGAGGCTCGAGGAAGTGGACGCGTCGCACGAACGAGGAGTCCGGGCGATGTACAACTATCCAACGATTCAGGATTTCCTGCAGTACAGGCAAGGGGGCTGACCTGACCCCAGGAAGGTTGGGATTCAGACCGCGCCCTCTCAGGTGTTGAGCGAGGGCGGGGAGCTGTCTTCCTTCGGGCGGGTCGGGATGCCACCATGCCACGAGCAGAAATCCCCTGAACTCATGTCCTCTGGCCGCGCCCAGCTTTCGAAGATTCGTCAGGTGCTCGTGGAACGGGCGGAAGCCCGGCTGAGCGACGCGGCCCTTCGTCTGCTCATCGAGCAGACGGGCGAAGCGCTCCTGCTGATGGATGCCGCGGGCCATGTCCTGGCCTTCAACGCCGAGGCGGGACACCAGTTCCGCATCCCCGTTCCGGAGCGGCTGGAGCATGGCTGCCTGCCTGGGTGCGACTGGGTGCGCCCGGAGAACGCGTCCGTGCCACTGGAAGTTTCTCCGCTGACGCGTGCGCTCGCGGGAGAAGGGGTTCGCGAGGAGCGCTGGGGACTGCGCCGGCCGGATGGCACGGTGGTGGTGCTCCGAGGCAGCGTGTTCCCGATATCGCCCGCCGGGAGCACGGAGGAGGCTCCGTCGGGGGTCCTCCTGCGTGCGCGGGAGGAGCTGCTGCCCCGCCTGGACGCGACGCGGGCCGCGAGGCTTCTGGCGGAGGCGGGCGCGCTGCTGGGCGCCGAACTGGAGACCGAGGCGCAGATGGAGCCGCTGCTGCGGCTGCTGGTGCCCACGCTGGCGGACGCGGGCGTGCTCTTCCTGGGCTCGTCGGGCGAGTCGGTGCGCGCCGTCGCCGCGGTGCACGCGGAACCCGAGCGGCACGTGCTGCTCGTGGAGATGTTGTGCCGGTATCCGCCGGACACGCTGGACCCCCGGGGCCTGCCCTCCTTGTTCCTCACGGGCCGGACGGAGCGGACGGCGGAGCTGACAGAGGAGCATCAGGTGGCCCTCACGCGGGACGTGGAGCACGCGCGGCTCCTGCTCTCGCTGGGGCTGAGCAGCTACCTGGGCGTGCCGCTGGTGGCGCGCGGGCGCATCATCGGCGCGCTGGCGCTGTTCCGCACGGACGGGGCGCCGGCCTTCGGCGACGAGGACGAGCGACTGGCGGAGGAACTCTCGCGGCGCACGGCGCTGTCGCTGGACAACGCGCGGCTCTTGCGTGAAGCGCGCGAGGCGGTGCGCCTGCGCGACGAGTTCCTGGGCATCGCGAGTCACGAGCTGAAGACGCCGCTGACGCCGCTGCACCTCAAGGTGCAGTTGCTCCAGAAGCAGGTGGACCTGCTGGCGGCGAATGGCAAGCCCGTGTCCGCGGAGCGCGTCTCCGAGACGCTGGACGTGGTGCAGCGTCAGGTGCGCAAGCTGACGAGCCTGGTGGACAACCTGCTGGACGTGTCGCGCATCACCGCCGGCCGCTTGAAGCTGGAGCTGGAGGAGATGGACCTGGCGAGCGTCGCGGCGGAAATCCTCTACCGCTTCGCGCCCTCCGCGGCGCAGTTGCACTGCTCGCTGGAGATGCACGCGCCGGTGCCGGTGCTGGGCCGGTGGGACCGGCTGCGGCTGGAGCAGGTGGTGACCAACCTGCTCTCCAATGCGCTGAAGTACGGCGCCGGCCAGCCCGTGCGCCTGCTCGTGGAGGCGGACGGGCGCACCGCGCGCCTCATCGTGGAGGACGGGGGCATCGGCATCTCCGCGCGGGACTTGCCGCGCATCTTCGAGCGCTTCGAGCGCGCGGTGAGCGACAGGCACTACGGCGGCCTGGGCCTGGGGCTCTACATCACCCGGCAGATTGTCGAGGCCTTCGGCGGCACGGTGAAGGCCACCAGCGAGCTGGGGCGCGGCTCCACCTTCGTGCTGGAGCTGCCGCGCGGCGACATCCCGGAGGAGTGGCTGTCGGTGCCGGGCGCGCCCGAACCCAAGCCTTGAGGCGAGGGCCGTGGACGCTCAGGCCGCCACGTCGGTGACCTGGGGCTCGACGAGGCGAGGCAGGCGCACGTGGAAGGCGCTGCCCTGCTGCGGCCCCGGGCTCTCCGCCCAGATGGTGCCGCCATGGCGGTCCACGATTTCGCGGCAGATGAAGAGGCCCAGGCCCAGGCCGCCGTAGTGCCGCGCGGTGGCGTTGGACGCGCGAGCGAACGGGCGGAACAGGCCCGCCAGGCTCTCCGGGGGAATGCCAATGCCCTGGTCCTTCACGTGGATGAGGACGTGGTCCGCCGCCTCCTCCAGCGTCACGCACACCGCGCCGCCCTGGGGCGAGTAGCGCACGGCGTTGCTCACCAGGTTGGTGATGACCTGGTCCAGCCGGGGCGCGTCCCAGTCGCCCTCCACGGGATGTTCGGGCACGCGCAGCTCGAAGGTGATGCCGCCCTCGCCGCGCAGCTCGAAGCGCTCCATCACCTCGCGCAGCACCGGCGTCAGGTCCACGCGCTGTCGCTCCAGCTCGAAGCGTCCGCCCTGGATGCGCGCGGTGTCGAGCAGGTCATCCACCAGCCTCGCCAGTCGCTCCGTCTGCCGGGCCATGGAGCGCAACGCCTTGAGCAGCCGCTCGCGCTCCGGGAAGTCGCCGCTCTTCTCCAGGCGCTGGAGCGTGAGCGCGGCGAAGCCCTTGAGTGGCGTCAGCGGCGTGCGCAGCTCGTGGCTGGCCACGCTGAGGAACTCCTCGCGCGTGCGCACCGCTTCCTTCAGCTCCTGCTGCGCCGCGCCCGTGCGGTCCGCCATCTCGTTGAAGCCGCGCGCCAGCTCCCCCAGCTCGTCGTCCTCCTCCACCTCCACGCGTCGGGCCAGGTCACCCGCGGCCAGGGCGGCGGTGGCCTCGCGCAGCGTGTCGAGTCGGCGGATGACGTCGCGCGCGACCAACTGGGAGAGGCCCAGGGCCATCAACACGCCCATCAGCACCAGGCCCACCACCGCCGCGCTCATGCGCGTAATCGCCGCGTACGCGACGCCCAGCTCCTGCGTCACGACGACGCTCCACGGCGAGCCCTCCACCGGGGCCTCGGCCGCGAGCACGCGCCGGTCCGCCGCGTCGAAGGCCTCCAGCACGCCCCCACCTGGACGCTCCAGCTCCTCGCGCAGCGCCTCCGGCAGGTGGGCTTCGCCCAAGAGCTGCGCGCCCTCGGCGGTGTCTCGAAGTACCTTCTGGCCGCGCCTATCCAACACCTGCACGCGGAAGCGCTGGGACGCGGGCGTGGCGGCCTCACTCAGCCGCTCCAGGGACAAGAGGCCCACCAGCACTCCGCGCCGGGAGCCCTCCAGCTCGAACGGCAGGGCCACCGCCACCAGCGGATGGTTGTGCGGACGGATGAAGGGCAGCGACAGGGGCAGCTCGCCGGGCGCGGGGGGCTCGGGGAAGTACCCCTGGATGTTGAAGCCCCAGCCCTCCGGCCCCTCGGACGTGGCCAGCACCTGGGCGTTCTCGTCCATGGTCAACGCGGCGTGGAAGGTGCGCTCGCGCGCGGCGAGGTTCGCCAGGTACGGCTCCAACCGCTCCCGCTCTCCGCTGGCGAGCGCCGCGCGGAAGCCCGGGGACTCTAGCAGCAGGTGCAGCGACTCGCGCGAGTCGTCCAGGTAGCGCCGCAGGAAGTCCGCCTCGCCCGCGGCGGCGTAGCGCGTGTCATCGCGCACCTGCTTCTCGATGGCCCGCTGTGCCATGTACGCGGCGAGCCCGCCCAGCGCGAGCAGCGGCACCAGTCCGGCGAAGGCCAGCCCTCGCAGGAGCTTCCAGCCCACGGTGCGCGGCGCGCGCGGTCGCCAGTTCATCGCCTGGGCCACGCACGCGAGGGCCAGCACGGTGTACACGCTCGCGCCCAGCCACGCGGAGCCCCGGGCCAGCGCGTAGGCCAGAAGCCCGTAGGGCACCGCCAGCGCGCCCATCAGCAGCGCGGGCATGCGCGGGTGCAGCCAGCGCGTGGGCAGCAGCAGCCCCACGCCGCCCACGGTGAACAGCAGCCCCACCACCGGGCGCAACGGGGACAGGTGCGCGTAGACGGACAAGGGGAAGCGCTCGGGCGCGGTGAGCAGCGCCACGCCGAAGGCGGTGCCGGTGAGGGCCGCCAGCATGCGCAGGGTGGGCCGCTGGCGCATGGACGGCCACGCCTCCAGCAGCAGCCCGATGAAGAACAGCGGATACAGCACGATGCCCGTGAGGCTGCCGGGCATGACATTCAGCACCCACCAGTACAGGCCGATGGCCGCGCCGAGCAGCACGCGTCCGCCCACGTCCAGCCAGCGCGGGGCGCGCGGATACAAGAGCGCGCCCATCAAGCAGATGCTGCCGGTGAGGTAGGTGAGTCCCAGCAGGCGAACGTACGGGTAGAGCGGCCGGAAGGCGGCCACGCGGAACTCGTACGGCACATACGTCATCAGCACGCCGAACAGCAGGCCGATGAGGGCGGCGGGCCACGTGAGCGGCAGCAGCGTCGAGTTGGAGGGCGCCTGGAGTGAACGCGGTGCGGGAAGTGGGAACATCTTCCTGGATTCACGCGTGTCAGGGCCCATGGGTTCTAGTGCTCGCTGACGTTTCGTCGGGGGCAGGACACCCCGGACGACAGGGGTGGGACACCCGGGCTCAGGCGACCTCGAGCACCGTCCACTCGCGCACCTCGCCCGCCAGGGTGACTTCGATGGTGTCGCCCGCCTTGCGACCCATGAGCGCGCGGCCCACGGGGGAGGCGGGGGTGATGACGGACAGGAAGCCGTCGCCGCCGGGGCCGGTGAGCTCCGTGCCCGCGCCCACGGGCAGCACGAAGAAGGTGCGCTCGGCGAAGCCCTCTTCGTCCTCGGTGCTCACATCCACCAGCGCGCCCAGGCCCACGGGCCCCTGACGCGGGAAGCGCGGCACCGGCCCCTGGCCGAAGTTGGAGAGCGCCTTGAGCTCCTCCTGCACGCGACGGGCGCGATTCGCCTGTCCCGTGGCCAGGCTGCCGAACTCCAGCGCGGCGCGGCCGTCCTCTCGCTTCTCCGACTCGGTGGCCAGACTGCGGGCCGCCTCGCGGGCCTCGGCCTCGGCCCGGTGGGCCAGCCTGTCGCTCTGCTGGAGGCGCTCGGCGAGCTGGAGCATCAATGCCTGCTTGTCGAGTGACATGATGGCACAGAACTGTAGCGCCCCTCCGTGACACCTCCAGTTTTTGGCCTCTCGTACGATGGAGTGCGGGCCGTGGATGCGGGCATGTGCGTGAAGGCCGGCGCGATGCGACATCCCCTGGGGCCCCCCGTTCTCCTGCCGGTATGTGGCCCGCGTCTTCGCGATGCTCTCAACAAGTAGGAGCCCGGTGTGAACGAGGAAGAACTGAGGGCGCGGGTGCGCGCCATCTCCGACGAGGTGATGGCCGGTGTGGCGAACGTGAATGTCGCGACGTATCCGACCTCCCGCACCGCGTTCGTGGGCATCGACTTGATTGATGAGAGAGTGGGACTCGTCATCACGCGTTTCCTCGTGTCGACGCGGGGCGAGGTGAGGTTTCCGCTGTGGGCCCGGCAGCGCGGGCTGTTCGAGCGGGCGACGGAGCTGGCGCGGCGGCTGGGGGCCCTGGACACCGGGCCGAACCCGGCCGACGACGTGCTGGAGCTGGAGGCGCTCGCGCTCGGCCAGGAACTGCTCGAGCCCGCGGGGCAGGACGCGGCGACGGAGTGGCTCGATGACGGGCACCTCGCGGTGGGAATCGAGACGTTCGACGAGGAGGACTGGAGCTTCCGCTTCGAGGCGCTCGCCACGACACACGGTGACGTGCCGATGCTGGGGCTGGCGCGGCGCTTGGGGTTGGAGTCGCAGGCGGAGGCGCTGGCGAAGCGACTGGGGGCGCTGGGCTTCGTGCCCGAGGAGGTGCTGCCCGAGGACGAGGTGGCCCTGGTGCCCGGCGTGGTGGAGGGCGTGATTCGGGTCTTCGAATACGGCCATCACCCGCTGGACCAGGTCTTCGACTACACGGGCAGCTCCGACTGGGACGACGTGGTGGATGTGCGGGTCCAGCGGAGGGTGATGGAGCAATTCCTCGCGTTCATCCGGGCGCGGGCGGAGGAGGAGAAGACGTGGCCGGAGGTCATTGCCTCCGACCGGTTGGAGGCGGCCTTCCAGGAGCTGCGGCGCGAGGGCTTCGTCGCGGAGGTGTCGGCCTCCACCACGCTGAGCGGCGGGTGGGAGGTGTCCCGGGGCGTGGCGGATGAGCGCCGGGCGAAGGGGGAGAAGATTCGGGGCACGGTGTTCTTCCACGAGCAGGACACGGACTCCGCGCTGGAGGGGCATCCGCTGCACCTGGCCTACGGCCTGGTGAACGACGTGGAGGATGACGACAGGGAAGGCAAGCTGTCGGAGGAAGAGGACGCGAAGGTGTCCGCGCAGGCGGAGGAGGTGGGCCGCGTCATCGTGGAGACCCTGCGCAAGCACGGCTTCGAGCCGGAGTGGAATGGCCACGCGCACTCCCGCATCGTCCTCATGCCCGCCTTCACCTGGCGGCGCAGGCGTGTGCATGTCGACACCACGGAGACGCTGAGGCTCGGCGCCCGGCAGTTCGCCATGAGCCTGCTGGTGGAGTTCCTTCCCCGGTTGCGCAGCCTCACGTTGGAGATGGACGGAGGGATGAAGCTGGAGGACGTGCGCTCGGACAGCGTGACGGAGCTCACCCTCGAGTACACGCGGGAGGATGACGCCCGCGACAGGCTGGATGGGCTCGTCGCCCTGGTGAAGCCGCGCTTCCCCAGCCTCCAGACGCTCGTTGTTCAGTCGGAGGAGGACTTCTCGGAGACGGTGGACCTCCACGCGGGAGGGGCGGAGGCGTGAGTGTCGCGTTTCGCCGTGAAGGCAACACGGGCTCGTGTGAAGCGCGCGCCACTGTTGCCTGAATCAGGCATGCTGCCGCGCATGACGCCCCAGGAACTGTCCCAGAAGGCCCGGCAGCTCGTCGCGGATGGCGCGGTGCTGCTGGACGTGCGCACCCCCCAGGAGTTTCAGCAGGGCCACCCCGACGCCGCGCGCAACATCCCCGTGCAGGAGCTGCCCCAGCGTGTCGCCGAGGTGGGCCCGCCCGGCACCCCCGTGGTGGTGTATTGCGCCGCCGGTGGTCGCAGCGCGGTGGCCTCACAAATTTTGCGCGCCAATGGTTTCCCGGACGTGTTCGACCTGCGGTCCGTGAACAACTGGTAACCCTCTGTCCGGGCTGGAGGGGCCGGACGCGTGGCGCGTGACATGGGGCGCGGCTTGGAGCAGCGTGCCGCCGCTCCCGTCATGAATCGCACCGCTGGTTTCCTCATCGTGGCCCTGTCCGGAGCGTGCTTCGGCGCGCTCGGACTCTTCGGCCGCCTCGCCTATGCGGCGGGCGCGGACGTCTTCACGCTGCTCTTCCTGCGCTTCACGTTCGCCGGAGCGGTGCTGGCCGCCTTCATGGTGGCCATGCGCCAGCCGTTGCCGAAGGGCCGCCTGCTGGTGGGGCTCATCCTGCTGGGCGCGGTGGGCTACGTGAGCGAGGCGGGCGTGTACTTCGCCGCGCTCCAGTTCGCTCCCGCGGGGCTGGTGGCCCTGCTGCTGTATTCGTTCCCCGCGCTGGTGGCGCTTCTTCAAGTCCTGGTGTTCCGCGAGCGCCTGGGCCGGCTCAAGTGGGTGGCGGTGGTGCTGGCCCTGTGTGGCACGGGGCTGACAGCGGACCTGCGGCAGGGCGCGGTGACGCCGACGGGCGTCTTCCTGGGCCTGCTGTCCGCGCTGCTCTACGCGGTGTACGTCGTCACCAGCGCGCGGGTGGCGGGCAAGGCGGGGCCGCTGGTCTCCAGCACCGTCATCCTCTCGTCCGCGGGCCTCGTCTTCGGCCTGGCCATGCTGGTGAAGGGGCCGTCCTTTCCCACCACGGGCCTGGGCTGGGGCGCGGTGGTGGGGCTGTCGCTCATCTCCACCGTGGCCGCCGTCTTCCTCTTCTTCCTCGGCATGGCGCGCATCGGCCCGGTGAACACCTCGCTGGTGTCCAACATGGAGCCGCTGACGGCGGTGGTGCTGAGCGCGCTCTTCCTCGATGAGCGGCTCAGTCTGCGTCAGGTGTTTGGCGGCGCGCTCATCCTCACCGCCGCCGTGCTGCTGGCCCGCTCGGACACGCCGGGGGCGAACCTGAAGCCCCCCGAGGACGCGACGGCCGAGGGGCCCGCGTAGCCCGCGCCGAGCGTTACCGGGACACGCGCCGCAGGAACTGGCTCACGTCGCGCACGAACGTCTGGGGAAGCTCCGCGTGGGGCGCGTGGCCGGTGTTCGGGTAGAGGATGAATCGCGCATCGGGCAGCGCGTTGACGAGCGCCTGCTGCTGCGCGACGGGGAAGAAGCCGTCCTGGTCTCCGCCCACCACGAGCACGGGCACGCGGATGTGGCGCAGGCGCGAGGAGTGGTCCTCCGCGAGCATGCCGTCCAGCGTGTCCTGCCACACGCGCGCGGGGACCTTCAGGCTCTCCGAGATGAGCGTGTCCAGGTACGAGGCGGGGACGGGGCGTACGAAGGTGCTCGACTGGAACTCGCGGACGAAGTCCGGGTCCACGGTGCCCACCTGCTCGTCGACGACGGACTTGAGGAACAGCGCCACCTCGTTGCCGGCGACGGTGGGCGCCGAGCCGACCAGCACCAGGGCCTCCACGCGGCGCGGGAAGTCCAGCGCCACCTGCTGCGCGATGAAGCTGCCCATGGAGTGGCCGACGAGGATGGCGCGGCGCTCGCCGACGGCGTCGAGGAAGGCCGCCACGTCCGCGGCGAAGAACTGCTGCGTGTAGCAACACACCGGGCGCGAGGAGTCCCCGTGTCCGCGCTGGTCCAGCGCGTAGATGTGGAAGTCACGGGAGAAGAGGGACAGGTTCAAGTCCCAGGTGTGGTGCGAGTCCGTGTAGCCATGAAGGAAGACCACGGCGGGGCCGTGGCGCGAGCCCTGCTCCACGTAGCGCAGCGTGACGCCGGTGCGCAGTCGGATGGAGCGCTCGCGGGGCGCGGAGGAGGACAGCTCGCTGGACTGCTCTGACTGGGCTTCGACTTGCGAAGGGGTCTCGGAAGGCGCGGGCTCGGAGGCGGGGCCACAGGCGAGAAGGGGCAGCGTGAGCAGGGCGGCGAGGAGCATCTTCATGGGTGCGTGCCTTGTTCAGAGCCGGCGGGAAATCCGCCGTGACGTCCATCATTCTACGACTACCTCTGACATTGCCTCCTCTGGCATGACGTCTGGGGTCGTATCCACTCAGGGACGAGGTGAACCAGACCCGGAAGCCGTGTCTGTCATCAACCGGGGCGGAAGGTTTCCGTCCGAGCGAAATCAAGTATCAGACATGTCTCAGCGCAGGAGTTGGAGGGCGTCGAGGAGGCTCGCGTCGGCGGGGCGGTCCGCGCGGTCGTCGCCGAGGTAGCGCCAGACGATGTGGCCCTGGGCATCGACGAGGAAGGTGGCGGGCCGGGCGATGTGGATGCCGTCGAGGCCGAGCGCCTTGTAGACGTCATAGGCCTTGGCGACGGTGCGTTGTTCGTCGACGAGGAGGGGGAAGGGGAGGGCGTTGAGGGCAAGCCAGCTCTTCACCCAGTGGCGGCCCTGGCAGACGACGCCGACGAGGTCCACGCCGCGCGCCTGCAGGGTGGTGTGCAGTGGGGAGAGGCGCTCCAGGAAGGCCTGACAGGACGAGCACCAGGTGCCGCGCAGGAAGGTGATGAGGGTGGGGCGGCCGTGACGGAGCAGGGGGCGCTCGACGTCGTGGGCGGGGTCCAGCAGGAAGAATGACGGAGCGCGGAGCGGCTGCGGCGGGGCGGCGAGCTGAGGCATGGGGCACGTCCTGGGGTGGCGCGAGCGTGCGCGCCATGTGACGAACCCTGGTACGTGCGACCCTTCCGGGAGGTTTCAGGAGGCTTCGTCGGTGGACTTGGACTCTTCTTTTTCAGCGTCCGGTGCATCCGAGGAAGGGGCAGGTCCGTACACGGGCTCGCTGGAGGGGGCGGGGGGCGGCTCCCTGTAGACGGGCTGGGTGTTGGACCGGGTGCTCGGGTGGTCGAAGCGGTCGATGGGGAGCAGTGGGGCAACCCACCAATAGTTGCTGCAGCCCGTGAGAAGCAGACTCGCGACAACGGCGATGGTGACGTGGCGCATGCGTGACTCCAACCGGCCCTGAGTGCCCGCACCATAACCGGGATTTCCGTGCAGGCGACTCGCGATGAATTCGCGGGGGAAAGGGCTCGCAAGGGGATGACACCTGGCTCGCGGAATTTGCGCATCCAGGCTGCCCGTACGGTGCGTTGCCCGGCACGACGCGCCGCGTCCTGGTGCGGATGGGGCACGGCGCTCAGTGTGGTTCGAGGAGGCTGCTCATGCGCCTGTGTTGCGTGGTCCCGCTGTTCCTGATGGTGGGGTGCTCCTCGGGACGTGTCGTCCGCCTCGAGACGGGCCTGGACTCTTTCATCGTCACACCCCGCGAGGAACCAGGCGCGGAGTTGAAGGCGGCGGAGCTGGGGGCTGATGATTTCGAGCAAGCCATCGCGGAGCTCGCGCGAGATGTGCGGCCCTTTCGGCATCCCATGCAAGAGGCGCGAGCACTCTTCGGCGTTCCCTCCCGGAGTGGGACCTTCCAGTTCGAGCCCCGTGGGCAGCGCCTCATTCCACAGCGGCAAGATGTGGATGGACCCCGACTCCTGGAGACCTATGCGGACGAGGAACTCACTCGTGCTTACGGCGAGTGGTGTGCTCGCCGACGGACGGCAGGGGATTGCCTGCGCCTCCTGGATGAAGGCCCCTTGTTGGGGAGTGACGGCAAGTACACGCTGGCCATGGCTATCGCCATGGATGGGGTGTGGACCGAGACGGCCGAGGCCTTGGAGGGCATGGTGGACCCTGACGTCCTTCAAGCTACCG
This sequence comes from Myxococcus sp. CA040A, assembly GCF_013336725.1. Lineage (NCBI taxonomy): Bacteria > Pseudomonadati > Myxococcota > Myxococcia > Myxococcales > Myxococcaceae > Myxococcus > Myxococcus sp. CA040A. Next base: position 537,979 of record NZ_JABUMR010000006.1, on the reverse strand, counting down.
TCCTGGCTTCCGTCACGATGTACATGCTCTTGTGGTCGTTGCCCGAACCCATTTCTAAAGGCCTCGCGGCGACCTTGACTGCTGCCGCCATCGCCTATCTGGGCGTAGACACGGTGCTCCGCCTCATTGACGGCTGGGTATTGTTGGTGCGGAAGGTGGATTCATCCAGGACGTTCGCGCAGCTCAGTGAAGCGGCGGGAGAGTACGGCGAGGTGCTGGGAGAGAACGCCGCTCGTGTCTTCGTCATGCTGGCGACCGCAGCCATCGGGAGTACGGCGGGGTTGGCGGCGAAGTCAGTGGGGTTGCCGGGTTCCGCGCAGGCGGCGCTCGCCGTGGAGGCGCAGGCCGGCTTCTCGTATGCCGCACTGGGTGGGGTTCAGTCTGTCGCGGCGACCACCACGGGACTCACGGTGGTGCTGGTTCCGACAGCGGTGGCCATGTCGGCGCGTGCGCCGCGAGGTGGCTCACGTCCGCATCAACATCATCTCGCCACGGACAAGAACGGCATCTCTTCGGTCCGAGGAGGACCCTGGACTCCCAGGTTCCGGCACATCTTCCAGAAGGCAGGGATGGAGCTGAAGGACCCCGAGAACATCGTGCCCCTTAAGGGGCATCGGGGGCCGCACCCGCAGCGTTACCACGAGCTGGTCTTCGAGGAGCTGGATGCGGCGACGCTGACCTGTCGAACGGTGCTGTCCTGCCGAGCTGCCCTGCAAGGCGCCTTACGGCGACTCGCACGGGAGGTCGCTACTCCGGGGACGGAGTTGAACCTGCTCGTCACTCGCGGAGCAACACCGTAGGTTCTCTCCATGTCCCGGCGCTTCTTCGAACTGCATGATGATGTCCAGGCTCCCAGGCGTTGGCATCTGGGGATGCCCGTCGACGTTTGGGGTCGTGCCGTGAAGGAGCCCGAGTGCTTCCGGTTGGGCGCGCCCGTCCCCGTGGAAGGTCGCTTGCGACTGCCCATCGAAGAGCCGGGCCGCCCCCTGGACTTCACCGAGGCGGGAGTGCGAATCCCGGTGGTGCACGTCAAGGTCGCGACGGTCTTCACCGAGCAGGCGCCCGACGACGTTCAGCTCATCCCAGTGGACATCGACAAGCATGAGGATGCGTATCTCATCCTGGTGGCCACCCGCCTCATCCGCTGCATCGACGAGAAGGCATCGAGGATTCAGCGCTGGCTGCCCGAGGACGGAGTGCCCGAGAAGGTGGGCCAGTATGCCTCTGTGCGTGGTCTTCGAATCGATGCCTCGAAAGTGGGCGAGACCCGGGTCTTTCGGCCGGAAGGCTGGCCCGGAGCCCTCATCATCTCCGAGGACCTTCGAGATGCACTGATGCGTGTTGGGGCGACGGGGCTGTCGCTCACGGATGTGTGAACACCGGGGCTTGGAGCTGCTGCCATCATCCTTCACCGAGCCAATGCGACCACTGAGCAACCCGCCTCTGGGAATGGATGGCTCTAATACGACCCGGTCACTTGGCATGGACACTACTGCATCCCCGGAGAGATTCCTTCGCGGAAGGCACTCGATATGGCCGAGGGGTGCTCGGGGCCGATGAAGTGATCGATCAAGCAAAGAGGCCGTCGTAGGTGAACGCAAATGAAGGAGAAGTACTACCTGGGGGCCTATTGGCCCGGTCGAGTCGAGCCCGTCGATGCGTACGCTCGACGTGCCGCGACCTTCCTGCGGCTGCTCGCCGCCACCGAGCCGACTTTCAGCCCATGGTTTGAAAAGGCGGGCTTTCGGGCGGAGTCCCTCATGCATCCAGTCGCGACGAATGAGGAGTCCTTGCTGAGCCTCTTCACGACGAAATATCGGCGTGACGCGACAGGGGTCTCCTTCTCTGCCTGGAATGGTGAGCCGGACGGGGCGAGCACGAGTCTGAGGTTCTCCTGCGGTTCCACTTCGGAACTCTTGCCGGACCTTTGCGTGATGGACCTCCCGACCACGGACGATGCCAGGGCGCGTGTTGTCACAACGCCCGTGCTCTCACAGACGCTTCGCGCGACGGTTGAGGCGTGGGAGCCCGGATGGGGCGTGGCCACGTCCATCGCGCATCGGGACCTGGTGTCGGAGTTCGCGACGCCGGGCACGTTCGTGGGATGGATGACCTACCTGTCCCAACATCGAGGCACGGTGCCGCCGCTTCCCGCCACCGTGCGTGTCGAACCTGTCGGGGATAAAGGCACCCTCATCATCCTCACGCCCGAGCGCTTCACGGTCAGCAATCCGGAGCACATGGCGTTGGCCGAGGCGGTGCGCGAGCAACTGGACCGGGCAGGGCTGTTGAAGCCCCTCGTCACCCAGGTGTGAGCCCCGGGCCCCGGAGGTGTTCGTCGAGCCTGTGTAACCTTTCGCCCCCCATTTTCGTGGAGTCGTCGAGTGCTCGGGATTTTCCCGGGCATGACTCGACGGAGGGCGGACATGGAAGCGAAGAAGGTGGCGGTGGTGGGCGGCGGGCTGGGGGGACTGACGGCGGCGGCCCTGCTGGCGCGCGGCGGCTGCGCGGTGACGCTGTACGAGCGCTCCAAACACCTGGGAGGACGCGCGCAGACATCGGACGTGGAGGGCTTCCGCTTCAACCTGGGGCCACACGCCCTCTACCGCGCGGGAGCCGGCCTGCGGGTGCTTGGCCGCCTCGGGGTGAAGCCCCAGGGCGGAATCCCTGGCCAGTCGGGCGCGGCCTACGCCCTGCGCGCGGGCCGGCTGCACACCCTGCCTCGTGGCCCCGTGTCGCTGATGACCACGGATGTGCTGAGCCTGCCCGGCAAACTGGAGATGGCCCGGCTCCTCGCGAGCCTCCCTCGAATCGACCCGGACACCCTGGCGCACGTGTCCCTGCGCGAGTGGCTGAACACGCGCCTGTCTCGCGATGACGTGCGCGCCGTCATCGCCACACTGGCTCGCGTGGCCACCTACTGCGGAGACCTGGACGCGTTGAGCGCGCAGGTCGCGGTGACGCAGCTCCAGCTCGCGCTCGAGGCGAACGTGCTCTACCTCGACGACGGCTGGGCCGCGCTCGTGTCGTCGGTGGAGTCCGTCGCCCGTGAAGCCGGAGTCACGCTGGAACTCTCCGCGCGAGTCGACGGTGTCGTCCTCGAGTCGGGCCAGGTCCAGGGCCTGCGAATGGGCGACGGCACGGTGCGCGCCGCGGACGCGGTGGTGCTGGCCGGCAGCCCGGGCGACGTGTCCAGCCTCCTGCCCGAAGACACCGTGCTCGCGCGAGAGGCCGCCGAGTCGACGCCGGTGAAGGCCGCCACGCTGGAACTCGGCCTGTCGCGCCTGCCCAGGCCCGAGGCGCTGTTCGCGCTCGGCATCGATGGTCCATGGTACGTCTCCGTGCACTCGGCCGTCGCGAAGTTGGGGCCGGAGGGAGGCGCCATGGTGCACGTCATGAAGTACCTCGCGACGCCCGACACCGAGGCGACTGAAGCCGAGCTGGAGGCGGTGATGGACGTGCTGCAACCCGGCTGGCGCGCGCACCTCGTCGCCCGGCGCTTCCGACCCTCGCTGGTGGTGAGCCACCGGATTCCCACGGCGAAGTCGGGAGGACTCGCGGGCCGCCCGCCGTCGGAGGTGCCTCACGTGCGCGGCCTCTACCGCGTGGGAGACTGGGTGGGCGACGAGGGCCTGCTGGTCGACGCATCCTTCGCCAGCGCGGAGTCGGTGGAGCGCGCGCTGCTGCGCCAGCGCCACGAGGAGCCGCGCCTCGCGGTGGGAGCCTGAGACATGGCGGACCAGGAGCACGGCGCGTTGGCACGGGCGGCACGGGAGCACGAGCGCTACCTCTGGGGGCTGTGCTACCGCATGACCGGCGTGGCCGCGGACGCGGACGAGCTGGTGCAGGAGACCTTCGCCCGCGCGCTGACCTCCCCTCCAGAGCGTCACGAGGAGCTGCGCCCCTGGCTGACGCGCGTGGCGGTGAACCTCTCGCGAGACGCCCTGCGCCGCCGACGACGCGAGGGCTACATCGGTCCCTGGCTGCCCTCGCCGCTGGAGACCGGTGACGAGGAGGTGCCGCCCGCGGTGGAGGCGCGGCTGCCGGGCGGCGGCTCGACGGAGGGCCGCTACGAACTGCTGGAGAGCGTCTCGTTCGCGTTCCTGCTGTCGCTGGAGGCCCTCACACCCAAGCAGCGCGCCGTGCTGCTCCTGCGCGACGTGTTCGACTCCACCGTGCACGAGGTGGCCGAGGCGCTGGGCATGACCGAGTCCAACGTGAAGGTCGTGCATCACCGCGCCCGAGCGGCCATGGCGGCCTATGACGGCGCGCGCTGCCTGCCGACGAAAGACCTCCAACAACGCACCCGCGCGGCGCTCGAAGGCTTCCTCGGCGCGCTATTGGCCGGAGACGTGGAGGCGGCCGAGGCGCTGCTCGCCCACGACGTGCTGACCCTGACGGACGGGAGGGGCGAGGTGCGCGCGGCCCACGTGCCCCTGGTGGGCCCCAAGCGCGTGTTGACGTTCCTGACGCGGCTGATGGAGCAGCGCGGGACTCCCCTCGCGGTGGAGCTCCAGTGGCTCAATGGCCTGCCCGCGCTGGTGCTGGTGTACCCGCCCGGAAAGGACCCGCTGCTCGCCACGCGCGCGGTGGTGCGAGTGGAGCTGGGCGCGGACGGCCGCATCGCGCACATCCACTCGGTGCTCACCCAGCGCAAGCTCTCCGCCGTGCGCATGCCCACGCCCGCGTGAGTCGAGCGGAGCACCCGGGCGCGGCGACGTCACGCGGTCCGGACAGCGGAAGGCCCTCGCGAACCACCGCGAGGGCCTCGGGGAACGACGTCCTGCCTACCGCGCCGCGCCCAGCGTGTTCCCGGGTGGCGCTGAAGGCGCGCGCGACTCGCGGCGGCGCAACAGCCCCCACACGCCATAGGCCACCAGCGCGAAGCAGCCGTACTGCGCGGGCGTCAGGCCGAAGTAGCGCGCGTCCACGTAGTTCATGTCCGTGGCGCGCAGGAAGTCGAAGCTGAACCGGCACGCGGCGTACAGCAGCGAGAGCAGCGGCAGCAGCCGTCCCTTCATCTTCTCCACGTCGCGCAGCGCGTACAGCAGGCCGGAGATGAGGAAGAGGGCAATGGCGTCGTACATGCCCAGGTCGTGCCGGGCCCCGTTGGGGAACGCCACCGCGAGGAAGAAGTCGGTGCGCACGCCCGGGTGGTCATGCACCGCGAAGCAGCCCAGCCGCGCCACCGCCCAGCCCGGCGCCACGCCCAGGGCGAACGCATCCGCGTAGTCGTTGAAGCGCAGCTTCCGGTGTCGGAAGAAGAAGATGGCCGCGATGATGCCGCCCACCAGGCCGCCGAAGGACGACAGCCCGTCCCACACCTTCAGAATCTGGAGCGGCCCCTTGGCCAGCTCCTCCGGGTGGTAGAAGAACAGGTGCACCCAGTGGCCCACCAGCACGCCCACGCCCACGCCCCAGGGGGCGTAGTCGGCGAGCGGCGTCGGGTCCAACCCTTGGCGCTGCGCCTGGCGACCGAGCAACCGCGCGGCCAGCAGGATGCCCACGGCGACGAAGATGCCGAAGGGCTCGATGGTGAGGGGCCCCAGCTTCAGCGAAGGGGCATGCCAGTAGGGAATCACGTCGATGGCTCCAGGGGGCGTACCGTCCCACCCACTTAATCCGTCGTGGGGGACGTAGGCGAACAATTGTGGGGGCGCGAACTTCCCCCTCCCTCCCCGCCTCCTCCGACACCCCAGGTCGGCTGGCGGACACCGCTCGTGTGACGCTCCGAGCAGTCAGGGGGGCCTCCTTCATACTTCCCGACGCTCCGGAAAGTCCCGTTAGGACCGATTCAGGGGGGCTCGTGCGTCTACAGCATGGAATCCCTGGTTTAATTGTCAGGCCCGTCCTGTCCAATCTCACAATGGGTTCAGGGATTCCTGGAGGAGAGCGCGAAGCCATGGAAGGGCGAACCCCAGCCACCGCAGGTCGGGCGCCAGTGACGGCGACGGGCCGGGGTGTGCGTGGGCTCGCACGCGAGGGCGCGGTGGCGTCCTTGAAGTCCTGGGGAGTCGGGGGCCGGAGGGCTGCCCCACGCAGCGAGGAGGTCTCATGCGCCGGGGTGGAGGACCCGGCTGTTCGGCGCCGCTCAGCGCGCGCCATCCACATCCGCCGGGCTCGCGAGGCTCCGGGCGCGGCGGACGCAGCTTGGGTGCCGGTGGCCCTTGCCTCACGCCGCCAGCGTTGCACGGTCGTTCAAGGAGTAGACAACCCATGAAGTCCTACCTGTTGGTTCCCAAGGAGTCCATCGAAACGCAGGCCCGCGTCGGGCCTCGCGGTACGCAGCAAGGCGAGCGCGTGCTGCCGCGCACCACGGCACTTCGCTTCGCGGTCGCCAACCGCGCACCGGACACCCTGTCGTCGCTGGGCCTGCGCTCGGCCACGCTGCCCGGCCCGCGTCCGGCCGTCAGCGGCCAGGAAGAGCGCAAGCGCGTGGCGAAGGGGTCCAAAATCAAGCGCCCCACCACGCGCGGCGCCGACGCCTCGACGACGCCGCTGCCGGGCTCGCCCGTGACGGAGCAGACCGGCAGCGAGGCGGGCAGCTTCCGCTTCATGCCGCTCATCGGCGCCACCATGGCCCACTTCTACTCGGAGGCCACGGAGGCCGAAGCGCGCGGCGAGCTGTCCGCGGACTTCGAGTTCATCCCCGACGTTGTGCCCCTGTCCTTCCCCGGCCCCGTGTCGGCGGGACAGTCCGGTCCGCGCAACCGGGGCATGAGCTCGCTGGCCGAACGCGAGTGGCCCGAGGAGAGCGGTGTGCCCCTGGCCCACGCCCAGGGCATCCGCGGCGCCGGAGTGTTGCTTGGCGTGCTCGACACCGGCGTGGACGCCGACCACCCCGAGCACGCCGCCAAGGTCATCCAGTTCCGCTATGTGTCGCTGTTCCCCAACTCGCCGCACAATCCGGCACGCGACATCCGCGGCTTCGACCCGGATGGCCACGGCACGCACGTGTGTGGCATCGCCGCGGGCACTCACCACGGCGTTGCTCCGGAGGTCGACCTCTACGTCGCGTCCGTCATCGAATCGGAGACCATCCGCACCAGCCTGGGCCGCGTGGCCGCCGGCATGGAGTGGCTGCTGCACCAGTTCAGCAGCCCGCAGAACGTCACCCGTCCCGCCGTCGTCAATCTCTCGCTGGGCTTCCCGCTCAAGCCGCCGCCGGGCATCTCCGAGGCGGACTACAAGCTCAACCAGCGCGCGCTCCAGACGATGATTCGTCGACTGCTCGACAGCAACGTCCTGCCTGTTGTCGCGGCAGGCAACAGTGGACCCGACACGGTTGGTTATCCAGCCGCCTTTGATGAGTCCCTGGCCGTTGGTGCAGTCGACTTCGAGCGCAACGTGGCTCATTTCTCCGCCAGCGGTGTCGTGGAGCGCCGCGTCGTGCCCGACATCATGGGTTACGGAGTCAACGTGTATTCCAGCACTGAAAGGCGCTGCAACAATCAGGCGTTCTACGAGCGAATGAGTGGCACGAGCATGGCGGCGCCTTATGTAGCGGGTATCGCGGCGCTCTATCGGTGTCGTGCCCCTGACTTGACGGCGCTCGAGGTGCGGGATTTGATTTTGGCCAATGCGGTCAAACTTCCTCGCTCAAGCGGACACCGGACAGGCAAGGGCCTGGCTGTATTCAGGTGACGGCGGTGGGTTGAAGCCGGGGTCGGCGCCAGTGGAGCGCCGGGCCCGGGGGAGGATGAGGCCATGAGCAGAAAGATTGGCGAGCCGGGGGACGGCTTCGCTGCGGGCATGCCCCGCGTCTCCTCGGCGGTCCGTCCGCTGCCCGGCATGGCCGGGGCGAGGACGCAGCCGGAGTGGATAGACATCACGGTGATGCCTCGCGAGGAGCCCAAGGCGCCTCGAGGGCACACCCCTGTCCGTCCTCCGCCCTTGTCACGGGCGGAGGTCCAACGGGCCGGGCTGGCGGAGAGCGCTCGCTTCCACGAGAGCTTCATGCGCTGGCTCGAGGCGCACCACCTCCTGGGCTCCGTGCGTTCGGTGAGCGAGCCGGGCTCGTTGCCCATGCTCCACCTGCGCTGCGCGCCGCGCGTGCTGGACCAGCTGCGGCGTGCTCCGGAGTTCGAGGCGGGCGCGATGATGCCCGTCGACCTCTACTAGCGGTGGGTGCCCCTCGCCGTGCACCCCTGGTCTGGGCTCCCCATCCGATGCTGCGGAGGGCGGCCCGCGGTGGTTTGTCCCACCATGCGCGATGCCCGTGGGCTGCTCGCGCGGGAGAAGGGGAGGGGACGTCGTCGCCTCCTTTCCGGGAAACGCACGGGCTCTCCGCTTCTTCCTGATTAACGTAGAAAGTCGCGATTCTCATGTCATCCCGCAATCGCCCCGCGGGGCATGTGGGCGTCGTGGGGCAGTCGAAAGAGGACAACGGCCGGGCTGGGGGTGGCTTCCAGTCGCCAGTGGCGAGGGGCGCGGGGAGAAAGATGTTTCGACTGAGGACCGAGGCCTTCATCGATGCGCCGCCCGAGGCGGTGTGGGCGGTGCTGGGAGACTTCGCCCGCTATCCCACGTGGAACCCGTTGATGGTGGAGGCGCGAGGGCGGGTGGAGCGCGGGGCGCACGTGAAGATGAAGGTCCGCCCGCCGGGGGGACTGGGGCAGGTGTATGGCTTCACGGCGACGATGACGCGCGTGGAGCGGCCGGGGGCGCTCGAGTGGACGGGCGGCATTCCGGGCGTGATGCATGGGCGACACTTCTTCCTGTTGTCCGCCGAGGGCACGGGGACGCGGCTGGTCCACGGTGAGGACTTCAGCGGCGTGGTGACGTGGGTGGCGGGGCGCATGCTGAAGACGCTCCAGTCCTCCTATGAGGCGCTGAACCGCGCGCTGGCGGAGCGGGTGAAGGCGGAGCTGGCGAACCCCTCCGTGTCCACGTCGGCCTGAGCGCGTTCGTCCGCGTCCAAGGCGGCGCGCTCCTCAAGAGGTGACGTGAGCGGCTCCGTCGTGTCGCCCGGTGCGTGAGGCTCCGCGGGTGGTCTTCCGCCCCACTCCCGCGCGGACGCGCCCACGCGTGGCGCCGTGCTCCGTCGTGTTTCGTGCAGTGACGCGTGGACACAGCGCGCGCGTGTATCGCCTGGACGACGCGTGCGCGCTCGACGCGCGTGTCACCCGGTCCCAAGTCCGCCCGGCGTGCAAATCCTCAGTGGCCCGATTCGCGGAAGAGGGCATGCATGGATGGACGACGTCGGCTGCGCGTAGGTGCCATGGCGATGTGCGTGGCCTTCGCGGGCCTGGTGGGCGGCGCGGGTTCCGCTCGGGCGCAGTCGCCCGAGGATGACGGGCCGGGTGAGGTGCTGTCGGAGGAGCAGTTGGAGCAGCTGCTCGACACGCCGGCGGAGCAGCCGTCGGGCGCGGAGCTGTCGGTGGTGTCCTTTGGGCCCGAGCAGCTCGCGCCCTACTTCGCGGAAGGCGTGCTCGCCAAGGCGCGGGCCGAGCTGCGCCGGGGGCGCCATGCTCGCGCGCGTGCGCTGCTCGAGGACGAGGAGCCCACGCTGCCGGTCCGCTTCCTGCGCGCGCAGAGCTCGATGTTCGCTCGGGACTACGCCACCGCCGCGGACGAGTTCGCCGCGCTGGCTGTCGACTACGTCCCGCTGAAGGACCACTGCCTGCTGTGGGCGGCGCAGGCGAATGAGAAGCTGCGTCGGCTGGAGTTGGCGGCGTCGCAGTACCGCGAGGTGAGCTCGGGCTCGCCGCTCTACGCGGAGGCGCGCTTCAGTCTGTCGCGCGTCCTGCAGCGTCGGAAGGACATCCCTGGCGCGCTGCAGGCGCTTCAAGAACTCATCGACAGCCGACAGGCGCGTGGGCCGGATGCGCTGCGGATGAAGGCGCTGCTGGCCATCTGTGATTTGGCGCGCGTCCAGGGGCTCTACAACGTCGAGCACCGCGCGCTCCTGGAGGTGTGGGCCACCAATCCCCTGTCGCGCGAGGCGCAGCGTGCCCGGCAGCGGCTGCAGGGCCTGCCGTTGCCCACCAAGTGGAAGGTGCGCCGGGGTGAGGCGCTGGTGGAGCTGCACCGCCACGCCGCCGCGATGGACATGCTGTGGGGCGTGATGTCCTCGGTGGACCTGCCCGACGAGCTGTCCTGTCGTGCGCACCTCGCCTACGGGCGCGCGTTGCGCAAGGACCGGCAACACCGCCGCGCCATCCAGCTCCTCTCGCCCGTGGCGGAGAAGTGCATGTCCGCCGAGCAGCGGCCCCAGGCCCTCTACGTGCTGGGCTACTCGCAGTCGGTGGTGGACCCCAAGGCCGCCATCAGCACCTATGCGACGCTCGCGCGTGACTACCCTGAGCACGGCTATGCCGATGACGCCCTGTTCTTCGAGGCGTGGCTCCTCCAACGTACGGGCCAGCTCGACAACGCCTTGGCACGCTATGAGGAGACGGCGCGGCGCTACCCGGGAGGCAACTTCGCGTCGGAGGCGCTCTTCCGGGCCTTCTGGCTGCACTCCCGGCGCGAGGCTCCCGCCGAGGCGCTGGCCGCGCTGGAGGCCGTCGAGAAGCTGCCCGCGGCGTCGCGCACGGACGAGGCGCTGTGGCGCTCCCGCTACTGGCGCGCGCGTGTGCGGGAGCCCGTGCCCCTGACGAACGCGACGGCGCTCGACGACTACGAGCAACTGGCCACCGAGCGACCCGCGACCTGGTACGGGATGCTGGCGCGCTCGCGGCTGGCGTTGCTGGCGCCGGAGCGACTGACACGCCTGGCGCCGCCTCCCGGGGCCGGTGGTGACGTGCCGCCGCCGGACGAGGTGTGGCCGCTACCTCCCGGGCCGCTGCGCCATGACGCGCGCTTCGCGGCGGGGGTGGAGCTGATTCGTCTGGGACAGCCGGGGGCGGCGGAGGAGTTGCTCGCGGTGAACTCGCGGGGGCTGGCCGAGGCGCCCGCGCGCCTGCTCTACCAGACGGTGCTGCGCACGGGGCGCAAGCGGGCCGCGCGGCAGGTGGCTCGCGAGTCACTGCGCCAGGAAGTGCAGGGCCCACTGAGCGCGGCGTCGCGTCCCGTGTGGGAGGCGACGTGGCCGCTGGCGTTCAGGAATGTCATCCAGCGCTACGCTCGCGCCTCCAAGGTGGACCCGGACCTGATGCAGGGCCTCATCCGCGAGGAGAGCCGTTTCCGTCCGCAGGCGCGCTCGGCCACGGGGGCGCTGGGGCTCGCGCAGCTCATGCCCGCGACGGCGAGGCAGGTGGCCAGCTCGCTGAAGCTGGGCGAGGTGGGAGAGGCGGCGCTGCTCCAGCCCTCGCAGAACGTCCGACTGGGCTCGGCCTATCTGGGGCAGTTGCTCAACCGCTTCGGCGGGAACATGGCGTACGCGGTGGCCGCCTATAACGCGGGGCCCGGCGCGGTGGACCGCTGGCGTCACGCGCTGCCGCAAGCCGAGCTGGACGAATGGGTGGAGCACATCGCCTTCGACGAGACGCGCGAGTACGTGAAGCACGTGCTCGGCAGCTACGGCGCCTACAAGTTGCTCTACAAGGGCGAGCCCGTGCTGCTGCACCAGACGCGCGTGGGCGACGTCAGCCGAAGGTAGAGGGCGAGGGCCTGTCGCGTCCGCATGTCGCGGGCGCGTGCTCCGCCAGTCCTGGCGAAGGAGCCGCGACGTCGCGAGGTGCCCGGCTCGTCGGCTCCGGCGAAGGAGCCGCGACGTCGCGAGGTGCCCGGCTCGTCGGCTCCGGCGAAGGAGCCGCGACGTCGCGAGGTGCCCGTCTGGTCGAGCCCAGCCCGAGCGCGAAGCGTCTGCTCCGTATGGAGCACGACGCGTGCGTCGGGCGACCCGTGCGAGCCGCGTCCCCACGCCCGCTGGGGACACGGCCCGGAGCGGCCTAGAAGTTGAGGCCGCCGTCCACGTCGATGGTGCGGCCGTTGAAGTAGTCGCACTCAAGGATGAACTTCACGGCCAGCCAGATATCCTCGGGCAGGCCGATGCGGCCCACGGGAATCGAGGCCACCAGCGCGTCGCGAGCCTTCTGGTTCATGCCCTGCGTCATCGGCGTCTCAATCATGCCCGGGGCCACCGCGCCCACGCGGATGCCGAAGGGGCCGAACTCGCGCGACCACGTCACCGTGTTCGCCGCGAGCGCCGCCTTGGCGGACACGTAGTTGGACTGACCGCGGTTGCCGTGCCGGGCGATGGACGACATGTTGACGACGACGCCGTTGCCCTGGTCCGTCTCCACCATCTTCGCCACCACCTCGCGCACCATCAGCGTGGCGCCCGTGAGGTTGACGCCGATGACGGTGTTCCAGTCGGCGGTGGACAGCTTCTTCACCTGGCCCGTGGTCCGGTCCTTCTTCACCAGCAGCGCGTCGCGCAGGATGCCCGCGTTGTTGATGAGGCCGTTGAGCCCGCCCATCGCGCCGTGCGCCCAGCTCACGAAGGAGACGATGTCGTCCTCCGAGGACACATCCAGCTTGCGGCGGTGGATGCCCGCGGGCAGCGCCGCAAGCTTCTCCTCGTTGACGTCGCCCACGGCCACCTGCGCGCCCGCCTCCACCAGCCGCTGCGCGAAGTGCGCGCCCATGCCCTGGGCACCACCCGTCACCACCACCTTCAGGTCCTTGAGCTGCATGTGTCTGTCTCTCCGGTGTGTTGGGAGCGGCTGGGGAACCCTGGGGGGGCCGTGCCGCCGTTGAAACCCGCCGCGCAGGCTACGCAACCCGGCCCTCCCTGGCCAGCGCCGAAGGAGTTGAAACCTGAATCGGTATTCAACTCAGGCGGGAATGAAAACGCCGCGTCGGGAACTCCGACGCGGCGCGGCACGGCCTTGGTGTGTCAGCGCGGGGCTACAGGGCGCCGGAGATGACGGCGCCCAGCCGGCGCATGCCCTCGACAATCAGGTCGGGCGGCCGGTTGGAGTAGTTGAGGCGGATGAACTCCGAGCGCGGGTTCATGGCGAAGAAGGGGCTGCCCGGGACGAAGGCGACCTTCTGCTCGACGGCTCGGGGCAGCAGGGTGTCGCCGCTGATGCCGGGGGGCAGCTTCGCCCACAGGAACATGCCGCCGTCGGGGTGCGTCCAGCTCATGCCCTCGGGCATGTGCGCCTTGAGCGCGTCCAGCATGGTGTTGGCGCGCTCCCCGTAGACCGGGCGCAGCGAGTCCAGGTGCTTGTAGTAGTCGAAGTTCTGCAACAGCTTCACCACGGCGCGCTGGGCGACGGTGGCGGTGTGCAGGTCGGTGGACTGCTTGGCGATGGTGAGGCTGCGCACGAAGTCGCGCGGGCCGGCCACCCAGCCGATGCGCAGGCCCGGGGCCAGCGTCTTGGAGAAGGTGCCCAGCGACACGACGACGCCCTGGTCGTCGAAGGCGGCCAGCGACGGCAGGTGCTCGCCCCGGAAGCGCAGCTCGCCGTACGGGTCGTCCTCGAGGATGAGGAAGCGGTGCTGCTGCGCCAGCCGCACCAGGGCCTTGCGGCGCTCCAGCGCCAGCGTGGTGCCCTTGGGGTTCTGGAAGTTGGCGACGACGTACAGCATCTTGGGCTTGTGCGTGGCCAGCACGCGCTCCAGGTCGTCGATGCGCATGCCGTCGTCGTCGCTCTCGACGGTGGCGAACTTCGCCTCGTAGCCGCCGAACGTCTGCAGCGCCGCGAGGTAGCTGGGGTTCTCCACGATGACCAGGTCACCCGGGTCCAGGAGCACCTTGGCCACCAGGTCGATGCCCTGCTGCGAGCCGTTGGTGATGAGAATCTGGTCCGCGTCACACACGCGTCCGGCGCGAGCCAGGTGCGTGCAGATCCACTCGCGCAGCGGGGCGTAGCCCTCCGTGGTGCTGTACTGGAGCGCGGCGCGGCCTTCCTGGGCCATGACCTGGGCGTGCGCCTCGGCGATGGCCTCCAGGGGGAAGAGCTCCGGGGCGGGCAGACCGCCGGCGAAGGAGAGGATGTCCGGGCGCTCGGCCACCTTGAGGATTTCGCGCACCGCGGACGTCTTGATGCGCGACATGCGTTGGGCGAGTCGCCAGACCGGTGGCGGGGGAAGGGGTGCGCTCATGGCGTCGGCGCTCATCTTTCACTCTCCTTGGCGAGCTCGGGAGGCACGCGGACATGCGTGTCCTCCTTGATGGAAGACAGGACGATGGTTGTCTGGGTACGGGTGACGCCCGCGATGGTGCGCAGCGTCTCCACGAGGAGCGAGTCGAGCGTCCGCGTGTTCGCCGTCTTGACCTTCACGAGGTACGAGTCCTGCCCGGCGACGCGGTGGCACTCCAACACGTCCGGCAGCGCGAGGACCTTCTTGGCGAAGCCCTCGAAGTACTTCGGATGCTCGATGCTCACCCCGATGAAGGCGGTGATGTCCTTGCCCAGCTTCGTCGCGTCGACGCGCGCCGCGTAGCCGGTGATGACGCCCCGCTCCTCCAGCTTGCGGATGCGCTCGGCCACCGCTGGCTGGGACAGCCCCACCGCTCGGGAGAGCTCCAACTGCGTCGCGCGGCCGTCGCGCTGCAGCAGGTCCACCAGGCGGAAGTCGAGCTCATCCAAGGGCATGGGCGGGATGGACCTTATTTTTATAAGTGCCTTGAGGTTTCGACAGCTAAATTAAATTTGGCATGCAAAATAAGCAAGTGGGGCGAAATCGCAAGTCCGAATGACGTGGGAGGTCGCTCGGAGGGCAGATTGCTCACGGGGAGTCAGGGGCGCAGGGGGTTGTCTGCACGCGGGGTCTGGTGCGGGCATTCGCCTCGCGGGTGATGCGTGGAGCGCGGCCTCGACGGGCGGACCCGGAGGCGGGCGTCACAGGTGCGGCGGGGCCCTTCCCTTGAGGAGGAGCCCCTGGACCGCGGTCAGCCGTTGTAGCTGCAGAGCCACTTGTTGAACGGCGTGCGCTGACACTCGCACTCGCCTTCCGCGCCGTCGTTCCAGGTGCAGTTGGTGACCGCGCCAGGGCGACAGAAGGTGCCGACGAGGGACTCGCAGACGCCGGCGAGCTCGGAGGACACCTGCTCGGTCTGCACGCTGTTCTCGGCGCCTTCCGAGAGCGCCCCGTCGCCCGCTTCGATTCCACCACACGCCGACAGACTGAAGGCCAGGACCACCATCCAGATTGCTCGCATGACTACCTCCATGGTTTCGCGCGGAATGCTCGAAACACAGGGTTAGCTTATCTGGAGGGGACAGGACTGGGCAGAGGGGCGCTGGGACGCCGTGCGGACGCGGAGGGCCGAGCGGCGCGGTGCACTGGCCCGAAGAGAGTCATTCGAAACGAATGACCGAATCACTTGAGATGCTCTTCACGGAGTCAGTCGATGGGTGTTTCGCGGGGGAGCTGGCGCACCGAGTGGCCCTTCTTCTGGAGGAGGGCGACGATGCCCTCGGGGCCGACGACGTGGCCGGCGCCCACGACGACCAGGTGCACGCGAGGCTCGGTGAGCAGGGCTTCCAGGCGTGAGGCCATCTGCACGTTGCGCTCGAAGAAGACGCGCTCGTAGACGGGGCGGTAGGTGGTGTCCTTGGCGCCTTCGAGGAGGAGGCCCGCCATGCCGTCCGCGTCGCCGGCCTTCCAGGCGGAGGTGAGCGCCTCGACGATTTCACCGGGGCCCTGTTCGCGGCGGAGCTGGTCTCGGAGCATGAGGTCCTGGAGGTTGTCGGGGGTGCCGGAGAGCATGCGGAACTGAGCTTCGGCGGTCTCCAGCTCCAGCACCTGCTTGTGGGCGGCGTGGGCGCGGTCGAGGAAGGCTCGGTCCACGCCGTGGCCCTGCTCGTAGCCTGCGGCCTTGAACTCCAGGTTGTTGAGGACGATGCCGGCGAGCCAGGGGCGCAGGCGCTCCAGTCCCTGGGGTTGCACGCCCAGGCGCGTGGCGGCGCGGCTCAAGAGGTCGCGGGTGCTGGGGTCCAGGCGTTGGGAGAGGCTCTGTCCTTCGGGGAAGGTGCCCAGCTCGCGCACGAGCTTCTGCATGGCGGCCTCGTCCGTCCGGGTGGTGTCCACCTCGACAGCGAGGACGTGGGCCTTGGTGAAGGCGGACTCCATGGAGGAGGGCAGGGTGAGGGCGCCGGCCTTGCCCATGTGGATGGAGCCGACGAGGTACGCGGTGCCGCCGCGCGGGTCCTTCACTTCCCACAGGAAGGCGTTGCCCGTGTCGACCGGGGTGTACTTCTTCGCGGCGGGCGTGGAGGCACAGCCCGCGCCGAGCAGGGCGACGAGGAGCAGCGAGAGCGGCAGGGACGACGGGCGCTTCATGGAGTGGGCTCCCCCAGGATGGTCCACGCATCGAACCATTCGGGCACCTGCCGCGTCGAGGTGTGATGCCTCGGGTCAGTCCCGCTTCAAGATGACGCCGTCGTCGCTGATGGCGTAGCTCGCGCCGGGGTCCATGACCTCGGGCTTGAGGCCGCAGCGCTCTGCTTCGTTGGGCATGAAGTGGACGAACGTCATCCGTTCTCCACGCACCAACCAGGCGTCATAGGTGTCGAGCGAGTGCAGGCACCGGGTCATGGCATCGGCGTCCTTGGGCGGGGACGTTCCCGGATGCAGGTAGTCCTCCAGGGCGATTTGGAGCGCCTTGAGCTGGTGTCCTTCCACGATGATGGAGGCGTCCTTGGCCCAGGAGGGGAACTGGATGCGGTCCGCGACCTCGGGAGGCGCGAGGGGTGCTTGAGGGCGTGCGCGCGAGAGATGGCAGCCCCCCAGCGAGAGCGCGAGCACGCAGAGACTGAGTCGCTTCATCTGGAGGAACCTCGAACGGGTAGGAGTGGGTTCCGCCGACATGGCCCCTCGGGGTTGAGTGTATCCACGGGGGTGCTTGCCCGTCAGAGCCTCACGCCGTCGAGTGTTTGCAGGACGGCGAGGAGCGCCTCCTCGGTGGTGTCGCTGTACCTGGCGACAGCGGGAGCCGAATAGGTCGCGGCCACGGTCTCTGGAGGTGCCTCCACCAGGGATTCCACGACGATGCGGCTGGTGCCGGGCCAGGGCGCGGCGAGCAGTTCCTGCCGCCTGCGAGTAGGGTCCAGGAAGGTGAAGCAGGGCCAGGATGGGAGCTTCAGTGTATCGACGTCACAATCGAGGAAGCGGCAGGCGTCGAGCCGTGCTCCGG
This sequence comes from Myxococcus sp. CA040A, assembly GCF_013336725.1. Lineage (NCBI taxonomy): Bacteria > Pseudomonadati > Myxococcota > Myxococcia > Myxococcales > Myxococcaceae > Myxococcus > Myxococcus sp. CA040A. The sequence goes on along the minus strand of NZ_JABUMR010000006.1, from coordinate 520,944 downwards.
AGAAGTCGCAGTCCTCGATGCCTCCCAGCTTCTTCTCCGCCTCCTCGTCGAAGGGCCATCGGCCGAAGTCGTTTCCGCTCATCACGCCGGTGAAGCGGCAGCCCTTCAGGAACGCCTTGCACCAGCGGAGGTTCTTGAGCTCCTGCTTGACCTCGATGACGCAGTCGATGAGCCGAGGCTGGATGAGAATCAGGTTCCGGGCCGTGACCTTCACCGTCACGGTGCAGGCGCGAAGGGTCAGGTTCGGGCCGAGGAAGGCGATGTCCTCACGACCGAGGACAATCCGCTCGTTCTCTATCACCTTGCCCTCGATATTGAGCTGAGCCATCCGTGCTCTCTTTGGTTAGAAGCCAATCATCCGGAAGAGGAAGCCCGCCATCCGCTGCCCGTGAAGCGCGAGGTTGGAATCTGTTCCCGAGAGAATCTCGTACCTGTAGCCCGTGGAAGGATCAATCGCGTCGACGCCTCGGTTGCTCCAGCGTAACTGTCGGAATTGGGCTTTCAACTGGTCCTCCACGAACCGTCCTCGGGCCTGTCTCTCGAGGAGGCGTGCCAGCCAGTGCTCTCCTTTCGCGAGAGCCGCGCGAATGGCGCGCGCCTCCTTTTCACTCAGAAGTTGTGGCCTCCACTTCTCCGCGGCCCGCAGTGCGGCGGCCTGAAGCTGGTCCCCGACCGGGTCGCTCTTGGGGATGGCGTGGGCGGGCTTGCCAGCGGGCACATGCCAGCGCTGCCCGTTGACGACCACCTGCTGATTTCCTCCCTGATGTTGGACGAGGACTCGCGCCGTCGAGCCCGTCGTCGCAGGAGGCGCAGAGGCTTGCGCGCCGGGCCTTCGCGCCAGGATGGAGAAGGCACCCTCGGAGGTCGCCGCTACCGACTCCACTTCGGCCACTGTCGCGAGCCTCGCACCTCCCTGGGCCTCGGCCTGCGCGGCGGCCTGGGTGTAGCCGGGTATCCCGGGCATCTTCTTGGAGAGCTTCCCCGCGCCAACGCCAACGGCCGCTGTGACGAGCATCACCAGCACGCGCGCGGTGTTCTCCCCCATCACCCGGCCGTAGGTCTCCCCGGCCTCCTCCAGCTCCCCGAAGGTCTTGGCCTGCTCCGCCTCCTTCATCAGCCTCGTCCAGCCCTGCATCAACCCCCAGACGGTGTCGACGCCCAGCCACGCCAGCAGGCCCACCGTCAGCACCGCCCCCACGCCCTTCGAAATCGGCTCGGGTAGTGCCCAGAGCACGAAGTAGAGCGTGGCGGACCACAACACGAGCGACAGCACCGCCGCGGGGTCCGCCATGTCCCGGAGCGAATGCCGCGTCTCCTCCAACACCGAGCCCATCGCGAGCGCGAGCGCCACCGCGTACCGGTCCTCGCTGCCCAGCACCGGTCCGTCCACCAGCAAGCGCAGGCAGTCCCCGCCACCCTGTGCGCGCTGACACCAGCGCAGGTACTCCCGCTTCAGCTCCGCCTCCCCCGCCGTCTCCGGGCGCACCTCCAACGGGGCCATCCGGTAGACGCGGCCACCGCCCACGGAGCTTGTTGCGGGCTCGGAGTCCGGTACCCGCTCGAGGAGTTGCCGTACGGCCTCGGGAGAGATTCGTCCGGGACGGACCTCTCGGGCCAATCGCGCAACAGCCCGGGTGAACGCCTCCTTGTCCACCTCCACGGGCTCCGTGTCGGCGCCGCCGAGTGGGACGACCCGCTGCGAGTACCAGGCGTCCACCGCGTCTTCGCTGGAGACCGTATGCGGGACACGCGCCGTCCCACAGGCAGTCATCAAAGCGAGCAGGAAGGCACCAGCCCGACGGAGCACCATGCGTCTCCCTTCAGCGGCGAGGACCTCCGACGCTACGAGGAACCCATTTCCACCACGAGGACGTTGCGCGTCGCGCCACCTCGCCAGAACGGATGTTCTTACAGGGCGGTGAGCACCCCACTGACCCCCGCGCCATTCGGGGTACGCTCCGCCGAGTGGAGACATGAGGTCTCCAGGTGACGCCCTGCGTCGCCCACAGTCCATGACGCGCGGAGCCATTCTCCGCGCTTTGACAACCCCGTCGAGCGGGTGCTACCGCTAGGTGAAACATGAATCGGCCTTCAACTTCTCCAGACCGCTCCGGACCCGTCACGCCGCGAGGACAGCGGACGCGTGCGAAGCTGCTGAAGGCCGCCGAGTCGGTCTTCGGAGAGAAGGGCTACGAGCGCGCCTCCATCGCGGACATCACCCGCAAGGGCGGCGTGGCGCTCGGCACGTTCTACGTCTACTTCCCGGACAAGCAGTCCATCTTCGTCGAGGTCGTCGACGACCTGGGCACCCGCCTGCGCCGCCTCATCGGTGAGTCCACCGCCGCGTGCGACAGCCGCATGGACGTGGAGCGCGAGGGCCTTCGCACCTTCTTCCAGTTCGTCCGCCAGCACCCCAACCTCTACCGCGTCGTGCGCCAGGCCGAGTTCGTCGACGCCGACTGCTACCGCCGCTACTACGACCGCTTCGCCAAGGGCTACGTCAACGGCCTGTCCATCGCCATGGACGCGGGCGAAGTGCGCCGCATGGACCCGGAGGCGCTCGCCTACTGCCTGATGGGCATCGCCGACTTCCTCGGCATGCGCTGGGTCCTCTGGGAAGAAGACCCGGGCCTGGAGCGCGTGCTCGACACCGCCATGGGCCTCATCCGCCACGGATTGGATGCCCGCTCGGCCGCTCCCGCGCGCAACAGCGTCAAGTCCACCCCCTCCAAGGCGAGCCCCGCGAAGGCCGCCCCCGCCAAGAAGAAGAACACCCTGCGTCCCGCGCGCCGCCCGGCGCGGAGCGCCCGGAGCTGAGAAGACCGCACATGCGATACGCGCAGATCCTCGCCACTGGCCGTTACGTCCCCGAGAAGGTCCTCACCAACGCGGACGTCGAGAAGATCCTCGGCGAGCCAGTGGACGAGTGGCTCCAGCAGAACGTGGGCATCAAGGAGCGCCACGTCATGGCCGACACCGAGGCCACCAGTGACCTCTGTGTCGCCGCCGCCCGTCAGGCCCTGGAGCGCTCCGGGACGAAGCCCGAGGAACTGGACCTCATCATCGTCGCCACCGACACGCCCGACTACCTGAGCCCCGCCACCTCCTCCGTGGTGCAGGCCAAGCTGGGCGCCGCCAACGCCGGCACCTATGACCTCAACTGCGCGTGCGCGGGGTGGGTGACGGCGCTGGACGTGGGCTCGAAGACCCTCGCCGCGGATGACGGCTACCACCGCATCCTCGTGGTCGGCGCGTACGGCATGACGCGCTACGTGAACTGGAAGGACAAGAAGACCTGCACCCTGTTCGCGGATGGCGCGGGCGCGGTGGTGCTCGGCGCGGGAGACAAGCCCGGCTTCATGGGCGCGCGGCTCCTGGCCAATGGCGAGTACCACGACGCGCTCGGCATCTACACCGGCGGCACCCACCGTCCCGCCACCGCGGAGACGCTGCCCCTCACCGGTGGCAAGCCCGCCGTCCAGTTCGTCCGCAAGTTCCCCGCCACGTTCAACACCGAGCGCTGGCCCATGCTGTTGGACCAGCTCCTCAAGAAGCAGTCGCAGACGCTGGACGACGTGAAGCTCTTCGTCTTCACCCAGCTCAACCTGCGCACCATCGAGGCCACCATGAAGGTGCTCGGCCAGCCCATGGCCAAGGCGCACTACACGATGGACAAGTGGGGTTACACCGGCTCGGCCTGCATCCCGATGACGCTCGATGACGCCGTCGTCCAGGGCAAGGTGCGACGGGGCGACCTGGTGGCCTTCTGTGCCAGCGGCGGTGGTCTCGCCATGGCCTCCGCTCTCTACCGCTGGACGGCCTGAGTCTTGGAGGCGCGCATGTTCATCGGCGACTGGATGGGGCGGGGCGCCCTGTACTGGCCCGAGCACGTCGCGGTGGTGGACACGGCCAAGGGTGACGCCGGCCGCTTCACCTACCGTGCCCTGAACACGCGCGCCGAGGCGCTCGGCGGCTGGCTGCGCGACGTGGCCGGCGTGAAGCGCGGCGACCGCGTGGGCATCGTCGCCCACAACGGCGTCGAGTACCTGGATGCGCTCTACGCCTGCGGCAAGCTGGGCGCCATCTTCGTCCCCTACAACTGGCGCCTGCACGCGACCGAGCTGACGGACCTGGTCCGCGCCATCCGCCCGCGCGTGCTCCTCTTCGGCGACGACTTCCGCGACGCCGTGGCCCAGGTGCGCAAGAGCGTCGGGGGCTCGCTCAGTCTCGTGTCCCTGGAGTCGCAAGGGCTGCCGGGCGCAGCCGCGTACACGGACGTCCTCGCGCACCGCTCCGCCGAGCCCGTGAAGAACGACACGGTGTCCGAGGAGGACACCCTGTGTCTGCTCTTCACTGGCGGCACCACGGGCCGCTCGAAGGGCGCGTGCATCAGCTACCGCATGGTGGCGTGGAACACGCTCAACACGCTGGTGCATGAGCTGCGCCCCGGCGACGTCACGGTGACGCACACGCCCATGTTCCACACGGGCGGGCTGCTCGTGTACTCGGTGCCGTTGCTCACCGCGGGCGGCACCATCGTCATCATGCGCAGGTGGGACCCGGAGGCGCTGCTCACGCTCATCCCGCGCGAGAAGGTGTCGCTCTTCTTCGCGGTGCCCACTCAATACCAGCAACTGCTCGACTCGCCGCGCTTCGCCACGACGGACTTCTCCACCGTGCGCTTCATGACCAGCGGCGGCGCGGCGCTGCCCGTGCCGCTGATTCAAGCGTGGCAGGCCGTGCACGCGGTGCCCTTCAAGCAGGGCTTCGGGATGACGGAGTTCGGCCCGGGAATCTTCAGCATGGGGCCCGAGTTCGCGGTGTCGAAGGCGGGCTCCATCGGCCGCCCCAACTACTTCATCGCCGCGAAGCTGGTGGACGACGACGGCCGCGAGGTGCCCACGGGCGACGTGGGTGAGCTGCTCCTCAAGGGCCCCTCCATGTGCTCGGGCTACTTCGAGGACGAGGCCGCCACGCGCGAGGCCATCGACCCGGATGGCTGGTTCCACACCGGCGACCTGGCTCGCAAGGACGCGGACGGCTTCTTCACCATCGCGGGTCGCAAGAAGGACATGTTCATCTCCGGCGGAGAGAACGTGTACCCGCTGGAGCTGGAGTCGGTCCTCTACGAGCACCCCGCTGTGCAGCAGTGCTCGGTCATCGGCATGCCCGATGCGAAGTGGGGCGAGGTCGGCCGGGCCTTCGTGGTGCTCAAACCCGGCGAGGCCTGCTCCACGGAGGTGTTGATGGAGCACCTGCGCGGGAGGCTCGCGCGCTTCAAGGTGCCCAAGCGGGTGGAATTGGTGGAGCGCCTGCCCATCTCCGCGGCGGGAAAGATTCTCAAGCGCGAGCTGCGCGAGGCGGCCATCGCCGCCGATGCGGAGGGCCAATGACACCCTCCGTGTCCGACGCGCCGCGCTGAGCCATTCACGGAGGGCCCTGGAGTCAGGCCCTTCGCATTGACGACTGTCGTCACATCCCGGCGGTGACGCCGGAGGGAAGAGGAGCACTCACATGAAGAAGAAGCTGCTGTCCGCGGTCATGGTTTGCGCGCTGGGCCTCGTAGGCTGCGGAGATGATGACGACAAGGACCCGCCCGTCGAGGCGCCCAAGCTGAACAGCTCCGCCAACATCCTCGCGTTCCTCGAGGGCAAGACGCTGCTGATGGAAGGGGCCAACATCCCCAGCCACCCCAACGGCTACAACGAAGATGTCGACTATGGCGCGGTGTCCCAGTGTTACCAGAAGGTCACCATGTCGGTGGCTGGCGGCAACTTCAAGGTCGACAGCGTCCCGGGCACCATCGCCGATGGCGCCTGCAACCATGACGCGCCGAAGAACCCGCTCTCCTTCACCTCCACCACCGTTCTCATCGAGAACGTGGCGGCGGACGGAAGCTGCTTCGACGTGACGTTCACCTTCCCGGGTGGACTGGTGCAGGAAGGTCGCGGTGGCTTCACCACCGACCAGAAGACGCTCAAGCTGGAGCTCTTCTTCAAGAACCAGTCGACGGGCAGCCGCTGCGCCAATGGCGCGGTGGGCACGTCGAGCTCCGTGACGCTCAACGGCACTGCCTTCACGGGCAACGCCGTGCAGACGTACGCCGTCCGGTAGCCCGCCTCACCTCGCGCCGGAGGGAGGGCGCGCTCCCGCCCTCTCCCTGGACGAAGGACTGGACGCGGGCACCGTTGCCCCGTCCGAGGAGCACGGCGGTACGCAGCGCCAGCGACAGTGGTGACATCCGAGCCCGGTGCACCGGGAGTGCCCCGCGCGCGGGGCCGAGGTGGATATGACGGGAAGTGGGTTTGAAGCACGCGAGACGCTGCGCCGAGGCGCGAGGGTGCTCGCGGCGCTGGGGCTCGTGGGACTGGCGACGCCGGCCGCCGCGCAGAGCACCCCCGTGCCAGGGTTGTATGCCGAGTGGCTGGAGGCGAAGGACCGCGAGGAGGACGCCGAGCCTCGCGAGCTCACGCTCATCAACTACTTCTTCACCCGCGTCTCCATGACGAACCAGGTCGGTGACCCGGCGGGCCTGCGCGGCGTGTCGCTGGGGCCCATCGGCTCGCCGGTGGGCAGCGCGGTGAGCACCGAGTCGGGCCGCTCCGCGTACTTCATCGAGCAGCGCTGGATTCCCGTCATCGAGTACAGCCCCTTCTTCGTCGACGGGCTGGCGTCCTTCCGCGCGCAGTTCGAGGTGGACTTCCTCTGGGGTCGCTCGGCCAACACCATTGGCCAGAACGAGGGCGGCGGCTTCAACGCCGACCAGGTGAACATCCAGACGAAGAACGTCAACGTCGCCATCTACCCGACGCGCAATCCCAGCCAGCTCACGCTGCTCGTCGGCACGCAGCCCGTCTACGACAACGCCCATGACCCGACGCGCACGCCGCTGTCGGACCTCACGCGCACGGGTTACAAGCTGGCCTTCCTCGGCAGCGACGCGACGGGCCTCTCCATCTTCAGCGGAATCAAGGGCAACGCGCGCGTCAGCCTGATGCCGCTGGGCACCGCGCAGTCGGACCGCGCCACGAAGAACGACCCGCGCCTGAAGTACATCTGGCTGGCGATGGCGGACTACGTCTACCCGGTGCGCCCCAACACCAACGTGGGCGCGTCGTTCTGGTACCTGAACGACGACACCAAGGGTGATGCGTACGCCTTCGAGGGCCTGGTGAAGAGTGGCCCGTCGTCCTCGGGCCTGCCCGGCTTCACCGGCACCGCGCGCTTCAACATCAACCGGCCCACCGGCAGCGTCTTCTGGGCGGGTGCGCACTTCAATCACAACATCGACTTCCGCAACGGCCGGCTCGGGGCCTCTGGCTTCGTCATGTACAACGGCGGCAAGTACGAGAGCGACGACCCGGAAAACTCGGTGCTCGACGAGCTGAACATCTCCGGCGTGTCCGCCAACCTGGAGGTCATGTACCAGTGGGGCCGTGGCCCCGGTGACGTCATCACCGTGGAGGGCATGTTCTCCTCGGGTGACTCCAATCTGGAGGACGACAAGTACACGGGCGCCTTCACGCTCAACCAGTACGGCCTGCCGGGCGCGGTGTGGTTCAACCACAAGATGCTCATCCTGTTCCCCTTCACCAGCACGGTGAACAACTACACGGGCGCGGTGACGGACATCTCCAACCAGGGCTACGGCCTGCGCGCGGGCATCGCCTCGGCGGCGTGGGACATCATCCCCAACAAGCTCAACCTCAAGGTGGCCACGGGCCTGGCCAACGCGGGGGCGGACCCGGCGCGCTGGGTGGCCGACGTGCGGCGCGGCCGGTTCATCGGCGCGGAGGTCAACGCGGAGCTGCGCTACCACATCCGCTACCTGATGACCGTGGGTCTCCACGGCGGCTACCTCTTCCGCGGCAGCTTCTACGACGGTGCGACCACCGTGCGGAGCGACCCGTGGGCGGCCTTCACCACCTTCACCTGGTACGCGTTCTGACCATGAGCTCCTCCCGCGCTTTCACCGCGTTGCTCCTCGCGGCGGGGCTGTCCTCCGCCGGTTGCGTGCGCTCGTATGCTGGCGAGTCCGCGCTGTCCTTCCAGGACCTCGACTACTCCACCGAGGGCACGAAGCGGCCCTGGCCCGTACACCGCGCCGCGCTGCCAGACGTCACGGCCCGCTACAAGCTGGCCACCGAGCTGCACGTCGCCTACGTGGACCTGCCGGCCTCGTCGCCGGATGCGAAGACGGTGGTCTTCGTGCACGGCCTTGGCTCCTATCTGAAGTTCTGGCGGGCACAGTTGGACGTGTTCCAGGCGCAGGGCTATCGAGTCATCGCGGTGGACCTGCCCGGCTTCGGCAAGTCCGACAAGCCGGCGACCTTCCCGTACACCATGGAGGCAATGGCCGACGTGGTGCACGAGCTGACGCGAGGACTGGGCGTGGACAAGCCCATCCTCGCGGGACACTCGATGGGTGGGCAGACGTCGCTGTCGTACGCCATCCGCTATCCGGAGTCGCTCAGTGCGCTGGTGCTGGTGTCGCCGGCCGGGTTCGAGAAGTTCAGTTGGAAGGAGAAGGCGTGGTTCGCGCGGGTGATGAGCGCGGACTTCATCAAGTACGCGCCCGAGGCGAACATCTGGGGCAGCGTGCGCCAGGGCAACTTCATGCACTGGGGGCCACAGCTCGACTGGCTGGTTGAGGAGCGCGTGCGGCTGGCGAAGTCGCCCGAGTTCGACGCGTACGCCTACGCCAACGTCCGCACGGTGCGGGGGCTGGCGCACAACGACTTCGTGCGTGAGAGCCTCCAGCACGTCACGGTGCCCACGCTCATCGTCTACGGCACGGATGACCGGCTGATTCCCAACCCGTTCCTCCACGGCGGCGAGGCGCGCGAAATCATGGAGTACGGCGCGTCCCGAATCCCCGGGGCCGCGCTGGCGCCGATGAAGGGCTGTGGCCACACGGTGCAGCTCGACTGCCCGGCGCCGTTCAACGAGACGGTGCTCGCGTTCCTGAAGGACCCGGAGGCGGCGAAGCCCTTCGTCCCGAAGGAGGAGCCGAAAGACAAGGCACCGAAGCCGGGTGAGCCCGCGCCGGTACCGGGGGCACCAGGGAACCAGCCCTCGCCCACGCCCGCGCAGAACGACGCGCCGGCTCCATCGGATGGCCCGAGGCCGTGAGTGCGTCGGCGCCGCCGCATCCTCGGTGGGATGTGGCGGCGGGTGGTGCTCGTGAAGAGACGCATCGCGCTTGATGCGTGACGGTGTTGGCGTGGATGCGAGGTCGTCGTGTGGTGCTGGTGACCTGGGGACGGCCTCATCCTCGGTGTGGATGAGGCGCGTCGCCCCGGCTCGTGACGCGAGGACGGCCACATCCACTCCCCCACGGCGTGGATGGGCCGTCGACCGGCGCCCTCGGTGACGAAGGTGCCGGAGCTCGCTGTCACGGTGCTGTCGAAGGACGAGGCGCTTCCGTCCTTCCTGCTGTGATGCCGAACCGGCCCGTGACTCCCGGCGGCGCCTGGACGTCGGCGTGCCGGGAGCCCGTGGCGCGTGCCCTACGGAATGGTGTGGTTGCGCACCATGCTGTACTGCACCGCCGCCGTCAGGTCCTTCGAGTTGAAGTGCCCGTAGGGATACGCCGAGTAGACCTTCTCCCCATTCTGACCGGGGATGCGGGAGGTGTACTCGCCGTAGACGATGCCTCCGTAGTTGATGATTTCATCGGCCGTGGAATAGATGCTGTAGCGGTAGGCACCCTCGTAGCCGCTCGTGGAGCGCAGGTTGTCCAGGTACGCGGAGCGCCCCATCACCAGGCCGAAGTAGAGGTAGCCCGGATACAGGCCGTTGGTGGAGCCACACGTCGGAGTCGACGGGCCCGTCTGGTAGCAGGACGTGAGGCCCAGGTTCGCGCCAGCGATTCCGACGAAGGTGTCCACCGAGCCGGTGAGCGCCGCGCCGACGTTGTACGCGCCGCCGTTGGCCGAGTCATTCGCCGCGCCGCCGAGGATGGCCTTGCGCGCGAGCGTCACGCCCATGGAGTGGGTGATGATGTCCACCTTCGTCGCGCCGGTGTACGCCTTCACCGCCTCGATGAACTTGCGCACCTTCATGACGTTCGTCTTCGAGTGGTACTGGACCGCGGTCTGCATGATTTCCGCGGGGCCCCACGTCGTCGCGTACAGCTCGCTCGGCTTGTAGCCGTTGGCGAGGAAGTACTCGATGGAGGCGTTCCAGCCCGACTGGCCGGCGGTGCCGGTGCCCACGGCCTTGTCGGAGTTGCCGTGGATGAAGATGACGGGCGTGTTCACCACGGTGTCGGTGCCGCTTGCCTTGCCGCCGAAGCTGCCGCCGACGAGGTCGGCGCGAGGGAAGTCGTAGCTGTCGTAGCCGTTGGCGGAGAGCCACTGACGGAAGTGCGTGGTGAGGCCCGCGGTGGAGACAGCGGCGGACTCGGTGGTGCCGAGCTGCTCGGCGGCGGGGGCTTCGGGAGCGAGTGATTCCTCGTGCTCGGGTCCGCAGCCAGTGAGGGCGCCGACGAGCAGCGGGGCCATGAGGAACAGCGAATGCCGCAATCGCATGGAGGACTCCTTCTGTTGTGGGGGATGCGCGCCCGGACCAATGAAAGTCATCGGGCGCGAGACACAGTGTAGAGACATCTCGTGCGCGCGTCGCCCGCCACGTGAACGCCCATTCACGTTGTCGCGCTGCGTCGCGTGATACTCACGGGGACATGAGCGCACGCAAGGTCGTCATTCCGAAAGCCGGTGGATATGGGCAGCTCCGACTTGAAAACCTGAATCAGCTTTCACCTGGGCCGGGGGAGGTGGTGGTGGCCACCGAGGCCATCGGGGTGAACTATGCGGACTGCGTCATTCGCATGGGCCTGTACGCCTCCGCGAAGGAGTATGTGGGGTGGCCGATTACCCCCGGCTTCGAGTTCGCGGGCACGGTGCAGTCGGTGGGGGCCGGTGTGGAGGACCTTGCGCCCGGGGCGAGGGTGTTCGGGGTGACGCGGTTCGGCGGGTATGCGACGCACGTCGCGGTGCCACGGCACCAAGTGTTCGCGCTGCCGTCGAAGCTGACGATGGAGCAGGCGGCGGGATTTCCGGCGGTGTTCCTGACGGCGTACTACGCGCTGTTCGAGCTGGCGCATCCGAGGCCGGGGACGAACGTGCTGGTGCACTCGGCGGCGGGCGGGGTGGGCAGCGCGCTGTTGCAGTTGGGGCGCATCGCCGGGTGCCGGATGGTGGGCGTGGTGGGTGGGACGCACAAGGTGGAGGCGGCGCGTGCGTTGGGCGCGGACGTGGTCATCGACAAGAGCCGCGAGGACTTGTGGAAGGCGGCGGAGGCGGCGTCACCGAAGGGGTACGAGGTGGTGCTGGATGCGAACGGGCCGTCCACGCTGCGCGACAGCTACCGGCATCTGGCGTCACCGGGGAAGCTGGTCATCTACGGGTTTCATTCGATGTTGCCGCGCACGGGTGGGCGACCGAACTACGCGAAGCTGGCGTGGGATTGGATGCGGACGCCGCGCTTCGACCCGCTGACCTTGACGAATGACAACACGAGCGTGCTGGCGTTCAACCTGTCGTATCTGTTCGAGCAGCGCTTCGTGTTGGAGGACAGCATGGCGAAGCTGCTGGCGTGGGTGGAGGAGGGGAAGTTGGTGTCGCCGCAGGTGACGAAGTTCCCGTTGGACTCCGTCGCGGAGGCGCACAAGGCGCTGGAGTCCGGGACGACGGTGGGCAAGCTGGTGCTGGTGCCCTGAGCGCGGTGGGGCTCACGGTGTCGTGCGCGAACCGTGAGCCTTCCGTGAGGAATCCGAGCCGGCCCGCCGCACATGCTCGTCTCCTATGCCTGGACCACGGCCGAGTCCGCTCGTTTCCTCGTGGAGAACGCACTTCGCCCTTCTTGTCGCCGTAGGAGTTCTTGGGGCGTGTGCGCGAAGAGTCGGGCCTCCCATGCCTCCGAGCAGGCAGGGCCCTCCGGGCTGCTCGGAGGCCACGGATACAGAGACGCGGAGGTGGCCTCAGCTTCTTCATCGAAGTGCCCTGGCCGTCACCTTTGGCCCTGAGCTCGAAGCCTATCCCCGAGACGAGGCCTGGGTTGAATCGACAAGCTGCTTTGTCTCCTGGCTTCTCTTCCGGTTGGGGGAGCGCAGCCTCTGGCCGCTGACTCCTGATGCGGAGGTCTACCGGTTCACGTGGCTCCGCTCGTTCCTCGATGACGTGAGCATTCGGGTGGAGCGGCGCGGCGCGGTGTACCAGATCCGCACGAGCTGGGAGGACGACGGCATCGGACCCGACGCACCCCGGTCGGCTGGTAGCCGCAGCCGACTGCTATCGCCCAGTGAGTGGACGGAGCTTCAAAGCAGATTGGCTCGCTTCGGCTTCTGGGAGCAGCGTGCGTGGACGGAGGGGCCGTGGGGGAGGGACTGGCTCGATGGCTCCAAGTGGGTGCTCGAAGGGGGAAGAGGGGGGCGCTATCGCTCGTATCTGGTCTTCTCGCCCACCGAGACCACGGAAGCGGCCAGATCCTATCGTGATGTGTGTCTCTATCTGTTGGGCCTCTCAGGCCTGTCTATTCCTCCCGACGAAATGGGCTGACCACCGTGTTCCGACTGACGTGCATTGGACAGGGCCATGGGCCAGTGAAAGGCTCGCATCACGATGAAGAAATCGTTGCCTGTGGTGACGGGAGTCCTGGGCCTTGTCCTGGGTGCTTGGGGAAGCGCGGTGGTGATGTCCAGCCGTCACAACCAGGCGCCACCTCCGCCCGAGCCCGCTTCGGTCGCCCAGGCGGTCGTGGACGACCGTTGCCCGCGAGAGCAGGCACTCGACGGGCGTGTCGCCACGCTCGAACGTCAATTGAAGGAGGCCCAGGAAGCACGGCGCTCGGCCGAGACGCGCCTTCAGGCTGTCGCGCCTTCGCCCTCACCCGCGCCACCGGCTCCCGCGCCCGTGCCGCCCTCCGAGGACAGTCTCCCTCTGCCCTTCCCCGCCAACGCGCCCCCTGCCTTCACGCCCAAGGGCTTCCAGGCCCTCGTGGAGCGCTCCATCCAGGAGTGCGGCCTGAAGATGAAGCTGGAGGCCATGGACTGCTCCGAATACCCCTGCATCGCCTGGACGGACTCCCAACAGGAGCGCATCAACATGGCCGAATGCGCCCCCTGGGCCGAGGCGTTCGGCCACAAGACGTCCGTGGTGGTGCAGAACGTGATCGGCGCGGACGGAGGCACCCGCGCCCTCGTCGGACTGATGGCCGTGCCCGAGGACCCCACGGAGCGACGCGTGGCCTTCCGACGCTCCAGAGAGCGGACGAGCTCCCTGCTCCAGACCTACGTCCAGCCCTGAGCCGTGCCGTCCGGGACCTCGGCGCGAATCCCACGCTCATCGGCGAGTACCGTCTGCCGGGCTGGGCCTCCATCCACAACCTGGAGCTCAAGGGCAACCGTCTCTACATCGCCCACTACCAGCACGGCGTGCGCGTCCTCGACGTGTCCATCCCCAAGAGTCCCCGGGAGCTCGCCTACTTCAACACCTGGCGCGCGACGGACCCCCTCCGAGGCACGTCCTCGTGGGACGGAGCCATCGGCATCCGCGTGCCGGGCGACGGCTACGTCTATACCGTCGACTCGGTGCGCGGCCTGCTCATCCTCCCGGAGCTCTGAGGCGTGTCGGGAGCCGGGCACATCTCCCGGCGCTCGGCTAGCGTGCGGGACCATGCCCATCGTCCATGACTGGCTGGCCCGCCGCGCCGCACTGGACCCCGACCACGCCGCCCTCGTCGACTCCACCCGGGGCAGCCGCCGCATCACCTATCGCGAGTGGGACGGCGCCGCCTCGCGCACCGCCGCGTACCTGCACCACGTGCTCGGCGTCCAGCGCGGAGACCGCGTCGCCGTGCTCGCGCACAACTGTGTCGAGACGCTGGACCTCCTCTTCGCCTGCGCGAAGCTGGGCGCCATCCTCCAGCCGCTCAACTGGCGCCTCAGCGCCACGGAGCTCGTCGGCATCCTCGCGGACGCGGAGCCCTCCGTCCTCGTGTATGGCCCGGAGCTGCGTGCCCAGGTGGACACCGTGCGCGCCCGCGCGCCCTTCGTACGCCACTGGCTGGGCCTCGCCGAGCCCGACCCGGCTGAGCGCTCCTTCATCACGGAGCGGGACGCGGCACCTGCCTCCTCGCTCCCCGTGCTGGAGCTGGAGGCCGAGTCGCCGTGGGTGCTCTGCTACACGGGCGGCAGCACCGGCGTGCCCAAGGCCGCGGTGCTCACCCATGGCTCCGTGACGGCCAATGCCGTCAACACCGTGGTGAGCTGGGGCCTGACGTCGGACGACGTGGCCGTGCTCAACGCGCCGCTGTTCCACACCGGGGGCCTCAACGTCTTCACGCTGCCGCTGGTGTACGTGGGCGGCGCCTCCGTGGTGTGCAAGGGCTTCGACGTGGAGCAGGTGTTCGAGCTCATCCACCAGCGTGAGGTGAGCCTCGTCTTCGGCGTGCCCACCATGTTCATCGAGATGCAGCGCCACGCGCGCTTCGAGTCGGCGGACTTCTCCCACCTCAAGCTGCTCGTCAGCGGGGGCGCGCCGTGTCCGCTGTCCGTGTTCGAGCGCTTCTTCACCAAGGGCGTGGCCTTCAAGACGGGCTATGGCCTCACGGAGGCGGGCCCCAACAACTTCTGGCTCCCTCCGTCGGACGTGCGCCGCAAGCCGGGCTTCGTCGGGGTGCCGCTCTTCCACGTGGAGGCGCGCATCGAGGACGAGCGACAGCCAGGGGACGTGGGGGAGCTGCTGCTGCGCGGCCCCCACGTGTGCGCCGGCTACTGGCGCCGTCCCGAGGAGACGGCGCGCACCTTCGTCGGAGGCTGGCTGCGCACCGGAGACCTGGCCCTGCGTGACGGGGACGGCTGCTTCCGCATCGTGGGCCGCAGCAAGGACCTCATCATCTCCGGCGGGGAGAACATCTATCCCTCCGAGGTCGAGAGCGTCCTGTCCGGTCATCCCGACGTCGCCGAGGTCGCCGTCATCGGCGTGCCCGACGCGAAGTGGGGCGAGACGCCGCGCGCGCTCGTGGTGCTCCGCGCGGGCGCCTCGCTCACCGCCGAGTCCCTGCTGGCCTTCTGCGATGGCCGGCTGGCCCGCTACAAGATGCCGCGCTCCGTGCGCTTCGTGGAGGCCCTGCCGCGGACCTCCGCCGGCAAGGTGGACCGCCGCGCGCTGGCCTCCGCACACGGCCTGGCTTGATAGGGATTCGTCTTCGTCCATGTATTGGAGAAATGTCCGCGCAGCGGAAATGACTCCGCGCGTCCAATGTGTCGACGACTTTATTCTCCGTCCGACAAAAGTGACGTGATTTTCTAGGAATACTTGAATTGTTTGACTTGGCCCCTGAATCCCGCTTCCGTGGATGCGCGGACCGGCCCGTTCGCCGGTGCGCTTTCCCCGTGTCGAGTCGAAAGGAAGCCCCCATGAACCGAAGACTCCAGGCGCTCTCCACCGCGACGGCGCTGTTCGCTGGTGCCGCCGTCCTCCCCATGTCCGCGCTGGCGGCCCCCACCGAGGAGGCTTCGCTCGCGCAGGAGGTGTCTCCCGAGGTGCTCCAGGCGATGCAGCGAGACCTGGGGCTGACGGCCGTGCAGGCGCGTCAGCGGCTGGCCACGGAGGCGCTCGCGGTGCGCACGGAAGCGTCGCTGCGCGGGGAGCTGGGCGCGTCTTTCGGTGGCGCGTGGCTGAGCGAGGAGGGGGACCGGCTCATCGTCGGTGTCACCACCGCCGAGGGTGCCGAGGCCGCGCGCAGGGCGGGCGCGGAGCCGCGCTGGGTGACGCGCACGGAGCGCGAGCTGGACGCGCTGAAGGCCGCGTTGGACAGGGGCGCGGACGTGGCCAGCAAGGACATCCATGGCTGGTACGTGGACGTCATCACCAACAGCGTGGTGGTGCTCGCCAAGGACGCGGCGGTGGTGAACGCCGAGCGCTTCATCGCGGAGAGTGGCGCGGCGGACCGCGCGGTGCGCGTGGAGGTCTCCTCCGAGCAGCCCAGGCCCATGTATGACCTGCGCGGAGGTGACGCCTATTACATCAACGGCAACGTGCGCTGCTCCGTCGGCTTCTCCGTCGCGGGAGGCTTCGTCACCGCGGGCCACTGCGGTGGGGTGAACTCCAGCACGGCCGGCTTCAACGGCGTGGCGCAGGGCACCGTGCGCGGCTCGTCCTTCCCGAACAACGACTATGGCTGGGTCCAGGTCAACGGCTCGTGGGCCTCGCAGCCGTGGGTCTACAACTACGCGGGCGGCAACGTCATCGTCTCGGGCTCCGCCGAGGCGGGCATCAACGCGTCCGTGTGTCGCTCCGGCTCCACCACCGGCTGGCGCTGTGGCGTCATCGAGGCGAAGAACGTCACCGTCAACTACAGCGTCGGCCCCGTGTATGGCCTCACGCGGAGCAACGCGTGCGCGGAGGGGGGCGACTCGGGCGGCTCGTGGATGTCGGGCAACCAGGCGCAGGGCGTGACGTCTGGCGGCGTGGGCAACTGCTCCACCGGCGGCACCATGTACTACCAGCCGGTGAACGAGATTCTCTCCGTCTACGGCCTGTCGCTCACGACCAACGGCGGTGGCGGCGGGGGGCGCGCCATCGTCGGGCTCAACGGCCGGTGCATCGACGTGGACCACTCCAACACCGCCAACGGCACGCCCATCCAGCTCTGGGATTGCAACGGCAGCGCCGCGCAGAGCTGGACGTTCCACGGCGACGGCACGCTGCGCGCCTTCGGCAAGTGCATGGATGTCACCTGGGGCTCCACGGCGAACGGCGCGCTCATCCAGCTCCATGACTGCAACGGCAACGCGGCCCAGCAGTTCGTGCTCAGCGGCGCGGGGGACCTGGTCAACCCGCAGGCCAACAAGTGCATCGACGTGAAGGACTGGAACCCCAACAACGGCGCGCGGCTGCAAATCTGGGAGTGCGCCGGCACCGCGAACCAGAAGTGGACCCTGCGCTGAGGTCAGGCGCCTGCCTCGCGGGGTGAGGGGACCCGACGGGGCTCCGCCCGGCTGTCCGGTGGCCGGACGGGCCCTGTTGCTCGCTGTAACAATCCGTCATGTGAGGGACGCACCCCGGACACATCCCGGTGCCACCTTCACGGTGTGGCCCGGGAGCATGATTGCCCTCGGTGGACCCGGCCGGAGTCCAATGGGGCGCCAGACTCCTCCCTGCTTGCTCCTGGGCCACGGCTCCGCTGTTACTTTCCGTCTGGAAGGTCCGCGGAAGGCAGGAGGAGCACGCGCATGGAGCAGCTCAATCGTCCCCACCTGGAGGAAGCCACCATCCAGGTCCTGCTCGTCGAAGATGACGAGCGACTGGCTCGGCTCACCGCCCGCTACCTCCAGGAGCATGGTGTCGTCGTCACCCTGGCCCACACGGGCAACGACGCGCTGGTGGAGTCCAGCCGCCATGTGTTCGACGTCGTCTTGTTGGACCTGATGCTGCCCGGACGGGACGGACTGGAGGTCTGCCGGGATTTGAGGGGCCGCACCGACGTGCCCATCATCATGGTCACCGCGCGCGGAGAGGAGGCGGACCGCGTGCTCGGCCTGGAGACGGGCGCGGATGACTATCTGCCCAAGCCCTACTCGTCGCGCGAGCTGCTCGCCCGCATTCGCGCCCAGGTGCGTCGGGCCCGGGGCAAGGCGGGTCCCTCCACGCAGCCCGTGCAGGCGGGGCGACTGCTGCTGGACCCTCGCAGCCTCCGCGCGACGCTGGATGGGCGGCCGTTGCAGCTCACCACGTACGAGTTCAGCCTGCTGCGCGTGCTCGCCGAGCGCGCGGGCCGCGTCCTCAGTCGTGAGCAGCTGCTCGACCTGGTGAAGGGCAGCGCGGACGAGGTGTTCGACCGCTCCGTGGACGTGCACATCTTCCGGCTCCGTCAGAAGCTGGAGGTGGACCCTCGCAATCCCCTGTTGCTGAAGACGGTGCGCGGCGCCGGCTACATGCTCGCCACCGGAGAGGAAACGTGAGTCGTCTGCGGACGCCTGGCCGGCTGCTGCTGCGCATCTATCTGGTGGGAATCGCCCAGCTGGTGCTGGTCGTCGCCACCCTCTACATCGCCCGCTTCTTCATCCTGGACAAGCCACTGCGGCACGGCTTCGCGCGCAATGCCGCGTACAACATCCGGGAGTGGGAGGAGCTGCTGGGGGACCCGGTGGCCCTCCAGGCGTCGCTGGACCGCGCCGCGCGGCTGCTCGAGGCCCGGGTGACGCTGCGAGATGTGTCCGGGCGGCTCATCGCCACGAACTCCGCGGCACCTTCCCCCGCCCTGGGGCCCGTGGAGCTGGAGCAGCTGGCCGCGCGGGGTCAGCGGTTCTCGGGAGGGCCTCCTCCGCACTCGCTCACGTTGCCCATTCCCGAGGAAGGGCCGGTGGAGGCCTACGCCACCATCATCACCCGTCCCCCCGAGCCTCCTCCGGGCAACACCGCGCTCGTGCTCGGCGCGGTGCTGCTGTGTACGGCCATCACCTCGCTGGCCTTCGCTCGCACCCTGGCCGGTCCGCTCCAGCGACTGGCGGAGGTGGCGCGCGCGCTGGGCGAGGGGAAGCTGGACACGCGCACGGGCATCCGCCGGCGTGACGAATTGGGACAGGTGGCGGAGGCCTTCGACGAGATGGCGGGGCGAATCACGAATCTCTTGCGCTCGCAGAAGGAGCTGCTGGCCAACGTGTCGCACGAGCTGCGCACGCCGCTGGCGCGCATCCGCGTGGCGTTGGACCTGGCGGAAGAGGGTGACGCGGCCACCGCGCGGGAGATGCTGACGGACATCACCGGAGACCTGTCGGAGCTGGAGCGGTTGGTGGACGACGTGCTCACCACCGCGAAGCTGGACCTGGCCTCGGAGGGCGCGAGCACGGGGACTCCGCATCTGCGGCCCGAGCAGGTGGAGATTCAAGGACTGGTGGAGAAGGCGGCCTCTCGCTTCCGCTCCGCGCGTCCGGAGCGCGTGTTGGAGGTGAGCGTCGATGGCACGATGCCCACGCTGGAGGCGGACCCCGTGTTGCTGCGGCGCGCGCTGGACAACCTGCTCGACAACGCGGGGAAGTACTCCGAGTCTCCGACGCCGGTGCGCCTGCGCGCCCAGGCGGACACGTTGGGGGCGCTGTCGTTGGAGGTCTGCGACGAGGGCATCGGCATCGAGCCGGAGGACCTGTCCCGCGTCGGCACGCCGTTCTTCCGCACGGACCGCAGCCGCGCGCGCCGCACGGGAGGCGTGGGCATGGGCCTGGCGCTGGCCCGCCGCATCGTTGATGCGCATGGCGGGACGTTGACGCTGGAGAGCCAACCGGGCGTGGGCACCACGGCCCGCATCCTGCTGCCCGTCCCGTACGCCGAGTCGCGCATCGAGGGGTAGCGCGCCTCCCCCCCCGCCTCGGCCGTGATTAGAGGCCGACGTGAAACGTCGTCACTGCCTGGGCCTCGTCGTGTTTCAAGAGCGTCACCCGGGCCGTGGGCGCGCCGCTGTGCTGGAACGCGAAGGTGAGCAGGCCGCGCATGAAGTGCGGCGGGTCCGCCTGCCGGCGGGGGTGATCCAGGAACTCCCGCACCGGATACAGGCTCAGCTCCCAGCCGCCGTCATCGCCCCGAGGCGTCACCGAGACGTCGAGGAAGTTGTTGATGGAGCGCAGGTTGCGCGCCATGCGCAGCAGCATCTTCTCCGGGCCCACCACCTGGGCGAAGTCCACGAGCGCCGTGCCCATGCGCGCCTGGATGAACCGCTCACCGAAGCGCAGGCCCAGCGCGTACTCCGCCGTCTCGCGGTCCGTGTGGGGCGGGCTGTTCGCCGCCGCCAGCAGTTGGATGGCCTTGGGCCACACCGCGCACGGGTAGGCGGTGTGCAGGGGGCGGTGCGCGAAGAGGCCCTGTCGCTCCAGCGCCTTCAGGGTGAGCGGTGTCAGGGGCGCCGCCGTCGACAGCAGCGTCTCCAGCGCGTATCCGAACACCACGGGCTCGCGCCCGGGGGCCCGCGTCAATGCCAGCGCCATGTGTCCTACCTCCGAATGAGGGGACGGCGAGAAGCCGCGTCCCCGTGAGGAGGTGGAGACTGCCCCCCGCCGCTGTCCTGGGCGTTGCGCGGGTGTGAAGAAAGGTTAACGAGGCCCGGGCGTGGTGAAACGCGCGGCGAGCTCCTGCAGCCGCGAGGCCCTGGCCCGCAGGTCCTCCACCGAGCGGGCGATCTGCTCCACGCCCGACACGGACTCCGCCGAGCGCACCGAGAGCGCCTGGATGCGCCCCGCGATGGACTCGCCCGACGCGGACTGGCGCGCGTTCTGCTCCGCCATCGTCTCCACGCGCTCGCCCAGCTCCTTCACCCCGGACAACAGCCGCGCCAGCGCCTCGCCCGCGGCCGAGGACAGGCCCATGCCCTCGTTCACCTTCGACGTGCCCTTGCGCATCAACTCCGCGGCCGCCGCCGTGTCCGCTTCGTTCTTCGTCAGCAGCACGCGCACCTGGCTGGCGGCCTCGTGGGTGCGCTCCGCCAGCTTGCGCACCTCGCCCGCCACCACGGAGAAGCCCTTGCCGTGCTGCCCCGCGCGCACGGCTTCTATCGCCGTGTTCACCGCCAGCATCCGCGTCTCGTCCGCCACCGCCTGGATGAGCTGGAGCATCCGCTCCGTGGCCCGGCCAGACGCCTGGAGCTGCTCCACCGTGCGCGACGAGCGCTCCACCACGTCGACGATTTCCACCATCTTCCGCGACGCCTGGTCCACCGCCACGCCGCCCGCGCGCGCCACCTGCCCGTGGCCCGCAGCCGCTTCCGCCGCGTCTCGCGCCGCCGCCGCGCCCCGCGAGACATGCAGGCTCATGTCCTGCACCGACTCGGCCGCGCGCTGGAGCGACTCCGATTGCTCGCGCGTCGTGCGCGACAGGCCGTCCGTGGAGACGCGGATGCGCTCGGCGTCCGCCGCCGTGGCGCCCGCCGCCTCCACCAGCGCGGCCACCACTTCGCGCAGGCCCGTCACCATGCCGTTGAAGGCCAGGGTGAGCTCGCCCACCTCGTCCGCGGTGCGCACCTCCACCCGCACGGACAAGTCACCCTTTGCCACCTGGCGTGCCGCCGCCGCGAGCGCGCGCACCGGCCGCACCACCCGCCGCGACACATAGGCGCCCGCCAGCACCGCCAGCACCAGCGCGCCGCCCACCGCGACGAGGATGCGCTGTCGCACCGCCGCGACCTCCCGGTCGATGTCCTCCACGTACACGCCCGTGCCGAGCACCCAGCCCCACGGCTCGAAGAGCTTCACGTAGCTCTCCTTGGGGATGGGCTCCGGCGAGCCCGGCCGCGTCGCCTCGTAGCCCAGCGAGCCTTCGCCGTGCGCGCGCACCAGGGTGACGATTTCGATGAACACCGGCCGCCCGCGCACGTCGCGGTAGCCCTTCATGTCCTTGCCCACCATCGTCGGCAGGTGCGGATGCATGATCAGCCGCGTCTCCAGGTCGTTCACCCAGAAGTACTCCACGCTCGAGTAGCGCAGGGACTGGAGCAGGGCGGAGGCCTGCTGTTGCGCCGCTTCGCGCGTCAGCGCTCCGGAGCGCTCGCGCGCCTCGTACTCCCGCAGGACTCCGTAGGCCGTCTCCACCGCCTGCCGCAGCCCGCGAACCCGGTCCGCGTGGAGCTGCGCGCGAAGCTGCGGCAGCACATAGCCAAGGATGGCGACGAGCAGCGGCAGGGCCACCACGCCCATCGCCACGCAGAGCTTCACCAGCAGGTTGCGCCGTCCGAGCGCCATCGCCGCCGCAGCCTAGTCCCCCCGCCCCCGGCGCGCGCGACTCCCAAGGTCGTCCTCCGCTCGAATGCCACCGGTTGTCGCAGGTCCTGCCTCCCGCTGCGTACCCCGCGTGCGGCAGGGCGAGCTCAAGAGGCGCGCGGTCCGTCGTCCTCCAGGCCTGCTCGCGGATGGCCTCGGGCACTCATCGAACGGGCCCGACATGCGCCCGCGAAGCCACTCCCACGTCGCCGACGCGCGAGCCCGATATGCCACGCTCGACGTGGCGGGCGCACCCTCGCGGACTCATGACGTGGCGATGCGCCAGACTGGGGATACAACCTTGGGGGGAGGCCCTCGCGGCAGGACTCTCCGGCACCGTAGGAAAATTGCCGCCCGACGTCACAGGTCGTCCGAAAAGGGGGCCTCTCCCTCTGTATTCAGGGGGCCGGGGTGCCCCTGGAAGACCGGTCTTCCGTCGAGGAAAAGGGGCGGGTATGGAGGCACTCCGAACCCCGAAAGTCTCCCTCTGGGACGGTAACCCGCTGGGTGAACAACCTGAGGCTGACCCGACAAGTTCTGTCTGTCTGCCTCTATACGTCCTATGCCAGCGGCCAAACGTTTCGGGTCGGTAAGGCATGGACAAGAAACTGGCAACCACCATCGGAGCGGCTGCGCGAGTCGCGCGGAACCGGCTGGAGCTCACACAAGCTGACGTGGCCGAACGCATCGACGTGGCCACCGAGGTTTATGGGCGTCTGGAGCGCGGCGGCATGCTTCCCAGCGTGCAGACGCTGCTGAAGCTGTGTCACGAGCTTCATGTCTCCGCGGACGAGCTGCTGGGGCTCGTCTCGCACGGCACCGCGTCCGCGCGCACCAGCGAGCCGTCGTCAGCACCTCCCGAGCGACCGGAAGTCCGTCGCTTGCTTCGCACCGTGCGTCAGCTCGAAGCCCCCCACGTGAAGCTGCTGGGGCTGGTGGCCAACGCCCTGGGCCGGCGCTAGCGCGCCGCCCATTTCAGGGCGCCGGCCCGCGCCCACCTCCCGCCTCACTCACAGACTCGACAACAGGCGATCCAACTCGTCCGGCTTCACGGGCTTGACGATGTGCAGGTCGAAGCCCGCCTTGAGCGCCCGGTCGTGTCCCTCTGGCCCGCCGTAGCCCGTAATCGCGACGAGGCGGATGTCGCGGCCCACGCGCGAGCGCAGCTCCTGAGCCACCCGGTAGCCGTCCAGCCCTGGCAGGCCAATGTCCACCAGCGCCAGCTCCGGCCGCCGTTGCACCGCCAGCTCCACGCCCCGCAAGCCGTCCGGTGCCTCTTCCACCTGGTGGCCCCACAGCTCCAACAGCTCCCGCATGGCCTGACGCGCGTCCGGGTTGTCCTCCACCAGCAGGATGTGCCGCCCCGCGCGCGTGCGCCGGGGGAGCGGCGCGGGCGCTGTCTCCTCCATGAAGTGCAGGAGCGGCAGCCTCACCTCGAACTCGGAGCCCTTGCCGGTGCCGTGGCTGCGCGCGGTGACCTGACCGCCGTGCAACTGCACCAACTGGCGCACCAGCGTCAGGCCAATGCCCAGGCCCCCGCGCGTGCGCTCCAGGGACGTGTCCGCCTGGGCGAACAGGTCGAAGATGCGGGGCAGCACGTCCTGGGGGATGCCGATGCCAGTGTCGCGCACGCGCACCACCGCCCGCGCGCTCCCATTCACGCCCTCGTGCTCCACGCGCAGGGTGATGTGGCCGGTGTCGGTGTACTTGGCGGCGTTGTCCAGGAGGTTGGTGAAGATCTGCTCCAGTCGCGTGGCGTCGCCCGTCAGCCACAGCGGGCTGTCCGGCAGTGACACCTCCAGCCCCAGGCCGCGCGCTTCGGTGGTGGGCCGGATGACCTGGATGACCTGGAGCAGCACCGCGCGCAAATCCAACCGGCCCGTGCGCAGCTCCACCTTGCCGCGCGTAATCCGGCTCACGTCCAGCAAGTCATCCACCAGGCGCGCCAGGTGGTGGGTCTGCCGGTGGATGATGCCGCGCATCCGCGCTTCCTTGAGGTTGTCGGTCGGGTTGCGCTCCAGGATGCCGATGGACGTCATGATGGCGGCCAGGGGATTGCGCAGCTCGTGCGCCAGCATGGCGAGGAACTCGTCCTTGCGCCGGTCCATCTCCGCCAGCTCGTTGGCGCGCCTGCGAGCCGCCTGCTCCGCGTGACGCAGCCGCTGGAGCGAGCGCACCGTGGCGACCAGCTCCGAGGCGTCGAAGGGCTGGGTGAGGTACGCGTCCGCGCCCGCGTCCAGGCCTCGCGCCTTCCTGTCGGAGGTGACGAAGGTGGCGGACGTGTGCATCACCGCGATGGACGCGGTGTCCGGGTTGGCGCGCAGCCTCGCGCAGACCTCGTAGCCACTGATGTCCGGCAGCTTCACGTCGAGGACGATGACGTCCGGCCGGTGCTGCTCGGCCATGAGCAGCGCGGCCATGCCGGTGGCGGCCTCCAGCACGGTGTAGCCCGCCATCTCCAGGATGCGGTTGACCAGGTAGCGGTTGGCGTCGTCGTCGTTGACGTTGAGGACGGTGGCCAGTCGAGGTTCAACCACGTCTTCCCTCCTGTGGCGTGTGGGAACCGAGGCCCGCCTTGGCCAGGGCGTCGCGGATGCGACTGATGGCCACCTCGCGACTGAGCGTGTGCTTGGAGAGGATGGCGGACGTCTCGTTCGCCAGTCGGGCGCGCTCGTCCTCGCGCAGCTCGTGCGAGGTGTGGAGGATGATGGGAATCTCGCGCGTGCGTGGATCCGCCTTCAGCGCGTCCAGCACGTCGAAGGCGGTGATGTCCGGCAGGATGAAGTCCAGGAAGATGAGCTGCGGCACCTGCTCGCGCGCCAGCCGGACACCATCGACGCCGCCCGCGGCCTCCAGCAGCGCGTAGGGCATGTCCTTGAGCAACTGCTTGAGCAGGTAGCGGTGCACGTCGTCGTCGTCGATGATGAGGATGCGCTCCACCGGCCCGCTGCGCGCCAGCTCCTGGAGCTTTCGCTGCAGGCGGCCCTCGTCCACCGGCTTGAGCCAGAACTCGTCGGCGCCCAGCGCGCGCGCCTTCTGCTCGCGGTCCGTCACCGTGACGACGAGGATGGGGATGTCCCGCGTGGCCTCGCCGTTCTTCATCTCCGCGAGGAAGTTCCAGCTCGTCTCGCCCTCCAACATGACGTCCAGCACCATGGCGGCGGGACGCACGCGCTGGAGCACCCGGCGCGCCTCGTCCGTGCTGCGCACCGGCAGCACCTGGAAGCCCGAGCGAGCCAGGTACTTCTCGTAGAGGAACAGCGTCTGCCGGTCGTCCTCCAGCACCAGCACCGGCGCGCGGCCCGGCTCCAGGTGCTGGCTGCGCTCGGCCAGCCCCGTCATCTCCGAGACCTCCATGTGGACGCGGGGAATGGTGACGGTGAACGTGGAGCCCTCGCCCGGCTGGCTCTGGAGGGTGAGCGTTCCGCCCAACAGCTCCACCAGCCGGCGCGCCAGCGGCAGGCCCAGGCCCGTGCCCTTCACCTTGCGCTGGATGTGGCTGTCTATCTGCGTGAACTCCTCGAAGACGCGCTCGTGGTTCTCCGGAGCGATGCCGATGCCCGTGTCGCGCACGGTGAAGATGACCGTGTCTCGTGGACCCGGGGCCGCGGACACGGTGACGTGGCCGGACTCGGTGAACTTCACCGCGTTGGACACCAGGTTGCGCAGCACCTGGCTCAGCCGCGTCTCGTCCGTCTCCAGCTCCAGCGGTTCGGCCGGCTCCACCAGCCGCAGCTCCACGGGGGCGTCGGCGGGCACCAGCGGACGCATCATTCCGCGCAGCGCGCCGAGCAGGTCGCGCACCACGAAGTGGCTGTGGCGCAGCGTGGCCTTGCCCGCCTCCACCTTGGACAAATCCAACAGGTCGTTGACCAGCTCGAAGAGCGACTCGGCGGAGTTGCGGATGAAGGTGACCTGCTTCTCCTGCTCGGAGGACAGCGGGCCGTTGATGGGATTGAGCAGCACCTTGGACAGGCCGAGGATGGAGTGCAGCGGCGTGCGGAACTCGTGGCTGACGTTGGCGACGACGCGGTTCTTGATTTCGGCCGCGCGGTGCAGCCCCTCCGCCTTCTCGTCCAGCGCGGCGTGCAGGCTGCGCATGCCCCGGTTGGATTCGCTCAGCTCCTGGTTGAGCCGCGCCAGTTCGTCCGCGCGGCGCTTGAGCTCGCGGCGCTGCCCCTCCGTCTCGCGGTGCAGCGCGGACAGCTCGCTCATCGAGGAGCTGACCTGCTCCAGCGCGTGGCCGTAGTCCTCCGGCACCAGGCTGCCCACCAGCAGCACCCCGCCGTCGTGCGGGCGCGCGCGGAAGGCGAACGTGCCAGGCACGTCGTCGCGACAGAGGATGAGCTCCCAGCCGTCCACGCGCTCGTCGCGGGCCTGCACCAGCAGCTTGTCGACCTTGTCCTCGGTGCCCTGGGCGGCGAGCGCCCGCAGCGGCTTGCCGGGCTTCGCGTCGAGCACGTCCCGCGCGCGGGCATCCACCCAGGTGAGCGTCCCTTGCGCGTCACACACCAGGGCGACCTCGCGGCTCAGGTCGTCGAAGGCGGGGCGGTCCTCGGGCGTGGCGCCGCTCATGAGCGCGTCTCGTCCCAGGAGACACCGGCGGTGGCGAGCAGCGCCCGGGCCTGGGGATGCCGGCCCCCGAGGACCAGCTTCAGCATCCCGAGCACGGAGGGAAACGCCAGCAGGCCGAAGCCACGCCGAGGCCAGAAGCCCAGGTACCAGCGCACGTGGTCCGCCATCAACGCGGGCTTGCCGGCGTCGAGTGCGTCCGCGAGATATGACAGCTGGAGTCGCAGTTCATCCTCCAAACGAGGCCGGTCCTCCGGCGTGAGGTAGAGGGCCAGGCGTGCAGTGGCGGCTCGGGACAGCTCCGAGGCGTCATCTTGCAGCGCACGCGAGGGCCCTTCCGGATAGCGCAGGGCTTCCCGGGCGGCGCGTACATGCTCGTACGGCTCGGTGCCGGGGCCCCAACCCTCGGCCTCCAACGCGGTGGCCAGCCCGGCGAAATTCAGGTCGAGGTGGAGGGTGGCCATTCCTCTCGACACCAGCAAGGTGCGAAGCCACCGTGCATAGCCCTCCATGACGGAGGGTCGGTGCTCGTCGAGGGATTGCACAAGGTAGCGCACATGGAAGCGGGCATCCTCGTCGCCGAAGCGGCGAGCCCGCTCGGCGCCGTAGCGCGCCTCCCAGAAGGGGTCCTGATACATCGCCTCGACGGAGGCGTGTGCGAGGGCATCGGCGCGCGCTTCGACCAGGCGGCTCGGTGTCTCCATGCGGGTTCCTCAAACTCCCAGGGTGCGGCAGGCGGCGGAGACCAGCTCACGCGCGTCCTTGCCGTGAAAGCTCACGTCCAGTTCCTTCTCCAGCCCCGGCGCCCAGCGGAACGCATGCCCACCCACGGCGATGGGCACGTCGGGCAGGGCTTCGCGCGCGTGCTCCACCGCCCGGCGCAGGGCCGGCAGGTGGTAGGACATCGTCACGGAGAGCGCGAGCAGGTCGGGCTTCACCTCGCGCAGCAGGCGCGCCAGGTGCTCGGGCGGCACGCTGGCTCCCAGGAAGCGCACCTCGAAGCCCGCCATCTCCAGGAAGTCGCTGGCCATGCGCGCGCCCATCTCGTGCAGCTCGCCCTCCACGCAGGACATCATGACGAGCTTGCCGTTGGGCGGGTCCCTGGGGAGGTGGCGGTAGAGGTGCGCGAGCGCGAGCTGGGAGATGGCGGTGGCCAGGTGCTCCTGCGCGACGGAGATGACGTTCTCCTGCCACAGCCGGCCAATCTCGTACTGGGCCTGCTGGATGACGTCCAGGTGCAGCACCTGGAGCGGGACGCCCACGAGCAGCCCCTCATCCACGAGCAGGCGCAGGGCTTCCCTCCGGTTGCCAGCGAGCTGGGCGGTCAGATACCGCGCCCGAAGGTGGGAAAGGGTGTCTTCGGTCTCAATCACGGATGTCACGAGCTCGGAGGGAGGTCGAGTACCGGAAAGTAGTGACGGGGTCGCGTTTCGTTACAGTCGAGTACAGCGGAGCCCCGGTGTTTTCATCGACAACCCGACACTCGACGGGGGCGAAGCCGAGCGGCTGCCAGCCTGGCGGCCCTGTAGATTTTGCAGACGGCGCCGGCGGATGGGTTTTGCCTCCTGGGTGAATCGGGGTAGGGACGAATTCGGGAGGAGGCCGGTGACAGTTTCGTGAGGCACCGGTGTTCCCTTCACCGAAACGAGGGAGGCGCGACTCCGGTGTCAATCGATGTGGAGGCCTATTACCGCCGCTACGGCCCCCAGGTGCTCCGGCGCTGCCGCTTCCTCCTGCGTGACGAGGAGAAGGCCGTGGACGCCATGCACGATGTGTTCGTGCAGCTGCTGCGCTACCAGGGGGCGTTGAAGGACGCCGCTCCGTCCAGCCTGCTGCACCGCATCTCCACCACCGTGTGCCTCAACCGGCTGCGAGGGGCGAAGCGCAGGCCCGAGGACCGGGAGGATGAGCTGGTGTTGCAGATCGCCTCGGCGGACGACATCGAGTCGCGCGCCAGTGCCCGAGGGATGTTGGACAAACTCTTCGGCCGCGTGCCGGCGTCCAGCCGGGACATCGCCGTGCTGCACCTGGTGGATGGGATGACGCTGGAGGAGACGGCCGCCGAGGTGGGCCTGTCCGTGTCGGGCGTGCGCAAGCGCCTGCGCGCGCTGACGTCGGCGCTGCACGAGCTGGAGCTGGAGGCCGCATGAATTCCCCCTCACGCATTCCGGACTGGCTGCTGGAGCGAATCGCGCTGGGCGAGCTGCCGCCCGAGGAGCTCGCCGCCGCGCGCGCCCGGCTGGAGCAGGAGCCCGGGGGCCCGGAGCGGCTCGCCGCGCTGGAGGCCGACTCGCGCGTCACCCTGGAGCGGCTGTCACCCGAGCGCGTGGCCCGCGAGGTGAACACCCGCTTTCGCCGCGGCGCTCCCGCGCGCGAAGCTCCGGCTCGTTCCCCGTGGCTGACGTCGGCCATGGGCCTGGTGCCGGTGCTCGCGGCGCTCGCGCTCTTCGTCGTCGTGCAGCCCGAGTCCGGCTCACCGACGCAGGAGCCGACGACGGGGGCGCTCGCGGGCCTGGAGCCGGAGCCCACGCGCTCCAAGGGACTGACGCCCCGGCTGGAGGTCCACCGCCAGCGAGCCCAGGCGGACGAACTGCTCGCCGAGGGCGCCGTGGCCGTCGCGGGTGACGTGGTGCAGCTGGCGTACGTGGCGGCGGGGCAGACCCACGGCGTCATCCTCTCCGTGGACGGACGCGGCTCGGTGACGCTGCACGCGCCGGAGCACGGGGCCCAGGCCGCGACGCTCGCGCCCTCCGGCACCCAGCGGCTCGCCGGGGCCTACGAGCTGGATGACGCACCGCGCTTCGAACGCTTCTTCCTGGTGACGTCGGGCCAGCCCTTCGACGTGGCGCCGGTGCTGGAGGCGGCCCGGACGCTGGCGGCGTCTGCCGACGCGCACACCGCGTCCCTCTTATTGCCCGAGGGCTTGACGCAGGTGTCCTTCACGCTTCAAAAGTAAGGGGTGATGAAACCCTGCGCCCTTCTCGCACTGTGGCTGTGGGCGGGGGCGGCGGCCGCGGAAGTCGGCGCGGCACGCCCCCTCGCGCTGGTGGAGGGTGAAGGTGCGTTCGCGCAGAGCGCGCCGGAGCCGGGGCTGACGCCAGGCCGCCGGGGGCTGCGCAAGGGCAACGTCCACATGGAGCTGTGGGCCAGCGACATCCAGCTCGCCAACCTCGCGGTGAAGGTGGGCGGAGGGCCCGTCTACCTGACGCTGCTCGCCGGCATCGAGCCGGGCAGCCGCAACGAGGCCCGTTTCAGCTTCGGCCTGGGTGTGGGCGGCCACGTGGTGATGTCGCACCGCTTCTGGCTGGACCTGGACGTGACGGGCGGCGCGGTGCAGCCGGTGCAGAAGCCGCTGGAGGGCGACGGCGGCAACGTGCTGGGCCAGGCCCGGGTGATGCTGGGGGTCCAGGTGCTGCCTCGCCTGGCCGTGTTCGTCGGCCCCACCTACAATCTGTGGTTCGTGTGGGGACAGCCGGACTTCGCGTCGGTGACGCGCATGTCCGTGAGCCAGAGCCAGCCGAAGGCGGACCAGCGCCTCCAGCACTGGCCCGGACTCCAGCTCGGCCTGCATTTCTAAGCGGCGCCTACTCCAGCTTGCTGGCGCGCAGCACGGTGGCGTCGCCCGCGGGGCCCGCCTTGGGACGCGTCTCCAGCGAGCCGCGGAGCTTGAGGCCGCCCGCCGTCGTGCGCTGCATCAGCGACTCCATCTGCTGCTCGTTGCCCCCCGTCACCGCCGACAGGTCCAGCTCGTGGATGGGAATCGCGTCCATGTCCGGCTTGTCCGCCAGCACGGCGTTGTAGGTGGGGCAGGGCGGGGCGAAGCAGCGCACGCCGCTGTCCTTGACGATGTAGACGGCGCTCTCACCCGCCTTGGCCTCGCCGCCGTTGCCGGGGGTGGGCGGAGGCGCGACGGGGGTGCCGCTCTGGTCTCCACTGGGGGCGGCGGCCGTCTCCGCGGAGGGCTGCCGGGAGTCGCCGCTGGGCGTGCCGGGCTCGTTCGAGGGCGTCGAAGAGGAGGCGGACGGCTTGCTACAGCCGGCGGCGAAGCCCAGCGCGAGGGCGGCGAGCAACAGCGGGCGGACGTTCATGGGAAGCTCCGGAAGGCGAGTAGACAGGGAGTGTCCATCGCCCACGCGGCAAGGGCCAGTCCCCTGTCTGGCTGGCTGACCGCCAGTCAGTTGAACTGGGGGTGACTGAATGCCCGTGCAGCGCGACTGGGAGTCTTATGGAGGAGGGTTGGAGTCCTGTCGGAGCGAAGACGGGGGCTCGCGCGTCGTTGACGCTCCCTATGCCACGGGCTACATCGGCCCCCTGATCGGCCCCTCGGGGCCGAGACCTTTAAGGACGCCCTCCGATGGAATTCCGCATCGCCGCCGACGAGCTGAAGAAGGCCCTCTACCGCGCTCAGGGCATCGTGGAGCGCAAGACGACGATGCCCATCCTCGCGAACGTGCTCGTCAACGCGACGAAGGGGGGCATCACCGTCACCGCCTTCGACCTGGACATCGGCATCGTCTCCGAGCACCCCGCCGAGGTCATCAAGCCGGGCGCCGTCACGCTCAGCGCCAAGTACGTCTTCGACATCGTCCAGAACCTGCCCGACGCGCAGGTGACGCTGAAGAAGCTGGCCAACAACTACGTGGACATCTCCAGTGGCTCGGCCCACTTCAAGATTGTCGGCATGGCCGCCGAGGAGTACCCGAAGCTGCCCAAGGAGGAGAGCGCTCCGCTGGTGCAGGTGGGTGGCAACACCCTGCTGGAGATGATCAAGAAGACCCAGTTCGCCATCTCCAGCGACGAGACGCGCTACATCCTGAACGGCGTCTTCTTCGAGCCGCAGCCCTCCGGCAAGGTCCGCATGGTGGCCACGGACGGCCACCGGTTGTCGCTCATCGAGCGCGAGCTGACGGGTGACTTCAAGCTCAAGAGCGGCGTCATCATCCCGCGCAAGGGCCTGATGGAGCTCAAGCGCCTGTTGGACGAGGCCCCGGATGCGGAGTGCCACCTGGGCTTCGCGGAGAACTCCGCCCTGTTCAAGAAGCCCGGCCTCACCATGGTGATGCGGCTCATCGACGGGCAGTTCCCCGAGTATCAGCGCGTCATCCCCAAGGAGGGCGAGAAGGTCGTCCTCGTCCCCAAGGTTCGCTTCCTCGAGGGGCTCAAGCGCATCGCGCTGTTGTCCGCGGACAAGAGCAACGCGGTGCGCATCGGCCTGGAGGAGAACAAGCTGGTCATCACCGCGAGCAACCCGGACCTGGGTGAAGCGCGCGACGTGGTGGAGCTGGCGTACCGGGGCAATGACATCACCGTGGGCTTCAACGCGCGCTACCTCACGGACGTGCTCGCCGTCACGGACACGGACGAGGTGAGCTTCGAGCTGGGTGACGAGCACAGCCCCGGCGTGCTGCACGCGCCCGGTGACCGCACGTTCACCGCGGTCGTCATGCCCATGCGCGTCTGAGTCGCTTCACGGCCGGGAGCCCCGCGCTCCCCAAGTCGTTTCCGCGCCCATGCGAGTCCGCGCCGAGTCCTGGCCGGGTCGCATGGGCTTTTTGTTGCCGGGCGGCACAGGCGCCGTCGAGCGCGCGTGCCGTGGGGTCGCGGGACGGGCTGGCGCCAGCGGGATGCCGCCTTCTGGACGGGAAGGGTGACGTCGGAGCGGGGCGCCTGTCGGGTGGAACAGTCATGGGCGACCCATCGTTCACTCTCGCGAGGGGGCGTGGGCTCGGGGGCCTGCCGGAAGCCGGGTCCGCTTTTATAGTGAGGCCGTGGCCACGCACCCGGACAACCTGCGCGCACGACTCGAGGACCGCGCGGACCTCCTGGAGGCCACGCGCCTGCGCTACCAGGCCCTGCGAGGGATGTTGGAGGCCTTCTTCTGGAAGGACCGCGTCCGCGCCCACTTCGAGCTGTTGCGCGAGGTGGCGCAGGTGCAGCCGGAGGTGGATGCCACGCTCGCCGCGCTGAAGCGTCGCGCCGCCGCCGAGGCGTGGCCCCTCGACGCCGCGCCCATGAAGCTGATGGCGGAGGTGGAGCGCCTGCGGGCGGCCGTCCAGCACGCGGCCCTGCGCAGACTGCCGGAGGCGGAGCGCTCGGTGCCGTTGGGCGAGGCGCTGCTGCGGCTGGAGGAGGTCGTGCTGGAGGCGGGGCCGCTCTTGGGCGGGCGCACCTGGGCCCGCGCCGTGGAGCTGTTGCCCCGCAACCTCCCGGAGCTGCGCGCCGCGTGCGCCGCCGCCGAGGTGTGTGAGCGCGTCTTCAAGCGCCCCACGCCCCAGGGGGTGCTGCCCTTCAACGAGGCGGAGGCCGATGAGCTGCGCCGCGCCCTGCCGCTCGCCGATTCGGCGCTGGCCGCGCTGTGGCAGCGCCTGGAGCACTTCGACACCAGCGGGCGGGTGAAGGACTTCCTGGCGCGCCGGGCTTCTCGCGTGCCGCTGCACGTGCCGCGAAGTGGACCGGAGCTGGTGCTGCACGCGGCCTTCTGGCACGGCGTGGCGCGGGCGCGGTTGCGCGCGCTGCTGGACGACCGGCTGGCCCCCGTCATGCCGCTGGAGCAGGAGGTCCCGGAGCTGTTGCCGTGGCTGGCCGCGCGAGAAGGGGCCGCGACGAGCGGACGGGGTGAGGCGAGGCTCGCCGCGGGCGAGGTCTTCGATGAAGGACGCGCGGGCCTGTTCGAGCTGGCAGCGGAGCTGGCCTCCCTGTCGCGCGAGCGTCCCACCGGGGCCTGGAGCGAGGAGTCCGCGTGGGCCCGGTTGTGGAGCGCGGCGCAGCGGGCCCGCGACGAGGGCGGCACCGACGTGGAGCGCCTGCGCGACGCCCTGCGCCTGTTCATCATCCTGCACGGCAAGGCCCAGACGCCGGCCCGGCTGTTCTCTCCCTCGCGCGCCCAGCCGCGTGCGTCCGAGGACGGGGGGCCGGACATGACGCACGTCAAGGACCTGCCCGCGCTGGTGCAGGCCGCGAGGAACGCGGCCTCCCGCCCGGGTTGAGCGGGAGGCGAGGGACGTTTCTCTTCAGCCCGTCGCGGGCGTGTCGTCCACGAGCGGCATCAACCGCGAGGCGAGCGCCGCCAACAGGGCATCCTCCGCGAAGGCCGCCGCCAGGGCGGGCACGTGGAGCTTCCCCGTGGCCAGTTTCCTCAGTGAGTAGAAGGCCCAGGTGGAGGCCATCGCCGCGAGGCCGCCCAGCGCCGCCGCGAGCACGACGCGCCGCCGCGTCTGCCCCGCCACCGACGACGCCGCCGCCACGGTGCCCATGAAGATGCGGCCCGTCATGGGCACCCACTTCACGCGCGCGGGCGTCTTCGGCAGCTTGTCCGCCACCAGCTCGCCCAGCGCGAGCACCTCCAGCACCCGGGGCACCCACGGCTTCGACAGGGCGACGGACAGCGGGTCCGTCCTCGCGTCTGGAGACTGGGCGAGCCTGCGACTCACCAGCGTGGGCGCACTCAGACTTCGCATGCCCGCGAGCACTCCCAGCCCCACGGGGGTCAACCAATGTCCTCGTTCCACGGCCTCCACCTCCTCTTCCACGTGTGACTTCAGTCGTCCTGGCGCGCGCTGCGCGAAGATGCGCACCGGGCCCAGCTCTTCCAGCGCATGTCCCGAATGGGCCATCGTGCCCTGGTGCTCCGGCAGGCCCGCGAACTCCGGGTGGTGCCATGTCAGCTCGCGCAGGCGCGCATGTGTCAGCCGATGCCAGGCGCGTTGATAACGCTTGCCCACGAGCGCGAAGCCCAGGCGGCTCCACGCGTTGGGGAACTTCCCGGGCCGCCAGCTCGCCTCGATTTCGAAGCGCACCTCGCCGGTG
Source organism: Myxococcus sp. CA040A (assembly GCF_013336725.1). Classification (NCBI taxonomy): domain Bacteria; kingdom Pseudomonadati; phylum Myxococcota; class Myxococcia; order Myxococcales; family Myxococcaceae; genus Myxococcus; species Myxococcus sp. CA040A. The sequence goes on along the minus strand of NZ_JABUMR010000006.1, from coordinate 486,818 downwards.
TCGTGGTGCTTGCGCAAGAGGAACCACTCGCGCCCCTCCTCGAGGTGGCCCTCCAGCGTTTCGAAGCCGAAGCCATACACGCTGCACGTCTCGCCAATCTCCAGCCGCGTGTCGCCCACGCGCACCGCGCACAGGAAGCGCAGCCGCTCGGCCAGGGACTTCAGCTCCAGCAGCACCGTGCGCCCATGCAGCGGCGTGTCCGAGGAGAAGTGCCAGCGGACGATGCGAGGGTCGGAGAAGTCGAAGGTTTCCAGCACGCCCCGGGCGCGCTCGAACAGCCCCGTGGGAGACGGCGGGCCCGGCTGCTCACGGCCCAGCGCGGACACCGAGTGCACCTGGTTCCAGCCCGCCTCCAGCGTCATCTCCCCCGACGCGGCCGTGAAGTTGCGCGTCAGCGCTCGCGCCTGCTCCAGAAGGGGGGCCAGCTCGTCGTCCGTCCAGCCGGAGAACCAGCGCCACTCAATCATCGGCGTCGTCTCCTCGCGCGAGGAACGTGGGCCCCGACATCACATCGCCACCCTCCGGCTCCTCGCCCAGCTCCCGGGTGTCCGCGTGGATGCCACCCACCACGCCCTCGCCCGCGGAGAGGGCCACGCGCAGGACGAACTCCGTCCAGGTGTTGGTCTGCATCGCCTCGCCCGCGGTGACGAAGCCCCAATGGTGCATGTGCGAGCCGGAGCGCGCGCGGCTGCGGATGTGGAAGAGCACGTCCCCGTACTCGTTGCGGTACGCGCCGAAGGTGATGCGCCCCGCCTCCGGGTGGCCCGGCAGCGTGGCGAGCGTCAGGCTCTGACGGTCCTTGTGGATGACGCGCACGCCGAACGTCCCCGCGCCGTGGATGCGCACCGTGAGCATCTCGCCCATCGCCAGTGGCTGGTCCTCGCGGGACGGGGACTCGCGCTCGAACACACACAGCTCCTCCGGCGCGAACTCGGAGAACCTCCGCGCCACCCAGTCCAGGAGGGCGGCGGGCCGGTGGCGACAGTGCCGGATGAGGGCCCAGTAATCGCGTTGCAACAGGGGGCCCGCACCCGCCTCGGGGAGCTGGAGTCCTCCCGCTTCGCCGCCCGCCGTGTCCGGTGTCGTGTGGTGGTTCACCCTCTCGCCCTTCGCGTGGTCCGGTCCCACCATGATGGGGACCGCGACGCCGGGAGGCATGGGGCTTTCCCGTGAGTGCGGGAGGGCGTCCGGCCGAACTGTCCGGCCGCTCGGGGAGCAAGCGCGATGAGCCTGGACGTCAACCCCGCGAGCGCCGAGTCGAAGCGCGAGTACGAGCTGCCCCCCGTGTTACGGGCGGAGCACGCGGACAGCTCGTTCACCCGCTTGCTGGAGCAGCAGGCGGCCAAGATTCCCTCTCACATGTTCCTCTTCGCCAGCCTGTGCTCGATGGGCGTGTCGCTGAGCCTGGAGCTGATGGGCCGCACCCAGCCCGCCCGCTTCATCGGCTCGTGGGTGTCGCCGCTCCTGGTGATGGGCGTCTACAACAAGCTGGTGAAGCTGCTCGGGCCTCGCTGAAGGAAGGACGCGCCGCTTGAATCACTCCACCACTTCCACCTCGCCCAGCGGCAGGTCCACGCCATTCACCCGCGCCTCGAAGCGGTGCGGGCCCGGGTAGTGGCGGCGCGTGGTGAGCTGCGCCAGGGACACGCGCTTGCCCAGCGTCTCCTCCTGTCCGGGCGAAAGCGTCAGCGCGCGCACCTTGAAGACCTTGGGCTTGGGCGCCTCGCCGCGCGCCTTGAAGAAGTGCACCGCCAGGTCCACCACGAGCGACTGGGTGCGCTTGGAGCGATTGGCCACCACGAAGCGCACGTCCACCGCGCCGCCCAGCTTCGCGCGGCGGGGCAGCTCCGTGGCGCGGGCTTCGATTCCGGTGGGCTTGCCCGCGCCCAGCACCTCCAGGGCGGCGGGCTCTCCCCGTTTGACGGCGGAGCGCAGCGCGTGACGCACCAGCCACTCCCGCTCCGGTGAGGCGTCCTTCAGCCACGCCTTCGCCACCTTCACCAGCACGTCGGGGTGGTCCTTGCCGATGTCGTTGAGGTTGTTGGCCACCGAGCGGCGCACGTACAGGTCCACGTCGTCCTTGAGCAGCTCCAACAGCTCCAGCACCGGACGCGGGTCCTGCTGGAAGGCGCGCAGGCGGGAGGCCCACGGCAGGCGCGGACGCGTGCCCTCCGAGACGAGCCTTCGCACATGGACGCTCTCGTCCTTCGTCCACTCGCGCAGCCGCTTCAGCGTCTTCTCCGGATGCCGCTCCAGGAAGGGGCGGATGGAGAACTCCGCCGTGAAGCGCTGGGTGAGCGCGTGCTGCGCCCGCATGGACTCCTCGAAGTGTTCCAGGCCGTGCTCGGACACGAACATCGTGTGGGGGAGGTAGAAGAAGACCTCCATGCCCCCCACCCGGTCCGTCTCCCGGAGCGGGCCGAGCGAGCGCACCACCACCTCCACCGCCTTCGCGTAGTCGCGGGGGAGCGCGCGGTGCATGGCCTGGGAGATGTGCCGCGCGCGGCCAATGAGCTCGTGTCCGTCCAGACCCAGGCGGGCCTCGCGCTGGAAGGTGTCGAGCGGGAAGGACGGCTGCGCGCGGTGCAGCGTGGTGCCCAGTCGCTCCACCAGCCGGGCATCGAAGAAGGTCTTGAGGGGCTCCGCCATGGGGCCGGACCAAAGCCTGTCGCGAGGGGGCCCACAAGGCATGTCCTACCTTTCCGCGCTGCCAGTAATGCCTGTCTTCTGCTAGTCGTGCGGGTTGTGGCGACACGCAAGGGCCAGGGCCCTCGGGGCGGGAAACCAAGCGCGAAAGGAAGCCAGGGTTCCGGCGCGGCTCGGAGCGTGCGCGCGTCGCCGGAAGCGCTCGCGTTGCGCGAGCAACTGGCCTCGGTGACGGACCCGTTGGTGTTGCTGGAGGGGTTGTTCCTCCACTCGCCCGTGCCGTACGCCATCTTCGACGCGCAAGGCCACTGCCGGCTGCACAACCCGGCCTATGCGGCGATGTTCGGCTCGGTGCCTCCGCCCGAGTACAGCCTCTTTCGCGACGAGCTGGTCGCGAAGCTGGGGCTCGACGTGCTGCTGCGCCGGGCCTTCGCGGGCGAGACGGTCCAGACGCCGGTCATCTGGTACGACGTGAAGGAGCTGCGGCACGTCGACGTGAAAGAGGCGCACCGCATCGCCATCGCCTGCACCTGCTTCCCGCTCGCGTCCTCCGGGGGCGAGGTGAGCCACATCGCCCTGGCCTACAAGGACGTGACGGCGGAGCTGGCCGCGCGCGAGGCGGAGCAACTGGAGCGACGGCGGCTCTATCAACTGCTCACGCAGGCGCCGGTGGCCATCAACCTCTTGCGTGGCCCGGATTTGCGCTTCGAGTTCGCCAACCCGCTGCTCCAGACGTTGATGGGCGGCCGGGAGCTGGTGGGGCGCACGTTGCTGGAGGCGATTCCGGACATCGCTCCGGAGCTGGTGAGCCTGTACCGGGGCGTGCTGGAGACGGGGGAGCGGGTGGTGGCCCACGAGTACCCGATGGTGCTCGACTACGCGGGGCGGGGCCAGGTGGAGACGCGGTACTGGAACCTCCTCTACGAGCCGCTGCGCGACGAGCGGGGCCGCGTGGACGGGCTGGTGACGTTCGCCTTCGAGGTGACGGAGCAGGTGCTCGCGCGTCAGGCGGTGGAGAGCCAGCACCGGTGGCTGGAGGCGGTGCTGGACTTGATGCCCATGCCGGTGGTGATGGCGGACCCCGGCACCGGAGACCTCACCTTCTCCAACGCGGCGGCGGACCGGCTGCATGGCGTGAGCATCCCCACGCGGGTGCCGGCCTCCGACTACGGCGAGCTGTTCCACATCACGGACCTGGCGGGCCAGCGACTGAGGGCGGAGGAGCTCCCCTCCGCTCGCGCGGCGCGGGGCGAGAAGCTGGAGGGCCTGGAGGTCGTCTGGCACACGCACGGCGGGGAGTTCGTGCTCAGCATCTCCTCGGAGATGTTGCCCGCGATGCACGGGCATCCAGCGGTGACGGTGCTGCCCTTCCTGGACATCACCCGACTGAAGACAGTGGAGCAGCGGCTCCAGGACGCCATCCGCGTGCGCGACGAGTTCCTGTCGGTGGCGAGCCATGAGCTGAAGACGCCGCTGACGGTGCTGGGCCTGAGGCTGCAGGCCTTCGCGCGCGCGGCGCTGGCGGACCCGGGCTCCGCGTGGGCGCTGCGCCACGGCCGCGAGGTGCAGGGCATGTTGCGGCAGGTGATGCGGCTGGCGGACCTGGTGAACGGGCTGCTGGACGTGTCGCGCATCGGCACGGGGCGGCTGCGGTTGGAGTACGAGCAGGTGGACCTGCTCGCGCTGGTGCAGGAGGTGGTGGCGCGCTTCCAGCCGGAAGCGGAGCGGGCGGAGTGCGAGGTGGAGGTCTCCGGCGTGGAGTCCGCGACGGGGCTGTGGGACCGGATGCGGTTGGAGCAGGTGGTCACCAACCTGGTGTCCAACGCGCTCAAGTACGGCGCGGGCCGGCCCGTGCGGGTGCTCGTGGAGCGGGATGAAACGCGGGCCCGGCTGGTGGTGCGCGACGAGGGCATCGGCATCAGCGCGGAGGCCCAGGCGCGCATCTTCCACAAGTTCGAGCGCGCCGTGTCCGAGCGCAACTACGGTGGCCTGGGGCTGGGCCTGTATGTCGCGCGCACGCTCGTGGAGGCGATGGAGGGCGTCATCCGCGTGGACAGCCAGCCGGGCGAAGGGGCCACCTTCACCATGGAGCTGCCGCTGCGTCCCTCCGAGCCCGCCGTCGCCGTCGCCGCCAAGAGCCTCGCGTCCTGACGGACTCCCGCTCTAGATAACCTCCCCGCGACGCCACGGACGCGGGTATACGGTGGGGGCCGTGCGCCTCCTCGCACTCCACGTCCAAGACTTCCGCAATCTCGCGCAGGTGACGCTCACGCCCAGCGCCCATGCCACCATCGCCGTGGGGCAGAACGGGCAGGGCAAGACGAACCTGCTGGAGGGGCTCTACTTCCTCGCCACGCTCAAGCCGCTGCGCGCCGGGCGGCTGTCGGAGCTGGTGCGCTGGGGCACTCAGACGGCGCGCGTGTCCGGCCGCTTCCTCCTCAAGGGGGCCGAGCGCGAAATCGCCGTGGAGGTGGGCGGCGGCACCCGGCAGGCCTTCGTGGACGGAAAGAAGGCGGCCAGCCTGGAGGAGTACTTCGGCGGCGTCTCCGTCGTGGCCTTCACCCCGGATGACCTGGAGGTGGTGAAGGGCGGGCCGGACTCACGGCGTGGCTTCCTGGACCGGGCGGTGTTCAACCGCTTCCCCGCCTACCTGCGGGAGAGCCGCGAGTACGCGCGCGCGCTGAAGAACCGCAACCGGCTCCTGCGCGAGGGCGGCGCGGTGGACCCGGCCTACCTGGACGCCTACGACGAGACGCTGGCGAAGGCGGGGGCCCGCATCTACGCGCGGCGCCGGGCGCTGATGGCGGAGCTGTCGCCCCGCGCGCAGGCGACCTTCGCCTCGATTGGCCGCACGGTGGAGCCGGCCTCGTACGGCTATCACCCGGCGCACCTGGGCGGAGACTTCGCCACGGCGGATGAGGCCGCGCTGGCCCTGGCGCTGCGGGAGGCCCTGGGCGAGCGCCTGCGCCGCGATTTGGACCGGGGCTTCACGTCGGTGGGGCCCCACTCGGACGACGTGACGGTGACGCTGGGAGGGCGCAGCGCGCGGGCCTACGCGAGTCAGGGACAGCAGCGGGCGCTGGTGCTCGGCTGGAAGATCGCCGAAATCGAGAACCTGGAAACGAGCATGGGGTTCCTGCCGCTGCTCATGCTGGACGACGTGTCGAGCGAGCTGGACCCGGAGCGCAACGCCTACCTGATGGACTACCTGGCGAGGAGCGGCGCGCAGGTGTTCCTCTCCACCACGGACGGCTCGCTGGTGCGCGGGGCGGCGGCGGCGGACACGCTGTGGCTCTCCGTGCACGCGGGACAGGTGACGACGCGGGACGCGGAGACGCCCCCCGTCGCGAGCTGACTCACGGCACCGGGCGACGCCGGTGCCAGGGCCAGTGCACGTTCATCCGCCGGGCGTGGTGTTGATGCCGTGGCGGCAGGTCCTCCTGGCGGACGTGCTCGAAGAAGGCGAAGCGGTACTCGGCCCAGAGCACCGCGAAGGCCACCGCGAACAGGAAGGTCCCCAGGGTGAGCCACCACACGGTGCCCGTGGCCAGGGCGATGGTGGCCACCGCCAGGAGTCCGAGGCTCAGGCCCAGGGAGATTTCCCTCAGCTTCTTCGACTCGCTGAAGGCCATGCCCATGGACACGAGCGACATCGCCAGCAGGGCCACGGCCACGCCGTAGGCCGTGCGTGCGTACAGGCTCGCAATCGACAGCAGGAAGAGACCGAAGCCGAACACCGCGAGTCCGCCGTCCATGTGTCTCCTCCTCGCGCCGTGTCCTCTCCCTGAAGAGGGAGGAGGGGGACGGGCGGATGCCTCGTATGGCTTCCGTGTCCCAGTGGGTGCTGGAAGGAACATGCGAACCGAGGGGGCGCACGGGGACTCCCCGCGTGCGCGCGCCGGGTGAGATTGATTGTGGGCGGGGCGGACGGCCTGCCCCTTTCCACGCCGGGAATGCGACGCCGGACGCGCGAAACGGGGTGTGTCGAGCATGTGACCTGGAAGGTTCAGTGGCGAGCATCCACCGTCCAGGGGTGGAGGTAGGGCTGGGTAGTGGACGTTTTATCGCGCGGAATTTCTTGCGGCGCCGCCCCCGGTGTCGCATGACTCGCCCGCAGGGCCGGAAGTGCTGACCGCGAAGAACGGTGCCATGCCGAGGATGACGCTGCTGCTCGTGTTGCTCGCATCCCTCGGGGGCTGCCGCCGCGTGAGCTTCGAGGACTCCGTGCTGTCCAAGCCAGAGGTGCGCTACCGCGTGGGCGAGCTGCCCAAGCACTGGCGCCGTGTCTGGTTGGAGGACAATGACCTGGCCTTCGCGGAGACGGGCACGGGCCGCGCGCTCTCCGTCAACGCGACGTGCAAGGGGCACGATGACCCGCCGCTCCCGGTCCTCACGCGGCATTTGTTGATGGGCTTCACCGAGCGCCAGGAGGTGTCCCAGCACCTCATCGCCATGGATGGGCGGGAGGCGCTGCGCAGCCGCTTCCTGGCGAAGATGGATGGCGTGCCGGTGGAGCTGGAGCTGGTGGTGTTGAAGAAGGACAACTGCGTCTTCGACTTCTCCTACGTCGCGCCGCCCGGGCTGGCCGCGGAGCGGATGGCGGACTTCGACGCGCTGCTCGCGGGCTTCAAGTCGGAGCACTTCGGATGAGCCCCTCGGCGGAAGCGGAGGTGCCGGCGGCGCCGGTGCCGGAGCGCCCCGGGGTGGTGGAGCGCACGAAGCAGCGGCTGGAGTCGCTGGGCGCGATGACCCAGATGACGGGGCAGGTGCTCAGCCGCGCGGTGCGGCCGCCCTTCGACGGCGCCTCGTTCATCTTCCAGGTGGAGACGCTGGGGGTGCGCTCGCTGCCCATCGCGCTGCTCACGGCGACGTTCGCCGGGCTCGTCATCTCGTTGCAGTTTGGTTACTTCCTGGCGCGCTTCGGGGTGCAGTACACGGTGGGGCGCGTGGTCGTCCTCACGTTGTTCCGCGAACTGGCGCCGGTGTTGACGGCGCTCACGGTGGGCGCGCGCCTGGGCAGCGGCATGGCGGCGGAGCTGGGGGCGATGACGGTGACGGAGCAGGTGGACGCCATCCGCGCGCTGGGGGCGGACCCGCTGCGCAAGCTGGTGGTGCCGCGCGTGCTCGCGTGCCTGCTGGTGATGCCGGTGCTCACGGTGTTCGCGGACGTGGTGGGCCTGGTGGCGGGCGCGCTGGTGGTGAACGCGCAGTACGCCATCTCGTTGGACCTGTTCTTCCAGGGCGCGCTGGACGCGGTGTTCATGATGGACTTCCTGTCCGGCGTGTTCAAAGGCGCGGTGTTCGGCTTCATCATCGGGCTGGTGGGGTGCTTCAAGGGCCTGACGGTGGAAGGCGGCACGGAGGGCGTGGGGCGCGCGACGACGCAGACGGTGGCGATTACCTCCGTGGCGGTGTGTCTGGCGGACTTCTTCATCACCAAGGTGACGTTGTACCTGTGACGCGACATGCCCTTCGCCCACCGCAAGGAAGCGCCCACGTTCGAGTTCCATCGGCCCACGCCGGGTGAGCAGCTCATCCACTTCGAGCACCTCCAGAAGTCCTTCGGCGCCAAGCGCGTCTATGACGACCTGGAGCTGGACGTGCGGGCGGGGGAGACGCTGGTGGTGCTGGGGGGCTCGGGCACGGGCAAGAGCGTGCTGCTCAAGTGCCTCATCGGGCTGCAGCGGCCGGACGCGGGGCGCATCCTCTTCCAGGGGCGCGAGGTGACGGGCTTCTCGGAGGAGGAGTTCATCCCGGTCCGGCGGCACGTGGCGATGGTGTTCCAGGGCGCGGCGCTCTTCGACTCGCTGAGCGTGGGGGAGAACGTGGCGTATCCGCTGCGGGAGCACTTCCCGGAGATGCCGCTGGACGAGGTGCGGCAGCGGGTGGCTGAGAAGCTGGCGCTGGTGAACCTGCCGGGGACGGAGCGGCTGATGCCGTCGGACCTGTCGGGCGGCATGAAGAAGCGCGTGGGGTTGGCGCGAGCCATCGCCACGGACCCGGAGGTCATCCTCTGGGACGAGCCCACGACGGGGCTGGACCCCGTCACCACGCAGTCCATCAACTCGATGATCAACTCGATGAAGACCAAGCTCGGCAGCACGTCCATCGTCGTGACGCATGACCTGGTGAGTGCGTTCGCGGTGGGTGACCGGATGGCGATGCTGGCCAACCGGCGCATCGTCCAGGTGGGGACGCGAGACGAGTTCCGTCGCTCCACGGTGCCGGAGGTGCGGGCGTTCCTGGACGCGCGGCGTGTCGAGCTGGAGCCCGGAGGCGTGTCATGAGCCTGTTCACGTCCGCGGCGGGCGAGAAACGGCTGGCGTTGCGCGCGGGGCTGTTCGTGGCCATCGGCCTGGCGGTGGCGGGCGTGGTGGTGTTCTTCATCGGCCAGGAGTCGCGGCTGTTCCAGCGGCAGCACACCTACCGGACGTACTTCACCAACGTGCAGGGGTTGAGTGACCAGTCCCCGGTGTGGCTGGGGGGCCTGGAGGTGGGGAAGGTGACGGGCATCTACTTCTCCGAGGACCCGAACGACCCCAAGCTGGAGGTCCGGCTGCAGGTGGCGTCGAAGTACGGGGACCGCGTGAAGCAGGACTCGCTGGCACAGCTGACGAGCATGGGCGTGCTGGGGGACAAGGCGGTGGACATCTCGTTGGGCAGTCCCGCGTCGCCGCCGGTGGAGCCGGGTGGGGTGCTCGCGTCGTCCACGAGTGGGGACCTGACCAACCTGCTCAAGAGCGCCAGCGAGGTGATGGACAACTCGGTGGCCATCAGCAAGTCGTTGCTCAAGACGGTGGATGCGTATGGAGATCCCCAGCTCGCCAGGGACGTGCAGCGGAGCATGGCGTCCCTGCGGGGGGTGCTGGAGCAGGTGCAGAACGGGGACGGGATGTTGCACGCGCTCATCTACGACAAGGATGGCGGGCGCGAGGTGCGCAGGCTGATGGCGAGCGCGTCGAGCGCGGCGCAGCGGGTGGATGGGGCGGTGGGGCACGTGGAGGCGCTGTTGCGCGAGGTGCGCACGGGTGACGGCACGGCGCACGCGCTCATCTACGGGGACGAGGGCGCGATTGCGCTGCGCGAGCTGGGTGAGGCGGCGGGGCAGTTGGCGGGGCTGATTGAGGACGCGAAGAAGAGCCCGAACGGGGCGGTGCATCAGCTGGTGTATGGCGATGCGAGCGGGATGTTCGCGGACCTGGGCAGCGCGGCGGAGGACCTGAAGAAAATCACGGCGACGGTGGCGAAGGGGGAGGGCACGTTGGGTGGGCTCATCAGCGACCCCACGGTCTACGAGGACCTGCGCGAGGTGCTGGGCAACGTGAAGCGCAACCGCATCCTGCGGGCGCTGGTGCGCTTCTCGTTGGATAACAGGAAGGACCTGGAGCAGATGGGCAAGGTGCAGCGCGTGGAGCCCAAGGCCGAGGCGCCGAAGCCGGCCGAGCCCCCGCAGCCCGTGGCGGCGCCTCCGCCCGTGGATGCGGCGCCCCCCACTGTGCCCGCGGCGGAGTGAGGTCGGGTCCGCTGAGCCGGGCCCCGAGTCCCTGGCAGGTCTGCCTGCGTCGTGCCGGGCGGTGGCTGGTTGCCACCTCGACTCCGTGATAGCGATTTGACCGTGCCACGCTCCCGGCTCGCCGTTGCCCTGGAACCGTATCCCCTGCGCCACCAGCTCGAGGAGGCTGACTGTGGCCCCGCGTGCCTGGAGATGGTTTCGGCGTATCACGGCGCCGCGCACTCGCTGGCCGCGCTGAAGGAACTCGCGCACGTCCAGGTCGTGGGCACCTCCCTGCCGGACCTCGCCAGCGCCGCCGAGAAGGTGGGCTTCAAGGTCCGCGCCTTCCATGTCGAGGACCCCTCCGAGCTGGAGGATGAAGAAGGCCAGGCGCTCCTCCCCGGCATCGCCCATTGGGAGGACAACCACTTCGTCGTCCTCTACGCCGTCACCGCCAAGGAGGCCGTCATCGGAGACCCCGCGCAGGGCCTCCGGCGCATCCCTCGCGCGAAGCTCGCTGAGCACTGGGACGGAATCCTCCTCTCCCTGGAGCCCACCGAGGCCCTCTTCCGTCCTGTCGCGCTCCCCGTCACCCCCACCCCCTCGCGTCGACTCGGCGCGCTGCGACGCTTTGGCCGGGGACTGCTGCGCTACCGACTGCTGCTGTTCCAGGTGTTCGTCACCACCGTGCTCCTCCAGGCCCTGGCGCTCGCGCAGCCCCTGCTCATCCAGGGGCTCGTCGACAAGGCCGTGGGCGGAAGGAATGTGTCCCTGCTCACCGCCGTCGGCGTGGGCCTGGGCGTGCTGCTCGTCGCCCAGGTCGCCGTCGCCATTGCTCGCGGCACAGGGCTCTTCCTCCTGTCCCGAGGCTTCTCCGCCCTCCTGCTCGCGCAGTTCTGGAAGCGCCTGCTGTCCTTGCCCGTGACGTTCTTCGCCCGGCGCCACCGGGGCGACCTGCTCAAGCGCATCGAGGACCACCAGCGCATCCGCCGCATCCTCCAGGGTGCCTCGGTGTCCGTGCTGCTCGACCTGGTGATGCTCGTGGGCTACGGCGTGGTGCTCTTCCTCTACGACGCCACCGTCTTCGGCATCTTCGCCGCCTGCGCCGCGCTGTACTCACTGTGGACGCTGGTGCTCATGCCCCGGCGCACCGTGCTGGACCACCAGCGCTTCCGGGTCGCCGCCGAGGCGAGTCGCCTGGAATTGCAGATGCTCAGCGGCATCCAGACGCTCAAGGCGTGTGGTGCCGAGCGTCAGGCGCGCACCCGCTGGGAGAAGCTCCAGGCGCGCGAGGCCGAGGCCGCCCGCCGCATCTGGCTGCACGACACCGTCCACACCTCCGGCGCGCAGCTCGTCAATCAAGCGATGTACGTGGGCATCCTCGTCTACGAGGCCCACCTCGTGCTGGAGGGCCAGCTCACGCTGGGGCAGATGGTGGCCACGCTCGCCATCCTCGGCCTCGCGCTGGCCCCGATGCAGAACCTGGTGATGTTCATCCACCAGCTCCAGGACGTCGTCATCTCCCTGCGCCGCGTGGACATCGTCTACGAGTCCCAGCCCGAGCTGCGCGATGACTCCGGGCCCGTCACCGGCGCGCTCACCCAGGCCCCGGAGCTCCGACTGGACGGCGTCACCTTCCGCTACGGCTCTCCCAACGAGCCGCCCGTGCTGGATGGCGTGAGCTTCACCCTGCCCGCGGGAAAGATGACGGCGATTGTCGGCCGCTCGGGCGCGGGCAAGACGACGCTCACCCAGGTGCTCTATGGCCTCTATCGCCCCGAGCAGGGCCGCGTCCTCTACGACGGCCAGCCCCTGGAGACGTTCGACCCCGTCGCGCTGCGTCGCTCGGTGGCCTTCGTCTTCCAAAAGACGGACATCTTTGACGGTACGTTGGCGGACAACATCGCCCTGGGCGACGACGCGCCGGACCCGGAGCGACTGCTGCACGCCGCGCGCACCGCGTGCCTGGACGAACTGCTCGCGCTGCCCAACGGCCTGAAGACCCGGATTGGCGAGGCGGGCGTGCGCCTGTCCGGAGGCGAGGAGCAGCGGCTCCAGCTCGCGCGCGCCATCTATCGGGACCCGCGCGTGCTGTTCCTCGACGAGGCCACCAGCCACCTGGACGCGGCGCTGGAGCGCGCGATTACCGAGGCCCTCCAGCGCGAGGCCGCCGGACGCACGCTCGTCGTCGTGGCCCACCGGCTGTCCACCGTGCGTCGCGCGGACAAGATTGTCGTGCTCGACAAGGGCCGTGTCGTCGAGGAAGGCACCCATGACGAGCTGGTGGCCCTGCCCCAAGGCCGCTATCGCGCCCTCGTCGAGAACCAGATGGAGCAGCGATGAAGCCCGCGCAACGGCCTGACGAGGACGACGTCGACGCGGACCCCGCGATGACGGAGGAGCTGCGCGCGGTGATGCATCCGCGCCCCCACCGCGCCCTGCTGTTCACCGCGGTGCTCGTGGTGGTGCTCGGCGCGGTGGCGTGGCTTGCGTCCCGCACGGTGCTCGCGTCGCTGTGGCGATGAGGCGAGCGGCGCCCCACTCCGTGCTCGGATGATGCCCGTGTCGTCCAGCCGCTTCGAGCGCCGGCCCTGTCCCTGCTACCCGCGCCGCGCATGACGGACCAGGGCCCGCGCGAAGTGCCCCGCCACGTCCGTGCCCGCGGCCGCGTCGAAGCCGAGGAACATGGGTGAGCCGTTCAGCTCCAGGAACTTCAGCTCCCCATCCAGGCCGCGCTTGAGGTCCAGCCCCGTCCAGCGCAGGCCGAGCACCTCGCACGCCTTCACGCACTGCCGAGCCACCTCGTCCGGCAGCACCATCTGCTCAATCCGCTCCTCGTTCTGCCGGAAGTCCAACGCGGAGGTGACGATGCGCAGGGAGGCGATGATTTCGCCATCCAGCACATACACGCGGAGGTCCTCGCCCGGCAGCAGCTCCTGGAAGGTGACGGGCGCGGCGGCCAGCGCGGCGAGCCGCTCGTCGGTGAGGTCCTCCGGCAGCAGCTCCCGCGTGGCGGCGCCCCCCATGACGGGCTTGTAGGCCACGCGCCCGCTCGCGGCGAAGCGGCGCACCGCCTCCGCGTCATTCGTCCACAGCGTCCGGGGCACCGGCAGACCCGCGGCCTTCAAGGCGCTGAGCTGCACGGGCTTGTGCAACAGCCAGTCCGCCGAGGGCGGGTTGTACAGCGGCACGCCGAGCTGCTCCCACCGGCCGATGAGCCCCAACAGCAGCGTGCCCTTCTCGCGGAACGCGGTGAGCGTGGTGCGCCAGTCCTCCGCCATGGCCTCCTCGGCGTCCACCATGAAGGCCAGCGGGTGTGAGTGCAGTCCGCGCAGATACGCGGCGGCGGGGCGGCCCACCGCGCGCCCGTCCACGACGATTCCGTCCAGCCCCTCCGTGAGCGACATCCGCGTCTCGTCCGGGAAGGTCAGCGTGTCCACGATGACGCTGTCCACACCCTCCGCACCCAGCCGTCGCGCCACGTCCTGGATGTGGACGTCCTCGCGAGAACCCACCAGCGCCACCACGCCTGTCCGCGTCGCTTCTTGCGTCATGGTCCGGCAGCGAAACAGATGCGCGGGTGCGCATCCAGCGCCGTGCACCGCGTCATGCGCGCGAGCCCGGGTCCCCGTCCTTCGTCTCCTCACCCACCATCATCGTGGTCACCTGTCGGGGCCCCGGTGCCTGGGCCTTCTCCTCGGGCACGAGCCCTTTCACGAACAGCCCGCGTGAAGCTTTCGGCCCGCGCGGCGATGTTTCATTCGTCTTCATGCGACCTCCTGCGTCGAAGAGTGTGTCCGCCCGCGGCAAGGCGCCACTTCAACCCCAGACACGCACCGCCCGGAGAGGAGGGGCCCGGGTGACCCGTTTGACGTAAGGGAAACCATTCATGAATATTCTGATTCCCCCGCATTTTCCGAGGAGTCGGGAATGTCCCGTATCATCGTTCGTCGCAGCGGCCGTTTCGCGGTTCTTGTTGGCACCCTCGCCGCGCTCGCCGGTTGTTCCTCGCCTCCCCCGGAGGGGCAGGCCGAGCCCACGCCTCCCCCGGCGGAGGAGCAGCCCACGCAGCAGGTGCTCAACGCCCGTGGCTGTGGCGTGAATCCGTCCGCCGAGGAGATGGCGGAGATGGAAGGCCGCTTCGCGATGGAGCGCGCGGTGTCTGACTTCGCGCGGCCGAACGGCTCGGTGACCATCCCCACCTACTTCCATGTCATCAACAAGGGCACGGGCGTGGCGAACGGCGACATCACCGCCGCCATGATTACCAACCAGATGAACGTGCTGAACGCCGCGTACGCGAACACGCCGTTCAAGTTCACGCTGACGGCGACGGACCGCACCACGAACACCACCTGGTACAACCTGTCCTCGGGCTCGTCCGCCGAGCGCGCCATGAAGACGGCGCTGCGCAAGGGCGGCAAGAACGCGCTCAACATCTACAGCGCGAACCTGAGCGGCGGCCTGCTGGGCTGGGCGACGTTCCCCTCCAGCTACGCCAGCAACCCGACGATGGACGGCGTGGTGATTCTGTTCTCCAGCGTCCCGGGCGGCACCGCGTCGCCGTACAACCTGGGCGACACGGGCACGCACGAGGTCGGCCACTGGCTGGGCCTGTACCACACGTTCCAGGGCGGCTGCTCCGGCTCGGGTGACTCGGTCAGCGACACGCCGGCGGAGGCCTCTCCCGCCTACGGCTGCCCCACGGGCCGCAACACCTGCTCGACGGCTGGCAACGACCCCATCACCAACTTCATGGACTACTCCGACGACTCCTGCATGAACACGTTCACCACGGGTCAGTCGGCCCGCATGGACTCGCAGGCCCTCACCTACCGCTGACGCGGGGTGTTGGACAGCCGTTGACGCGGAAGGCGACGCCGGGGCGCTCATCACGCTCCGGCGTCGTCGTTTTCAGTGACTTCCTCCGGAGACTCGGGCTCCAATCCGCGCCCATGCAAGCGTTCGCCCTCCGTGAGGACCGTTTCCTGGATGTGCTCCGGCGTCTCATCGCCCTGACTCCGAAGCTGCAGAACAATCCGAGCGCGGGGCTGGTGCCCGAGGAGCGGCTCGCCGCGCAGGTGGTGCTGGACGTGCTCGCGCCGCACATCGCCAGTGGCTTCATCCATGCGGAGTCGCTGGCCTCCAAGGGCAACGAGTCCCGTCCCAGCCTGGTGCTCACCGTGAAGGGCACGGGCGAGGGCGCGGTGGGCTTCGTGGGCGCGCACTTCGACGTGGTCCCCGCCGACGAGCAGGCCGAGGGCTGGGAGCACAGTCCCTTCAAGCTTCACGAGGGTCCGGACGGGCTGCTCTACGGGCGAGGCGTCACCGACTGCCTGGGCCACGTCGCGGTGGCGACGGACCTGCTCGCGCAGCTGGCGGAGTCGGGCGTGCGTCCGCGCCGCACGCTGAAGGTGGTGCTCATCGCGAACGAGGAGTCGTCGGACCTGCCGGGCCTGGGCCTGGGCTACGTCGCGGAGCAGGGGCGGCTCAAGGACCTGGCGGGGCAGCCGGTGTTCTGGCTGGACAGCGCGAACTTCGGCCCCACGCTGGGCACCGCGGGCATCAGCCTGTGGGCGCTGAAGGCCACGGGCGTGGGCGGCCACTCGGGCATGCCGCAGAACTGCGTCAACGCGCTGGAGTTGAGCATGGCCGCGTCGCTGGAACTGTCCCGCTGGTTCCATGCGCGCTACCCGCCCTCGGACGACGAGAAGCGCTGGGGCTTCCTGGCCACCTCCAGCCTCAAGGCCACGGTGGTGGAGGCCACCAACACCAAGGAGACGAAGATTCCCGCCGACGTCACCGTGCGCGGCGACATCCGCCTCACGCCGTTCCACGACCTGGCCGACGTGCGGCGGGCCACCGAGGACTTCGTGAAGGCGCTGGACGCGCGGCTGGAGCGCGACGACGTGCCGCCGGGCTTCCCTCGCACGCGCACCGCGGATGGCCGGCGCGGCACGGTGTCGCTGCGCTTCGACGGAGGAGGCACCGAGGGCATCGCCTGCCGGCTGGACTCGCCCGGCCTGCAAGCGTTGAAGGACGCGATGAAGACGGTGCGGGGCGTGGACGCGGAACCCTTCTCGCTCACCGGCTCGCTGCCGCTGGTGAGAGACCTGCAGCGTCAGGGCTGCGACGTGCAAATCACGGGCTTCGGGGAGATGAAGTACTACCACGCGCCCAACGAGCAGGCGCACCTCCAGGACTTCCGCCAGGGCTTCGCCATCCTGCGCGAGCTGCTCGAGCGGCTGTGAGTGGAGCAGGGCCGCGCGCTCTCGCGGGGGCCCCTGTGTATATACAGTGAGACATGGACCCTGCTTCCGCCCGCGTCGGGCCGGAGCGCTGCCGAGGAACGGTGACGCCGTGAGAGACCTGCTGATGATTCCGGGGCCGGTGGAGTTCGAGCAGGAGGTGCTTCAGGCCCTGGGGGCGCCCTCCTACGGCCACACGGACCCGGCCTTCATCGCCATCTTCGGCCGGGCGCTGAAGCGGCTTCGCGACGTGAGCCTCGCGCCCGGCGCGCAGCCCTTCGTGGTGTCCGGCTCCGGCACGCTGGCCATGGAGCTGGCGGTGGCGAACCTCGTCGAGCCCGGTGACGCCGCCCTGGTGGTGAACACGGGTTACTTCAGCGACCGGATGGCGAAAATCCTGGAGCGGCACGGCGCGAAGGTGACGCACGTGCGCGCCCCTCCTGGTGACGCGCCGACGGTGGAGGAGGTGGAGACGCACCTGAAGCGCGGCGGCTTCAAGGTCATGACTGTCACGCACGTGGACACGTCCACCGGCGTGCTCACGCCCGTGGAGGGCCTGTCGCGGGTGGCGCGCGAGTTGGGCGTGCTGTCGGTGGTGGACGGCGTGTGCGCCACGGCGGGCGAGTCGTTCCACCAGGACGCGTGGGGCGCGGACGTGTACCTCACCGCGAGCCAGAAGGCGGTGGGCGTGCCGCCGGGGCTGGCGCTGCTCACCGTGGGGCCGCGCGCGCTGGAGGCGTGGAAGAAGCGCCGCGTACCGGTGGCCAGCGTGTACTCCGACTGGGCGGAGTGGCTGCCCATCATGGAGGCGTACGAGGCGGGCAAGCCGGCCTACTTCGCCACGCCGCCCGTCAACCTGGTGTGCGCGCTGGACGTGAGCCTGGGACAGATTCTCGCCGAGGGCCTGGAGGCCCGCTTCGCGCGGCACCAGCGCCTGGCTCGCGCCTTCCGCGCCGCGTGGAGTGGGTTGGGCCTGCGCATGCTGCCGGTGTCCGAGGCGGTGACGGCGAACACGCTGAGCGCCGTCTACTACCCGGAGGGCGTGGACGCGTCGCTGGTGGGCCGCGTGAAGGCCGAGGGCGTGGTGGTGGCCGGTGGACTCCACCCGGACCTCAAGGCGCGCTACTTCCGCGTGGGCCACATGAACCGCGTGGGCCCCGCGGATTTGCTGACCACCGTGGGGGCCGTGGAGCGCGCGCTGATGGCCGCCGGCCACCGCTGTGAGCCCGGTGCGGGCCTCGCCGCCGCCGAGGCCTCCCTCACCGCCCGCTGAAGCCCTCGGGCGGGGTCACCCGCACCCCGGCCCCGCCCGCTCTCCTGGGCCTCAAGAATGAAATGTGCCCGAAATCCAAGGGGTTCGTGTGGTGGGTGAACCCTTCCATGGACCCTGGGGCTTGCCGGAACCATTCGACAGGGGTAGAAAAATATGGGATGGTTGGTAACTAGGAAGTGGGGGGAAGCCGGCGAATCCTGAAAAACCATTGGAAGCGCCGGACGTGTCCCCTGAGTCGAGGCAGTGCGAGCCCCCTCGGGGAGACGAGCATGTACGTGGGCACCGAAGCGAGCAGTGGGGGTGGGGCGGCGTGGGAGCTGGAGCAGCGGCGTCTGGCCGCGACGGACGAGGACCAGGCGCGGGGCATGTTCTTCCAGGGGGCGCTGAGCGTCATCGCGAACCTGGGAGGAGAAGGCGCGGTGGCGCGGTGCAAGGGCGTGGCGGGGGTGTGGGAAATCAACCCGTTCCACCTGTACTCGGTGTCGCGTTACCTGCGGATGGTGTCCACGGCGGCGCGGCTGCTCGGCCCGCAGCTCAATGGCTTCGACGGGGTGCTGCACCGGATGGGTTCGCAGGCGACGGTGGACTTCCTGGCGTCGCTGTTCGGCCGGGAGCTGCTGGCGGAGGCGGCGGGCAGTCCGCGGCTGTTGCTGGAGTCGCTGGGTGACGCGTACCGCATGGCGGTGAGCTACGGAGAGCGGTATCCGCAGTGGACGGGAGAGCGCAGCGCGCGTTTCATCATGCGGCGCGACTTCATGCCGGCGGCGTATCACGAGGGTGTGTTGCGCGGAGCGTTGGAGGCGGTGGGCGCGCGCGACGTGAGGGTGATGGGCCGGCAGGTGGCGCTGCTGGAGAGCGAGTACGAGCTGTCCTGGCGGTAGGGGCCTGACGCGGCGGTGGGGACAGGCCCGCCGCGCCCGGAGTGGAGGACGTCAGCCCTGGTCGTTGACGGCGAGGTCGGGCTGCTCCTCGAGTCCGTTGCCGCCGCCCAGGCTCACGGTGGAGGCGACGAAGGGCTGGGGCACCACCTGTGCGGCATCGAGGGCCGGGGTGACGTCGACCAGGGCTTCGATGAGGGCCTTGAGCACCATGAAGTGCTGCGTGTCCACGCCTTCGATGGAGGCGAGGATGAAGCGGCTGTCGGGTGTCTGGATGCCCTTGAGGACGCGGTTGAAGGAAATCGCGGAGCGGCGCTCCTCGTTGGCGGCGAGCTTGAGGACGTTGCCGACGGAGGGCCTGAAGTTGGGGGGCGGGGTGAACGACACTTCATCCGCGCGGACGGGGGTGGCGCCCAGGCGCGACACGGTCTCCGACAGCAGGGCGGCGTGCGCCGTGTGGTCCTCCTGGAACTGGGTGGCGAGCGCGAGCGCGAGCGCGGCCAGGTCTCGTTCCTCCTGGGCGCGCGAGGTGTCGTCGCGCGCGGCGGTGAGGATGACCGCGCCCTGGGTGTAGGCGTCGACAGTCATGTACTCGGCGGCGACCAGGGTGTTGAGGGCGCCGGCTTCCCGGGCCCGGTCGATGGGGTTGACCTGGTTCTGGGAGTTGGTGCGCTCGTTGAGGCCGCAGGCGGTGAGCGCCGAGGCGGCTGTCACGGTGGCGAGGCCCTGGAGGATTCGGCGGCGCGCGAGGACGGAGTCGGAGGGGTTCTGGGTCTTCATGGTGGTGGGCTTCCTCACTGCGTCACGTCGTAGAAGGGCAGGTCCGTCTCGTCGTCGAGGCCTGGAGCGCCGTCGACGGTGATGGCGAAGGCCCTGGGGACGAACTGGGACGCGACGGCGGTGAGGGCGTCGGCGGGCTGGTTGACGGTGGACGCGGGGGGCGTGACGAAGCCGCGCGCGGCCAGGTTGAGGACGACGAAGTGCTGGGACTCCACCGCGCCGATGGCGGCGGCGAGCTCCGCGTTGTCGGCGAGCACGAGGGACTTCTGGGTGTTCGTGTAGCCGATGGCGGCGGCCTTCTCCGCGTTGGTGGCCAGGTCGATGACGTTCTTGATGCCGGGCACGAAGTCGGTGGGGACTTGCGCCGTGCCCTCGCCCACGTCGTCGACGCCGCCTTGCCGGTCGATGTACCGGGCGAGCTTGTCGGCGTGTTCGGTGTGTTGCTGGCGGAAGTGCAGGGCGATGGCCTTGACGATGCCCTGGAAGGGGAAGAGCGGGTCGGTGCTGGTGGCGGCGTCGAGCACGCTGACCGCGGCGTCATAGGTCTTGATGGCGTTGCGTTCAGCGGTGAGCAGCGCCTTGAGGGGGGTGAGGTCGGCCTGGGTCGTCAGGGCCTGGGCGGGTGTGCCGCGGGTGAGCAGGCCCGTCGCGAGGCCAAGGCTCGCGGCGGCCGTGGCGCTTCGGAGCGCGGCACGGCGAGAGAGTTCTTCGGTCATGGGTCCATCCGAGGAGGCGGTCGGAAGTGGTGGGTGCCGGGCGCCCCCTGAAGCCCGGCACGGGCTCGGTACGCCGAAGGTGTGGCGGGGGATTTTCCGGCGCGCGGGGGAATTGCTGAAGGCGGCGCCTGCGTGACACCCGGCGCGCGGCCCTTAGGTCCCCGGGGCGGCGCTTCGTTCGTCCGTGGACCGTGTCAACGGATTGGAGTCAGCTCCAGGATGCTGGAGTAGGACGCAGTGGCACCTGGACACTGTCGCGTCACGGGTGCGCGGGCATGACTCCAGGGCATGTGGGGCGTCGAGGTCCGAAGCGCTTGCTCCCTCTGTCGCTTCGCTCGAAGTCTCCGAGCCCGAGACAACTCGCGAGTCTCAATCCACCCGGCGCTCCCTGGAATCCAGAGATGCAATCCGGCGCGGAGCCGCATATTGGCCAATGCTCAACACCTCATGGCCACCTGAGCACGGACGTGGGACGGAGCGGCTGTTTCACGAGCGAGGAATGACGCCCACGTCGGGTGCGCGCGCTAGGCTCCGCTCTCGATATCGCGCGGGAGGTGCACCGCGCGGAGCCAGGGTGTGGCGGGGCCGCGACAAGGAGGCGAGTGAGTGACTGGGCCGTTGCTGGTGGTGGATGACGACGCGGACCTGCGCGAGGCGCTGGAAGAAGTCCTGCGCGACGCGGGCTACGAGGTGATGGGCGCCAGCAACGGCAAGCACGCGCTCGATGTGCTCGGAGCCACCCGTGAACTCCCCATCCTGGTGCTGCTCGACATGATGATGCCCGTGCTGGATGGCGCCGGCTTCGCGCGAGCCATGCGACAGGTGCCCGAGTGGCGCGACATTCCCGTGCTCGTCTTCTCCGCGTCCGCCAACGCCCGTCAGGTCGCCGAGGAAATCGGCGCGTGCGGCCACCTGCGCAAACCCGTGGACGTGGACACGCTGCTGGACGCCGTACGCAAGCACCAGGCCGCGTGAGCCGTCCGCGACGTCTGCTCGCTCTCCGACATGCCGCCTCACCCAGGGCAGCCGAGCGCAATGCCCGTTTGACGCTTCGCGAGGGGTGCTGGTAAGTGCCCACTTAACACGCAAGTTTCGACGGAGGTAGGATGCACACCAACGCGCTCACGCTGCTCATGATGCAGCTCATCGTCATCATCGGCGTGTCGAGATTGATAGGGCGTGGAACGCGCTGGTTGGGCCAGCCGCTGGTCATCGCGGAGGTGGTGGCGGGCATCGTCCTGGGCCCCTCGTTGCTCGGGTGGCTGGCGCCAGATTTGATGAACACGCTGTTCCCCACCGACTCGCTGCCCATCCTGAAGATGCTCAGCCAGGTGGGCCTGGTGTTGTTCATGTTCCTGATTGGCCTGGAACTGGACCCCAAGCTGTTGAAGGGACGCGGCCACGCGTCGGTGGCCATCAGCCACACCAGCATCATCGTGCCCTTCGCGCTGGGCGCGGTGGCGGCGGCGCTGTGGCTGTACAAGGACTTTTCGGACCCGAGCGTGCCCTTCTCGTCGTTCGTGCTCTTCATGGGCGTGGCGATGAGCATCACCGCCTTCCCGGTGCTCGCGCGCATCCTCACCGAGCGCGGCCTGTTGCAGTCGCGCATCGGCGCCATCGCGATTGCGTGCGCGGCGGTGGACGACGTCACGGCGTGGTGCCTGTTGGCCTTCGTGGTGTCCATCGTCCGCGCCTCGGACCTGGCGCAGGCGGGGCTCACCACCGTGTTCGCCATGGGCTACATCGCGTTCATGCTGCTGGCGGTCCGGCCCTTCCTCGCGCGGCTGGGCGCCCGGGTGGCCAGCCGCGAGGGCCTGACGCAGAACGTGGTCGCTGGCACGCTGCTGTTGCTCCTGGCGTCCGCGTGGGCCACGGAGCTCATCGGCATCCACGCCCTCTTCGGGGCCTTCCTCTTCGGCGCCGTCATCCCCAAGGAGGGCGGGCTCGCCGAGGCGCTGTCGGAGAAGCTGGAGGACGTGGCGGTGGTGCTGCTGTTGCCCGTCTTCTTCGCCTTCAGCGGCCTGCGCACCCAGATTGGTCTGCTCAACACGCCCGAGGCGTGGCTCACGTGTGGCGCCATCATCCTGCTGGCCTGCGTGGGCAAGTTCGGCGGCAGCGCGGTGGCGGCGCGGATGACGGGCATGCGGTGGCGCGAGGCGGGGGCCATCGGCATCCTGATGAACACGCGCGGGTTGATGGAGCTCATCGTCCTCAACCTGGGCCTGGACCTGGGCGTCATCTCGCCCACGCTGTTCACGATGATGGTGCTGATGGCGCTGGTGACGACGTTCATGACCACGCCGCTCCTGCAACTGTTCTACCCGACGGAGGAGCTGGCCCGGGACAGGCTGGAGCTGGCCCCGCCCGCGACTCCCGGTTCGACGCCCTACACGGTGTTGATGTGTGTCTCCCATCAGCAGGCGGGCCCCGGGATGGCCAGTCTGGCCAAGGCCCTGGCGGGTGGAGAGGGCGCGCAGTTGCACGCGCTGCATCTGGTCCATCCGGAGCGCGTGTCGCTGCGTGGCGCGGAGTCCGAGCCCCGCGCCTCGGACCAGGACGTGGAGGGGGATGGCGCGCTCGCTCCGCTGCTGGGCCGGGCGAAGAGCCTGGGGCTGGCGGTGAGGCCGCTGTCCTTCGTGTCGACGGAGCCCGCGCAGGACATCCGCCGCACGGCGGAGGCGAAGCGCGCGGACCTGGTGCTGCTGGGCTGGCACAAGCCGCTGTTCAGCCAGACGGTGCTGGGCGGCACGGTGCACGAGGTGATGCAGGCCGCGTCCGGCACCGTGGCGGTGCTGGTGGACCGGGGCCTGTCGGACGTGAAGCGCGTGCTGGTGCCCTTCATCGGCAGCCGGCATGACCGCGCGGCGCTGAAGCTGGCGCGGCGGTTGATGCGGCAGTCCGGCGCGGAAATCACGGTGCTGCACGTGACGTCGCGCGAGAGCAACGGCGCGCGCGCGCAGGTGGACGAGCTGTTCCCGGCGGAGGAGGGCTCGGGCGTGCGGCTGAAGGTGGTCCAGCACGAGTCGCCCGAGGAGGCCGCGCTGGAGGAGGCCCGCCACGGTGGCCATGACCTGGTGGTGGTGGGCGTGGGCGCGCCGTGGGGCCTGGAGGACCGGGTGTTCGGTCTCCAGCGCGAGCGCATCGTCCGTGACGCGCCGGGCTCGCTGCTGGTGGTGCACGAGTCGGAGCCGGTGGTGGAGGCCGTCGTCGCGTCCCAGGCCGCCGCCTCGGCGGTGGCCTCGAGGAGCTGAGCGACATGCACCTGGGTGCGACGCTGCGGTTGCTGCGGGTGGACGCGGGCCTGTCCTTGCGGGACATGGCCCGCCGCATCGGCGTGTCGAGCGCGTACCTCAGCCGGGTGGAGCACGGCGTGGATGCGCCGCCCACGGCGGAGCGACTGACGGCGATTGCCCGCGAGCTGGACGTGCCCCCCGCGTTGCTGATGGACGTGGCGAACCGGATGAGCCCCTACGTCTCCGAGTACCTGGAGGACGTGCCGGGCGCCGGGACGCTCTTCCTGGAGTTGGCGCGGCGTCGCCTGTCGGGGACGCAGCTGGCCCGGGTGCGAGACTTCCTGGATGCGGAGTTCCCCGTGAGAGGGGGCCACTCGGACGCGCCGGTGCCGGCGCTGGCGCCGCTCCTGGCGCCGGAGCGGGTGGTGCTCCAGCTCTCCTGTGGCGGCTGGGAAGACGTGCTGGACGTGGTGGCGGGGCGACTGGCGGCGACGCTGCCCGGCGTGGACGCGGCGCGACTGGTGGAGGGGCTGCGCCAGCGCGACAGCGAGTCCTCGTGCGCGGTGGGCGGCGAGGTGGCCGTGCCCCACGTCTTCCTGCAGGGCGCCGCGCCCGTGGCCGCGCTGGTGACGCTGGCGAAGGGGTTGAAGGTGGACACCCCGGACGGCCGGCCGCTGCGGCTGGTGGTGGCGGCGGTGGACGGCGAGCGGGGCCGCGTGCGGCTGACGCGCATGGCCCACGTGGCCCGGCTGGCGGCGCGTGGGCTGGCGGAGCGGCTCGACGAGTGCCGGCAGCCCGGACAGGTGCTCGCGGTGCTGGAGGAATTGGAAGCGCTGCGCTGACCCGAGGGCCTCAGTCGGCGCTCCGCGTCCAGTTCACCCAGTCCCCCAGCTCGCGGTAGCCCAGCTTGCGGTACACGCTCCGGCCCTGCTCGGTGGCCTGGAGCACGGAGGCCGAAAGGCCGCGTTCCCGGGCGCCCGTGAGCAGCCCTCGCATCACTTCCGCGGCCAGCCCGCGTCCCCGCGCCTCTGGCAGCGTGACGACCATGTACACCCCGGCGGTGTCCTCCACGTCCAGCGCGAAGCCGCACGCCAGGGCCCGGTCCCCCTCGCGCGCCACCAGCGTGTGCACGGGGAGCCGCGGCGGCTGTCTCCACACCGTGAGGATGTCGTCCCACTTCCCCCAGACGCGGATGTTGAGCTCCACCATCTCGTCCTGCGTCTCGGGCGCCACCAGGGGGAACGAGGGCGGAAGGTCCGGCGTGTCCGCCAGGGCCAGTCCCATGGCCGGGATTCGCGAGTCGGGCTGGTAGCCGGCGGCGCCCAGCACGCGGGCGCCCTCGTCGTCCCCGGGCAGCACCGCCACGCGCCAGGCGGGGATGTCCAGGCCCCGGTAGAAGGCCTCCAGGGCGGGGAGTCCCTCGACGAGCGCCTGGGGCGTCCGGAAGTACGCCTGCTGGAAGTGGGCCTCGGCGGGGTACTCGGGCAGGGCGAAGGCGTCCATGCCCGGGGCGCTCCCGTGGCGCAGCAGTCCGCGCTCCCGCTGGAGGTGCTTGAAGGCGATGACGTTGGTGAGAAGTCGGTCGTTCAGTTCGGCATCGGTCATGGCGCGGGTCCATCGTAGGTGGCGCACGCCGGACGGCGAACAACGGCCTGCTCAAAACCGCGCGCGAGCCCTCCAGGACGGCTAGGGTGCGCTGGCACTCATGAGCAGCCCGCGCTTCTACGCCTTCGACCCTCGCGCCACTCGAATCGGCCTCTTCCTGGGCGCCTGTGTCCTGGCGGTGCTGACCGCCTGGGCCCTGGCCAATGCCCGGGACGGAGGGGGCATCCAGGAGATGGCCCGCGCGGGTGTCACGGCGGGCCTGATGTTCGCCTTCCTCGTGGCCATCCACCGCCTGCGACCCCGTGCCGGCTGGGGCATCTCATTGGACACGCGAGGCGTCCGCGTGGCCCGCCCCTTCAGCTCCCGCGAGCTGGAGCTGCACTGGGGGCAGATTGATTCCGTGCGCCGGCTCGGCAGGAGGGGGAACGTGCTCGGTTTGTTCTTGAAGGAGGAGGGAAGGGTGCTCGTCACCCGGCATCTCTTCGCCCGCAAGGCTGTTTTCGAAGAGCTGATCTCGGCGCTGGAGGACCGCCTCCCACCGTCGCGATTCGACGCCTGACCCCCGGGTTTCGGGCACCCGCCTCCCAGAGGGGCGACCAAGCGATTTTCACGAATATTTACGCAGCTTTGCGCGGGCTCGTTACTCTTGTTCAGTGTGCCTCGAGATGGTAGGCACAGGCCTGTTGCAAGGCTCCTTTTTCCAAGGACAGCATCACATGGAAAAGACCCCCGCTACCGGCGCCGCGGTCGCTCCCCCGCCCATGGAGTATGGGACCGATAGCATCACCAAGCTCGAGGGCCTGGAAGCGGTCCGCAAGCGCCCTGGCATGTACATCGGCGACACGATGACCTACGGGCTCCATAAGCTCGTGTACGAGGTCGTCGACAACGCCGTGGACGAGGCGCTCGCGGGCCACTGCACGGACATCGAGGTCATCATCCACGTGGACGGCTCGCTGAGCGTCCAGGACAACGGGCGCGGCATCCCCGTGGGTCCCCACCCGGACCCCAAGTTCAAGGGCAAGGACACGCTGGAAGTGGTCCTCACGGAGCTGCACGCCGGCAGCAAGTTCGGCAACGGGGCCTACAAGGTTTCCGGCGGCTTGCACGGCGTGGGCGTCACCTGCGTGAACTTCCTGTCGGAGTGGTTCAAGGTCCGCGTCCAGCGCGCCGGCAAGGTGTACGAGCAGTCCTACGCCCGAGGCGTTCCCAACTCGCACCCGCAGGAGGTCGGCACCACCGACAAGCGCGGGACGATGGTGGCGTTCAAGCCCGACACCACCGTGATGGAGACGGTGGACTTCAACTTCGAGACGCTCAGCCAGCGCCTGCGCGAGCTGGCGTTCCTCAACGCGGGGCTGCACATCGTCATCCGCGACGAGCGCACGAACAAGGAGCACGACTTCAAGTTCGAAGGCGGCATCTCCTCGTTCGTGGAGTATCTCAACAAGTCGAAGCAGGTGCTCCACGACAAGCCCATCTCCTTCTCGGGAGACAAGGATGGCGTGGCGCTGGAGCTGGCGATGCAGTGGAACGACGGCTACGACGAGCGCGTCTACACCTTCGCCAACAACATCAACACCCAGGACGGTGGCAGCCACCTGTCCGGCTTCAAGGCGGGCCTGACGCGCACGCTCAACAGCTACGCGGAGAAGAGTGGCATCTGGAAGGACCTCAAGGAGACGCCCACGGGTGAGGACGCCCGCGAGGGCCTGTCCGCCGTCATCTCCGTCAAGGTGTCCAACCCCCAGTTCGAGGGCCAGACGAAGACGAAGCTGGGCAACAGCGAGGTGAAGGGCCTGGTCGAGCAGATGGTGAACGAAATGCTCGGCACCTTCCTGGAAGAGACGCCGCTCATCGGCAAGAAGATCGTCGCGAAGATTGGCGATGCCTGTCGGGCGCGCCTCGCGGCTCGCAAGGCTCGCGAGACGGTGCGCCGCAAGGGCGTGCTGGACGGTGGTGGGCTTCCGGGCAAGCTCGCGGACTGCCAGAGCCGCGATCCGCACGAGAGCGAGCTGTACATCGTCGAGGGTGACTCCGCAGGTGGCTCCGCGAAGCAGGGACGGGACCGGCGCAACCAGGCCATCCTCCCCTTGCGCGGCAAGATTCTGAACGTGGAGAAGGCGCGCTTCGAGAAGATGCTGACGAGCGCCGAAATCGTCACGCTCATCACCGCGCTGGGCACGGGCATTGGTCCGGAGGACTACAACCCGGAGAAGGCGCGCTACCACCGCATCATCCTGATGACGGACGCCGACGTGGACGGCAGCCACATCCGCACGCTGCTGCTCACGTTCTTCTTCCGGCAGATGCCGGAGCTGCTCCAGAAGGGCTACCTCTACATCGCGCAGCCGCCGCTCTACAAAGTCACGCGCAACAAGAAGGACAAGTACGTCAAGGACCAGCGCGCGCTGGACGAGTACCTGCTGGGCATCGCCACGGAGCACGGGCGGGTGCTGACGCCTTCGGGCGAGGTGGGTGGCGCGGACCTGAAGGCCCTCCTGGAGAAGGTGATTACCTACGAGGAGCGGCTGGAGAAGCAGGCGAAGCGGCGCGACGCGCGGGTGGTGGACGCGGTGGTGCAGGGCGCGCGGCTGACGGCGGAGATGCTGGCGGACGACGAGGCGCTGGCGGTGGCGGTGAAGGGTGCCCACTCGGAGTTCGAGCGGCGCATGCCGGACGTGCTGGGCCGGGTGAAGTACGAGGTGGAGACGGACCCCGAGCACCAGACGAAGCGGCTGGTGTTCCGCACGGACGTGAATGGCGCGATGCGGTCGACGGTGTTCGACCACACCTTCCTGTCGTCTCCGGAGTACCAGGAGCTGGTGTCGCTGCGGGATTCCTTCAAGTCGCTGGGTGACGCGCCCTACCGGGTGAAGGTGGACGCCGGCCACGTGACGGCGTTCTCCGTGCAGGAGGTCCACGCGGCGCTGCGCAAGGACGCGCAGAAGGGCCTGGGGATGCAGCGCTACAAGGGTCTGGGCGAGATGAACCCGGAGCAGCTCTGGGACACGACGATGAATCCGCTCACGCGCACGCTGCTGCAGGTTCGGGTGGAGGACGCGGTGGAGAGCGACGAAATCTTCTCGCTGCTGATGGGCGAGGCGGTGGAGCCGCGCCGCGAGTTCATCGAGCGCAACGCGCTGGACGTGCAGAACCTGGACATCTGAGTCCTTGAGTCCGCCGGGCTCGCGGGCCTGATGGACGACGAAGTGACGGGGCGCGGCGCCGATTCAGGCACCGCGCCCCGTGTCGTTTCAGGAGCTGGGGTAGCGCGCTCGCTAGCGGGCCGAGAACGAGGCCTGGGACCTAGCGCCCACCACCACCCGGGCCGCGCGGCGGCGGCGGGCCACCGGGGCGCTTGCCGCCGAAGCCACCGTCGCCAGGGCCCATGGGCCGTGAGGGCAGGTCGAGGGTCTCGCCGTCGAGCGTGGCCTGTCCACACTCAGGGCCGAAGACCAGCGTGTGCGTGGTGCCATCGGCGAGGGTGCGCTCCTGCGTGCCGGCGATGGGCCACGCGCAGACGGAGGGCGGCACGCGCACGATGCCGGATTGCGTGACGGTGGAAACGCTGCCGTCCGCGAGCGTCGCGGTGAGCGTGCCGTGGCTGGTCCTCGTGGGCGCGGCGGCGTCCGGGTCGAACGTCTCCTCCAGCGTGCCCGTGAGGTGGACGCTGTCCACCACGGTGCCCTGGGCATCCAGGTTCGTGCGAGTCGTGTCGAAGGTGACGGTGCGGCTGAGCGTCTGCGCGCCGGGCACTCGCACGGAGACGGAGGCGATGCTGCCCGTCATCTTCGTGCTCTGGCCGTCCGTCGCCGTATGCGTGATGTCATGCGTGGCCTGTTGTTCGAAGCGCAGCGGCGCGTTCTCCGCGCACTCTTCCTCGGAGGTGATGGCCGTCACCACGTCGACCGAGCCGGATGACACGATGCCAGTGCCTTCCCCGCGCGGGCCCTCTCCGGACGGCGGCTGCGATGTCGGAGTCCCACTGTCGGGAGGAGGCTGGGGGCGGTCCCATCCGCAGCCCCCACGGCCCCGGGTCCGAGCCTGGCAGTCCGTCCAGGACAGGTGCAGTTCCGAGGGGAAGCTCTGGCCGCAGACCTCCACCTTCGCCGTCTCCGGCTCCGAGTCGCACTGATAGCCCTCGTGCTCCCAGCGGCGGACCTCCAGCGGGAGTCCCTCCAGGAAGCGGGACCCGAGGGGGACGTCCGCGGACTGCGCCTCTCCCACGGCCGATGCCACGGCGAGCTGGGATTGCTGCTCGGTGATGCCTGGGTCCTTCTCCGCGCCACAGCCCACGCCAAACAGCGCCGTCGCCAGCAAACCTGCCTTGAGCTTCATGGATGTGTACTCCCCGAGAGATACTTCGGGGCGCGTGGCCGGCCCTGCGCCCAGCCTTCAAGGTAGGGGGCAAACCTTGAGGAGTTCTTAAGCACCCGTTGACGCGCGCCGTCTCCCCGGGGGACGCAGGGTGCATGTACATCCCTCGCCACTTCGAGGAACGGGACGCACAGCGCCTCCTGGAGTTGATGACGCGACACTCCTTCGCCACGTTGGTGACGGTGGGAGAGGACGGAGCGCCTTTCGCCACGCACCTGCCCTTCCTCACGGAACGGGATGAGGCGGGAGCGCTTCGGCTGCTCGCGCACATGGCGTTGCCCAATCCGCAGTGGCGCGCCTTCGCCGCCGAGCGGGACGCGCTCGTCATCTTCCAGGGCCCGCACGCCTACGTGTCGCCCACCTGGTACGCGACGACGCCCCAGGTGCCGACGTGGAACTACGCCACGGTGCATGCGTATGGACGGCCCAAGGTCATCGACGCGGGTGACGAGGTGCTGCGCATCCTCCGCGAGACGGCGGCGCGCTACGAGTCTGGCAACGAGCGGCCATGGACTCTGGAGCAGTCGGAGGAGTACGTGAACCGGCTGGTGGGTGGAATCGTGGCGTTCGAGCTGCGCGTGACGCGGCTGGAGGGCAAGTTCAAGCTCAGCCAGAACAAGGGTGAGGCGGACCGCAAGGCGGTCATCGCGGCGCTGGAGCGCAGTCCCTTCGCGGGGGATGCCGAGCTCGCGGTGCTGATGCGTGCGCGTGAGGACGCTGGATAGACTCGTGGGCCCGGTGCCCTCCTCGGCTCCGCGCCCACGTGCCTTTCCCGTCTTGTCGAGCCGGGCCGGCGTACGTCGCGGCCCCCGCTAGCCCTTACGGCGGGAAGCTGTCATCCCGTTGCCCCCTCGTTCGCCGGGCGGCGACTTCCCGCACGGCTCCCTGCTTCTCGGGGCCTGGCTTGTTGGCGACTTGTGCTGACGCCATCGCGAAGCCTCCGATGAAGAGGTCGACACCCCGAAATTAGGCACCTCGAGGCGCGCGAGGCCGGGCCCTCCAGGCATGGCTCCCGCGCAGGCTCGTGGGACGAGCGGACTGCTGAAGGCCTGGTTGTCCGTCTACTCTTAGAGAGCAAAGACGCACAGTGCGCCATGCGAGACACTGGGACTTTCGTCCCGGAGCGGGGCGCCGTGCGTGGCACTGCGAGAGGTGGCCGCGTGCGCACCTTCGCGGGGCGGTGGATGCGCCGCATGCGAATGACTGGCGCTTGCGCACCTGCGTTAGGTAGCGGATGCGCGGCATGTGAGTGACTGGGACTTGCGCACCCGAGCGGAGCGGTCGAGGCGCGGCATGCGGGTGATTGGGGCTCGCGCACCTGTACGGGACAGCCGAGGTGCGGCATGTGAGTGACTGCCTCTCGCGTGCACTGGACGGGGCGCGATGTGCTGCAACGCACTCGTGCGCGCCGTAGCAGGCCAACTCTACGTGGCGAAGAGGTTCATGCGCGCGGGGATGAGCGTCGCCCGCGCCGCGAAGCGCCGTGCGTCAGCGCTCCGAACGTCGCGAACCGCGAAGCACCGCGGCCCGTTCCTTCCGCGACAGCGTGGTCGCATCCACGATGTCCACTTCGAGCGCGCCCTGGTTGTCGCTCCGCTTCGAGTCAGGGAAGAAGCAGCGCAGGTCCTCGGTGTCGGTGACCTGGTAGCGCTTGCCCGTCTCGAGCATCCGGTGCGAGGTGCGGACGGAGGACGGCGAAGTGCCGCGCTCGATGCACAGCACCTGTCGCACGCGACCGTTGGCGCCCGAGCGCAGCTCCGCGAAGTCGTCCCGCACGGTGAACAGGTAGGTGGAGCGCGGGTTGAGTCCGCGCAGCACGACCTGGTGCTCGGGCTTGAGCTGCACCGCGTGCTCCTTCGCCTCGAAGGTGAGCGAGCGCGGCGGCACGTAGGCGGACTGGCGGATGACGACGCGGATGCTGCCGGTGTTGTCCTCCGGCCCGTTGTCGTCCACCGCGAACACATGCAGCTTCCGAGCGTTCTTGATGGTGCGCGTGGAAGCGCTCAGCAGCCCGAAGCTGCCATCCACGGGACCGTCGCCCTCGGCGAAGTAGACCAGCGTCCCGGATGCGGTCCCCCGGCCCTCGGCCAGTGAAGCGGTGCCCTGCGTCCACACTGAATACGAGGTGCCCGGATTCAGGTCGATGGTGGCCGTCGCGTACTCGGGAATGGGCGCCGCGTTGTACATGGGCCGAAGCACCAGCAGTCGCGTGGGGTAGTCCACCTCATGCAACTCTCGCAGCGCCGCGCTTGGCTCCTTGGGGTCCACCAGCGGCTGTGGATCCTCATCGTCGTCGGTCGTCGTGCCCGTCGCCGTCGCCGCCACCACCACCGGGTCGACCTTCACCGGAATGCCGCCGTCGTCCGGGGCCGTCGCCACGACGGGCTGGGCCTCGCCCACGGGCTTCGGGTCCACGGGCGCGGCCACGACAGGCGGCGCATCCGTGGGCGGAGGCGTGGCGAGGAGCTGAAGCTCCGCGTTCATCGGCTCCATCATCATCGACGTCGGCGTGAAACGCCGCGTCCAGGCGAGATGTCCCGGCAGCGTGAGCACCAGGGTGTTGGCCTCGCCCACGAGGACACCCTCCACCATGAGAGGTGTCTTGCCGACGACGTCGCGGCCGTTGAGCTTCACCTTGGCGCCCGCGGGCTTGGAGGTGACCCACAGCGTGGCGCTGTTCGACGCCGAGGTGTCGGGCGCGTCCGACTTGATGACGAAGTGGTAGAAGAGCGCGATGAACAGCATGACGATGGCCGAGCCGAAGACGTAGAGCGTCATCTGCTTCACGGCCTTCTGCTGCTTCGCGACGCGCTCGGCTTCTTCCCGCGCCAGCGCCTCGCGCGCTTCGTCCACCGAGGTGCGGTAGCCCGTGCCCGTGTACGTCCGGGCCACGCTGGAGACTCCCGCGGGCTGCGTCGTCATGGACTGGCCGGTGACGGCGGGCGTCTCCACGGGCGTATCCAGCGGCGCGGCCAACGTGGCCAGCGCGGCGGGCACGACGGTGGGCATCATCGTCTTGATGATGTCACTCGAGTCCGTGTCCGGCTCCTCCGGCAACTCCGGCACGGGAGGTCCAGGGCGCTCGCTCGTCACGGGCCTGCGGCCAGAGCCCGTGCTCTCCACGCGGGGCATTCCGGTGTTCGTCGCGCGGCGGATGCTTCCCGCGCTCGTCACCTTGCGCATCCCCGGACTGCTGCCGGCGGGCCGACGAGCGCCGTCGCTCGGGGGCTTCGCACCGCTGTCACTGCCCGGCTTGGAGCGCAGGCCCGGACTGGAGGCGCGCGGACTGCTGCCGACCTGGCCACTGCCGGAGGACAGCGGCCGGGCGCGGCCCGCGGAGGGCTCCACCGTGCCCAACTGCCACTGCGAAATCTGCTCCTTGAAGGCGGTGGACACCTCCGCCTTGCGGCCCTCCGCCATCAGCTCCTCGGCGAAGAGGTAGGCCATGAGCTGCGACAGCAGCGCGGGCGTGAAGCGCGGGTTGTCGCGGTAGAGCAGCTCCACCAGCGCCTCGCTCAGCTCCTTCGCCGTCTGGTAGCGCGACTCGCGCTCCATGGCCATCGCGTGGGAGATGACCGTCTCGAGGTCCGGGCTCACCGACGGGTTGTTCGCCGACGGAGGCAGACAGTCGCCCGTTAGGATGCGCGGCAGGACGGTGACGAACTCGCCCTCATAGGGACGCTTGCCGCACACCATCTCGTAGAGGACCACGCCCGCCGCGTACACGTCCGTGCGGGCGTCCAAATCCTGCCGGCCCTGCGCCTGCTCCGGGGAGAAGTACGGGTACTTGCCCTTGAGCGTGCCCGGCGACGTCTTCGCCTCCACCGCGCTGGTGGCCTTGGCGATGCCGAAGTCGATGACCTTGATTTCACCTTCGTACGAGATGAGGACGTTGTCCGGAGAGACGTCCCGGTGCACCAGCCCCATCTCCACGTTGTCCTCGCCCACGTGCCGGTGCGCGTAGTCCAGGCCGTCGCACAGCTTGCTCCCCACGTGCAGCGCCAGGGCCTCGGGGAAGCACGTCATTCCCGCGCGCGCCGCTCGACGCAGGACCTTGGAGAGCGGCTGGCCCTGCACCAGCTCCATGGCGATGAAGTACTGGCCGTCCACCTCGCCGAAGTCGAACACCTGGGCGATGTTGCTGTGGCTCATGCTGGCCACCAGCCGCGCCTCGCCGATGAACATCTCGACGAAGTCCGTGTCATCCACGAAGTGGGGGAGGATCTGCTTGATGACGCAGGGCTTCGTGACGCCCGCCGCTCCGGTCATCCGGGCGCGGTAGGTCACGGCCATGCCTCCCGCGGCAATCTTCGAAAGAAGGACGTATTTGCCGAATTGCTGGGGAGTCGGTTCCGCCACGATTACAAGGCCAGTTCAGGACGTTGTGAGACATCGAGCATACTCTTGTTCTACTGAAAGTCCCGGAACGGGCTCGCGTCGCACGCGAAGTTTTCCGTGGGATGGTTGGATCTGCCGGGTGATCCACGCCCCAGGGCTCGAATCCCGCCCATTCGAAGCGGCCGCGTCGCTCTCGGACTGAGGGCCATCACTTCTCAGAATGATTCGTCGAGGGGATGGATAATCCGGGGTCCGGGAGAATGTCGCGAAGTCTCCCAGTGATTCCAAAGGGTTGTGATTCATCGGAGGCACCCTCACGCTCCGACTGTCAGCTCGCTTCACATTTCTTCACGCAGGTCCGTGCTGCGGAAGGCCGGGGGGCGGTTATGTAGGCCGGCACGGCCCAGGCCGTTGGATGAGGGCGGTCTGGCTCTCTCCAGAGAAACGAGGCGAAGCCCATGGTGTCCGAGCTGTCCCCCCGCTCGTGGCCCCTTGCCGTGGCGGTGGTGGGTGCGTTCCTCGTCCTTCCCGTCCGAGCCCTGGCCCAGGACGCGGAGGCGGAGCCGCTGACGGCGTTTGATCTGCTTGCCCGGAGCCCCCAACTGGGTGGGACGGACATCCCGAGGGACCTGCCAGGTCGCGCCACGGTGGGCGCGCCGAGGCGACCCCGGATGCCCGACGCCATGGTGCCCATGCCCGACCTGGGGAGGCAGTCACCGCTTCCCGCGCCGGAGCTGCTGCGCGTGGAGTCACCCGTGCCGAGCCCCTCGTCGGAGCTCCTGGCGCCCGCCTCGGCCGAAGCCGCGGCGAGTGTGTCCGAGGTGCCGATGGGACTGCCCGCGCCGCTGACGCCGCAAGTCCGTCCCGACAGCCCGTTGTCCCCGCTGCCCGCGTCGACGACGGCGCTGCTGGATGCGTCCCGCTCGTTCCAGGTGGTGCCCGCGGCGGTGGCGGTGGTGCCGGGGTTGTTGTTCCACGGACTCGCGCCGGCGCTGGCGGGAGACGGGCACACGGCGAAGCGGCTCTTCGCGATGGAGGGCGCGGGGCTGGGGCTCATCGCGCTGGGCGGAGTGCCCATCGCGCTCACGGGGGCGTCGCGGCGCACCATCGCTCCCTTGTACGCGGTGACGCTGGCGGGCTTCAGCGTGTTCGGCATCTCCGCGCTCGCCAATCTCTACTCGGTGGCGTCGCCGGCGTTCGACCCGGGAGTGCCCGCGTCCTCGTTGCCGCCGCTGGAGTTCGAGATGGGCTACCAGTACGTGAGCGACACCTCGTTCGACTACGACCACTTCGTGTCGCTGGGCGCGGTGGCGCGCTTCGAGGAGGTGAAGCTGGAGGCCATCGCTCGACTGGCTCCGGATGAAGGCAACACGCAGGTGCGGCTGGGCGGTGCGTATCGACTGCTCGGCGAGCCGGAGCGTCGGCGGGCGGGCTCGGATGGCTCGTCGCTGGACGCGGAGCTGTTCGGCCTGTTCCATCGCTTCCCCACGGAGGGCTTCACCGTCGTCGGCGGCGACATGGGTTTCCGGGGCCGCTACGCCATGTCGCGGGTGAGTCCGTCCCTGGCCGGCTCCTTCGCGGAGGCGAGCATCGGCATGGCGCTCCAGGGCTACAGCTATCCGGGCCCGGTGAGTGACGGGAACCTGCACTCGCAGCTGCTCTTCAGCTTCGGGTACGGCGTGTGGCTGGGGCGCGGTGGTGGGCCGTTCAAGGGCGAGGCGATGCTCTTCTATGACCACCGCAAGGACGGCTTCGCGGGCGGGCTGCGCACGCTGGGCGGAGGCGTGGTGGGCAACTTCGGGCTCCGGGGGCGCGCGCTCCTGACCGAGACGTGGGGCGTCGCCGCGGAGTTTCAAGCGGGTGGCGCGCTCGTGGGGCGGCTGTCCCTCATCTATGCGCTGGGAGGTGAGTCATGAGTCGCATCGGTGCGATGGGCGTGCTGTCGGCGCTGCTGATGACGGGGTGCCTGCGGCCCGCGGAGAACCGCGCGGTGCGTGACTCCAAGGTGGGCCGCGCCGAGGGTGGCGGGCTGTCGCTGGAGGTGGCGGACGGGCTCGCGGCGGTGCGGAGTGTCGGCTCGGGCGAGGTGACGCTGTGGGGCAATGCCCCGGTCTTCACGGCGCGGGCGACGCTGGACGCGGAGTCGACGTCGGACTGGGTCCTCACGGTGCGCAACGCGATGCCAGACGCGGAGCTGCTCGCGGAATTGGAGGACGGCGAGGTGCTGGCCGTGGAGCCGGTGCCGCAGGCGCTTCCCACGGTGAAGGCGTGGCGCGTGGGACTGCGTCCCGGCGCGGTGGCCAGGCTTCGAGTCGCGCCTCCGGGTTGGGACTCCACGGCGCCCTTCCGCTTCGCGGCGCTGGCGGACGTGCAGGAGGCATTGCCTCGCGTGGGAGATGTCTACGCGCGGCTGGTGAAGGATGACTCGCTGCGCTTCATCCTGTTCGCGGGAGACCTGACGGAGAACGGCACGCGCGAGCAACTGCT
Source organism: Myxococcus sp. CA040A (assembly GCF_013336725.1). Taxonomy (NCBI): domain Bacteria; kingdom Pseudomonadati; phylum Myxococcota; class Myxococcia; order Myxococcales; family Myxococcaceae; genus Myxococcus; species Myxococcus sp. CA040A. Next base: position 450,742 of record NZ_JABUMR010000006.1, on the reverse strand, counting down.
GGAGTTCCAGGAGCGCCTGGAGGCGGGCTCGCGCATTCCGCTGTACGCGACGCTGGGCAACCACGAGACCTTCTCGAAGGACGCGGAGGAGTACACGACGCTCGTGGGGCGAGGCAGCCAGAGCTTCGTGTTCCAGGGCGTGCGCTTCACCGTGGTGGACTCGAGCAACGGCACGTTGGACCCCATCGTGGAGGAGCAGCTCGACGGGTGGCTCGCGTCGTCACGACAGGGCACGCACGTGGTGGCGATGCACGTGCCGCCGCAGGACCCGGTGGGCCTGCGGGGCGGCGGCTTCGCGAACCGGGGCGAGTCGGCGGGGTTGGTGGGCAAGCTCGCGCGCGAGGGCGTGGACCTCACGCTCTACGGACACATCCACTCGTATTACTCCTTCACCAACGCGGGCATCCCCGCGTTCATCTCCGGCGGCGGCGGCGCGATTCCGGAGACGTTCGACGGAGTGGGGCGGCACTATCTCGCGGTGGACATCGGCGCGAACGAGGGGCTGCGCGAGGCGTCCCTGGTCCGCGTGGATTGAGGCCCGAAGCGCTGGCACTGAACGAAGCGTCAGCCGGCGGTGTGTGGGAGAAAACGCGGACGGGGCCGACTTTCCGGCCCGGCAGCGTACCCTCTTGATCTGACACTGAACACGTGAGCAGATACCTCCCCCATCGCGAGGAGCCAGGAGGCCCGCCATGTTCGATTCGAACGACAACGACCCTATTTCCCCGGCGCTGCGTGCGCTGCTGGAGCTGTTCACCACGGAGCTGGCGGAGGTGCGCTTCCCGGACATGAGCGGGGAGGTGCTGGAGGACGCGGCGGCGCAGGTGAGGGTGAAGGCGGAGGCGGTGGCGAAGGCGCAGGCGGCGCTGGAGGCCGCGCGGCAGTCGCTGCACGAGAGCCAGGACGCGTTGCTCCAGAAGGGCCAGCGCGCGCTGGCATACGCGCGGGTGTTCTCCGAGGAGAACCCGGAGCTGAACACGAAGCTGGACTCCATTCACTTGCCGCGTCCGGTGCGCAAGGGCGCGAAGGTGGAGGGGGTCGCGGCGGAGCCGGTGGCCGCGCAGCACGGCAACGAGGAGAACGCGCCGAAGCGCCGGGGTCGTCCGCCCAAGGTGCGTCCGTCCGCGGGTGCGTCCCTGTTCGCGGAAGGCGCCACGGCGGAAGCGCTGGCCGTCGCGCACGAAGGCAACGGCGTGCTGCCCACGGCGTGATTCGCCTGTGGGGAGGGCCTCCTGAAAAAGCCGAGGCCCGGACGCGAAGCCTCCCTGGAGCCCCCCTCCGGTAGAGACCCGCGGCCGGGCCACGGTGCCGGTCCGCTCCGAGGGCAGCCACGGAGCGGACCGGTTTCAAGCGAGGTGACTCAGTTCTCCGGGAACGCCGTCCAGCCCGCCAGCCAGTTGGTGGTGCCCACCGCGCCGACGAAGCGCGCGCTGGTGTCGAAGCCCGCGCCCGGCGTGGCCGCGTTGTCCGGGTTCAGCAGCGGCGAGCCCGTGCGCGGAGCGAAGTTCGGCGCCGTCAGGTTCGTCGCGTCGGTGAGCTGCGGGTCCTGGGTCTTCACTCCGTTGGCCGCGACGAGAATCTTCTCCGCCTCGTTGAAGCGGCTGACGTCCGCGTCCACCGTCACGCCACCCTCCACCTTCGGATTCGGCGCGAAGGGGATGGTGTCGTTCAGGTTGGCGTTGTCGAAGAAGAAGGTGTTGCGGATGGACAGCCGAGGGTCGGTCGACTCCTCGTTGAAGAGCGCCGCGGAGGCCGTGCCGTCCACGTCCACGGCCTGGTCCTTGAAGTAGGCGACGACGGCGTTGCGCAGCTTGATGCCCGCGCCGGTGTTGAACACCAGGCCCTCCTGCGAGGGGTTGCCACCCGGGTCCGCGTTGGAGCCGATGAAGCTGGCGTTCCAGATTTCGGGGATGGAGATGGGCTCCTGCGTGGCCGTCGTCTTGTGGCTGGAGGCCTCGATGGCGCGGTCGCCCACGCGAGGGCTCTGCTGCACGACGAGGAACTGGACCTTGCCGGTGTAGCCCAGGTCGTAGTCCAGCGCGTCATCATCCGCCTGGGTGATGACGATGTGCTTGAGCGGCGCGGTGCCGCCGAACATCTCGATGCCGTCATCCAGGCCCTTGTGGACCTGCACGTAGTCGATGTCCGTCCCGGTGCCGCAGCCGCCCACGGTGAGGCCGTTGAGCTCGTTGTTGGGCGCGAGCTCGAAGCCGGCGAACTCGATGCGCGCGTACTTCAGCGTGCCGCAGTTGTGCGCGTCGTCCTGGCCGCCGTACTTCGTGTTGTCATTGCCGCTGGAGGCGAAGAACCCCTCGATGGTCGTCTCGCCGCCGGACACGTTCAGCTTCGCGCGACCGAGCAGCACCACGCCGCCCCAGTTGCCCGGCTCGCGCTGCCCGGGCTCCTTGGAGGACGTGAAGACGATGGGCTTCGCCGCGGTGCCCACCGCGTTGATGCGCCCGTTGCGGGTGATGATGAGCGCGCTGCTCTGGTCACCCTTGATGATGGCGCCCGCCTCGATGGTCAGCGTGCCGCTGGTGACAAAGACATACTTCTTCAGGACGTAGGTGTTGCCCGTCTTCCACGTCGTGTCCGCGGTGAGGTCCTGCGCCACTTCCACCGTCTCGGCGTCGGGCTCCTCGATGGGCGGGTCCACCGGGGTCTTGTCGTCGTCGCCGCAGCCAGGGCCAATGACAAGGCTGGACAGGATGAAGAGGGAGGCAAACAAGCGCTTCATGGCGAGACTTCCTTTCGGGAGGGAAACTACAGGGAGAGGCCGAGCGACGCGGAGAACGCGAGGCCCGGGCGGTACTGGACGAGGGCGATGTCGCCCTGCTGGAGGGTGATTCGGGAGTTGAGGAGGTTGGACGCGGTCAGCTTGAGCTGCATGGCCTCGGTGAGCTTCTGGGTGACGGCCAGGTCCATGCGGTGGAACGGCTGCTCGTAGACGTCGGGCAGGTTGTCGGTGCCCACTTCGCTGATGCGGCGGCCGTAGACGTTGTAGAGCAGCGCCACTTCCGTGCCGCTCTGGGGCCGCTCGTAGCCGAGGTTGACGTTGACGACGTAGGGCGACTGGCCCTGCTGCGGCCGTTTGGCATTGGTCTGCAGGCCCTGCAGCGAGCCCAGGTCGATTTGCGACTGGATGAGCGTGAGGTTCGCGCCCAGCTTGAACGGCTGGAGCGCCGGGGTGATGCGGCCCAGCGAGGTGCGCGCCTCCAGCTCCAGGCCGTAGGTGTTCGCGGCCGGCGTGTTCTCGAAGTTCATGTCGCCGGAGCCCACGGAGTTGATGACGCGCTCGATGGGATTCAGGAAGCGCTTGTAGAAGACGCTCGCGGCGAGCACCTCGTTGTCGCCGGTGAACCACTCGACGCGGGCGTCCACGTTGTGGATGCGCGTCTGCACCAGCTCCGGGTTGCCGGAGATGTTGCGGCGGCGCACGAAGTCGTAGAACGAGAAGGGCGCCAGCTCGCGGAAGGTGGGCCGCGCCAGCGTGTAGCTGTAGCCCGCGCGCAGGTTCACCGTGGGGGTGAGCGCGTAGATGGCATTGAGCGTGGGCAGCCAGTCCAGGTAGTCGACGTCGTTCCGGGACGCCTCCAGGCCGGTGAACTGATTGAGCGCCGTCAGCTTCTGCTGGGAACTCTCCAGTCGCACGCCACCGACGAGGCGCAGGGCCTCGGTGGCCTTGACGTCGGCGGTGACGTAGCCGGCGAAGACGCCGAGTGACGCGTCATACGCGTCCGAGTCCGGACGGGTGCTCTCCTGGATGCGCATCCCGTTGCCCAGGTACTCCGCGCTGAAGAGCATCTCGGGCGGGAGGAAGCGGTCCACGTCCGAGTTGGGGGAGATGCCGTAGCGGAAGCGGCGTGCGCGGAAGTCGCGGAAGGACAGCTGCGTGAGGCCGCCCACCTTCAGGCGCACGTCCGCGAGGGGCACGGTGATGTTGACGCTGCCACCGAAGGACGTCTCGCCCAGGTCGGCGAAGAAACGCTCGCCGCTGTTGGCCTGGTTGGGGAACGACATGCCGCCGGACGGGTTGCCCAGGTTGTCGCTGTAGAGCGAGTCGCGCGTGTCCGGCTCGTCGCGGTCCACGCGGGACAGGTTGGCCTGCCAGTCCACCTCCGAGTCGCCGAAGAGGCCGATGCGGTGGAAGCCGCGGAGCTGGTTGAAGGAGAGCTGCCGGACGACGAACTGGAGGCGGCTGCCCTCGTAGCGGTCACCCTTGAGCGTGTCCACGCCGACGCTGGTGGTGGTGCGCGTCTCGGTGCCTCGGGTGAAGAGGCTGAAGAGGGTCAGTTCGTTGTCGCGGTCCAACTGGTAGCCGACGCTGGCGAGGCCGCTCAGGTTGGCGACTTCGGTGCCCAGTTGCGTCTGCGCGTCGTCGTAGCTGACGAAGTTGCCCTCCAGGTCATAGGAGGCCTTGCTGTACTGCGTGAACTGGGTGTTCTCGCGGTGGCCGTAGTTGACGGTGGCCAGGTAGCCCAGGCGCTGGTTGTCGAAGCGCAGTGTGTCGCCGAGCGACGCGCTCAGGCCGATGTTGGGCAGCGCCGTCTTGCTGCGCGCGTTCCACACGTTGTTGAAGCTCTCCCACTGGCGTTCTTGTTCGGCGAGCGACTCGTTGCCGTTGCCGAGCGCGTGGTCCGTGGGGATGGCGGAAGGCAGCCGGCGGCTGCCGCCGGGGAAGCCGAGGAACTCCATGCCGCCACCGCCGGTCTGGGTGTTGCGTGCCTGGCCCGTGGTTTCGGTGTCACCGCCGAAGGTGAGGCGCGGCTTGAACTCGAACTGGCTGGGATAGGTGTTGGTCTCGATGAGGAGCGCGCCGCCGCCGAAGGAGCCGGGCAGGTCGGCGGTGTAGCTCTTCACCACGTTGAGGTTGGCGAGCAGGGAGGTGGGGAAGAGGTCCAGCGGGACGCTGGGCTCATCGGGCTCGGGGCTGGGCAGCAGCGCGCCATTGAGCAGGGTGGTGATGTAGCGACCGCCCAGGCCGCGCAGGTAGACGTAGCGGCCGTCGACGACGGTGGCGCTGACGACGCGCTTGACGGCATCGGAGGCGCTGGAGTCGGGCGTGCGGGCGATTTCCTGGGCGCTGATGGCGTCGGAGACGGCGGCGGCCTTCTTGCGTTCCTGGAGGAGGGCGCCTTCCGCGCGACGGTCGGCGCGGGCCTCGACAACGACCTCCTGCACGGCGCCTACGTCCGCGCCGAGCGCGACGTCGAGCTTGGTGGCCTTGCCCTCCGTGACGATGACGCCGGTGATGCGGCGGCCCTGGTACACGTCGTAGAAGACGCGCAGGTCGTACTTGCCGGGCGGCAGCGCGAGTCGGTAGTTGCCGTCCAGGTCGGTGAGCGTCTGCTTCTGCGCGCCCGTGACGACCTTCACGGTGGCCTCGATGAGGCCCTCCTGGTTGGCCTCGTCGACGACCTTGCCGTGGATGCCCGTGAAGCCCGGGGGCGGCGCGGAGGACTCGGCCAGCATGGCCTCGTCATCGGTGGCCGAGGCGTCGGCGGGCTGCGCGGTGGCGGGCTCACCTTCAACAGGCTGCGCGTCCGGCGACTGCACCGTCGCGGGAGCCCCGTCGACAGGCTGCGCGTCCGGCGACTGCACCGTCGCGGGAGCCTGCACGGCGCCGTGCGGCTGAGCGATGGCGGGAGCCTGCTCGGCGCCCGGACTCTGCGAGCCGTTCGACTGCGTGGTGGCGGGAGCCTGCGTGGCGCCCGGACTCTGCGAGCCGTTCGACTGCGTGGTGGCGGGAGCCTGCGTGGCGCCCGGCGTCTGCACCGTCGCGGGAGCCTGCACGGCGCCCGGCGTCTGCGTGCCGTTCGGCTGCGCGGTGGTGGGAGCCTGCACGGCGCCCGGCGTCTGCGAGCCATTTGGCTGCGTGGTGCCCGGCTGCTGGGGAGAGGTCGGTGTGGGGGAAGGAGGAGGTGGCTGTGATTGCTTCGTTCCGTCGGCGGCCGGGGTCATGCCGGGAGCGGCGGGACGCAGCTCCTCGGACGGCGGCGCCTGGTTGTCCGTCACGGGCGGGACGACCTGCGTCTCCGTGCCCGACGGAGTGCTCTCCGAGCCAGGATGGGAAGGGGTTTGACCGAGGGCGAGCCCGGGCGAGGTGATGAGTATGAGCGCTGCCACGAGGGCGCGCTGAAGGCTTGCGCGAGACAACACGGCTCTCCTTGCCAACGGTCGCGCTGTAAACAACGCGAGTCGCATGGCATTGGAATGGATGGCTTGTGACGATTCAGGCGGCGGATCGAAAACTCGAGGTCACGACCCGCCGCCAGGCGGACACTTCAGTCCGCGAGCTTGTCCGGCAGCACGCCCACGGTGAGATTTCCTCCCCGGGCGAGGTCCAGCACTTCCATGGCGGCGCCGTAAGGCACGTCGTCGCCCGCGTCGAAGAACACGATCTTGTCCGGGCGCGCGTTGAGCATGCGCTGCAGTCGCGCGACGACCTGCTCGCGCGGGACTTCTTCCCGGTTGATGCGCAGCACGCCTGAGCGGTCCACCGTGAGCACCACCGGTGGCAATGCGTCGGGCGGAGGGGGAGGTGGCTCGTCCTGCTTGTCGCTCTTCGCGGGCACCGTCATCCACATCTGCTTGGTCAGCAGCGGGGTGACGACCATGAAGATGATGAGCAGCACGAGCACCACGTCCACCAGTGGCGTCACGTTCATCGTCGGGCGAAGGCCGCCCGCTTTGCCGCCTCCGAGGTCGAATGCCATGGCGCGCTCCTACTTCTTCCTGTCGATGACCTGCAGGTTGATGCCCGGGAAGCCCAGGTCCTGCATGCTCTTGAAGACGCCACGCACCTCGGAGTAGCGCACGCCCCGGTCCGCCTTCAGCACCACCGGCGAGTCCGGCTTCTTCTCGCGCAGCGCCTTCAGCTCCACGAGCAGCGCGTCCTTCTTGAGCTCCTTGCGGTCCATGAAGATGGCGCCGTTGGCGGCCAGGCTCACCGTGGTCGGCTCCAGCTCCTTGTTCTCCTTGTCCGGGTTCGTCGCGGCGGGCAGCTCCACGGACGCACCCGACTCGATTTGGGGCGTGACGACCATGAAGATGATGAGGAGGACGAGCACCACGTCGACCAGCGGCGTGACGTTCATCTCCGGGGTGATGCTGCTACGCCGGGCGGACATCGAGCCCCTCCCGGCGCGCCACGGTCTCCGGACCGGTGGCCACCGCGCCGTTGTTCACGCCGCCGCGCTTGTCGGCCGGCATGTCCTCCAGGTGGTCCATCAGCTCGCTGCGCGCGGCATCCAGCGAGAGCTGGAGCGCGTCCGCGCGAGTGGAGAGGAAGTTGAACATCAGCACCGCGGGGATGGCGACGAGCAGGCCCAGCGCGGTGACGACGAGCGCCTCGGCGATGCCGGCGGACACCGCGCCCAGGCCGCCGGAGCCCTCCTTGGCGATGCCGGCGAAGGCCTCGATGATGCCGACCACGGTGCCGAGCAATCCGACGAACGGCGCCACCGAGCCCACCGTGGCGAGCAGCGACATGCCGCGCCGCACGTCCGCGCTGACGCGGTCATTGATGCGCACCAGCTCGCGGCGGGTGAGCTCCACCGGGCCCAGCTTGCCCGCGGGCTGCTTCGACTTCGCGAGGAACGCCTTCATGCCGCCGCCGAGCAGCACGGCCAGGTGGCTTCCCTTGGTGCCCTCGGCCTCCTTCACCAGTGCTTCGTGCTGGTGCTGCATGAGGAGCTGACCGGCGCGAGCCGCGAAGGCGCGCGAGGTGGCGCGGGAGCGGAAGAAGACGAACAGCCGCTCGAAGAAGACGGCGAGGGACGCGACGGCGAAGAGCATCAGCGTCCAGGCGATGCCCAGGGCGAACACGCCCATGTGGTTGTAGATGTCGCGAAGATTGAAGTTCATGGCGATGTGCTCCTGGGGGGCAGGTGCGGGTGAGTCAGACGGCCTACGACTTGAGACGGAACGGAACCTTGAAGATGCGGAAGACGGCTGCGGGGCGGCCGTCGACGACGGCGGGCTTGAAGCGCCACGTGCGCACGGCGGAGAGCGCCGCGCTGGCGAAGGGCTCATCACCGCGCATGACCTTGAGCTGGGTGACGCGGCCATCCACCTCGACGACGCCCTTGAGGATGACCATGCCCTCCTGACCCTTGGAGCGGGCCTCGGAGGGGTATTCGGGAATGAGGTTGGACTCGAGCGGCTCCGGCGCGGTGGCCGACTCCGGCAGGTTGATGGGCGCCGCGCGACCACCTCCGGCGGAAAGGCCCTCGCCGCTACCGGTGCCACCCACCCGACCGCCCGGCACGAGCGCGCCAGTGCCGCCCACGGCGATGGGCGCGGCGGCCACCGTCTCCGTGGCGGCCTCGGGAGGCTTGTCGAGCGGCACCACCGTCGGCGCGACGATGGGCGCGGGCGCGACGAGGGGAGCCGCGGGCGGCGGCGCCTTGGCGAGCGCGGGAGGAGCGGCCTTGGGAGGCAGCTTGGGCTTGGGCGGCGCGGGCGGCGGCGGAGGCGGGGGCTTCACCTCGACGACGGGAGGCGGGGGCGGACGGAAGACGACGTCCGTGCCCTTCTTCTCCTGGATGACCTCGCGCACCTTGCCGGCGAAGGAGACGACGGCGACTCCGATGAGCACGAAGACCGCGACGGACGCCGTGGTGGAGAGCGCGAACCTTCGCGCCGAGGCGACATCGGAGGCGCTGTCGAACGTTTCGAACATGGCTGACGCGCATATAGCGACGCCATGTTTCAGGGGTGTCCGGACCCCGTGACACTTTCAGGCCAGGAAGATGACGGATGCGTCACGGCGCCCGCATGCCACGCAGGGTGCGAGGCAAACGGGCGAGAGTGTCACCGAGCGTCATCGCGCGAGGCGCACCTTGTTGGCGGATCTGCCACAACATGGCGATCAGCAACGCGGAGTACACGAGCGCGAAAGGGCGCATCAGCAGCACGTCGCGAGACCAGTCGAACCCCAATCCCTTGTCGGAGAACATGGTGCCGATGACGGCAATGACTCCGACGAGGGTGAGGTTGGAGCGGAAGCGGCCCTCGGTGGCGGCGCGCACCAGCGGCCAGGCGAGCACGTAGTTGGCGCGCCAGCCCAACGGTGACAGGAGCGTCACGCCCAGGCAGCACAGGGCCAGCAGGTCCGCGGGGCCCGGCCGCGCCCACAGCACGCCCGCGAGGAACAGGGCGATGGCGACGAACTGGGCCAGGGTGATGGCGAACGAGGGCGGCGTGGCGACGGAGCCCGGGTGGAACAGGGTGATGAGCAGCGTGGGCAGGCCCTGCGCATTGGTGCTGAGCACCCAGGGGGGCGTGGTGCGGGCGAGCGTCTCGCTCCACATCTGGAACTGGGTGAGGGTGCCGTCCCAGCCATAGCGCGCCAGGGTGGGCAGCGAGAGCACGACGCCGAAGACGGCGGTGGCGCCGATGACGCGCCAGTGGCGGCGCCAGAGAAAGAACAGACCGATGAGCGCGGCGGGGGGCTTGAGGAGGAAGGCCACCGCGAAGGCCGCGCCCGGTCGCCACACCTGGCCGCGCTCGGCGCCGAGCGCCGAGACGACGACGAGCAGCAGCATGACGACGTCGACCTGGCCGTAGAACAGCTCGAAGGTGAAGGCGGGCAGCAGGGCGATGGTGGTGAGCGCGGGGGCCCAGGCCCACGGCGCGGCCTCACCAGGGCCGTGCGGCGAGCGGCGGGTGAGGCGGGCCACGGCCACGAGCGCGAGGATGGAGCCGACGTTCCACAGCGCGACGGCCATGCGCGGGGGAAGGAAGCTGAAGGGGATGAAGAGGGGCGTGGTGACGGGCGCGTACTTGAACGGCATGGTGCCGTCGGAGACGCGGTAGAGGTCCGTGCCCTCGATGAAACGCTCGGCGGCGGTGAGATACACGCGGAAGTCCACGCCACGGCGAGGGTGCTGACCCACGGCGACGGCGGCGACGAGCAGCACCGCGAGCACCAACCACCAGAGCCAGCGGGCCCACTTCGTGGAGGTGTACTTCGCGGGGCTGGAGGCGTCGCTCAGCGCGCTCGCGGATTGGGACGAGGTCGTCACGGGGCCAGGCTCCCGGGTTCGAGGACAGGGGAGTGGACGGGCCCATTCACGCGGGGTGTGGGCGAAGGGCGGTGAAGGCCGTGGTGTCGGCACGGCCCCGGGGCGTCGACGGGCATCGAGGAGGCGGGGAGGGCGGGGGAGGTGTTCACCATTTCACGCCGGGGCCCTGCCCGGCAACGGCCTCCGTGTGGAGGCGGCGAGGTGGATCTCCCCCCTCGGGTTGCCTGCCTGCCCGGACATGGCGCGGAGGTCGTCACCTGGAGTGTGCCTGGATGTGTGGTGCCGTCGCGGAGGAAGGTGTTTCACTGACCTGGCGGCACATGCGGGTGCGGCCGTGTCGTGCCGACGTGGAGACGTCGTGAGGGGACGCTCGGGCTCCCGGGTGGGTGTGCTTCCGGGGGTCTGTATGGGATTGGGCAATCCAATACACGGGCTGCCATGCGCGCCGGAGCTGGCGAGCCGCACACTCGCCAGCGGCCTACGTGCCCGCGCTACAAGCCGTACGTCTCCAGCAAGCGCAGCCACACCTCACTCATCGTGGGGAACGACGGCACGGCATGCCAGAGCGTGTCGAGCGACACCTCACCCGCGACGGCGATGGTGGCCGCGTGAAGCATCTCGCCCACCTCGGGTCCGGTGAAGGTGGCGCCCAGGATGACCCGGCGCTTCTCGTCCACCACCAGCTTCGCCGTGCCACCGAGCTTCTCGCCGAACAGCGACGTACCCGACACCTTGCCCAGGTCGTACTGCACCGTGCGCACGGGCAGCCCCGCTTCACGGGCCTTCGCCTCCGTGAGGCCCACGCTCGCCACCTGTGGGTGCGTGAAGATGACCTGCGGCGTCGCCTTCGTGTCCGCCCACGCGCTCGCCTTCTTGCCCGCGATGACGTCACCCACCAGTCGCGCCTGGTACTTGCCCATGTGCGTCAGCAGGTTGCGGCCATTCACATCGCCGCAGGCGTAGAGCCATCCACCCTCCACGCCCTTCGCGCGGAGCTGGTCATCCACCTGCACCGTTTCGCCGGCCTTCAGCCCCACTGTCTCCAGGCCCAGGGAGTCCGTGCGCGGCACGCGGCCCATGCCCACCAACACCGCATCGCCCTTCAGCTCCTCGCCCGTCGAGAGCTTCACCGTCACCTCGCCCTGGCCTCCCGGGCGACTCACGCTGGCGATGGACGTGCTCAGCATCACCTTCACGCCTTCATCGCGCAGGGCCTGGGCCACCTGCTCACCCACGAAGGGCTCGAAGCGGGACAGCAGCGCCTTGCCGCGCTCCACCAGCGTCACCTCCGAGCCCAGCGAGCGCCACGCCTGCGCCAGCTCCACCGCCACCACGCCGCCGCCCAGCACCAGCAGCCGCTTGGGCACCTGCTTCGCGCCCGTGCCCTCGCGGTTGTCCCACGGCCGGGCTTCCTTCAGCCCCGGGATGTCCGGGATGCGCGGCCGGCTGCCCGTCGCGAGCACCACCGCGCGTTTTGCCTCCAGCTCGCGCACGGTGCCGTCCTTGGCCTCGACGCGCACCTTGCGCGGGCCGGTGAGCTTGCCGTGGCCGCGCACCACCGTCAGCTTCGCGCCCTCCGCCCACTTCACCTGGGAGTCGTCGTTGTAGTAGCCGACCATGGCGTCGCGGTGCTCCAACACCGCGCTGGCGACCAGCGGCCCCTTGATGGTCTCTCGCACACCCGGCGAGTGCTTCGCCAACCAGAGCGCCTCCGCTGGACGCAACAGCGCCTTGCTCGGAACGCAGGCCCAGTAGGAGCACTCGCCGCCGAGCAGCTCGTGCTCGACCAGCGCCACGGAAAGCCCGGCCGCGGCGGCTCGCGCTCCCGCATTCTCTCCCGTGGGCCCACCACCAATCACCACCACATCGAAGACATCCGCCATGTGTTCGCCCTCGCGCCCTGCTGCGTAGGCAGGGAGGTGCGAAGGGGCCAATCCCACGCGAGGCTTCTCGTCGGATGGTGGAAAGAAGGGGTGGCGACCACCGGACATCCGCCCCCTCTCCAGGAGGCTCGACGGTGCGCGCTGTCCTCCAGGTGACGCCTTCCTTGTCTCGAGAGGAGGGCCCCCCGTCCCCGCGTGTCAGGAGTCCCCAGGCATTTTCGTCAGCGTCCGCCGGTGTGCGCGGACAGGCGGTGAGCGCCGTCCGTTCTCCCCATCGAAACCCACGAGTGCCCGTGCCGGAGACTCCGAGCGCGGCGGGAGGTGTGCCATGGGGACTGTATTGAACGGTGTCTCGGGTCGCTTCGCGTCGTGCTCGTCTCACGAGAGCTGAGTTCCTCCCTCACCCGCCTTCGAGGCTGAGTGGGTCGGAGAGGGTTGTGTCCTCGTCGAACCAGCACCGCGCGCAAGCCTTTGTCACCGTGCACTCCGGCCGTCGTGCCGCACGCGTCCTCGTGAGCTGAGTCACGAGGTGTGCGCCGCACGCGCGGCCTGCTGGGAAATCTTCGTCCACTCATGGCTTCTTCCAGGAATCGTCGTCCCCGCGCGCCCCGTCGGCGCGAGGGTGCTGCTGCATCGTCGTTCTCGTCGTCCGAACCTCCCTCCGCGCGTCACCTGCGCGTTCAGTCCACCCTGTTCCAGGAGGTCTCCCTCCTCTTCCGGAGCGAGCTGTCCGACCCTCGGCTCGAAGGTGTCTCACCGGCGTCCTTCGAACTCACACCGGATGGTCGGCTCATCCGCATTGGCTACACCCTCACCCCGGCGGCGGTGTCGGGCGCGCGTGAAGTCCAGGAGGCACTGGCCCGAGCCAGTGGCTACCTGCGCTCGCAGCTCGCACAGCACCTGGACCTCAAGCGGGTGCCTCAGCTGCGCTTCATCTACATCGGCGTGGCCGAGCACCCGACGGAGGCGTTGTCCGCCGAGCCCCCAGACACCGCCACTCCCGAAGACGAGGACGAAGTACCCGGGTTCTTCGACGAGGACGGCGATGACGAAGGAGGTGCGCGATGAATCCACGCATCCTCCCGGCCGAGCCCGGCGCAGTGCCCATCCTCGTCTGGGCACGCGCCCTTCCACCCGGCGCGGAGAAACAACTCCGGCACCTCGCCGCCCAGCCCTACGTCGTCGAGCACGTGGCCGCGATGCCGGACGTCCACGTCGCGCACGGCGTCGCGGTGGGCTCCGTCTTCGCCACCGAGCACCACGTCGTCCCCGGTGCCCTCGGTGGAGACCTGGGCTGTGGCGTGAGTGCCTACCGCTTCGCGTTTCCCGCCGCGGCCTTGGGGCGTGACACGCTGGAGCTGCTGCTCACCCGCTTGTCCCAGGTCATCCCGGTGGGAGACGCGACGCATCGAGGTCGCGGCCTTCCTCTTCCGTCCGCGCTGGAGGCTCCGCCGCTCTCGACCCAGAAGCTGCGCCATGCCTGGGAGCGGCTGGCGCCGCGACACCTGGGCACGCTCGGCGGTGGCAACCACTTCCTCGAGCTGGACCGGGACGCGGGAGGGGACCTCTGGCTGCTCCTGCACTCCGGCTCTCGCGGCGTGGGCGCGGCCATCGGCGAGCATCACCAGCGTGTCGCGAAGACGCTCGGGGAAGGCAGTCTGCCCGGCCTGAGCCTGCACACGCCCGAGGGAGCCGCCTGCCTCGCGGACGTGGACCTCGCCTGTCGCTTCGCCCGAGCGAACCGCGACGAACTGGCCGCGCGCGCCCTGGACGTGTTGTCCCGGACACTGGGCATCTCACCGGAGCCGGAGTCCACGGTGGATCTCCACCACAACCACGTCGCCAGGGAGACGCACTTCGGCCGCGCGCTGTGGGTCCACCGCAAGGGCGCGGTGGGCCTGGAGGCGGGGCGGCAAGGGCTCATCCCCGGTTCGATGGGCACCGCCTCCTATGTGGTGGAAGGCCGGGCCGAGCCCCGCGCGTTCCGCTCCTGCTCCCACGGCGCCGGCCGGGTCCTCACCCGGACCGAGGCCCGCGCCCGCATCCGTCCCTCGGCCCTGGAGCACGCCCTGCGCAGGGTGGTGCATGACTCCCGCCGGGCCGCGGCGCTCGTGGAGGAGGCGCCCGCCGCCTACCGCGACATCGTCGAGGTCCTCGAGGACGAGGCGGACCTCGTCACGCCCGTCCGGCGCCTGACACCCATCGCCGTCCTCAAGGGCTGAATCCCGCCTCGCGGGGGCTCGGAGCTCCGTCTCCGGGCCCTCGCGCCGATACACGCGGAGCGGTCAATTCACTCCTGGTGGAATTCAGCGCGTCCGGACCCGTACTTTCCGGGGTTGATCCGCGTGGAAGAGGGGGGACGACACATCCCGACGTCAGAGTGGGTTCCCGAGCCCGTCCAGATGCCGTAGAATCGGCCGCCAGAAGTTCACGTGCGAACCTGCTGGGGCGTCGTCTAATGGCAGGACATCAGACTTTGACTCTGAGTATCAAGGTTCGAATCCTTGCGCCCCAGTCATTCCGCTCCGGGGGGACGCGGTAGCCAGCGCGTCCGTCCGTGTGCATGAAGGACGGTGGCCCGATGCCGCAGAAGACGCTCCTGCTGGTCTCCGTGGGAAGCCCAACGGCAACCCTGTTGAAAGACCTCCAGGACCCACTGACCACACAGATGGGCACCGCTTCGGTGGTGGCGAAGACGGCGCTCCCGACGCCGGCCTATGCCTTCAACAAGGACCGAGCCCAGTACCACTGCAACGCCATCATGCGTCGGCTCACGCCGATGATGGAGCCCGGTCAGCACCTGGTGCTCGGCGTGACGGACGTGGACCTCTTCGTCCCGGACTCGCCCTTTGTCTTCGGCGAGGCGGACCGCGAGTCCCGCACGGCGGTGGTGAGCGTGTTCAGGCTTCGCCAGGGCGCTGACGGCGAGCACCTGCGGCGGCGCATCCAGGTGGAGGTCACCCACCAGGCGGGCCACCTGCTCGGGTTGTCCTACTGCGAGGACCCTCGGTGCGTGATGTTCTTCGCGCAGTCCCCGCAGGACTGCGACCGCAAGCAGCTGTCGCTCTGCAACCAGTGTCGCAACGAGCTGGCCAAGCTCAACCGCTGAGCCCCTTCGCGCGGGCTTGCCCGTGAATGCCTTCGCACGCGTTGACGTCCGACCCGGCGCGCCCTGTAGTGCGGGGCGCTGAACCGGGCCGGCAACGTGGAGCGATTGTGATGACGGGCACGCGGTATTTCGTCGGTGGGCTGTTGGTGGTGGGGCTGCTGGGTGGCTGCGAGCCGTTCGAGGATGATGGCGGCGGCGGTGGCGTGGGAGGCGTCCGGTTCAGCAAGGGCTTTGCCTTCGTGCGCGAGGACGACCGCAACGTCTTCGTGGTGGACGACGCGGGAGACCCCAACAGCCCGCAGCGGCTGACCAGCACGGGCGGGGCCTACTGGCCCTCGGTGTCGAAGGATGGTCGCAGCGTCGTCTTCGTCCAGCGCGGTGGTCTTGGCACCTCGCTGCTGACGGTGCCCACCACGGGTGGCACCGTGGCCACGCTGTTCAGCGAGAATGACGCGGCCTGCGCGCGGGGCTGCACCAATTTCCGCACGCCCACCTTCAGCCCGGACGGCCGCGGCGTCGTCTTCGTCTTCTCCCCCGGCAACAGCTCCCTCACGTCGCTGGGGCGGGTGAACACGGACGGCAGCGGCTTCCAGGAGCTCACCCCGAACTCCGTCGTCGCCTATGGGGCGCCGTCCTTCGTCCCCAATGGGACCGCCGTCGTCGCGCCCACGGGCAGCGGGCTCCAGCAGCTCAACCAGGTGGCGTACGTGCCGCTCTCGGGGGGCGCCATCATCGCCTCGTCGCTGGGCAATGACGTCGGGACCGTGGCCAACCGTGTCGCGGTGTCGCCGGACGGCTCGCAGGTGGTGCTGGACGGGCGCGGCTCCTCGAGCAGCGTGCGCACCTATGTGGGAACCCTGAGTGGAGGTCGCCTGGGCGCCTTGCGACGCGTCACCAGCTATGGCGGCGCGAGCGCCCAGGAGACTTGGCCGGTGTGGACGGGCGCGAGCCAGGTCGGCTTCCTCTTCGCCGACTCGGCGGGTGGGGACCCGGGCATCTACCGCTCCACCGTGAGCGCGGCGCCGTCGAACTCCGTCACGCTCGCGGTGCCCAGCGCGGCCGAGCCCTCGTACGGCCCGCTGTAGGCCTGTCTCCAGGCTCCCAGGTCCCTGGTATCCGCGCCCCCGAGGCGCGATGCTGTCGGGCTGGAGGCTGCCATGTCCCTCTTCGATGCCGTGCTCGCGGGAGACCGCGAGTCCTTGAAGTCCCAGCTCGACGCGGGCGCGGACCCCAATCCGTTCGATGACGAGGGGCTCACGCCGCTGATGGTGGCGGCACGAGAGGGACACTCCGGGCTCGTGGAGCTGCTGCTGAAGGCGGGCGCGGACGCGACGATTACGAACCGCATCGGAGAGTCCGCGGTCATCATCGCCGCCGCCCATGGCCACTCGAACTCCGTGTCGGCGCTCTGGGAGAGCGCGACGGAGGACGAGCGCTCCATGGTGCCCCTGTTGCTGCGCACCGATGCCATCACCGGCCCGGGCACGGCCTCTCCGGCCGCGACACCGCCGAAGGAAGACTTCCGCCGGAAGCTCGCGTCCGCGGGTGCGTACGTCGCGGGCAAGCTCGGGGACGACGGGGCCACGAAGCGGTTGGAGCGAGTGCTGCGTTCGGAAAAGCAACGCAAGCCCTGAGCACGCGTCAGTGTCCGGACACTCGCGGCGTTCACCACCCTCCACGCGCGGGCGGCCCCGCACCGCATGGGAGGCTTCACACGTACGGTCCGCCCCCGTCCGAGAGGAGCCACCGCATGGCGACGTCCGAGCCAAAAATCGTCCACAGCGGGACGGTGCAGGGCCTCTTCCAGATTGCGCTGAAGGACCGTCTGTCCGAGGACGCGTGGCGCCTGCTGCGTGAGGCGGGGTTGGATTTGTCCGTCCCGTTGCAGCCGACGTATCCCCTGGCCTCGTGGCTGCGCTGGCAACACATCGTGCTGGGTGACTTGTGGCCGCACCTTCCGCTCGATGAGGCCTGGCGTCAGTTGGGGCACGCGGTGATGGAGGGACTGCTGGCCACGGTGCTCGGCCGGATGCTGGGCGTGGGCGCCCGCGCGCTGGGGCCCCAGTTCATGTTGTTCCAGCTCAACCGGGGCTTTCGCGGCACGGACAACTACGTGGAGACGCTGGTGAAGGCCAGCTCGCCCGGGCGCGCCGAGCTGTGGCTCAGCGACATCAACGACAGGCCCATCTACTACGTCGGCGTCCTGGAGTTCCTGCTCACCCTCTCCGGCGCGAAGGAGCCCCGCGTCTCCGTGCTCGTGCGCGAGGGCTCCTCCTGCACGTACCTGCTGGAGTGGGTGAAGTGAGCGCCTGAAACGACGAAGGCCCGGGGCTTCACGGTGGAAGCCTCCGGGCCCAGGTCTCTTCCGAGTCGCGCCGTTACTCCGGCTTGGCGCTCAGCGTCGCGCCGGGAGCCACGCCACCGGCCGCGCCGCTGCGGACCTCCATCGCGTCGGCGACCAGCTCGGTGATGTCCTTGACCTTGATGTTCCCCTCGCGGCCGGTGTCGTTGACCGCGTCGCCCAGCATCGTCGAGCAGAAGGGACACGCGACGGCGACAATGCCCGTGCCGCCCTTCTCCTTGTAATCGCCCACCAGGCCCGGCTTCTTCCTGTCCGCGGCGTCGGGGAACGGCGTGGTCGGGTCCTCGGCGTGCTTGAGCGTCAGCGCGACTTCGTTCAACCGGTTGTGGTTGATGCGCGTGCCGATGTGCTCCTCCATCCACATGCGGCCGCCACCGGCGCCGCAGCAGAAGCCCTCGCGCTTGCTGCGCTGCATCTCCACGACTTCCAGCCCGGGGATGGCCTTGAGCACTTCGCGGGGCGCGTCATACACGCCGTTGTGCCGGCCCAGGTAGCAGGGGTCGTGGTACGTCAGCTTGGTGTTCATCACCGCGGACAGCTTGATGCGCTTGTCGCGCAACAGCTCGTTGATGAGCTCCGTGTGATTGATGACGCGGTACTCGCCGCCGAACTCCGGGTACTCGTTCTTGATGGTGTTGAAGCAGTGCGGGCACTGGGTGATGACCGCCTTGACGCCCATCGAGTTCCACGACTCGACGTTCGTCTTCGCCATCGTCTGGTACAGGTACTCGTTGCCCATGCGGCGCGCGGAGTCGCCGTTGCACATCTCCTGCTTGGACAGCGTGGCGAAGCTCACGCCCGCCTCCCGCATGATTTTCACCAGCGAGCGGCTGACCTTCTTCTGCTTGTCGTCGTAGCTGCCCGCGCAGCCCACGAAGAACAGGTACTCGTACGGGCCGCCTTCGTCACCCCACGTGGGCAGCGCCAAATCTTCGGCCCACTCGTCGCGACGGTCCTGGCCCAGGCCCCAGGGGTTGCCCTGGCGCTCCATGCCTTCGAACACGCGCTGGATTTCAGGCGGGAAGTCCGCCTTCACCTGCACCTGGTAGCGGCGCATGTCGATGAGGCGCGGCACGTTCTCGATGAACACCGGACACGCCTGCTCGCACCACCCGCAGCTGGTACAGGCCCAGACCGTCTCGGAGCTCAGCGCGCCGCCGACGATTTCCGGCAGGGGCTCCTTGATGCGGTTGGGGCTGTAGCCCTCCTCCGCCCACTGCTCGTGGTCCCAGATCCAATGCTTCAGGTCCTGGTTGACGGCCTTGTGCGTGAGCGGCTTGCCGGTGATGTACGTGGGGCAGTGCGTCTGGCAGCGACCGCACTCCGTGCAGGAGTACAAATCCAGGCCCTGCTTCCACGTGAGGTCCCTCACCGTGGCGGTGCCGAACTCTTCCTTCTCCAGATTGGGCGTGGGCAGCTTGCCGGTGGAGTGGGTGCGCTGGAAGAAGACGTTGGGCAGGCCGGTGATGATGTGGAAGTGCTTGCCGATGGGCAGGAAGTTCAGGAACGCCAGGACGATGATGAGGTGGGTCCAGAAGCCTCCAATGCCCAGCACGTGCGCTGCCGTGGAGCCCAGGGGCATCATCGCCATGCCGACCAGGCTGGTGAACGGCTCCCACCACACCAGCGCGGACGGGGCCGCGGGCACCTGCGTGGCGCCCATCGGCACCTGCTGCGCCGCCGCGTGCGCCGCCACCATGTGGCTGCCGCCGAACAGGAACTCGGAGACCATCAACCCGGAGATGAAGCCCAGGATGAGGTACGCCTCCCAGGACTGCGACATGCGGTCCGGCTTCACCTTCCAGCGCGTCCACACGTAGTAGCCGCAGCCCACCAGCGCCAGGGCCGCCACCACGTCCTTGATCAGCAGATAGCCACGGTAGGCGCCCAGCAGCACCGTGTTGTCCAGCCAGAAGGGGTGGCTCAGGTCGGTGAACAGCTCCAGCGCGCCTGACGAGAAGCCCATCGCGAACATCATGATGGTGCGCACCTGCAGCACCATGAACGCCGCGTAGATGAGCACGTGCATCAAACCCGGGGTGAACTCCTCCGGGTCGACCATGCGCTTCTGCCCGAGCCCGAAGAGCACGAGCCGCTTGATGCGCAGCGGGATGTTGTCGAGCCGCCGCTCCTTCTTCATCGCGAGCAACACGCCCACGCGACCGGACATGGTCATCACGAAGATGGGAACGGCGATGGCAAGCAATAGGCCGGTGATGATGGGACTCATTGGGACTCGGAGGACCTCTGGGGGGACGCGGCGGAAGGCCCGTTGCCGCGACGCGGCAAAACTTGAGTGCCCGTCAACCCTAACAGGGGTGATTCTCGAATCAAGCGCTGAGCGGGCGAGGTGTCCGGGACTGAAGCACGGAGTGGCGCCACGAGCGAGCAAGCTTGCCCGCTACACTAATTTACTGACACCCGCACTGGCAGCCTACCGCCTTGAAAATGGCGAAGTGTTGACTGCTGTGTGGTTCCATCCGACGCCAGGCCGACCTACCTTGTACGACGGCCTCGCACGCTGTCTGTCAGTCAACGCCTTCACAACCTGCTGAAATAGTTGGGGTGAAGGTTGGAAGGCAGGCGAGTAGACGTGGGGTCGACGCAGGGGTCGGAAGTTTGATTCCCCAAGGGCTTTACAACGCGAAGCGACATGAGCACCATGGTCGGTAAATCGGTCAACGAGTCGTAAGCCGGGCACCGCATCGGGCGGACCCACGCGGACCGAACAGGGGGGCGCCCACAAGGAGGCGAGCCGAAAGGCCGTCCACCTTCCCTGAAGCGGAGCGCCCAAAGGAGTCGGACATGGTTCACGATGACACCACCTACATGGACGATGAAGGGCTGCCGTATGTGGACCTCGCGGAAGATGGTGAGAGCGAGTCCGTGACTCCCGTGGATGGGGCTCCCGGTGGCCGGATGTGGGGCTATGGGGATGAGTCGTGGGGCGGCTGGAGCGCGGCCGAGTGATTCGCGGCCCCCGCGGCCGGTGGATGCGCGGGGGCGCTTCTTTGTAACCGGTGGTTCGGCTCGTGCGGTGGCGCCCTCAGTGGGTGGCTCCCGGGCCGGTGGTCTCTCGGTGACGCCTGGGTGTTCGGGGCGGCCGTCATCTCCTCCTTCTTGCTGACGTCGTTGCGTGCGCCCTGGCGTGGTGCGCGAAGCTGCCGCGTGCGCGCGAGGAGGGCGGGAGGCCCGGATGAAGGTGCTGTGGTGCTGGCGCTGCAAGCTGGATGTGCCGATGCTCGACGAGGAGGAGTTCGCAAAGGTCGCCGGACTGTACCGGGCGGCGTTTTCTCCACGGAGCCCGGCGGAAGTGCAGAGCGGGGAGCGGCGCTCCATCGAGGAGCGGTTCCGGCCCGTGCGTGAGGAGTACGAGCGGCTCACCGGGTTCCACGAGACGAACGCCAACGCGGTGATGCACCACCGGCTGAGTCAGTATGGGCCGGCTTGTGCGCACTGCGGCAAGCCCCTGCGGACGCCCGAGGCCCGGCACTGCGCGGCGTGCGGCGTGTCCCGGTAATCGCTCCCGACGCGGTCAGGACCTACCCCGCTGCCGGGTGTGGCGGCCTGGCCCCCTCTTGATTCCGGGGTGTGTCTGCCCACATCCTCGACGTGGAAGCCTTTCCGTGAGGATCCATGCCATTGGTGTTGTGGCCCATGAGACTTCCGGTCGTGAGGGACGTCGTCTTTCACGGGGCGGTTCGCGGCAGAATGTCTCGTGAGAGCGCGCGGGAGCACGGATGAAGCAGACGGCCTTGGCAGTGGAGCGCGACGCGGAGCACGGCCGGGAAGTGTTGCTGCTCGTCACGCTGGAAGCGGACGCGGACGCGCCCCGGGCTCCCGTGACGGCGAACCTCGTGTTGGACCGCAGCGCGTCCATGCGCGGCGTCCCGCTGCTCGCCGCGGTGCAGGCCGCGCAATCCCTGGTGGAGCGCGCCAGCCCTCGCGACTACCTGGGCCTCCTCACTTTCGACGCGGAGCCGGAGCAACTGCTGCCCGTGCGCGCGATGGACACCTCCGCCAAGGCCCAGTTCCTCAAGGCGCTGTCGCGCCTGGAGTCCGGCGAGGGCACCGCGCTGCACGAGGCCATCGAGCGGGGCGCGGAGGCCGTGCGTCGCGTGCTCGTCCCCGGTGCGCGCCCCCAGGTGCTGATGCTCACGGATGGCGAGCCGTCCGTCGGCCCCTCCCAGCTCTCCGACTTCAAGACGCTGGGCGCGCGCGTCGTGGAGTCTGGCGTCGTGCTGCACGCGCTGGGACTGGGGCGTCACTACCTGCCCGACATCCTGGAAGCCCTCACGGGACCGTCCGGCACCGGCTTCGTCCACGTGGATGACCCGGAGGGTCTGCCGCTGGCGGTGGGCACGATGTCCGCGGAGCTGTTCGGCGAGGTGGGCTCGGACGCGCGCGTGTACGTGCTGCCCTCGGGCTTCTCGGAGCTGCGCTGCCGTCACCGCTACTCCTCCCGTGTCGAAGGCGACGCGATGAGTGCGTCGCTCGGCGCGGTGTCGCAGTCCTTCCCGCGTCGGGTCCTCTTCTCCGGCAAGCTGGACGCGGCCGAGTGGAACCTGGGCGTGACGACCTCCTACCTGGAGGGCACGGACACGCGGCGCATGCCCGTCCCCGTGTCACGCGTACTGCCCGACAGCGACCAGGGCCGCTTCGTGCGCGCGGTGTCGGCGGAGCTGGAGCTGGTGGCCGCCGAGGCCTCCGCCTGGAAGGCCCTGGGCCGCCGCAACCAGGGGGCCGCGGAGCAGGCGCTGGAGACCGCCGACCTCGCCCTCTACAAGCTCGCGCGACTGGGCTCGCTGGAAGTCCCACCGCAACGCCACATGGAGCGACTGGCGGACCTGCGCCGCATCGTCGAGCGCCGCGCCGCGCAACCCCAGGCGCTGGTGATGCGCCGCGCCCACTCCGAGGTCTCCCGCGTCACCTTGAGCCGCGTGGGTCCGGCGCTCCCGTTGCCCGCCCTGGCCCCCTGGAAGTCGGAGGACTGAGCCCCTCCCGGCCTGGTCGCTCGGCCGCCCGCCCCGACGGAGCGGGTCCTTCTGTCCACGCCGAGTCACCCGGGATGTTTCCTGCCCTGTCGCACGCCCCGGATGCGGGCGGGCGCGGGGAATGTCCCCCCGCCTGGAAGGTTCTCCCTCGGAAGCGGGGCCCGTCGGATGCTGGCGACCTGGCTTCGGGTGGGTTAACGGGAGACGCATGAAGCACTCGGTGTCCAAGAGGCTCGCCCTGGTGGGCGGTATCGGCATGTGGCTGGTGGCGGCGGTGGCGCAGGCGGCGCTTCCTCCGTCCGCGGTGGCCACGGGCGCGCCCGACGAGGGCGATCCGCGCTTGGAGGCCGCGCTGCTGGTGGATGCCACCCAGGTGAAGCCGGGCGACACCTACCGCGTGGGCGTGCGCTTCCGGTTGGATCCGGGCTGGCACATCTACTGGAAGAACCCGGGTGACTCCGGCCTGGAGACGGACGTCGCGTGGGACACGCCCGGCTCCACGGTGGGCGCGCTCCAGTGGCCCTTCCCGAGCACCTTCCGCACGCCCGACGGTTTCATCGTCACCCACGGCTATGACGGCGAGGTGCTCCTCTTCGCCGAGGCACGCGCTTCCGAGCAGGCCGTCGGCACGCTCAACCTGTCGGCGGCGGTGAACGCGTTGGTGTGCGAGGTGCACTGCATCCCCGCGGACCTGATGCTCACGCGCTCCATCCCCGTGGGGCCGACGACGCTCGCGGACGCGGAGACCACGCCGACGTTCGACGCGGCGAAGGCGCGCGTTCCTCGCCCGGTGGCGGACACCGGCCACACCGCCGCGCTCGCGCTGGATGTGAAGCAGCTCACCGCGGGCCAGGAGTTCACCGGCACCGTCACGGTGGCGAAGTCCGGTGGTGGCGCGGTGCCCACCGCGGAGAAGGACGCCTTCGTTCCCGAGCGCATCCCCGGCCTGGACAAGGTGACGCTCACGCAGACGGCCCCGGGGCGCTTCGCGCTGAAGGGCAAGGCGGAGCCGGATGCACCGAAGGCGGAGCCTCGACTCAAGGGCGTGTTGCGCCTGGGGACCGAGGCCACGGGTTATCAGGCGCTGGAAGTCGACGTGCCGATGGCGCCCTTCGTGGCCGCCGTGGGTGCGGCGCCGACGCCCGTCGTGGCGAAGGCGCCCTCCATCAAGGACTCGCTCGCGGCGGTGAAGCCGGTGGCGAGCGCCGCGACGGCCGCGCCCCCGGAGTCGTCGATGGGGCTGGGCATGGCGCTCTTGTTCGCGTTCCTCGGCGGCGCGCTGCTCAACCTGATGCCGTGCGTGTTCCCCGTGCTGGCGCTCAAGGCGTACGGCTTCACGCGCATGGTGCGCCAGGAGCAGGGCCGGGTGGGCGCGCACGCGGCGGCGTACGCGGGCGGAATCGTCGCCAGCATGCTGGCGCTCGCGGGCGCGGTGC
Source organism: Myxococcus sp. CA040A (assembly GCF_013336725.1). Lineage (NCBI taxonomy): Bacteria > Pseudomonadati > Myxococcota > Myxococcia > Myxococcales > Myxococcaceae > Myxococcus > Myxococcus sp. CA040A. The sequence continues at coordinate 426,930 of NZ_JABUMR010000006.1, read as the reverse complement.
TGGCGGTGCGCGCGGGCGGCGCGGGCGTGGGCTGGGGCTTCCAGTTCCAGGAGCCACTCTTCGTCGCGGCGGTGAGCGCGGTGTTGGTGGCGTTCGCCCTCAACCTTTTTGGTGTCTTCAACGTGGGCCTGGATGGCACCGCGCTCGCGGGCAAGGTGGACCAGAGCCACGGACTGCTTCACAGCGCGGGCGAGGGCGTGCTCGCGGTGGTGCTGGCGACTCCGTGCTCGGCGCCGCTGCTCGGCACGGCGGTGGGCTTCGCCTTCGCGGCGGGTCCGCTCACGGTGCTCGCCGTCTTCACCGCGCTGGGCCTGGGCCTGGCGCTGCCGTTCTGTCTGCTGGTGCTGGTGCCGGGGCTCGCGCAGAAGCTGCCGAAGCCGGGCGCGTGGATGGAGCGCTTCAAGCAGGTGCTGGGCTTCGCGCTCCTGGGCACCACGGTGTGGCTCGTCTGGGTGATGGGGGGGCTTGCCGGCGTGGACGGCATGGCGCGGCTGTTGGCCTTCCTCGTCGCGGTGGGCCTGGGCACCTGGGTGTATGGCCAGTCGCAGCTCCAGGAGGGCGGGCGCCGGTGGGGCACGCTGGCGGTGGCGGCGCTGGTGCTGGTGGGCTCGGGCGTGGCGGCGCTGCGCTTCGAGGAGGCGGCCCCGGCGGCGCGCGCGTCAACCACGGTGGGGCAGGCGCAGCCTTGGAGCGACGAGGCGGTGGCCTCCGCGATGGCGGCGGGGCAGCCGGTGTTCATCGACTTCACCGCGGACTGGTGCCTCACCTGCAAGTTCAACGAGCGCACCGTGCTGGCTCGCGAGGAGGTGCGCGCGGCCTTCACGGAGCACCACGTGGCGTTCTTCGTGGCGGACTGGACGCGCCGCGACGCGCGCATCACCGCGCGGCTGGCGGACCATGGCCGCGCGGGCGTGCCCATGTACCTGGTGCTGAGCCCCGGCGCGCCGGACAAGCCGGAGGTGCTGCAGGAGTTGTTGACGGTGGATGCGGTGGTGGACTCGGTGAAGCGTGCGTCGGAGTGCTCACCGCTGCGCCGGCAGGACGGCTCGAAGGTCCTCTGCGCCGCTGGATTCCCTCGGCCTTGAAACGCAGTCATCCGCAGTCAAGCAGTGCCCAATCAGGAGGAACGCCATGAAGCAGGTCTTCACCGCTCTCGCGCTCGGCTCGGTACTCGTGGGTGTCCCCGCTTTCGCGGACGCGGAGGTCGGCAAGCCGGCCCCGGCCTTCACGCTGAAGGACGAGGCGGGCAAGGAGCATTCGCTGTCGCAGTACAAGGGCAAGGTGGTGGTGCTGGAGTGGACCAACCCCGAGTGCCCCTTCGTGAAGCGCCACTATGAGGCGGACACGATGGCCAACACCCTGAAGGGCTTCGACGCCAAGAAGGTGGTGTGGCTGGCGGTGGACTCGACGGCGCACAACACGCCGGAGAAGTCCGCCACGTGGAAGAAGACGGAGGGCTTCACGTACCCCGTGCTCCAGGACGCCAGCGGCGCGACGGGCAAGACGTACGGCGCCAAGACGACGCCGCACATGTACATCATCGACGCGGAGGGTGTGGTCCGCTACGCGGGCGCCATCGACGATGACCCGCGCGGCAAGAGCGACAAGAAGGTCAACCACGTGCAGACGACCGTGGACGCGGTGCTCAACGGCAAGCCCGTTCCCGCCGCCACCACCACGCCGTATGGCTGCTCGGTGAAGTACAAGAGCTAGCGCGCACGACGGACGCACCCATGTGGTGACAAGGGCTCTCTTCCCACCGGGAAGGGGGCCCTTCGTGCTTCTGGAGTCGCGCGCCCGCGCGCGGGTAGCAGCACGGTGGATGGACCGCAAAGTCCACTGGCCGAGGAACAAGCATGTCCGGAGAGGAGGTCCCTCGCATGGATTGCAACTCGATGACCGTGGCAATGAGGGTGCGACCTTGCCCGGGACCGCCGGGGGACCGAGCAGGGGCGTCGTGCCGTCTCCTGTAGGCAGACGAGTCTCGACTTCTTCTCCCGGTGTGGAGAGACATCGTGATGTGGAGACAGCACTTCTCGACTCGGCGTTCCTGGATGGGGGCGCTGGCCCTGGTCGCGACGTTGGGTGTCGGGTGCGACGCGCCGGAGGTCCCCGCGCCCGCGATGGTCCTGGGTGACGACTTCGTCGAAGTCCCTCGTGAACTCACCTCCGAACAGCACACGCAGGTGACGCAGAAGCTGGACGGAGTGGTGGACCCAACGGGGCGGACGTTCTACCTCGCCATCCGCAAGAGCGAACTGAAGCAGCGCTGGTTCCTGTCCGCCACGCTTCGACAGCTCAACTTCGACCCGGAGTACTACGGCCTCCCCGCGAACCTCATCCCCCGGGTGATTCGCTTCCAGGAGCAGAACGGCAAGCTCTATGCCTTCGACGCCCGCGACGGGTTGACGCGCAACGACATCTTCAAGCCGGACTCGTTGGTGGAGGCGTATCCCATCGTCACGGACCACGCCCCGTTCAACCGCTTGCCAGGCTCGGACCAGTACGTGCTCATCGACCCGGCGGCGGGGCTCAACCGTGTCGGCATCCTCGGAGACCACTGGTATGGGCCCGGGGCCATCGACTTCCGGATGGAGCTGCTCTTCTCCCAGCGCTTTCGGCGTCTCTCGGACGGTTTCCAGTACGAGCAGGTCTTCACCGGGTTCACGGACGCCTTCGACGACCGGAGCGACTCCCTGGAGCGCAACGGCTTTCGCGCCTCGGGCACGCTGGCCATGGCGCTGCGCAAGTACAAGGAAGGTGAGGGCTTCACGGAGATGCCAGCACCGGAGCCGCGGCACTACTTCCGCAGCGAGGGCCGCTTCATCCCCAACACGGGCGAGCTGGCGTTGAATGCCATCAAGTGGAACATCCGGCCGGGGATGAAACCCATCCGCTTCTACATCACCCCCAACTTCCTGGAACTGAACGAGGACCCCCGCTACCGGGGTGCGGACGTGGTGGGCGCAGTGAAGCGAGGCATCGAGGGTTGGAACGCGGCGTTTGGCTTCAAGGTCTTCGAGGCCGTGCTGGGTGACAGCAGCATGGACATCGGAGAGGACGACAAGAACTTCGCCGTCCTCGACCCGAAGGTTCACGCCCATCTGGCCATCGCTGACTTCAGCTCGAATCCCAATACGGGCGAGGTCCGCCGGGCCACCGTCATGATCAGCGCCGCCATGATTCACGATGCCGAGGCCTTCTTCGCGGGAGAGCTGACGGCTTTCTCCTCGGCCAGCGCGCGTGACGAGAACCCGAGGCCCAGGCTGTACTGGGTCGGGCTCACCCGCGAGCCCTCCTGTGAGCTGGACGCGGCGTCCCTGCCATCGGGCTTCTCCGCCCGACTGTCGTCCGAGGAGGACCGCTCCGAAGGACCCGCCCTCACCGTGAAGCAGAAGGTGGAGCGCTACCTCACATACATCATGCTGCACGAGGTCGGTCACACGCTGGGCCTGCGACACAACTTCAATGGGTCGCGCGTGTACGACGGCACGCCCCAAACGCCGCGCTCGAGCACCGTCATGGACTACTCCGCCATGCCCGACACCATTCACGTGCAGGCGCCCGGCACGTACGACGTGGCGGCGGTGCGCTACCTCTATGGACTGTCCACGGCGCTGCCCACGGACCTGTTCTGTACGGACAGTGACGTCCTGGCCTGGGCGGAGCCTGCTTGTGTCCACTACGACCGCTATGACGACCCGTTGACGCGCTTTCATCTGCCCAACATGCGGACCCTGGCGGAGCAGGTGCTGCGTGGCGCGCCCGTCGGCGTCGATTTTCGCGCGAGCCTCCAGGCGCTGGACTCCTTCGTCAGGGGCGGGGACGCGAGCGGGCAGGCCCAGGCCTACGACGTCCTCATGCAGCAGGTGCGGCCACCCCTCCAGACTCCCTCGGGCGAAGGTGCGGCGTACGCGGTCCGTGCCAATGACCTGGCCCGCCGCATCCTCAGCTTCCTCTATCTGGACACACGCGTCGGGCAGCCCCATGCGGTGAAGCCGCCGCCGACCACGCCCGCGTATACGCAGGCCCTGCTCGCGGACGTGCGCGGCATCCTGCTCAACGTCGACGGCGTGCGCACCTTCCCCGTGCGCCGGGTCATGGTGAATCTCTTGAAGGCGCACCAGACGCTCGCCGCCTATGGCGTGTTGCAGGAGGTGCACACGGAGCTGACGGCACGACTGCCCACGCTCAGTGGTGACGAGCGACTGGGGACGATGGAGCTGCTGGGCCGCATCGAAGTGGCCCGCTCGCCCTACTTCCGCTGACTCCGGAACTGAAGACCCGGGCGTGAGCCTGGAGGCGCGGTGGAGCGCGGGCTCGGTCTCGAGGGCTCGCGCTTCACCCGGCCGACATCCCGGGGCAACAGCAGGAACGAGCACAGCGCGCCCAGCACGCACAGGCCCGCGGACACCCACAGCGCTTCACGTGTCCCCGCGAGGAACGCGTCCCCCGTCTTGTTCGCGAGTCCTCCCAGGAGCGGCAGCAGTGCCACCGCCAGGAGTCCGGCGATTCGCGCCACGGCGTTGTTCACCCCCGAGGCGATGCCCGCGTGCCGGTCCTCCACCGCGCCAAGCACCACCGCCGTCAGCGGCCCCACCGTGAGACTCAACCCCAGGCCCAGCACGAGCACCCCTGGCAGCACCGTGCCCACGTAGCTTCCATCCCGGTGGATGAGCGTGAGCAGCGCCATGCCCACGCCCGCCAGCAGCGGCCCCGCCGTCATCAAGGGCCGTGCGCCGATGCGGCCCGCGAGCCTTCCCACCACCGGTGAGAACAACAGCAGCATCACGGTGATGGGCAGCAGCGACGCTCCCGCCGCGAGCGCCGAGTACCCGAGTTGTTGTTGCAGCGCGAGGATGAGCAGGAAGCCCACGCCGCCCAGCGCGAAGTACACCGTCAGCGTCGTGAGGTTGGCGCCAGAGAAGGTCCGCGAACGGAACAGCCCGAGCGGCAACATCGGGTTTCGCGCGCGCGACTCGATGACGAGGAACGCGGCCAGCATCGCCGCGCCGAACACCGCGGCGAGCACGGGGGCCACGGACCAGCCATGCGCGGGCCCTTCGATGAGCGCGTAGATGACGCCGCCGAGCCCCAGCGCGGCCGTCACCGAACCGGCGAGGTCCAGCTTGCGCGCATCACCCGTGGGCCGGTCGTCCGGAACGTGGCGCAGCGTGGCCCACGCGGTGAGCGCCGCCAGGGGGAGATTCAGGAAGAACACCAGCCGCCAGGAGGCCACGTCCACCAGCCAGCCTCCCAACAGCGGCCCCAGCGCGGTGGTGACGCCGGACAGGCCCGCCCATGCGGCCACCGCGCGCTGTCGGTCCGCTTCGGGGAACGAGGTCCGCAAGAGCGCCAGGCTCGCGGGCACCAGCAGCGCCGCGCCCATGCCCTGCGCGGCGCGGAAGAGGGCGAGCGTCCAGGCGTTCGGCGCCAGGCCGCACAGCACGGACATGGCGGTGAAGCCCACCACGCCCAACAGGAAGACGCGGCGCTGTCCCCAGGCATCACCGAGCGCGCCGCCGGTGAGCACCAGCGAACCGAGGGTGAGCAGGTAGGCGTCCACGGCCCACTGGAGGCCCGTCAGCCCCGTGTGGAGCTCTCGGCCCAGCGCGGGCAGCGCCACGTTGACGGCGGTGGAGTCGAGGAAGGCCATGCCACTGCCGAGCACGCTCGCGAGCAGCACGCCGCGTCCCCTCGCACTGGCATAGGAAACGGACGCGCCGCCGGAAGAAGTGTCGGAAGGCATACGGCTCAACCGTGGGACGTGCGCCTCCGTCGTGCCACTCCTCGCGGCCCACGAGTGTCGGCCACCCTGGTGGCGAGAGCCTGACCGCATGGCCGCCCGGCATGTGGATGCGCGGGACCTTCGTGCACACCCTGTCCGCGGGCGACGGGTTATCAGGGAGGCGAACGATGGCGACCGAGTGCAAGCACATCGAGCAGGCGGGGAACCCCGAGGCGAGGACCGACGGCTGCGAGGAGTGTCTGAAGATGGGGGCCCAGTGGGTCCACCTCCGACGCTGTCTGGAGTGCGGTCACGTCGGGTGCTGCGACTCGTCGCAGAACAAGCACGCGACGAAGCACTTCCATCAGACGAAGCACCCCGTCATCCAGTCGTTCGAGCCGGGTGAGACGTGGGTGTGGTGCTTCGAGGATCGGCTCATGCTGGACGACAGACCGGAGCAGGGTGGCCCGGCTCGCGTCTAGGGGCGGGGCGAGTCCTCCGGGGGCGGGCTCACTGGAAACGTGAGCTCGATGTCCCGCTCATTACCTTCGCCACCACCTACCCCGTCGGAGCCCAGGCTGCGCAGCTCCACCCACGCACCGCGAAGCGTGTACTGGTAGGGGTTGTTCCAGGGGTCGAGGGGCAGCTCATCGAGTACCCCATGGTCCACGAGGAGTTGGAGCCCGTTGGAGTGCATGGGCAACTGGCCTGTCTTGCGCTGATAGAGCCGGATGGCGCTCTGGATGTTCTTCAAGTCGAGCTCGGCCCGACTGTGTCTCGACTCGCCCCGACATTCGGAGAGCACGGCCCAGAAGAAGAGTGGCAGCACGAAGGCCGCCACCCCCGCCGAGAGAAGCAGCAGGATGGGAAGGACCTGTCGGAGCGAGTGGCGCAGCGTGCGGCGTGGAAGCGTTTCATTCATGGCGGCTCGTGACTCTTCAAGCCGCGTGCCTGCCTGGTCTCCGGAGTGGAGTCTCGCCGCGCGTCTCACGGGCGACTGTCACTCCGTCACGGGCTCTTGTGGGCCCGGGTCGAAATGACAGCGCGTCCGTGGCTCCGGGCCGCATGAGCCCAGAGCCACGTTCCGCTCACGCCGCCACGGGCTCGATGCGGGGACGCGTGCGCGCGGAGACCTGCTTGCGCCGTCCCTTGCGCAACACGTCCAGCGACACCTCTTCATCGGTGGCCAGGGCCATCAGCCGCTGGAGGTCATCCACGCTGCCCACGGCGCGACGGTTGATGGCCAGCAGCAGGTCCTCCGGCTGGAGCCCCGCGTCGTCCGCGGGCGTCCCGTCCTGCACCCGGAGGATTCGCACCGCGCGCGGCTGTCCCGCGTCGCGGGCATGCTCCGACGTCAGGTCCACCGCCACCGCCGCGATGCCGAGGAAGCGCCGCTCCACCTTCCCCCGCTGGATGAGCAGGCTGGCCACCCACGCCGCCGTGGTGGCGCTCACCGCGAAGCCGATGCCCTGCGCGTACGGCAGCACCAGCGTGTTGAGCCCCACCACCTCGCCCCGCGTGTTGATGAGCGGCCCGCCGGAGTTGCCCGGGTTGATGGCCGCGTCTGTCTGGAGCATGCCCTCCAGGATGACGCCGTCAGGCAGTGTGACGCTGCGGTTGACGGCGCTCACCACCCCGAGCGCCACCGACTGCTCCAGCCGGAAGGGATTGCCAATCGCCATCACCAACTGCCCCACGCGCACCGTCTCCGGCGCGGCCAGGGGCAGCGTGGGGAAGTCGCCGCCCTCCGCTCGCACCACCGCGAGGTCCGTGGGCGCGTCCCCGCCCACCAGCGAGCCGCGCAGTTCCTCGCCGTTGGACAGTTGCACCGTCAGCTTGCGAGAGCCCCGCATGACGACGTGGCGGTTGGTGAGGACATAGCCATCCGGCGTGAGGAAGAGACCGGTGCCGTGGCCTCTGGCGTGCTCCACGCCCACCACCGCGGGCGAGGCGCGCGACACGAGCGTCTCCAGGTCGTCCGAGAACTGTTGCAGCAACTTCATCGCGTCACCCCTCTCCTCACGAACGCTTGCCGATGGTGATGGACACTTCACGCACCTCGCCGGCTCGCAGCACGCGCGCCGGGACGGAGGTGCCCACCTTCTCGTCCCCCAGGTAGCCGAGCAGGTCCTCCACGCCGTGCAGCGCCTGGCCTCCCAGGCTCACCAGCACGTCCCCGAGCAACAGGCCGGCCCGGTGCGCGGGCCCGTCCGGGTCCACGGAGAGGAAGATGAGCCCCGCCTCCGCGCCCGCCGCCGCCCACTGGTGTTGGGGCAGCTTCACGGGGTACGCCCCCACGCCCAGGTAGCCGCGCCGGATGCCTCCGTGCTCGCGCAGCGACGCCGTCACCCGCGTCAGCGTGTCATGTGGAATGACGACGGCCGCGGTGCGTGAGAACGCCGCGGTGAGCAGCCCGACGAAGCGCCCCTCCACGTCCACCAGCGCGCCTCCAGAGAAGCCGGGCGGCAGGTCCGCGTCCGTCTCGAGATAACGGTCCACGCGCCCGCCCGCGTGGGTGCGCCAGCCCTCGCCATGCGTGCTCACCATGCCGAGCGTGGCGCGCGCCGTGCGTCCCGGCCGCGCCACCGTGACGACGAGGTTGCCCACCTTCACGGCGTCCAAGGGCGCGAGCGCGAGCGGGGAGAGCTTCGCCGCGTCGATTTTGAGCAGGGCCACGTCCGTGCTGGCATCGCGGCCGATGAGCTCGGCGGCCACGGTGCCGCCGTCGGACAGGCCTACTTGCACGGGGCCCTCATGCTCGACGGCGTGGCTGGTGGTGACGATGTGGCCCTCGGCGCTCCAGACGACACCGGTGGCGCCGCGCCGTCGTCGAGCGTCCACGCGGACGACGCTCGGAGAGGCCCGCTCGACGAGGGAGGCGAGAGACTGGGAGAGGGCGGGAAGAAAGTCGGTGGACATGGCGTGTTCCTTTCGAGGCGGAAGGTAAAAGCCTCGAAGGCGCGCCACATCGGCGAACCAGGCAGGGTGTGCACCTGCCCGTTCAGGCAGGTCGCCCCTCCTTTCGGGGAGCTCCCCGGGCTACTCCTCGACGATGACGTGGAGCGGGAGCGAGACACCGCCACCGGGCTCGGGCGTCTCCAGCGTGACGTCCACCCCTCCAGCTGTCGCCAGGGCTTCAGCGGGGAGGGTCGCCTCGTAGTGCGTCGGCTCGTTGTCCAAGACGTACACGGCCTTGAGGCTCGAACGGAACTCCTTCCAGCGCAGCACCGTGGCGGAGTGGATGCCCTTCCCCTTGATTCGGAGCGTCAACGCGGGCGCGCCCTTGAGGGCGCTCATGGGTTCCACTGCGGTCAACATCGGCACGGGTCGTTCGGAGACCACGTTGAGCAGCGCGGGCAGCGACGCGCCACCGCCTTCCGCGACGCGAGACACCTTCAGCGAGCGGACTCCCACGTGCTCCAGCTTCGTGCCCTCCAGCCCCTGCGACGGAGGCCTGACGAAAGGCTGTGACTGGTCATCCCAGTCCAGGGTGGTGCCCGAGACGCGCTGGAAGTTGCTGCTGGGCCAGAAGAAGTTCTCTCCCCAAAGGAAGAAGCGTCGTTCCTCCGAGGCGACCCACTCTCCTTGAGAGACGACCCCCGGTGTCGTCGCGCGAAGCTGCGGTGGAAGGGCGCCCTGGACTCTCAGATAGGCGGGAGCACTCAAGCCGGAGCCCACGGTGAAGATCTGTAGCTTGTGGACCCGCGGGGTCGCGACCTCCTCATCGCTCAAGCGCAGGCCTGATGGGCTGTCGAACGCACGCACCATGTCATTCATGAAGAGGACCGAGGCCTGAGTGAGCGGCCCCATGACATTCATCAAGACGGTGACCTCGCGATCGCTGGCGTCGCTCGCGCCCACATCCACCACGGAAGGGACCAGGTAGACAGTGGGCTGTCCCGCCGCGATGAGGACGAAGAACTGCTCCGGGCTCTCTCCACCTCCGAGGCCTGGGTTGAACACCGTCACCCGGCCGACGCCGGGCTGCGCCACCTGGTCGGCGGGGACATCCACCCACAGGCGGGCCCGGTCGCCAGGGCCCGCCGTGCAGCCGCCCGAGGTCCAGCATGCCCACTGGGCTGGCAGCGGTTGTCCATTCCACCGGACGACCGAGGAGGGGCCGAAGCCCTGTCCCTCGACGAGCAGACGCAGGACGCCACCGCCGGCGAGGGCATGGGGATACCCGTTGTTGCCCGAGACCTGGTTGATGATGGGCATGGGCCGCTCCGCATGCACCGCGAGCAGCAGGGGCAGGGTGGTGCCTCCTCCTGGCGCGGGCGTGCTCACGGTGACGGTGCGCACCCCTTTCGTCGACAGGTCCGCGGCCTGGAGTTCGATAGAGACCCTCGAAGGGTCGTGAAGACGGGTGGTGCGCTCCTGTCCGTCCAGCAGGATGACGGACTGGGGTGTGAAGCCGGCACCCTCGACGTAGAGGAGCCCCGGCGCATCGTCGACGGACAGCACGGAGGGCAGCAGTGAGTGGGCGATGGGCGCGGGGGCCTGGGCGAACACCTGGACGAAGAGGGGCGCGGACACGGCCCCGTCGAAGGTGCGTGTCACCGTCACGGGGAGGGTGCCGGCCTGGGTCAGCAGGGCGGCGGGGACGATGAACGTCAAGACCCCCTGGAAGTCCGGACCGAAGGAGTGCTCCAGGGGGTGGCCGTTCCAGTGGACGACCGGCTGTGTGTAGAGCCCCAGTCCTTCGCCTTTGAGCTTGAACCTGACCTCCTCCGAGCCCGTGAGGACCCAGGCCGGGGACACGTCATGCAGCACGGGCTCCGACTTCACGCGAAGGCCATGGCTGGAGGACTCTCTTCCTCCATGGACGCCGGGTGTCTCCAGCGTCACCTGGACGGTGCCGGCTTGGACCCGACCCATGAGAGGGATTTGCGCCCAGACCCGGTTCTTGCCGTCATACGTCTCGGTGGGCAGCGGAATGCCATCCCACTTCACCACCGTGGTGGAGCGCACCTGCCGCCCGCTGACGATGATGCGCTCGAAGGTGGCGCTGCCCGCGTTGCCATGGTGCAGGTCGGTGGCGTTCAGCGAGGGAGGCCACACGCCCGTGATTTCCGGGGTGGGGCTCGTCACAGTCAGGGGCAGGGGCTGCGTGGTGGCTGTGCGCGGGCGCGAGACCTGGATGACGAGCGGGTCTTGTGTCGCCAGGGGCTTCAGGGCCGACGGTGGAAGCAGGAAGCTCCCTTCGCGGGAGCTGGTCAGTGTCAATGGATAGGACGTGCCGCGGAAGAGGGCCTGGCTGCCATGCACGAGGTTCTTCCCCGTCACGGTGATTTGAACGGCGTCCTCGGGCTCCGAGGGCAGGGCGTCTGGAGTCACGGAGGTCAGCTCGGGCGCGGGCACGGTGAACGGGATGCGAGCGGACCGGGCGCCTTCCCCGTACTCGGGGTCGCCTCGGGCAACCCGCACCTCGAAGAAGAGGTCCGTTGCGCCCGTGACGAACGAGGACGGAACCACGGCTCGCAGCTCCGTGGCGCTCACGAACTGGGTCGTCAGGCGCTGGTCGTTCAGGAACACGTCACTGAACCGGGCGAAGCCGACGCCGAGCACCTGCATGCTCATCTCGGAGCCCTCCACGTCCGACACCACCACCTCTCCCAGGGTGACGAAGGGCAGCTCCGCCTCCGCGGGAGGGGAGCCCGCGTCAGGTTCCTCGACAGGTGCCGGGTGGCTCTGGAGGCCTGGCCCACAGGCACAGCAGAGGACCCACAGCAGACACAACCACCCTCGTGTCACGTCTGGTCGCATCCGGATGATTCCTCTCGAGGTCAGGGGGATGCCACAGGGGGCGAAGTCGTCACGGTCAACGACAGGGCGGGCGTGTCGAGGAGGCGAGGGCGGGGGACTTCCAGGTACAGCGACTGCTTGCCCGACGTAGGGGTCAGGGCCTCGGGAGGTAACCACAGCTCGCCCAGGCGCGTGCTCGACAGGGTGACGGGATACCAGATGCCCCGGAAGACCGCCTGGGTGCCATGGACCAGGTTCTTTCCGAGCACGGCGATGTGAACGGGGGCCGTGGGGTTGGCCTCGAGCACATCGGGCGTGAGCGAGTGCAGCTCCGGGACTGGCATGGACACGGTGATGGAGGGGGACCTGGCGCCCGACATGTAGACCACGTCGCCCGGCTCCACGCGGACCTCGACCGGGAACTCCGGCATGTCCTTCACCAGGAGGGGGTTCAATCGGGCGCGAAGCTGCGTCTTGCTCACGAACTCGGTCGTCAGTCCCACCCCGATGACATGCACATTCATGGAGGGGGTGAAGTCGATGCCCCAGACCCGGAAGTGGAGATCCGCGCTCTCGGGGTCCAGGACCTCCACGTCGACTCGCAGGGGTTTCTGAAGCACCCCCTCCTCCTCGTAGGTGTCTCCGTCGGGCGAGTCCCGTTCATCGACGCCAGGCCCGCAGGCCAGGAGCGCCCCCAGCAGACACAGTCCTCCGCCCAGCAGCTCAGGGCGCATCCGGATGCTTCCCTTCCCCGTTCATGGCGAGGAGACACCCGAGGGCCTTTTCTTGCGCAATTTCACGCGCGCCGCCCGTCCGGCTCCGCAGCGCACACGCCGCTCTTGGGAGCCCGGCGTGTTCAGCCACTGCCCCTCGTTGCCGCGGTTCGGACTGGAATGGGTCAGCGTGTCGGCAGCTCGCGGAAGGTCATGCCGACGAGCCCGAGTCGATGCACGGCGTCCATGAACTGCTCGGTGCCGATGATCATCGTGGCGAAGTTCCCTACGCGGAAGAGGTCGAGTTCCTGGGGGAGCGAAGCGGCGTCGAGGATGGGTTCGTCGGGGCGCCCGAAGCCGTGTCGGCCACAGGTCGTGCACGGCGGGGGAACATCCGAGGGAATGCAGTCCGGATGAAAGCGCCCTCGCGGCTCAATCTGGAGCTCCAGCAGCTCCGGCGCGTTCTTCTTCCGGAACCGCAGCTCCGTGCGACAGCCCAGCAGGCCGCGCACTCCTTCTGCTTGCAGACTCTCCAGTGCGTCACGGCGCAGAAGAAGTCTGGGTCCCAGCCATGCCATGGCCCCGAACTCCCCAGCGGCGCTTCCCTTCAATGGACCGAAGCTCGTTCCAGGCGGCAGCTCGACGTGGGGCGGCATGAGGGGCTGGACCAACTCGCGCAGGCGCACGAACTCGGGGAAGGGTTCGGCTCTCGGCTTGAGGAACTCAGGGCTCTCCGGAAGCAGCGAGAGGTCAATCGAGGGAAAGTCGTGTGCCACGGCACTCCAGGTGGCTCCGCATGCGTGACACCGTATGCCGGGAAGGCCCCACGTGTGTGCCGCGTCGAGGTAGCCACCGTGCTTCGTTCTGGCGGCCCTGTCCTCGTTGACCCAATAGAAACGACTCATTCGTGCCTACGCTCCTGGCCGGGAATAGTAGGGCTGGATCGGGCCGCCCATGAGCTCGAAGCGATGAATCAGCTCTCCTGCATGCCTGAAAATCTCTGCCGGAGAGGCGAACGGCTTGGCCATCATGTAGTCCCGCCACGCATCGTTCCATGCCCCTCCACGCGGGGAACCGTCATGAATCCTTCGATGAACGGAAAGCGGAATGGGCATGGTGTAGTCGTGGATTTTCACTTCCTGGCGCGCGAACCACTCCGCCAAATCCTTTGACTGGGGGAAGATGTGGTGCTTTTCCCATCGCCCCGGCGTGAGTTGCCGGGACGGAGGGATGACTGCAGTCGGAGCGCCGTTCCAGTTGGGGAACGTCATGACGGAGCCCGGCGGCAATTTCTGCGCGCCACCCCAATTCCTCCGAGGGCCGCTGCCCGGCGCTGCTGCTGCCGCAGGAGGACGCGAAGGAGGGAAGCGCGCCAGCTCGACCTCTGCCGGTGTGTCCTCGCAGGGGTAGAAACCGCAGAGGTCTTCCACGCAGAAGAGGGTGACGCACTGGTCTTCCCCAGGGTCGTCGCATTCCTGCTCCGCCCCTGCCCAGGCCTGTTGACTGGGCGGCTTGCTGACAGTGGAGCAACCCAGCCAGGACACGGCGAACAGCGAAAGCCAGAGTGCGTGAGGGATTCGCATTGGACGCGAAAGCTAGCATGTCTTGGTCACCGGACGCGCTCCCTACCCTTTGGGTCATGTGGAGTGCGTGAGCAGAGCCCCTCCAGGGCCGAAGCCCAGCGTCAGACAGAGGATGCGAAGATGCCTGTGCCGTCTGAGCTCCACTCGCGCTGCCTCGGCCGCGAGCTCCGCGTCGTTGAGCACGAGCACCTCTCCGCCGCCCGGCAGGGCTGCTTCCTCCAGGATGTCGGTCACCAGCGATGCATGCCCTTCCCAACCATAGGTGCAGCCTCCGGGAACGAGAGCCTCATCCAGGGGACAGGGAAGCGCGAGACACACGCCCTCCACGGCCAGGTGACCGAGGTTTCGTGTACAGGCCCGCAGCGCGTTGGCGATGAAGTGCACCGCCGCGACGATGTGGTGCCCATCCGTGGGGCGAGGCATCCCGATGAAGAGGCGGGGCAGCGTGTGGAGGTCCCGCTCGAAGACACGTTGGACTCCAGGGCGCGCGCACTTGATGCTCGTCTGGCCCACGTCGAGCACCAGCGGCGTTCGCGCCGCCACAAGCGCGAAGCCCGCGTACGCGGGCGCGAAGCGCGGCGACTCCGAGACATAGACAGGACACCCGAGCGCGGCAGTGGCCTTCGCCACCCCCACCTCGAAGCCCTCCAGGCATGCCAGTCCTCCGCTCAACCACACCGCGTCCACGGCATGCCGATGCACCAATTGTTCGAGGGCGCTCGTGAGCGCTGGAAACAGTTGCTCCGCGAGCTGGTCCTCGGGCACCCCCGCGCGTCGGTCCGCCTCCACTCGCGGCGCGCCAATCAACTCCCACAACTCGCGTCCGAACACCGGGAGGTTCCACACCTCCAGCGGTGTCACTCTCTCCGCGTGGTAACGACGGGCCGTCCACCTTCGCGGCGCGGAACTCACGCGACGAGCCCGGCGATTCGCTCCGCTGCATCCTTCGCGCCGTCTCGGGATTGATACGACTCCGAGATGGCCGCCACCTTCGCGCGCAACGGCGTTCCCGGCTCCAGGAGCTGGCGAAGCGCGGCGCGACAGTCCTCCACCGTCAACGTGTCCAGCTCCCGCGTGAGTCCCGCCCCCGAGGCCCGGAGGAAGTGCGCCTGGATGGGCTGGTCATTGCAAACAGGCAACAGCAGCAGCGGCACGCCCACTGTCAGCGCCTCCATCACGGAGTTGGCGCCGCCATGCGAGACAAAGACAGACGCCCTCGGCAGGAGCTGCCGCTGCGGCGTATAGGGCACCGCCACCACGTCCCCTGGCAACGCGCGCGAGAAGTCCGTGTCCGCCAGCTCACCCGCGCTCAACACCACCGTGACGCCCAGCGGCGCGGCGGCCTCCGCGATGGTGCGGAACAGCGTGGGCTGCCATGAAATCTGACTGCCGAAGGACACGTACACCACGGGCTTCGAACCCAATCGCTCCCACGGGAAATCCACCTCGTCTCCCCGAGGCTCGGGCGGAATCGACGGGCCCACCAGCCGCCCGGCGGGAGGAAGGTCCACCTCCGGTCCGAGGAACGCCTCCGTGGCGAAGAGGATGTTGAGGTGGGGCGAGAGGGCCTCGCAGTTGCGGAAGCTCGCCACGAAGCCATGTCGTGCGAACAGCTCCGCGCGCTCCTTCGCCAGGGCGCGCACGTTGCGGCGCAGCCCGTAGTCCTCCATGGGCTCCAGCAGCGAGAGCGCGGAGGACACTCCGGCCCACGGTATCCGCTCCTGATGCGCGGCCAGCACCGCCGCATACTGCATCCCATCCAGCGCCATGACGTCCGGACGGAAGCGACGCACCACCTCGCGCACGGGCTCGATGAGCGCGGGCACCGCATCCAGCAACAGGCCGCGAATCCACTTCCCCAGTGCCACCTCGTCACGCACCAGTCGGGCCAGCGCCTCGCCGCCCGTTTCAATGGTGGGAGCATCCCTCGTCGAGTGAGGCAGGTGCAGCACCTCCACACCGAGCTTCGCGAGCTGCGGCGCGGGCTCGGGGATGCAGAGCCAGCCCACGGTGTGGCCCAGGCGGCGCAGCCACTGCGCGACGCCCATCATCGGGTTGATGTGGCCCTTCTCGGGCGAGGTCGCAATCAGGATTCGGGACATGGGGAGCCGTGCGCTGCGTGCGCGTGGAGCATGGCGAGGGAGCACAGCCGCATCAACAGGCGATCCACGCCATCCGCCTCCGGAGCCTCGGGCTCCATTCGCGTGTAGCGCTCCAGGAGCGTGAGCACGGCCTTCGGGTCGATGACCTCCAGCGGCTCCAGTCGCGAGGCCGCAAGCCAGGCGCGGTACAGCTCCAGCCACCGGGCACGCACGGGGCTTGAGAGTGCCGTGTGCCCATAGCGCGGCGTCTTGCGCGCGAGCCGGACCTCGTCGGGGACGAGTCCTCGCACCGCGTGGCGGAAGAGCCACTTGCCGACTCCCTCGCGGACGAGCGAGGACTTGGGCAGCGAGAGCGCCACGTCCGCGAACCGGGAGTCGAGATACGGCGTGTGCACCGTGAGTCCGTGGGCCCGCGCGCCCCTCAGCTCGGGAGGAAGCACCAGCTCGCGCAGTACCCACTCCGCGTAGCGGACCTCCTCGGAGACCTCCGTGTCTTGGAGAGACCAGGGCCCGCCACGGGCCGCATCGGAGAGCGCCGGGCCGTCCTCCTGGGACCAGGGCCCGCCACGGGCCTCGTCTGGACTCCTCCCCAAGTTGTCCACAGCGGCGCGTAGGACCGTCCGTGCGAGTCGTCGGTCTTCCTCGATGCGCGCGAGCGCCGAGGCGAGCGCCAGGGGATTGCCCCTCAACACCTCATCCGCGCCGGCTCCGCTCAGCATCACCGAGGCTCCGAGCCGCTTCGCCTCCGCGTAGAACGCGAAGCTCGCCACCGCCCGTGCATTGAGGATGGCGCTCTCGTTGGCGATGACGGCGGGCTCGAACAGGTCCGGCAGGAGGGCATCCGGAATCGGAACGTCGACCTGCTCCACGCCCGCGAGCCGGGCCACTGTCCTCGCGTTGTGTCGCTCGACCGCGTCGGCGAAGTGGACATCCATGCTCCACGCGCGAACCTGGCCTGGTGCATGCCGCGCCGCCAGCGTGCACAGCACTGCGCTGTCCACGCCGCCGCTCAGGCTCACGTCCAGCGCGCCCGAAGCCACCCGGGTACCGACAGCGTCGGAGCACGTGGCCAGGAGCGCCCGTGCTCGTGGCTCGTCATCTTCTTCTTCCGGGTGTCGCGCTGCGGATTCGCGGCGGATTCGCGGCGGGAGCGGCGCCACGCGGCTTACGCCTCGAAAGAGGCTCCAGGTCGCCGGCAGGCTGTGTCGCAGGAATGCCGTGACGGAGGCAGGCTCCAGGCCCACGACTTCACCGCTCAGGAGCGGAAGCAGGCGCCACACCGACTCCACGGGAGCGCTCGTCCGGGGTCCGGCTGTCGGCTGGTAGGAGGGCAGGGCGGCGAGCGGGCCGCTCGGGTCGCCGGGGGCGTCGGACACGCGGGGACTGTCGCAAGCCCCGGGGGCACCCGGCAACCCCGCTATAGTCCCTCCGTGCGTTACGAGCTGCACGACGGCCGAATCCTCACCTGGTCCCTGGAGACGCACGTCGTCACCCACTGCAACCTGCGCTGCGTGCAGTGTTGCCCCATGTCGCCCCACCTGCCCGCCTGGGCCGTGGAGCCCGCCGTGCTCGGCGCCGACCTCACCCGGCTCGCCCGCGTGCTCAAGCCCAACATCTTCAAGCTCACCGGCGGCGAGCCCTTCCTCCACCCGGACCTGCCCGCCGTGCTCGACGCCGTCCGCGCATCCGGCATCTCCGAGCAGCTCTCCGTCACCACCAACGGCTTCCTCGCCCAGAGCGCGCCCGACGCCGCCTACGAGCGCCTGGACCGGATGACCCTGTCCGTCTACTCCTCCGCGCCGCTGCCAGAGAAGTCCCTGGCCCGCATCACCGAGCGCTGCGCGCGACACGATGTCCTCCTCACGGTGAAGCACATCGACGCCTTCCAGCAGCTCACCCCGGATGCGCCCCTGGCCACCGACGCGGAGGTCCGCGACGTCCACGCGCGCTGCTGGCTCAAGGTCCGCTGCCACCTGGTCCACCGGGGCCACTTCTACACCTGCACCCGTCCGCCCCACGTGGCCACGGTGCTGGGCCCCTCGCACCCGGAGATGCCCGCGCTGGCCGAGGTGGATGGTGTGCGCCTCGACGCTCCGGAGCTGCTGGAGCGGATGCTCGGCCACCTGGAGCGGGACACGCCGCTGGCCACCTGTCGCTACTGCCTGGGCGCCAGTGGCCCGTGGCAGCCGCACGCGCAGCTCCCACGGGCCCACGGCTGACCCCCGAGGCTACTCTCGGGACTTCGACAGCGCGCGCTGCATCGACGCCGGATAGCGGTCTCCCACCGCGACGCCCGGAGGCGCCACGAGGTCGATGTCCTTCAGGTCCTTCTCCGTGAGCTTCACGTCGAGCGCGCCCAGGTTCTCATCCAGGTACTTGCGCCGCTTGGTGCCCGGGATGGGGACCACGTCCTGGCCGCGCGCCATCACCCACGCGAGCGCGAGCTGCGCCGGCGTGCAGCCCTTGTCCTTCGCCAGTCGCTCCACCTTCACCACCAGCTCCAGGTTGCGCGTGAAGTTCTCCCCCTGGAAGCGCGGCGAGTGGCGGCGGTAGTCGTCCGCGGCCAGGTCCTCGTAGCGCTTGATTTGCCCCGTCAGGAAGCCGCGCCCCAGCGGGCTGTACGGCACGAAGCCGATGCCCAGCTCGTGGCAGGCCTGGAGCACCCCGTCCTCCGGCTCGCGGCTCCACAGCGAGTACTCACTCTGGAGCGCGGCGATGGGGTGCACCTTGGAGGCCCGGCGCAGCGTGTCCGCATCCACCTCCGACAACCCCAGGTGCCGCACCTTGCCCGCGCGCACCAGGTCCGCCATGGCCCCCACCGTGTCCTCGATGGGCGTCGACGCGTCCAGCCGGTGCAGGTAGTACAGGTCGATGACGTCCACGCCCAGCCGGCGCAGGCTGGCCTCGCACGCGCGCTTCACGTACTCGGGGCTGCCGTTGATGCCGCGCGCCTGCGGGTTGTTCGGGTCCCGGACGATGCCGAACTTGGTGGCCAGGACGACCTTCGCGCGGTGGGGCTTGAGCACCCGGCCCACCAGCTCCTCGTTGCTTCCGGAGCCGTACATGTCCGCCGTGTCGAAGAAGGTGATGCCCTTGTCCAGCGCGTGCAGCAGCGTGGCTTCCGACTCGGCGTCATCCCGCCCCGCGTAGAAATCCGACATCCCCATGCAGCCCAGGCCCAAGGCGGACACCTTCAGGCCCTGCTTTCCGAGAGTCCGTGTCTCCATGTCGACAGCCCCTTCGCCGGCCGCCGACATGGCGTCCGTTTTCGCGCGGAGCCTTTACTGTGGCTGGGCCACCGACACGTCAACTGGAAGCGTTCGCTCCCGAGGCAAATCGACGGTGAAGGTGGAGCCGCGCCCCTGCTCGCTCTCCACGCGCACCCGCCCTCCCATGGCCTCCACCAGCGTCCGGGTGATGTAGAGGCCCAGGCCCAGGCCGCCATAGTGCCGTTCCGACACGGCGCGCTCGAAGCGGCCGAAGAGGCGCGGCAGGTGCTCGGGCGCAATCCCGATGCCCTGGTCCCTCACCCGCAAGCGCGCACGGGTGGGGCCCTGCTCCAGGCTCAGCTGGATGGGTTTGCCCGAGCCGTACTTCACCGCGTTGTCGATGAGGTTGGTGACGACCTGCTCCAGCCGGAGCCGGTCCCATCGACCGATGAGGCCCGACTCACCGCCCTCCACCTCCAGCGTGGAGCCGGCCCGGGTTGCATGGGGCTCGTAGCGCACCACCACCTCGCGGATGAGCGCGCCCAGGTCCACGTCCTCCAGTTCCAGGGCCAGCCTGCCCGCGGCGATGCGCGACACGTCGAGCAAATCTCCCACGAGCTCCGCCAGCTTCTTCACCTGCCGGGCGCCCGTGTCCACGTAGCCTTTCACGACGGAGTAGGGGATGGCGTCGGGGTGGCGCTCCAGCTCGCGCGCGAGCGCCTGGAGCTTGAGGCTCAGCGGGGTGAGGGGCGTCTTTAGCTCGTGACTGGCGATGGAGAGGAACTCGTCGCGCAGGCGGATGGCCTCCTGGGCCTCGCGGTACAGGCGCGCGTTCTCCATGGAGAGCGCGGCGCGGTACGCCAGCTCCAGCCCGAAGGCGAGGTCCGCCTGGGTGTAGCGGCGGTTGGAGAACGAGGTGAAGAAGCTGAAGACTCCCAGCGTGTGGCCGCGCACCACCAGCGGCACGGCGATGAAGGAGCGCAGGCCGGTGGCCAGCATCACCCGGGCGTGGTTCTCGTTGTGGGCGCTGCGCTTGATGTGCGCGGGCGTCATCTCCTCCAGGAGGATGGCCTCGCCGCGCAGGAGCGCCGCGGTGGGCGGATGGCGCGGGTTGCCCTCCGGCATGAGCTGGAAGTTGAGGACCTCCGCGGCGGTGGCGGCGTCCTCGGGGCGTGCGTGGGCGACCTCCAGCCGGCGGAAGTTGCCATCGGGTTGCGCCAGGTCCACGAAGCACCAGTCCGCGAGCGCGGGCACCACGAGCTTGGCCAGGTTGCGCATCGTCGCCTCGTAGTCGAGCGAGGACGCGAGCACCGTGCTCACCTCGGCGAGGACGCGGGTGCGGAACTCGGCCTGGCGCAACTCGATGGCCAGGGCCTCCGCGCGCTGGCGTGCATGCACCAGGTCCGTCACGTCGAAGCCGAAGCCCGCGATGCCGTCCACCTGTCCCTGGGTGTCGCGGGTGGGCTGGTAGACGAGGTTGTGGAAGGTCTCCTTCTCCATCCCATCCGTCTGGAGGAAGCGCAGCGGCACGGCGTTGCCCACGAAGGGCTCGCCCGTGGCGAAGACGCGGTCCAGCACGTCGCGCGCGTCCTGCTCCGCCACCTTCACCACGCCCTCCTGGAAGGGCATGCCCAGGGTGTCCCGGCTCTTCAAGAGCGAGCTGTTGCGCGCGTTGGAGAAGTCGAAGTCGTGCGTGGCGCCGCGCAGGAAGAAAATCTGCGCGGGGGCCTGCATGAAGATGGTGTGCAGGCGAGTCCTCGCGGCCTCGGACGCGGCGCGGGCCTGTCGCTCGCTCTCCAGCAGCCCCGCACGCTCCTCCATGGCCCGGCTGAGCGACACGTTCAGCTTGGTGATGAAGATGGCGAGCAGGGCGAAGATGCCCAGGGACAGCACATCCGCGGACCTCATCTGGAGTGTCAGCCGCGGCGGGAGGAACTCGTGGTCCACGGCCCCCAGCGACAGCGCCGTCACCAGGAGCGCGGGCCCCCAGCCTCCCCACCAGCCGGCCACCATGACGGCGCCATAGAAGAAGAGGAAGGGGCTGGTGGACATCAGCGACGCGAGCTCCATCTGGAGCAGCAGCGCGCAGAGGAAGAAGAGCAGGGCGACGCCATAGCGGCCCAGTCGGGACTTCTGAAGCCAGCTCCAGGCCTTCCGGGGGTCCTGCGTGAGGCGCTGCTCGAGCGGAGCCGACAGGGAGCGCGTGCTCCCCGACGGACGGGTGGTTTCCAGATGCGAGACGGGCGTGGGCAAGGCGAGGGGCCTCCTCACGGCGAGGGAGCACCGCGAGCGTCCGGAATCGAAACGCTCCCGGCGCGAGGCGGGGTCCGCGCATGATGGTCCTACTTGGCGCTCGTCTGCCTTCTTCTCGGATGCAAGTGATTGAAGGAGCACGCTCGGCGGTTCAACGCGCGACTTCTTGCTCCGACTTGTTGAGTGGACAGCTCCCCCGAGAGGGACGGGGCACCACCGACCCGGTGTTCCCTGACGCTGACGATGAAGTCTTTCAGGTATGTTGTTTGTGAATGGCGCCGTGTGAGGGCTGGCGTCAAATCATTGGAGCTTCGAGCATGTCACGCATGCGCATCGAATCGCGGTCCTGAGGCCTCCCCATGCTGAACGAGTCCGACTGGGACAGGAGGCCGGGGCCCTGGGACATGCCCTTGTTGTACTTCCGGGTGGGGCAGCAGTGACCATCGATGCCCATGCTCGGGCCGCCCATGTTGCTCGGGCCCATGTCGAAGCGGTCCCGCATCAGCATGGGATTGCCGATGAAGCTCCCCGGAGGTGCGGAGCCACCGTTGCCCGTGGCGCCCTGGATGGTGATGGGCTCCTGCATGGCCGGCTGCTTCTGGACCTGCCGCATGTGAAGCGTGTGCCTGGCGGAAGAGAGCTTCGGGGTCATGGCGTGTACCTCCAAGTGGGCGGTGTGGCTTCATTACGGCGCACACGCGCACACGGTTACATCGCCTCGACAGGGGCCGCGCTGGCGTGAGCGCGGCCCGGTGCGTCACTTCACGGTGGGCGGCGGATACGGGTTGTAGTCCCAGCGCCAGGGCATGTCCGTGGGGCCCAGGACGGCTTCGATGAGCGGAGGGAAGACGTGGGGGCCCTTCACGCTGTTGGCGAGCAGGACGACGCAGCGCGCGCCGCGCTCCAGGCAGAGGGCGAAGTTGTCGGTGTGCTCGTCGTGGCCGCCCTTGAAGAAGGCGGGGCCGGAGCGGTCATTGAAGAGCACCATGCCCAGTCCGGCGGACAGGGCGATGGCCTGGTTGCGCGGGTCCTTCTCCTCGGTGAGGGTGGGGAACTGGTGGGCCCAGGGGATGGCGAGCTGCGGGGAGAGCAGCTCCGCGCGCGCCTTGGAGGAGAGGCCTTCTCCGCGCATGAGGCCGGCGAGGAACTTCGCGTAGTCCTCGATGGTGGTGTCCATGGAGCCGGCGGCGCGGACGCTGCCGCGCTGGTGGTGGGCCTTGGCCACGCCGTGCTCGTCGTAGCCGGTGGTGACGTTGGGGGCGAAGTCGTCCCGCCAGACCATGCTGGTGCGGCGCATGCCGAAGCGGTCGAAGACGCGCCGCTGGAACTCCTGGCCGGCGTCGAGTCCGAGGCCCGCGTCCTCGAGGACGAACTGGAGCAGGTTGATGCCTTCGCCGGAGTAGGCGTAGCGCGTGCCCGGGTCGAACTTGAAGTCGAGCTTCCCGTCCGGATTGACGAAGCGGAAGTTGGGGAAGCCAGGCGAGTGGCTCAGCAGCATGCGCGGCGTGAGCTGCTTCCAGCGAGGGTCCGCCGCGAGGTCCTCGTACTTCTTGAACTCGGGCAGGGGCTTCTTGAGGTAGCGCGCGATGGGCGTGTCCAGGTCCAGCACGCCCTCGTCGACGAGCTGCATGACGAGGTAGCCGAAGACGAGCTTGGTCAGTGATGCGCCGTACATGACGGTGTCGGTCTTGAGGGGCGCGGCCTGCTCGACGTCGCGCAGTCCGTAAGCCTTCACGGCGACGACCTGGCCCTCCTCGATGATGGCCAGCGCGAGCCCGGGCAGCTTCGCCTCGGTCATGAGGCGCACGGCGGTGGCATCGATGTCCGGGCCGTGGCGCACGGGTTCAGGCTCGGGCAGGGAACACACCCTGGTGCACGCGGAGAGCAGGCCCAGCAGACCCAGCAGGCTCGGGAGGAGGAGACGGGCGAGGGGACGAACGAGCGAGGAGGGCATGCCTGGAGAATGTGGTGACGGCCAGGTTGTCGCAATTCCGAGCGGTCTCGTGCCGACACGCCGAGGTGGTTGTTACGCGATGACTGAGTCGTGCGAGACGACGCGTGCGGGTCTGCCCCGGAGGGATGACCTGTGGTGCGGCCGCGCGATTCAGGCCGTCGCGCGGTGTCTGTCATTGGGGGCAGGACCCGCGCCGCGCGAGTGGAGCCGGCCCTACGGAACGCGGACGCGGCTTCGGAACGGCAGGGGCTTGGTGCCGGTGGCCAGGTCCTCCGCGCTCACGTGCCGCACGTCCAGTCGCGGTGACCCGCTCCACCCGAGGTTGCGCAGGGCGGCGACGAGTCGCTCACACAGTGGCGTTACCTCGGAGGCGTCCGCGCCGGCCAGCTCCAGCTCGAAGGAAGAGGGTGTCATCTGCGTCAGCCGGAAGGCGCGCAGGGCGTGGTGCTTGAACACCCAGGCGAGCGCCCACGCATCCACCGTCCGGCCCGTAGGCGTCGTGAAGTGGCACGCGCCGCGACCGCCGAAGTGCTCCAGCGTCCAGCCGTGGAAGCCGCACGCGCACGCGTCCCTGTCCACCGTGCCCGAGTCACCCGGCAGATAGCGCAGGAGCGGCAGCACGCTGGGACGCAGCCGCGTCACCACCACCTCGTCGAGTCCCGGCTCCAGCCACACGTCGGGCGCGAGGACATGGAAGCGCCCCGGCCCTTCCAGGCACTCCCAGGCGAGGGGCCCCGTCTCCGTCGTTGCGTAGTAGTTCAGCAGCGGCGCGGGCACCGTGCGCGCCAGGGCGTCCCGGGTGTCCTGAGGCAGGTACTGCGCGGAGGTGAGCAGCAGCGCGGGGGCCGGGAGGTCGCGCTGCTCGGAGAGCCACCGCAGTCCCTCCGGGTCCGAGAAGATGACGGCGGGACGTACGCGGCTCAGCCGCTCGCGTGCATTGTCTCGCAGCACGGAGATGCGGTGCAGCGCACCGTCCTGGAGGATGGGCAGCCGCACCGAGTACTCGAGTCCACCCGGCAGGGCATCCAGCAGCACCACGCGGGGACGCGGTGGCAGCATGGCCCGCGCGCGCTCCAGCCAGAACCGCAGCACCGCCCACATGTGCAGGCAGTCGCGCCTGTCTCTCACCACCTTCACCGGCTCGCCCGTGGAGCCGGAGCTTCTCACCACCACGCTCTCGTCCTCACGGGACAGCGGCGTGGGCACTTCATCCCAGTGTCGCGCCAGCGTGCCTCGCTCCAGCGTGGGGAAGTGCCTCAGGTCCGCGAGCGTCCGGAGGTCTCCAGGGTGCAACCCTGCCTCCCGCAAGCGCTGTGTGTAATAGGGCGAGGCGAGCAGCGCGGCGCGCAGCCCTTCCAGTCGCGACTCCAGCTCCGCGCGGGCCGCTGCCTCGTCAGGGAGGGCGGCGAAGCGCGACAGGCCCCGGGCGATGGACTCCGCCCACGGAACATGGGGACGCTGGGTGGCGGTGTCCCGGCGGATGTTCGCGCGGGGAGCCACGCGTGCATCCGAAGGGAGCCCCAACGTCACTCGCGCCATCCTCGAGCGTCGGCGGCGCGCTGGGCCGCATCCGCGAGGTCCTTGGCGCGCTTGTCCGCTTCCCGGCGGCGGGCCTGCTCCGCTCGCTCCATCTCCTGAAGCGCGGCGCGGTAGTCGAGCTGCTTCAGCCGCGCGGAGGTGTCACGGGATGACTCGTCCTTCACCTGTCCGTCCACCGCGTGCACCCACTTGCGCAGGAACTCCTCCTGACGGAAGGCGTTGGAGCGCACCATCTCCGCCGTCAGGGGCTCCACCCACACGAAGAACCCCCGCATCACGGTGGCGGCGTCCGCGTTCTTCCTCAGCATCGCCGCCGTGTCCGCACCCAGCGAGGACGACGTCAGCACGTACGCGAGCATCACCACCTGCTCCCTCCAGAGCGCTGGCGTCTTCGCTCTGCGCTCCATGTCCTCCCAGTCCGCGCGCGACGGAGGACGCACGCCCGCGAGGCGGAAGGTGTCGCAGATGATGGCCACCGCGAGCTCGTGCGGATACGGCGAAACGAGAGGCACGTCGGTGAGCTGCTTCTGGATGTTCTTGACGTCGAAGGCCATCACTTCTCCAGCAAAGCCTGGGACAAGGCCGCGGCGGCGGGGCCGAAGTCCGACAGCCATTTCACCACCACCAGGCGGAAGTTGCGCTCCTTCAGCGCGGGCGCCAGCACCTGCCGCGCCCGGTGCTCGTCCGGCAGCGCGAGGAGCGCGACGAGCAGGCGAGAGCGCCGCGTCGCCTCCACCAGCATCTTCATGTTCTCGTCCGTCGCCACGTTCGACAGGAGGTCGCTGTCGGAGATGATGACGCGCAGCGCGTCCGGCCGCTCCTTGGACAGCGTGCCCAGTACGTCGAAGGGGAACATCGTCCCCCCGCCGATGTAGTGCAGGAGGAACTCGCGCGCCGTCTCCTCGTCGTACATCCACGGGGAGAGCTTGGGGTCGGTGTGTGAGTAGATGATGCCGCGCACCTTCGCCTGCTTGCGCAGCGCCGAGGCGGACAGCACCTGCGCGGCCAGCGTCATCGTGTTGAGCTGTGCATCCGGGTTCGGCATGGAGCCGCTGGTGTCCAGGTACAGCTCCACGGAGGGCACACCGAGCTCGGACGCGGGAGGCACGTCGGCCTCCAGTTCGCGACGCAGCGGCGACACCGCAGCGAGGTGCCCCTGGGTGAGCACCGTCAAGGTCCAGTCGATGGCGGAGGGGTCATCGCCGTACTCCCACGCCTCGGGTGTGGTGCGCAGGTACGGCTCCGGCTTCGAGGGTACGGAGGGGAGCTTCAGCAGGTGCTGGTCGACGAGCCGCCGGTAGTGCCGAGCCACGAGCGCGCGGCGCAGCTTTCCTCTGCCCGTGCCCGGCAGGTGTTGGGTGACGCGGTTGATGTGGTCCAGCGCGTCCGGCGCCTTCGTGTCGTGGGCCTCGTCGAGCCAGCCCTTCGCGCGAGCCTCCTCCAGCGCGTCGTCCCACCTGCCACCACTCTGGAGCGCGGAGTCCCAGTCATCCACGTCCGGCAGCGACACGTCGTCACCCAGCGGCAGGGTGTACGTCGTCTCGTGGAGCTTGCCGAGGTAGCGGATGAACGTGGCGCAGAAGTAGAGGAACTGGAGGCGCGGGTGCGGCAGCGCATAGAAGGTCTGCGCGAACATGCGTGCCTCCGCGCGCAGGCCAGGGAACCGCTCTTCCATCGGCGCCATCGCCGCGCGAGGCACCAGGTCTCCAGGCTCGCGTCCCCACAGTTCCTCGTAGATGGCGAGATAGAAGAAGAACATCGGCGAGACTTCGCCGCCGCCTTGCGTGCGCTGGAACCCGCGATACACCCGGCACAGGTCCTCCGGGTGCGTGCGACCCACGAACTCGTTCACCTGGAGGTCGTAGAAGAGGTTGGTGAGGGACTGCTTCAGGCCAGGGAGCAGCCGCTGCTCCATGACGCGCAGCTCCGCGTCCCAACCCAGCGTGTGCGGGAAGCGCGCGTGGTGGCCGATTTCGTGCGCGAGCACCGCCATCAAGCTGTCCGCCGCGCCCATGGACTCCAGCAGCTCGAAGTGGACGAAGACCTGACGCTTCGTGAGGTCGATGTACGCGAGCGGCTCGTTCGCGTGGTCCGCGTCCGGACGGAAGGGGATGTGAGGCTCCGGAGGGCTGAGCCGCACCTGCACGTCCCACAGCGCCAGCGCGTCCCGCCAGCATCCCGCGATGTGCTCTGGCGTGAAGCGCGACGTGCTCATACGGGCACGAGCACCACGACGTGCTGCGAGGTGTCCAGCGTGCCGGCGGCGCGCCAGTCATTCGTCACGGTGGCGAACCAGGAGTCCACGCGCGCATCCCTCCACGCCACGGTGGACAGGTGCGGGCTCTGCTGGAGCGTCACCTCGGGGGTCTCGCGACAACCCATGGCGCCGAGGGGAATGGGTGTGTCCGACAGGAGCAGGCCCTGTGTCGCGGCCTCACGTCCGGCGATGGCGTGGCGGTGGCGGTCGTGCACGCACAGCACCGTGGGCGCCAGGAAGTGCAGGGGGCCGGGGAGGAAGCGGCTGTCCTCTCGGGACAGGTCCACGAGGAAGGGCTGGGCCTTGTCGCCGAGCTTCATCGCGGGAGGCTCCATGGCGAGCGCGGCGGTTTCACGCAGGCGCTCCTCGATGCCCGTGAGCGAGCCGAGCCGCTGGCTCACGCGATAGAAGATGCGCTGCACCCACGGTGGAGCGGACTCCAGGTTTTCGCCCACGTTCCACAGCTGCGCGAGCACGCCGGCGCGTTGGGCCTCGGGGACACCCGAGAGCAGGCGGGGGACCAGGTCCGTCCACGCGAGGGTGAAGAGGTTCTGTCGGCCCGCGGTCGCCGGGTACAGGTAGCCCAGGCCGATGGCCTCGGCGCCCAGGCGCAGATATGCGCGCAGCAGTTCCTCTGCGTCGGCGGGGGAGGCGCCTGTCTGGGACAGGGACTCTCCGAGCTTCCGCGCGGGTCCTTCGAGCAGGGCGCGCCACAGCTCGGAGTCCCACCGCACGTAGCGGCCACGGGCGCTGGCCTCCAGCTCGTCCGCGAAGCCGCTCATGGCTGGCCGCCCGGGTTTTCCTTCAGCCACGTCGCGTAGTTCCGGTAGCGGCTGTACATGGACTTGAGGTGGATGAGGTCCTCGTAGACGGGGCCGGACAGCTCCTGTTTGGTGAGCAGCTCGTTCATCAGCGCGGTGACGGTGGTGAGGCGCTTCTCGGTGGTGCGCAGGTCGATGCCGGACAGGCCCTTGTCCAGCTCGGTGCGCAGCACGCCGACCTTGCGGCGGATGGGCTCATGCTTGTCGTAGTGGCCCATGGCCATGTCGAACATGTTCCGAATCCAGGCGACGCGGTCCTGGAGGAGCATCTTGTTGCCGCGCACCTCGAAGAAGGCGCTGCGGGTGTTGGGGACGAGCTTCTCGTGCAGCACCCACGGGGCGATTTGACGGAAGTCCTCCAGCTCCACGGTGCCGTGGCCTCGGAAGAAGGCGAGCGCCTTCGCGTAGTGGAGGATGGTCTGGTAGGCGCGCACGCTGACGCCGTTCTCCGTCTGCGTGCAGAGGTGCACCTTCTTGTCGAGCGGGCACTGCTCGTTGCACACGGCGGCGACCGTCTGCCCCGCGAGCTTGAGGGTGTCCTTGTGTTTGAACTCGAAGCGGGGCGAGGCCATGCGGCAGAAGTCGAGCTGGCCCAGGAAGAAGGCGATGCGTTCGAGGACGTGTCGCGGCACTTCCACTTCGAGGATGGAGGCGTAGGCGCGCTCCAGCTCGCCGGGGGTGAAGACGATGTCCTTGGGGAGCATCTCCTCGGGGGATTTGTCGGCTTCGATGCGCTGGAGGAGGGTGTCGATGAAGTTCGAGTTGAAGGGGACGGCGCGGACGACGACGTCGATGCGGTCCTTGAGGGCGTCGATGACCTGGAAGGTGCCGCCGCCCTGGTCGTCATTGGCGGTGAGGAACCAGGACGAGCGGCCGGTGTAGACGTACTGGTCCATCATCTCCGCGTAGCCCTCGGCGAGGAGGGAGAGGAGGGCGGACTGCGTCTTGGTGGGGATGCGGTTGTACTCGTCGATGATTTTGACGCGCTGGGTGATCCACTTGCGCCAGCTGACCTTGACGGCGGAGAGGTCCTCCGCCTTGAGCATGTCGGAGGGGAGGGGCGCGCCGAGCAGGTCGGCGATGGAGAGCTGGGGGTGGCCGCGCTGGATGGAGCGGTGGATGTCCTCGCGGGACATGCCGGACAGCAGGGCCATGAGGATGGCGGAGGTGGTTTTTCCGCGGCCGGGGCCGCCGATGAGGAGGGCTCGGCGGCAGGTGAAGAGGGTGAGCAGGGGGATGAGGACGAAGGAGCTGTAGCTCATGTCCTCGGGGAGATGGAGTTCGTCGCCGGTGGCGCTCTTGAGCGAGGCGGCGTGGCCGAACTCGATGTCGTAGTAGGGGCAGATGACGGCGTTGTTGGTGATCCACCAGTACGCCTGCCGCATCTTGTCGTGGAGGCTGCCGCCGTCACGCTCGGAGAGGTGGACGTTGAGCCCCTTGTCCACCGACGCGCGCCCGGAGAGCAGGCGCGACACCCAATCCTGATTGGCCATGCGACGCACAGCCTAGCATCCGGGACGTGAGGTGGGGTGCACTCACAGCGTGACGAGGCCCATCCGCGCGGCGCGGACGACAGCTTCGGTGCGGCGCTGGACGCCCAGCTTTCCGAGCACCGCGTTCACATGGAACTTGGCCGTGTGCTCGCTGATGGAGAGCCGGTCCGCGATGGCCTTGTTCGACAGGCCCTCCGCCAGCAAGGCGAGCACCTCCCGCTCACGCGGCGTGAGCGCATCGGGGCCGAGGGCGCTGCTTCCTGGGGCGGCCGTTCTCGTGGACGTCCTCAGCTCGGAGAGTCCTGGGTCGAACACCACGAGCCCTCGTGCCACCGCGAGCAGCGCCGCCGTGAGCGGCATGGGCGCCACGTCCCGGAACAACAGCCCCTTTGCACCCGCCGTCAGAGCCAGCTCGCCCGCTGCCTCGTCCGCCACCAGCGCGAGCACGGGCGCTCCCAGATCCGGGGCCTCCACGCGTGCTTCCGCCTCCGACGATATGCGCAGGCCCGTGTCCCAGAGCACCACGTCAAAGGCGTCACCCCGCCTGGACTCCAGCTCGACCTGAGTGCCGGACGCCACCGTCAGCAGCTCGCTCCCCTGGTCGCCGAGCACCCGTGAGAGCGCACCCCGAGCCAGCGGGTCTTCCGCGACGAGCGCGAGACGCAACGGGACGAGGGGGGCATCCAACACGGAACCTCTTCATTAACCAGGGAGTCTGCACTCCGCTCGGGGCAACATCTCCAGCCGCCAGCGCGCACCCCTCGAGAGGTCACGCCCCGCTCGCTGCCTGTCCATGAAGTAGTTTGAAGAGATGCCTGGAGCTACGTGGCCGCTCAGACTTCCACGAACTTCGCCCCTGTGACTTTCGCGCGCTCCAGGGCCACCTTGAGGTCCTCGGTGATGACCAGGGCGATCTCCCACCCCCAGGTGCGAAAGACCTTCGCGCCGCCCAGCTTCGTGCGGTCGATCCGCATCCCCGCCACGCTGCGGTACTGACCGAGCTTGTCCGGGCGCTCATCCTCGGGCTGCCAAATCAGAATCTCTCTCGAGGCCTTGTCATCGATGCACCGGATAAGTTTCGTGGCGATGAGCATGACATGCTGTTCCGGGCGACCTTCGACATCGACGGGTATCAATTGCACATCATCGGGCGCCAGCTCCGCGAAGAGGTTGGCCACCCTGACGTGAACAATCGGAGCCATGGCAACGCCGGCCGTACAGTAGTCCAACCACCTTCCAGGCTCTTCAATGGGAAACGTCAGGCGACTCGCAAGCTGGATGGGCCGCCCCTTGGCGAACTGCCAGATGTCCTCGACCTCGTTGCCCGTCTCATCCAGCGGGTCTCCTAGGGACCAGTTCCCAGCCTGCACGTCTTGGTTGAGCCTGAAGTATCGAGACTGATTCGGCATGGTGGACTTCCTAGCGACCTCACAGGCCCTGAGTCAAAAGCGTGTGGATCTCTGTTCCTTTCGTCAGCACTTCCTTGGCAAGCTTGCGCAGCTCCAGGGTGAGGGACTCCCTGCAAACTTCCACCTTTCGGCACTCTCCCAAGGCCTGTCTCAGTCGCTCATGGACGTACTCGTGATACCCCTGGGAATGCGGCCCCTTGTGGCCCGCGACTTCGACAATATTCTCGGAGTCCTTCAACTTCATCCCGGCTCTTGCGAACAGCTTCCTGAATATTGGCGTCCATGGCCCGCCGCGCGCGGCGGAGACATCGTTCTTGTTCGTGGCGATGTGATGACGCTCGCTACGGCTTCTCCGGCTCGCCATGGCCACGGCGTTCGGGGCAAGCGCAATCGTGAACCCCTCCGCCGTCAAGGCGACCGAACTCACGCTGCCCACTGCCGCGTACTGGAAGCCCGCTTGAGACTCCACGGCCATGGCCGCCTGGGCGGAGCCCGGCAACCCCGCTGACTTCGCCGCCAGCCCCGCCGTGTTCCCGATGGCCACCGTGGCCAGCATGACGAAGACGCGCGCCGCGTTCTTTCCGAGCACCTCGCCGTACGCCTCACCCGCTGCGTGGAGTTGCTCGAAGCTCGTCGCCCTGTCCACCTGGCGCACCAGCGTCAGCCACCCGTCCAGCATGCTCCACACCGTGTCCACGCCCAGGTAGGCGATGAGGCAGGCCGTCAAGGTGGCCGCCACGCCTTTACTCACCGGCTCGGGCAGCGACCACAAGAGCAGGTACATCGTCGCGGAGGCGGCGATGCCAGCCACGACTGCCTGGGGGTCCGTCATACCCTCCAGTGCTTCGGAGGTCTCCTCCCACACCGAGTCCATGGCGATGGCCAGGGCCCAGGTGTACTTGCCATCGCTGGCCAGCAGCGGGCCCTCGTCCAGCAGGCGCAAGCAGTCCCCGGGTCGGTCCTTCCGCTTGCACCACTGGCCGTAGGCGCGCGTCAGCGCCTCGTCCGCGTAGTCCTCCAGCAGCCGGGGACCGTCCACATCCCCTCCACGCTGGGGGATGAGTCGCGAGGACCCACGCTCATACCCATACACCCCACTGCGGGACGGAACGCCGAAGCGCTCCCGTGCGACCTGCATGGGATTGCGAGAGGGAGGAACGTCCCGAGCGAACTCCACGAGGGCCTCCTCGAATTCGTCGTCTTCGAGGTCAGCCGCACTCACTTCCGCGTCAGGCTCCTCGTGAGGGGTGACGAGGAAGGAGTCCTCTCCGGTCTCAAGTCGCACGACTCGACTCGTCGCGCAGCCGGTGACGGCCATCGACAGGAGCAGCGACACCACCCAACGAAGCGTCATGGTAGGCCCCGGCAAGAGGCCCGCGGCGAGGCGGGCACAGCCTGGCAGTACCAGACGGCGCTGACAGGCGACTCAAGGAGTAAGTACCCCAGGGCACCTGGGCGCTACGTGTCCGCTCAGACTTCCTCGAACTTCGCCTCCGTGACTTTCGCGCGCTCCAGGGCCACCTCTCCTCGACCATGAAGAAGTTTGGGTACTGTCCACGGTGGCGAAGGTGTCAGGAGGAACTCGAAGCCATGGTGAAGCGCCTCTATCCGCGAATCTTTCTGGCCGTTGTCCTGTTTTCCACCGTGTCCCAAGCGGCGTCCCCGTTCCTCAAGCCCGGTGACGAAGTCGTCGAACACGTCCGCAAGCGCTTCTTCGACGCGAAACGCGGGGAGGCCTGGGCCACGAAGCACCAGGGCTACGGCGCCGCCGCCACCAGCGCGGAGGACTTCGCCCGTCTCACGCGCGCCGCCCTCGCCGAACTCAACGCCTCACACACCGCCTTCTACCCACGCGACAGCGAGGGCTACGCCGGCCTCTCCGCCATCTTCCAGCGCTACCTCAAGCTCCCGAAGTACGAAGCCCCGAGCATCGGCGCCGATGTCATGGAAACCCCCGAGGGCTTCTTCGTCCGCCACGTCTTCGCCAACGGCCCCGCCGCCAAGGCCGGCCTGCTTCGCGGCGATCGGCTCGTCTCCGTCGAGGACAAACCCGTCACCTCCGTGACGGCCCTCACCCGACGCGTCGGCAAGCCCACGCGCTTCTCCGTCGAGCGCACCCATGGCTCCACCCCGCTCACCCTCACCATCACCCCTCGACTCATCAACCCGAAGTCCGAGTGGCTCGACGCCCAGAAGGCCAGCTCGCGCATCGTCGAACGCGGCGGCCGTCGCGTGGCCTACCAGCAGCTCTACTCGTGCGCCGGCCCCGAACATCAGGACCTGCTCGAGGAAACCCTCGCCGGGGACTTCTCCGCCGCGGATGCACTCGTCATCGACTTCCGCGATGGCTGGGGCGGCTGCAATCCCACCTTCCTCAACCTCTTCAACCGCACCGTCCCCGTCTTCACCGGCATCAGTCGCGAGGGCCGTCGCAACGCCTGGTCCGCCACCTGGCGCAAGCCCGTCGTCCTGCTCGTCAATGGCAACTCCCGCAGCGGCAAGGAGATGGTGGCCCTCGTCATGAAACAGCACGCCCTGGCCACCCTCGTGGGACAGCGCACCGCCGGCGCGGTCCTCGCGGGGACTCCGCTGCGCCTGTCCACCGGAGACCTGCTCTACCTCGCCGTGGAAGACGTGGAGGTCGACGGCGTACGCCTCGAAGGCCAGGGCGTCCCCGTGGATGTCGAGGTCCCCGACTCACTGGCCTTCGCCTCAGGGAAGGACCCGCAGCTCGACAAGGCCCTCGACGTGGCGTCGGTCGCGCTCTCCCCGCGCTGAACCCGCTTCAGTGCCTCCAACTGCCGTACAGGTACGCGAGCCCCGCCGCGAGCACCACCAGCATGCCCAGCACGCTCCACGTCACGATGGAGCACCCCGGCGTGGACCGGGAGATGACGGGCAGCTTCTGCGTCTTCAGCTCCTCCACGAGCTGCGACAGTCGCCCCGTGTCGTAGCTCACCGGCTCACCCGTGCGAATCTTCCGCCCGAGCTCCTTTAGCGACTCCTCACCGAAGAAGCGCTCCGAGAGCAACAGGCTGCGCGCCTGGAGCATCCGGTCCGTCCCACCGCGAGCGGGGTCCAGTCCGCAACCATCACAAGGCTCGAAAGCGCCTTCCTTCGTTTCGCCGCATCCCACACAGACGGCCACGCTCATGCCCCCATCCTAGCGCGACCGCCCAAGCCCTTGGTCAAGCCAACGTGACGCCGTGCCCCACCGCCTCCGCGTCCAGGTGCAGCCGCGCGCCCTCGTAGCGCAGCCCTCCCTGGAACGGATGCCGCGCGATGAACAGCGGCGTGTCCAGGTCCGCATACGTGAAGCCGCCCAGCCCCGCCGCCAGATGCGCCGACGCGCTCATCGCCAGCACGCTCTCCACCATCCCCCCCACCATCAGCTCCAGCCCCGCCGCTCGCGCCAGGCTCCACATCGTCAGCGCCTCCACCACGCCGCACTTCATCGTCTTGATGTTGATGCCGTGCGCCGCCCCCTCGCGGATGAGCCGCAGCACGTCCTTCGCCGAGCGCGCTGACTCGTCCGCGCAGATGCGCACCTTCGAGCGCCGACAGACTTCCGCCATGCCCGCGAAGTCGGCCGCCGGCACCGGCTGCTCCAGGAGCGCGAGCGGCACGTCCGCCCGCTCCAGCTCCTTCAAGAACGCCAGCGCCTCCGCCACGTCGTAACCGCCATTCGCATCCGCGAACAGTCGCGCCTGGGGCGCCACCTCGTGAATCGCCACCATCCGCGCCGCGTCCTCGTCCGGCGCCAACGCCCCCACCTTCACCTTCAACGTGGTGATGCCCCGCTTCAGGATGGCCCGCGCCGACTCCGCCGCGTGCGGCACGTCACCCGCCGTCACCGTCATGTCGATGTCCAGCGTCGTCCCCGCGCCCCCGAGCATCACGTACAACGGCACACGGTGATGTCGCGCCAGCGCATCCAGCACCGCCATCTCCACCCCCGCGCGCGCCGCCGGCGCCAACGCGAGCCCGTCGCCGAGCCACTCCGACAACGGCCTCCACGCACGCACGTCCTTGCCCAGGAGCCCCGCGTGCACCTGCTCCAGCGCCGCGAGCGTGCTCGCCTGCGTTTCTCCGCTCACCGCTGGAAACGGCGCCGCCTCGCCCAGCCCCACCGTGCCATCCGCGAGTGTCAGTCGCACCAGCACGTTCTGTGCGATGTGCTGCGCCCCCGTGGCGATGGCGAAGGGCTCCGTCAGCGGCAAGTCGAGCGGCGTGAAGCGGACAGCGGTGATGAGCGTGGGCGTCATGTCGAGAGGCGCATCCTGGTCCGCTCCCTGGAAAGAAGGGGACACGCGAGAGGTAGGTTCATCGTATTCAACCCGGTGCTCCCAGGTGTCAGGGAGGCAGATGTGTGCCTCGCAGCCTCGGCTTGTGCCTGCAGCCCTTTCATGGCGACATGCGGGGACTCCGGACGTTTCCAGGAATTGCGGCCCCGTGATGGGGTTCCGGAGCTTTGCCTCCGGGTGACGTGGAAGCCCGGAGTGGGCGGGGCATGTCGGCGACGGACACGAGACAGGCAGTCCCGGGCGCGGATGCGCTGCTGGATGCGCTGGAGGAAGCGGAGCGCCATGACTCGGAAGGGTGCATGGTGTTGCGTGCCGTCCGCGACGAGTCCGGCGTCATCACCGACTTCGAGTGGCTCTGGTCCAACCCCGCCGCGTCGCGAGCGCTGGGCCGGGGCACCGACACGCTGCGCGGCCTGCGGCTGAAGGACATCTCCCCCATCGCGGGTCTGGGTGGACGGCTGGCGGTGCTCAAGCAGGTGGTGGAGTCCGGCCGGCCCGCCGCGGACAGCTTCCCAGAGGGCGACGCGTGGTTGCTCGGCACCGCGGTGCCGCTGCGGGACGGCGTGCTGTTGCGCCTGCGCGATGTCACCAGCGCCCTGCGCATGGAAGAGGGGCTGCGCGACACGCTGGACTGGGTGCGCGACGTGCTGGAGAGCACGCCCGAGGCCTTCTTCACCGTGGATGCGGAGTGGCGCATCACCTACGTCAACAGGCAGGCCGCCGAAATCACCGGCCGCACGCAAGAGCAGGTCTTCCGGCGGCTCTTGTGGCAGGCGTGCCCGGAGCTGGTCGGCACCTTGTTCGAGCGCGAGCTGCGCCGCGTGGCCGCCGAAGGCTCCTCCACCATCTTCGAGGTGCGCACCGCGCCGGACCGCTGGCACGAGGTGCACGCCTGGTGCTCGGGGCAGAACGTCTCCGTCTTCTCGCGCGACATCACCGGCAAGAAGCGCGCGGAGGCGGAGCGCGATGCCCTGCTGACGCGCGAGCACTCCGGCCGGCTGGAGGCGGAGGCCCTGGTGCGCGAGCGCACCGAGGAGCTGGTCGCCGCGCGCGAGCGCCTGGTGCAGTCGGAGAAGCTGGCCATGGCGGGGCAGCTCGCCGAGGGCGTGGGCCACGAAATCAACAACCCGCTCTCGTACGTCAGCGGCAATCTCCAGTTCGCGCTGGAGCAGTTGGAGCTGTCGATGGAGGGGGGCATCCTCGGCAAGAACGCGCCCCTGGCCGAGGCCCTGGAGGCGCTGCGAGAGGCCCGTGAGGGCGCCGAGCGCATCCGCGTCATCGTCCGTGACTTGCAGACGTTCGCCCGCGCGGATGAGCCGCACCTGTCCCCGGTGGACGTGCACGCGGCGCTGGAGTTCGGCCTCTCCATGGCCATGCCGCACCTGCGCTACCGAGCGGAGGTGGAGCGGCGCTTCGCCGAGGTTCCCACCGTCATGGCGCATGAGGCGCGGCTGGGGCAGGTGTTCCTGCACCTGCTCGTCAACGCGGCGCATGCGATTCCGGAAGGGGACTTCACCCGGCACCGCGTCACGCTCTCCACGCGCGTGGAGGGGCCGTGGGTGGTGGTGGAGGTGGCGGACACGGGCCACGGCATGACGCCCGAGGTCGCCGAGCGCGTCTTCGAGCCGTTCTTCACCACGCGCGCGGTGGGTGAGGGCAGCGGGCTGGGGTTGTCCACCAGCCTGGGCATGGTGCGCAGCATGCGTGGCGAACTCACCGTCAACACGACGCCGGGCGTGGGCAGCACCTTCAGCGTGCGCCTGCCGATGACGGAGGCGATACCGGACGCGGTGACGAAGGGCTCCACGCAGGAGGTGCCCGAGCGCAAGCGGGTGCTGGTGGTGGACGACGAGCCGCAGCTCGCGTCGCTGTTGCGGCGGCTGTTGGGGCAGCACCACGAGGTGGTGGTGAGGCACAGCGGGCGGGAGGCGCTGGCGCTCTTGGAGCAGGACGCGGACTTCGACCGTGTCTTCTGCGACTTGATGATGGCGGACGTGACGGGGATGGACCTGCACGCGGAGCTGTTGTCGCGCGGGCCGGAGCTGCTGTCGCGCTTCGTCTTCATGACGGGCGGCGCATTCACCGAGCGGGCGCGCGCGTTCCTGCAGACGGTGCCGTTGCCTCGAATCGAGAAGCCGTTCGACCCGGGGACGCTGCGGGCGCTGGTGGAGGGAGCACCTCCGCGCGCCAGGGCCTTGGGGCCGCTGGCGCGCGTGGCTCGGAGCGGGTGACTACAGCTTCACTTCCTCGCGGTCCGGGTGGGTGATGTACCCGGTGCCGGCCGTGACGAGCTTCTCCATCAGCTTGTCCAGGCCGTTGGAGCGCGCGAAGGCCATCTCGTTCTTGGTGACGCCCACGAGCGTGAGCAACTGCACCTTGCCGCTGGGCAGGGCGAAGTGGTCGGGACGGGATGGGTCCCTGACGAAGACGAAGCCTCCCAGCTTGGAGTCTCCGCCGTCGAGCGTGCCTTCCACCGGGTAGCGGTGGTTGAGGGCGAAGGCGCGCATCGTCACGAGGTTGTAGGCCATCATGTCCAACAGCCGGAACACGGGCCACTTGGCCTGCTCTGGCGTGTGGATGACCATCTCGTAACCGATGCCACTGGGTGTCTCGTCGGTAATCTCGTCACCTGGGGCCACGGTGAAGGGATTGGACAGCCCGCTGGTGACATAGGTCCAGTAGGGGTAGTCCGGGCTCGGTGGCGCGGCGCGCACGCCCATGGGGCCCCAGTTGGGGTCCGCTTCACCTTCTACTTGTGCGAGGTCGCTCTCCATCCAGGCCTGGATGGCATCCGTCTGGTCGAGCGTGAAGACGCCTTCATCAATGGCGCCGAACATCTTGGGGTACTCGACTTCATCGCGGTCAGCCCAGCAGTCTTCGTACCACTGGATGAAGTCTTCGTCCGTCTCCGGTGCTTTCATGACGGGCCCACTCTAGAGGGTCACCCCGGTTTCTCAACTTCCCCGTGAGGGTTCCCCCTCGGACCTGGCAGGTGGGAAACAGGGGCCCTCCCTCCCGGCCGCCCCCCGAGGCCCCGGGGAAGGCGGGGGTCGCTGGCCTGTCTCCCCTCGGTGGGATAGGCGGGGGGCGAGGTCTCCGCCCGGGGAGGGCCACGTGGAGCATGCGTTTCGAGGAGTCGTGTCGGGGGGCTGCATCCGTGACGAGCAGGAGCTGATGCTGGTCGTCAGCCACCCCCATCCGGACAATGACTTCGGAGGCGGGCCGGGCCCGGTCGGGGAGTGGAACCAGCCCGTGGACGCGGAGGCGTACCAGGACCTGGTCGACTCCGGCTCCGACCCGGACGACGCCAGGTTCGAGGTGGATGATTACCAGCATGTAGCGGTGCGCACGGCGGGCGCGTGGACCCTGGAGCAGGTGGTGGTGGTGGGGACCATCGACGCCCTGTGTCGACTGGGAGCCAACCGCCATGGGGCGTTGGTCTCGTATGGCGGCTCGGCGCACTTCGTGGCCATCCGTTCGAGCGAAAGCGGGAAGTGGGAGTCGCTGGAGTACGAGGGCGTTCCGGAGGGGCTGGTGGAGACGCGGGTGTGCTTCAGCGGTGAGGACATCGTGATGGCGGGGAGCCGAGGTTTCGAGCTCGACTCGCCCGCGGAGGTGGGGCTGCTCGTGCGCGCCGAGGGAGCCATGCGCTGGACGCAGTCGCTGGGGCAGTTGCCGGGGCAGGTGCTCGCGCTGGACAGCTGTCCAGGGGCGGCTGGGGCGCGGGTGCTCTATGCGGGCGGCCGGAGCCTCTGGATGCATGGGGAGGGCGGCTGGCGCGAGGTCCACTCGTTCCCGCGCGGGGAGGTGTCGTTCGTGCGGTGTTTCCCCTCGGGTGAGGTGATCGCCGGGACGACGCAGGGGGACGTCATCCTGGGCACGGCGGAGGCGTGCCGCGTCGTCGCTCGCGTCGGTCGCATCCACTCGGCTGAGCGGTGGGGTGGCGAGTTCTATGTGGCGGACGAGGAGAACGTCTATCGCGTGGATGCCTCGGGCTTCGAGCGGTGCGCTGTTCCCAAGGAGTCGTCCGTGGCGAGGAACGTGTCCGACGTGGGCATGCTCGTCGTGGGGAATGACCGGCTGTGGCTGGCCGGGAGCCACGTGCTGGCTTCGAGCACGGATGGGAAGCGCTGGACGACGCACCCGGTGCGGTGAGCCGAGGAGCGTTGCGTGAGCTCGAGGACCTCGGGCTCCCGATGGTTCATCATGCCGGCTGGGTTCGTGCCCGCTATCGAGGCAGGGCCGCGAGGAGCGTCGACGTGCCTATCAAGATGACCATCCGTATCAGAAACGAGCTTGGGCGCCCCGCATCTCTGGTCCTCGAGCCCTGGGGAGAAGTGGCTCCGCTGGCGGCCGGGGAAGAGGTGGACATTCATGCCCAGGGACCTGGACCTGAAGAGGTGCACGACGGCGGATTCGTGCAGGTGGATATGACCGCTGACGGAGTCAACGTCTGGGGATGGTCTGGCTCCATCTTGGAGATTGCACGACCCACGGGAAAGTGAGGTCTCACCCCGTCTGGATTTTCGGCAGGGGCCAGGGCTTGAGGCCTGAAATCTGCTCGGCCTCTTCCACCGCCATGTTCAGCCTTGCCCGCTCGCGCCGCACGTAGTCGCGCACCGCGCTGTCCAACCTGCGGTCGAAAATCACATGCGCGCTGTGTACCGCCGTGGGCTCGAAGCCCCGGGATACCTTGTGCTCGCCACCCGCGCCCGGCTCGAACACCTTGCGCCCCGCTTGGATGCAGTCGTCCACCGAGTGGTACAGACACACGTGGAAGTGCAGGAACGGATGCTCCTCGATGCTCCCCCAGTAGCGTCCGTAGAGCCGCTCCTTCGTCGCCAGGTTGAAGGCCCCCGCGATGACCCGGCCCTCGCGCACCGCCTCCACCATCTCCACCGAGTCCGGCATCGCCTTGAAGACCCGCGAGAAGAAGTCCGGCGTGAGCTGCACCCGGCCCCACGAGTGTCGCTCGCACGTGGCCTCGTAGAACTCAAACGCGCGCTTCGCATGCGCCTGCGTCAGCTCCGCGCTTCGCACCGTGCGCAGCGTGATTCCCTGTGTGGTTGCCGCTGCTCGCTCGCGCTTGAGCTGATGTCTCCGCTTGGAGTCGAAGCGCGACAGGTAGTCGTCGTAGCTGGCGTAGCCCGGGTTCTTCCACTGGAACTGGAGCGTCACCCGCCGCGCCAGCCCCTGCTCCTCCAGGAAGTCCGCCTCTTCGTCCGTCGGGTAGAGGATGTGCACCGAGGAGCACCCCGCCTCCTGCGCGCTCTCCACCGCCGCGATCAGCAACGCCTTGCGCAGCGCGGGTATGTCCTCGCCCTGGGCGATGAGCATGCGCGGCACCGTGGCCGGTGACAGCGGCCCTCCGACGATGAGCTTCGGGTAGTACTCCACGCCGAGCCGGGCGGCCGCATCCGCCCAGCCGAAGTCGTAGATGTACTCGCCCATGCTGTGGAACTTCCGGTACGCGGGCGCTGCGGCCACCAGCTTCGGGCCGCGCCATATCGTCAGGTGATGCGGCGCCCACCCGGTCTCCTCGGTGGCGCTGCCGCTCTCCTCCATCGCCGCCAGCCAGGCGTGGCGCGCGAAGGGCGGCGCGTCCGGACCGGCGAGTGCGTCCCAGTCAGTGGCCGGGACGTCTGTCACTGCGTCGAGGATGCGGAGGCGGAGTGGAGTGTCTGTGGGCACGGGGGGCTGTTTTAACGCGCGCCGTGCGTTCTCGCCGCCTGGCCGTGGGCTTGCCTTCGCCCGGCCCTGCTGGAACCGCCAGGAGGCCCGTTCGCCGGGGGAGGAGGCTTTCGGGCCTCTTCCCCTCGGTTCGGTTCACTCCCGGATACGACTGGCGGCTCAGGCCGCCCGGGCGGCGCCCGTGTCGTGCGCGGCCTCTCGGCGCGGCTCCGGCCACACCGCCCGCTGCGGCGTGGCGATGCGGATGACGCCCAGCTTCGCCAGCACGCGCATCACCTGCCACGTGGGGTCGATCTCGAACTTGCGCGCCGCGAAGTTCGGGCTGCTGCCGAACTTGTGGTGGTTGTTCTGGAACAGCTCACCCATGCAGAGCACCTCGACGGGCAGCGTGTTGCGCGACTTGTCGCTGCTGTCGAAGTTCCGGTAGCCGTACTTGTGCCCGCACCAGTTCACGATGGCGCCGTGCACCGGGCCCATCAGGAAGTGCACCGGCAACAGCAGGAACTGCCAGGGCGCCGTCGCGAAGGCCACGTAGAACGACGTGTACAGCCCCACCCAGAACAGCGTCGCCACCCAGGACGTGCGCAGCGTGTCGTCCACCAACGGCCACTCGGGATAGCCGCCGAGGAACCGAGCCTCCGGCTGCCCGCGACCCGCCGTGTAGTCCTCGTAGCGCTTCTTCGTGTGCAGCATCATCCGGAACACGTCCGTGAAGAAGTGCGGCGAGTGCGGGTCCTTCTCCGTGTCCGAGAAGGCGTGGTGCTCGCGGTGCAGAATCGCGTAGGCCTTGGGCGACAGGTACGACGAGCCCTGCACCAGATACGTGAGCAGGTGCATCACCCGCTCCGTGCGCGGACCCATGGTGTACATGCGGTGCGCGGAGTACCGGTGCTGGAAGAAGCTCTGGAAGAAGACACAGAGCAGCCAGTGCGAGACGAAGAAGACGAGGACGGCCATGGCGCTTTCCCGGTTCGGTGTCAGTGCCAGGAAAACACCGGCCATGTCATGGCCACGTCATCCCCGGCCGGAAGTTGCTCCCCGGTGACGACCGGGTGAGCCCTGACTTCATGCCGCCATCAGTC
The DNA here is from genome assembly GCF_013336725.1 of Myxococcus sp. CA040A. Classification (NCBI taxonomy): domain Bacteria; kingdom Pseudomonadati; phylum Myxococcota; class Myxococcia; order Myxococcales; family Myxococcaceae; genus Myxococcus; species Myxococcus sp. CA040A. The sequence continues at coordinate 385,047 of NZ_JABUMR010000006.1, read as the reverse complement.
GGACGCGCTGCGCCAGGGCATGACGCGCGGTGACAGGGGCTCGATTTCCGGTACGGAGCACCTCTCACATTCATCGACAGGGGTGCACACGTGGAGCGGGCCGACATCGTCAAGCTGGACAAGGGGCACGTCTGGCACCCGTACACCGCCATGGAGGCGTACATCGCGGGGACGGACCCGCTCGTCATCTCCCGTGCGGAAGGGCCCTACCTCTTCGACGTGGATGGCCGGCGCTACCTCGACGCGAATGGCTCCTGGTGGGTGTCCACCCTGGGCCACCGCCACCCGCGCCTCCTGCGCGCCCTCACGGAGCAGGCGGGCCAACTGCCCCATGTCTCGCTCGCGGGCATCACCCACGAGCCCGCCGCCGCGCTCGCCTCGGAGCTGGTGGCGATGGCCCCCGGCGCGGACCGCCCGGAGCTGCCCGCCGGTGAGCGGCTGACGCGCGCCTTCTACTCCGACAACGGCAGCACCGCGGTGGAGGTGGCCATCAAGATGACCGCCCAGTACTGGGCGCAGAATGGCCAGCCTCGCCGCACGCGCTTCATCACCCTGTCCGGCGCGTTCCACGGAGAGACCATTGGCTCCACCAGCGTGGGCGGCGTGCCCCTGTTCCGCGAGGTGTTCGGGCCACTGCTCTTCGACGTGGTGCATGTGCCGTCTCCGGCGGAGGAGGGCGGCTGGGAGCGCGCCTTCGCCCAGGTGCAAGCCGCGCTGCGCGCGCACCCGGACGAGATTGCCGGCGTCATCGTGGAGCCCATCATCCAGGGCGCCGCGGGCATGCAGATGTACTCGCCGGACTTCCTGCGCGCGGTGCGTGAGGCCACCCGCGCGGTGGACACCTTCCTCATCGCCGACGAGGTCTTCACCGGCCTGGGCCGCACCGGGGCGCGCTTCGCCGTGGACCTGGCGGGCGTGGTGCCGGACCTGCTCTGTCTGGCCAAGGCGCTCTCGGGCGGACTGATGCCTTTCGCCGTGACGCTCGCGTCCGAGCGCATCTTTTCGGGCTTCCTCGGCGCGTCGTCGCGCGCGCTGTATTACGGGCACTCGTACTGCGGCAATCCGCTGGGCGCGGCCGTCGCTCGCGAGGTGCTCGCCGTGTATCGCGACGAGGACGTGCTGGGCCAGGTGGCGCGCAAGGCGCCGAAGGTGAAGGCCGCCTTCGAGCGCATGGCCGCGACGCTTCCCGGCCTCGTGCGTCCGCGCGCCATCGGCATGGTGGGCGCGGTGGACCTGGGCGGTGGGGGCTACCTCGCGAGCAGCGGGTGGCGTGTGTACGAGGCGGCTCGGCGACGCGGGCTCTACCTGCGCCCGCTCGGTGACACCGTGTACATCGCGCCCGCGCTCAACATCCCCGACGCCGCGCTCGATGAGTTGCTGGCGGGCGTGGAGGACTCGCTGCGCGAGGTGGCGCGCGGCTGACGGCGCGTCCCCGCGAGAGGCCTCGGCGCGCGGCGGGTGCCGGAGGTGATTCGGCTTGCGTCAGGAGGGCACGGTGGGTGACGGCGCCCCGTGCAAGGGCCGCTTCGGCGTGTCGTGGAGCCGAGGTGTCTCGGCCCGCGTCAGGACGGCCCGGGCGGTAGGACCGAGTCCGCGCGGGCGATGCGGCGCTCCTGTCGGAACAGGAGCATCTCCCGGACGAGAATCTGCACGGTGGCCGCGACGGGCACCGCCACCACCGCGCCGACGACACCCGCCAGCTCCGCGCAGAACAGCACCGCCAGCAGGATGAGCAGCGGGTTGACGTGCACCGTGCGACGGAAGACGAGCGGCGCCAGCACGTTGCCCTCCAACTGCCCGTACAGCACGAAGTACGTCAGCACCCCCAGCGCCATCCACATCCCGCCCGTCGCCCACGTCAGCAGCGTGATGAAGCCTCCCGCCACCACCGGTCCCGCGTAGGGCACCATGCTGGAGAAGCCACTCACGATGCCCAGCGGCAGGAAGTACGGCACGCCCAGCGCCGCCAGCACGGTGGACGTGAGCAGCGCGTTGAAGGTGCAGATGAGCGTGAGCCCCGTCAGGTACCCACCCGTGGCCCGGTACACGTTGCGCAACACGCGCACGTAGCGCATCCGGTGCTCCGGCTTGGGCAAATCCAACAGTCGCTTCAGCAGACCGCCGCCGAACACCAGCATGAAGACGACGAGGAAGAAGACGCTGAGCGCGCCTCCCACGAGCCCCACCATGCTGCCAATGGCATGAACCACCAGCCCCGGCAGCGTCCCCGTGGCGAGCTGCGGCGTGGCGTCCTCGAGCTGCCGCGCCCAGCCCAGGTTCTGCAATCGCTCGTTCAGCCCCCGGAAGGGACGCGACTCGCGCACCTCCTGCCAGAGATGCGGCCACTGCACCACCAGCGCATCCACCTGCGCCGCCGCCGCCGGAATCACCAGCAACGCCAGCAGCGCCAGCACCGTCATCGCGGCGAGCAGCATCGTCGCGATGGCCAGCGCCCGAGGCATCTTCCACCGCTCCAGCCGCGAGACGCCGTGCTCCAACGCCAGCGCCAGCAGCGCCGCGATGCCCGTCAGCGTGAGCGCGACCCGCGTGCGCACCACCAGCACCACGAGCGCCAGCACCGCCAGCACCACGAAGCACACGGTGAACACCGTCTTCGGTGTCACCTGGGAGCCCTGTTTCGTTTCCCCCTGCTCCGCCACCGTACCCCCACGCGACAGACACCTCGCCTCGTGGGGGTATGCAGTGCCTTGCCTGGATGCCAGCCTCCCTGTCCGGAGGCGCCAGTGGATGTCAGGTCGACTCCACCCGCGCCCGGGACTTCCGGCATGGCGTGTTCATGCGCCGACAGTGACGATGACGCACGCGCCCCTTCCGTGAGGGCGCGCCCGCCCCGCGACGCACGACGTCAGTTGCGCGAGGGGAAGATGCCTTCCAGCGCGATGATGAAGTTGATGGCCAGGAACGGAGACATGTTGTTGTGCGGCTGGCTGCCGCCCGCGACTCCAATGGCCGCCGGGTTCATCGTCCCGTCGATGGGCGCGGCCCGGTAGTTGAGGACCGTCGCGGTGCTGTCCGCCGCCAGCACCACGCCGATGGGCGTCTCCGTGTCGCCCTGCTGCGAGCTGACGTTGAGGGTGTGGTTGTGCGCCGGCATCTGCGTCGAAATCAGCGTCACCGTCTCCGAACCTCCCTGCTCGCCCAGGGTCCGAGGCGACAGGCCAGGCCCCTGTCCCGGCTGCATCGGATAGCGCCCGCGCAGGTCCGGCAGCGCGAAGGTCGTCTGCCCGTTGCCTCCATACGTTGTGCCCAGGATGGAGAAGAGCGCGGTGTTCTGCGCGATGGAGAGCAGCTGGCCCTGGCAGAACGCCCAGCCGCGCGGAGCGAAGTTTCCCCCGAACAACCGGATTTCACCGATAAATGGCTCGGACACGTGTACGCCTTTCGTTGCTTGAGTGTGTGTGTTTCACGCGAAACCCAGCACGTGTCGCTCTCCTGAGCAAAGCATCGGCCACACTTCTTTCATGGGTCGTTTTGGAGTCAGGCCCCGCTGTGGGACGCGTGCTTCCCGAGTGGGCATGGGGGTCTCATGTGTCTCGTGCCCCATCGCGTCATGCGTTCCGGTGTGACGCGAGTCGCGTTCTGGAAGAACGCGGGGGAGGGCTGTTTCGCGTGAGCCATTTCGAGCCACAATCCCTCACGCCCTGCTGAGTGGGGCGTGCACCCCGACACAATCCATCCTGGCTCGTGACTTGCTCTGTGCCTTGGCCCTGAGTTCCACGACGAGGAGACCACCCATGGCTCAAATGAACTGGCGACACCCCACGTATTGGACGCGGGGGTTCCGCGCGCTACCGGTGACGGCGCTCTTGCTGTTGTCCGCATGTGAAGAAGGACCTGAAGGTCCCCAGGGGCCTCAAGGCCCCGCGGGTCCCGCGGGTGCTCAAGGCGCCGCGGGTCCTGAAGGCGCGCAGGGTGCTCAGGGCGACCTGGGCCCCAAGGGAGACACCGGTGACGTGGGGCCGGCCGGTCCAGCGGGGCCTGAAGGTCCCGAAGGCCCCGAGGGCCCTCCGGGTCCCGCCAATGGACCGCGAGGTGAGGAAGGAAAGCCCGCGGTGGCTCGCACGACGCTGGAGCCGGCGGGTGCCAACTGCGCCACGGGTGGCGTGAAGCTGGAGGCGGGCGTCGACGACAACGAAGACGACGACCTGGATGACGACGAGGTGGATGTCACCAGCTACGTGTGCAACGGCGCGCAGGGACCGCAAGGCGTCGAGGGGCCGAGGGGCGACACGGGGCCGCAGGGCAACGTGGGCCAGCAGGGGCCCCAGGGACAGCAGGGCGTCCAGGGACAGCAGGGTGAGACCGGCGCGCAGGGCAACGTGGGTCCGGCGGGTCCGGTGGGTCCCGCGGGTCCGGTGGGTCCGCGCGGTGATACCGGCCCTCAGGGTGAGACGGGCCCGGAGGGGCAGCAGGGCGCCACGGGCCTGAGCGCGCTGGTGCGCACGTCGGCCGAGGCGTCCGGGGCCAATTGCGCCACCGGCGGTGTGAAGCTGGAAGTGGGCGTGGACGCCAACCGCAACAACACGCTGGACACCTCCGAGGTCAACGCGGCGCTGACGCGCTACGTGTGCGCGGGTCCGCAGGGTCCGCAGGGGTTGAAGGGCGACCAGGGTTCGCAAGGTCTGCAGGGACAGACGGGTCCGCAGGGCGCCGCGGGCATCCACTCGGTGGCGGCGACGGCGGCCGAGCCGGCGGGCGCGAACTGCGCCACCGGGGGTGTGCGGCTGCAGTTCGGGCAGGACTCCAACGGCAACGGCGTGCTGGATGCCGGCGAGGTCATCGCGGCGCTGACCCGGTACGTCTGCGCGGGGGCCCAGGGACCGCAGGGTGTCCCCGGTGCGCAGGGCACGCCGGGCACCACGGGTGCGACGGGCGCGACAGGCGCGACAGGAGCGACGGGGGCCACGGGGGCCACGGGCTTGCAGGGGCCGGCGGGTTCGACGGGTGTCTACGGTGACGGCTCGGGTGGCTTGCTCAACGTTCCCCTCGGCAACACGCTGGACCTCACCACGGTCGGTGGCTTCAACACCCTGGCGGGGCGGCAGCACCTCCAGTTCTCGACGGTGACCATCTCCGGCACCCTCATCCTCCCGAGCGGCACGGTCATCCGCTCCACGGGTGATGTCACCATCTCCGGAACCATCATCGTGGACCAGGGCACCGAAGACACCGGGACGGGCCCCGCGACGGCGGGCGTGTCGCGTGCCGCCGCTGGCGAGCCGCACAAGGGCCTGGGCTTGCAGCCGCTCCAGGGCGCGCAGCTCCTTCGGCCGGGTCCCCAGGGCGGTGGTTCTGGCGCGAAGGTTGCGGGGGTGAGTGGCGCCGGAGGTGGCGGCTCGCTGGTCATCCTCTCGCAGGGCAACGTGCGGGTGCAGCCGACCTCCGCCATCAACGCGAACGGCGACCCGGGTGGGACGTTGGGTAATACCCCTGGCGCCGGTGGTGGCGCGGGTGGTGTCGTCGTCATCGTGGGCAAGGCCAGCGTGACGGTGGGCGGCGCCATCCGTGTGGTGGGCGGTCGCGGCGGAGATGGCAACAACGCGGGCGGCGCTGGCAAGGGCGGTGGTGGCGGTGGCGGCGGTGGCATCATCCACCTGCTCTCCAGCACCAGTCCCACCGTGACGGGCACCCTCGACGTGAGTGCTGGCGCAGCGGGTATCACCGCTCCTCCCCAGGGTGCGAGCACCGCCGTCGCGGCGGGCGGTGGCGGCGGCGCGATGGGTGGTGACGGTGGCGATGGTGGTGCCACGGGCATCACGTCTGGCGCTGGCGCACCGGGCCTCTCCTTCCAGACCGTGACTCCCGTGCCGGAGAACATCTTCCTCTAAGCGGAGGAAGGCACATCCCGCTGTCCGGTCCTCACGGCCCGGCGGCGGGAGTCGGGGAGGAGGCCGGGTCGCTGGAGTGGCTCACCTCCGCCCTCTCGTGGGGCGCGCAAGAGTCCCGCGCCGTTTGCCTTCGGGGCTGACGGCGGGAGTCGGGGAGGAGGCCGGGTCGCCACGGGGGCGACCCACCTCGGTCCTCACGGGCCCACGAGGTGCACCGTGCCGTCCGGCTCTCGCTGCCTGGCGGTGGAAGGTTCGTAGGACGCAGTGAATCGCCGGACGGGGCGGCTCGCATCCGAGTCGGGGGGACCGCTGGCATCCAGGCCATGGACGTGGCGCGAGCGGCCCCGTGCCGGTTCGTGGCTTCATCACCCGGGTCATTCGGATGACCCCGGAGCAAGCGCGCGGAGGGCCCCCTGGTTGTCTGTCTTCAGGGCCTCCGCGCGCTTCTTCGCCTTTCCCCGGCGACTGCCCGCGTGACGCGCAATCGGCGCGCGGCCCGTTCGTGTTCCGGGGGCATGGCGCGCTTCCCCCAAGCTGGGCCCTGTCGCCCTCAGCCCGCACGTGACGCGGGCGTCCACTCCATGGCCACGTATGGAGAATCTTCCCGCGCGGGCAAAGCGCCAGGCTCCATCTGGAAGCCCAGGCGCGAGTACAGCCCGCGCGCGGGACTGTCATGGAGCACATGCAGGCGCACGCACACGCGTGCCCCGCCCGCGGCCTCCAGCAGCTCGCGCAAGAGCTGTGTGCCCAGGCCCCCGCCCCGGTGCGAGGACAGCAGCGCGATGTCCACCAGCCGCCACTCCTTCTCACCGCGCACCACCAGCAACCTGCCCGCCGGCTGACCGTCCACCAACACCACCCGGTCCTCCGCCGTCGGATACCGCGCGCCCCAGTCACGTCCCCGGGCCAGCCACTGCATTCGCAGGAACGCCTCGCGCTGCGCGGGTGTCCAACCCCACGCCGCCAGCTCGCCCTCCCGCGCGCTGACGTACAGGGCGAAGAGGAAGTCGTTGTCGGAGGGGGCGATGGGACGAGAAGCCAGGGGCACGGTGCCGCGAAGCATGTCCGCGCGGGCCACCACGCGTCCACCGCTCGACACCCCGGGCGGGCCTCGTCCGCCATCCGACGTGCCCGTGAAGCAACCGCGAACACCGACGTCCGTGGATTCGAGGTCCACACGTCAGACCTGGATGAGAGCTTCGGGGCAATCCCGACAGGAGCACGAGATGAAGAAGACGCGAGACCCTGAACTGACCCTGGCCCTCCAGGAGGCCCGCGAGACGGAGGACCGGTGGCGAGGGCTCGCCACGCGGCTGCTGGAGCTGGGGGATGACGCGATGGACGCGCAGTTGCTCGTCGCCTTCCGCGCCGCGCGCGAAGAGGGCGTCGTTCCTCCGGACGCGGGCTTCTTCCTGGTGGCCCACATCCTCACCGCCATGGCGGACGAGGCGCTGACGGAGGTACCGCGCGTCCAGCGGCTCGCGCTGGAGCTGGACCTGATGGAGCGCGAGTACGGCATGGAGGACGGCTGCTGGCAGGACGACGAGGAGCCGCCGCCGGAGGACTGGGAGGCCCTGCTCGCCGAATACGAGAACGCCTGCGACGAGGCCCGCGCCGCTTTCTTCCGCGCCTACGGCGAGGAGGACATGGCCCGGCTGTACGTGGAGGACCGCGTCTGCTTCCACCGCCGCTTCGAGTGCGGCCGCCGCTTCTTCCACGGCCTGCCCATGCTCCCCGAGCACCTCCACTGACCCACTCCCTCCGTGGAGCGGTGCGTCATTCTCGGGAGCTGATGAAGTGTGTCTTCGCGGAACGAGAAATCGAGAGGGGAAGATTTCCGGGGGGCTGCGTTCATCAGCGTGCCGACCGGGTCCGCCCATTTCGCGGGGTGTCCTTCCGCGCGTGTCTCCCCGCCCCAGCAGGGGCTGACACGTGCGCATCCGGAGGCGCTCGGGGGTTGTCCGTCGCGAGCCCGGTGTGGGGTTTCGCGGTGGAAGAGGGTGGAGGTGGGCCTGGGGGCCTGTCTTCGCCCTCGCCTGCGCTCGCGAGGCCACGATGACGTGGCGCGGCACAGCGTTACGGAAACTTTACGCTCACAATTCTGTCAATTAGCCGGGCTACAGGGTGGCGCAACGCGACTTTGATGCCCACTCTTGCGCGGCACTGGCGTTTTCCAACGTCGCACCCTATTTCGCCGCACGACTTCGGGTGGCGCCGAGCGGGCCGGAACGGAAGTCAATGCATACCAAGAAGGGTACAGAGACTCGAAACTCCAAGGCGAGTCTCTAGCGCGCGGCGCGCGTCTCCGAACGAAGTCCCCTCCAAGGGCTCGGGGCCGCGCGCCGCCGCACTTTTCTGGGCGGATTAGAGTGCGCCGCCATGACGACTTCTCAGGCCACCCGGCTGTTGGACCTGCTCTGGGAGCGCTACGCCTCCGAGGTGCCGTTTGCCCGCACCTTCGTGCAGCTCTCCGGAGGCAGCTTTCGCAATGACCATGTCGCGCTGCGCTCGCTGGCGCGGCCCGGGGGCGGCATCGCCCTCTTCTCGCGGCCCTTCGAGCGGCTGGGCTGGAAGCCCGCGGGGGCATACACCTTCCCCGACGCGCACCTGTCCGCCATCTACCTGTCGCATCCGGCGGGGCTGCCGCGCGTCTTCATCTCCGAGCTGAAGTCGGAGGAGCTGTCGCCGCGCGCCCGCGAACTGCTCGGCACGCTGCCGGACGACCCTCCGCCGCCCGAGGACGTGGACGCGCTGGCGGCGTGGTTCTGCTCGCCGCCGCCGCCGTCGGAGGCCGCGCTGCTGGAGCTGGAGAAGGAGTCGCAGTACGGCGCCTGGCTCCTGGCCTTCGGCCGCAAGGTGAACCACTTCACCGGCTCGGTGGATGACGTGGAGGTCTGGCAGCAGCGCATGCGGGATGCGGGCGTGCCCATGAAGGCGGACATCGAGGGCGCGCCGGGCACGTCGCTGCGGCAGACCGCCACCCAGGCCGCGCCGCTGTCGGTGACGCTGCGCGAGGGGGGCCGCCGTCCGTGGCCCTACGCGTACTTCGAGATTGCCCAGCGCGCGCCGGACTTCGACGGGTTCTTGGGGCCGCAGGCCCGCGCGCTGTTCGACATGACGAAGCGCTGAACGCTCAACGCAGCGAACGGATGACACGACAGGGATTGCCCGCCGCCAGCACATACGGCGGGATGTCCTTCGTCACCACGCTGCCGGCGCCGATGGTGACGCCCTCTCCGATGGTGACGCCCGCGACGATGATGGCGCCGCCGCCCACCCACGTCTTCGCGCCGATGGTGACCGGCCTGGCCAGTTCCGGGCCCTTGATGCGCTCGTCCGCGTCCAACGGGTGCGTGGCCGCGTAGATGTGCACGTTGGGGCCAAACGACACGTCGTCACCAATGGTAATCTGGTTGCAATCCAGGATGACGCACTGGAAGTTCATGTAGACGCGCTCGCCCAGGGTGATGAAGGTGCCGTAGTCGCAGTGGAAGGGCGGCTCGATGTAGCAGCCCGCGCCCCGCTTCCCGATGAGCTGGGCGAGCAGTTGCTTGCGCGCGTCCTCGTCGTCCATGAGCGTGTCGTTGTAGAGGCGCAAGAGCCGGCGCGCCCGGGACCTGGCCGCCGTCAGCTCCGCGTCCCAGCCGCTGTACAGCTCCCCCGCAAGCATCTTCTCCCGCTCGGTTCGTGCCATGGCCCGGCAGTCTTCACCGGCCCTGGCGCACGGCTTCCGTCGAAGTGGGGCGTCTGTCCGACGATGGACGCGCTGAGTCACTCCTCGCACGCCAAAACTTCCGAGGTCCAACGAATGAGGAGGCCTCCCAGGAAGGAGGGCCGGGCCCTCGGGTGGGGTGCCAGAAGCAAGTGTCCGGACGCGGGGCCGTCCCACTCATGTAGTCTGGTGCTCTCTTCCAGACCCGTGGGGGGATGTGTTGATTCGGATGGTGGCGAGAGTCGTCGGCCTGGGTGTGGCGCTGTGGTGCGTGGCTCCGGCCTTCGCGCAGGTGGGCGAGTCCATGCCCGCGCCCTCCGCGTTGGACCGCGAGACGACGGTGGTCGTTCGCGGCGCGGCGACGAAGGTGGGCAAGCCGTCGGTGGAGTCCATCCTGGGCGCGGTGGGCCGCACCACGCGCTTCCGCCAGGTGGCCCTGTCTCCCAATGGGACGTGGGTGGCGTGGGTGGAGGTGGCTTCCACGGGGGGCACGCTCATCCACGCGGTGGAGCTGGACGTGAGCGAGCCGCAGGCGGTGCGCGTCAGCGTCTGTCCCGACGGGCGCGCCTGTGACGAGTCGTCCATCGCCTGGAGTCCGGATGGAAAGCAGTTGGCGTTCCTGTCCGATGCGGTCCAACGGGGACAGTCCCAGTTGTATGTCGCGGACCTGGCGCAGTCCGTGGCGCGGAAGCTGACGTCCTTCCAGGGCTCGGTGTCCGCGCCCCAGTGGTCGCCGGATGGCGCGTCCGTGGCGGTGCTGGTGATGCAGGGCGAGGGGGCCGAGCAGGCCAAGGGCCCCAACGGCCCCGCGGCGCGAGAGACGGGCGTGGTGCGGGAGTCCCATCCCGTGAAGCGCGTGGCGCTGGTGTCCGTGGCGGACGGCGCCCACCGTGTCGTGTCGCCAGAGCAGCTCTTCGTCTACGAGTACGCGTGGAGTCCTGAGGGCTCGCGGCTGGCCTTCATCGCGGCGCCGCCTCCAGGAGACGCGAGCTGGTGGCTGGCGAAGCTGCATGTGCTGGAGACGGCCAACGGCCGCTCGCGCCTGGTGTACGCGCCCAAGTGGCAGCTCACCGAGCCGGTGTGGAGCCCGGATGGGAAGCACGTGGCCGTCATCGAGGGGTTGATGAGCGACCAGGGCGTCAACGGGGGCGATGTGATGCTGGTGCCGCTGGAGGGCGGCAAGGCGCGCAACCTCACGGCGGGGATGAAGGCGACGGCGACGACGCTCGAGTGGGTGGCGCCCCGGAAGCTGCTGTTCGGCGCGCAGGTGCGCGGGGAGTCGGCGGTGGCCTCGGTGGACCCGACGGCGCAGGGCGGGGTGACGGTGCTGTGGAAGGGGCCGGAGCGGCTGAGCGCGGGCGGCTCCGTGGGGCTGTCGCTGTCGCGGGACGGAAAGCGCAGCGCTGTGGTGCGCGAGTCCTTCACCCAGGCGCAGAACGTGTGGGTGGGGCCGGTGGGGGACTGGGAGCGAGTCACGCGGCGCGAGGAGGACCTGCGCGCGCTCGTGGGCGAGACGCGAGACCTGTCGTGGAAGAGCGACGGCGCGGAGGTGCAGGGCTGGCTGGTGGCGCCCGCCGCGTCGATGGCGCCCCCTTCGGGCACGCGCGCGCCCATGGTGACGATGATTCACGGCGGGCCGGCGGCGGGCGTGGTGCCGCAGTTCCGGCCGGACGTCCTGCTCTTCACGGCCCGGGGCTACTACGTCTTCCTCCCCAACTACCGGGGCAGCTTCGGCCAGGGCGCGGACTTCGCGCAGGCCAACCGGCGCGACTTTGGCTTCGGTGACTTGCGCGACATCGTGTCGGGCGTGGACGCGGTGCTGGCGCACGCGCCGGTGGACCCCTCGCGGCTGGGGGTGACGGGGTGGAGCTACGGCGGCTTCATGACGATGTGGGCGGTGACGCAGACGCAGCGCTTCCGCGCGGCGGTGGCGGGCGCGGGCATCGCCAACTGGCAGAGCTACTACGGCACCAACCGCATCGACGCGTGGATGCGGCCGTACTTCGGCGCGTCCGTGTACGAGGAGCCGGAGGTGTACACGCGCAGCTCGCCCATCAACTACGTGAAGCTGGCGCGCACGCCCACGCTGGTGCTGCATGGCGAGCGGGACGTGGAGGTGCCCGTGACGCAGGGCTACGAGTTCCACCACGCGCTGAAGGAGCTGGGGGTGAAGACCCAGTTCGTCGTCTACGCGGACGAGGGCCACACCCTGCGCAAGCCGGAGCACATGGTGGACCGGATGCGGCGCACGGTGGAGTGGCTCGACACGCACCTGCCCGCGGGCCCCAACGGCGCCCCTCGGGCCGCCGCGCTCCCGCGCTGAACTCCTCGCGGCTTCAGTGCGCGCCGCGCAGGTTGAGCAGGACGACGCCCCCGATGATGAGCGCCACGCCGATGACCTTGGTGGTGCTCAACGGCTCGTCCAGGAAGATGACGCCGATGGTGACGATGGCGGCCGTTCCCAGGCCGGACCACATCGCGTACGCGACGCCCACCGGCACCTGTTTCACCGCTTGCGCCAGCAGCAGGAACGCCACCGCGTAGCCCGACAGGCAGCCCACCGTGGGCCACAGGCGGGTGAAGCCCTGGGTGGACTTCAGCAGGCTCGTCGCCACCACTTCACAGGCGATGGCCCCCAACAGGAACAGATACGCCACGCTTCCACCTCCGTGGCGAAGCTGTACGAGGCTCGCTGTCCCTTCGCCAGCGCGTCTTTCGCCCGTCGAGGGGTTCACGACGGTTGACTCGAGCGCGTGTCGCGTGGCCGCGACTACACGGCGGTGGGGCTTCCCTCGGGCGCGACGAGCGAGGTGAGGATGTGGTCCCTCCAGCGGCCGTCGATGCGCAGGAAGTCGCGCGCGTAGCCCTCCACCGCGAAGCCCAGCCGGCGCAGCACGGCGGCGCTCCGGAGGTTCTCCGGGAGGTGGTTGGCCTGGATGCGGTGCAGGCCCATGGTGGTGAAGGCGTGGGTGCAGACGGCGCGCAGGGCCTCCGTCATCAGGCCCTGGCCCTCGTGACGGTGGTCCAGGCCGTAGCCCAGCGTCACGGCCTGGAGCGGTCCCCGGACGATGTTCGTGAGGGAGATGTTGGCGATGACGGGCGCGGAGGACAGCGGCTCCGCGCGCGGGAGGACCACCATGCGCAGGGACCTGTCGAAGCGCGCGTCCTCCAGGTCCTGTGCCAGCCGCGTGCGCCAGTACGCCAGGGTGTAGAAGTGGGCGGGCCGCGTGGGGGACACCGGGCCCAGGTGGTCCCGGTTGGCTTCGAAATAGGCGACGACGCGCGCCGCCCCGTCGGGAGGCAGCTGGGTCACCCTCAAGCGCTCGGTGGTGAGCAGGACGATGGGTTTGTCGGAGGCCATGACGAGAGCGGCCCGCAGGCTATCGCGTCGCGCGCCGGAACCGGAGCGCCGCAAGCGGGACGGAGCACTCCGGGTGACAGGTGCTCGACGGGGCCGAAAGGCCGCGCTCCGGGCCTGTCCGGGCATGAGAGCCGCGAGCAGGTCCGGAGCGAGGGTTCTTCACGCACACCACCAGGAGCAACGTGCCTCGCACACCCACCCGGCGTTGGGCCGGGCGGGTGTCAGCGGGGTTACTGCTTCACGTCCTGATTCGCGCCGTCCGAGCCACCCGTGCCATGGAAGTCCTCGTGGTCGGCCGACGTGCCCTGCTGTCCCTGGCTCTCCGAAGGCGCACCACCGCCACCGGTGCCCGGGAAGTCTTCATGATCCGCTGAGGTGCCCTGCTGTCCGGAGGGAACCGCGCCGCTCGTGTCCTCCTGGGGCGGCAGGGTGTCGTTCGAGGAGCCTGACTCCGGAGCCTGCTTCTGCTGCTCGGAGCCGGCGCCGCCCGTGCCCTGGCCGCTGCCGCCGACGGCGCGCTGTCCGCCGCGCTCGACGACGATTTCCACGCGGCGGTTGTTCGCGCGGCCCTCGGCCGTGGCGTTGGTGGCCACGGGCCGGAACTCACCCATGCCGCGCGCCTCGATGCGATTGGCGGGGACGCCCTGGTTGATGAGGAACTCCTTCACGCGCTCGGCGCGCGCATAGGAGAGCCGCTCGTTGAGCGCGTCCGAGCCCTGCGAGTCCGTGTGCCCTTCGATGAGCAGTGGCTTGTCGCCCTCCTTCAGCACCTGCGCCACGTCCGCCAGCCTGTCGCGGGCCACCGGCAGCAGGTCCGACGCACCGGAGGCGAAGAGGACGCTGCCCGACAGCGTCAGCACCGTGCCTCGGGCTTCCTCGCGGACCTTGAGGTCCTTGTTCGCGCGGTCCAGCTGCGTCAGGGCCTCGCTGGCCTTGCGCTCGGCCTCCACTCGCGCCTGTCGCTCCGCCTCCAGCTGCTGGGCGCTCTGCTGCTCCGTCTGGCTTCGCGCCTGTTGCTGCGCCTGCAGCTCCGCCGTCTGGCGTTGCAGCTCCTGGTTTTGCTGGGCCAGGCGCTGGGCCTCGGCCTCCAGCTGCTGACGACGGGAGGACTCTTCCGACAGCCGCTGGTCATTGGCCTGCTGCTGCTGGGAGGCCTGGGCCTGCGAAAGCCGCTGCTGCTCCTGTCGGGCCTGGGCCTGGCTCAAGGCCGCTTCGGCCTGGGCCTGTTGCCTGGCGGCGATCTCCGCGCTGCCCCAGGCGCCGGCGGTCTCCGCCTTGCGCAGGGCCACGTAGGAGAGCACCCGCGTGCGGGTGGCGTCCTTGTCGTCCTGGTACGCCTGCTCCGCCTGGCGCAACGCATCGCGCGCCTCGGTCACCTCCCGGGGGCGCTCACGCCCCTGGGGACTGGCAATCAACTGCTGATAGGCCGACCGCGCCTCCACGAGCTCCTTGGGTGGAGCGGCACTCGCGCTCCCCGCGGCGAGGAGCGTCGTGGCTCCGACGAGGGCCTTCCATCCACGCTTGCTTCGCACCATGACGGTTTCCTCCGGGACTCGGGCTCACTGCAGGCCGCGTTGCAGCGACTGGGCCTGCTGGGTGGTTTGTTGCGCCTGCCGCTCCAGTGGCAACGCACGTGCGAGCGCCAGCGCGAGGTCCGCGTCCGCGTCCGCCTGCATGAAGCTCAGCTCCGCGCCTTCCATGTCCTCGTCCATCATCAGCTGCTCGCCGTTGTTGACCTGCTGGCGGGCGAACTCCAGGTGGCGAGCGGCTTCGGGGATGCGCGACGCGCCTGCTCCTTCCGCGGCGCGCATGGAGGCGATGGCCTCTGTTCGTTTGGTGTTCGAGACGGGTGTCACGCTCTGGCTGGCGCACCCGAACAGGGTGGCGCACAGCATCGCGGCAAGCAGCTTCGGGCGCACGGTCTACCTCCAGCAGCCGGATGGAGCGCGGGTGTCGCGCCCCAGGTCCTGAAGTGTGCTCGGGCCGACAACCCGGCAATCCGCACCGGGACAAGCCGCCCGGGGAGCGGCCGGGCGACCCCGGGGAGCGGCGAGCAGTCCTTGCGCGCGGAGGGCCTCGTGACGGTGCGGCCGGGCTGGTCGGAAGGCGCCGGGAGCGATAGGACGGCGGGATGCGCCTGCACCTGGTGGATGGCACGTACGAGCTGTACCGCGCCCACTTCTCGCCCCGGCCCGGCCACGCCGCGCCGGACGGGCAAGACGTGAAGGCGACGGTGGGGCTGATGTCCTCGCTGCTCATGCTGCTGCACGACTCGGACGAAGCGGTGACACACGTGGCGGTGGCGTTCGACAACCCCATCCGCTCGTTCCGCAACGCGCTGTTCGACGGCTACAAGAGCGACGAGGGCGTCCCGCCGGAGCTGCATGCGCAGTTCAACCTGGCCGAGGAAGCCGTCGCGGCGCTGGGCGTGCGCGTGTGGTCGATGAAGGAGCACGAGGCGGACGACGCGCTGGCCACCGCGGCGGCGAAGTGGGTGGACGCGGTGGAGCAGGTGCGGCTGCTCACCCCGGACAAGGACCTGGGGCAGTGCGTGCGTGGCCAGCGCGTGGTGCAGGTGGACCGGCGTCAGGAGAAGGTGCTGGACGAGGACGCGGTGCGCGCGAAGCTGGGCGTGTCCCCCACGAGCGTGCCGGACCTGCTCGCGCTGATGGGCGATGACGCGGATGGCATCCCCGGGCTGCCGGGCTTCGGGGAGAAGGGCGCCTCGTCGCTGCTGGCGGCCTACGGAAGACTGGAGGCGATTCCGGACGACGCGGCGACGTGGACGGCGCGCCCGCGTGGCGCGGACAAGCTGGCGGCGACGCTGCGCGCGCATCGCGAGGAGGCGCTGCTGTACCGACGGCTCGCCACGCTGGTGACGGATGCGCCGCTGCCCGGCACGAAGACGCTGGAGGACGTGGCGTGGCGGGGCGTGCCCCGACAGGTGTTCGAGTCACTCTGCGACAGGCTGGGCGTCACCACGATGAAGCGCAGGCCAAAGCGCTGGGTGGACTGAGGCGGACTACCCCGCGGCCTGTCCGTCGTCGTCGTCGTCCTGGGCCGCGAGGGCGACGGGCGGCTGGCGGGGAAGGCGCACGGTGAAGGTGGTGCCGTGTTCCTGGGTGGAGCGCGCCTCCACGGTGCCGCCGTGGGCCACGACGATGCTGCGCACGATGTAGAGCCCCAGGCCGATGCTGCGCACGCCCCGGTCCTCGGGGCGCTCCACGCCGCGCTCCAGCGGCTCGAAGATGCGCGACTGGAGGTCGCCCGGAATCGGGAGGCCCGCGTTGTGGACCTCCAGGACGATGCCCGTGTCCTCGCCCCTCGCGATGACGCGCACCACGGTGTCCGGCGGGCTGTACTGCATCGCGTTGCCCACCAGGTTGCCGAGCACCTGCGCCACCCGGTCGGGGTCCCACGCGCCCGCGCCGCTGCCCTGGTAGTCGGAGACGATGCGGCGCTCGGGCCAGGCCGCCTGGAGTTCGTCCAGCGCCGCGTGCACCACCTCGTGCAGGTCCATGGCGCGCGGATAGATGGGGAGCCCGCGGCCCTGTCGGGCCCGCGTGAAGTCGAGCAGGTCGCGAATCATCCGCGTCGCCCGCTCCGCCGCGCGCAGGATTCGCTGCACGTTGCGCTGTTGCCGGTCGTCCGCGTCCGGGCGCTGCGCCAGCAGGGACGCGGCCAGCGTTATCGCGCCCAGGGGGTTGCGCAAATCATGGCTGACGATGCCGATGAGCTGCCGCTCGAAGTCCGCCTGCGCGTGCACCTCGGCCAGCAGGCGCAGGCGCTCGGCCTCCGTCTGCTGCCATTCGGTGACGTCCTGCATGGCGCCCACCACCTGCACCGCCTGGTTGTCCCCGTCCCGGACGATGTGGCACCGGTCCACCACGTGGGCCCACGTGCCGTCCCCGCGCTGGAAGCGGTAGGTGTCCTGCCACTCGTGGGTTTCACTGGCCACGGCCAGCCGCAGGCCGCGCACCACGCGGTCCCGGTCCTCCGGGTGCAGGCGCTCCGCCCACCAGTCGCGCGTGTCCCGGATGTTGGTGGACACGTGGCCGAACAGCTCGTGCAGGCCGCTGGTCCAGTCCACCGTGTCCGTGCGCGGGTCCCACTCCCACACCGCGTCCCGCGTGGCCCGGGCGGCCAGCCGGAAGCGCAGCTCGCTGCGCCACGCGCGCTCCTCCGCGGCCTGCACCTCGGTCAGCGTGCCCTCCGCCAGCATGCGCCGCGCGCGCTCGTCCTCGAGCAGTTGGCGTCGCTGACGCTCCAGGCGCGCCAGGGCCAGCACGCGCGCCTCCAGCTCCACCGGACGGAAGGGCTTGAAGACGTAGTCGTTGGCGCCCGCCGCCAGCGCCTCCACCACGTCATCCGCGCGGGTGTTGACGGTGAGCAGCAGCACCGGAATCAGCGAGGTGGTGGTGCCCGAGCGCACGAAGCGGCACACCTCCAGGCCCGACATGCCCGGCAGGTACCAGTCCAGGACGAGCACCTCGGGGAGCAGTCCGTGCTCTCGCCCCAGCGCCTCCAGCAACGCGGCCCCGTCGGTGAACGTCTCCACCCGGCAGGTGGGAGTGAGCACGCGGCGAATGGCCTCGTTCTCCACGGAGCTGTCGTCGAGGACCCAGACTCTGGGCGGAGGCATCGCCCTGGCCTGCTTGGAGTTGGCGGAAGGGTGCACGGGTGGGGCAGGGCTCTAGCAACCGGCTCTTGCCTGGGTCAAATCTTCGATGGGCAACCCGCGAGGTGCCTGCCAACCTGTCGGCCTCTCGACACCCCTCGGAGCGGCACGCCGAGCGCTCGTTTCGGGAGGGGAAAACCCCGTGCCCGCACGGATGTTGAAGGATGTCATGCCTGTTGAGCTCAAAATTCCCTCCTCTGATGATTGGGTGCCCACGCTGGAGGACACGCCGTATCAGCGCATCGGTGGCGCGGATGCGGTGATGGCGTTGGCGGGGGCCTTCTATGACGCGATGGACGCGCACGAGCCCGTGCTGGCGAAGTTGCACGAACTGGACGAGCAGGGCCGGGTGAACGGGGGGACGCGCGAGCGCTTCGGCCTCTTCCTCATCGGCTGGCTGGGCGGGCCGCAGCATTACGCGGAGCGGCACGGCCACCCGCGCCTGCGGATGCGTCATGGCCATGTGCCCGTGGATCTCTCCATGCGCGACGCGTGGCTGCGCGCCATGGGGAAGGCCCTGGATGCCCGGGGAGTCACCGGGGGCCTGCGCCGCTTCCTGGATGACCGCTTCGCCCAGGTGGCGGACTTCCTGCGCAACACCGAAGGCTGAGCGGCCCCGTGGTTCATCGACTTGCGGAAAAAAGCACGGGCGTTTAGAAAGAGCCCATGCGCAAGGGAGAGCTCACCCATCAGGCGATTCTGGAGCGGGCCATCCAGCTCGCCAGCCGCGTGGGGCTCCAGGGGCTGAGCATTGGCGGGCTGGCGGAGGAGCTGCAGCTCTCCAAGAGCGGCCTGTTCGCGCACTTCCGTTCCAAGACGTCGCTCCAGGTGGAAATCCTGGAGGCGGCGACGGCGCTGTTCACCGAGCGCGTCATCCGCCCGGCGCTCACGCAGCCGCGAGGCGAGCCCCGGGTGCGGGCCCTCTTCGAGCAGTGGCTGACGTGGGAGAAGGAGCTGGTGCCGGAGGGCGGGTGCATCTTCGTGGCGGCGGCCACGGAGCTGGACGACGCGCCCGGGCCCGCGCGTGACAGGTTGGTGCAGACGCAGCGGGACTGGCTGGACTGCCTGGCCCAGGCCGCGCGCATCGCCGTCGCGGAGGGGCACTTCCACAAGGACGTGGACGTGGAGCAGTTCGCCCACGATGAGAACGCGCTGCTCCTGGGCTTCCACCACTCCGCGCGCCTGCTGAAAGAGCCCCGCGCGGAGACGTGGGCCCGGCGCTCCTTCGACGCGTTGCTGCGCGCCGCCCGTCCCCAAGGCTCCTGAGATTTCTTTGGCTGTGTGTCGTTCCGAGGAGGACCTCGTCATGGCGAAAAATAGCACGAACGTTCGGGCGAAATTGGCGATGTGGGGTGTGCGGGCGGCGGCGTTGAGCATGGGGGCGGTGGCGCCGGGGCTGACGGCGGCGTGGGCGGACCGGATGTTCCGGACGCCTCGAAGGCCGCATCGCTCGAAGACGGCGGAGGCGGTGCTGGCGCGTGGGCAGCCGCGGATGCTGACGCTGGGGGGCGAGGAGGTGGCGGTGTGGAGCTGGGGCGTGGGACCGCGCGTGCTGCTGGTGCACGGGTGGAGCGGGTACGGCGGGCAGCTCACGGCCTTCGTGGAGCCGCTGGTGTCGGCGGGTTTCTCCGTCGTGACGTACGACGCGCCGGGGCACGGGCAGTCGTCGGGGAGGACCAGCTCGTTGCCGGAGATGGCGGAGCTGGTGGCGGACGTGGCGCGGGCGACGGGTGGGCCGTACGCGGTGATTGCGCACTCGCTGGGCGCGGCGGCGACGGCGGTGGCGATGCGGGATGGGCTGAAGGTGGGACGCGCGGTGTTCGTGTCGCCGCCCGCGGACCCCCGGGGCGGCATCCAGGCCTTCGCGCGGGCGATGGGGCTGACGGATGGCGTGTGGATGCGGATGGAGCAGCGCATCGAGGCGCACTTCAACGTGCGGCTGCGTGACCTGGCGCTGCCGAACTTCGTGCGGCTCTTGGGGCACGTGCCGCTGCATGTGTTTCACGACGTGGGAGACCGGGAGGTGTCGGTTGTCGCGGGCGAGTCGGTGGCCAGCGCCTGGCCGGGCGCGCGGCTGACGCGCACGCAGGGGCTGGGGCATCACCGCATCCTGTACGCGCCGGAGGTCGTGTCGCAGGCGGTGGACTTCCTCGCGGAGGGAAAGTCGGAGACCGCGTGGCCCGCCGTGGGGCTGCTG
Organism: Myxococcus sp. CA040A; assembly: GCF_013336725.1. Classification (NCBI taxonomy): domain Bacteria; kingdom Pseudomonadati; phylum Myxococcota; class Myxococcia; order Myxococcales; family Myxococcaceae; genus Myxococcus; species Myxococcus sp. CA040A. The sequence goes on along the minus strand of NZ_JABUMR010000006.1, from coordinate 365,250 downwards.
GCCTCGGCGTCCGCTTCGGCCTCTGCTTCGACGGCGTCGCGCGCGTCACTGCGGTTGGTGCGGCACTCGTGAGGTGACGCGGCTGGCGCCGTGTCGTTCTGGAGGTGCGAGGGCGATTCTGTCGGGGCAGGCCCCGCGCGCATGGCGTCGTGAAAATGTTTGGCTATAAGTGCGCGCATGTCCCGTGAAGAGAACGGCCGCTATCTCGAATCGATTCGCCCACGCAGTGCCCTCGCGCCCTTCAAGCTTTGGATGAAGCTGTTGCCGTTCATCCTCGTTGCCTACGTCGCCGCGTATTTCATGGTCACTGGCGGCAAGACGCCGAAGCTGCCATCCACCGAGGAGCTGAGTCGGTCCGGGTCTCAGTTGGGCTTCGTCTTGCTGGTTGGAGGCGTGCTCGCGGTGGGTACCCTGGGCTCCATCTTCTGGAAGGGACTGTCGGCGCGCCGCAAGATCAACGCGGCCTTTCTGCATCCCGACGTGAGCGCCCTGCTCGCCGTCTACGAACAGGTGTACGCGTCGAGCAGCCGGTTTCCGGATGTCGCCTTCTACCGAGCGAGCTCCCGCGCCCTGGCCCATGCCTGCTACGGTGACGCGGCCTCCGCGCGCCGGGAGCTGGCGAGCGTCGACTGGTCAGCGCGTCCCCCTGTCATCCGCGCGATGGAGCGAGTGGGTGAGGCGAGCATCGTCATGCTGTGCGAGGACGACCCCGCGCGAGGGCTCGCGCTCGCGAAGGAGGCCCTCTCCATGGTGGAGTTTCCGAGCCCGGTCGCCGGCTCGGACGAGGGGCGCGCCTACTACGAGATCTGCGTAGGTATCGGCGAGGTGCTCACCGGCACGGCCACCCCCGACTCGCTCGCGGCGCTGGAAGTGCACAACCAGCAGACCAATCTCCCCGTGGCCTGGCTGATGAGCGCCTGGGGACTTCGAGTGGCTTCCGCGCGTGCGGGCAACACCGTGGGCGCCGAGGTGTTGCGCAAGCGGCTTCAGAAAGATGCGCCGCACTGCGCTCCGCTCCATCGAATCCCCGGCTGAGTCCTCGGGCAAGCCCGCACCGGGGCGCCACGGTGCGTCACCCAGGTGTGCGCCTGACGGACACCGTGAGCTCCTGCGTTTCCTCGCACGTCCCGTGAAATGAGCACAGCCCTCCAGGCGTACGGGGGGCATGCTCTCCCTCCGCAATCTGGTGAAGGTGTACCCGGGCCCGGTGTCCGCACTGCGTGGCGTGGACCTGGAGATACCGCGTGGGATGTTCGGGCTGCTGGGTCCCAACGGCGCGGGCAAGTCCACGCTGATGAAGATTCTGTCGGGCCTGCTGGAGCCCACCTCCGGTGAGGTGACGCTGGATGGACTGGACATCGTCCGCCACCCGGAAGCGCTCCGGCCCCACCTGGGCTATCTGCCGCAGGAGTTCGGCTTCTACCCGTACCTCACGGGCGAGGCCATGCTGCTGTACCTGCTGAAGCTCAAGGGCGTCACCGCGCCGCGAGGGTTGAAGTCATTGTGCGCGGAGCTGCTGGAGCGTGTGAACCTCACGTTCGCCGCGAAGCGCAAGGTGAAGGAGTACTCGGGAGGCATGCGGCAGCGGCTGGGAATCGCCCAGGCGCTCGCGGGCAACCCCCAGCTCATCATCGTGGACGAGCCCACCGCGGGCCTGGACCCCGAGGAGCGCCTGCGCTTCTACCGGCTGCTCGCGGAAGTGGCGAACGAGCGCACGGTGCTGTTGTCCACGCACATCGTCGAAGACGTAGCGATGTTGTGTCCGCGCTTCGCCGTCATCCGGCAGGGCCGCGTGGTGGCGATTACTTCGCCCTCCGAGGCGAAGACCTCCATCCAGGGCACCATCTTCGAGGGGACCGCCTCCGCCACCGAGCTGGCGGAGCTGCAGCGCACCCGCCGCGTCACGCAGGCCGTGCTCTTCGAGGGCCGCAACCGCGTGCGCATCCACTCGACGGGAGGCGATGTGCCCGCGGGCTTCGAGCGCGTCACGCCCACGCTGGAGGACGCCTATCTGCTGATGATGAAGGACACGCGCGAGGCCTCCGCGACGTCGCAGCAGCCGCCCGTCGTGGAAGCCGCACGAGAGGTGGCACGATGAACGTGGCCCGTCTGGGCACGGTGGTGCGCACGGAGCTGGCGCACCAACTGCGCCGCCCGCTGTTCGTCATCCTGTTGCTCGTCACCTTCCTGTCGGTGTGGGGCCTGTCGTCAGGCAACGTCACCATCGAATCCGGGGCCAGCCAGGTGGGCGGGCAGAAGGCCTGGGTGACGAGCGAGTTCGCCGTCTCGCAGACGCTCCTGCTGCTCATGTTCCTCCTCTTCAGCTTCTTCGTCTCCGTGGGCGCGGGCATGGGCGTCATCGCGGACGAGGAGGCGCGGGTAGGGCCCCTCCTCCACACCACGCCGCTGACGCCGCGCGAGTACGTGTGGGGCAAGTTCCTGGCGGTGCTGAGCGCGTATGTGTTGGCGCTCGGGGCGATGGTGCTCTTCCTCGTCTTCTTCCACCACGTCATCCCCGCGGGCGAGCACGCCGAGTATCGCGGTCCGCTGTCGTGGCTCAACTACGCGCGGCCCGCGCTCTTCTTCGGCCTGCCCCAGTTGGTGTTCATCGCGGGTGCAGCCTTCGCGCTGGGCGCGGGCACGCGGCGCCCGGTGCTCGTGTACTTCCTGCCGGTGGTGCTGATGTTCGTCTGCGCCTTCTTCCTGTGGAGCTGGTCTCCCGGGTGGTTGGACCCTCGGGTGAACCGGGTGCTCCAGGCGCTGGACCCCGCGGGCATGCGGTGGCTGAGCGAGACCTGGGTGAAGGTCGACCGAGGGGTCGCCTTCTACAACGCGGAGCGCGTGGGGCTGGACGCGCTGTTCGTCCTCAGCCGACTGGGCTTCATCGCGGTGGGGCTGGGCGGCGTGGCGTGGAGCGCGCGGCACGTGGCGCGAGGCCTGCGTGGCGCACCGGTGCGCGGCGCGCACGGCAAGGCGCTGGCGGACATTCCCCTGGCGACGCCGGATGGAGGGGCGCGCGAGGAGACGCCGCTCGTGACGCTGGGCATGCGAGCCCATCCTCCCGGGGCACTGTCGGGCCTGTGGGTGGTGGCGCGCGCGGAGCTGCGGGGCCTCCTGTCGCAGCCGGGGCTCTATCTGTTCATGCCCATCATCCTGATGCAGACGGTGGCGAATGCGCTGAACAAGGTGGGCCCGTTCGACACCTCGCTCCTGACGTCCCCGGGCTTCTTCGCGGTGAACACCATGGGCGTGGCGTCCACGCTCGCGTGTCTGCTGCTCATGTTCTACACGGTGGAGTCGCTGGAGCGAGAGCGCGCCTCTGACCTCGCGCCCATCCATGACGCCGCGCCCGTGCGCACCGTCTCCGTCCTGCTGGGCAAGGCGCTCGCCAACAGCCTCGTCGGAGTGTCCCTGCTGGTGGCGACGGGGCTCGCGGGCATCATCGCCCAGCTCGTGCAAGGCCAGGTGCCGCTCTCGTTGTCGTCGTACGTCCTCGCGTGGGGGCTCTTGTTGCCCACGTTCTTCGCGTGGACGTGCTTCGTGCTGGCGGCGCACGCGGTGGCGGGAGGGCGCTTCGGCGCGTATGGCGTGTCGCTCGCGGCGCTGAGCCTCACCGGTTATGCGGCGGTGCGCGGCCACCTCCACTGGGCGATGAACTGGCCGCTGTGGCGCGCGGTGCAGTGGTCCGACATGGGGCCCTTCGAGCTGGACAGGTCCGTGCTCGTGCTCAACCGCGTGGGCGTCCTGGGGCTCGCCGCCTTCTTCACCGCGCTGGCGGTGCGGTGGGATGGGCGGCGCGCGGCGGACTCGGTGAGCCTGCTGGAGCGCATCCGCCCCGGGGGGCTGTTGCGCGGCGCGTGGCGGCTGACGCCGTGGGCGGTGGTGCCCGCGGTGGCCCTCGTGGCGGCGGCGGTGCAGGTGGGGCAGGGCTGGCAGGGTGACGCCGCGAAGAAGCGCGCGAAGGAGTACTGGCAGAAGAACCTGGCCACGTGGCTGGACGCGCCGCAGCCGGCGATTCAGGACGTGGACCTGGACGTGGAGCTGGACCCGGAGGGTCGCGCCTTCCGCACGCGAGGCACGTACACGCTGGTGAACCGGCGCGAGAAGGCGCTGACGTCCTTTGCCCTCACGGGCGGAGACCACTGGGAGGACGTGCGCTGGACGGTGGACGGAAAGGACGTCACGCCCGAGGACCGCTCGCGGTTGTATGTCTTCAAGCCCGAGGCGCCCCTGGCACCCGGCTCGGTGGTGCGCGTGGGCTTCGAGTTCCATGGCGAGTTCCCCAAGGGCGTGACGAAGAATGGCGGCAGGGTGCCGGAGTTCATCCTTCCCTCCGGCGTGGTGCTGACCAGCTTCGGGCCGAGCTTCGCGCCGGTGGTGGGCTTCCGCGACGACATCGGCGTGGACAAGGACGAGAACCGGTATGAGCCCCGCGTCTACCCGGACGACTTCTACGTGGGGACCACGGAGGCCGCCTATGGCATGGGCACGCCCTTCACCACGCGCATCCGCGTGACGGGGCCGGCGGAGTACACGCTCAACGCGGTGGGCGTGCTGGAGAGCGACGAGGTGAAGGACGGACGTCGGGTCAGCGTGTGGCGCAGCGACGCGCCGGTCAGCATGTTCAACATCGTCGCGGGCCGCTGGGCGGTGCTGCGCGGCGAGGGCACCGCCGTCTTCCACCACCCCGCGCATGTCTACAACGTGGAGGCCATGCGCCGCGGACTGGACGCGTCACGCCGGTACTACTCGGAATGGTTCCATCCCTATCCGTGGAAGGAGCTGAAGCTGTCCGAGTTCCCCGGCCTGGACACCTATGCGCAGGGCTTCGCCACCAACATCACGTTCTCGGAGAGCATCGGCTTTCTCGCGCGCAGCACGCCGGAGTCGAATGCCGTCCTGCTGATTACCGCGCACGAGGCGGCGCATCAGTGGTGGGGCAACATGCTCATCCCCGGCAAGGGGCCGGGCGGCTCGGTGTTGTCGGAGGGCATGTCTCACTATTCGGCGATGAAGCTGATGGAGCAACTGGACGGTCCCCGGACGCGGATGGAGATCGCCAAGCGACTGGAGGAGCGCTACGCCAGGGAGCGGCACGTGGACGCGGAGCAGTCGCTGGTGAAGCTCGACGACTCGCGCGACGGCGACAACACCGTGCTCTACGACAAGGGAGGCTGGGCGTTCTCGATGCTGGAGGAACTGATGGGCCGCCCGGCCATGCACGCGGGAATCCAGGCGTTCCTCCAGAAGTACGTGGGCCATGAGGACCACCCGGTGCTGCAGGACTTCACCGCGGCGATGCGCCCCTTCGCGCCGGACGCGGCGGCCTATGACGCCTTCGTCCAGCAGTGGTTCCACGAGGTGCATGTCCCGCAGTACCGGCTGTCGAATGCCCAGGTGAAGCAGGAGGGCGGACAGTGGGTGGCCACGGTGACGGTGGAGAACGTGGGGGACGGCCGCATGCCGGTGGAGGTCGCCGCGGTGAAGGGCGAGCGCTTCGCGAAGCGGCCGGACGCGAAGGCTCCGGACGTGCAGTCACCGGATTACCGCGAGGCGCGAAGCCGCGTGGTGCTGGGGGCAGGTGAGAAGGCCGACGTCACGGTGCGCTCCGACTTCCCGCCCGAGCGCTGGGTGGTGGACCCCGACGTGCGCGTGCTCCAGCTTCGTCGCGAGCAGGCCGTGGTGACGCTGTGAGGCGGTGAGCCCGGTGGACCGCGCTCCCGTGCTGGCCTGGAGCGCGGTCGCCGGATGACTCAGGGGTGCGTGACGTGGAAGAGCCGCGTCTCGACGCGGGGCAGGGCCTCCGCGCCCGTGCGCGTTCCGGTGAGCAGCAGGGTGAAGTCACCGACGATGGGCAGCGGGGAGCAGCGCACCGTGAACTTTCCCTGGAGGGTGAGCTGGAGGGGGCCATTCGGCTCCCGGCTGCCTCGCCCGGAGGTGACACTCAGGTCCGCCGTGCACTTGCTCTCCTCGTCGAAGACCGAGCACGCGCCCTCGCTGATGAAGAAGGTGTTCTCTCCGGTCATCGTCGCCCGCAGGTCCCGGTCGCAGGTGAGGGACTCGGAGCGCAGGCTCAGGGCCGTCTTGGAGCCGGAGGCCTCCGAGATTCGCACCGTGTCGTCCAACTCCCCGGTCTGGGTCTCTCCGTTGAAGGTGGCGCTCAGGGTGCCCGTGCTCTCATAGGCGCCCGTGACGTTGGACCGATGGTCCGTCGTGGTGTCGTCGCCGTCGTCGCCTTCCTTGTCGTCATCACCACCACAGCCACCGAGCACCAGCAGCGCGGACGCCAGCAGCATTCGCATGCGCATCACTTGGACTCCCTCCATCCCCGGATGAGTGCCTCCCCGTGGGAAGGCTCGGGCGGGAGTATCTTGATGCCCGGTGCATCGCGCAACGTGACGAGTCCGTGGGCCCGCCGTCCCGACGCCATTCGCGCGCTGGCGGACAGTGCTCGGTGTCACGGCGTGTGGAGCGGGGTGGATGGCGCGCTGTCAGCCTGTCACGCGGCGCGCGGGCCTTCGTTGACACGATGTCGTGGGGAGGGGTGCTCATGAGCTGAGGCTCCCTCTGGAGTGAGGTTGTGCACGCCCATTGCACAAGGGGAGTGGGTCGCTGGACGAGCGTGCCAGGGACGTCATTGGGGGATGTCCAAACATGAAGCCCATTCACATGCTGTGTCTGACGTTGCTGTCGTCCGTTGCCGCTCACGCCCAGGAGCTGAGCGCCGGACCGTCCGTCTCGCCCGCGCGCAAGACGGTGCTGGGAGTCTCCGTCACTCCCGATGAACTGGGCGTGGTGACGCTGGAGGGAGAGCGGGTGGTGAGTCCCCGCGTGTCGGTGGGCCTGGGGTTGCGCACCGGATTCACCCAGCAGAAGGGTTGGTCCGACTCCCTGGTGTCAGGGGAGCGGGAGAACGAGGCAGGCAGCTCCACCTTCGTCCTGGGCGTCGGTCCCCGGGCCCGCTTCTTCCTCGTGGGAGACGCGCCCGAGGGGCTGTGGGTGTCGCCGGGATTGGAGGTCACCCGCTCGTGGCGCCGCTTCGAGATAGAAGGACAGGCGAGTCTCAACGACAACGAGCAGCGCATCTGGAGCTTTGGCGCGACGGCGATGCTGGGCTACACCGTCATCCTCGGGCGAGGCCTCGTGGTGCAGGCGGGCGTGGGCGCGGAGGCCCGGCATGATTCGAGTCAGTACACGAGCAACGTCACGGCCAAGCCCGGGTACGAAGGGCAGTTCCCCGTGGGCGAGCAGTCGAACGAAGGGCGCTCGTGGGTGATTGACGAGCGGCTGGCGTTGTCGCTGGGCTGGGCCTTCTGAGTCGTCGCGTGGCGCTACACCGGTAGACCGTGCGCGCCGTCGCGTCGGCGGAGGCACCTGCGCGGGTGTTTTCGGGGGCCGGGGCGTCGGTGCGCTCCGGGGCGAAGCGGCAGGTTCCCCATCGTCTTCACGTCATGCACGAGGCCCAGCGTGGCCAGCGCCTTCACCGTCCACCAGCCCGGATCCGGCTGTCGCCAGCCGAAGCCCATCTGGGCCGAGCTCGGGTAGGCGTGGTGGTTGTTGTGCCACGACTCACCCATGCTCACGAGGGCGAGCCAGCCCGCGTTGCGTCCCTGCTCCGCGCACCCGGGGAGCGCGTAGGGCTGCTCTCCCTCCACGTGGCTCACGTAGTGCACGAACCAGAAGCCATCCTGCGTGAGCGCCAGTCGCACGAAGACACCCCAGACCACCCACGCGGGACCGCCTACCGCGTACAGCGCGAGCGCGAGGGGCACCTGGAGCCAGAGGCCGGCGCGCTCCAGGGCGATGAAGAAGGCGTCGTGCTCCAGGTCGGCGTCCACGGGGGGATAGACGCTCGCGTCTCGTGCGTGCCACGTGCGGAAGAGGGCGTGGGTCATCGCGCTGAGGAAGCCGTCGCGGTAGCCGAAGTATTCGGGGCAGTCGGCCTCGGGCTGGTTCTGGTGGAAGTCGCGCAGGTGGTGCATGCGGCTCATGCCGAGGGCGCCGCCGAGCCCCGCCAACGTGCCGATGAGGCCCAGCGTCCGTTCCACCGTGCGCGGTGCGCGGAAGGCCCGGTGGATGAGGCCGCGGTGGATGCCCACCGAGACGCCCAGGCACATGGTCACCCCCGTGAGCACGGCGAACACCGCCACCGCGCTCCACGAGAAGTACAGCGCGCCGCCGACGAGTGCGCCCAGGTGGAGAAGGCTCCACCGGAGCACCTTGCCCGCGTCCCACCGTGCCTCGCCCCACCCCGTGATATCCGCGTTCATGTGCCGCCCCTTTCGGAGCGGGTCCAACGCAAGCGCCCTGCCAGGGATGCACGGGCCTGATTCCAGGGACTTGAGCGGGCGCGAAGGCGCCACTGTCAACGGCGTTCACAGCGTGCCGCGCACCGCGTGGACGGTGGGACGTTCAGCGCTCCAGCCCCAGCTCCACGCCGGGAATCCAGTGTCCGCGACGGTGCCCATCCACCCGGACACCGTCGAGGTCCATGCCCAGCGCGCCTCGCACGGCGAAGTCGCCCGCCCTCCAGCGCAGGCCCGCGGCGGCGCGCGCGGACAGACCCAGCGAGTCGCCTTCTCTGCGGCCGGGCTTGTCCACCACCGTCATCAACCAGCCCACGCCCACCTCCGCGAACGGGGCCAGCGTGCCTCGGCCGTTCAGTCCGCCCATGGCCAGCACGGACACGCGCTGAAGCGTGGCTTTGTCCACCCACGCATCCGGTGCGAGCGAGTAACTGGCCCGCGCGCCCCACCGGACGATGCCGGGGCCCGGCACGCGCCAGGCCAGCGACAGTCCGCGTGCCACACCACGACCTCCCAGTGGCGGAGCGCCGAGCGTGAGGCCCACCTCCAGCCCCAGGGAGTGCGGCAGGCTCGACGGGTCCCCGGGTGTCACCGGGTTGGAGAAGTCCACGATGGGCCCTCCCGCCGAGGCGACATAGCCCTCGTAGAAATCGCGCCCGAAGGGGAGGGCGAAGAGGCCCTGGAGCAGGCTCTCCTCGGCGGCGCCGCGCTGGGCCACCTCGGGAGGAGAGGGACGGGGCAGTCGTCTGGCCTTCAGGTCCGCGAGCCGCACACGGGCCTCACCCCCGGGCGTACGCAACCAGTACGCGTCGCGCTTCGGCAACGCGAGGACCAGGGGCTCTCCCTCGGACTGATGCGCATCCGCGAGGCGCACGCCATTCGTGTCCTCCACGGAGATGCGCGCGCCCCCGGGCGTCGCCGGAAGGTCGAGGCGGGGACCCTCTGGAATGGGGCCGATGAGCGCGCGCGAGGGATTGAGCATCGGCGGGAAGGTGCGCAGCGCGAGCCTCGCCTGCGGAGATTTCACGCCCCGGATGGCGGCGGCGACGAAGGCGTCGAGCTCGCTGTACTCGACCTGCCCGTCACCGTTGACGTCCGCGCCACCCAGCAGCGCCGAGCGAGCCGCATGGCTGAAGACACCCGCGCGGATGCGAGACCACTCATGCGTCTCGCCTTCGTTGCTCTCCGCGAAGATGGCGCCCACGCTGGGGTGGCCCGCGAGCTGCTCCTGCTCCAGCGCGCGTCGCAACCTGCGGAGCACCAGCGGGTCGGCGCCCCGGCTGCCCACGACGCCAGCCGCGTGGCAGGCATCCACGAGCAGGTGGACGTAGTCCGCCTCGAGTCGCTCCACGACCCGGGTGTACAGGCCCTCCTGGTCCAGTCTGCCGTCGGCGAGCGTGAGGTAGGCGCGCGCGGACTCACCGGTGCGCCCATGGCCTACGTAGACGAACAGGAAGTCCACGGTGCGTCCGGCGGCGCGGTCCGCCGCGTTGAGCTGGGCCAGCGAGGCCACGGCTTCATCGAGCGCGGCGAGCGTGGGCACGCGCACCCCCGTCAATCGCTCACGCTCCGCCTCGGCGGTGTCGGCATCGGCGACGGTGAGCAGCACCACCTCTACGCCCAGCCGCTGGAGTGTCTCCATCCAGCGCACGCCGTCATCGTCCGCGTAGCGCAATGGCGGCATGCCCGGGGAGTCGCTTCCGTTGTAGGCGACGACCAGGGCTCGCCGCACCGGAGGTGGTCCCGAGGATGAGGTCGCCGGCTCGGCGAGGGACACCGTCGCGCAGCAGGCGAGCCACAGGACGACGACACCGCTGGGCACCGGAACCGTGCTGGGTCTCATGGTGTTCCTTCCGCGAACACAGCCGTGGCTCATGGCTTCCCCGCAATGCGGACGCGATGCTGCACGCGCACGGCGTCTCGGACGGGTTCTCCGCGCGCGGCGGCGAGCGCGTCGGACGCACTGCTCGCGAACACGGCGGTCAGCTCCACCTCTCCCGTGTCGGGCAGTCTCGGCGTGAGGTCCAGCGCCGCCTCCGCGCCCGGAGACGCCTTCACCTCGAATGGTCCTTCCACCTTCAGCCCCTTGTCGGTGCGCACCGTCACCACGACATGCGTGTAGGGCGCACGTGCCCCGGCCGCGAAGGCCAGCGCCGCGCCGGCGGGACAGTCGCCCTGACCTCGGACCTCCCGAAGCTCCGCTTCCGCTGGCACGCAGAACAGTCGCAGCACCGTCGCGCCCTGTCCCTCGCCGCGCGCGCCCCACTCCGTCGTGTCGCTCGGCAGGCTCAGCCACAGCAGTCCCGCCGCCGCCATCAAGCTGACCACCCACGCGCCGCCCACATGCCCCAGCGACGGCGAGTTCCACGCCTGAAGCACCCGGGCCCACAGCCTCCGCGCCAGGCTCCACGGCTCCCTCAGGTCCTTGTGCAGCCGGTCCGCTCGCGCTGCCTGTCCCGAGGACTCGGTCGACGACTCCCTCTCCACGGTGGCGAGCACCGAGGGCAGCCCGCGCGACTCGAGCGACGCCAGCTCCCCCGGGGTGGGCACGGTGACGGTGTCGCTGGCGAACATGCGGCGCAGGTTCATCACCCGCTCGTAGCGCGCTCCACACCGCGCGCAGCCGCGGGCATGACGCAGCACGCGGCTCCACTGGCGAGGAGGCAGGACGCCCTCGTTGGCGAGGTGGACGAGCTGTCGGTCCACGTGCTGGGTGAACAGGGCCATGGGGGAACTCACTCGAATCAAGGCACGAAGAGGGGGAAGAGGAGCGCCAGCACCGCGGCCGTGGCGGCGGCGGAGGGCAATGCATCGGGCGAGTCAGCGGTGAGCCAGCCTTCGTTGAGGAGGAAGTCGGTCATCGCGCGGCGCAGCTTCGTCTCGCGCGTCCGCAGCTCCTGTCGGGACAATCCCAGCACCAGCCCCGCGCGCTCCTGGGACAGGCCCTGCACGAAGCGCAGGTCCGCGAGACGACGGGTCGCCTCGTCGAGTCCCGCGAGGAAGCGGTGCACCAATTCGCGCGTCTCTGCTTCCAGCGCGCGGTCCTCGGGCGAAGGAGCGTTGCTGGCCAGCCGCTCCGCCGTCGGCGTGTCATCCAGCGCCACCGCCTCGCGAGCGATGCGCCCTGCCGCCCGCAGCACATCCACCGCCGCCTGCCGCGCCAGCGCGTTGAGCCAGATGGAGTACGGCCGCACGCCGTCATAAGTGAGCCGGGCCTGCTCGCGGAATGCGCGCACGAAGGTCTCCTGGTGCGCAGCCTCCAAATCCAACGGCCCCACGCGCGCCAGGCCCCCAGGTCCGCGCGACACGTACGTGCGCGACAGGAACCGCGCCACGTGCCCGGAGTAGGCCCGGTACACGCGGGTCAACGCCCCCGGCTCTCCCCGGCGAAAGGCCTCCAGCAACAGCGGGTCTTCCCTCAACAGTGACATGCCGTCCTCCCTCTCAGGGGGCCCCAAGCCCCTGGACCACGGCCGGCTCCACGCGGTCCGACTGCGTCCCATCACCCAACTGGCCCAAGGCGTTCGCGCCCCAGCACCGCACCTGTCCATCCCGCATCACCGCGCAGGTGCTCGTCGCTCCGGCCGACAGGTCCACGACGTCGTCGCCCAGGGCCGTGACCTCCACGGGCGCCGCGCGGTGGATGCGCGTTCCATCCCCCAGCTGTCCGTCGCCATTGAGTCCCCAGCACCGCACGCGACCTTCCGCGTCCAGCGCGCAGGTGAAGGAATTGCCCGCGCGCACCTGCCGCATGGTCGACGACAGCCCCACCGGCCGCACCGGCGTGACGCTGTCCAGCGCGGTGTCATCCCCCAACTGCCCTTCGCGATTGAATCCCCAGCACTCGAGGTCGCCCATGCCCACGCGCGCGCAGGTGTGGCTCAGGCCCGCAGTCAGCGCGCGCACCGGCCCGCTCAGGCCCCTCACCCGCACCGCCCCAGGCTCGGGCGTGGGATTGGCGAGGCCATTGCCCAGCGCGCCGTACGTGTTGTCGCCCCAGCACCACGCCTCTCCATCGGCGGTGGCGGCGCAGGTGTGGTTGGCGCCCGACGCGAGCACCGTGAGGTTGGCGGGAAGTCCCAGCACGGGCACGGGCCTGGGCGCCTTCCCCGCGTACGCTCCGCCGAGCTGGAAGAGGTTGTTCTCGCCCCAGCACATCACCTGTCCCCCCGCGTGCAGCGAGCAGGAGTGCCCCAGCCCCGACACCACCGTCACCGCGTTGGTGCCCGCGCCCGGCACATCCACCGGCTCCAGTGCGGCCATCGTGGTGTTGTTGCCGAGCTGTGCCAGGGAGTTGTCCCCCCAGCAGCGCACGGTGCCCCCCTCCACCACCACGCAGGTGTGTTGTCCCCCGACGGCGAGCGCGAGCACGCCCGAGCCCAGCCCCCGCACGTCCACCGCCTGGGCCCGCAGCGCGCGCGTCCCATCCCCCACCAGCCCGACTCCGCCCCAGCACCGCACGCCGCCCGTCTCCAGCAGCGCGCATGCATGCTGGCTGCCCACCGACACCTGCCGGGCCAGGCCCCGCTGCTCGGTGTCGGTGTCGGGGCAGGCGGCGACGTCCTCGTCGCAGTCCTCGGCCGTGGTGCTCCGGATGGGGTCCAGGCACGCGCTGGTCGACGCGAGGAGCAGCACGAGGAGGCCAACGCGACGCTTCATGGGACTCGACTCTCAAGAAAAGAGACAGGCGGGCGCCGCGGAGAAAGTGGCTCCGCGGCGCCCGCCCTTTGAACAGGGTATTCCTTGAACGAATGAGCCAGGGGAACGTTACGGCAGCGGGAAGAGATTGAGTGCGCTCCACGGTGAAGTGCTCGTGTCCACCGTCACCAGCCGGAAGCCCGCATCGATGCCAGGCCTGGGGGAGAGGGCGCCCGCGGCCACCGCGAAGACGCCCCGGCCCGCGAAGAACCCGAAGGGCACCTGGAAGCGCGCCGTCGGCGAGCGACTGGACGCCGCCGAGGCCGCCACGCCCACGTACACCTGGAGGTCGGGCAGCGACAGGCCCTCCGGCGCGGAGGCGAGTCGATAGGGAACGTCGTTGTAGGCCGCGTGCGCCGGGACGAGCCCACCCTCCAGTGGGGACACGTCCACCATCGGCGCGTCGGGCGAGGCATGCACCAGCCGCAGCCGCACGTTGCTCGCATCGGCGGTGAAGCCTTCGGAGAACGCGAGCAGCTCGAAGGGGGCGCCCGTCGGGTCCGCCAGGTCCGGACTGAGGAAGCCCGAGGCCACCGTCAGATAGGACTCCCCGGCGACCAGCGCGGGCGTGGTCCGGGAGGCGACGGGGGCACCCGCGGGACGCGTGCCGCCGTGCACGGAGGCGAAGAAGTCCAGCGTGTAGCTGCCAGGAGGCACCTGGAGGGAAGCCGAGAGCTGGCCGAAGGCGAGGTTGTTCACAAGTTCCGTGTTGCCCAGGAAGAGGTCCACGGCGGGCGCGTCCGGCGAAGCGTGAAGCGCATAGACGACGGGATTCTGGCGGACCAGTCCGACACCCGCGGCCAGCAGGCCGAAGCCCCCCGCGGCGCTCGGCTTCTGGGAAAGCTGTCCGGTGGCGATGACGAACACCTCCCCACGCGAGGGCAGGGCGGGCACGGTGAAGGCCGTCACCCGCTGGTTGGCCGCGCGGATGCCCACCTGGAGCGCCTGTCCGGAGGGCAGCTCCACGCCCGTGGCCCCTGTGTCCTGGAAGCGCTGCAGGCCGGTGATTTCAGAGGAGCCGTCATCCCCCACGTCGATGGAGACGGTGGGCGCGTCCGCGCCCGCGTGGACGATGCGCACCCGCGTCTTGCCGTCGGCGGGAGGGTTGAAGCCCTCGGTGAGGGGCAGCACGCGGAAGGCGCTCGTCGCGTCGGTGGAGGCGAGCAGCCCCGCGGCCACCGCGCTCACGGTGTGGCCCGTGCCGAGCACGAGCGGACCGGTGGAGTAGACGGGCGCGGACGAGGCCAGCGCTCCCGCCGCGCGCACCTGGACGTTGTACGTGCCCGCCGGCACGGTGGCGTAGGCGGTGGCGTCACCGTACTTCACGTTGGTGAAGAGCGGCGTGGACTGGCCTTCCGCGTAGATGTCCACGGCGGGGGCGTCCGATGACGCGTGGATGACGCGCAGCTTCGCCTGGTTGGATGGCGTCTGGTCGGGCGGCGTCTCGTCCTCGCCGCAGGCCACGAGCGTGGACAGCGTGGCGGCGAGCGCCGCGGTGATGCTGCGATGACGACTCCAAGGGCTCTTCGCCATGTTCCACTCCAGGGGTGTGGCCGTCGCCCATGGGGAGCGCGACCGTGTCTTCGGAGGGCCCTTACGGAACGAGCCGTGAAACCTGGTTGGTACCGTGTGTCCGGCACGGTGCGTCGAATGACTGTCCACCCGCGAGCAGTCGCCGGGCAGGTGGTGGAATGACGCGGCGCGGGCGCGACAGCCGGAGCGCTGCTGCTAGCGTGCGCGCACCATGAACCCTGGACTGCTTCCTCTCGTCGTGTCCCTGCTCGCCGCGCAGGCGCCCGCGCCCGCTCCGGCGGCACAGGCCCCCAAGGCCCAGGCCTCCGCCAGCAAGCCCTCGCAGGTGCCAGGAATCGCACCGCTGCCCGGCCAGCCGAACCTGTGGGTGAGCAACGTGCCGACGGTGCCGGAGGCGCTCCGTCAGCGAATGGAGCAGTACCTGGAGGCCCGCTCCGCGGCGCTCCTGGACACCAGTGATGACGGCAAGCAGTTGCTCATCACCACGCGCTTCGCGGACACCAATCAGCTCCACCTGGTGGAGATGCCCATGGGCGCGCGCACGCAGCTCACCTTCGCCAGGGAGCCCATCAACAGGGCGCTCTTCCAGCCCGGTGATTCGAACGTCATCTACTTCCTGCAGGACAAGGGCGGCGGGGAGTTCTTCCAGGTGTTCCGGTTGGACAGGCGTACAGGGCGCTCGGAGCTGCTGACGGATGGGAAGAGCCGGCACTCGGACGTGAAGGTCTCCCAGGATGGGCGGTGGCTGGCGTACGGCGGCACGGGCCGCAACGGCAAGGACACGGACGTGTACGTGGCGCCCACCGCGCAGCCGCGTCAGGCCCGTCGCCTCACGGAGCTGGAGGGCTCCTGGGCGCCGATAGCGTTCTCGAACGACGGCGCGAAGCTGCTGGTGGCGCAGGAGCGCGCCGTCGACGACGCGGACCTGTACGTGGTGGACGTGGCCTCCGGCGCGCGTCAGCGAATCACGCCCCAGGAGGGCAAGGGCGGCATCACCTCCGTCGTCTTCGCGCATGACGGCAAGAGCGTGTACCTGGCGACGGACCGCTACAGCGACTTCGCGGAGCTGTACCGGGTGGACCTGGACAAGGCGCCGCTCACCTCCGCGCCGGAGTCGCTGACGAAGGCCGTGAAGTGGAACGTGACGGACCTGGCCCTTTCGCCGGATGGCCGCAAGCTGGCGGTCGCCTTCAACGAAGACGGCTTCACCAAGGTGTCGCTGCTGGATACGCGCACGAAGGCCTTGGCGCCTCTGGACTCGCTGCCGAAGGGCGTGGCGTTCGGCATCGGCTTCCCGCTGAAGCGCTCGGACCTGTTGGCCCTGACGGTGGGGGACGCGAAGAGCCCCATGGACGTGTGGACGGTGGACTTGAAGTCGCGCAAGCCGACGCGGTGGACGCGCTCGGAGGTGGGCGGGTTGGACACGAACACCTTCGTGGAACCGGTGCTGGTGCGCTACCCGTCCACGGACGGCGTGCAGGTGCCGGCGTTCCTCTACCTGCCCCGTGGCGCGACGGGGAAGGTGCCCGTCATCGTCAGCTTCCACGGAGGCCCGGAGGGGCAGAGCCTGCCCTTGTTCAGCACCTTCGCGCAGTTCGCCACGACGGAGCTGGGCATGGCGGTGCTGGTGCCCAACGTGCGCGGCTCGGAGGGTTACGGCAAGGCGTACCGGGCCATGGATGACGGCGTGAAGCGCGAGCAGAGCCTCGCGGACATCGGCGCGACGCTGGACTTCATCGCCTCGCGCAAGGAGCTGGATGCCTCGCGCGTGGGCGTCTCCGGCGGCTCCTACGGTGGCTACATGACGCTGGCGTCGGTGGCCTTCTATCCGGAGCGCTTCAAGGCGGCGGTGGACGTGGTGGGCATCTCCTCGCTGCCCAGCTTCCTGGAGAACACGCAGGCGTACCGACGTGACTTGCGGCGCGCGGAGTACGGCGACGAGCGAGACCCGGCGGTGCGCAAGGTGCAGGAGCGCATCTCCCCCTTGGGTTCGGTGGCCAGGATTCGCGCGGCGCTCTACGTGCAGCAGGGGGCCAATGACCCGCGCGTGCCGCAGTCGGAGGCGGAGCAGATTGTCCAGGCGGTGCGCCAGCGCTCACCGGACGTCTGGTACATGCTGGCCACCGACGAGGGCCACGGCTTCCAGAAGAAGGCCAACCGCGACTCCGCGCAGATGACGACGATGATGTTCTTCGAGAAGCACCTGGGCGCGCCCAGGAGTCCCGAGGCCACGGGCACGAAGTAGGCGAGGGGCGACACAGGCGTACCCCTGGGGGAGGAGCGAGCAGGCCGCGTGGCTGCTCGCGTTGAATGCAAATCCAGGGGGTTGCGTCACGGCGCATGGCGTCGCGGTATGCGGTGCACAGAGTGACGTTCATGGACTGGTCATCCAGGCCAAGGAGCTTTCCCGATGAAACGCTTTCTGAGCCCGCTGCGGCGGGGTGTGCTGGTGGCGGCGGTGGTGTTGGGGGCGGGGGCCGCGGTATCCGCGCCCAAGCAGGACGCCATCAACCTGCGAATCGCTCGTGAGCAGTACAACCTGGTGATGACGGCCGACGAGGTGACGGGCCAGGACTTCCAGGTCGCGCGGACACCCGGTGGCCTGCGGGGGCGGACGTACCTGGGCGTCGTGGACGTGAAGCTCAAGGACGGCGAGGTGAGGGGCTCGCTGGGCAGCGCCCTGGTGAACCTCAAGGTGAAGCGGGACGGCGACACGCTGGAGGCCGAGGGCGGCTTCGGTGGGCGTCCGGCGAGCGTGAAGCTCACCCCGGACGAGATGAAAATCTACATCCGGGACTGCACGTACCGGCTGAAGGCGCGGGAGCCGGGGCGCTCCTACGCGGGCAAGCGCAGCTGCGACATGGCGACGGTGCCCGAGTCGGAGGTCTGGCTGCCGGACGAGTTCCTCGCGGCGAGCCCCGAGGAGAAGGTCACCCTGTTGCTGCTGGCGTTGTGAGTCCGGGGCGCGGCCTCAGCCGCGCGTGCGTGGCAGCTCCACGCTGAAGGTGGAGCCCACGCCCAGCTCGCTGCGCACGGTGATGTGGCCGCCCATGGCCTCCACAATCTGGCGCGAAATCCACAGGCCCAGGCCGAAGCCGCCGTAGTTGCGTTCGGACACGGCGCGCTCGAAGCGGTGGAACAGCCGCGACAGGTGCTCCTCGCCAATGCCGATGCCGCCGTCGCGCACCTCCAAGCGCACCGTGGCCTCGCCCGTCGTCATCACCACGAGGACCGGGTTGCCGCGCCCGTACTTCATCGCGTTGCTCACCAGATTCGTCAGCACCTGGTCGATTCGCAACTTGTCCCAGAGCCCCGCTGCTTCCGGCGCCAGCTGCAATTCCAGTCGAGTGCCCGTGCGCTCCAGCTCCGGCTCGAAGCGCTCCACCACCTCGCGCACCAGCATGACCAGGTCCAACGGCTCCAGGCTCAGCTCCAGGCGCCCGGCGCTGATGCGGGACACGTCCAGGAGCTCGTGGATGAGCCGCGTCTGCCGCTTCACCTGTCGGTCCACGACGCCCAGCGCGCGCTCCAGTCGCTCCGGCGTCACGCCAGAGGGTGAGCGCTTCAGGCTCGTGAGCAGACTGTGCACCTGGAGCTGCAGCGCGCTGATGGGTGTCTTCAGCTCGTGGCTGGCGATGGAGAGGAACTCCTCGCGCAGCCGGATGGCCTGACGCGCCTCGCGGTACAGGCGCGCGTTGTCGATGGCGAGCGCCGCGCGGCGTGCCAGCTCCTGCGCCAGCGCCAGGTCTTGCGCGTCGTAGTCCCGCCGAGAGGTGACGAAGCTCAGCGCCCCCAGCGTCTGTCCCCGCACCTGGAGCGGCACGCACAGCCACGCGCAGCAGCCGCCCGCGTCGGGGGGACGCACGCACTCCGGCGCGTCCTCGCTCAGCCCCGTGCGCAGCTCCGCCTCGCCGGAGGCCACCACCCGGGCGACGACGAGCAGGCCCGGCGAGGGCTGTCCGTCCATCGCGTGATACTCCGCGCTCGCATGGGCCGCGGCCACGCACTTCACCGCGCCGTCCTCGTCCGCGAGGAACAGGCCGCAGCACTCCGCGTAGGACGGCACCGCCAACTGCGCCACGCGCTCCAGTGTCTCCTCCTGCTCCAGGCTCGTGGCGAGGACTCCCCCCGCCTCGGCGAGGAAGCGCTGCGCGGCCTCGCTGCGCTGCCGCTCGGTGACGTCCACCGCCATGCTCAGCACCTGCTCCGGGCCGCCGGCGGCGGGCTGCACCAGCGCCGTCCACAGCGCCACCTGCAGCGGCGTGCCGTCCTTGCGCTTGCGGTGCATCACCGCGCCGCCCAGCGACTCGCCCCGGCCGGCCTTCTCGAGGTTGCGGCGGAACTCCTCGTGTTTGCCCTCGGGCACCACCGGCAGCACGGTGCCGAGCACCTCCTCCGCCTTCCACCCGAAGATGCGCTCCGCGGCCGGGTTCCACATCCGCACCGTGCCGTCCATGTCCACCAGGAGGATGGAGGCGGGGGAGGCCTGGATGATGGCCGCCAGTCGCTCGTTGGCCTCGGCCAGCTCCGCGCGGGAGCGCTGCTCCTGCTCCAGCAGTCGCGCTCGCGCCACCGCCTGCCCGCCGTGGTGGGCCAGGAGCTCCAGGAAGGCGCGCTCGTCCGGGTCGAAGACGCGCGCCTCGGAGAAGGCGAACAGCAGCACCCCCAGCGCGCGGCCCTCCACGAGCAGCGGCAGGCACACCGACGCGGGCGCGGGCTTGCGCACCACGCGGTGACGCTGCTCGTCCACCTCGGGATAGCGGTCCGACAGCTCCTCGGGTGACTCCAGCCACACCGGGCGCGCCTCCAGCAGCGCCTCCGTCATGGGCGTGCGTCCCTCCAGGGGCAGCACACCGAAGGCCTCCATGAAGGACCGGGGGTCCTCGTAGCCCGTGCACCTCAGGAGCCGCGCGTTCCCGGCCTCCAGCCGCCACAGCGCGCCGCGCGCAGCGCCCACCGCCTCCACGCCCTGCTCGACGATGACCTCCGCCACGCGCTCCGCCGAGAGCACCTGGGACAGCTCCGCCGTCACCCGCTGGAGTCTCGCCAGTCGACCCGCGGCGACCTCCGCCGCCTGCCGGGCCTGCTTCTCCGCCGCGTACAGGCGCGCGATGTCCAGCGCGAGCGCGGCGCGGTCCGCCAGCTCCTGGAGCAGCAACTGCTCTCCGGCCTCGACGGGCTGCGCCGCCGCCGGGTCCTTCCACACGGTGAGGGTGCCCAGGCTCCGTCCGCGCGCGCGCAGCGGCAGCACCATCAGCCGGGTGAAGGGGAAGTCCTCCAGCAGCCCATGCTGCTGCGGGGGCACCAGGCGGCGCAGCTCCTTCGGGTCCGAGTCGGGCACCCACAGCGCCTCGCCCGTGCGCAGCACCTCATGAGAAGGGCCTTCGTCCGCGCGCACCGCGGGAGGACTGAGCGTCTGGAACAGCAGCCGCGCCTCGGGGGTGGAGGCGGCCGAGGCCACGGTGCGCAGCCAGAGTCCATCCTCGGACAAGAGCCGCAGCGTGCAGGCGGCGCCGAGCAGCGGCACCACCAGGGCGCACAGGCGGTCCATGACGGCGGGAGGCTCCAGGCTGGCATCGGCCAGCACCCGCGACGCCTCCGCCAGCAGGGCCAGCCGCTCTTCCACCTCCGGGGCGTGGGCCCCGAAGTGCCGCGCGTCTCCGTATCGGGATGCTGACATGGTCCTTGTGCCCCCGAGGCAGCATGGGAGCACGAGAGAGCAGTCCCCGGGGATTCCCCCGACGCCCCCACGGGCCCTCCGCCATGGCCAACCAACATACGCCCGGGTCTGACTGTTCGTTCTGGACGCACGCTCCGTCGCACACCGAAGGGTGGAGGCAGGCGAAGGCTATTTAGTCGTACATGGACCTACCCGAGCGTTCGAATCCACGGAGGTGGTCTCCGCGTCCATTGCTCCTCCTGGGGGTTCGGCTAAAGGGAGGGCCGTGAAAGCCACCACCACCGGAGTACCGGGCGGCGAAGCGGTTCGGGAAGGCCCCGACACCTTCAAGCGCACGGCACTCCTGGCCCTCGGGGCCCTGGGCATCGTCTACGGCGACATCGGGACGAGCCCCCTCTACGCGCTGCGCGAGTGCTTCACCGGCCCGCACGGCATCCACCCCACGCCCGAGAATGTGCTGGGGGTGCTGTCGCTCATCTTCTGGTCCCTGCTCATCATCGTCTCGGTGAAGTACCTCATCTTCGTGATGCGGGCGGACAACCGGGGCGAGGGCGGCATCCTCGCGCTGATGGCGCTGGTGATGCAGCGGCAGAAGGGACAGCAGGCGCACACGGCCCGGCCGGTGCTCATCACCCTGGGCATCTTCGGCGCGGCGCTCCTCTATGGCGACGGCCTCATCACCCCGGCGATCACGGTGCTCAGCGCGGTGGAGGGCCTCAGCGTGGCCACGCCCGTGTTCGAGCCGTTCATCGTCCCCATCACCCTGGCCATCCTCGTGGTGCTCTTCCTGGTGCAGCGGCACGGCACGGCGGGCATTGGCGCGGTGTTCGGCCCGGTGATGTGCGTGTGGTTCTTCACGCTGGCGGCGCTGGGCGTGAAGGAGCTGGTGCACAACCCCGCGGTGCTGGGCGCGCTGTCTCCCACACACGGTTTCATGCTCTTCGTGCACAACGGCTGGCACGGCTTCCTCGTGCTGGGCGGCGTGTTCCTCGTGGTGACGGGCTGCGAGGCGCTCTACGCGGACATGGGCCACTTCGGGTGGAAGCCCATCAAGCGGGCCTGGTTCTTCGTGGTGTTGCCGGCGCTGATGCTCAACTACCTGGGGCAGGGGGCGCTCCTGCTGCGTGACGCGAGCGCCGCGCGCAACCCCTTCTTCCTGCTGGCCCCGTCGTGGCTGTTGTACCCGCTGGTGGCGCTGTCCGCGGTGGCGGGTGTCATCGCCTCGCAGGCGCTCATCTCCGGGGCCTTCTCGCTGACGCGCCAGGCGATGCAGCTGGGCTACAGCCCGCGCATGGAAGTGGTTCACACCTCGGCGGAGGAGATGGGCCAGATTTATCTGCCGGGCATCAACTGGGCGCTGATGGCGGGGGTCTTCACCCTGGTGCTGACGTTCCGCTCCTCCAGCGCGCTGGCGTCCGCGTACGGCATCGCCGTGTCCACGACGATGGTCATCACCTCCTTCATGGCCTACGTCGTCGCGCGCGAGCGCTGGGGCGTCAGCCGGAAGCTGGCGATTCCGGTGGCGGGCGTCTTCCTCACGGTGGAGCTGGCCTTCTTCAGCGCCAACGCGATGAAGCTGGCGGACGGCGGCTGGTTCCCGCTGCTGCTCGCCGTCATGGTCTTCACGCTGATGACCACGTGGAAGCGCGGGCGCGACATCCTCGCCGCCAAGCTGCGCGCCTCGAGCATCCCCCTGAAGGAGCTGCTGGGCAGCTTCGGCGACCACCCGCCCGTGCGCGTGCCGGGCACCGCCATCTTCATGACGGGCAACGCGGACGGCACGCCTCCGGCGCTCTTGCACAACCTGAAGCACAACAAGGTGCTGCACGAGCAGGTGGTGCTGCTGACGATTCAGTCGGAGGACGTGCCCCACATCCCCGCGGCCGAGCGCGTGGAGGTGGAGCCCCTGGAGCAGGGCTTCGTCCGCGTCGTCGCCACCTACGGCTTCATGGAGAACCCCAGCATCCCGGACGTGCTCAAGCGCTGCCGGGAGAAGGGGCTCCAGTTCCAGCTCATGGGCACCAGCTTCTTCCTGGGACGGGAGACGCTGATTCCCACCAAGCGGCCCGGCATGGCCGTCTGGCGCGAGGCGCTCTTCGCGTGGATGAGCCGCAACGCCCGCAGCGCCACCGCCTACTTCCGGATTCCACCCAACCGCGTGGTGGAGCTGGGCAGTCAGGTGGAGCTGTAGCCGACGCCCGCGGTTTCCCGGCCCTTCGTCTCCCGGAGGGCCGGGCTTCCTTCCAGGTGTCGCTCCGGCCCGGGAGCCTCCCGACAGGTGAGGCCCCGGGCGGAAAATGCCCCGGAAATTCCCCCGGCGGAAAACCCCCGCCCGCTGGAAAAGGCCTCCACCGGCCTGGAATGGGTGCCTGGACTGGAATCCTGCCGGTCCACCATCACTTTCCCTACGGTGTCCGGAAAGACGCACTGCGTCTGAGGACCCAGTGACGGTGTAACTCTGCGGAAACACGGCGACGATTCGGGCGATAATGGGGTGAGTTGAACCCCATGCGAGCCCTGACGCTTCGCGTTGCGTGTGGGTTTTGGGTGTCTTTCGACACACTCCTGGTGACATGGAATCGGTGATTTTGTCCTGCTTGGGCATAAAATTACCGCCGCACAGGCAACAACTGACCCTCAGGTGCGAGAATGTTTTCACCAGACAGAAATATTTCTGTACTGGCGGAAGCCTGCTCGGTTACAGTGCTTTCAGGTGTCGCGCACAACCCTGTGTCCGAACTGAGGTCAGCCACCATGCTCGACGTCGCCCCCCACGCCGCCGCCTCGATCCTCTCCTCCGGTCTGTCGTCTTCCGCGTCGTCGTCGGTGGTGACGCCCTGGACGGAACAGCCGCTGCGCGACTGGTCGAACCTGGCGCCGCACACGGTGCTGAGCGCGCAGGAGCTCTACCCGCGCATCTGCGTGCGAGACCCGTACTTCGCGTTGAAGGACGTGACGGTGATGGGGCAGGGCGAGGTGGTGGCGCGCATCCCGGTGCAGCAGGACCCGGACGCGGAAGCGGGCCTCATCGGAATCGCGGAGGCGGGGCGCCACATGGCGATTCTCGGCTCCTGCGCCGCGGCGCTGGTGACGCCCAAGGACGGCCAGCACTTCTATCTGGCGTGTGGCGCGCGCGGTGAGTGGCTGCGCCGCGAGCCGATGGCGCGCTCCACGGACCTGCTCTGGGGCCTGGCGCAGGCGAGCTTCACGGGCAAGCGCACCGCCACGGCGCGCACGCTCTTGTCCGCGCCGGACGGCACCCCGGTGTTCCGCCTGGAGGTGGACTACAACGTGCTGTCCGCCGCCGCCTTCACCCGCCTGTTCGGCGAGGCCCGGGTGGAGATGCGCCGCGAGCCCCGTCGCGAGGACAACGTGCAGCGCACCCCCGAGGAGTGGGCGCGGCTGCGGCAGAACCCGTACGGCAAGGCGCTGGCCCTGCGCGACTGGCGCCCGGACGGTGAGAGCCTCACCGCGTCCCTGGGCCCCGTGACGGTGGACATGTGCAAGGGCCACTTCGCCCTGCACCCGGTGATGCCCGTGGCCATCGTCGCCAGCGGCATGACGCGCGTCGCGACCACGCTGCTGCGCAAGCTGGAAGGCGCGCCCTGGGCCCGCGTGCTCGCCAAGAACGTGAACCTCAAGGCGGACAGCCTCGCGTACGCCGGTCAGACGGTGGTGTTCGGCGCGGCGCGCCGCTCGCACGACGGCGCCGACCACGTCTTCACCTGCCAGGCCTCCGTGGGCGAGCGCGTCGTCGCCGAGCTCGACGTCACCTTCGAGCGCGTGGAGTAATCACTCCCACGTGATGTCGTAGTCCACGCGGTCGATGCCCTGCGGATGGGCCTTCGCCGTGCCCTTGAGCCCCAGCACCTTCAGCGCGCCGGTGAGGATGCCCTCGTGATACGCGGGCGGCAGCATGTCCCGGCGGACGCGCAACGTGCCGGACTTGGGCCCCGTCGTCACATACTCGCGGGTGCCGTACGTGACGGCCGCGCTGTAGCCCATCTGCGCCCCGGAGAAGAGCTTCTGTGGGTCTCCCCGGGAGATGATGCCGAAGATGAGCATCCCCGGGCCGGTGGAGTAGCGCGTGACGTTGGACTCGCCGCACGCGTGGTACACGGCGTTCTCGGTCCCCATCTCCTGCTCGAGCGCGTCCGCCGCGACATAGAGGAGGTTGATGAACTCCTGCACCGGATAGGTGCGCAGGTCGGAGTAGTCCTTCGCCAGGTCTCCCACGCGCAGCTTCTCCAGCGTGGCCAGTCCGGCCTTCTGCTGGACGAGGCTGAACACCGCCTTGAAGAACAGTCCGCGTACCGCGTCGCCAGGTTGCGTGGCCGCGAGGCGCGCGGCGAGCTCGGCTTTGTTGGACGGCATGTCTCGGCTCCTGCTCCGGTCCGGGCCCCGATGACGGAAGCGTGCTCAGCTTAGCCTCACTGCCAGAGCGGACGCAGGCGAAGGGCCCTTCGCGCGAGCATCCGCTGTCGCGAGGCGACTCGACACGTCCGGTGCCCGTCGCCTCCCTTCCAGGTCGCCTCCCGCTCACACCTCGTCGAGCAGCATCGGCTTGAAACCCGCCGCGTCGCACGACGCCAGCACGTAGCGCACACCCGCGCGCTCCCCGGTGAACCCCGCCGGGATTCCCGTCGAGTGCAGGTGTCCGTACACGCAGACCTTCGGCTTGAACGCTTCAATCGGCTCGCTGAACGCCGTGGGCTTCTCGTTCGCGTACAGCGGAGGGAAGTGCACCGCGGCCACTCGCACCAGAGGTATGGGGCTGGCCGCTTCCTTCTTCTTCGCGTCCTCGATGGAGACCGCGAGCCTGCGCGTCTCCCGCTCCACGTAGCCGTCGTTGACGGGCTCGTCGCCCATCTCTCCGCCGGGCATGGGGGGCGCCTCGGGCGCCGTCCACAGCCGCGTGCCGGCAATCACCCACGGCCCCATCACCGCCGCGCTGTTGTGCAGGAACGCCTCCAGCGTGCGGAACGGCTCCAGCAGCTTGCGCAGCTTCGACGCCGAGTCTCCCCACCAGTAGTCGTGGTTGCCGCGCACCAGCAGCTTGCGCCCCGGCCGCGCGTCCAGCCACGCCAGGTCGTCCATCACCTCGTGCGCGCGCGTCGCCCAGGAGATGTCTCCCGCGACGATGACCACGTCGTCCGGCCGCACCATGTCGTCCCACGCGCGCTGGAGCGGAAGCGGGTGGTCCGTCCATCCGAAGCGATGCATGTCCTTCTGTCGCGTGGAGGGCAGATGGGTGTCGCCGATGCCGAAGAGCCGCATGCACCCCTCATAGCGGATGATTCGACCGCCGGGCCCCTGAACTCCACGTGCCCCCGCCCCCCTGTCTTCCAACCTCAATCCGGCCCGATGCGAAAAGACGAGGAATACGAGAATTATCGTAAAATCAGTTTACGCCGGGGCTGTCTCGAAATGCGCCACTGCGACAATGGCGGCCATTCGGAGGGTGAGTGGAAGTAGGCCTGATGTGGGCGTGCTAGTCATTTCAACGGGTTGAAATGTTCAGTCGGATTTCTCGGAATGGGGTGAAGGGCGGAGAGGTGGAGCATGGATGCTCCACCTTGGGGGGCGCGAAGGGGTGAAAAGCGGGGATTGAGCGGCTGGCATGCATGCTGCTCACGGGACCGCGCTGCGCCGCTCCCGTGGACGGGGGCGGACCGAAGAGCTGCTGACCCCCCTCGAAGGAGCTCCCCATGCACGTGATGTTCAAGACGTTCGCGGCCACCGCCGCGGCCCTGGCCCTGTCTGCCTGCGGACCGCAGCCAGAGGCGCCGCAGGAGGCCCCCCCGGCTTCCACGGAAGTTCCCTCGGGCGCGGCGGATGACGCGGCCCGCGCGGTCGCGGACGCGGCCCGTCGTACGCCGACGGAGCTGGACGCGCTGTTCGCGCAAGCGGCGAAGGAGTTCGACGTTCCGGTGAGCCTGCTCAAGGCCATCTCCTATACGGAGACGCGCTGGGAGCATGTGAAGGGTGAAGAGGAGTTCGAGGGCCGCCCCGCGGCGTTCGGTCTGCTGGCCCTGCGCGGCGCCAAGGTGACGGACGGCGCGGCGCTGGCGGGTGTCTCCGCCGAGGCCGTGCGTGACGACCGGCTGGCCAACCTGCGCGCTGGCGCGGCGCTGCTGTCGAAGTACGCCACCGAGGCGGGCATCGACCGGACGGACCTGGGTGCGTGGGCGCCGGTCGCCGTGCAGTTGACGGACATCACCGACCCGGACGTGCAGGCGCACTACATCCACAATGACGTGTATGCGGCGCTGCGCGAGGGCGCGGGCGCGTTCACTCCCGAGGGCAAGGTGGCGGTGTCGCTGGACGGCGCCCAGGTGGAGGCGAAGTTCGCCCTGCCGAAGATGCAGGCGCTGGCGGCGGGCCCGGACTACGCGGCCTCCATCTGGCGCGCGTCGCCCAACTTCAACGCCCGTCCCGCGGGCACCAACGTGTCGATGATTGTCATCCACACGTGTGAAGGTGGCTACGCCGGGTGCTGGGGTTGGCTGGTCAACTCCGCGTCGGGCGTGAGCGCGCACTACGTCGTCAACGAGAGCGGCAGCGAGATTTCGCAGCTCGTGCGCGAGTCGAGCCGCGGTTGGCACGTGGGCGCCAGCTACGCCTGCAGCCTGAACGGCAACGTGGACTGCGGCCTCAACGGCGTGTCGGTGAACCACTTCTCGGTGGGCATCGAGCACGGCGGTTTCGCCAGCCAGTCGTCCTTCCCGGCGGGCCAGATTGACGCGTCGGCGAAGCTGTCCTGCGACATCACCAAGGGCCAGGGCATCACTCGCGACAGCTACCACATCGTCGCGCACGGCCGGCTCCAGCCGTCCTCGCGCACCGACCCGGGTCCGAACTGGCCGTGGAGCAGCTACATCTCGAAGATCAAGAGCTACTGCGGTGACGGCGGCACGCCCACGGGCACCATCATCGTGGACAGCCACAACGCGAACAACGACTCCACCAAGGCGCGCACGGACGTGCCGGCGTCGTGGGCGGCGGGCACCAGCGCGGGCTACTACGGCAGCGGCTACTACTACGCCTCCACGCAGCCCATCTCCGAGCCGGTGGTGTTCAACTTCTACATGGCGTCCGCGGGCACGAAGACCATCGACGGGTGGTGGGTGGCCGGCACCAACCGCTCTGCGGCGGCGCCGTTCATCATCAGCCACACGGGTGGCGACAGCACGGTGACGGTGAACCAGCAGGCCAACGGCGGCGCGTGGGTCGCCCTGGGCACGTACAGCTTCGCCGCGGGCTGGAACCAGGTGAAGCTCAGCCGCTGGGCCACCGAAGGCTACGTCGTCATGGCGGACGCCATCCGGGTGCGATGACGTGAGGAAGCAAGGCCGAGAACGGATGCCGCGTTCCTGGCCGTGGCGAGCGCGGTGGAGTCTTGCCGCGCTCGCCGTGCTCGGCGTCGGATGCTCCGGCCGGTGTGGCGGGGCGTCGGGCACCGGGCCGCTGTCGAAGGAGGAGGCACGCGCCATTCCGGGCGTCGTGGTCTTCCTGTCGGAGCGGGCGGGACAGAAGGACGTGTGGCAGGTGGGTCCCGACGGGACGGAGACGCAAATCACCCGAGGCCCGGAGGACGACTACCCCGGCCCGGTGTCTCCGGACGGGAAGTCGTTGCTGGTGGTGGCCGTGCGCGAGCAGGGCGGGATTCAGTTCCAGCAGCTCCGAGTCCAACCCCTCGCGGGTGGAGACGCGGTGCCGCTGCATGCCCCCAGGGCCCGGGCGCGCAACGCGAGCTGGGCGCCGGATGGCTCGTGGCTCGTGGCGGAGTCGGATGCCCAGGGCTTCAGCGACCTGGTGCGCCTGGAGCCTCGCGAGGGCGCGCCGGAGGTGCGGCTGACACAGGTGAAGGAGGGCTGCTTCGAACCCTCCATCTCGCCGGACGGCAAGGAAGTGGCCTTCGTGTGCAGTCGCGAGGGCGACCCTGAAATCTACGTGACGAAGGCGGACGGCACGGAGGAGCGGCGTCTCACCGCCTTCCACCGCGAGGACCGCTCTCCGCTGTGGAGTCCGGATGGACAGTGGCTCGTCTTCGTCAGCGACCGGGAGGACAAGGAGCGGCTGTACCTGGTGCGCCCGGATGGCTCGGACCTGCGCGCGGTGTCGGGGAGCGGCTTCTCCGGCGACGAGCGCGAGCCGGCCTTCAGCCCGGACGGACAGCGTCTGGTCTACGTGAGCCGCGCGCCCGAGGGACTCAGTCGCCTCTGGATGGTTCCGGTGGCGGGAGGCGCGCCGGTGGCGCTGACGGACGGAACGCACCGCGACGACATGCCGGCGTGGAGTCCTGACGGGAAGTACCTGGCCTTCACGTCGGAGCGCGAGGGCAACACGGACGTGTACCTCATGCGCGCCGATGGCAGCGGCCAGACGCGGCTCACCACCGCGAAGGCGCCGGACTGGCTTCCTCGCTGGGTGGCGCGCCGCTAGGTCTCAAGTGATTCCCTTCGACCCGGGCCCCTCTGGAAGAAGAGGCGGCTCCGGGCTCGCGGGGTCCTTGGGGGCCGTGGGCACGCTGAAGCAGAAGGTGGCGCCCCGGCCCGGCTCGCTCTCCACCCAGATGTGGCCGCCGTGCGCTTCGATGATGAGCCGGCAGATGTAGAGCCCCAGCCCCAGGCCCTGGGTGTCGGACGCGCTGCCCTGTCGCGTCCGGTAGTACTTGTCGAAGACGTGCTCGGTGTCCTCGCGTGCGAGCCCCGGGCCTTCGTCTCGCACCGACACCACGACCCAGCCCTCGCGAGACGATGCGCGCACCACCACGGGCTTGTCGGGTGGACCGTACTTGGCCGCGTTGCCCAGCAGGTTGGACAGCACCCGCTCCAGGCGTCGGGCGTCCACCCAGGTCATGGGCAGCGGCGTCGTCACCTCCAGGCGGAAGCGCTCGCGCAGGTCCGGAGGGACGTCCCGCTCCAGCACGTCCTCGAGGAAGCGCACCACGTCCGTCTGCTCGCGGCGCAGCTCGATGCGGCGGGACTCCAGGCGCGAGCCCTCCAGCAGCTCTTCAATCATGGAGCTCATCCACGCCACGTTGCGGAGGATGGCGTCCGTGAGCAGCTCCTCGCGCTCCAGGTGACGCTCCTTCAGTGCGCGCAGCAGCATGCTCGCTCGCAGGGTGATGCCTTGCAGCGGGTTGCGCAGGTCATGGGAGATGAGGCTCACGTACTCCTCGCGCAGCCGCTCCAGCTCGCGGTGGGGCGTGAGGTCATGGCCGGTGACGACCACGCCGCGCTGCTCGCCTTGCGGCCCGAGCACGGGCGCGGCGGTGATGAGCACGGGGGTCGTCCTTCCATCCGGGCGCACGAGCTTGACCTCGACCGGGCCCACCACCTCTCCACTCTTCGCCGCCCGGCTCGAAGGCAGCTCCTCCATCTTCATGGGACGTCCGTCTGGATGGCGCAGTCGGCTCAGGTACGAGCCGCGCTTCGCTCGCGCCGGAAGCGGCCCGAGCAAGGTCTCCGCGAAGGGGTTCGACACCAGGGTGCCCTGCTCCGGGTCGATGAAGAGCACCCCCACCGGTGCGTGATTCAGCACGGCCTGGAGCAGACCGCGCTGCACCTCCGCTTCCTCGTGGGCGGCCCGCAGGCGGTCGGTGGCCCGCTCCCGCTCGGTGACGTCGCGGAGCACGGCGAGCAGGCTGCCGCCCTCGGGGCCGGGAACCTGGCGCAGGCGTGCTTCCAGGGGCACCCGGGTGCCATCGGCGCGCAGGCCATGCATGGCGCGGGCATTCGACAGGCCCCCCAGGCTGCGTCCGCCGAAGAGTCCCTCTGGCACGAGCAGCTCCACCTCGCGGCCCAGCAGCGCCTCGCGCGGATGGCCGAACACGCGCTCCGCCTCCGTGTTGACGAAGCGCAGCAGCCCCTCCGGGTCCACTATCAACAGCGGCTCCGGTGTCGTCTCCAGCAGCCCCCGGTAGCGAGCCTCGGAGGCCTCGAGCGCCGCGGTGGCGCGTCGACGTCCCGCCTCCAGCGTGTCCAGGGCCCGCGCGGATAGCAGCACCAGCACGGCGCCGCCCGCGCTCAACAAGGTGGCGAAGATGGGCAGCTTCGCCTCGCGACCGAGCATCCCCTCCAGGCTGAGCAGCGACAGGGCCGCGCCCAGGAGCGAAGGCCCCAGGATTGCCACGGGCACGAGCCGACGCGCGAGGAACCCACCGAGCGTGTCCCGCGTGATTCGCCCCGCGAGGCCCCGCTCCGGCCGCGCGCAGAGCAGGCCCACGCCGAGCAGCAGTACCCCCAGCGCCGTGTACAAGCCCATGCCGCGCCTGGGGGGAAGGGACTCGCCGCCCGACGCGAAGAGCGGACCGAGCAGCAGTCCATTGAAGCCCAGCAGCGCGACCAGCAGCGCCGCCACCACGAGCGCGTCCCGCCACACCTGTCGAGTCCCGGCGCGGTCCGGTAGCAGCAGGGCACTGCCCAGGAACAGCACGCTGAGGGGCGTGAGGGGGGAGGGGAGAATCGTCGCGCTGAGGACACCGAAGGTCCTCGCGAGGAAGGACTCCAGCGCCGGTGGCAGGCCCGCCACCTCTTGCAGCAGGCTGATGCAGGCGATGAGGCACATGCCCACCGCGCAGAGGGAGGACAGTCGTCGGCGCGCGCGGGAGGGGCGGGTGGGCAGGTACAGACCGAGCGCCACGCCTCCGAGCACCAGCGCGACGCCCGTCCGTGGCGCTGTCATGGGCATGCCCGCGGCTTCTGGCCACGGTGAGTGCGCGAAGACGGCCCAGCCGGCGAGCGAGAGCAGCCCCAGCAGAGGCGCGCCCGCCACCGCGACCCATGCGAGCGCGCGGGCCATGGCCTGGCTGCGGGACTGGGCCCTCCAGGTCCGATTCATCGGCGTCCCCCCGGAACGCACGGGTGCTTCCGCCAAGGGTGGGCGGCCGTGTCACGCGCGGCGGCCCGCTGCCTCGTTCCTCACGCACCTGTCCGGGACATGGATGCGCATGCGCGCCCCCTCGCGCGTCGCACGGCGGGGCAGGGTGCCCGCCTGAGTGCCGCTCACGGTGGCGGATGCAGTCCGGGGTACAGGGTGAGCACCAGGCCCCAACCGGGAGCGACCGCCACGTTGCGAGCCACGTAGGTGTCCTCGCCCTCCACGCCCAGCCGGAACGTCTCCGCGTCCCCGGCGGTGTGGACGTAGAGGAACAGGCCCTCCGCGGAGGTGCCCGCCTGGTTGACGCCGTTCAGGTCCGAGGTCGGGTAGTAGATGCGCTCCGTCAGCTCGCTCCGGTCCGGCACCACGCGCACGCCGGCGCGAGGCTGGCCGTTCTCGTCGACGACGCGGCCCAGCGCGAAGCCCGCGTCGCGAAGGGTGCGGGCCCGGTCTTCCGTGTGGCCGCGCAGCAGCGGTTCACCCATGGCCGTGCACAGCGCGTCGTGGAACTGCTCCGGCAGGGCCCAGGCGCTCGCTTCGATGACATCCGTGCGAGGCCGCGCGCCGGTGAAGACGCTGTCGTAGACAACGGTGACGGTGCGCACGAAGCCCGGGCCGTTGAGTCCCACGGCCAGCCCCTGGTGCACCTCGCGCACGGGGACCTCCGCCACGGCGAAGGCGCCGTCTTCGGCGATGGCGCCCGTGCCGAACGTCGCATTGAGGTCATTCACCGCCACGCGCAGCGGCTCCTCGATGGCGACGGGCATGCCGCCGAGCAAGGGCACCGGTTGTCCCAGGGACGTGAGCAGTCGCGCGGCCTCGGGCAGCACCTGCGCCTGCCCGCTGACGCGGATGCGGAGGTTGTCCAGGTCCACCGACTCGGCGTCCTCGGTCTGGAAGCCGGGGTCCGGAGCAGGTCCGCCGGAGCCGCAGCCGGACGACACGAGCCCGAGAAGTACACAGGAGGCCAGCAGGATTGGGCGCTTCATCGGTCGGCAACATTTCCATGCCCCCGTCGAGCGGCAATCCGCCCGCGAACGCTCCGTCCCCTGTCCGACGCCGCAAACACAGACACCGGGCCGTCACTCGCCTGGGAAGCACGAGGGACGCAGCCCGGTGTCGGAAATCCATCAGCTTTGGAGGGCGGGGGTGCCGCCCGTGGGCTCAGCGCCAGCCGCCCTTGTTGTCCTTGGAGTTGCTGGAACCACCGCGACCACCCGGCGCGGACGAGCCGCCACCCGAGCTCTTCGGGGCGCTGCTGCCGCCACCGCTGCCCCAGCTTCCACCGGAGCTCCGGCCTCCGCCGCTGCTCCCTCCACTGCTGCTGCCGCTGCTGCTGCGTCCGCCACCGCTGCCCCAGCCGCCGCTGCTGCTGCCGCCACCGCTGCTTCCACCGCTGCTGCTCCCGCCACCGCTGCTTCCACCGCTGCTCCCGCGTCCGCCACCGCTGCCCCAGCCGCCACTGCTGCCCCCGTTGCTGCTGTTTCCGCGGTCGTTGTCGTTGTCGCGATTGCCTCGGCCATTGCCACCACCGGAGCTGCCGCCACCGGAGCCACTGCCGCTCGGAGGAGTCCCGCCGTTGTACCCGCCACCACCGGAGCTGCCACCACCGGAGCTGCCACCGCCGCTGTTGCCGTAGCCACCACCGGAGCTGCCACCGCTGGAGCCACTGCCGCCCGGAGGCGTCCCGCCGTTGTTGCCGTAGCCGCCGTTGTTGCCGCCGCCGGAGCTGCCCCAGCCACCGCCGTTGTTGTCGTCATCGCGGTCTCGCCCCTGGCCGCGCCCGGGACGCGAGCCGCCGCGGTCATCATCCCTGTCCCGCCCGCTGTTGCCCCGGCCGTAACCACCGCCGTTGTTGCCGCCCGAGTTGTTCCCGCCGCCCCAGCTGCCGCCGTTGTTGTCCCCGTCGTATCGGGAGCCGCCGCGAGGAGGCTGGGTGCCCCAGCCGGTGCCGGAGGGAGGAGGCCGGTTCGAGGGACGGTCGTCGTTGCGAGACACGGAGCCGCGAGAAGCGGGGCGCGACCTGGCCCGGCTGTAGCCGTAGCCCGCGGAGGCGGCGTGGGTCCGGTCATACACGTAGCCGCGGTTGCGCTCCCAGCGGTACGCCCGGCCCGCGTTCGGGTAGTAGTCGTGCGAGTGACGCCCGTGCAGGCCGCACGACGCCCCGAGCGGATCCAGGTGGAAGTCCCAGTACCAGACCATCGTCGGCCCTTGGTAGTAGTAGACGTCGTCCGTGTAGACGTAGTGCGTCTCGGCCGGGCGGTAGCCGTGCGTGTGGACGTGGTCGTACGGGCACCAGCCGCCACCGTCGTGGTCCGGAATGGGGTGGTCGCCCGAGAACCGGTAGTCCACCACCGCCACCACGGGGCGGCGGGCGGCGGGGCCGTGATAGTGGGCGTAGCAGCCCGTCCCCATCATCAGGGCAAGAGGGATGGCGAGTGCGAGCAGTCGGCGCATGTGACGAGTCTCCCGTGCGAAGGGCACTTCCAGCCAGTCCCTCTTCGCGACCACGGGCTGAAGACGGGCGGCCCGGGAGGAAATTCACGCCGGACTCCTTCTTGCCCGCCTGCTCCCTCTTTAACCGGGGGTGTGCCCTGGTGAACACCGTGCCGGCTGGTGTAGGTGCGGTGTGAGCGCGATGCGAGCACCGGGGCTTTCTGGACCCGTCGCGCGAGGAGAAGGGCACCCATGTCGGAATCGGATTTTGGTCGGGGCAGGGGGGCGATGTGCCCGTTGCACCCGGATCACCTCGCGCAGCGGACCTGTACGCGCTGCGGCAACTTCATGTGCGACGCGTGCAGCGAGGGCGGCACGCACGTGCACTGTCCCACCTGTCGTGAGCGCGAGGGCCTGGGTCAGGCCTTCCCGTTGGACCGCCACAACTGGTCCATTGGCGGGCTGCTGGAGGTGTGCTGGGAGCGGTTCAAGCGCGAGTGGGTGATGCTCAGCGTGGGCGCAATCCTCTTCTTCGCGGCCGCGATGGTGGGCAGCTTCGTCTCCCAGATTCTGTCCTTCATCGGCGGGCTGTCGGGCAGCACCACCGTCACCGTGCTGATGGTCATCGTGGGCACCGTGGTGTCGTGGGTCATCCAGGGCATGGGCACCCTCGGCATCACCCGCATGTGCCTGGACGTGCTCCAGGGCCAGCGCGCCGACCTGGGGCGGATGTTCTCGCAGTTCTCCAAGCTGGTGCCCTACCTGCTCACCCTGCTGCTGTCGTTCGCGGTGATGCTCCCCGTCATCATCCTCTGCTTCGGCGCCGCGCTCGCGGTGTTCCTCGGGATGACGGGGATACCGCTCGACGTGGGGAACTCGGCGGCGGCGGTCGAAGCGGCGATGTCGAACGCGCCCACGCATGTCTACGTGGTGATGTTCGTGGTGGGCATCGGGCTCTACATCTTCCCTGGGCTCTGGCTCGTCATGCCGCTGGTGCTCATGCAGCCGGCGCTCGTGGATGCGGAGAACCCGGGTCCCGTGGAGACGCTGAAGCGCTGCTTCGCCGCCGCTCAGGGGCAGCGCATGGGCATGCTCGGCACCATGTTCATCGGCGCCGTCATCTTCATCGTGGGCATCTTCCTGTGCTGTCTGCCGGGCATCCCCGCCCTGGCCTTCTTCCAGTTGCTGCTCGCCGGCCTCTACCTGTCGCTCAGCAAGGGCGCGGAAGAAGTCTGACGTCGCTCGTCGGGGCCCGCGAAGGGATGCGGGCCCCGGTGCGGGACGTGCGTCAGTGCACCAGCCGCTCGGAGGAACCCGAGCGGGGCGTGGCCACCCGGCCCATGCAGGCCAGGATGTGCTCGCGGTACTCGGTCAGCTCGCGCAGACCGCACAGCATCCACCGCCCGCCGATGACGAGCGTGGGCACGCCGCGCACGCCGCGGCCCGTCGCGTCGCGGTGCTCATCCAGGATGAGCCGGCGTGTCTCCTCTGAGCGGAACGCGGCGGAGAACTCGTTCATCGCCAGGCCCACGCGCGACGCCAGCTCGAACACCACGTCCGGGCGCGACACGTTGACGCCCTGCTCCAACGCGGCGCGCTGCATGGCCCGCGCGAGGAAGGCGCGCGCCTGCGGTCCCTGGAGTCGCGCGGCCTCGAGCGCCGCCAGTGCCGGCACGCTGCTGCGCGGTGGGTCTCCACCCAGCCACAGGTCCGTGGACAACAGCGGAGCGGTCTGGTCCGACTCGCGTTGCGCGCGCTGCACTTCTTCCACGAGGCCGCGCTTCTCGCGCTCCGTGGGAAGCACATCGTGCACGCGAAGCGGATAAGGCCTCACGCTCCAGCGGACGGCTTCGCCCAACTCCTGGCGCAAGACGTCCAGGCGCAGGTCGGCGAGATAGCACCAGGAGCACAACACATCCTGGTACACGGTGATCTGCAGCGGCTTGTGCAGCGTTTTCATGGGGGGCCGCCAGATTAGAGGCCACGCCGCGCTGCTGCCAACTCCCCATGACACTCGGCCGCTGAATGCATTCCTGTGTTCCTGAGGAGCATCCGAGGTAGCTGTGGCCCAGGCTGCTCGCTTGCTTCAGGGCATGCGAGCAACCTCCACGGCCCTTCGTGCCTACTCTCCGAAGGCCTGCGGACCACCCGACTTCGACCCGGCGTAAGCCAGCGCGTGGTCGATGATTTCTCCCGCGATGTCCCGTCCCGTGGCGCCCTCCAGTCCCTCGAAGCCAGGGCTGGAGTTGATCTCCATCAACCGGGGTCCCGCGTGGCCCTCCAGCATGTCCACGCCGGCGACCTCCAGGCCGATGATGTTCGCGGCCCGCACAGCGGCTTCCATGTACGCGGGAGGAAGCTCGATTGCCTGCCCTTCACCGCCGCGGTGGATGTTGGAGCGGAACTCGCCCTTCTTCGCCTTGCGACGCATCGCGCCCACCACCCGACTGCCCACCACGAGCGCGCGCACGTCGCGGCCCTCGCTCTCCGCGACGAACTCCTGGAGCACGATTTCCTGACCCAGGTCCCAGAACGTGTCCAGGATGGTCTGCACCTCCGGCAGCGTGTGAGCGATCATCACCCCCACGCCCTGCGTGCCCTTGATGAGCTTGATGATGACGGGCAGCCCGCCCACCTCTTCCACCAGCCGGCGCACGTTGCTGCGGTCATGCGCCATCACCGTGCGCGGGATGTCCAGTCCGGAACGCGACAGGAACTGGAGCGCGCGCAGCTTGTCGCGGCTGCGTGCGATGGACGACGGAGGGTTGAGTACCGGAACACCCATCATCTCGAAGTGATTCACCACCGCCAGCCCATAGGCGGTGATGGACGCGCCGATGCGCGGCACGACGACGTCCACGCCCTTCATCTCCACACCGCGGTACGTCATGCGCGGTGCGCCTTGCGCGAGCAGCAGGCAGCAACGCAGAGTGTCCAGCACCAGCGGCCGGTGGCCCCGCTCCCGAATGGCGGATACCAACCGGCGTGTCGAGTAGAGCGAGCGCTTCCGGGACAGGATGGCCACCGTCTTCTTCACGCGTGAACGACGCGGCGCGGGGCGCTCGGGTGCCGGGGACCCAGGCGTGGCCGGGGCCTTCTTCTGCTGGATTTTTCGGGGAGACATGGGCGGAGCACCCGAGCGTACCATGTACCGCCGGACGGGGCGGGTGACGTGGTTCGCGTTTGCTATCCTCGAACGGAGATGAGCGCGACAGATCCGCATCCCGACGACATCCACACCAGCCCCGGAGATGCCGCCGGGTTAGACCTTGCCCACTCTCCGTTGCTGGGAGAGACGCTCGTGGTGGACCCGCGTACCACGGTGAAGCTCCACAAGTGTCGGCTGGCCGTGGCCTCCGGGCCGGACACCGGACGCTCCGTCGTCAGCGACAAGGAACGCCTGCGCTGCGGCGCGCACCCGGGCAATGACCTGGTGCTCGTGGAGGACCGCACCGCCAGTCGCCACCACTTCGAAATCCAGTTCACCGAGCGCGGCTATCTGCTGGTGGACCTGGGCTCCACCAACGGCACGTTCCTGGACGGCCGCAGAATCGAGCGGGCCTATCTCTCACCGGGCTCGCAGATTCGCGCGGGCTCGTCCGTGCTGACCTTCGCGCCGCTCGATGAGGAGGTCACCATCGAGCCGGACCGCGACGGCGAGCTGTGCGGCATGGTCGGCCAGAGCATGAAGATGCGCCAGATATTCGGGCTCATCAAGAAGATCGCCCCGCTCGATGTCTCCGTCATCATCCAGGGCGAGACGGGCACCGGCAAGGAGCTGGTGGCGCGCGCCATCCATGAGCTGTCGGGTCGCAACAAGTCGCCCATGGAGGTGCTCGACTGCGGCGCCATCCCGCCCAACCTCATCGAGAGCGAGCTGTTCGGCCACGAGAAGGGCGCCTTCACCGGCGCGGTGAGCGGACGCCCCGGCGCCTTCGAGCGCGCGCACGGCGGCACCATCTTCCTGGACGAACTGGGCGAGCTGCGCCTGGACCTGCAGCCCAAGCTGTTGCGCGTGCTGGAGAACCACGAGGTGCGCCGCGTGGGCGGCAACGACGTCATCGAGGTGAGCTGCCGCGTCATCGCCGCCACCAACCGGGATTTGATGAAGGAGATTCAGGCGGGCAACTTCCGCGAGGACCTCTACTTCCGCCTGTCGGTGATTACGATTCAGCTCCCGCCGCTGCGCCAGCGCCGCGACGACATCCCCCTCATCCTCAAGGAAGCCCTCGCGGACCCGGAGGTCGTCCTCAAGCACGGCAAGAAGCGCTTCTCCGCGGAGTCCATGAGCCTGCTGATGTCCTACGCGTGGCCGGGCAACGTGCGCGAGCTGATGAACGTCCTGTCTCACGTGCTCACGTTCAGCGAGGGCGAAGAAATCCAGCCAGCCAGTCTCCCGCCCCGGGTGCGGGGGCAGGCCCGCGAGGGGCCGCTGCCCTTCAACGAGCACCTGTCCTTCAAGGACGCCAAGGAGCAGCTCCTGGAGAACTTCGAGCGGGAGTACGTCACCAGCGTCCTCACCCGCTGCGAGGGGAACCTCTCCCGCGCCGCCCGGGAGAGCGGCCTGCACAGGAAGTCCATCGAGCGGCTGGTGAAGAAGTATCAGCTCGATACCAAGGGCATGAAATCACGCTGATCCACGCCCCTGGGGTCGCCGCGCCCCGGGGGATTCCCGTGACACACGCGACACACGCGCTGCCCGGCCTGTAGCGCTGACTGGGAGACAGCCCCTTTGCGACGGGCAAGTTGACGTATGTCTTCTGGGGGGTAAATCCCTGGAACATGCGTGCTGCCATGAATTCCTACCCTCGAAGGAATGTTGGCCAGTCAGGACAAGCCATGGTGGAGGCGGCAATCACCCTGCCGCTGGTGGTGTTCCTGTTGCTGGGCACGTTGCAGTTGTTCCTGATGTTGCAGGCGCGCGTGCTGGCGCAGTACGCGGCGTTCCAGGCGACCCGGGCGGGCAGCGTGGCGCATGGCGAGTGCGAGCGGATGACCCACGCGGCCATCCTCGCGCTGCTGCCCTCGTTCCACTCGTTCCTGGGCATGTCGAGCGCCACCGACGAGGTGCGGCATGGTGGCGGGGGTGGCGCGCCGGCGAAGCTGGCGGCGGCCTTCGGCGCGCGCCGGGACAACCGCTACCGGAGCGGCCTGGACGGCGTGCACACCGGCGGCATCGTGTGGATCAACCGGGCGCTGGTGGGGGGCGGTATCGACGGCCCGCAGGACCGCGCGTTCGACGACCCGGGGCACCTGCGGCGGCTGGAGGTGCAGCTCATCTACTGGTACCCGATGCGCATCCCGTTCGCGAACTGGGTGATGTCGCGCATGTTCATGGCGCAGATGGGCATCCAGGACTACACGGCCGCCAATCCGCTGATGCCCGCGGAGCGCAACGCCAACTGGAACGCGGGGGAGTTCTCCACGCCGCTCAACCTGGCGGGTGACATCCGCTCCGAGCTGGCCTCGCGGGTGGCTCGCGAGGAGTACGTCTTCCCCATTGAAACCAGCTTCACCATGCGGATGCTGACGCCCGCCAAGCGGCGCCACTTCGCCACCATGGACTGCCCCCGATGAAGCGCTCCCTGTCTCGCGGTCAGACGCTGGTGCTGTTCGTGCTGGGCACCTTGTTGATGGTGCTCATGGTCACCATGACGCTCTCCTTCTCCATGAAGGTGCGTGAGCGCATTGAACTGCAGACGGTGGCGGACGCGGCGGCCTACTCCAACGCGGTGGCCACCGCGCGCACCTTCAACAACATCGCGGTGATGAACCGCGCGCAGATTGGCCACGCGGTGGCGCAGGCGGGCGCCACCAGCCTGGTGAGCTGGGCCAGCCTCTACCGCGCGCAGCTCAACGCGGCCAACACGGGCTTCGGCATTGGCAAGAAGCCCTACCAGCTGGCCATGGCCACCGGCTGTCCCTGCGCCGCGAAGAGCTCGTGGTGTCGGGAGAAGTGCCGCTGCGGGCGCCAGGGCGTGTCCGACCTGGGGATGCTCCAGACGCAATTGCGCATCGAGCAGGCGCGCGTGGAGGCCGTGTTCCAGTCCATGGACTTCATGGTGAACCTCCAGATTCTCGCGCACCAAATCGCGCAGGGAGCGTTCTACGTCGCGCAGCAGGACAACTACCGCGACCTGCGCGACGCCCTGGGGAGCCAGCACTTCACGAACAGGATTCTGCGCAACATCGAGGGTCCGGGGAAGTTCGTGGGGGACTCCGCCTGGAGGGTGCCCGACATCGGCGGCGTCAACGAGGGCGAGCTGAGTGGCGGCATCGCCTGCACGGACGACGGCGCCGTCTGTGATTTGCCGCTCACCGTCGCGCACGCCGTCAACGCGGCCATGGGCAGCCGCGGCTTCCACTTCGTCACCCACCGCCAGTGGCGACTGGGGGACTACACCGCGCACCAGGCCAACCTGGACTTCGTCATCTGGCTTCCGGACGATGTGACGGTGCTGCCCACCACCAACGGGACGACGTACTTCGGCAAGCCGGGGCGGAAGGTGCCGCTGCTGCCTCCCTATGCTCCCGCGCTCACGGGAGATGAGCAGGGCCGCATCGGCTGGATGTACAACCACCTGCTGCATGGCGGAAACCCCGTCGCCTGTCCCGCGAGCGTCGCGGGGACCCAGTCGACCACGGCGTCCCTGGTGTCGTCGGGGGGCTTCATGCCCCGGCCCGAGCACAGGTGGACGGGCGGTGCTGATGCCGGTGGCCCCTTCAATCACATGCTGGCGCCCTGCCTGGGTGGGCCCTCGTCGTGCCCTGGCATCTGGCCGCCGTTCCTGGACTACAACCTCACGCTGCTGCTCAACGGCGAGGGCAACAACTACGGCCAGCCGAAGAACTTCGCCGTCGTCCAGAGAGACCTGATGGCGCGCAAGCTGGACCCGTGGGACCTGTCCTTCCGCTACCGCTTCGAGTCCGGAAGCGCGGGCAACGTGTACGACGCGACCAGCTTCAACCTGGCGGATGGCACGCCCAACAGCACGCAGACGGCGCTGTCCACGGGCATCGCCTACTACCACCGCGGTGAGAGCCTGGGCTTCCACCACTGGAGCGAGCCGCCCAACCTGCTCAATCCGTACTGGCGCGCCACGCTCGTGGGCGCGGACATCGACAACAATGGCGTGCGCGACGCCATCGGGACGTTGGGAATCAGCTCGCCCGTCGCGGCGCAGACCTTCCAGGAGCTGCGCAACGCGGGCTTCAAGGGGCTTCAGTGATGACACCGCGCCGCTCTCGTCGTCAGCGCCGGAACGCTCGGGGCCAGGCCCTGCTCGAAGCGGCCATCGGCACCACGCTGTTCGTCACCATCATCGCCTTCGGCATCCACTTCGCGGAGGTGGGCTTCCTGTCGCTGAAGGTGCAGGAGGCCGCGGTCTCCGCGCTGTGGGATGGCACGCACGGGGAGATGCACACCATCCCCGTCTCGTATGACGACGCGGAGGACTCCATGCGGGATGCCGCCGCGAACGCCGAGGCGCGCTACTCGGACTTCAAGGGCCTGTCCTCCGCTCCGGGCGCCGGCCGCATCACCCAGGTATTCACGCAGGGCACCGGCATGCAGGTGCGCTGCGGCATGGACGTGGGCGTGGGCTGGACGGGTGCGATTCCCACCCGGCTCGTCTACCGGGACAACGGCGGCACGGCGTGCGGCGCCCAGGCCACGCTGAGCACCTGGCGCTTTCCCAGCTCGTTCCTTGACGGCCCCTCGGACGGCGCGCTCTACCAGAAGCAAAACCTGGACAACTCCCTCACCAACCTCCGGGTCTGCGCGGTGGGCCGCGCGGTGGGCGGCACCTGCAACGGCCGCTTCTCCATGCTCGTGGATGACTGGGGGCTCGCGGGCCCGCTGGAGTCGGCCACCTGCAACATCTTGATGCAGGACCAGCTCATCCCCTGCACCAACGCGCCCATGCACGCGGCGGTGTGGTCCACCTACGCGCCGACGACGCTGCCCATCCCCACCGCCGCGAGCAACCTGGCGCAGGCCACGCTGTTCTGGAACCCGCTGCCTCCCACGGCGCTCGCCATGGTGGGCCTGGGCATGATGGAGAAGACCTTCTGGATGAGCGCGGCGGGTGAGGACGTCGTCAACTTCATCCAGGCCCCGCCCCTCATGGACCCCATCTCCCGCATCTGGCCCACGACGCCGGGCTCCATCATCGGCGTCACCACGTTCCCGTATGGCGCGGCTCACCTGGAGCGCTTCGGCAATGGCGGCTGCTTCCTGGGAAAGGACTGTGATTGAGATGACGCGCGTGTCCCTCTCGGGTGGGCGCTGGATGCTGGGCCTGGGCGCCGTGCTCATGGCTCAGCTGGCGTTGGCGGATGGCAACCAGTGCAGCATGGAGTGCACCACCAAGGCCGACGCCACCATGCGCTCGTGCATGGACCGGTGTCCCTCGCCCTCGGACGACCCCACGAAGCCCGGGCCCTTCCAGTCCTGCGCCCTCCGCTGTCAGGAGAAGCAGGACAAGAAGTTCAACGAGTGCGCGGAGCGCTGCGTGGACCCGGAGGGCCTGGAGTCGCCCCGCAAGGGCAAGAGCGGACGGGTCCGCTAGATGGCGCGCGTGAGGAGCGGAGCCTGGGGTCTGCTGGTGTGGGGGCTGCTGTCCGCCGGACAGGCCGCCGCCCAGCGCACGCCCTTCAAGTGGGAGGTGCCCGGCGTCGTGGGCGTGGTGGAGGTGACGCAGCCGGTGCTCTCCAGCGGTGTCCCGGTGAAGCTCAGCGCGGTGCGCAGCAAGGCGCGGCCGGAGGACATCCTCCAGGCGCTGGTGGACCGCTTCCTGTCGTGGGGGCTGCATGTCCCGCCGGAGTCGCGTCAGCCGCAGTTGTTGCGCGAGCCGATGATTACCGCCATCGACACGCGCGCCTTCGTCTCCTACACGGCCATCCTCCAGCCCAATCCGGACGGGACGACGACGGTGTTCCTGGGACAGGCGGACCTGTCGCAGGGGCCGCGTCCGCAGTCCAACGTCGCGCCCATCTATCCCGGGGGCGCGGGGATGATGCAGACGGACATGGAGGGGGCGCGGACGCTCGTCTACTCGGTGAGCGCGAAGGCGGCGGACGTGGAGGTCTTCTACCGCAACGAGCTGACCCAGGCGGGCTTCGAGGAAGTCGAGCCCCGGGTGTATCGCTCCAGCCAGGACGAGATGCAGCTCAAGCTGACCCCGGCCAAGGATGGCAGGCTGGCCGTCATCATCGTGCGGCGCACCGTTTCTCCCGAGGACGCGAAGCCCGCGGGTGATTGAAGCGCTGAACCGAGCGTGTTACGGGCGCTGTCGACATGAGCGACACGCCCTCCCAGGACAAGGACTTCAAGGACTCGGTCAACCTGCCGCGCACGGAGTTCCCGATGAAGGGGAACCTGGCGCAGCTCGAGCCACGGATGCTCGGCTGGTGGGCGGAGCGGGGCATCTGGGGAAAGATTCTGGAGAAGAACGCGGCGGGTGAGCCCTTCGTGCTGCCGGACGGCCCGCCCTACGCCAACGGCCACCTCCACGCCGGCCACGCGCTCAACAAGGTCCTCAAGGACATCGTGGTGAAGTACCGCAACCAGGTGGGCCGCCGGTGCGACTTCATCCCGGGCTGGGACACGCATGGCCTGCCGATTGAGCAGGCCGTCGAGAAGCGGCTGAAGGACAAGAAGGTGGACAAGCGCACCCTGTCGCGCGACGCCTTCCTGGAGCAGTGCCGCGCGTACGCGCTGGAGTTCATCGACATCCAGAAGGCGGAGTTCCAGCGGCTGGGTGTGTTCGGCTCGTGGGACGCGCCCTACAAGACGCTCGACTTCGCGTACGAGGCGCAGGAAATCCGTGAGCTGGCCGTCTTCGCGCGCCGGGGCATGCTCTACCGCCGCAAGAAGCCCGTGTACTGGTGTCTGTATGACCAGACGGCGCTGGCGGAGGCGGAAGTTGAGTACGAGGAGCACGAGTCCCCGTCCGTGTACGTGGCCTTCGCGGCCGGCCCTGAAGTCGCCGAGCGGGTGCCCGCGCTGAAGGGCAAGGACGTCGCCTTCGCCATCTGGACGACGACGCCGTGGACGCTGCCGGCCAACCTGGCCATCTCCGTCAATCCGGAGCTGGAGTACGTGTTCTACCAGCTCGGCTCGCGCGTCATCTGCGTGGCCAAGGACCTGTTGCCCAAGGTGCTGGCGGAGGTGAAGTCGGACGAGCTGGCGGTGAAGCACGTGGAGTTGCCGGGCGGCGAGGTGTCCGCGGCGGCGCTGGTGGACCCGTCGCGCATCCTCGCGTACGCGCAGGGCCAGGATTTGGAGCACCTGACGTACCAGCACCCGTTCTACGAGCGCCGGGGCCGCATCGTCCTGGGCGAGCACGTGACGCTGGATGCCGGTACGGGCCTGGTGCACACGGCGCCGGGGCATGGCCAGGAGGACTACGAGGTCGGCCTGCGCTACGGGTTGGACATCTACAACCCGGTGCGCCCGGACGGCCGCTACGACGACACGGTGGGGGAGGCGCTCACGGGCAAGCGCGTGTTCGAGGCGAACCCGCTCGTCATCGCCGTCCTGGTGGAGAAGGGCGCGTTGCTGAACGACGCGAAGGACACGGTGGCGCACAGCTATCCGCACTGCTGGCGCTGCCACAACCCCATCATCCTGAGCGCGACGTACCAGTGGTTCATCCCCATGGACGTGCCGTTCCACGGGGAGAAGACGTTCCGTCAGGAGGTGCTGGCGGAGGTGGACAAGGTCAAGTGGGTGCCCTCGTGGGGGCATAGCCGCATCCGGGGCATGCTGG
This sequence comes from Myxococcus sp. CA040A, assembly GCF_013336725.1. Taxonomy (NCBI): domain Bacteria; kingdom Pseudomonadati; phylum Myxococcota; class Myxococcia; order Myxococcales; family Myxococcaceae; genus Myxococcus; species Myxococcus sp. CA040A. The sequence continues at coordinate 320,941 of NZ_JABUMR010000006.1, read as the reverse complement.
AGACGCGGCCAGACTGGACCATCAGCCGTCAGCGCACGTGGGGCGTGCCCATCTGCATCGCGTACTGCGACGGCTGTGACGAGTCGCTCGTGTCGCCGGAGCTGATGGAGAAGGTCGCGGCCCAGGTCGAGAAGGAAGGCGTGGGCGTGTGGTACCGCACGCCGGTGAAGGACTTCCTTCCCGAGGGCTTCAAGTGCTCGCGCTGCGGGCACGGGGAGTTCCGCCGCGAGACGGACATCCTCGACGTGTGGTTCGACTCGGCGTGCATGTTCTCCGCGGTGCTGGAGCGCAGGCAGCGGATTCCGGCGGACCTCTTCCTGGAGGGCAGTGACCAGCACCGGGGCTGGTTCCACTCGTCCATGTTGGTGGCGGTGGGGACTCGCGACATGTCGCCCTACAAGGCGTGCCTCACGCACGGCTTCGTGGTGGACGGCAAGGGCGAGAAGATGTCGAAGAGCCTGGGCAACGTGGTGGCGCCGGAGAAGATCATCCAGCAGTACGGCGCGGAGGTGCTGCGCCTGTGGGTGGCGGCGAGCGACTACCGCAACGACGTGCGCCTGTCGGACCAGATTCTCAAGGGCCTGTCGGAGGGCTACCGGAAGATTCGCAACACGGTGCGCTACGCGCTGAGCAACCTGTATGACTTCGACCCGGCGCTGCACACGGTGCCGTACGCGGAGCTGCTGCCGCTGGACCAGTGGGCGCTGGGCCGGCTGTCGGAAGTCGTCACGCGCGTGAAGCAGGCGTACGAGGACTACGAGTTCCACCTCGTCTACGCGACGGTGGTGGACTTCTGCGCCGGTGACTTGTCGGCGGTGTACTTCGACATCCTGAAGGACCGCCTCTACACGTGGCGCACGGATGGGAAGGCGCGGCGGGGTGCGCAGACGGTGCTGCACGAGGTGGCCTCCGTGCTGCTGCGGCTCCTGTCGCCGGTGATGAGCTTCACCGCCGAGGAGGCGTGGGGCTTCCTGCCCGGCAAGGCCACGGAGAGCGTGTTCCTGGCGGGCTTCCCGGAGGCGCGCGCGAAGCTGGAGCCCTCGCTGGAGGAGCGCTACGCGAAGCTGTTCGCGTTGCGCGAGGCGGTGCAGGGTGTGCTGGAGGCGGCGCGTCGCGAGAAGCGGATTGGCGCGTCGCTGGAGGCGCGGGTGCTGTTGATGGCGTCGGCCCCGGTGCGGGAGTTCCTGAAGGCGCATCTGGACGAACTGCCCGGCCTCTTCATCACCAGCCAGGTGGAGCTGGTGGACGCGGAGGGCATCGACGCGACGTCGCTGGACGTGACGCGCGTGTTCGGTGAAGGCGTGAAGGTGCTGGCCGAGGTGAAGCCGGCGCTGGGCCACAAGTGCCCGCGCTGCTGGACGTACTCGGAAGCGGTGGGGCAGGGCGGCGACGTGTGCCTCAAGTGCCGCGAGGCGCTGGCCCCGTAGGCCACCCGTCTGGAAGTCCCACGGGCTCGCGGCTCTTCCATGCCGCGAGCCCGTCGTGTCTCCAGCGCTCCCGATGCTCCGGCCGCCAGGGCCCGAAACGAAACGGGCCCGAGCTCCGTGGGGAGACTCGGGCCCATGGGGACTTCGTGTCTGTCAGCGGGTGAAGCCGCGGGGCCTCCCCTCCTGACGGAGTGCTCAGTAAGGTGGTGGCTGCGCGGTGCACGCGGGCACGGAAAGGTTTTCGGCCTGCTTGGAGTCGCAGTCGAGCAGCGACGCCAGACCGGTGAGGGGCTCCACCATGAGCAGGCTGCGAGGGCGGCCCGACTCCGCGTTGAAGTTGAGCTGCAGGTTGCCCGGGGCCGCGGCGGCGAGCGCCGCCGTGTTGTCGAGCTGACCCTGCATGCAGCCCAGGTTTCCGGGCCGCACCGCGCGGCCCATGCCTGGCAGGTAGCAGAGCCCGTGCACCGAGGCGGCATTCATGGTGTCCGGGATGATGATGTCGGGCCCTACCTCGGAGCAGCAGGCCGCGTTGGTCCGGCACGTGGCGTTGACGCAGTCGAGCTGGGGACAGGTGTTGTTGTCCCAGTTGTTGCCGCACGTCAGCCGCTCCCAGCGTGCCACTGTGCGCACCATTCCGTCCGGCATCGTGATGTCGCGTTCCACCACGATGCGCACCGGCTGGTTGGTGGCGATGGCGCGCTGACGCGCCCGCAGCGCGGAGGACCACAGCTCCCGCGTCGCGGCCGACTCACGCTGCCCGTCGATGGGCCGCTGGATGCCCATCAACGCCATGGACAGCATCAGCCCCACCACCGCCAGAGCGATCATCAACTCCAACAGCGTCATTCCGCGTGCGCGCATCATCCTCATATCCCCGCCGCGGGCTGCAGGCCCGCCGACACGAAGTTCCTGGGCGTCACCCGGAGGGTATAGGTCCGCCGCTTGAAGCCATCCTGCGGGAAGAAGTCCTGGTCCAGCACGTTGATGGTCGCCGGGTCCACCACCGACCGGTCCGAGCGTGGCGTCCGGATGACCAGCGTGATTTCCACCTCGCGCACCCGCTGGCGCAGGCGCGCACGCAGCTCCTCATCCGTCGTGACCGGGGTTTCGTCCGAGACCAACACGTCCACGGTGCAGGCCGTGGTGCCATTCATCGTGCACTGGTCGATGCTTGTCCCGCCAGGCACGGCGGGGAACCACCGGTAGGGGTTGTTGGGCAGGTTCAAGTTGATGACGCCATAGCGAACCGTCATCCGCTCCACGTCCCGGCTCACCACCGCCCAGGTGTTCGCGCCGGGAGCCATGTACTCCAGCGCGGGGCTGCCTCCCGCCCAGTTCACCCGGTAGGCCGCGCTCACGGTGCGCATGGCCACCCACCCCGCTCGCTGCCACAAGGGGGCCAGGGGGTCGGAACAGGGACCGTTGTTGGTGTTGGCGATGCCCAGGCCCGGGCTCGCCACCACCCGGGCATCTCCCGCGCGAACATCCGTGAGCCTGAAGTGACAGGCCAGGACACCTTGGGTGGGGTTCGCGACGAGGATGGGGGTTGGCGGTCCGGCGGCCGGCTTGAGGACCGTGGGCGGGTTCGGAGTGGTGCACAGCTCCGCTCCTGCCCTGACATTGCTGCCGAGGACATTGTCACAGCCCGTGAGCGAAATCATGCTGCGAGGGTCACCCCAGAACAACTGCAGCACGTCCGACGCCATGTCCGTATAGGGCGCGTTGGTGGGAAGCGAGAAGCCCAGGTCCGACGCGAAGGGCCCTGTCGCCACCCGCATGTCCAGTCCGGTCCAGCTCTGAATCGCGAAGCGTTGGTCTCCATCGGCGAACTGGATGGGCGAATTGCTCATGCCGATACCAGCCCGCTGCACGTCCAGGGTGAGCAGGTCCTTCACCGCCCGCCCCGTCACCTGGGCCACCATCGTCTGTTCCTCGAAGAGGGCACGCCGCTGCATCTGCATGCCCACCACCAGGCCCACTCCGAGCACGATGACGCCAATGGCGCTGGAGATCATCACCTCCAGCAGCGTGAAGCCCCTCTTGCGACGAAGAGACCTGCTCATGGCGCCACCCGCGTCTGGAGGACCACCACCTGGCGTCCCGTGCGTGCCGGCTCAATCCAGCTCACCGAGACGCGGACATTGACGACGTTACCGGGGCTGTTGGCCACCCCGCCGAGGTCCCGATTCACGGGTGGAAACCCCGCCGCGCCGTTTTCGATGGAGCCCCCGAGGGCGTTGCTGTCGAGGTCCACCGCCACCTCGTACTCACGCGCGACGGCGCCATTGATGGGCTTCGCGGGCAGCAGGTCCCCCGCGGCCGTCTGCCATACACGCTCGCGCGTGTTGTCCAGGAACCCCAGGTTGCTGCACGGGTTGGGCGCGGGTGAGCATCCCATGGCGGTGATGGTCTCCAGCCTTCGCTCGGCGAGCAACTGCGCCTGGGTGGCGGTGAGGGTGCGCCGGTTGGACGCGCTGATCTGCGTCACCAGCGTCATCACCGCCGCGATGCCCACCAGCATCACGGCCATGGTGGCCAGCACTTCCAGGAGCGTGACGCCCCTGGAGGTATGGAACCGCGGAGACTTCATCGTGGCAGCCTTCCATCCGGGATGGGGTCGTAGATGAGCATACGCGAGCGTGAGTCATTCGCGTTGACCCCCGGGGGGATAAGGGCGCCACGCGATTGGGGCGTGCCACGACCCGGACCACCCGACGGAAGCACGATGACCTGGCTGCCCTGGACCACCGGTGCGCTGATGCCATGGCCCGTCAGGGCCACGCTCGTCTGCGCCACGCTGCCATTGCCATCCGGCGTCTGGGACGTCGAATAGAGCTTGCCGCTCTCGTCCTCGCTCAGGTTGCAGAGGTCCGCGGTCGTGCCCACGGCGGTGGTCGTGAAAACCTTGTCACCGCCCAGCGCCACGCCGCCCCACACGGCCTGGCCGGCGTCCAGCGGGGAGACCCAAAGGGGGTCGAGCAGGGCGCAAGCCTGGGTGCCCCTGGGGTCCGTGTCCTCGAAGGCCATCAGGTGGTACTGATAGTCGTCCTTGTTCGGGGGACCGTCGCTGAACTCGTCCGGGCTGTCGCTGGTGCCAAAGTAGAAGCGGACCCGAGGCGCGGCGCCGCTGCGCACCACCGAGATCGCCAGGTTGGCGTGAATCTGCTGGTAGATCTCGGTGCCAGCCGGGTTGTTCGCCGCGTCGCGGTGGGTCGCGGCCGCCACCGGAGCGCTGGCGATCTTGCACGTCTTGACCTGGCGTCCAAGCTTGCCGCCCGAGTCCACGGAGTCCAGGTTGATGCGGTACACGCTTCCCGCCGTGGTGGGCACGTACAGGACGTCGTATTCGCCGTCGCGATTGGTGTCCACCGCCGCGGTCGCACCCGCGATGCCCGAGCTCTCGTCCAGGGTGATGACGCCAGCGTACCTGCCTGGGTTGCCGTTGCCCTTCCGGAGGGGTCTGCCCGTCGTCATGTCGAGCAGGTAGATCGTACCGGAGCGGCCCGACGCGGGCTTGTAGTCCGTGCCGACGATGGCCGTCCACTTACCCTCCGACTCGTCCCCCCACTTGATGCGGACCACGGACGGGTTGTGACGGGAACCGGAGTTGTCCGGCAGCAGCACGTCGTCGTCGTCATCGGCTGCATCCGTGAACGCGCCGAGGATGTTGTTGTCGTTCAGATTGAACTCCCACAACGGCATCGGGTACTCGGCGCTGTCAGGCCGGGTGATGTCGAGCGCGAACACGGCGGGGCTGCTCTTGCCGGTCGCGGAGACGAGCACCGTCCGGGCGCCCTTCAGGGGGCGGTCGGTCGCCTGCGCGGGACTGGGGAGCGTCCACCTGGCGCCAAGGCCGCCGAAGTCCACGTTGGCGATGGTGGGCGAGGCATCCATCTGCGGCTTCGGCTTCTCCGCCGAGCCCTGGTACTTGACGTAGAGGTAGCGGTAGCGGTCGAGCAGCGTGCGCGGCAGGTACGCGAACTTCTCGGTGGCGTTGCCGTAGTCGCGCGGGGTGATGGGCGGGGCGCAGCCGGCGCCGGAGGGCTTGAAGTAGCCATTGGCCTGGAGCTTGCCCGGGCTACACGTGTCATTGGCGTCGACGCGGAAGGCACCCGACTCGAAGGCGTGCAGGAAGCCATTCATCGTCCCCACGTAGGCCACGGTGGGCCGCTGCTCCAGGGTCCTCATGAAGTTGCGACGATAGAGGTCGCGCTCGTCTATCGGCGCGTTCTGCGCCCATGAGTCCAGGTAGGGCGGGACGGCCACCGCCACCGTGGACAGGTTGATGCCGCCCATGGGCCAGGGGCGCTTCACGTTGGTGGCACCCGGCGACTGGTGGTCTTCCCACCCATACAGCCACTCGCGGAAGACGTTCCGGTCGTTGAAGTCTTCCGGGATGTGCTTGATCGCGGGCGAAGCGATGGTCGGGGTGCCACACCGGCCGTCGTTGTTGATGTCGTAGAGGTACTTGCCAGCGACCTGCTCGTTGCAGAGCGAGTCGGGGAAGAGGACGCTGTTGGCGCCGTTCATGTCGTTTTCGAGCGTGGCGCGGCTGTCATCCGCTGCCTGCGTGTAGAGCTTGCGGTCGAGCGGATTGGCGGAGCCCCGGAGGCTCATGGCCATGACCCTGCCCGCATCCCACCGCTCCATGAAGTTGGCGACGGTGGGGTTCTCCGGGTCATAGCGCGAGGCGAGGTACAGCCGGCCGCGCAGCGAGTAATCCTTGCGGTCGTCATAGAGGCGCGTGCTGGCCTCGGGTTGCCCGATGCCGGGCCAGGACTTGCCCCAGGCGCTTCCGGGGGTCTCGTTCACGCCCCAGAGCATGACGTTGCCCACGGTGGAGGGTGATGAGCGCGAGTACGCTCCCGCCCTGACGGCCTGATAGCCCACGTTGACGTTGTCGACGACAGGAACACACCGGTCATCAGGGCTGGTGATTTCCACCTTCCAGCACAACTGCGAGCCTGTGAATCCCATGTCCAGCAGGTCGAGCTCCGTCGAGTTGGGGGAGTTGGCCGGGAAGCGCACCGGAATCCATTGCCTGTTCAAGTTCGGCTTGCGAACCCATGCGCCGTTCTCGAAGACCACGTTGTGGCAGTCCACCGCCACCGAGTACTCGATGGTGGGCGGCTGGCGGCCAGGCAGCTTGCAGGCGCCCGGGGTCGTCTCCGTCCAACACGGAGGAGTGGAGCACCTGGCCGGGTAGCCCGGGTAGGGCGCCGCGTCGTCATAGCGCCCGAAGCGCACCTTGGTGATGACGAAGTCCGCCGCATCGCTCAGGTCGATGTCCCCGGAGAGGCTCGCCGAGCGCTCGGTGCCGCCATTCTTCTTGTTGATGACGAACACCACGTCGTTGAAGTCGCGGTCACCGCCGCCGGGAAGGTCCTCGAACCCCAGAATCCATCGGAAGGGGTCGGTGGACGGCGCTCCCACGATGACGTGGGGCATGGGATTGCGGTTGCCCCCGGGGCGAGGAATCGTCACCGGCTCCTTGGGCATGACCAACTGGCCGTACGTCGCCTCTGAAGCCAGGCGGTCCAGCGTGTCGTCATCCAACCAACCACACATCTTCTTCGAGTTGTCCTGCAGCAGGCACTCAGCGGCCATGCTGGTCTGGTCGTCGGCATTGCAGGAATCCACGTACTCGCAGCCGATGTTGCGCTCGGCCACCGCGGGATTGCTCGTGGAGTTCTGGTCCATGTTCCACGCCGACTTGGAGAAGAACACGGAGATGGGGGAGCGGATGTGCAACAGGCACTTCCCGTCACTGGCTTGCTTCAGGCAGGGATAGACGGTGCCCTCGTTCGGCCCATGGGGGGAGTCGTAGTAGACGATGAGGAAGAAGACGATTTCCTTGCCACCCGGGATGGGGCCCAGGTCCACGGTGCGGTCCCGGATGTCGATGACATTGTCCCGGCTGCCCGGGTCCACCAGGATGCCCCGGTTGTCATAGTTGGAGACGTTGTAGTCAGGGATACCGTTGAAGGTGGTTGAGCTGTCGGGGATGGACGAGAGCTTGCCGTAGGTCTCCGTCCGGTCATCATCGTCCGCGAGCAGGAAGACCATCTGCCCAATGCCCTTGCCGCCGTTCTCCGGGTCCTTGGGCTCCAGCAGGTTGGGGATGCGGGGAAACAGACCCCGGTCGGAGAAGCCTTCCCCCACAACATTGTTCCCGTTGCCCAGGGCGACACCCACCTGGTCTGTATCGATATGGGTGGACCCCAGGCCTGGGCGGGCATCCGCGAGTCCTGCTCGGGGGCCGGTTTCCCCTGTGCGCCGTTCCAAGGTGGCGTCACAGTTGTCTTTCATGGCGAGTTCCGGTTCGGTGTAATTCAGCCCGCCGGAGGTAAAGGGCTTGTTGCAGCGGCGTGTACCTGCCTTGCCAACGTAAGGACGCGTCATGGGGCCCGTGGTGGGCGCCATGTTGAACAGGTCCTCGTGGAGGTCGAAGATGCCGTTGGCGTTGAGGTCGAGCAGCGCTCCAGAATCCTCGTCCACGTAATCAGCATCAATCGCGTCATCCAGGAACATGTAGCCCAGCGCGTGGGAGGCGCCGGCGGACTCGAACACGTAGCTGATGGTGACGCGCTGGTCGTACGGGAAGAAGATCTTCTCCGGGTTGAGGGGCTCCGGGGGGATGAGCTGGAGGTTGGTGGCGTTGGTTTCAGGCGCCCCTCGTCCCGGTACGACGTTGATGGTCGCGTTCGGTTCGCCAGGGTCGCGCTCCATCGTGCCGCTGAACGTCTGCTGCTTGTCCACCGCCAGGTGGTCCTCGCAGAGGTTGGTGGCGTTCTGGGCCGGTGCGAGCGGGGCCGCCAGCAGGCTGAGCACGGCAAGGGCACGGGTCAGGATTCTCATCACTTCTTCCCCTGTTCAGGACGGGAGGACTCACGCGCCTCGAGCCGCTGCTTCGCGCGGCGGGCGGCGAGGTCATTCTGGAGTTGCTGGCGAAGCTGGTCATCGCGCGACAGCGGGGGCGGCCGCGAGCTGGTCTTCAAGTAGGCCACCAACGCGTCCAGGTCGGTCGGATTCATCCCGCGCGTGTCACAACGGGTCTCCTTGTTGACCTCGCTGGGCGCGGTAATCCAGGTGCGGAGCTCCGCGCTGGAGCGCTCCTTCACGAGCTTGCCAATCTCGACCCGGCGCTCCAACGGAGACCGCGCGGGTGTCGTGACACGCGCGTGGCCCGCCTTCTGTGCCTTCAAAGCACTCTTCGAGGGCTGCGGTGTGAGGGTGTGACAGCTCGCGCAGGTATTGTTGAAAGCACTCTGGCCTTCGGGATTCGCCGCGGCGAGTCCAGGAAGCAGCAGGAGCGCGAGAAGCGGGAGTCGTTTCATGGGCGGACTCGCAAGACGGCGAGGAAGATTCAGGGATTGGGGGGCAGTTCGATGCTGATGTCAGGGGCGGTGCCCCCGCCGCTCTGCGAGGGGCTGTGCGTGTTGTCGGCGCCGCAGCCGCCTTGGGGACATCCGGGAGACACGATGATGGGGGGCGCCTGGTTGCGAATCAGGGCCTGGACGACGGACCGCGTGGGGCGTCCCTCCCGGCTCAGCACCTCGCCCACGGCGGCCACCCAGACTTGACCATTCACGTCCGTCAGGGGGTTGCCGTCGTCGACATCGTCGCGCACGAAGACGCGGTAGCGGACGTTGTTCTGCTCCGGGTAGTCGACGTAGACCTCGCCATCAGCGCTGGCCTTCTCGGCGGCCGGCATGTCGTTCGGCGTGAGGCGCAGGTAGTTCCAGGGGTCTCCGGCACTGGCGGGAAGCAGCTCCATCCAGGGCGGATTGGCACCGGCCAACCCCAGCTCCGCGACGACGGCGTTGGCGTTCTGGAGGTTGGTGAAGACTTGGTTGTAGGTCTCGTCGGTGATGGGCGTGCGCAGGCGCATGGCCTCGCGCCCCTCCGCCAGCCCCGCCTCCGCCGCGAAGAACGCTTCCTTCTGCCGGCGCGCATCCGCCTGGGTGTCCGCCTCGCGGCCCACCACCCGGTAGCTCAGCATCACCGCCATCGTCACCACCATGACGACGCCAAGCGCGACAAGCAGGGTGAATCCTCCGCTCGCTCGGCTTCGGGGTAGGTTTCGGTGCGCCATCTCACGGACTCCTGTGCGCGCCGCTTGGGGGAAAGCGACGGAAGTGTCGCCAACTCAGCAACTCACGTGCCCGTGGCGGGAAGCCCGCAACCCACTGAAATCCTTGTGGTAAGGGTTTTTCACCAGGAGTTTTGGGTCAATAAAGACCTCGCAAAAAGTGCAAGGGCACATGTTTTTGCGAGGTGCGGGCTTCACTGCGGGAGTTCCCAGGCGTGTGGTGGCCTGGGCGTGGATCAGCGCTCGGATTCCAGTGCGCGCAGACGGTCCACCAGGGCCTGCATGCGCTCTTGGTGCGAGCCGGCCCAGAAAACCCGGCGGCAGTCGGGACATTGCTGGAAGTGCGAGTGACGTTCCGCGACACCTTCGGGCACACGGCCCGTCACCTCGTGAGGTTCGGCGGGACTCAGGCTTGCGTTGCAGGCGATGCACCGGGAGAACGGTTTCATCCGGGCTCCAAGCCCATAGCGACGCACCACTTCCACCAACTGCTCCACGGGGTCCGCCGCGCGAGGGAAGTAGCCGAGCACGACCTCACCTCGCTTGAGCACGCCGATGTCGCGGGTCAGCACAACGCGGTGCTCGGTGCTCGAAATCCGCGCGAGCTCGTCGTCTGCGAAGTCGTTGCGCCACAGGGTGTCGAAGCCGAGCATCCGAAGGAAGCCGGACAGCCGGCCCAGGCCCACGTCGAGGACGAAGCGGGGCATTCCTTCCACGGGCTGGAGGGCCGGCCACACCTCCACGAACGAGCCCGGCGCTACCCGGTGCGCGAAGCTCACGGGCTCTGCGTTGACGCGCACCCCGTCCACTTCGGGGTGAGGCGGTCCGAGTGACTCGATGAGGTCCTTGACCGAGGGCGAGCCCAAGGGCGTCACCTGCAGCGTCTCCTGCGCGCGCTTCTCCGGCGAGAGGAAGTCCTTCAGTCGGCCATGGAGTCGAACAGTCACCACCGGGTGCTCTTGATTCCGCCGCGACGGTCCCGACGTCTCGGCCGAGAGGATTGGGAGAGGTTCGTCACCTGATTTTCACCGCTGTAAATGTACGATTTGGCGGTAAGTCGCAGGACTGACGCCCGGGTCGTCTCCTATACTCCCGCGCCCGTCCGCATGCCGGTGCTGGCGGTCGACACCCCTTGAATCGTCATCATGGAAGCAGGCCCGAGCGCATGAAGAAGACTTTTTCCTACCTCGCGTGTGCGGCGGTTTCGCTCACGATTCTCGCTCTGGCCTGTGGTGACTCGGATCCACCGAAGACGCCGCTGCCCCTGGAGGATGGCGGGGTGCTGTGGGTTCAGTGTGATCCGCAGCGAGGGGCGAGTGCCTGTGGCGAGGGCGAGGAGTGCCGCTACGTCCCGTTCTATGACCGAGCCATCTGCGTGCGCCCGTGTGGACCGCAGGCCGTGTGTGGTCAGGAGGAGGCGGCGTGCTGCCCCACGGGCGAGGAGCGCGACGGCGGCGAGACGACCTTCTGTCTGCCCAGCGAGGTCTGCGAAGCGACCCCGGATGCGGGGGATGACGCGGGCGCGGGGGATGGCGGAGACGGTGGAGAGGAGACCGACGGCGGCTCGTCGGCCGACGACGGTGGGTCCACGCTGGATGGTGGCGACGTCGAGGTCGACGCGGGCCCTGGTACCGAGGTCGACGCGGGTCCTGGCACGGTGGTCGATGCGGGCACTGAGATTGACGCGGGTCCTGGTCCTGGCACCGACGCGGGCACCGAGATTGACGCCGGCACGGTGGTCGACGCGGGCACTGAGATTGACGCGGGTCCTGGCCCCGGGACCGACGCTGGCACCGAGATCGACGCGGGCACCGCGATTGATGCGGGTCCTGGTCCTGGGACCGACGCTGGCACTGAGATCGACGCTGGCACTGAGATTGACGCGGGTCCTGAGATCGACGCCGGCACTGAGATCGACGCCGGCACCGAGATCGACGCCGGTCCGGGTCCTGGCACCGACGCTGGCACGAGCACCGATGCCGGCACGGGGACGGGGAGCTACACGAACATCCGCATCATGGCGGCGAACATCTCCAGCGGGAACGGGCAGGACTACGACCCGGGCCACGGCATCCGTTTGATGCAGGGCGTGGACCCCGACGTGGTGCTCATCCAGGAGTTCAACTACCAGACCGACTCCGTGGCGGACATCAGCTCGCTGGTGAACGCGGTGGGCAGCGGCTTCCATTACTACCGGGAGGAAGGCGCGCAAATCCCCAACGGCATCATCAGCCGCTGGCCCATCATCCAGTCGGGTGAGTGGAACGACACGCAGGTCTCCAACCGTGACTTCGCGTGGGCGCGCATCGACATCCCCGGTCCCAAGGACCTCTGGGCGGTGAGCGTGCACCTGCTCACCTCGGGCTCGGGCGCTCGCAACAACGAGGCGAACCTCATCGTCAACTACATCCGGGCGCAAATCCCGGAGAGCGACTATCTGGTCATCGGTGGCGACCTCAACACCGACAGCCGCTCGGAGTCCTGCTTCTCCACGTTCGCGGGCGTGGTCGTCACCAGTTCGCCGTATCCGGCCGACAAGAACGGCAACGTCAACACCAACTTCAGCCGGGGCAAGCCGTATGACCACGTCCTGGTGGACGCGGACCTGAACCAGTACCGCCAGTCCACCGTCATCGGCTCCAGCACCTTCCCGGGTGGACTGGTGCTCGACAGCCGCGTCTACACGCCGCTGTCGGAAATCGCGCCGGTGCAGGCCGGAGACAGCGCCGCCTCCGGCATGCAGCACATGGGCATCATCAAGGACTTCCGCGTCCCCGCCTTCTGAGTCGGTGACGTTCGCGCGCGGCGGCCCAGGCTCGGGTCGCCGCGTGCGCTCAGAAGCTCCACTTGTGCTTGTTGCGCTCGATGAAGCGCGCCACCGGTGGGATGCGCGCGATGAGCGGCGTGAGCACGAACACCGCCGCCAGTCGCAAGGGCTTCACCACCTGCGAGGCCGCGTAGGCCGCCGCCCACGAGCCCGCCTGCTCGCCAGCGCTCGACGGCTGGAAGCCCAGCTTGATGGCGAAATAGAAGCCCACCAGCACCAGGCCGAAGATGGCGTAGTTCGTCACCAGCGCCAGCGGGCCGTACTCCAGCATCAGCGTCTTGAAGCGCCCCATCAGCGTCGGCTTCTCGGGCTTCGCCGTCTGGGTCGGGGCGGGTGGGGGCGTGTCGGAGACTGAAGGATTCACGTCGGGCTCAACAGGCGACATATCTCCACCATGCCCCAAAGAAGCGCTGGCAGGGAGACAGAGCGGGCAGGCCTCCTGGGGCCAGGTGCGCTCACCGGGTTGTCAGGGCTCGGGGGGGCGGGTTAGAGGATTGGGACGCCTCATGAAAGCTTCCCTACGCCTCCTCCTCCTCGTGGCCACCACGGTGCTCGTCGCCGACCAGGTGACCAAATATCTGGCTGTGTCCCGGCTGACGGATGCCCTGGATGGGCGGGAAGGGGTGTCCCGGGTGACGGGCTTCCTCACCCAGCACAACCTGGACAACGACCCACCGCCCCAGGGTGAGCGGCGGGTGACGCGGCCCTATCGCTTCATCGAGGACTACTGGCACTTCCGCTACGTGGAGAACCCGGGCGCGGCGTGGGGCCTGTTCGCGAACCTGCCGGACGGTGTGCGGCGCGCGTTCTTCCACGTGGTGAGCGTGGCGGCGCTGGCCTTCATCTTCCTGATGTACCGCCGCACCTCGCTGGACCAGAAGTTGGTGCGAGTGGCGCTGGCGCTCATCACCGGCGGCGCGCTGGGCAACTTCGCGGACCGGCTGATTCGCGGCTACGTCATCGACTTCATCGACTGGCATTGGCGCAACCAGCCAGGCATGCGCTGGCCCACCTTCAACGTGGCGGACGCGGCCATCTGCGTGGGTGTGGCCTTCATGCTGCTGGACTCGCTCAAGGTGCGCCGCCCGGAGGCCGTCGCGGCGCCCCTCACCCAGAGCCCCAATCCGTGACGGGCGGGGGCCCGGTGGTGTAAGCCCCCGGGCGTGCCTCGCAAATACGTCATCCTCATCGCCGTCGCCCTGGGCGTCATCGTCCTGGACCAGTGGACGAAGTACCTCGTCGTCCGTGAGCTGACCTCCCAGATGCAAGGGCAGGAGACGCTGGGCGGGCGCCTGGGCGCCATGTTCGGCGAGCCGCCCCCGCAGGGCTTCGACGGGCTGCACTACCGGCCCCGTCGCAGCATCGAGGTGGCCGACTCCTTCTTCCGCCTGCGCTACGCGGAGAACCCGGGCGCCGCGTGGGGCCTGTTCCGCAGCCTGTCCCCGGAGAAGCGCGGGCCGCTCTTCCACGTGGTGAGCCTGGGCGCGGTCGTCCTCATCGTCTTCTACTTCCGCAAGCTGTCCGGCTCGGACCCGGAGGAGAAGTGGGCGCTGTGGGGCCTGCCGCTCGTGCTGGGTGGCGCGCTGGGCAACTACATCGACCGGCTGGCCCGGGGCTTCGTCATCGACTTCCTGGAGGCCCACTGGTTCGACAAGGCCGCGTGGCCTTCGTTCAACGTCGCCGACGCGGCCATCTGCGTGGGCGTGGGGCTGCTGCTCGTGGACGCCTTCGTCCGCAAGGAGAAGCCCGCACCGGCCGAGTCCAAGGCCGCCTGAAGCAAAGCCTCCCGGGAGGGCAGCCGGGCGGACCGGCGGGCCCCCTCGCCTTGCCTGGCGGCGCGACAGGGGTAGCCTTCGCGCCGCGCCGCCCCATTCGCCTTCCGGCAGGTCTCCATGCTCCCCGTCCTCATCCGCTTCACGTTCACCAGCCTCTGGACGCAGCTGTTGCTGTACGCGGTCGCCGTGGGCACGGTGGGCTACATCGCCTTCAACGGGTGGCGAGGCGCGCAGGGCGTGCTGGACCCGAAGACGGGCACGCGGGCCGCGACGAACTCCACCGACAAGCTGTTGCGCGCGCTGGGCTTCGGCGTCGCGGGTGCGGGGCTGGCGTGGTTCGGCCTGAAGTACGCGCTGCCCGCCGACGCCTTCCCCGGGGGCAAGGGTGAGGGAATCCCCCTGCACACCTACGGCGTGCTCCTGGCGTCTGGCTTCATCACCGCGCTGACGGTGGCGGGGCGGCTGGCGCAGGACGAGTGGCGCAAGGTGAAGCTCGTGGAGGGCCAGTGGGTGGATGTGGAGGGGCCCAAGAAGCGCGAGCAGGTGATGGACATGGCCTTCTGGGTGCTCATCGGCGGCATCGGTGGCAGCCGGCTGCTCTTCATCCTGGTCAACTGGAAGGACTACGCGCGGGACTGGACGCAGGTGTTGTCGCTGGGTGGCGGCCTCGTCTTCTACGGGGGGCTCATCGGCGCGGCCGTGGCGGCCTGGTTCTTCGCGCGCTCGTCCGGCATGGACTTCCTGCGGCTGGCGGATGTGTGCATCCCCACCGTGTCGCTGGGCCAGTGTCTGGGCCGACTGGGCTGCTTCAGCGCGGGGTGCTGCTGGGGGGATGTGGCTCCCTCGCACGCGGCCACCGCCGTGCACTTCCCGGGGCCGGGGTTGGCGCAGGACCTGCTCGGGCGGGTGGGCAGCTCGTCGAGCCTCGCCTACTCCTCGCAGCTGGAGGATTCGCGCTTCGTGGTGGAGGCGACGGGGCAGATTCTGCACCAGGCGGCGCCCGATGCGATGCGCATCTCCGACTGGGTGGTCCAGCACGGCCACACCCTGGGTGTCTACCCCACCCAGTTGTTCGAGTCGGTGGGCCAGCTGGTCCTCTTCGTGGGGCTATTGTACGCGCGGCGCTTCCGGCGCTTCCACGGGCAGATTTTCGCCCTGTGGCTGATGTCCTACGCGGTGCTGCGCAGCACCGTGGAATTGTTCCGCGGGGACGTGGAGCGCGGCACCCTGCACGGGCTCCTGGAGTCGTTGGGGGCCCAGGGCCTGGCGGGCGCGGTGCCGCTGGAGGCCTGGTACAACGTCTCCACCAGTCAGTTCATCTCGCTGTGCATGTTCGCTTTTGGCGCCGTGCTGCTCTACCAGAAGGGGCGGCGAGGGGCCGGCGAGGCGGCGGGCGGTCTGGGTCCGACACCGTCTGCGGCGTGAGGTTGATCCCCGGGCGCGGGTTGGGGACACTCTGAGGAGTCATGCCTCCCCCCGACGCCCGACAGTCCGCTTCGAAGTCCTTCGCTGGCAAGCCCCAGGCGGACAGCAGCTCCAGTGAGGCCGTCCTCCAGGAGTGTGAGGCGCTGGAGGCGGAGCTGGCCGTGCTCCGCAACCTCTACGAGCAGTACTTCCTGGGCAACGAGCGTCATCCGCCCACGCGGGCCCACGACGACTTCAAGAAGCGGGTGATGCGGCTGAAGACCGGCTTCATCCGCAGCACCGCCGCGAAGTTCCGCGTCGGGAGCATCCACGGCAAGTACCTCACGTACGAGCGGCTCTGGACGCGCACGCTGCAGGAAATCGAGGCGGGCACGTACAAGAGGGACTTGTTCAAGGCCCGCCGTCGCGCGGAGGTGCGCGGCACATCTTCCAGCAGTGACGCGAAGAAGGGCGTGGTGGAGCTGCCGGAGGACATCTCCGACATGGACTTCGAGGAGGTGGAGGAAGTGCTCCGCCCCCGCCCCACCAACGAGCCGCAGCTGGCCGGTATCGCCGCCGCCGCTTCGGCCATGCCCGCGCGCGGGTCTTCCGCGGTGCCTTCGGTGGCACCCGCCATGGCGCCCGCGTCGCGAGCGAGCGTGCCGGGTGTGGCGCCGCTGACTTCGGGTGGAATGCCTTCGGTGGCGCCGGTGACGGGAACGCCCCCTCGGGGCCAGCCCACCGTGGCGCCGGTGACGGGAACGCCTCCGCGCGGACTGCCCACGATTACGTCGCCGGTGGGTGGCACTCCGGCGAGGGGCACCGCGACGGTGCCTCCGGGCATGGCCACCGCGAAGCCTGTGGGCTCCACGGTTCCCCCGGCGCGTCCTTCCTCCGCGCCGGGTGTGACGGCTCCCAGCCGGCCTCCGGCTCCGGTGGCTTCGGCGGCGCCCAAGCCTCCCTCGGCGGGTGGCGGAGGCATGTCGGACGACAAGCTGCGCGCGGTGTACGACGCGTATGTCACCGCGAAGCGGCGGTGCCAGGAAGACACCTCGAAAATCTCCTACGAGTCGGTGGCCGCGACGCTGCGCAAGCAGGTGCCGGAGCTGCTCAAGCAGCACAACGCCAAGGCGGTGGAGTTCAAGGTCGTCATCAAGGACGGCAAGGCCTCGCTCAAGGCCGTGCCGAAGTAGGCCGCTCGCGATGAATCAGAACCTGGAATCGCTCAAGGCGCGGGTGGCGCGTCTGTCGGTGATGATTTTCGACATCGACGGGACGCTCACCGACGGACGCATCTTCTGGGTGCCCAACTCCGGCTGGACGCAGATGTACAGCGTGCGGGATGGCATGGGCATCAAGCGACTCCAGGAGGTGGGCATCGAGGTGGCCGCCATCTCCGGGGGCGACAGCCTGTCCGCGCAGATGCGCATGCAGTCGCTGGGCATCAAACACGTGCACTTCGGCAGCCAGGACAAGGTGGCGCACTTCGAGAAGCTTCTGGCGCTGCTGAACGTCTCCGCGGAGCACTGCGGCTACATGGGTGACGAGGTGGTGGACCTGCCGCTGCTCAAGGCCGTGGGCTTCTCCTCCGCGCCGCCCGAGGCCCCTGACGAGGTGCGCGCGCAAGTGCACTACGTCGCCCAGAAGCCCGCGGGCTTCGGTGCCGCGCGCGAAGTGTGTGAGTTCATCCTGCGTCACAGGCCGTAGCCACTCGCGGGTCCGCGTGGACGGATGCGAGGGGACTTGGATGAGAAGCCCGTGGGTGTGATGAAGGTCTCCCGGCCCTGGTGGTTCGTCGCGCCCGTCTTCGCGACGTGCGTCGGTCTCTGGGCGGCGAGTGCTCACGGTGTCCGTCCCGCCGCGTTTCTTCCGAACCTCGTGGCCATCGTGTTGGGCGGCGCGGGCTTCATGCTGCTGACGCGGGGCCCGTGGGAGTCGCATCGCCGGGCGGAGCGAGTGCTCCCCGTGCTCGCGTGTCTCGCCATCGCCGCGACGTTGGCCGCGCCGGGGCTGGAGGGTGTTCATCGCTGGTGGTCGCTGGGGCCCATGCGAGTCAACGCGTCAGCGGCCTTCCTGCCGTGGCTGTTGCTCGGCGTCGCGTCTCGCGGGGGCTGGCCTCGGTGGCTCGCGTGCGGGCTCATGGTGTTGGTGCAGGGGTTTCACCTCCTGCAGCCGGATGCCTCACAGGCCACGGCGCTCGCGCTCGCGACGCTGCCGTTGCTGGTGGGGGGCGACTTCGTGAACAGGCGCGTGGGCATCCCCATCGCGATGGTGCTGCTGGGGCTTGTGGTCGTCACCTGGACGCGGAGCGACCCGCTCGCTCCGGTCGACCATGTGGAGCGCATCCTCGTGCTCATCGTTTCGCGAGGAGCGCTGGGGGTGTTCCTGGCGATTGCCGCGATGACGGGGTTGTTGCTCCCAGGACTCCTCGCGGCGCGGAGTCGGGATTCGCGGACCGCGCGACTGGGCGTCGCCTTCGTCCTGTATTTCGCCGCGCTGGTGGGCTCGACGTTCTTCGGAAACTTTCCTGTGCCCGTCCTTGGCGCGGGCGCGGGGACTGTTCTCGGTTGGTGGGCGATGCTCACCGTGCTCGGCGTACATGTGCCAGCGCTTCGAGAGTGAAAAGAGGGCGTTGGCACCGCCGCCAACCCGCGCCGCGGTGTTGAGAATCGTCACTTCGTGAAAAGTCCGCCGGGTCGCTTGCCCGCACGGGTTGTCGCGTCAGGGGGGCCTCCCTAGTTTGGGTTTCGCGCGAGAGGCTTGCGGATGGCGCGAGACACGTGGGAGGCGATGTGGGGATGCAGAGGTGGCTCGGGCTGTCGGTGGTGGTGGTGGGCCTCTCGGTGACCACGGGGTGCTCGACGCCCTCGGAAGAGTCCCAGGAGCGGCTCGCGGCGTTGGAGGCGGAAGCCGAGCAGCTGGACGCGGTGTTGGACAATGTCGAGGAGCGGCTCCTGGGCAACCAGGCCATGCTCCAGACGTGGCAGGAGATGGGGCGTCGTCACCAGGAAGTGACGCAGCTGCATTGTCAGACTTCGGAACCGCACATGCTGGCGCGCATGAAGCACTACGAGAAGATGGAAGAGCGCGTGAAGCAGATGCGGCGTCGCAGCAGCGTGGCCGCGGTGGACACGGTGCTCACCTCCGGCAAGTCGTCCAAGCGCCAGCGTGGCGCCAACTGACGCGCGCTTCAGAGGCTCATGCGCTCACGGAAGCGCTGGGACTGACGGCGTGACATCTCCACCTCGGTGCCTCCGCGCAGGCGCGCCACCAGCGTGCCTCCGGGGCCGGGCTCCAGGGTCTCGACGAAGTCGAGGTTGATGAGGTGCTGGCGACTGGCGCGGAAGAAGCGCGCCGGGTCCAGCTTCTCTTCCAGGTAGCTCAGCGAGCGCAGCAGCAGCGGCTGATGTCCCTCCAGGTGCAGCCGGGCGTAGTTGCCCTCGGAGGTGATGAGCGGCACCTGCGCGAGCTGCACCAGCCAGCAGCGCTCACCGTCTCGAACGAAGACCCGCTCCAGGGATGCGTCCTGGGTGCGTGAAGGCGCGTGCGGTACATGGCCGCCGCGCTGGCGCACCCGCTCCAGGGCTTCGGCAAGCCGCTCCGCCTCGATGGGCTTGAGCAGGTAGTCGAGCGCGTTGACGGAGAACGCACGCACCGCATGGGCGTCATACGCGGTGGTGAAGATGACGTCCGGAGGCTCGTCGAGTCGGGCGAGCACGTCGAAGCCCGTACCGCCCGGCATCTGGATGTCGAGCAGCAGCAGGTCCGGCTCCAGGGCCTCCACCTGTCGGCAGGCATCGTCCACGTGGGTGGCTTCACCCACCACCTCCACGTCCGGGAAGGCGGCCAGCAGTCGGCGCAGCTCGGCGCGGGCCAGTCGTTCGTCGTCGACGATGAGGACTCTCATGAGGGCAGGGGAATCCGGACGCGCGCGGTCGTGAGTGTCGCGTGCGATTGGTCGAGCAGGAGCGAGGCGTGGGCGCCGCACAGCAGGCGCAGTCGCTCGCTCGCGTTGTGGAGGCCCACGCCGTTGGAGTGGGGCGCGGTGGGAGTGCCAAGAGGCGCGGCGGTATTGGCCACCTCCAACAGCAGCGCGCCTCCGTGAACGTGGGCGAACAGGCTCACTTCGCCACCTTCCGGAGTCCGCGCGATGCCGTGCTTGATGGCGTTCTCCACCAGCGTCTGGACGAGCATGGCGGGCACGGGGATGTCGAGCGCTTCCGGGGCCACGTCCTCGCGCACGCGAAGGCGCTCGTCGAGCCGGATGGCCTCCAGGCTCAGGTAGTCACGCACCACCTGGAGCTCCTGGGACAGTGGCACCGTCTCGGGGCCGCGCGCGGAGAGGGCGTGGCGGAGCAGGGAGGACAGGCGCGTCACGGCCTGCTGCGCGCGGACGGGGTCCTCGACGATGAGGGCGCGCACGCTGTTGAGACAGTTGAAGAGGAAGTGGGGTTGGAGCTGGGCCTTGAGGAAGCGCAGCTCCGCTGTCTGGGCCGCGGCCTGCTGTTGCCAGCGCTCGCGCTCCATGGTGCGGGCCCGGTCCACGAAGTGGACGGTGAAGTAGGTCAGCAGCCACATCAGCATCACCACGGCCCAGAACGAGACGCCGGTGATGGCGAAGGCGAAGGAGAAGTCCTCGGGCTTGTAGAGGCCGAGCACGGGGTAGGCCAGGAAGAGGCCCACGGCCTGCTGGATTGCGCCCAGTCCCACGCATGCGAGGACCACGCGTGGCGCCAGGCGAAGCAGCGGGAGCCGCACCCACGCGCGAAGGTTCAGCGGGGCTCGGGCGAAGTGCGTGATGACTCCGCCCGAGAGACTCATCGCGAGGGTCCACAACGAGCCAGACAGCAGTTGCTCCGTGCCTCGCGACAGGGCCACCACCGTGAGGAGGGTCAGCAGGATGTTCACGAGACCGTAGAGGCCCCAGCCGCCCACCTGGCAGGCCGCATACACCTTGGCGCGTCGGGATGACATGCGAGCTCCTGCCTTGCGTGGGACCTGAGTTCACCACGCTCAGCGCCGTGACTCCACGGGAGCGGTGGTCTTCAGGAAGCCCTCCAGCGTGGCGAGGAAGCCCTGGGGGTCGTCCCACATGATGAAGTGCCGGGCCGTGTCGTGCATGACGACACGCGCGGTGGTGAGGGTCTGGTACTGGCCGCGATAGTTGGCCTCCACGGCCTCGCGCGGGACACGGCCCTCGAAGGCCACCCACGAGCCGAGCACGAAGGTGGGCGCGGTGATGCGCGACAGCTCTGGACGCAGGTCGGTGATGCCCAACTCGTACATCGCCTGCGTCACCGTCTCCGGGTCCGAGTCCGCGCCCCAGCGCGCGGCGACCTCTCGTCGTGCCTCATCGGAGATGTAGACCTGCAGCGCGTGACGCGAGCCCTGGCTGCGCTGCTCCACGGTCTGCATGCGCATCTGGGTGCGGAACTGCTCGGCGAACGGCTTCGAGGTCTCCACGGTGGCGCCCGGATACATCAAGGCGGGCAGGAAGGGCACGCTGTCCACGATGAAGACGCCGCCCACCAGGTCCGGTGCGTCGGCGGCGAGGCCGAGCGCCAGCGCACCGCCCAGGCTGTGTCCGACGATGATGGGCTTCTTCAGTCCCTGCGCGCGGATGTACTCGGCGAGCGCGCGCCGCATGGTGGGCAGGAAGGGCGCGGGGACCGACGGCTGGCCCGCGAAGCCGGCGAGGGTGAAGACGTGGCAGTCGTACTGAGTCTGGAGCCTGGCGACCGTCTCCTCCCACACCTCGCCCGACGACGCGAGACCGGGAATGAACAGCACGGGCTGGCCCTGTCCGGAGCGCTTCACCGCGAAGGGCGCAGTGGGAGTGGCGGCGCTGCTGGCGCCGGAGGTGGTGGCGCAGCCGAAGACGAGGGGCACGGCGACGAACGCCGCCAGGAGCAGGGCACGAGACATGGAGGACTCCCACGAACTGGACGCCGCCGGGATGGCGGTGCCGGGCGAGGAAGAAGGTACGTGCCGGGCAGCCGGGAGCCCTGGATACTCCATGAGCGGTTCTGGTGCGGGATGAGTGGTGGAGGGGCCGGGCGGCTGGCGTGGAGACGGGCTTCTCGTGCAGGCTCATCGGTCAGGGCTTTGGGAAAGGAACCGCTGTGTCGCCGCCACCTTCCACGCAGTCCGCCTCCGAGGAAGCGTTGACAGGACAGGTGCCCGCGCCGCCCGCCGCGGTGACTTCCGGGCCGCCGTTCGCGGAGTACCTGGCGCGGCGGTTGATGGCCGACAAGGGCTTTCAGCCCGGCACGCATCCCGAGGCGGCGGAGTTGGTCGATGCGTCGGACGCGGTGCTCACGTATTCGGACGGGTACTCATGCGTCATCGTCTGCATCGTGGAGCGCGAGCGTGAGCCCTCGCGGCGCTTCACGTTGGAGACCTCGGCGCTGGAGCGCGTGGGCAAGGCGTGTCTGCACTACTCGGGCACGGTGAGTGGGACGAAGCTGCCCGTGGGCCTTCAGCTCATCGAAGTAGGGAGCGGGCCCGCGACGCGGGAGGACCAGGAGCGGTTGGAGCGTCACCGGCTCGGCATGTTCAACAAGGTCCACCTGCATGCGATGCACGTGGACGTGTCTTCTGGCGAGGTGTGGGCGAACACGTGGCGGCGCGCGATGGTGTCGCGTGGCTACGTGCGAGGGTTGCTCCGGGAGCCTCGCGTGATGGAGGGGCAGGAGGTCGAGGTCGCGGAGGCCGTCGAGCGCAAGCCGGTGCTGACGGTGGCGTTGCTGGTGGCGCTGGCGCTTGGCTTCGCGGCGGAGCACCTCTTCGCTGTGGGCTCACCGGGCACGGGGCTGCTCGCGCCGGGTCTCCAGACACTGGTGGGATTGGGAGGATTGGTCTCGGGGCTGGTGCTGGAGCATGGGCAGTGGTGGCGGCTGTTCCTGGCGCCGCTGCTGCATGGAGACCTCATCCACCTGCTGCTCAACGGCTTCTGCCTCTGGTTCGGGGCGATGGTGCTGGAGAGCATGGTGGGCCGAGCGTGGCTGGGGGTGTTGCTCGTCGTGAGCGCGCTGGGCGGCGGGGCGTTGTCGATGGCGCTCAATGGCGATGCGGTGGTGTCGGTGGGCGTGTCGGGGGCACTGATGGGGCTCCTGGCGGCGGTGTTGGCGGTGAGCCGACGTCTGCCCGTGGGCCCAGGCCGTGTGGAGGTTCAGATGATGGCGCTGCGGCTGCTGGTGCCTTCACTGATTCCCATCGCCGTGTCGCGCACGGGGAATCAGGTCGACTTCGCGGCGCATGTGGGAGGCGCCCTCGCGGGAGGCGTGGTGGGGCTGGGGCTCGCGCGGGTGTGGCGGCGTGAGGACGCGACGCCACCCGGGACGCGGTGGGCGGGCGCGGTGTCCTTGTTGGCACTGGGCGCGGTGGTGGTGAGTCTTGTCTTCGCGGCGGGCTTTCGCGAGGACCTGGCATCGATGCACTGGCCTTGATTCAGGGAAGTACGGGCCTGGGGGGAGAGGGGCTCGGGGTGCCCTACCGTGCGCGCAGCTCTTCTCGAATCTCCATGAGGATGCGGCCCAGCATGTTCTTGCCGCGGCCATCTCCGCCGTCGCCCCAGTAGTCATCCTGGTCGGTGTGCTCGACGAGCTTCGCGTCGCCGGTCTCCAGCAGGAGCCGGGCAAGGTCCTCGTGCTGGGTGAACTTGGCGCGCACGGCCTCGCGCATGACGGAGACCTTGATGGACTCCCAGTCCCGTCGGAGTTTGCGCTTGCGGTCCCTGCCCAGGCGGGCCGCGAGCATCGGTGTCCGGGCCTGTCGGACGGCTTCCTCGTCCGTGGGGTCTTCGAACTTCCGGGCCTGGAAGTAGTGCTCGCTGGTGGGCCACGTCTTGCCACCCAGCTTGATGGGGTAGGGCGCGAAGTTCGAGCACCAGCCGTGGTCGTCGGTGACGCTGTAGAAGTGGATGGCCTCGGTCATGTTGATTCACCTGGGTGTGAGCCAAATCCTACCGGCATTGTGCCGGGTACTTCGTGACACGCTTGCTTTTCAGGCTTCACCGTATGTGGTGAGGGTGCAAGGGGTCTCCCGGTGGGCAGACGGGCAGACACACCGTTCCGTGACGGCGTGGGCGAATCCAGGTAGAACCGCCGCCGTGAGACGCACCGCGCACGCAGTCCTCGCCGCCATCGGAGCGGGGTTGCTGGGATGCAACGACCTGGAAGTCTGCGGTTCCACGGCCCAGGACGTCACCCGTGAAGACGGGAGCGTCTTCCGTTGTGTCACGTCCGAGGACTGCCCTCGCACCTCCCGCGTCGACGTGTGCGTCACCGACGTCTCGCCCATCGCCGAGTGTGTGAGCTGCGAGGATTCGCGGTGCGTCACCGTCACTCCGGAGAAGTGCTAGTGCGGTCGCTCCGGTTCGCCCTCGTCGTGTTGGCCCTGGCGGGTGCCGGGTGTCGTCGCGACAAGCCCGTCGACCACCTCCAAAGAGCCCGCGACGCCATCTTCGAGAAGCGTCCCGACGAGGCCCTCGTCGAATACCGCAAGGCGTTCGACATGCTGCGCCACGACAGCTCGCCGGAGGCGCTCGTGTTGCGCGCCCGCTCGCTGAAGGGCGCCGCCGACGTCTACTGGCTGGAGCAGCGCAAGGTGAAGGAGGCCGTGGGCGTCTACCGCGAGCTCATCCAGCAGTGCCCCGAGTCCCCCGAGGCACTCGAGGCCCGCATCATCCTCGCGGAGCTGCTGCGGGTGCACTACCGCGACCTGCGCGGCGCCATCGACCAGCTCACCGCCGCGCTCCAGCGCAATCCTCCGCAAGGCGCGGAGCTGCACTACCAGGTGGGCAAGCTCTACTTCGAGCTGGGCGACTATCAGCAGTGCGAGCTGGAGACGCGCCGCCTCGTCGAGCGCTTCGCCACCAGCGTCTTCGTGGACGACACCCTGTTCCTCCAGGCGCAGGCCATCGCGATGATGGAGGGCCGACGTCAGGAGGCCTCGCGCGCCTTCGCGGACCTGCGCACGCGCTTCCCGGACTCGGAGCTGTCCCCGCACGCCCTCTTCGAGATGGGCAAGCTGCGCTCGGATGCTGGCGAGCACGAGAAGGCCATCGAGACCTGGGTGGAGACGCTGAAGACGCACCCGGACCCGACGCTCGTGCAGGACTACATCGCCCGTGCGCGCAAGCGCATCGCCAACACCACGGCGGAGGGTGTGGGCCAGCGCGAGGTGGCCTTCGACCGGGCCCGTCCCGCGCGCTCCTCGCTCGAAGCCGTGGGTGGCAGGCCCGAAGAGGCGGCGCACGAGCACGACTGACGCAGGGCCCGTCCAGGGCGCCTACGCCGGTACGTCCAGCACCGCCTCCAGCAGGGGCGCCGCCACCGCCGGGTCATCCGCGTCCGCCACCAGCAGCAGGTGCACGCGGCCACCTTCCACCCGTGCGTCCACGCCCTCCAGCTTCACCTTCGCGTCCACCGAGTCCAGGAACAGCGGCGTCCCATCTGGCGCCAGCAGCCCCACCGCGGAGCCCGCCACAGGGCCATCCGCGTAGGCATTCCGGGTGTCCTCGGCCGTCGCGGTGAAGACGAGCCGCCCATCCGGCAGCGGTGATGCATCGGTGAAGGACAGCCGCACCCCGCCGGCGTGGCCCAGGTCCCAGCGCCGAATCGTGCGCAGCACCTCCGGACCCAGCGCGCCCACTTCGATTCCGCGCAGCGCGCGCTCGCGGTCCAGGTCCACCAGCGCATCCACGCCCGCGTCCCCATTGCCTCGTTGCAACAGCCGCAGCCGGCTGCCCACCATCGCCGCGCCCTCGATGTTGAGCGAGCCCAGCTCCCGGCCAATCTGCTGGTACAGCGCCGAGCAGTCCACCGTGCGCGCCTCGCCCGCGAGCGCTCCTTCCGCGCTCAACGGGAGCACGGCGCCGCGCATGCGCACGGAGGTGGAGCCCGACGGCAACGCGAGCAGGGCCCCATGAGGCGCCCCGGCGAAGGGCCCCAGCGCGCAGAGCACCTCCAGGTCGGGCTTGGCCGCCTTGCGTGCCTGGGTTTCCTCCGGCAGCTCGCCCGCGAAGAGTCGCGCGAGTCGTCCCGGAGCGTCTCCGCGCGCGGGGAACGTCGCCAGGTGCAGCGAGTCGTCCGCGACGACGTAGAGCCACTCCCCCACGCGCACCAGTCCGCTGGCGGCGGAGACATGCGCGGTGCGTCCCGGAGACTCCGGGGCCTCCAGGGTGAGGGTGCGCCGAAGGGTGGTGCGAATCATGGCCGGACCTCCCGCGAGGGATGTGACTCGCGCCTCTAGAGCAGCGTGCCGCGCAGCAGGAGGCTGGCGACGGTGAAGTAGATGACCACGCCGCTGACGTCCACCAGCGTGGCGACGAAGGGCGCGGAGGCGCTCGCGGGGTCGAACCCGAAGCGGCGCAGCACCAGGGGCAGCATGGAGCCCGCGAGCGTGCCGAACGTCACCACGCCCAGCACGGAGAGCGCCACCGCGCAGCCCAGCAGGAAGGCGTGCTCGCCATAGGCGCCGGACACCTCCTGCCACAACACGATGCGGCCCAGGCCCACCGCGCCCAGCACGAAGCCCAGCACCAGCCCGGAGAGCACCTCGCGCCGGGCCACGCGCCACCAGTCCTTCAGCCGCATCTCGCCGAGTGCCAGCGCGCGGATGATGAGGGTGGAGGCCTGGCTGCCGGAGTTTCCGCCGGAGGAGATGATGAGCGGCACGAAGAGGCTGAGCACCACCGCGCGCTCAATCGCGCCCTCGAAGCTGCTCATGGCCGTGGCGGTGAGCATCTGTCCGAGGAAGAGGACGAGCAGCCAGCCGATGCGCTTCTTCAGCATTCCGAAGAAGCCCACCTCGAAGTAGGGGGCCTCCAGGGCCTCCATGCCGCCGACCTTCTGGATGTCCTCGGTGGCCTCTTCCTGAACGACGTCGACGATGTCGTCCACCGTGACGATGCCCTTCATCCGGTTCTGCTCGTCGAGCACGGGCAGGGCCATGAAGCCGTGCTCGGCGAAGAGCTGGCTCACCACTTCCTGGTCCGTGTTCTCCGACACCGTGATGACGTCGTGGTGCATGACGTCCGCGACCTTCTTGTCGCTGGCGGCCTGGAAGAGCTGGCGCAACGAGAGCACGCCCTGCAGCCGCTGCTCCGCGTCCAGCGCATAGGCGTAGTAGACGGTCTCCACCTTCTCCCGCGCTTGCTTGCGCAGATAGCCGATGGCCTCGTCGATGGTCATGTCCGGCCGCACGCGGGCGAAGCGCGGGTTCATCAGACCGCCGGCGTCGTCCTCCGCGTAGGCCAGCAGCACGTTGACCTCGCGCCGGCTCGCGTCGTCGAGCTGCGCGAGGATGGCGTCGGCCTCCTCGGGCTCCACCGCCTGCACCAGGTCCGCCAGGTCGTCGGGGGGCAGCAGCCGCACCCACGTGCGCCGCTCCGATGTCGGGAGGTGGAGGATGAGTTCCGCCTGCTCGCGCGCGGACAGGGCGAGGAAGAAGTCGTCCGCCACCGCGGTCGGCAAGAGGCGGAAGCCCTCCAGGCGCTCGTCGATGGAGAGCACCGGCCACGCTTCATGGAGCTCCTCCATGGAGAGCGAGGCGCTGAGAGGGCTGTCCATCATGGGGCTCGCCTCCGAGGGTGGGAGCGCGCGGCCAGTCGCGACGCGCCGGCCTCTCTACACCCGCACGGAGGGCACTGCGAGAGGCAGGCAACCATCTCCCCTCGCTTTTTCCGAACCTGTCACCAGCCTGGGGCCGTGGACCGTTCGTGGGAGCCCCAGCCAGTCGCTTCCGGGGCTCGGACCGGTGGATTCAGGGCAGGGCCTGCTCGTAGACCGTGGTGAAGCCGACAGTGGGGCGCGAGTCTCCGCCCCAATGAAAGCGGGGTGAGGTGGCGCGAGCGCCCTCGGCGAGCGGCATGTTGGTGGGCATCAGCTCCAGCCCCAGCGCGGACCTGTCAGGGAGGACCCTCGGCCGTGTCAGCGCGGTGTTCTTCCGGGGGACGGCGTACAGGGCGGGGACGGTGAAGCCCCCTCGGAGGGGCGCGTCGGCCACGGCGATGGAGGCATCCAGGATGAGCGCGTTGCGTTCCTCGAGCCGCCCCTCGGAGATGCCCCAGCGATGCAGCATGCGTCCGGAGTTCAACGTGGGGATGTTGACGCCGACCTGGGTCCACAGGATGCCGTCCTCCATCCCCACGGGTCTGCCGCGCACGAGAGCGCACAGCAGGCCTTCGGGCAGGAAGGCCCCGTCCGCTCCGACCTTGAAGGCGCAGGCCGTGCTGTTGTCGATCGGCCCGGGCTGACTCACCACCAACACCTGGTCCTCCGCCGCGCGCACCAGCAGCCCCACCGCGCTGTCCAGGCCAAAGGGTATCCGAGGCTGCCCTGTCGCCCAGAAGGCGGGAGTGGGGGCCTCAAGCACCCCGGTGTTGGTGAAGACGAAGCGGTGCAGGAGCTCGGCGTCCAGGACCACCAGCTCGTTCTCCGAGGCCAATCGCGACTGGATGACCTTCACGCCCGTCGTCGTGCTCAGCAGCAGCGAGCCCGTCAGCTCCAATTCGGAGCCCGTATCCACGTACCGGCGCACCCGCCCATCTCCCACCACCCAGACGACGTTGCCCGACACGGCCACATCGGGAGGCGTGGCGCCGGTGCCCAGTCGCAGGGGCCGGTCGGAGGGGCTGCGCAAGGCGACCCCGTCACACAGCCACAGGCCGTGCGCGGTGCGCTCGAGCTGGCCACATCGGGGCAGGGGCAGGGTGACGGGGGAGGGAGCCCCCGCCCAGTGGCTCGCCGCATAGACGCCGAGCTGCCGGATGCCACCCACCGGGGTGAAGGCGAGGATGACGTGGTGCCGACCCACGACGGTGGGCGTGAAGCTCAGCGTGGCCACCGTGCCCGACGCCTGCAGGGAGACCTCGGAGGGGATGACGTGGTTCTCCGGGTCGAAGACCTCCGCGGTGGCGGTGTCGGGAGCCTGGGCCGTCTTGCCGCTTTCGCACTGGAGCGTCCGGGTGGCGATGTCCACGCGCATCGCCGCGGGAGCGCCCACGGGGACGAGCAGCGGGTCGATGCCTGGCGCTTCCCCTGGGAGCGACAAGTTGCAGAGGGCCGGTTCATCGTTCTGCGCGCAGCCAGGGAGGGCGAGCAGGGCGGCCAGGGCGAGGGGGAGGGTGGTCTTCATCCGAGGGGGTCTCACCCCGACGTCGGCGTCCCCTCCGGCCAGGGGGAAGCGGCGCGGGCTTCGTCCTGACTCATACCCCGAACCGGAAGCCCGGTCAGCCCCGGTGCGACAAGGGTGTCGCCTCGCGGATGCTGGTGTGTGCGGGGCAATCCCTGTCTGAAAACACTCGCATGTCAGGGATGAAATATCCGCGCGTCATTTCTCGATGAAAGGAGCGGTGACCATGACGACGGCGAACCTGACGAGCCCGATGAACCCCGAGATTCTGAACGACACTGTCAGCGGCATCGATGCGCTCGCGCCCGCCGGTCTTGCCACCGCTCTTGCTCCAGCCCTGCTGGGAGATACCGCCGGCGGTCGTCCGCCCGGAACCTGACTCTTCCGCGCCCGTTCTCGAACGTGGCACGGCAGGCAGGGCCGGGCTCCCGAAAGGGGACCCGGCCCTTCTCTTTTTCCGGGCACGCACCAGTACCAGCACACGCAGCCTTGGCCGAGAGGCGAGGCACCTGAGCGCCACTCAGGACGACGCGGGTTCAAATCCCGCAGGCTGCTTACTCAAAGACATTCATGGGGACGTAGCTCAGCGGGAGAGCACTCGGTTCGCATCCGAGCGGTCCCGGGTTCGAATCCCGGCGGCTCCACTCAATCATAGTTGTTGTTCGTGTCTGTTTCAAACGCCGCGGTAGCCCAACCTGGTAGAGGCGCTGCTCTCAGAATGCAGAGGTTGCGGGTTCGACTCCCGCTCGCGGCATGGTCGTTTCGGGACGTAGCTCAGCTTGGAATAGAGCGCACGCTTGGGGTGCGTGAGGTCGCTGGTTCGAATCCAGTCGTCCCGACTCGTTGCACGCAGTGGCTGTGAGTTTCCTGGATGTAGCTCAGTCTGGCCAGAGCGCACGGTTCGGATCCGTGAGGCCGCAGGTTCAAATCCTGTCATCCAGATGTGTCGTTCGTATCAGCTCCGGGATGCGATTGGATCGCAGCACGGCCGTCTACCGTGTGAACAGGGTTCGATTCCCTGTCGGAGCGCTGGTAGCACCCCTTCAGGGATCGTGGCTTAACGGGAGAGCACTCGGCTGGCGTCCGGGCGGTCCGGGTTCGATTCCCGGCGATTCCATTCACCTCAGGCGGACATGGGGGAGCAGAGCTCCACCAGCACGCCGTTGAGGTCCTTCACGTAGGCCACCGTCTGTCCCCAGGGCTTCTGCTTGGGTGGATGGACGGGGCTCGCACCCGACTGCACCGAGCGTTGGAAGGCGGCCGCGACGTCCGGAGTGACGAGCGCCACCTCCACCGCGGCGGTGGTCTCCTTCGGCCGGTGGAAGCGCACGGTGAGGCCATTCTGGGCCGCCATCTCCTCCGACGCGAAGGCCAGGGCCGTGGTGCCCGTCTCCAGCTCTCCGTACGAGTTGCTCTCGTGGATGAAGCGCCGCTTCAGGCCGAACGCCGTCTCGTAGAAGGCGATGGTGGCGGGCACATCCGGGACGTAGAGGATGACATAGCCGAGCTGCATGCGAACACTCCGAGGAGAAGGTGAGGTACCGCCAGGAGTCGCGGGTCTCTCATGCCCCCGCTGGAGCGTCTTGAAGAATTCGGACAGGCCTCATTCCAGGAGCCCTGTGGGGGACACTCCCGCCAGCTCGCGAACCTCGCGGGTGAAGTGGGACTGGTCCGCGTAGCCGCAGTCGAGCGCCAGGGTGCTCAGGTCCTGCTCCCCCGTGCGCAGGAGCGCGAGCGCCCGCTGGAAGCGGAGCACCCGGGCGAGCAGCTTGGGAGCCACCCCTGCCTCCTCCAGGATATCCCGATGCAGTGTCCGCTCACTGATGCCCAGGGTGCGGGCGAGTGAGGACATGCGCACCTGCCCGGCGGACGACTGGAGGCGCTGCAGGGCATGGGTGGTGCGAGCCCTCGGCGTGTATCGAGGGGAGGCGTTGCGAATCGAGAGCTCCTCTTGAAGCAGGGACATGGCGTGCTTCAGCGAGCGACAGGACGACAGTCGCTGCTGGAGGGCCCGAAACACCGGCGCGCATTCCTCCACCGGGACGTTCAGGTTCCGCAGCTCGCGAGGGCTCACCCCGAGCAACGCGAGCGCCCAGCCGGGCCTGAGTCGGATGCCGAGGTTCACCGAGCCCGGTTCGAGGTCGACGAGGGCGAAGCGCTCCATGGGGCCGACCACCGTCAGACGGGGCTCGGCACCTCGGCCGACGGCGCTGGCGTCGCGGAAGTGGACGATGAGGTCCGTGCAGCCGTCGGGGAGCACCCGGTGGACGCGGGGAGGTTCGCTTGCTCCCTGGGACGTCGGGGCCACGAAGCGCCAGAAGGCGTCCACCCGGTCCGCCAGGACTCCCGAGGGCGACACCTCCGTGTAGCCGCCCGACGCCTCACCCTCGTGCATCCCACACCCTCCACATGAGGGAAGGATAGCGCTGGAGGTCCGGCCGCGCGCGGGCCTTCACGACTGGGAGAACGTGGTGACGATGCCGCAGGGCCCGCAGGCCACCGCGTACAGCATGCCGATGTCGGAGAAGCATGCGTCCTCGTCCCGGACCTGCCCGGCGGCGCGCATGGGCTCGCCACAGTTGGGGCAGTCGAAGACATCCGGTGACTGAATCCAGGAGAGGGCTCCTCCGAGCCGGTGGTGCTGTTCCCGCTCGCTCCGTGGAACGCTTCGTCGGATGCGCCCGGGGATGAGCTCCACCGTACACGCGGGCGGGGGGCGGACCTTGTGCGAATGCGGGGATTCAGAGACCTGGGAGACGGCCCGTCCCAGGGTTCCATCCCGTGACACCTCCACGTGCACCACGCCGCCCTGGAAGATGCAGGCGAGGCAGGTGGGCAGGCGCGTGGGCCAGGGGTGGCCCGTGGTGTCTTCATCGAGCCGGAGCGCGTCCACCAGTCCGGAACCGCAGGTCAGACAGGCGGCACCCACGGTGGGGAACCACAGCAGGCCCTTCGCCACGGGCGCGGGGCCGTCCTCGGACGCCTCGCTCGCGACACCTTCGAGACACGTCCGTGAGTACAGATACACCAGCTCTCCAGAGGGGCGCCTTCCGACATCCGCCAGGAACAGCAGGTGGAGCGCCTCGCGTTGCTCCGCTTCCCCGAGCCCGGCCATCCACTGCTCCAGCGCGCGCAGGGCCTCGGGGTGTCCGCTGCGCCCGAGCGCGAGCGCGGCGGCGGCCACCGGGTCTCCCGGGGCTCGCTCCTGTCGCCCCGCGTCCTGGTGGCTCATCACCGACCCCACGGGAGGCCCGCCACGATTCGGCGTCCAGTCCGTGCGCAGCTCCTGGGCGAGCGCGAGGGCGCGGTGCAGCGGAGCGTCCACCCAGGCCAGGCACTCCGGCTCCTCTTCGCGGGAAAGCTCGTCGAGGTAGGGGTGGAAGAGGGCGGGCTCCAGCTCGACCAGGTGGGTGAAGGGCTCCTCGGCCAGATGGGAGGTCCGCTTCAGCTCCATCAACCCTCGGGCCAGGCGCGTGCGCTCCTTGGCTGTCAGCGCCTCGTAGTCGGTGGACTCCGGCTCCTCGGAGAGCCCCACGGTGTCGAGCAGCGCTGCTTCCCGCTCGAAGCGGGCCTCCTCCTCGGCGGCCTCCTGCTCGAACTGGGAGAGCTTGTCCTGCTCCATCCGTCCGGAGCGATTCACCACCTTGGCGCGCTCGCCACGGCCCAGCGGGTCGGGTTTGGTCTCCACGAGCCATACGTCGAGCCCTGTCTCAGGCTCGAAGTCGGTGCACGCCGAGGCGCCGAAGCGGACCTCGCTTCCATCCTCCGTCCGCAGGGTGCCGACGCCGTCGACGGCATTCCATGTGACAACGAGCGCCCGGGCGGGGAGTCGATATGAACTCATGCTTGAGACGTTAAATCAGGGTTGCTCACGTGAATACACGGTTTGTCAGGAGGCAATTCCAGATGCGTCAGTCCAAGGCGAAAGGAGCGGTGACCATGCCGACGGTGAATCCGATGAGCCCGATGAATCTCAAGCGCAAGAACGACACTGTCCGCGGCATCGCCGTGCTGTTCGCGAACACCGAGCAGGACACCGCTTCTGAAGAGGATGAGTTCCTGGAAGGCATCGCGTCCTTCCGTGGAGCTCCACCCGAACTCTGAGCTTCCAGGCCACGTCGACCGACGCGGCATGGCTCTCCGAGGCCGGGCTCCCAGAGGGGACCCGGCCTCTTCCTTTTCCCCGGGTCCCCTCACCCGCAGTACCCATTTGCCTCGTTCGTCTATCGGCGAAGGACACCGCACTCTCACTGCGGAAAGACGGGTTCGACTCCCGTACGAGGTACTTCCCCAAGCTGTCTCGCAGCAGCCAGTTGCCTCGTTCGTCTATTGGCGAAGGACGCCGCACTTTCACTGCGGAAAGACGGGTTCGACTCCCGTACGGGGTACTCACGCGGTTCTTCAGGTCTTGTAGCTCAGCGGATGAGAGCACTCGGTTGCGAACCGAGAGGTCGCAGGTTCGATTCCTGCCAGGACCATACGCAACATGCACGCCGAGCCAGCGGGTGACGGCAGCGGTCTGACGTACCGCCTTCGCCGGGTTCGACTCCCGGGGCGTGCACTTTCGATGCAAGCAAGGCGCGAGGAAATGCGCCCGCGCGTTGAGTCATTCATCCGGTTGTGGCAAGGAGTGACCCGCCCGCCATGGATGAGCCCACTTCAAACCTCGTAGATGTCTGCCTTTGCCTCGCGGCCCACCAGGGGCCGTGGTGGGCGAGGCCCGTCCGTGTTGCCTCGGGTCTCCGCGCCGGAACGGGCGCGCCATGAGCGCCGTCACGCTGCAAATCAACCTGGCGCCCACGGACCACCCGCACGCGCGACTCATCCTGCCGCACCAGCTCCGTCAGCTCGGTCCCTCCGTGCGGGAAATCCTGCTGGTGCTGGACCTGCATCGCAGCCAGGGCAGCCGCTTCGCGGAAGCGTGGCTGGAGCGGAAGCCCAAGATGGAGGCGTTGCTCGCGGAGCTGCGCGCCGCGGACCCCCGGGTGCGCGTGGTGGAAGTGGACTACTCGCCCGCCACCACCCAGGCCCTCTCCGAGCGCTTCTTCGGGGGCTCACGCCTGCCGATGAAGGACTCGCGCGGTGGCCCCTATCACTCCTATTTCTTTGGCGTGGCCCAGGCGGCGCATCGGCATGTCCTGCACCTGGACGCGGACATGCTCATTGGCGGCGGCTCACGGTCGTGGGTGACGGAGGCGGCGGAACAGCTCGCCGCGCGTGAGGAACTGGTGAGCTGCAGTCCGCTCTCGGGTCCTCCGAGGGCGGATGGCACCATCGGCGTGGACGCTCGTTGGTACGAGCCGGATGGCGCGCCCCAGGCGTTCCGTTTCCGTCGCTTCAGCAGCCGGGTCTTCCTGGTGGACCGCGACGTCATGACGCGGCGCCTGGGCCCGCTGCGCGCGCGACTGGCGCCCCCCATCCATGCCCTGCGGGCGCTGCGAGCCGGCAATCCGCCCTACAGGGAGCCGGAGAACCTCGTCACCCGGACCATGGCGCGCAAGAGACTGTGGCGGCTGGACTTCCTGGGCACGGGCCCCGGCCTGTGGACGCTCCATCCGCAGTACCGCTCACCCACGTTCTACGCGCGGCTGCCGGAGCTCATCGCCCGGGTGGAGTCGGGCGACATGCCCGACGCGCAGCGGGGCCAGGAGAACGTGCACGACAGCCTGGTGGACTGGTCCGATGTCCGCGCCGCGCGCAAGCGCTGGTGGCATCGGAAGTAGGAAGCTCACCCGCTCGCGGCGGGATGCTCCGTGGCGCGAGCCAGCGAGGGCAGCGCGTCCGGCCGGTCCCACAGGACGAAGTGGCTGCACCCGTCCAGAGTCACCACGCTGAGCTCCGGCATCGCTCGCTGTGCGCTCTCCAGCATGGAGGAGGACTCCAGCACCCGGTCTTTTCCCGGGACGAGCACCGTGCCGCGCCGCACGTTCCGGAACAGGGAAGCGTCGCGCTCCCGACTCCAGGCGCCGATGTCCAGCACGTTGGCCACCATGGTCGACACCCGCTTCGGGTTGAAGGGGAAGGCCATGATGAGTTCGCGCTTGCGAGCGTCCTCCAGCGGTCCCCAGGCGCCCCGGTTGTGGCGGGAGATGGGCGCGCGGCGCCACAGGGGAATGACGAAGGGCAGCAGCCAGACCTGTGAGCGCGTCATGCTCGTGTACGGCCGTGCTTGCGGGAGCACGGGGGCCTCCAGCACCACCTCCACGCGCTCGAACAGGTCCGGCCGCAGCTTCGCGGCCTCCAGCACGACGGCTCCCCCACGCGAGTGGCCATGTACCCGCACCACGTCCGTCTTCGGCAGGTGCTCCAGTGCCTGCACCAGCACTGCGGCGTCGTGAGAGATGGTGCCCTCGGGCTGCGCTGGGACCTTCGCCCAGGGAGCGGGCTGCTCGCGAGGCGTGGTGATGGGCAGGTGGTAGTCGCAGCTCGTCACCAGGATGAGCTGGATGTCCGCCTCGCCGTAGTGGCGAGTGAAGTAGCGCATGTCCGCCACGAAGCCGTGCATGCCGATGACCGTGGCGCGGGGCTGCTCGCAGCGTCGCTCGGCGATGACCGCCTTGCCGACCCGGTAGACGTGCCCGTCGAAGGGCTCGCTCGGGCTGGGCGTGCCCTCCCTGCGCAGCAACCACTGCCGCAGGGCGAGCACGGAGACGGTGATGCCAGCAAGGACTCCGAATGCCACGTACATGCATGCTCCCAAGGCGGGGTGGCGCCGGCGCCTCGCGGGGCCGGCTCAGCTCGCCTCGCGCATCATATTGCGCGCGATGACCAGTTGCTGAATCTGACTGGTGCCCTCGTAGAGTCTGAAGAGTCGCACATCCCGATAGAAGCGCTCGATGCCGTAATCCGCGATGTAGCCCGCGCCGCCGAAAATCTGCACCGCGCGGTCCGCGACGCGCCCCACCATCTCGCTCGCGAACAGCTTGCAGCAGGACGCCTCGGTGCTGATGTTCTGTCCCTGGTCTCTTCGCAGGGCCGCGTCCAGCACCATGCACCGGGCCGCGTAGGCCTCCATGCGGCTGTCGGCCAGCATCGCCTGGATGAGCTGGAACTCCGCGATGGGCTTGCCGAACTGCTCGCGCTCCATCGCGTAGCGGAGGCTCTCGCGGATGAGGCGCTCGGAGACACCGACACACACGGCCGCGATGTGGAGCCGGCCCCTGTCCAACACCTTCATCGCCGTCTTGAAGCCCTGGCCCTCCACGCCCCCGAGCAACTGGGTCGCCGGGACGCGACAGTCCTCGAACAGCACGTCGGCGGTGTGTGTGCCCTTCTGTCCCATCTTCCGGTCTGCGGGGCCGATGTGCAGCCCGGGTGTGCCTGCTTCGACGAGGAACGCGGAGATGCCACCCGCGCCCTTCTCGTCGGGGTTGGTGCGAGCCATCACCGTGAACAGCCCGGCCTCCGGCGCGTTGGTGATGAAGCGCTTGGTGCCATTGAGCACGTAGACGTCACCGTCGCGCCGGGCCGTGGTCCTCAGCGACGAGGCGTCCGAGCCCGCGTTCGGCTCCGTCAGCGCGAAGGCGCCGACAATCTCTCCCGAGGCCAGGCGGGGCAGGTACTTGCTCTTCTGCTCCTCCGTGCCGTCCAGGATGATTCCCTGCGAGCCGATGCCGTTGTTGGTGCCGATGAGCGAGCGGAAGGCGGGCGACGTCTGTCCGAGCACGAAGGCCACCTGCACCTCCTGGCTCATGTTCAGTCCGATGCCGCCGTACTCCACGGGAGTGGACAGGCCGAACAGGCCCAGTCCGCGCATCTCCATGATGATGTCGGGAGGAATGGCGTCCTCATCCGCGACGCGATGCTCGTTGGGTATCAAGCGCTCCTTCACGAAGCGCTCCAGCATGGCGAGCAGCGGGTCCAGTGTGTCGTCCTCGCGAATCATGGCAGGGATTCCTTGTCAGCGGTGCTGGAGGGCCGCTTCGACGTTGCGGACGAGATTCACCAGACGGGGACCGATATCCAGGAGCAGTCGTTGGCGTGGGAGCAGGAAGGATGGGCCGCCACAGTTGAAGGCCAGCAAGCCGCTGCCGTCCGGCGCGATGAAGGGCACGCCCACCGCGTTGACGTCCTTGTCCCAGTCGCCGACGGAGAGCGTGAAGCCGTGCGTGCGGTACTCCTCGAGCGACTTCTCGATGCTGGCCTCGATGCGCGGCCACTTCTCCGGCTCGCGCTTCGCCATGTGCCCCATGAAGTAGCGACGCTCGCCCTCCGGCAGCGCCGCGAGAATCGCCCGCCCCATGGCCGTGGTGCCCAGCGGCAGCCGTGAGCCGATGTCGAGCCGCAGCGTCACCGCCGCCGTGGAGCGACAGTGCTCCACGTACACGACATTCAGACGGTCTCGACTGCCCAGGGACACCGGGACGTTGGCGTAGTCCGCCAGGTCCTGCATCAAGGGCCGCGCCACATCGCGCACGCCCATGTTGGACAGCGCCGCGAAGCCCAGCGCCAGCACGCGGGTGCCGAGCTGGTACTTGCCCAGGCGCTGGGAATACGTGAGGTAGCCCAGCCGCGTCAGCGTGTGCGTGAGCCGGGAGATGGTGGGCTTGGGCAGCCCCGTGCTCGCCGCGAGCTCCTGGTTGCCGAGCATGGGGCGCTGAGGCGTGAAGGCGCGCAGGATTTCCAACCCGCGCGCGAGCGCCGTCACGAACTGACGGTCCTTCACTTCCTCTTCGCCCACCTGCTCCAGCGACTCCACGTAGGGGGCACCATCGTCATTGGGAGGGGATGAGAGGGCTGCGAAGCGTCGCATAGCGGTCCTGAAAGTGCGGGATTGCCTTCACGATAAACAGACAGTACAAATGGGTCAAGGTTTGCGAAACTCAATTTCGCACAGCGAAATTAGGGAGACCAGCCCATGGCTCAGGTGCTCATTGAGAAGCCAGAGGAAGGCGTCGCATTGGTGCGACTCCATCGCCCCGAGGTTCGCAATGCATTGGGGTTGGAGCTGCGTCAGGAGCTGGCTGCCTGCTTCCTGGAGCTGGGAGCGGACACGGCCGTCCGTTGCATCGTCCTGACGGGCGGACCGGAGTTCTTCGCCGCGGGCGCGGACCTGCGCGCGCTGGCGGAGGCGACGCCCGTGGAGCTGTTGCTCCGAGACACACATCGACTCTGGCAATCCCTGGTGGAGTGCCCCAGCCCGGTCATCGCCGCGGTGAATGGCTTTGCGCTCGGGGGTGGCTGTGAGCTGGCGATGCACGCGGACATGATTGTCGCGGGCGAGGGCGCCAGCTTTGGCCAGCCCGAGATTCGTGTCGGCATCATGCCGGGCGCGGGTGGCACTCAACGCCTGACGCGGGCGGTGGGGAAGTTCAAGGCGATGAAGCTGCTGCTCACCGGCGAGCCGATGACGGCCCGGGAAGCGGAGGCGATGGGGCTCGTCACGGAGGTCGTCCCCGACGCGGAGGTGCTGGAGCGGGCGCTGGCGCTCGCGCGGAAGGTGGCGCGCATGCCGCCCCTGGCCGTGCGGCAAATCAAGGAGGTCGTCCTCGCGGGGCAGGATGCGTCGCTGTCGGAGGCGCTCTTGCTGGAGCGCAAGGCGTTCCAGCTCCTCTTCGCGACCAGGGACCAGAAGGAAGGCATGCGGGCCTTCCTGGACAAGCGCAAGCCCACCTTCGAGGGACGCTGACATGGTCGACGTCCAATCCTCCACGCTCACGCTGGGCCTCGTCGGCACCGGGGTCATGGGTCGCGGCATCGCCCAGCTCGCCGCGCAGGCCGGAATCACAGTGCGCCTGTTCGATGCCCGTCCCCGGGCGGCCGACGAAGCCCGCGCGAGCGTCGCATCGATGCTGGACTCGCTGGCGGCGAAGGGACGCTTGTCTCCCGAGGCCGCGCGCGCGGCCTCGGCTCGGTTGGAGCCGGTTCCCCAGGAGTCGTCACTCGCGGGCTGTGACGTGGTGGTGGAGGCCATCGTCGAGGACCTCCGTGTGAAGCAGGAACTCTTCACGCGCCTGGAGGGAATCGTCGGTCCTGATTGCCTGCTGGCCACGAACACCTCGTCGCTGTCAGTGACGGCCATCGCCTCGGCGTGCGAGCGCCCGGGGCGCGTCGGTGGCTTCCACTTCTTCAACCCCGTGCCATTGATGAAGGTGGTGGAGGTCATCGAGGGCGCGCGCACGGAGCCCTGGGTGGGCGAGGCCCTGGTGACGCTGGCTCTGCGTCTGGGCCACCGGCCCGTGCGTGCGGCGGACACGCCGGGCTTCATCGTGAATCACGCCGGGCGCGGCTTTGGTACGGAGGCGCTGCGCATCCTCCAGGAGGGCGTCGCCTCCTTCGCGGACATCGACCGGGTGCTGCGCGAGGCCGCGGGGTTCCGGATGGGGCCCTTCGAGCTGCTGGATTTGACGGGGCTCGACGTCTCCCACCCGGTGATGGAGTCCGTCTACGAGCAGTTCTACCAGGAGCCGCGCTTCCGCCCGTCGTATGTGCTGCGGCAACGGCTCACGGCGGGACTGCTCGGACGCAAGAGCGGGCGGGGCTTCTACTCACACGAAGGTGGCAAGCCGCACGTTGAACCGGAGCCCGCGATTCCGGCGGGTGAGCGTCGGCCCGTGTGGGTCGCCGCCGATGAGCCTGGCTGGCGCGACGCCCTGCTGTCCCTGGTGCGCGCGGCGGGCTGGTTCCCGGATGACGGTGAGCGACCCGAGCCGGAGTCACTGTGCCTGGTGGCACCGCTGGGGCGTGATGCGACCACCACCGCGCTGGCGCTGGAGGTGGACCCCGAGCGCACCGTGGCAGTGGACCTCTTGTTCGGCCCGGAGCGCCGCCGCACGGTGATGACGACGCCGGTGACGCGTCAGCCATTCCTGGACTCGGCGCTGGCGCTGCTCGCGGCGGACGGCACTCCGGTGTCGCGCATCCATGACAGCACGGGCTTCGTCGCGCAGCGCGTGCTCGCCACGCTCGTCAACATCGCTTGCGACATCGCGCAGCAGCGCATCGCGAGTCCCGAGGACATCGATGCCGCCGTGACGCTGGGGCTCGGCTATCCCCGAGGGCCGCTGGCCTGGGGTGACGCGCTCGGGCCTCGCAGACTGATGAGGGTGCTGGAGGCCATCCATTCCGCCTCCGGAGACCCCCGTTACCGCGCCAGTCCGTGGTTGTCCCGCCGAGCCCGGCTCGGTGTCTCCCTCCTCACTCCGGAGAAGTGACTCTCATGAGCGCCTATATCTACGACGGGCTGCGCACGCCGTTCGGTCGTCATGCCGGAGCCCTGGCCCCGGTGCGTCCCGATGACCTGCTCTCGGGTGTCATCCGGACGCTGCTCACTCGAGGCCCCTTC
Source organism: Myxococcus sp. CA040A (assembly GCF_013336725.1). Lineage (NCBI taxonomy): Bacteria > Pseudomonadati > Myxococcota > Myxococcia > Myxococcales > Myxococcaceae > Myxococcus > Myxococcus sp. CA040A. The sequence goes on along the minus strand of NZ_JABUMR010000006.1, from coordinate 280,995 downwards.
GAGCCCGGTGCCGTCGAGGACGTCGTCATCGGCTGCGCCAATCAAGCGGGCGAGGACAGCCGCAATGTGGCGCGCCATGCGGCGCTGCTCGCGGGCCTGCCTCTCGAGGTCGGCGGCGTCACGGTGAATCGGCTGTGCGGTAGCGGTCTCGCCGCGGTGCTGGACGCCGCGCGCGCCGTGATGACGGGGCAGGGTGAGCTGCTTGTCGCGGGAGGCGTGGAGAGCATGAGCCGCGCGCCCTTCGCGATGGGCAAGGCGGAGTCGCCCTACAGCCGTGAAGCCCAGGTCTTCGACACGACGCTGGGCGCGCGGTTCCCCAACGCACGCCTCGTGGCTCGCTTCGGCGGAGACACGATGCCGGAGACGGCGGACAACATCGCCCGGGATTTGGGCATCGGTCGAGCGGCGACGGACCGCTTTGCCCTCGCATCCCAGCAGAAATACGCCACCGCTCAGGCGCGCGGTTTTTTCTCCGGCGAACTGGTCCCCGTGGAGCTTCCGGGCCGACGGGGCGCCGTCACCACGGTGTCGGTGGACGAGCATCCGCGCGCGGACACCACGCTCGACAAGTTATCCACACTGAAGCCGCTCGCGCCGGACGGGGTCGTCACCGCGGGCAACGCCTCCGGCATCAACGACGGCGCGGCGGCCCTGCTCGTCGGCTCCCTCAACGTGGGGGAGCAGGCGGGATGCAGGCCCCTGGCTCGCATCGTCTCGGCCGCCATCGCCGGGGTTCCGCCGCGCACCATGGGCCTGGGTCCTGTCCCGGCCGCGCGCAAGGCGCTGGAGCGGGCGCGACTGACGCTGGCCGACGTGGACGTCATCGAAATCAACGAGGCCTTCGCCGTGCAGGTGCTCGGCTGCCTCAAGTTGCTGGAGCTGAGCGAGGACGACAGCCGGGTGAATCCGAATGGCGGCGCCATCGCTGTCGGTCATCCGCTGGGGGCGTCCGGTGCGCGTCTGGCGCTGACGGCCGCGCGCCAGCTCCAGGTCTCCGGTGGTCGTTACGCGCTCGTCAGCATGTGCATCGGGGTGGGGCAGGGCATCGCCGCTGTCCTGGAGCGCGTCTGACGGCTCCGCTCATTCCTCTGACGTTGGGAGAACCGCATGCAGGTCTACGACAAGCTCTACATCCACGGTGAGTGGGTGGCGTCCCTGGGGACGCGACACATCGATGTGCTCAGCGCCTCCACCGAGGAGGTCATGGGGCGAATCCCCGAAGGCACCGTGGACGACGTGGACCGGGCGGTGCGCGCCGCGCGTACTGCCTTCGACTCCTGGTCCACCCGCCCCGTCGAGGAGCGCGCGGCCCTGCTGCGTCGCCTCCAGGCGGGGCTGACGGCGCGACAGGATGAGCTGGCCCGGACGATTACGGGCGAACTCGGCATGCCCATCGCGCTGTCGAAGCCCATCCAGGTGGGCACGCCCATCGCCGTCACGGGCACCTATGTGCAGCTCCTCCAGGACCTCTCCTTCGAGGAACAGGTGGGCAACTCCCTGGTGGTGCGCGAGCCGGTGGGCGTCGTCGCCTGCATCACTCCGTGGAACTACCCGCTCCATCAGACCATCGCGAAGGTGGCTCCCGCGCTGGCGGCGGGCTGCACCGTCGTCCTCAAGCCGAGCGAAGTGGCTCCGCTCAACGCCTTCATGCTCGCGGAGATTCTCCACGAGGCCGGTGTGCCGCCCGGGGTCTTCAACCTCGTCTCGGGAACGGGCCCCGTCGTGGGTGAGGCGCTCGTGCGTCACCCCGAGGTGGACATGGTGTCCTTCACGGGCTCGACGCGCGCGGGGCGCCGTGTGTCGGAGGTGGCGTCGGCCACCGTCAAGCGGGTGTCGTTGGAGTTGGGCGGCAAGTCGGCGTCCATCATCCTCGATGACGCGAACCTCAAGACCGCCGTGAAGCGGAGTGTCGGCAACTGCTTCCTCAACAGCGGGCAGACATGTACGGCGCACACGCGCCTGCTCGTTCCTCGCGCGCAGCATGAAGAGGCCGTGAAGCTGGCCGCGGAGGTGGCCGCGGGCTTCACTCTGGGGGACCCGTTCAAGGGCGAGGCGAAGCTCGGTCCCGTCATCTCCGATGCGCAGCGCACGCGGGTTCGTGAGTACATCCAGCAGGGCATCCGCGAGGGCGCGAAGCTCGTTGCCGGTGGTCCCGAGCAGCCCGAGGGACTCCCGAAGGGCTACTACGTGAAGCCCACCGTCTTCGCGAACGTCACGCCGGAGATGTGCATCGCGCAGGAGGAAATCTTTGGTCCCGTGCTCGTTATCATTCCGTACGACGACGAGGACGACGCGGTCCGCATCGCGAACAGCACCATCTACGGCCTCGCCGGTGGCGTCTGGTCGGAGGATGTGGAGCGCGCGAAGCGGGTGGCTCGGCGGATGCGCACCGGCCAGGTGGACATCAACGGAGGCCGCTTCAATCCGTTGGCGCCGTTCGGTGGCTACCGACAGTCCGGACATGGCCGTGAGCTGGGCCGGTACGGGCTGGAGGAGTTCCAGGAACTCAAGGCGATGCAGCTTTGACGTTTGTTCGTCGTCCCCCTCTCGTTGTCTCCCTCCGAATCAGGAGCCCCCATGAAGGCCGCCGTGTGTTTCGAGAAGGACGTGCTGACCATCACCGACGTGAGCTTCGAGCCGCCCAAGGCGCGCGAGTTGCTCGTCCGCATGGTTGCCTGTGGTGTCTGTCACACGGACCTGTCCGTGGTGAACGGCACCGTGAAGATGAAGCTCCCCTGTGTGCTCGGGCACGAAGGTGCGGGCATCGTCGAGGAAGTAGGCGAGGACGTCACCCACGTGAAGAAGGGCGACAAGGTCGTCCTCTCGTGGGTCGCGCAATGTGGGGAGTGTTACTTCTGTCGCATCCAACGTCCGAACCTGTGTGAGCTGGGCGAACGCATCAACGCGAGCAACCGGATGCCGGACGGCAGCTCGCGGCTGCGCAAGGACTCGCGGGAGCTGAATGTCTTCTCCGCGCTCGGCGCGCTGGCGGAGTACGCGGTGGTTCCCGCTCGGGCGGCGGTGCGGCTCCCGGAGGACGCGCCGCTGGACAAGGCCGCGCTGATTGGCTGCGCGGTGACGACGGGCGTGGGCGCGGTGCTCAACACGGCGCAGATGCCGCCCGGAGGTTCCGTGGTGGTGTTCGGCACGGGCGGCGTGGGGTTGAACATCATCCAGGGCGCGGTGATTGCCGGCGCGGAGCGCATCATCGCGGTGGACGTCCACCCGAGGAAGCTGGAGTTCGCCAAGGTCTTCGGCGCGACGGACGTCATCGACGCGCGGGAGACGGACCCGGTGGCGGCCATCCGTGAGCTGACGAAGGGACGGGGCGCGGACTACGCGTATGAAGCCGTGGGCCGCAAGGAGACCATCGAGCAGGCGTACCAGTGCACGCGCAAGGCCGGCACCTGTGTCGTCGTCGGCGTGGGCAGCGTGAAGGAACAGATCAGCCTGAACGTCTTCGTGCTGCCCCTGTTCGAGAAGCGGCTGCTCGGCTCCTGGTTCGGGACGGCGGACATCCACCGCGACATGCCCCGGCTGCTGGAGCTCTACACGCAGAAGAAGCTGAAGCTGGATGAGCTGGTGACGACGACGTACACGCTGGACCAGCTCGACCGGGCCTTCACTGACATGAACAGCGGAGTGAATGCTCGGGGCGTAGTCCTCTTCTGACGCGCGGGCTCCTATTCCGCATCGTCGGCGATTCGCCAGTCCGGCCCTGGGGGAACAATCGAAGTCCCCAGGGCCTCGAGCGCGATGGCCTCCAGTTCGTCCAGTGTGTCCGCACCGCGTATCCAGTGCGGACCTCCATGCGGAGTGACGCGGGCCGCCCAGCCCCGTGGGCTGGCATAGAGCGCGACGCGCCTCTCACTGCTGGAAACGTCGAGCTCCATTGTGCCGTGCGGCGTTTCGATGGGGATGAACTTGGGGATGGGCCGGGTGCCCACGACAATCCCCGAGGTCGCGAAGAAGCGAACGTCCCGGTAGACGAAGCCCCGCTCCTCCATCCTCCGCCCCAGCTCGTCGAGACTCCTCTGCTGCTCGTCGCTCACCCGCCCCTCCTTGCTGTGTGACTCGTACTACGTCCGTTCCCAGGGAGGTGTCCCTCGGAACTGCTCGGCGAGGAAGTCGACCATCAGTCGGACCTTGGCGGAGAGGTGTCGCCGGCTGGGATAGATGGCGAGGATGTCGATGTCTGGCAGCGAGTACTCCGACAGGACTCGCACCAGGCGCCCGGCGCGAAGGTCCTCACCAATCAGGAAGCTCGGTTGCCAGATGAGCCCCCGGCCCGCGAGCGCGGCGGCCCGGACGGTGTCGCCATTGTTGCTCTGCATCACGCTGCGCATGCGCACGACCTGAGTCCTGCCCGCAGCGTCCGTGAGCGGCCACTCCTCGGCCATCGACGAGTTGCTGTATGCGACGCAGACATGTTGGGAGAGGTCCTCCAGTTGCCTCGGCACACCGTGGCGGGCCAGGTACTCGGGCGACGCGCAGACCAGGTTGTGTGAAGTGGAGAGCCGCCGGCCGATGTTGCTCCCCGCTCCACCACGCGAGATTCGGATGGCCAGGTCGTAGCCCTCTTCGACGAGGTCCACGACGCGGTCGGAGAGCGACACATCCAACTCGACCTCTGGATGGCGCTCGAGGAAGACGGGCCACAGTGGCGCGAGGTGCAGGATGCCGAAGCTCAACGGCGCGTTGAGGCGCAGGCGGCCTCGTGCCTGGACGGTGCTCGCCGAAGCCAGGGCCTCGGCCTCCGCCACTTCCTCCAGGATGGTGCGCGCCCGCTCGTACAGTGCCTTGCCGCTCTCCGTCAGCGACACTCGACGTGACGTGCGGTTGAGCAGGCGCGTGCCGAGATGTCGCTCCAACTCGTGCACGTAGCGCGTGACGTTGGCCGCCGACGTGTCGAGCGCGTCCGCCGCCTGGGTGAAGCTGCCTCGCTGGACGACGGAGGCGAAGACCTCGAAGGCTCGGAGACGATCCACGGGTGCGGCCTCCCATCATTCATAAAAACTGAATGAGTAGACCAGCTTCCAACCCTTACGCCCAGGAAAGCTGAGGCGTATCTCTCTTTCATCGACGCCGGCACCTCGCCGGCCGAATCGCGGGAGAGCCAGTCATGGAACGGTTGAACGGGAAGGTCGCCATCATCACCGGAGCAAGCGCGGGCATCGGACGGGCGGCGGCGAAGCTGTTCGCGGCCGAGGGCGCGAAGGTGGTGGTGGGCGCGCGCCGCAAGGAGGAGCTGGACTCGCTGGTCGCCGAAATCGTCGCGGCCGGTGGAGAGGCCGTAGCGCTGGCGGGCGATGTTCGCTCGGAAGAGTACGCCCGCGCGCTGGTGGCGCTCGCGGTGCGGCGCTTCGACCGGTTGGACATCGCCTTCAACAACGCGGGCGTCATGGGCGAGAGCGGCCCGAGCACCGAGGTCTCGGAGCAGGGCTTCAGCGACACGTTGGCGGTGAACCTGACCGCGGCCTTCCTCGGCGCGAAGCACCAACTGGGGCCCATGGTGAAGCAGGGCGCGGGCTCCATCATCTTCACGTCGACGTTCGTCGGCTACAGCTTCGCCTTCCCGGGCACCGCGGCCTACTCCGCGAGCAAGTCCGGACTGGTGGGGCTGACCCAGGCGCTCGCCGCCGAGTACGGCCCGAAGGGCGTCCGGGTGAACGCGCTGCTGCCCGGTGGTGTCGACACGCCGATGTATCAATCGGTGAACGCGTCGCCGGAGTCGAAGACGTTCATCACCGGGCTGCACGCCCTGAAGCGGGTGGCCACGCCCGAGGAGCTGGCGAAGGCGGCGCTGTTCCTCGCCTCCGATGACGCGTCCTTCGTGACAGGCACCGCGACGCTGGTGGACGGAGGTGTGTCCATCACCCGGACGTGAGCCATGCACATCCAACCGCGAGGAGACGGCCCGAGTGACAGGGCCGTCTCCCGATGACGGAGTTCCTAGAAGAACACGTGCGTGAAGCGCGCGCCGATGAACTGGCTCTTCGTCACGCCCTCCGAGACAGCGACGTCGGGCTGGAACTGGAGCATCAGCGTGGACGCCTTCTCCAGCCGGATGCCCATCGTCAGCCGCAGCGACTGCACCGTGGTGCGCTTGGCGACCTCCACCTCACCCACGGGCGTATCAATGGTGCGCTTGCCGGACGCCTCGACGATGTACCCCGCGCCGGTGAAGAACGTGGAGGACAGGTCCATGCCGAAGTGGAAGATGCCGCCGAAGGACGGCGCCTGGCTCATCACCAGCTTCGAGCCACCCTCCGCGCTCGGTACCAGGAACTCGTCGTTGTCGCCCTGGAAGGCCATGCTCGCCATCGCCTCCACCGTGAAGATCTTCTTGAAGCGCTGTCCCGCGACGAGCTGCGGGCGCACCACCCAGCGGTTGGCGCCGATGTTCACCAGCTTGTTGCTGTCGTACTGGCCCACCGGGACGGTGACGTAGGGCGTGAAGGCGAACCACGTATGGGTGTTGTCCTCGGGGTTCTGAACGAGCCCATATCCAATCGTGGGGATGTACGTGACGTCGCCCACGCCGGAAGCGCGCAGCGCCGTCTTCGGGGCGGACGGCGTCGCGGGGTTGCCCGTGAACACCGTCACGTCGACCACCGGCAGGCTCACGTCGAACGGGACGACGACGAGGTCACCGAACTTGAGCACGTAGGTTGCGCGGAAGGCCGCCTGGAGTTGTGAGAAGTCACGCTCGCCGGAGGCAGATACGTGACGCAGGTACATGTTGGAGATGATGCCCCGGTGCGGCACGAAGAAACCGGCCTCGTAGTCACGCAGGTCCGCCTGCTGGGCCTGGGCACCGGTGGCCGACAGCAACGATACGAACAGGACAGTGAGCAGCACGCGCTTCATGGTGATTCCCTCCCTCATTGAACGTCGACGACTTGGATTGACTCAGTAACGGAACGGCCACGCCTGGAAGTACCGTCGGACCCGCAGCCACACGCCGAACAACCCCAGCGGCTCCAGCACCAGCACCAGCACCACCACCAGCGACAGCAACACCGTCGCCTGCTGCGCGGACGTGAGCTGGTTCACCAGGGGAATCGCGCCGCCCACCGTCTCCGCCAGGGGACTCAAGAAGGTGAACGCGAGCGCGCCACTCACAGCGCCGAACACCGTGCCCACCCCTCCCAACACAATCATCGCGATGTATTGGATGGAGAGGTTCAGGTCGAAGGGCGGCTCGACGGTGATGTATTGCTGCTGGAACGCGAACATCGCCCCGGCGATGCCCGCGAGGAAGGACGACACACCGAACGCCTGGAGCTTTGCCTGCGTCGTGCCGACCCCGAGCACCTCCGCCGCGAGGTCCTGGTCCCTCACCGCCATCATCGCCCTGCCACTGTCGGAGCGCTGGAGGTTCTTCGTCAGCCACACCGTGCCCGCGGCCAGGAGCGTGAAGACGAAGTACAACTTCCGCTCGAAGGTGAAGCCCACCCCACCCACCCGCCACGTCTCGCTCAGCGAAGCCGCCACGCCCGCGTCATCGCGGAACCACCAGTACATGGGCACCGCAGTCCCGCTCAGCCCGTTCGTCACCTCTGGATACGCGAGCAGCACGTGCTGCGTGAGGAACACCAGGCCCAGCGTGACGATGGCCAGATACAAACCCTTGAGGCGCAGCGCGAAGGCGCCGATGACCACGCCCACCAGCGCGGACACGCCACCCGCCAGGGGCAGCGCCAGCCAGAACGGCCAGCCATGCTTCGCGCCGAGCACCGCCACCGTGTACGCGCCCAGCGCGAGGAAGGCCGCGTGCCCCAGGCTCACCTGTCCCGCGAAGCCGGTGAGCACCATCAGCGACGCGGCGCCGACGATGGCCACCAGCCCCAGGTTGCCCACCGTGAGCCACCGCGTGCTCACCAGCCACGGGTACGCCAGGGCGATGCTCAATGTCAGCACCACGCCGGCCCTCTGCCACAGGCCGGGAAAGAGCTTCAGGTCGTCCTCGTACCGAATCACCAGGGGGCGGGTTGGCATGATATCGTCTCGCGGCGCGCCTAGACGCGGCGCACCTCGTGCTCGCCCCAGAGTCCGCGCGGACGCAGGACCAGGAAGAGAATCATCGCGGCGTAGGGGAAGACGGCGTGGAAGTTGTGCCCGAAGGCACCCAGGTGCGGATTCACATACGCCTGGGACAGCACCTCCAGCAGCCCCAGCATGAACGCGGCGACCACCGCGCCCACCACCGACTCCAGTCCTCCGACGATGATGGCGGGGAAGGCGCGCAGCGCCACGTAGCCCAGGTTGGAGTCCACCGAGCGCGGGAACATCCCCAGGAAGATGCCGGCCACCGCGGCCGTCGCTCCCGCCAGGAACCAGGTGAAGGCGAGCACCCGGCCCACGGGGATGCCCAGCACCAGGGCGACCTCCTGGTTCTCGCTCGCCGCGCGCATCGCCACGCCCATCGGCGTGCGCTGCACCAGCGCGTGCATCCCGACGAGCACCACCGTCGTCGCGCCCAGGGAGATGAGTGACGACAGGAGCACGGTGGCGTTGCCCACCTGCACCTCCGCCATCGCGTCCCACGGCGTCGGCATGCCGCGCGTGTCGGTGCCGAAGGCGATGACGATGCCCGCGCGCAGGAGCAGCCCCAGGAACAGCGTCAGGATGATGGTGGTGAAGACGGGTCGCCCCACCATGCGCCGCAGGACGGTGCGCTCCAGGAGCGCGGCCAGTCCACCGGTGAGGCACGCGGAGGCGGCGAGCGCCAGCCACCACGGCATCACCTCGACGAGCGCCGTCATCAGGAACGCGCCCAGGCTGAGCAGTTCGCCGTGCGCGAAGTTGAAGAGTCGGGAGGCTCGGTAGACGACCGAGAAGCCCAGGGCGATGAGCGCGTAGCTCGCCCCGAGCGCCAGTCCCGAGATGCTGAGCTGGAGCAACTGCGTCATTCGCGTGTCCTCGCGTACATCTCTTCCACCAGCGCTGAATGCAGCGCGAGCACCGCCTTGCGCCGCACCTTGAGGGATGCCGTCACCTCACCCGCGTCCTGCGTCATCTCGCGAGCGAGCAGCCGGAAGGTGCGCACCTGCTCGACTCGCGCGAGTCCTTCATTGGCGCGTGCGACTTCCTCTTCGATGAGCTTGCGCACCTCGGGCCGCAGCGTGAGGTCCGTGTACGAGGTGAAGGCAATCTTGCGGCGCAGCGCCCAGTCCGCCACCGTCTCCGGGTCCACCTGCACCAGCGCGGTGACGAAGGCCCGGCGGTCGCCAATGGCCACCGCCTCCTTGATGTACGGACTGTTCTTCAGCGCGTTCTGGATGCGCTCGGGCGACAGGTTCTTTCCGCCGGAGGTGATGAGGATTTCGCGCTTGCGGCCAGTGATGCGCAGGTAGCCGTCCGCGTCGATATCGCCCAAGTCTCCGGTGTGCAGCCAGCCCTCGGAATCAAGGACCTCGGCGGTGGCCTCCGGCTTGTTGAGGTAGCCGAGGAAGACGTTGGTCCCGCGCACCAGCACCTCGCCGTCCTCCGCGAGCCGACACTCCACGCCCGGCACTGCGCGTCCGACGGTGCCCAGCCGCGTGGCGCCCGGGACGTTGAGGTGGCTGGAGCCCGAGCCCTCCGTCTGGGCGTAGCCCTCGTAGATGCGAACGCCGATGCTGTCGTACCAGGCGAGCAGCTCCGGAGAGATGGGCGCCGCGCCGGAGATGGGGAAACGACAGCGCCGCAGTCCCAGGCGCTCCTGGAGCGGCCGGTAGACAAGCAGGTCTCCGACGCGCCACACGAGCGCGTCCCACCAGCGCCGCTGTCCGGTGCGCTCCCGCTCGCGAATCCCGGCGCCCAGTCGGGTGAAGGTGTCGAAGAGGGTGCGCTTGAGCCACGAGGCGTCGCGCATCTTCACCGTCACCGACGCGTGCATCTTCTCCCAGATGCGCGGCACACCCAGGAACACGGTGGGGGAGACCTCGGCCACGTCGTGCTGCACCGTCTCCAGGGCCTCACCGAAGTGGACCTTCCCTCCGACGACGAGCGGCAACAGCAGGCTGAACAGCTTCTCCGCGACGTGACACAGCGGCAGGTACGAGACGACGCTGTCGTCCTGGCCCAACCCGAGCTGTGCGGTGAAGGTCGCCGAGCCCTCCAGCATGTTGCGGCTGGAGATGAGCGCTCCCTTGGGCGCCCCCGTGGTCCCCGACGTGTAGATGACCATGGCCCCCTCGTCGGGCATGCGTCGCGCGAGCTGCTCGCGCAGCCAGCCCGGCTCCCGCTCCAGGAGCGCGCGCCCTTCCTCGAGGAAGCGCTCCCAGGTGCGCAGCCGTGCGTCCTCCACGCCGCGCAGTCCGCGGGGCTCGAGGACGAGGATGTGCTGGACGGAGGGTGTCTCGGCCGCGACGGTGGCGACCTTGTCGTACTGCTCCTGGTCCTCGCAGAGCACGACGCGGCACTGGGCGTCGTTGAGGATGTAGGCCACGTCGGAGGGTGGGTTCGTCTGATAGATGCCGACGGAGCGCGCGCCGAGCGCCTGGGTACCCAGGTCCGCGAACAGCCACTCCGGACGGTTGTCGCTGATGATGGCCACCGAGTCTCCGGCGCGCACTCCCAGCTCCCACAACATCCGCGCCGCCCAGCCGACGCGCTCCAGGTAGCCTTGGAAGGACAGCTCGTTCCAGATGCCCAGGCGCTTCTCGCGGATGGCCACCGCGTGCGGGTGTTGCTCCGCGCGTTGGAAGAGCTGGCCCGGGAGGCTCAGGGGAAGCGCCGCGTTCATGCCGCCACCGCCCCGCCCACGTACGCGCTCAGTACACGTGTGTCCTCGCGCAGCGCGGAAGGCGGCCCGTTCGCGATGACCTGGCCCCGGTCCAGCACCGTCACCTGCGTGGCCAGGTCCATCACGAAGCGCAGCTCGTGGCCGATGAGCACCTGCGTCACCCCCAGCTCGTGACGGATGTCGAGCAGGTGGTTCGCCATGTCCTCCGTCTCCTCTTGATTGAGTCCCGCCGTGGGCTCATCCAGCAGCAAGAGCTTCGGCTCCATGCACAGCGCGCGGCCCAGCTCCACGCGCTTGCGGATGCCGTAGGGCAGCACCGAGACGGGCATCCACCGGTAGTGCTCCAGGTTGAGGAAGTCGATGACCTCTTCGGCCTTCTCGCGGTGGCGGACCTCCTCCGCGCGCGCCCCTCGCGTCCAGAACAGGTTGCGCAACAGTCCCGTCCGGTACTTCGGGTGACGGCCGAGCAGCAGGTTCTCCAACACCGTGAGGTGCTCGAAGAGGGCCAGGTTCTGGAACATCCGCGCCACGCCGCGCCGGGCAATCTCCGGAGGCTCCAGGCCCGCGAGCGCCTGTCCTTCCAGCTTCACGCGGCCCTCCATGTGGCGATGGATGCCGCTGATGCAGTTGAAGAGGCTGCTCTTGCCCGCGCCATTGGGACCAATCACGGCGTGCAGCGCGCCGGCCTCGATGGAGAACGAGACGCCATCCAGGGCACGGACCCCGGAGAAGGAAAGGCCCACGTTGTCGAGCTCCAGCAGTGCCATTCCTCACCCTTCATGAAAGCCAGCGCCGCTTGCGCCGATACCGCTTCAGCTCGTGGTAGCCGCGCTGCCCCTCGCGTCCGAAGCCCAGGTAGAACTCCTGCACGTCGGGGTCCTCGCGCAGCTTGTCCGCGGGGCCGTCCAGCACCACCTTGCCCGTCTCCAGCACGTAGCCGTGGCTGGCCAGCGTCAGCGCGACCCGCGCGTTCTGCTCCACGAGCAACACCGCGACGCCCTCCGCGCTGATGCGCTGAATCAGCTCCGACACCTCGCCCACGGCCTTGGGCGACAGGCCCAGGAAGGGCTCGTCCAGGAGCAGCACCTTGGGCCGTCGCATCAGTCCCCGGCAGATGGCCAGCAGCTGCTGCTCTCCACCGGAGAGGTAGCCGGCCTTCTGTCGCCGTCGCTCGCGCAGCACGGGGAAGCGCGTGAAGGCGGACTCGACCAGCTCCTTGCGTGCCTGGGCGCCCATGCCGAAGCCGCCCGCGAGGAGATTTTCCTCCACCGACAGCTCGCCGAGGATGCGACGTCCCTCGAGCACCTGCACCACGCCCGCGTGCACGCGCCCGTCGGCGGGAAGGGCCAGGAGGCTCTGCCCGGACAGCTCCACCTTGCCCTGGGTGATGGCGCCGTCGTGCATGTCGAGCAGGCCGCTGATGGCGCGCAGCGCGGTGGACTTGCCCGCGCCATTGGGCCCGAGGAGGGCCACCACGCCCTGGTGAGGAACCTCCAGGGTGATGCCCCGGAGGGCCCGCACCGCTGAGTGGTAGACGACCTGGAGGTTCTGCACGCGCAGCAGGGCAGGACTACTTGCTGTCATCGGCGGCCTTGGCGGCAGGGGCACCCAGCGCCTTCGGCGGCGCGAAGCCCGCGACGACACTCCAGCTCCCCTGGTCGAGCACGGGCTTGAGGACCCGCGCGCCGACGGACGTCTCGTAGGGGAACCGGGACAGGTCCACCGGCTCCACCGTCATGCCGCCGGCGGTGGTGCGGGTGATGCCCTTGAGCGCCTTGAGGTAGCCGGCGCGCGTGACGTCCTTGGACTCGATGGCCGCCTTGAGCGCCTCGATTTGGACGCGGCCCTGGACGTAGGAGGACAGCGTGTAGAAGTCCTTCGGCGTGTTGGGGTACTTCGCGACCAGGGCGAGGAAGTCCTTCATGCCGGGCACGTCGTCGCCCCAGAAGGTGAGCCCCGTGGCCCAGTAGAAGTTGGCGAAGACGGCGCCGGGGATGACCTTCGCGTCGAAGAAGCGGTCCACCCACGCGGGCGTCTGGCCCACCCAGGTGGGCTGATACTTGAGCTGCGCGGCCGTGCCCAGGATGGGACCCGAGGCGCTGGGCAGCACCGTGAGCAACACGTAGTTGGCGCCGGACTGCTGGAGCGCGGTGATGATGGCGGCAAAGTCCTTCTGTCCCGGCGCGACGCTCTGCTGCGAGACGATGGTAACGCCGTGGTGCTTCGCGGCCTCGCTCCAACCCTCCAGGCCGTCCTTCCCGTAGTCATCACCCTGCGCGACGATGGCGGCCTTCACCTTGTCCGCGCCGCCCGCGTGCTCCACGGCCCAGTCCATGGCGCGCATCGCCTCCATCTTGTAGGAGGCGCCAATGGGCGGCGTGTACTGGTGTCGCGCCATCTCCGAGGACTGCGACGCGGGGAAGGCCACCAGGTTGTCCGCCGTCATCTTGTCGCGCAGGGGCAGCGTGTTGGGCGTGCCAAAGCTGGTGCCCAGGAACAACACGCGGTCGTGGATGTCGCTGTACGCCTGCACGGCGTTCTGCGGGTTGTAGGCGTGGTCCCGCTCGACGAGCTCGATGCGCCAGCCGGGCGGCAGCAGGCCGGAGTCACCCGCGTTCACCTGCTGGGCGAGCAGCCGCTTGCCGGCGGCGAAGGGCTTGCCGATGGCCGCGCCAGGGCCGCTCTCGTCATTGAGCGCGCCGATGTAGACGACCTTCTTCTCCAGGTCGACGCCCTTGTCTGTCTTGATGTCTGGTGCCGCCACGGGACGCTCCTGCGCGCCCTCCGACGGTGGTGTCGAAGCCTCTTCCTTCTTGCAAGCCATCAAACAGAAAGCTGTCGCCAGGAGTCCGACCACGAGTCGTTGCATCGCACTCTCCCCGTCAGAATCGTGGCGGAACAGTAGCCACACTCCTCTCGAAGAGGAAAGACAGTCACCCGTAATTCGATGGCTGGATTTCGCAGGGCGGAACGTCCTGGAAGGTTGTCTTGATTGTGTTTCGCACGGCGAAAATGTTTCGGGTGATGACACATTGCGCCAGGGAAATGGCGCGTGAACGAAGGCCTGTCAGGTCCGTGGGGCCGGCGCGTCGCTGGGGGCGCCCCGCATGCCCCTATCCGAACGGAATTTTCCCCGGCTCGATGCTTTCGGTGACCCTCTCCCGGAGCAGGCACACAGTCGCTGTGGCACCGTGCGCTTCTGGCACGCACCGGACCTTGAGGGTTTTCCACGAGGCGTGGTGGCGCAGGCCTTCTCCGAGGACTCGCGCAGGCTCGTGACCGTGGGAGATTCGACGGCCCGGGTGTGGAACCTGGAGGACGGCCGCGAGCTGCTCTCGCTTCGAGGGGACTCGGAGAGAATAAACGCCGTGCTCTACCTGCCGGACGAGCGCATCGTCACCGGGAGCGACGGGGGCACGGTGAGGTTGTGGGACGCGCGCGGCGGCGCCGAGCTGAGGTGCTGGGGAGGGCTGGGCACCGCGGTTCGCAGCCTCGCGCTCTCGCCGGACGGGCGGACCATGCTCGCCGGCACCCAGCATCCGACAGGCTTCGTCGTGTTCGACCTGGAGCGGGGAGAAGAAGTCCGTCGCGTCGAGCTCGAAGGCAGCCCTGGTTCCGCGGAGTGGCTGGTGTTCTCGCCGGATGGCGGCAGCCTGGTGGTGCTGGAGAACAGCAACGAGCCCATGCGGTTGTCTATGTTCGATACGGCGGACTGGAGACCGCGCTGGTCCGTCCCGGGCGACGCCGAGTGTTCGCCGCCGTGGGCGTGCTTCACTTCAGATGGCGCGTTCATCCGGTGCAAGCAGACGGGGCCCGGGTTGAGGAGCATCTTGCGCACGTATGATGCCCGTACGGGGGAGTGCGTGGGCGAGGTCGAACGGCGCTCGTCCGGCAGTGCAAGCCAGTTGCTTCCCGATGGTCGTCAGGTGCGAATACTGAATCGACGGTTGCTCTTCACTCGAGGCGAGGCGCTGGATGAGTGGGTGGAGCTGCCGAGCTCATACGGTTGCGCGGGCTGGAGGTTCGCCATCTCCCCAGATGGTCGGTGGGCGTCGTTCGCGAAGAGGGAGTCCTGGGCCCTCTTGCTGGTGGACCTCCAGACCCGGCGCGAGGTGCCGGGTCCCGCGCATCGCAACGCCGTGGAGCAGCTCACCTTCTCCTCCGATGGGAGGCACCTCCTCACGGCGTCAGCGGATGGCACGGTCCGGGTGTGGGACCGCGACTCGGGCCGGGAGGTGCGTCGTGAGTCGTTGCCACTGGATTGGACCCACGTCCATGTGAGAGGCGGGCGTGCCTTCATGCTGCTGCCCCAGAACGGAGGCATGCGACTGAGCGGCCTGATCGGAGGGGCCGACGTGGAGCTGGAGGAGAGATGCTCCAACGATTCGTCGACGGTCTGGTCCGACGACATGGGGATGCTGGCGGAGAGCGAGAGCTGGTACGAGCATCGCTGGATACGCGTCGTCGACGCACGGACCGGACGGCCTCTCTGGAGGAAGGACCTCGCACCCGAGGACCTCGCGCTGTGTGCGCTGTCCCGGTTGGGGCGGCTCGGCATCATCTCACGCAGATGTCCGCCGCCTGGGGACAACACCGTCGAACTGCGACTGGTGGACCTGGAGAAGGATGAATGGCTGTCCTCGGTTCATGTGTCGAAGGGGAATCGCTTTCTGGCCATCACTCCGGATGACAAGTGGGTCGTGCTCCAGAGGGAGTACAAGACCCTGCTCCTGGTGGAGCTCGAGTCCCCGAACCGCCAGGTCCGGCTGGACGTCCCCGACTTCACGTTCGCGGTGACGTGTTCCCGTGACGGACTGCTCGTAGCCACGGGTGACGTGGCGGGCCGAGTGAGGGTGTGGAGCCGCGAGGGGACGCTCCTGGCCATGCTCGAAGGCCACGCCCATTCGGTCAGCGCGCTGGCGTTCTCGGAGGACGGAGCCTTCCTGGCCTCCAGCGGCGGCGACACCGTGGCCCTCATCTGGCCTCGGAGCGCGTGGACTCAGTCCAGCGCCGACTCCGAGGTGACGATGCCGTCCGCATCCGCGTAGAGGCGATGACCGGGCTTGAAGATGATGCCCGCGAAGCGCACCTCCGCGTCGCGCTGTCCCTCGTTGCGCTTGGAGCTCTTGAGCGGATGCGTGCCCAGGGCCTTCACGCCGATGGCCGTGCGGCCCACTTCCTCCGAGTCACGGATGCAGCCGTTCACGATGATGCCCGCCCAGCCGTTCTGCTGCGCGAGCAACGCGAGTTGGTCGCCCACCAGCGCGCAGCGACGGCTGCCACCGCCATCCACCACGAGCACTCGCCCCGCGCCCGGTTCCTCCAGGGCCTTGCGGACGAGCGAGTTGTCCTCTGGCGCGCGCACGGTGCTGATGAGGCCCGAGAACGTGGTCCGCCCGCCGTAGTCGATGAAGCCGGGCTCGGCGACCTGGAAGTGGGCCGTGCCCGAGTGGGTGTCACACAGGTCCGCCGTCTTGAAGTCCATGGGAGTCTCCTGGGTCCTCGGGTCCGCCGTCACATCGCTGTATCAGCGCGTCTTCCAGGTCCATGATGCCCCGGCCTCTTGCTCGGATGTGCGTCCTGGTGTGATTTTCCAGGGATACGTTGCCGACGTCTCAACGCGACGTGTCCATAACCGACACTCGACAGGACGGAGAAGCGGCGAGCATGGGGGCAGGCGAGAGGAGAGGCAGGAGACGTCGCGGCGCGTGCTATGGAACGCGGCATGAATCACGCTCACAGTCAGTCCCTGTTCGCCCGCGCGCAGGCGCGCATCCCGGGTGGAGTGAACTCTCCGGTGCGCGCCTTCCGTGGCGTCGGCGGGGACCCTGTCTTCTTCCGTGAGGGCTCCGGAGCCTGGCTCACCGACGTGGATGGCAACCGCTACGTCGACCTGGTGGGGAGCTGGGGGCCGCTCATCCTTGGCCACGCCTACCCGCCCATCGTGGAGGCCATCATCGACGCGGCCCGGCGCGGCTCGTCGTTCGGTGCGCCCCATGCGGGCGAGGTGGAGTTCGCGGAGCTCATCTGCGGGACGATGCCGGCGGTGGAGATGGTGCGGCTGGTGTCCAGCGGCACGGAGGCCACGGTGGCCGCCATCCGCGTGGCGCGCGGCTTCACCGGTCGCGAGCACATCCTCAAGTTCGAGGGCTGCTTCCACGGCGCGGGAGACCCGTTCCTGGTGAAGGCGGGCAGTGGCGTGGAGACGCTGGGCCTGCCGGACTCGCCGGGCGTGCCCGCGGCGCTGGCGAAGCTCACGCTCACCGCGCCCTATAACGACCTGGCGGCGGTGGAGCGCATCTTCGCGGAGAAGGGGCAGGACATCGCCTGCGCCATCATCGAGCCGGTGGTGGGCAACATGGGCGTGCTGGTGCCCAAGCCGGGCTACCTCCAGGGCCTCCAGGCCCTGTGTCAGAAGCACGGCGTGCTGCTGGTTCTGGACGAGGTGATGACAGGCTTCCGGCTGGCGCGTGGTGGGGCGCAGGAAGTGTACGGGCTGAAGCCGGACCTGACGACGATGGCCAAGGTGATTGGCGGAGGCATGCCGCTGGGTGCCTATGGCGGTCGCGCGGACATCATGCGGAAGGTGGCGCCGGCGGGGCCCGTGTATCAGTCCGGCACGTTGTCGGGGAACCCGGTGGCGGTGGCGGCGGGGCTGGCGTGTCTCAAGGCGCTGGCGGCGCCGGGGACGTATGCGCGGCTGGAGCAGGTGAGCCGCATGTTGGAGGAGGGCTTCATCGCCGAGGCGAAGGCCGCCGGTGTGCCCGTCACCGTCAACCGCGTGGGCAGCATGCTGACGGTGTTCTTCACGGCGGAGCCGGTGTTCGACTACACGAGCGCGAAGACGTCGGACACGGGGCGCTTCGGACGCTTCTTCCACGCCATGTTGGATGCGGGCGTGTACCTGCCGCCGAGCCAGTACGAAGCGGCCTTCGTCTCGCTGGCCATTGGCGAGGCGGAGGTGGCGCACGTGCTCGGGGCGGCGAGAAAGGCCTTCCGCTCGCTTGGCCAGACCGGTTGAGCCGGCGCCCCTCGAGGGGCCCGTTCGCTTCGGTCCCTATACCCTGGTGCGCCGCATTGGCGCCGGGGGGATGGGAGAGGTCTTCCTCGCGCGCGAGGAGGCTCCGCGCCGCGCATGTGTGGTGAAGAAGGTCCTGCCGCAGCTCATGGAGAGCCCGCAGTTCGTGGGGCGCTTCCGCGACGAGGCCCGGGTGGTGGTGCGGCTGACGCATCCCAACATCGCCCGCGTGTATGCGATGGGCGAGGTGGAGGGGCAGCTGTACCTCTCCATGGAGTACGTCCGGGGCAAGACGCTGAGCCGGCTCTCGTATCGGCTGCGGCAGCTGGGGCGGATGATGCCCTTGGGTATCATCCTGCATCTGGGCGAGCGGCTGTGTGAGGGATTGGCCTATGCGCACGATGCCACGGATGAGGAAGGGCACGCGTTGCATCTGGTGCACCGGGATTTGTCACCGGCCAATGTGTGTATCAGCTACGACGGCGAGGTGAAGATCATCGACTTCGGCGCGGCGCAGTCCACGCTGAAGGAGCAGCAGACGGCGCCCCGGGTGGTGATTGGGAATCTGACGTACATGTCGCCGGAGCAGGCGCGTAAGCGCTTCGTGGACCGGCGCGCGGATGTGTACGCGGTGGGCGTGTTGCTGTGGGAGCTGTGCGCGTGGAAGCCGCTGTCGCAGCGGGGAGACCCGGTGGAGCGCTGGCGCCGCGCGGCGTATCCGCAGTGGGAGAACGCGGGGAAGCATCGCCAGGGGCTGCCGTCGAGCGTGGATGCGTTCCTGATGCGCGCGCTGACGGCGGAGCCGGCGAATCGCTTCCCGGACGCGGCGGCGATGGGGGCGGAGCTCGCGCGACTGAAGGCGAAGCTCGCGCCCGGGGTGGGGGATGCGGAGCTCGCGAGGCTGCTGGCGCTGGTCTTCCCGCGCGAGAAGAAGGCGGAGGAGAAGCTGCTCGACGAGTTGTTGCGCGAGGAGGCGAAGCGCTCGCATACCGAGCCGGAGCTCGTCGCGACGCTCACCCCGCCGACGGCGCTCGCGTTCGAGCACAATGCCATCTACACGCCGGATGACTTTGTTCCGTCCGAGCGGGCGCAGGTGGGCCCTCGGCCTGATGCCGACGATGAGCCGACGCGCGCGGCCGGTGCGCGCGGCCCGGGCGAGGATGAGCCGACGCATGTCGCTGGCGGGCGAGGCCCCGGTGAGGATGAGCCGACGCATGTGGCGGGTGGACGCGGCCCCGGCGACGATGAGCCGACGCGCGCGGATGCTCCGAGGAGAACCGCGTCGAGTGAGTTGCGACATGCGGTGGGGATGCAAGGCCCCGGCGAAGATGAGCCGACGCGAGCGGCTGGTCCGAGGCGAACTGCGTCGAGCGAGTTGAGACACGCGGAGGGGATGCAAGGCCCCGGCGACGACGAGCCGACGCGCGCGGATGGATGGGGAAACGCCGACGAGGATGAACCCACCGCCGTGGCCGTGCCTCCGCGAGTGGATGCACCGCGTGGCGATGACCCCCTGGCGACGATGCCTCTCCGGGCGGAAGACCTCGCAGCGCGGACCGCGCAATACGGAACCTACCTCTCGGAGTCGGACGCGAGTTCCGAGCGTGGAGGTGTCGGCACTGGGACTCGCTCGAAGCCCGCGTCTCCCGTCGAAGCGACCGAGGCCCTGGATGCGGCGAAGGTCCTCGTGGCCATCGAGCAGGCGGCCTCCGCGCGAGCCAGTGGTGTCCACGAGCCCCTGTTCCCGCCGGGCGCCGAGGACACGGTGACGCCCGCGATGTCGAGACACGCCCCCCGCCGCGCGCCGCGTGAGACGCAGGTCGGCTTCGGTATCGACATCTCGCAGACGGTGGCCACGGAGGCCCTCGAGGCGCGTCGACTGGAGTTGGTGCGCGCCATCACCGGTGACGGCGAGGTCCTCACCGCGGAGCCCGAGCCCTCCGGTGGATGGCTTCAGGGCTCCCGCGTCTGGCTCGCCGTCGCGCTGTTCACGGGCGCGTCGCTGCTGGGGCTGCTCGTGGCGTGGCTCACGATGTGGCGCTGACAGCCCACCCTCCTCTCGACTTCAAGTCACGGAACGGCCAGCAGCGGGCGCGTGGAAGCGGGTGAATCCAACGGCAGGTAGAGGCGGAAGCACGTGCCGGTGCCCGGCTGGGAGTCGAGGGTGAGGTGTCCCTGGTGGGACTCGATGATGCGCTTCACCACGGCGAGCCCCAGTCCGGTGCCCTTGGCCTTGGTGGTGAAGAAGGGCTCGAAGATGCGCGCGCGCACCTCGGCGGTGATGCCCGGACCGGTGTCGCTGAACTCCACCATGACCTCGGGCGCACCCGCGGCGCGGCGCACCGCGGCCCGCAGGCGTCCCCCTTGTGGCATGGCCTGCATCGCGTTGATGGCCAGGTTGAGGAAGGCCTGACGCATCATCCGCTCGTCCACCGTGACGGGCGGGACGTCCTCCTCCAAATCCAGCTCCACGCGGACCGCGCCGGGTGACTCCGCGAGCGCCCCGCGCACCGCGTCTTCCACCAGCGGCGCCAGGGGCACTGGATGGGGATGCGGCGCGGGAGGTCGAGCGAAGGTGAGCAGGTCCGCGACGATGCGGTTGAGGCGGTCCGCCTCCTCCGCGACGATGTCCACCAGGGGCTCGGCCGGACTGCCCGGGCCGATGATTCTGCGGATGGAGGCCACCGAGTTGAAGATGGCGCCCAGGGGATTTCGCACCTCGTGGGCCACCACGGCGGACAGCTCGCCCAGGGCCGCCAGTCGCTCGCGACGCACCAACTGCTCCTGCGTCCGGGCCAGCTCCACGTAGCTGTCCTTCAAATCCTCCACCAGCCGCGCGCCCTCCAGGGCCAGCGCGAGCTGGTTGGCGATGGCGCTCGCCCGCTCGATTTCAGCAGGGGAGAAGCGGCGGGTCCTCCGTGTCTCCGTGGCGACCATGACCCCGACGGGCCTGTCCCGCACCACCAGGGGCAGCACCAGGAACGCCTGCGCGGAGGAGCTGTCTCGCAGCTCCTGGTCCACCCGGACGTCGGTGACGGCGTCCTCCACCATCACCAGCTCGCGCGTCAGGAAGGCCAACCCGGTGGCGGACGCATCCGGCGCGCCCGCGGGCAGGCAGCGTCCGAGCAACTCCGGGTGGCTGCCACTCACCGCGCGGACCTCCAGCCACTCGCCCGTGGAGTTCGGCATGAGGACATAGGCATCCGGTGTGTCGATGATGCGCGCGAGGCTGGTAACCCCCGTGGCCAGCAGCTTGTCGAGCTCCAGCGTGGTGGCCAGGGCCCGCGCCACCTCGTGCAGCAGCGCCATGTCCTCGGCGCGTCCCCGCAGCTCCTGCAACAGTCGATGTGTCTCGATGGCCGCCGCGAAGTGGGTGCCCATCGCCTGCAGCGTCTCCAGCTCCAGCGGGGTGAGGTACCTGGGCTCGCGGAAGAGGATGCTGAGCGTGCCCACGCCTCGGGAGCGCACGCGCAGGGGGATGATGACCAGCGTCTGGAAGCCGCGCTGTCGCAAGTCCTCGCGCAGCCCGTTCGGGCAGTCTTCCACCTCCACCACCAGCGGCGCGCCCTCCTGCTGGGCCTGGTTGCACAGTCCTCCCGCCAGCCACAGCCGCGCGAAGGGGTCCGTGTCCGCGTCGTCCAGGTCCATGCCGCGCGCGTACGCCAGCTCCATCTGGTTCTCTTGAGGGAGCAGGATGGTCACCGCGTCGCAGGCCACCAGCCCGACGATTTCCTCCGTGCCCGGCCCGAAGAAGGCGCGCGGGTGGGGCGCCGACGCCGCCTCCGAAGCCAGTCGGTTGAGCGCCGCCAGCGCCGTGTTCTGCGCGGACAGTCGGGAGATGGTGAGCGCCGCATCGAGCGCCGCGGACACCTGCGCGCCGAACAGCCGCACCGGCGCCATCTCCTCCTCGCGCAGCCATTCCCCCGCCACCGCCAGCATCGCGCGGGGACGGCCCTCCACGTCGATGCGCACGGCGATGGTGTGCGCCGGACCGGCCCGGTTCAGCGCGCTCCGAGCGCGGTCCGCCTGGTCGCCGTCGAGGAACCAGGCCGCCTCCTGTGACAAGTCATTCGAGTAGGCCGAGCCCTCCTTCCACGCCCGGAACAGCAGGGACGGCCAGCGGCCCACCACGTCCCGCACCCACCGTCCGCTCATCATCCGCGCGTCCGGAGGCACCAGCGCGACGGGGACGAAGGTCTGCCCCAGCCGCACGCCCTCACCTTCGGGTGACAGCCACGCGAAGGCGAGCCCCAGCTCCTCGAGCCCGGAGAACACCCGCCGCAGCACCTCGCCCTCGGTGCGCAGGGAGGGCAGCCCGGCGCCCAGCTCCGCCAGCCGTTGGAGCACGCTGCGCCGCAGGCCCCGCGACGTGACGTCGCGCACCAGTGCCACCCAGTCGGGCCCGCTGGGAATGATGGTCATCTCCACCTGTCGTTCTCCTGTTGCCGTGCGAAGCGCCGCCTCGTAGGTGCTGGACACCGATTCGCCGCGCAGTCGGCGTGACTGCTGCTCCATCACTTCCGTCACGCTCGACTCCGTCAGGAGGAGCGTCGCCGGGCGACCCACGATGAGCTCACGTGGGTGCCCCACCAGCATGCCAAGCGCATCATTCACATACACGAAGCGACGCTCGCGGATGACGCAAACGCCAACGGACATCTCGTCGAAGGAGCCATAGGGAGCTCCGCCCCGGATGGATGGATTCACGGCACCCATGACTCTTCCACCGCATGCAAGGGTGGAGAAGTGGGGCTCCCGACACTTAGATGACCAGACCACAGACGCGGCCAACGACTCGCGGTTTTCCCTTACATCGCGAGACGCCCGTGTCATGTGTTGACGCGCGTCACGCGCGATGCGGGCGATGACAGGAAATGATGCGGGCGGGCCCGGAAACGAGGGCTCCGCCCACAAGTCAGTCCATGAACTCGTCAGGTCTCCCAGCGAGCAGGCGGCGACTCAGGCCGACGCGCCGGGTCCCTGCGCTGAGCCCCGGTGGTGGACCTTCTCGTACAGGCCGATGAGGTCCGCCTGGCCCACGATGTGGCCCTCCATCGCCTTCAACAAATCCCTGCGGGTAGGCCGGCCCAGGTTCGGCAGCACGACGTCCAGGGCGTACAGCTTGAAGAAGTACCGGTGCCGGCCGATGGGGGGCATGGGGCCCCCGTACGCCTGGTGGCCGAAGTCGTTGAGCCCCACCCGCGTCCCTGGGGGCAGCACGTCCACCTGGGCCCCCTCCGGCAGCCCCTGGGCGCCCGGGGGGATGTTGTAGAGGACCTGGTGGCAGAAGATGCGCTGGGGATGCTTGGGGTCCGGAGCATCCGGGTCCTCGACGATGAGCGCCAGGCTCTTCGTCCCGGCGGGTGGGTTCTCCCAGTGCAGGGGTGGGGCGGTGTCCTCTCCTTCGCCGGTGAAGGCGATGGGGATGAGGTCCCCGTCCTTGAAACGGGGGGACGTCAGCACGAGGGGCTTGGGCATGGAGTCCTCCGACAATCGGGATAGGAGCAAGCTGGCGACGCGCACACCCCGGCGCGGATGAGCGACGCCCCAGCCGCTGGGGCGCCGGGCACCAGGGGAGCGGGGCGGGCGGGCCCTCGGTGAGACTCGCGAAAAGGGCCGGCTCCCGCTCTGGAGGTGATAGCTGCGCTTGCCGGTGCCGCAACCCCCGCTGGCGCTGTCCCGTGCCGGGACACTGTAGCGGTTGCACGTGTCGCTCATTCGGTGTTAAGCGGCGCCCGCGTGTGAAGGGGTTGGATCGGGTGGCATGGGAAATCCGAGGGTTTCCCAGGGTTTGGGGAGGCGTCCGAATGGTGGAGCAAGAACCCCCAAATAAGGTCGGTTCGGACGGCAGCGAGCTGGGACCCATGGCTCGCCACATGCGGGCGGCCGAGCCCTACGTCTCGGCGGTGTGGAAGCTGGTGGGTGGGGCGGTGGTGGGCGTGCTGGGCGGCTACTGGCTGGACGGAAAGCTGGGAACGGCGCCGTGGCTGCTCCTGGGGTTGAGCCTGCTGGGTATCTGCGTGGGCTTCTACGGATTCCTCCGGGAGATGGCCCGACTGGGGAAGCGGAAGTGACGGGGCAGGGCGAAGAGAAGGACCCTTTCGGCTCCCACGCGGGGCTGGCGGCCGGGGTGGCGGTGGTGGGCGCGGCCGTGGCGGGGCTGTTGCCGACGGTGGTGGAAAACCGGGTGTCGGCGCTGTGGGGTGTGGGTCTGGCGGCGGTGACGGGCGTGGTGGCGCTGTTGTTGAAGCGGCGGGCGGTGAAGCAAGACCTGAAGGCGGCCATGAAGGTGGTGGCGGTGGTCTTCGGCCTGCGGGCGGTGGCGGTGTTGGTGGGGCTCTTGGGGATGATTTCGCGAGGTCTGCAGCCGGTGCCGTTCATCGCCGGCTTCTTTGGCGTCTACTTCGCGCTGCAATGGATTGAAGTCAGCTACGTGATGGCCGCGTCCAAGGGCGCGGCGGGCGGAGACGAGTGATGCGCAAGGCAATGGTGCTGTTCGCCTCTCTGTTCGTGGCCACGGCGTGGGCTTCGGAGTCCGGGGGCCACGGTGAGGGAAGCGAGCCGAGTGTTCCGGACTACATCCTCCACCACGTCGCGGACACGAACGACTTCGAGCTCGAGGTCCCGCTCAGCCAGCCCATCCACCTGGGCGCGATTCCGCCGCTGCGCATCGGCAGCTGCGAGCCGGTGATGACGGACCACGGGCTGGTGGCGCCCACCGGTTGGCCGGGGCTGATGGCGGGCTGCCTGGACCTCTCCATCACCAAGCACACGGTGATGATGTGGCTGGCGGCGCTGCTGCTCCTGGCCACCATCTTTATCTGGAGCAGCCGCGACAAGACGAAGCTGGTGCCGCGCGGTACGGGCGCCAACCTCATCGAGATGCTGGTGCTCTTCGTTCGTGACGAGATGGCCATCAAGAACATCGGCAAGGAGGACGGCCCGCGCTACGTGCCGTATCTGCTGACCGCGTTCTTCTTCATCCTCTTCATGAACCTGCTGGGCCTCGTCCCCTGGATGGCCACGGCCACCGGCAACCTGGCTGTCACGTGCGGCCTGGCGCTGTGCACCTTCTTCGTGACGCAGGCGGCGGGCATCCGCTCGGCGGGCCTGGGCGGCTACCTGAAGCACCTGACGGGCGGCGTCCACTGGACGCTGTGGATCATCATGATCCCCGTGGAAATCCTCGGGCTCATCTCCAAGCCCTTCGCCCTCACGATGCGTCTTTTCGCCAACATGCTGGCGGGCCACATCGTCCTCTTCTTCCTCATCGGCCTCATCTTCATCCTCGGCCATCCCGCGGTGGCGGTGGTGAGCGTGCCCTTCGCGTTCGCCATCTACCTGCTGGAGCTGTTCGTGGCCTTCGTGCAGGCGTACGTCTTCACGCTGCTGTCGGCGCTGTTCATCGGCATGGCGGTGGCCACGGGCCATCACCACGACGACCACGGCCACGCGGATGACCACGGCCACGGCCACTCCGAGCTGGGTGGCAGCCACGACCACGGCAAGGCGCACGCCTGAGACAGGTTAGCGGGGCGCGAGCAGTCGGGCGCCCCGCGTAGAAGACCTGGCGGTTCGAAAGGCCGTCAGAGGTAGTCCTGAAGGGAATCACGACCCCCCCACAAGTGGGTCCTTCGCTAGAAAAGAGAAGCACCGCCATGACCAACCTCGCTCTTGCCTTCCTCGCCGCCGGTTTCGGCGCTGGCCTGTCCATCATCGGTGCCGCGCTCGGCATCGGTAAGCTCGCCGCCGCCGCCATGGACGCCACGGGCCGTCAGCCCGCCGCCGGTGGCGACATCCGCACCACGATGATCATCGCCGCGGCCCTCATCGAAGGCGCCACGCTGTTCGCGCTGGTTGTTTGCGTTCTGCTGGCGACCAAGACCGCCTAGTTTCAACGCAGGTGCCTGGGAAGCGCCGGTGCTCGCGGGTCACATCGCGGGTGCCGGTGCCTCTTCGCAGGCTGTTTCACCCTGAAGACTCCCTCGCTGTCTCCTCCCTCACGCCGGACACGCCACCATGTTCCTGCCCAACGTCCTCGCCGCCAGCAGCCTCGTGAGCGTCCAGCCGGGCCTCATCTTCTGGACCCTTGTCACCTTCGTCATCGTGTTCTTCGTCCTGAAGGCGAAGGCGTGGGGACCCATCCTTCAGCTGGTCGAGGAGCGTGAGAAGCAGATTTCCGCCGCCATCGAGAGCGCCAAGCGTGAGCGCGCCGAGGCGGAGAAGCTCTTGGCCGACCAGAAGACGGCCATTTCCGAGGCCCGCCGTCAGGCCGCCGAGGAGACGCGCCGCAACCAGCAGGAGATGGAGAAGTTCCGCGAGGAGCTGATGGCGAAGAGCCGCAAGGAGGCGGAGGAGCTGAAGCTGAGCGCGCGTCGTGAAATCGACGAGCAGAAGACGAAGGCCATCGCCGAGGTCCGCGCCATGGCGGTGGACCTGGCCATGGATGTGGCTGGCAAGCTCATCGGCGAGCGCATGGACGACAGCAAGCACCGCGCGCTGGCCGAGCAGTTCGTGAAGGGCCTTCCGCTGAGCGGCTCCGGCAACGCCGGCGTCCGCCGGTCGGCCTAGTTCGGGGAAGCGCGCCCCCCGGCGCGCGTGTTCCAGGGAATCACCATGGCGCTATCCATCGGAATCGTCGGGCTGCCCAACGTGGGCAAGTCCACCCTGTTCAACGCGCTGTCGGCCGCGGGCGCACAGGCGGCCAACTACCCCTTCTGCACCATCGAGCCCAACGTGGGCGTGGTGCCCGTGCCGGACGAGCGGCTGGACAAGCTCTCCGAGCTCATCAAGCCGCTGAAGAAGGTCCCCACGTCGCTGGAGTTCGTGGACATCGCCGGCCTGGTGCGCGGCGCCTCCAAGGGCGAAGGCCTGGGCAACCAGTTCCTGGGCAACATCCGCCAGGTGGACGCGGTGCTGCACGTGCTGCGCTGCTTCGAGGACGACAACGTCACCCACGTCGAGGGCGGGGTGAATCCGGTGAGGGACCGGGACGTGGTCGACACGGAGCTGTGCCTCAAGGACCTGGAGACGGTTGAGAAGCGCCGCGAGCGCTCCTTGAAGAACACGAAGATGGGCGGCAAGGCTGGTGACGAGGCCAAGGCCGAGGTCGCCCTGCTGGACCGCGTGAAGGCCGGGCTGGATGCCGCCATCACGGTGCGGGCGCAGAAGCTGACCGAGGAGGAGAAGGCCGTCATCCACGACCTGTTCCTGCTGACGGACAAGCCGGTGTTGTATGTGGCGAACATCGGCGAGAGCGAGATTGGCAAGGAAGACGCCAACAAGCACGTCGCGGCGGTGAAGGAGATGGCCGCGAAGGAGGGCTTCGGCGTGGTGGTGCTCGCGGCGGCGCTGGAGTCGGAAATCCAGCAGCTCCCCGAGGCCGAGCGTCCGGGCTTCCTGGAGAGCGCGGGGCTGACGGAGCCGGGCCTGCACAAGGTGGTGCGGGCGGGCTACACGCTGTTGGGCCTGTGGACGTACTTCACGGTGGGCGAGCAGGAGTGCCGCGCCTGGACGATTCACAAGGGCTACACGGCGCCGCAGGCGGCGGGCGTCATCCACTCGGACTTCGAGCGGGGCTTCATCAAGGCCGAGGTGATGCGCTGGGAGGACCTGGTGAAGCTGGGCAGTGAGTCCGCGGTGAAGGAGAAGGGCATGCTGCGGATGGAGGGCAAGGAGTACGTCGTGAAGGACGGCGACTGCATGCACTTCCGCTTCAACGTGTGACGGGCTGACGCGGCCCTCTGAAGCCGCGAGCTGATGTACCGCGCGGGCGCGTTCTGGAGGGCCTTGGGGGGGCCTTCTGGGAGCGCCCGCGAGGCGTTTCTGGGGGCGGCTCAGAAGCTGATGGTGGGGCCGCGCACGGCGGTGAGGACCCAGAGGCCGACGCCGACGAAGGCGAGCAGGGTGGTGAAGATGGCGGCGCGGCGGATGCGCGGGCTGCCTTCCGTCTGCTGGCGGGCGTAGAGCCACATGCCGCCCACGCGGAGGATGACGAAGAGGGCCAGGAGGATGGGGCCTGCCACGAGCCATCCAGAGGGGCGTGAGAGCAGGACACCCCAGGAGGCGAGGAAGGCGACGTTGCCCAAGAGGGAGGCGATGGCGAATCGAGGATAGGCGCGTCGTGGGTCCACGGGCGCAGTGTCCACCGTGTGGCGCGTGCGGCCAACCTGGGAGTGCGCGGGGTGGCGGGAAGGCGACATCGGTGGGGGGGCTATGTCGCCACGAAGTCGGACGCTCACGACGAGGGAGGCGGCGCTACCAGTGGCAAGCCGAGAGCGTGGACAGTTGGCCCGAGGTTATTTCGAGGATCGAAACCACCCCTTCCCCTTCGTACACGGAGCAAACAGCCGTATCGCCGTATATCCTGCACCAGTTTGAGCAGAGCTCGACGCTGAAGAAAGATTGGTTTGAGCGGCACGGGCCCTTGGGGAGCACTCCGCTTGCGCATGGATTGCCGCACTTCGCGATGACGGCGGTGCTCGTGTCTCCCTTGGAGACTTTACAGATTCGTCCATCTGCTCGCGGGACGCTTTCCTCACCTGCGCATGCAGACGCGAGCATGATGGCGCCTGTGCGTATGAATGCGCCGAGAATGGTCTTCGCTGATAATGAGGCCACGGTTCCTTAGTGGGATTGTGGTTGGGTCGGCTACGTGGCGGTGAGCCGCGGTCAGGGCTCTTTGTTGGGCTGACATGATTCTGGGATGCGGACGACTCTGCCGTCGGAACTTCGTTGCGCATCATGACTGGGAGACCTGACAGCGAGACATCCCTCTTCGGTGAAGAGCGTGTAGTCTCTGCCGTATTCATTTCTGGGAATTCCAAGCAGAATGCATGCGTCACCCGCACATTTGGGTGGGGCCAACTCCTCCAGCGATTGAGGCCACGTTCCTGTTGCCCTTTTGTAGGCAACGACCGCTGTTGCTACTTCTTGAAGTTCCTGCTTGGACTTGGCTGTGAAGTACGCTGATTCAGACCAGACTTGTAGTGCGCCAGCCGCCAAGATAGCGACCCCGACACCCACTCTCACGAGTATGGCCTTCCTGCTCAATCGCATGGGCAATTCAAGCCTCTTCCTGCTCGACGGGCACCGCATAGTTCGGAGAGCACTTGTTTACTTCAATAGCGCACCGAAACGTTTGCAATCTTCTTGAAGTTGATGCCGGTCGGGACTCAGTTCCGTCGAATACAAAAGGAATCCTCCGCCGCACTCGATTCGCCAGAATGAGTATCCCTGGAAGCGACACGGCTTGCCTTCCTTCGCGCCACCACAAGCCTGTTCGAGGGCGCGGCGCAGGGGAGAATCGGGCTTCTCACGGTCCGACGAGCGCGACTCCCGTAGCCACACACTCATCACGCGCTTCAGGTCGCCCTCGACAAGAGCCCCGAGTTGGTACGAATTCGAGGCGAGCATGCGTACGGACATCCAAGTGTCCTTCTCCTCTGACTGGTTCACCCAGCCCGCGGCTGTCACGCTGTCCACAGGATGTCCTGGCACAGGCAAGCAAAGGCCAAAAATCGCGAGTCCAGCGCAAATCGATGTCATGGATATTGCTCCAGCTCAGCGGGTACCACATGGGAGGGGCAATGCTGAGCCTGTCGAAATCGGCTCATGGATTGATGACCTCTCTGGCGTATTCTGTCCGGCCATTCGCATTCAAATACCAGATGCGTTCAGTCCGACCGCTCGCAGTGCGCTCATCGCGCAGGATGATTCCGTCGACACCGACGATGCAATACCGAACGCGCAGTGTGCCCTCTTCTTCAAATGGGCCGCAGGCATAGAATCCACGGGGGACGCCTGTATCGGTTCGGGACATGAATATCCAGTAGGGCCACGAGAGGATCACGCAGGCCGCGAAGATGATGAGGGCCACCACGATGTGCAGGGGTCTCATCCCACGCTCTCCGATTCAAACATCGGGGCTCGCGCGTCGGCTCGAATAGGGAGGGAAGTCATTGCCGAGGCGATTGCACGTAGCGTGCCCTGGGGCGAAGCAGGTGGCCCTGCTCCCGCTGCTCCAGGATGTGCGCGACCCAGCCCGCCGCGCGCCCCACGCCCCGGTGGAAGCGGCAGTCTGTTGGCGGTCATCGAGGAGCGCGGGAATCTGGTCACGTAGGTGGTCATCGTTGGGTGCGGAAATCGGGTCATCGAGGCAGGGCGACCCCACTGCCGCCCTGGAAGAGAGAGCGGCGAGCGGAGCCGGTGGCTGCGAGAGATGGAGGAGAGAGTCAACCCTTTTTTGCCTTGCGCTCGGCGCGCGACTCCTCGGCGACGCGGCGGCGGTAGCTGACACCCTCGATGCTGATGATGCTCGCGTTAGGTAACTTCTGGAACAAGTGATGGGTTGCTTCGCTGATTGCGATGGATAATGTGGTGCGCCCACATCTGCGCCAGACCGAGTTCAAGCGTAACGCCTGAACTCGGCCGAGAATCATGAACTGTGGTTTCGTACCCTATCTACCGCGTATTGGTGCACAAATTGGTGGAGCGCCATGGGCCGAACCTGCGCAGATATAACCATCCGGACAGGCTGGGTAACTATCTCCGCAGAGAGTTTCGCAACTTCGATACGACTGGAGTCGGGCCCACCAAGGTTTTGATGGCGGGATTGCCTCCCTTAGCCAACCCATGCAGTATTGATGTCCCCCGCGACAGTCTTCATCAATGAGACAATCTCCATAATTCCCAGAGACGAGCCAAGTAGCAAGGATCGCTGTGGTGATAACGAGGGCCAAGAAAATGGATCTCTTAAGGGCGGCCATTGGCACCTCCTTCTCCCGCGCAAACCAATTCAAGTGCCTCGGCGGAACAGCCCGACTTGCTTGGCTTTGTCCTGTCGTCCGAAATTTTCCCGATGTTGCACTGATGCATGGCTTCATGGACAGGGGTTGGTGCGAGTATGTCTATCATTTCGGGTGTGCATAGTGCCGTGTTGAAATCGTATCGATCAATGATTCTGAACAGGACCCAGTTCTCGGCGATTTGTATGGCTCTGTCTCCGCTGTAGCCATTTAAAAAGAGTGCTGAGTCTCGAGGGACAACGGTGACGGGTCCCTTTGGCACAAACGCCGCATCGGGTCCTGCCTCTGTTCGGAGGCTTTCGCAGACGTTGCATCCGCTGTCGCAGGCTTTGATGGCGTTCTGACATCGATTACAAGAGGAGGATGAATTGGTTCCGCTCGGATCGCATCCAGCCATCTTTCGCGCGCGCTCTTGTGCGATGTTGAATGTTGGGCACTGCGATAGGCGGTCGCCGACAGTGAATAGACCGGTTGGGTCTGTGAATGACACAGGGTTGTTCTTTGCGTACGAGTATGCGGGCCAGACGGCAGCTTTCGGTTGGAGCAACATCATCGGTTCTGGTTGAAGGTATCGCCCCGTTGCTGGATCGTAATAGCGATTCCAGTTTTCGAAAAGATCCGTCTCGATGTCATGGTACTATCATCCCCTTCATCATCGTCGTGACAGTCCGTGTCTTCGGAGTATTCGCAGTGAGTTTCTTTGTGTTGGGGGGGGGCCAGTCGTCATGCTGATGCTGCCGGCGGATCCTTCGCATCGACCCACCTGGCAGAGGTTATTGGGAGCACGGCACTCTCCACCTATCGTGCATTCCGCCCAGGGCTCATCACATGTCTCGACACCGCCGAGGATATCCCCGTGGGCTTTACCTTCGATACAGAGGAGCCCGGTGGCACAGCAGTCATAATAGCCGATGTCCTCAAGGTTGCCTGTCGGCGGATAGAGGCAGTTTCCGCTGCCACATGCATGATGGAGCCCATCACAATACATCTGGGCTGCGTTCCCTGCAGCGTCCTTGCCACATGCGCAGGTCCAGATGAAGAGCCGTCCATCAGGAGCTTCCTGGCAGACTGAGAACTGGCCTGCGGCTCTCGCCAACATGGGCGTCAAAAGGGAGAAAATGAATACCAGCAGCGCGAGACTAGGAGGGCGAAAGAGGACGTGCCCTGGTGGCGGAGAACTTGTTCTCATGGTGTGGGGCTTCGCTCGGAAGTTAGGGATGAGAAATGGTGTCGTTGCCTTCGATGGGAAGGCAACGACTCGCGGACGGGTCAGAAGGGTGGGTGCGTGTGCAGCGCCTCCCTTGGAGACAGGGACTTCCTTGGCCACAGCGCTGGCTGCAGATGTATCCCGTGTCCCGTGCTGCCCCTGTATGCACGCAGATGCCCGAAGCGCATTCGCCAGGTCCCGCTGATGAGCAGCTTTGACCAAGTGCTTTGGGGGCGACTTGCCTGTCCGCTGGCTTGAACCGATGCTCACTGAGGACGGTTGCAGTGGCGGCAGAGGTTTGAGGCTGAGGCGGAGTGATGTTCTCCGAGTCCTTGCTACGGCTCGCGAGTAGGAGAGAATATTAATATAATTGAAAGAATCGTCTGTCTGTGGATTTTCATGTGACACTTTCCCTGTGAGCGGGCATTGACGCACTCTGCATGTGATGGGCGTTGAGGATCTCCCTGGCGTATTTTGTCCGGCAATCTGTATTCAAGTACCAGACGCGTTCAGTCCGACAACTTGAAAAGGGCTCTCTCGTCGGATGATTCCATCTATACTGATGACGCAATGCCGAACGTGTAGAGGGCCCTCCCTGCTTGGGTCCCAGGCATAGAATCCACGAGGGATGCCTGTGTCGGTTCTGGAAATGAATATCCAGTAGGGCCACGACAGGACCACGCTCTCTGATTCAAGCCTCTGGGTTCGCTTAGCATCGCGAACGAGGAGGGAAGACATTACCGAGGCGATTGCACGTAGCGTGCCCTGGGGCGAAGAAGGTGGCCCTGCTCCCGCTGCTCCAGGATGTGTGCGACCCAGCCTGTCGCGCGTCCCACCGCGAAGATTGTCGCCGCCGCTCCCGTGGGCAGGCCCAGCGCGTCCGCCAGCATCACCAGTCCCAGGTCCACTGACGGCGCTGGATGCCCCGCTTCTGTCATTGCCTCCTGGACCGCTCTTGCCACTTTGACTCTCGGCACCTCCGGTCGTACCTCCCTTGCCGCCTCGATGATGGGCGGGGACCTCGGGTCTCCTTCGGGGTACAGCTGGTGGCCGAAGCCGGGCACCGCCTCGCCTCGGCGCAGCCGCTCGTACACCACGGCCGCCGCGCGCTCTGGCTTCCCCACCTCCGTCAACAGCGCCTCCACCCTGTCACACGCCCCACCGTGCCTCGGCCCCGACAGCGCTCCCAGTGCCGCGCACAGGCACGCGTACAGGTCCGCTCCCGACGACGCCGTCACCCGCGCAGTGAAGGTCGACACATTCAGCTCATGGTCCGCGCACAACACCAGCGCGCGATTGAGCAACTCCGGTGCCCGCTTCACCTTGGAGTCCCACGCCAGCGCCAGTGACTCCGCCACTGTCCCCGCCCGTAGTGCCCGCGCCACCCGCCCCGGTGCATGCGCCACGCACACCCACGACGCCAACTGACGCAGCAGCCGTCTCGCCCGCACCTTCTCCTGTTCGGGCGGCGCGGCGAAGCGCACCACATCCCTGGCCGCCAGCAGTGGCACCAGTGCGGACAGCGCTGCCACCGGAGGTGTGTCTCGCGGCAACAGTCTCGCCAGCTCCGACGGTGGAAACGGTGGCTCCTCGCTCGCCCACCGTGGGTCCTGCTCCGGGAGCCTCCCCGTCCACAGCAACTCCGCCACCGCTTCGAGACTCCGCCCCTCCAGCGCCAGCGCCACCGCCGAGTGTCCCCGGTACGCCAGCCCCTCCGCGCCCACCTGTGACACCGACGAGTCGATGACCGGCTCACCCCAGCGCAGCGCCCCCGAGGCCACCGCCGCGTGCCCCGCACGTGCGTCATGCCTTGTCTTCAGGCGCTCCAAATCCGAGCGCACATAGCGGTTCTCCTTCGTCCCCGGCTCGGGCACGCAGCGCACGAGCCCTCGGCTCACGTACGTGTACAGCGTCGCCCGCTTCACCCCCAGGAGCGCCGCCGCCTCCACCGCCGTGACGAGCTCCTCCTCGGGTCGATGGTCGAATCGAGATTGAGAGCGTCCACCCTTGCGTCTACTCATATCTCCGCAACCTCCTGAACACGCATTGTCGACTCGACTCGATTCCATTGTCGATGTGAGCCCTTGGGCTCACTCGGCGCTCGGGACGACGCGAGAGGAGCACTGTCATGCCTGTCGTCGACTTTGGTCGCACGTCCGAGGACTACTCGAAACACCGCATGGGCTTCCCGGACGCCTTCTTCACCCGTCTGGCCCGAGAGAACGTCCTCCGCCCCGGACTCCGTGCCGTGGATGTCGGCTCCGGCACTGGCACCGTCGCACGAGGACTCGCGCGACACGGCTGCTCGGTCACCGCGCTCGATGTGTCCGCGTCCATGCTCGCGGCCGGCCGCCAGCTCGCCTCCGAGGCAGGTCTGTCCATCGACTCACTCGAAGCCCCCGCCGAGGCCACGGGCCTGCCTTCCGGCGCGTTTGACCTCGTGACAGCAGGTCAGTGCTGGCATTGGTTCGACCGTCCCGCCGCCGCGCGCGAGGCCGCTCGCCTGCTCGTTCCTGGCGGCAAGCTCGTCATCGCGCACCTCGACTGGATATCCCTGCCCGGCAACGTCGTCGCCGCCACCGAGGCCCTCATGGACGCCTTCAATCCCAATCCACCGGACCACGCTCGCTTCGGCTGCGGCGTCGGCCTCTACCCGCAGTGGCTCCGTGACGTCAGCGATGCGGGCTTCACACCGCTGGAGACCTTCTCCTTCGACGTGCTCCTGCCCTACACCCACGAGTCCTGGCGAGGCCGCTCCCGCGCCAGCGCCATGGTCGGCGCCACCCTGCCTCCGGATGACGTGGAGCGCTTCGACGCCGCCCACGCCCGACTCCTCGCCGAGCGATTCCCTCACTCCGCGCTCGACATCCCTCACCGCGTCTTCGCCCTCATCGCCACGCGTCCCTGAACCCGGAGTACACCCCATGTCCTCACATCCCCACCTCGTCCACGAGCCCACGCTCCCGTGGACCGAAGTCACGCAGGGCCCCCGTGTCTCGTACCGGCGCAAGCAACTCGGCGCCGCCGCGAAGGGACAGAAGCTCGGCTGCAGCCTGATGGAACTCGCACCCGGCAAACACGCCTTCCCGCTCCACTTCCACCTGGCCAACGAAGAGGCCTACTTCATCCTCTCCGGCACCGGCCGCCTGCGCCTGGGTGACACGTCTCTGCCCGTGAAGGCCGGCGACTACGTGGCCCTCCCCATTGGCCCCACGGGCGCGCACCAGCTCGTCAACGACGGCACCGAGACACTCCGGTACCTCGCCTTCTCCACCATGGTGGAGCCGGACGTCATGGTGTACCCGGACTCGAAGAAGGTCTGTGTCACCGCCGGCTCCGCCCCAGGTGGCGACAAGGCCGCGCGAACCCTGTACACCGTCCTGCCCCTCTCCGCCGAGGTGGACTACTGGAGCGGCGAGGAGCGATAGAGTTACCGCCCTCATGTCCCCCTTGCTCGACGTGCTCACCCGGGAGCGACTCCTCAAGGACCGCGAGGCCGCCACGGAGCTGCTTCCCCGGGGCGAGCCGCCCCACGTCTCCTTGCTTCGCCTGTGTGACGCGGGGCTGCTCATCGGCGGCCTCTCCGTCGCATACGGCGTCCGCCCCGACGAACTCATGGGACCCCTCACCCTGGCCATGGGCGGCGCGGCGCGGAACCTCAAGGTCGTGGACGTCCGTGAGCGCCCCGTCCTCGAACTGCACGTCCAGGCTGGAGACCTCACCGAGCGTTGGGAGGTGGAGGACCTCTCCGTCCTCGTCCACAACCTCAATGACCTCTACCGCGACGCCGCCGATGTGCGCGCGGTGGCCGAGCTGGGGGAATGGGAGGACGCCCTCCAGCTCTGGTGTGTCGACAAGCCCACCCTGCCGCGCCTCGTGCGCCAGCCTTTCTTCGCGCCCCGAAACGCACGGGCGCTGACGCGTCCGGTCGACTGACGTCAGATACGACCTGGCATGCTCTCGCGGTAATCCCAGGTTCTGGGGCAGCATGGGGGGCACATGCGTTTAGCGCCCTGCCTGCCGCTCCTGCTGCTGTGGTCCTCCGCCGTCCTGGCCGAGCCGGACTCCTTTGGTCTCGGCAACGCTCGCAGCGGCGCCCTCACCGTCAACACCGCGCGCACCATCATCAACACCGCGATGCGGCTGCCGACCGGCGCACAGCGCGGTGACTCGACGCTCGCGGTGGAGACCTCCACGGTACCTCCGACGGGGGGACTGGTGATGGTGCACCAGGCGATGGGCTTCCCGTCCAGCACGCCTTCGGGCAGCACGGGCCAGACGAGCCCCGGGGACGTGGGGCGCTGGGAGCTGGCGCGCGTGTCCCTGGTGACGGTCGGCACTCCCACCGTGCTCCGGCTCACGGCGCCGCTCATGTACACCTATACCTCTCCGGGCGCCCAGGTCGTGACGGTGCCCGAATACAGCACCGTCAGCGTGGCGGCGTCCGGCTCGCTCGTGGCGCCTGCCTGGGATGGAAACAGCGGAGGCATCCTGGCCTTCCTCGCCTCGGGCACGTTGACAAACAACGGCGCCATCCACGCCGACGGCGCGGGCTTCCGGGGTGGGACCTTCACCAACAACGCCGCCCGCACGGCCTGCGAGGGAGGAGACCTCTCAACCACCCTGGGCGGCTCCTACAAGGGAGAGGGCCTGGTGGTGGAGCGCTTCGGCTCGGCCTCAGGGCGCGGCAACCTGCTCAACGGCGGCGGCGGCGGCAACTGCAACAACGCGGGCGGTGGGGGCGGTGGGCACCGGGGCTTTGGCGGAACGGGCGGACGTTCCTCCTTCTTGGATGGCTCGCGTGACGTGGGCGGCCTGGGCGGCTCGCGGATGGAGTACTCGATTGTGGAGGCCTTCCTCTTCGGCGGCGGTGGTGGCGCGGGTGAAGGCGACAACGGCGTGGGGAGCGCGGGAGGCGCGGGCGGAGGCGCGGTGTTCCTCCGCGCGGCCAACGTTTCGGGAACGGGCCGCATCTCCGCCACGGGCGTGAGCGCGTTGGCGGCGGGTGGCGAGGACGGCGCCGGAGGTGGAGGCGCGGGTGGCTCCATCATCGTGCGGACCTCTGGCGCGTTGAACTGCGGTCAACTCGATGTGCGAGGCGGGAGCGGCGGCAACGTGCTCGCGACGTCCTTCCAGCTCGGGCCAGGAGGAGGTGGCTCGGGTGGCTACGTGCTGCTGAATGGCACGCCGCTATCGTGCGGCGTGGGGTCTTCGGGAGGCGCCGCGGGGGTGACGTCCGCCAGCGCCGGCGCGCATGGCCCCACGCATGGCGCGGGCGTTGGAGGCGGCGGTTCCGTGACGCTGTACACCTATTCGTATGCCACGCCCGCCACGCCGACCATCACCCTGCCGACCGCGAATGCAGTGGATGTGTCCGCGCGGCCGCGCATCGAGGGCGTGGCGGACCCGGGCTTGCGCATCATCATCTCCGTGGATGGTGTTGAGTTGGCCCAGGTGACGTCGAGCACCGATGGAAGCTTCTTCACCGAGGTGGACGAGCCGCTGCCCGCCCTGTCTGGTGGCGCTCACACGGTCTCCGCCATCTCCGAGGGCCTGGGCGCGTACAGCAGACCCGGGGCCTCGAGCTTCACCGTCGTCGCCGCCCCCGTGATTTCCCAGCCCATCATCGTCGTGCCCGAGGATGGCGAGGTGACGGGCCCCACGCCCTACATCGCGGGCGTGGCGCCCGATGCGCTGACGGTAGGCCTGTACGTGGACAACCGCGACGAGGTCATCGTCCCCACGGACTCCTTGGGCCGCTTCCGCTACCAGATTCCCGACGACGCGCCGCTGACTCCGGGCCCGCACCGGGTCAACGCGCATGGGCACAACAATGACGACACCGGGCCCACTTCTCCCAACACCGTCTTCGAGGTCGTCATGGAGGACGAGGACGCGGGCACGACGGTGCCGGACGCTGGAGATTCGGGAACCGTGGATTCGGGAACCGTGGACTCGGGGACGCCGGGCCCGGACGCGGGTTCGGGAGATGGTGGCGCCGTGGTCACTCGTGAGACGCCCGTGCTGGTGGTGCCCGCCGAGGGTGAGTTGGTGGACTCGACGCCCCTGTTCGCAGGTGTCGCGCAGGCCGGTGCTTCCGTGTCACTCGAGGTGGATGGGGTCCTCGTGGTCACCGTCGTCGCGGACTCGACGGGCACGTTCCGTCACGTCGTGCCCGCGGACAGCGCGCTCTCCATGGGGGCGCATGCCGTGTCGGCGTACTCGGTCAACGGCGAGTCGGGAACGCCGGGTCCCCGGTCTCCGAACACGGGCTTCGAGGTGCGTGGACCCACCGCGTTGAATGTGGGCTGCGGCGGCTGCGGCGCGTCTCCCGTGGGCGCGGCGGGTGCGTGGGTCCTGCTGGTGGGTGTGGCCACCTTGATGCGCAGGCGTCGGGGCCCGTGACGGAGTCTGCTTCCCAACCAAAGTGGCGAGGCGCGCCGTGCCTCGCCACCGGTTGACTCCGCGGGCGACGCGAAAGCCTAGTCGTCGCTCCCGAGCAGTGAGCCCAGGCCGACACCGCCCAGCACGCTGCCCTCGTCGCGCGCGCCACCCGGACGCGCGGCGGAGAGGATGCGGCCCGCGAGCCGGCTGAAGGGCAGCGACTGGAGCCACACCTTGCCGGGCCCTCGCAGCGTGGCGAAGAAGAGTCCCTCGCCGCCGAAGAAGGCCGTCTTGATGCCGCTCACCATCTGGATGTCGTAGTCCACGGTGGGCTGGAACGCGACGATGCAGCCGGTGTCCACGCGCAGCAATTCGCCGGGGCCCAGCGTGCGCTCGCGCAGCGTGCCTCCCGCGTGGATGAAGGCGAGGCCATCACCCTGGAGCCGCTGCATGATGAAGCCCTCGCCGCCGAACAGGCCGGTGCCCAGCTTCTTCTGGAAGGCGATGCCCAGCGACACGCCCTTCGCCGCCGCGAGGAAGCTGTCCTTCTGTGCAATCAGCTCCCCGCCCAGCTCGCGCAGGTTCACCGGAATGATTTTGCCGGGATAGGGCGCCGCGAAGGCCACCTTGCGCTTGCCGCCACCCCGGTTGAGGAAGACGGTGGTGAAGAGGGACTCGCCCGTCAGCAGCCGCTTGCCCGCGCCGAGCAGCGAGCCCAGAAAGCCGCTCTTCTTCTCCGAGCCGTCACCGAAGATGGTCTCCATCTCGATGCCGTCCTCCATGTACATGAGGGTGCCAGCCTCGGCCACCGCCGCTTCCTGCGGGTCCAGCTCCACCTCCACGAACTGCAGGTCGTCGCCGTAGATGTGGAAGTCGACCTCGTGCATCTGCGCCATGGAATCGCTCCGTCGTCGTAAAGGGACGGCGCACCATAGCCGCCCCGTTGCATGGCTCAACCCACGAGCACACGGGAACGCGTCCCGGCCGCGCGGGTTTGCCGATGCGTGAAAGACGGAGGGCTCGCGCTGCTACTGCGCCAGCAGGATGGAGAGCGCGGTGACGAGCTCTTCATCCTCGTCCGCGAGCGACGGAGGGATGGTCAGCGAGACGCTCCTGTCCAGCTTGGTGCCGCAGGTGCGCGCGCCCTCGTAGCGGTGGGGGCGGGTGATGAGCAGCTCGTAGCTGCACGCGCCCACCGTGCCGGTGATTTGCTGGGGACTCACCTGGAAGTTGGTGAGCTTGCCGCCGAAGGTCCCCACGGCATCGAGGGTGTCATTCGTGTCCGTCACCTTGACGTTCACGGGGCCCTGGCCGTAGGTGCCGCGGATGGTGTCGTTCTCCAGGGTGAGGTTGACGGGGCGGCCGAACGCCTGGCCGCGCACGGCGTCGGCATCGTCGTCGAAGGAGAGCTGGATGTCCGGGCCGGAGAGGTTGTCGTCGGTGACGCCGACCGTGACGGAGCGGTCCTGGGTCTTGAGGTTGAGGGAGGAGGGCGCTGCTGGCGCGGCCAGGGCGGAGCCACAAGCGAGCAGGCCGAAGGCAAGGAGGCGCTGGGTCTTCATGCGACTCAAGGTAGGTCGTGGGGACACCCCGTGTGCTCAGTCCGCAGGCAGGGCGGGCGTGCTGCCTCCGGCGGGAAGCTCCACGGAATCTCCACGTTCGGGGCGCAGCACCAGCTTGCGCAGCGTCCAGCGGTCCGTCGCGTAGGCCACCTGGGCCTCGAGGACGCCCCGGCCGAGCGGGCCCTGGACGGTGAGGTCGAAGTCCACGAGCCCTTCGTCGGGCGTGGAGCCGTGGGCTCGCAGGGTGAGGAAGCTGCTCGTCAGCGGGGTGCCCAGTCGCCCGGTGGCGAGCGGGCTGGACTCCGCGGTGCGCAGTGCCAGGCGGTGGACGTCATTGCGGCGCAGCTCCTGCTCGATGCCCTGGAAGAGCGAGCGGGAGACCCAGGCCACACCGCCAGCGAAGCATCCGAGTCCGCCGAGCACGAGCGCGGCCGCCACCATCCAGCTCTGCCAGGGACTGTCGAGGCGGTGCGGGCGCATGAGGATCTCCGGGTCCCCTCATTAACGGGCGGTCGCGCGGGTTGCCGGGCAGGCGACGGAGGCGGCCATTATGCTCCGCCTCCCCACCGGGTGCGATTCACCCTGTTCGGAGGTCCTGGCCGTGGCGGAGCTGTCGGAGAGCGTGGAGCGAGAGTCACGGAGGGAGTCGCGTGCGACGCCCAGGCGGGTGTTGCGCTGGCTGATGTCCCTGGGCGGCATCCTCACGCTGATGGGCGGGCTGCACGCGTACCTCGCGGTGCGGCTGTTCGTGAGCCCCGCGTGGCCGTCACCCTGGGGCGTCCTGGGCGTGGCGTTGATGGTGCTGCTGTTCGTGTCGATACCGGCCGGCGTGCTGGGCGGTCGGGGCGAGCCATCGACAGCCCGGCGCGTGTTGCAGTGGACGTCGTATCTGTGGCTGGGGAGCTTTGGCATCCTGCTCAGCGCGGTGGTGACGGCGGACGTCGTGGGCGCGGTGCTGGGATGGACGGGCGTGGTGACGGATGCGCTGGCGCTGGCCCGGTGGAAGGCCGGCATCGTGGGCGCGGTGACGGTGCCGGCGGTGGTGTTCGCGTTCGTCACGGCGCGCGGCAAGGCGACGGTGGAGCGACTGACGGTGCCGGTGAAGGGGCTCCAGCCGGGGCTGGGCGGCCTGCGAGTGGTGCAGATCTCCGACGTCCACGTGGGCCCCACGCTGGATGGACGGTGGCTGCGGCGCGTGGTGGAGCAGGTGAACGCGCTGAAGCCAGACATCATCGCCGTGACGGGAGACCTGGTTGACGGTGGGGTGGAGGAGCTGCGCGAGGAGGTGCGCCCGCTGGCGGAGCTGCGCGCGTCGCTCGGCGTGTTCTACGTGACAGGCAATCACGAGTACTACCACGGAGGCCCCGCGTGGGAGGCGGAGGTGGCTCGGTTGGGGCTCACGGTGCTGCGCAACACGCACCGCGTGGTGGAGCGCGATGGGGCACGGCTCGTCGTTGCGGGCGTGACGGACCACGACGCGGGGCACATCGTTCCCTCGCACGAG
Organism: Myxococcus sp. CA040A; assembly: GCF_013336725.1. Taxonomy (NCBI): domain Bacteria; kingdom Pseudomonadati; phylum Myxococcota; class Myxococcia; order Myxococcales; family Myxococcaceae; genus Myxococcus; species Myxococcus sp. CA040A. The sequence goes on along the minus strand of NZ_JABUMR010000006.1, from coordinate 239,782 downwards.
AGTCGTCCAGGCGCGGCGCTCGCCGGGGCTCCCGAAGGCGTGCCGGTGGTGTTGCTGGCGCATCAGCCGCGCTCGGCGCTGCGAGTGGCTCAGGCCGGTGTGCGCGTGGACCTGCAGTTGTCCGGACACACGCATGGCGGACAGGTGTTCCCGTTCATGTTCTTCATCAAGCTCCAGCAGCCCGTGGTGCGGGGGCTCGCCACCGTCTCTGGCGTGCGCGTGTACACGCACCGGGGCACAGGCTACTGGGGGCCGCCCCTGCGGCTGGGACCCTCTCCCGAAATCGCGGAGCTGACGCTGGTTCCGGCAGCACAGTGACTCATGTAACCTGGAGTCGGCGTCGTCGTGTCATGCTCACATGGATGCGTCCGTCCGCCCGTGTGGAGGTGTTTTCATGACGACCTTGGGCTTCGATGAACTCCTCACCACGGCTCGCGGCGTGGCCGCTGAGTCCGTGCTCGTCGTCACGGGGGCCGGCATCAGCCTGGCCAGTGGCATCCCCACGTTCCGGGGCACGGACCCGGGAGCGGTGTGGGCGAACGAGGTGACGCAGAAGGGGACCCGGGCCTTCTTCAAGCTGTTCCCGCACGAGTCCTGGCGGATGTACCTCCAGCGCCTCGAACTGGCCCGGAAGGCGAAGCCGAACGCGGCGCACGCGGCCCTGGTGGACTGGGAGCGCTGGCAGACGGGGCAGGGGGGCGGCTTCACCGTCGTCACGCAGAATGTCGACTCCCTGCATGAGCAGGCCGGGAGTCAGGCGTTGGTGAAGGTGCATGGGAGCCTTCAGCTGGCGCGGTGTTCCGCCCGTGGCTGCGAGCTGGGGCCGCCCACCGGCACCATTCCGTTGGAGACGCTCGACTTCAGTGCGTTCCACGCGAGCCCGAGCGCCGAGACGGTGCCGCGCTGCCCGAGCTGCCGCAGTCGCGTGCGACCTCACATCCTGTGGTTCGACGAGTACTACTCGGAGCACCTCGGGTACGAAATCGAGCGCGTGTACGACCTGGCGCGACAGAGCCGGCTGGTCGTCTTCATCGGGACGTCGTTCTCGGTGGGCGTGACGGAGAGCATCCGCGCCTTCGCGCTGAAGCGCCTCACTCCGATGTTCAGCATCGACCCCTCGGGCGTGGCTCCGCCCCAGGGAATCCAGGCGGTGACGGGGCGCGCCGAGGAGCTGCTCCCCGTGCTCGTCCGTTCCCTGCGGGGTTGAGTTCACGGCACGGGCCCCGCGCTGCTTGCGGCGAGGGTCCGCTGCTGTATCTCAATCCGTGGCGTGCCGAGCGTCCTGTCAGGTGGGCGTGAAAGCCGGCGTCGGCTGGCGGCTTCATTCCACACACCGTGACGAGGGGACGTACCGATGACGACCTTCGCAGTGGATTCCGTCGAAGAGGCTGTGACTCCCCTGGAGACCGTACCCCTGGGGAGCCTGGTGGGTGAGGCGCTGTGGCTGGCGCCAGCCGCGGACACCCGGGTGGTGGACCCCGAGGGAGTGCACCCGCTGCTCGCCGCTGTCCACATCGCCTTCGCCGAGCATCGCCCCCTGGTGTTGTCCCCGGACGTGGTGTGGCTCACCCTGGCCCAGGGGTTCGCCCACCACATCCGCCTGCACTCCGAGACGCTGCGAGGCCGGCTCGTCCGACACTCGGGCCGACGGACGCTGACGGTGGGAGTCTCCGCCGCGCCCCGGACCGAGGAGGAGTTCGGCGCCACCCTCACGTCCTTCCGTGAGCTGCTCCGCGAGGAGCTGGGGCCGGGACTCCCCCGGCTCCTGTCGTGTGACTTCTCCACCAGCACCGACGTGGAGCGCATGGCGGGGGACGTGGTGTTGATGGACGCGATGTCCCCGTACTTCGACTTCGCCATCACCGTCATGTGTGGAATCCCTCGCATCACCCTGCTTGGAACTCCGGAGGACTGGCGGGCCATCCGCCGCCGCATCGACGTCCTCGCCGAGTTCGACCTGGGCTGGTGGACCTCGTCGCTCATCCCGATTGTCGATGAGTTCGTGCGCACCTCGGAAGGCCATCCGGACCGCGAGCTCTGGTCGGAGCTGTACAAGCCTCGTCGGGCGTATGGCTGGGACCGCGCGTCGGGCTGGGTGACGCGACTGTTCCCGTATGTGGGGAACGCCGGGCGCTTCAACCGACGCAACCCCATTCTCGAGCAGTCCCACGCGGACATGATGAAGTCGGTCGAGAACGGGGATGAGAATGATTGGCATTGGGGGCCCGGCCTCGCGCTGCATGAGGCGCCCGCCGGGCTGTCCTGCGTTCCGCTCCATCTCTCGGCCGTCACGTCGGACTGGAGCGAGACGTGGTCCCTGGAGGCGGGTGTGCTCGCGGTGGCGGTGGACTCGGAGGGCGCGCTGGTGCCTCGCGCGGGGGGGCTGGTGCGGAGGTCCCACGCCTCCATGTCCCAGGTCATCGAGCGCATCGTCGCCGAGCACTCCGTGACTCGCGCCACCGAGGCCTCCACCTTCCACGGCGTCGCCGAGTTGAACGCGCTCTATGACCACCTCGCCCGCGCCACGCTCTTCCCGGACACGATGCCCTGGCGCCTGCGCTCCACGGCCGAGCACACCGAGGTCCACATCCCGGTTGACGGAAACGGAGACTTCGTCGTGCCGGTGCGGTGCCTCGTCGACCTGCCGGATGGGACGGTGCTCGCGCTGCGCTACTGCAGCGGTCGTCGTCCGCACTGCTACGTGCGCCTGCGCTCGGACGCGCTGGAGCCCCTGACGGTGCCTCCCGGAAAGCAGCCCGAGGACGAGGTGATGCTGGAACTCGAGCGGGTGACGCCGCCGCTTCGCTCCCGCCAGACGGCGACGGACATCCCCGTCGTCGGTCCCTCCCTCACCGAATTGCTCTCCCATGCGCTGGAGCACGGAGGCTCCACGGAGCTGCCCGTGCTGAGGACGCTCGTCGAGGAGCTGGAGCCCTGGGAGAACCCGCCTCCGCGCGCGCCCATGCCGCAGCGCAGGAAGTGATGTCTGGGTTGGTCATGACTCACTGAACATAAATCCATGGCCCCCAGGTCTGTGCCGTGGGGCCATGGGTATGTCATTGAGTCCCTGAGAGCGGACTACTCGGATAATTGAAGTGTAGTTTGATATTTCCGCTATTCCTGGCTATTGTTCAATGCGTGCCCCCCGCCACCACCGTCCAGCCGCGTTTGCTCCAGTCCGTCCCCGCGCCTCGCTTGAGGGAGGTGGGTGGTGTCGAGGTCTACGAGACGCGCCGCGCCATGCGGGCCTCGGGTGCGCCCTCGGTGATGGTGGTGTCCGAGTCTCCGTTGCTGCGGCTGGCCATGGGGCGGGAGCTGGCGCCGGTGGTGGGGTTGATCCACGCGACGGGCATCGCGTCGGCGATTCGGCGGCTGGAGATGGGCGTGGTGCCGGCGGCGGTGGTGGTGGTGCTGGACTCGGCGGAGCGCGGTGCCGCGCACGACTTCCTCGCGCGGCTGGTGGAGATGGACTTCGCGGGCCCGCGCATCCTGGTGTCCTCGCGCTTCTGCCCGGAGCTCGCGGAGGCGTTCGGTGGCTCCTGCCTGACGCACTTCGCGCTCGCGCGTCCGTGGCGTCCAGGGGCGATGCGTTCGATGGTGGAGTCAGCGCTGGGGCTGAGCGCGCCGCTTCGAGTCGCCGCGGGACGCTGAGGTTCATCCCATGAGCGTGGGCTTCTCGCTGGCCTCGCGGCTGGTGGACGCGGGCCGTGGTCTGCTCACGGGGGTGGTGAGCGCCTTGAGGGGTGTCGCGCGGGGGCTGCGCGTGGTGCTCACGGGCGTTTTCGGTGGACTGGTCCTGTATGCCCGAGGGCGTCCGCGTGAAGGGCGCTTCCAGTTGCGCCGTGGGTTGTGGCGCGTGGCGCAGCTTCCGGTGGACCTGTTCTTGATGCTGGCCGGGCGTGTGGTGAGCGCGGTGCAGGTGTTGCTGTGGATGGAGCCCGTGGGGCGCCGGCTGTCGGGGTTCGAGGTGGAGCTGCTGCGCCCCATCTTCGGCGCGAGCCTGGACTACGCGGCGGTGCGGGTGAAGGAGGGGCCCATCGGAATCCTGGGTGTGTCGGGGCGTGCGTTCGTCCATGGCGACACCGTCTTCGTCCCGCCGAGGAGTGGCCCCACCGACCTGGGGCTGTTGGTGCATGAGCTGGTGCATGTGTGGCAGCACCAGCATGGAGGCACCGCGTACCTCAGCTCGGCGATTGCCGCGCAGCTCTCGGGAGATGGCTATGACTGGCGCAAGGGGGTGGAGAAGAGCTTGCGCTGGGAGGAACTCAATCCGGAGCAGCAGGCGCAGTTCATCGAGGAGGCAACGGTCGCGGGACTGATTCATCCTGACCACCGTGCGCTGTCTCCCCGCGCGCGACTGAAGGGCTGGACGGAGAATGCGCTGCCGTTGCTGGAGGATGCACTCGCCAGCGTGCGCTCGGGACGCGGCGCGCCCTGAGTCGCGGCTCAGGCGTGTGAGGCCTCGGCGATGCAGAGGGCGGCTTGCCTCGCATCGCAGCCGTTGAGGCCAGCGCCCCAGGCGGCGTTGGCTTCGAGGAGCACCCAGCCGCGGCCCTCGATGCAAGCCGCGTCCAGCACGCAGGTGCGAGGGAGCTTCGCTTCCCTGGCCACGGTGGTCAGGAATGCGCGCGCCTCCGCGAGGTCTCCTTCACCTTCGTACAGCGCACAGGTGCGGAGCTGGCCGTCGAGTGCCCAGGCCCTGGCCTCCGCGCGCACGGTGACGACCTCCGAGGACAGCACGGGCGTCTCGGGCGGGAGGCCCTTGCATTCACTCCGCAGGGACTCCGGGTCATTCCACACACTCGCGCGGAACACCTTGGGCACCTGCGACTTGATGAAGCGTGGGAAGGGCTCCGTGAGGACCTGCTCCAGCGTGGAGCCGCGCACCTCGCGGCCCAGCCAGTCGGAGTCCACGCGCAGCAACAAGTCATCGGGCGGTGAGACGAGGGTGAGGCCCAGCTTCTGCGCCAGGACGAGACAGAAGGTGTCGTTGCCATAGAGGCGGGTCCGCGCGGGCGTGACGTCGGGCGGGCTCCAGAAGCGGTCCAGTCGCAGCACCGTGCCTCCCCCTGTCTCCCAGGCGCGAGCGACCGCGTCGCGCTCCGGGTCGGCCTTGGCTGGAATCAACAGACTGAGCCCCTGGAACATGCGCGTGACGCTACCTCATCCCGCGCGGACCCAATGGCGGGCGCGCGAGGCGCTACAGCTTCGGCGGCGACATCGGGTCGTGCTCGGAGAGCATCTTCGCCACCCGGGCCTCATCCAGCCGCGTGCCGAGTTGCTCCATCTCGTGCTGGTCTCGCACTGTCTTGGACAGGCTGAAGGTGGAGCCCACGCTGAACAGCAGGCCCATGCCCAGGAAGGACTTCACCCAGGGGTCCATCGGCAGATTCCAGATGCCGACGGCCGTGACACCCACGGAGAGGGCAAAGGACAGCCAGGTCTGGATGACCCAGGCGGAGCTGTGCGCGACGACGACCTTCGGGGTGGAGCGGGACATGATGGTCTCCTCAAAAACGAGCCGTACTCTCGCTGACGTGGAGAAAACATGCCGCTTCCGCTCGTAAAGCGCATGGAACTAATCAATGCGAGATTGATAACCTGGAGTGCATGATTCAGCTCCAGCGCCTCGAGGGCTTCTACCGCGTGGCCCGTGCAGAAGGCTACGCGCGAGCGGTGAGCTCCTTCCCGTACCCCATCACCCAGCCCGGCATCCACCAGCAGGTCAAACGCCTGGAGGCCGAGGTCGGCGTCGCCCTCTTCGAGCGCGTGGGCAAGGACCGCGTCGTCCTCACCCCCGAGGGCCGCGCGCTGTACTCGCACGTCGCGCCGTTCCTGGAGGGACTGGACTCGGTGGTGCAGTCGCTGCGCAAGGGCGAGGTGGGCGGCACGCTGCGCATCCACGCCTCCGGACACGTCCTTCGCCACCTGCTGCCCGCCTGGCTGCGGCGACTCCAGACGAAGCGCCCGGACATCGAGGTTGTCCTCTTCGAGTCCAAGGTCCCCGCCGTGGACATCCTGCGCTCCGGCGACACGGACCTGGTGGTGGACCACCTGCCCGAAGTTCCCGACGAGGCGGAGGCGCGCGAGGTGGGCCGGACGTACCCCTTCCTGGTGCTGCCCTCGCATCACCCCCAGGCGAAGAGTCGCCGCGTGCGGCTGGAGTCGCTCCGGGATGACGCCTTCATCGCGTACAGCACGGACCGACACCTGCGAGAACTCCAACTTGGGGAGCTGGCGCGAGCGGGCGTGAGACCGAAGCGGCTGCACGCGGCGGACTCGTCGGAGACCATCCTCGGCTTCGTCGCGGCGGGGCTGGGCTACTCGCTGCTCGCGTCCCTGCTACCCGGTGGCCCTCGCGAGGCCGGTGTGGTCTCCCGGCCCCTGCCCGGTGTGCCCTCGGGGAGCATTCACGCCGCCTGGCGGAAGTCCGCGGCGAAGAGCCCGCTCATCCAGGCCGCGCTCGCGCTCGCGCCGAAGCCGTGAGCCGGACGTGAAACGGGGCCCCGCTTCCGCTCGAGTGGCGGAGGCGAAGCCCCGGGGGCACTGCTCGTGGCCTGTGTCGCGCCGGCTCAGCCCTGGTACTGGTGAACCGACATGATGGGGTAGCTCATGCTGCTGAAGCTGATGCGCTGCGAGCCATCCGAGTTCACGTTGTTGGAGCCGATGAACTGGGGCTTGCCGTCCTTCCACCCCGCGAACATCACCACGTGCTGGCCGTCGCCCACCTTCATGGACACCACGTCGCCGGGCTTCGCGTCCTGGATGGACACGCGCTTGAAGTTCGGGTCCGCGTCCAGCTTGCGCTGCAGGCCCATCACGCTGTTGTCGTGCTGGCCGTTGGAAATCTGGCCCGCCTGCTCCAGACACGCGGAGACGAAGTTGGCGCAGTTGACGTTGTTGGGGACCCAGTCCTCCATGTCCGCGCCCACGCCGCTGCCTTCCATCTTCAACGAGCCCGCGTTCTTGTTCAGGTGCGAGCGCGCGATGTCGAACGGGCTGCCCTTCGGGCCCTTCACGCCGTCACCCGAGTTCGTCGGGCCGGAGGGGCCGTCCACGCCGCCCGTGAGGTTCGGACCCGTGCGGCCCGAGGGCCCGTCGAAGCCGTCCGTGGCGCCAGGGAGCTTGAGCGTGTCACCCGCGTAGATGAGGTCCACGTTCTTGATTTGAGGATTCGCCTTCTGCAGGGCGTCGACGCTGGTGCCGTAGCGCTTGGCGAGCGCGGACAGGGTGTCGCCGGACTGGATGCGGTAGCTCATGGAACGAGGGCTCCGTGGACGTGGGCTCGCGGCTGGGCGAGGAGTTTCATGTACGACTTGCACCTATTCTCGGAGGTTGAGACCCCGAGTTGCTTGGCGGCGCGTATTTCCCCCGGGCTTTCGGTGAGATCAACAAGTCTCGCGCACTTGCACGAGGGCCGAGTCACCGGGAGTCGGAGTCTTTCTCTCGGGGAGTAGGACTTTTCGCGCTGCCACCTACCGGACGGACCGCCCCAGGCCGCGCCAAGGTTCTTGAACCGGGTGGGTGGGTCCGCGCATGGTGCCGGCGTGAGCACCTCCATCCCCCATCCTGACTTCGCGGTCGAGCGGTTCTCCCGGTGTCCGGACGCGCGCTTCCAGCCAGCGCCCGCGGACGGTGTGTTGCCGGAGGGCTTCTTCACCACCACGAACCTGCCCACCTACGTGCGCCTTGGCGGTGAGTGGCGCATGCCGCGCGAGCCGCGCATGGACGGCGCGCTCGTTCAGGACGAGCAGGGCGTGCTGTGGATTCGCGAGGGCCGCCGCGTCCGTGCCGGAGAGCGCGTGGTGGTGGGGCACGCGGAGGACGGCTCCGAGGGCGTCTATGTGAATACGGCGTACCTGGGCGGCGGCGGCGAGGGTGAGTTCAAGTTCATGACGAGCGAGGTGTCTCGCGAGAAGCCCATCGACTACGCGCAGATGGCGCGGCTGTTGGTGGAGGAGCGCGAGCGCGGTGGCTATCCGGTGTGGGTGACGGGGCCGGCGCTGGTGCATTCGCGGGCACGCGCGGACATGACGTGGTTCATCGACAACGGCTTCGTGGGCGCGCTGCTCGCGGGCAACGCCGTGGCGGTGCATGACATCGAGGCGTCCATCTTCGGCACCACCCTGGGCATGAGCGGCACTGGCGAGGCCACGTCTGGAGGCCACGGTCTGCACATGCGCGCCATCAACAAGGTGCGCGCGGCGGGCTCCATCGCGAAGGCGGTGGAGGCGGGCGTGATTACCAACGGCATCATGCACGCGTGTGTCACGCACCAGGTGCCCTTCGTCCTGACGGGCTCCATCCGTGATGACGGCCCGCTGCCGGACGTGGTGACGGACAACGTGGCGGGGCAGGACGCCATGCGCCGTCACGCGGTGAAGGCCACCATGGCGGTGATGGTCGCCACCGCGCTGCATGCCATCGCCACCGGCAACATGCTGCCCGCGTTCGTCACGGAAAAGGACGGCTCGCTGCGGGAGCTGGCCACCATCTGCGTGGACTCGTCCGAGTTCGTGGTCAGCAAGCTGAAGGACCGGGGCACGCACCAGGCCTTCGGCGTGGTGACCAACGCCCAGGACTTCATGCACATCCTGCGGCTGTACGTGGAGCGCGAGCTGTCCGCCCGGGCCCAGGCCCCGAAGGGCACCTGAGCCGCGAGCCTGTCACCCGCTCAGCGGCAGACCGTGGCGTCGAAGGAGACGCACCGCTGGTCCGCGCAGGCGTTGCTTGCGTTACACACGCCAGCCTGCCAACCGCAGACCTCTCCCTCTCGGACGATGGGCAGGCAGCGATTGTCCGAGCCGGTCTGGGCGCAGGCGTAGCCCATGGGACAGGAAAGGCTCTCATGGTCACAGACCTCTCCGGCTCCCGTGGCCTTGGTGCAGACGCCCCAGAGGCCCACCTCGTAGCGAGCCCCCTTGCACCGGCGTCCCTCCGAGCACTCGGTGTCGAGTCGGCACTCCTGGTTCTCCGCGCGGCGCTGACGGCACAGCCCCGCCTCTCCGGGGAGTGCTTCGCAGTAGAGCTCCCGCTGACACACGTTGACGAGGAGCCCGAGGCTCGGGTCATGGACCGGCGCGGTGCAGGCCGAGCCTTCCTTCGCGTAGCGGGCGCACTTGTTGTTGGTGCAGACGAGGGATGGACCACAAGGGTAGTAGCCCTGGTTCTCGCAGATGTCGCCCTGCGCACCCACGCGCTTGCACGTCTTGTAGCCGTTCGAGTCGCACCAGAGCCCCTCCGCGCACGGCAGGGAGTAGGTGGTTCCTCCCTGCTGGGCGACGCAGGGGGCGTCTTCTTCCAGGGGCCGCTCGCAGCGGGCGGGCGAGCCCTGGAGCACGAGTCCGGGCGCGCAGTGCCAGGGCAGGGTGGCGGAGGCTCCCTCCGAGGCCCGCGCCTCGCACACGCCCTCGCAGCCGTTCGCCGACGTGTGGCCGCAGTACCCCTGCCCGCCACAGTCGACGTTGCTCCGACAGTCCGTCGGTGACTCGGGCGCCACGAGCACCGGACAGGCCGCGTCGTACTCGACGCCGAACTGCCACGCGTCTTGCGACAGCGCGGGCTTGTCACAACTGCCTCCACGGATGGAGTCCAGACAGCGCCGGGCCGCGCCCTCGTCGAAGCGCAGCTGGCCGGAGCGCAGGGACTCGTCGTAGCGGATGCCGAGCCCCAGGAAGACGTCACGGCCCCAGCCGCGCATGTCCTGCTCGCAGGCGCTCGCGTGGGCGTACTCGCCGCAGCGCTCGGCCCGCGCACAGAGCGCCTGGACGACCTCGCCGCCGAAGCCCTCCCTCGTCACCGCATCCTCACCGCCGCACGCCCAGAGCCCCGCCAGCATCACCACCAGTGCCGCTTGTCGTCCATGCATCGCGCGTCTGCCCATCCGTGGCCCGAAAAGGGCTCTGACCCGGCGTGCCCTCCATGGGCATACGGACCCGACCTTCGCCACGGGCCGATGATGTCTCGCTTTCGGTGCGAGGCGCGAGGGCTACCGCGTCGCGAGCCGCCCCTCGGTGTCGATGAGGAACACCCCGCCCTCCGTCGCGACGCGCACGCCCCGACGCTCCTCCTCGATGTGCAGCACCGGTCCGGCGACGGTCCACACCCGGTGGGTGCCGAGCTCCATCACGCGCCCGTCCTCCGTCCCCGCATGGCGCGAGGTCAGCACCGTGTAGGTCGCATCCGAGGGCAGGGTCCGTGCGAGTGCGTCCAGTCGCTCGACGTACTCGGCCTCGCTCGCGTCCTCGGCGTCGGGCAGCGCGTGCCAGCGCACGTCGAGCACGGGCTCCACCCGGAAGGACGCATCCAGCGAGACGATGCCCGCGTCGGTGGCCGCGAAGAGCCGGTCGCCCGCGACTTCCAGCGCGAGGCAGAAGGGGCTCGGCAGCCCGTCCTCCGTGGAGACGCCGCGCACGGGCTTGCCGGAAGAATCAAGCACCTCCAGGCCGTCCTCCGTGCAGGCGACGACGTGGCCGGCGAAGCGCGCCAGCTCCAGCGGTCCTCCCGTCTCGGGAGCGGGAGAACCCAGGGCGACGGCGGCGGCGACGGTGAGGGCGGAGAGCATGACTCCCACCCTCAATGCGAACCCCGGGCCACCACGACTTCCCCAGGAGGAACGGACGGATGGCGCCGGAGGTGTCCTCCCCCGGCCACAGGTGCGGCCGGGGGACAGCAGGCTTCAGTGCGCCTGACTCAGTACGACTCCTCGGGGACGTCCATCAGGTCCAGCGTGCCGGCCTCCACCATGCGGGCGGCGTGCGCGAGGCCCGGGAGCACTTCCGCGCAGTACCAGCGCGCGCTGGCGAGCTTGCCCACGTAGAAGGCCCTGTCGCCGGGGTTGCTCTTCATCCGCTCCAGCGCCACGCCCGCGTGACGCACCAGCAGCCAGCCGATGACGAGCTCCGCCACGCTCGCCAGCACGCGGTTGCCCTGCAGGCCCACGTGGTAGACGGACTCGCCCAGCTTGCCCATCAGCGTGCCGAGCATCGTCTCCAAATCACCGAGCGCCTTGCCCAGCGTGGCGCGCTCCGTCTGCAGCTCGCCGCCGCCCAGGTCGCCCTCGGCCGTCTCGCGCACCTGCGACAAGAGGCCCTGCAGCGTCGCCCCTCCGTCCTTCGCCACCTTGCGCATGAGCAAGTCGAGCGCCTGGATGTGCGTGGTGCCCTCGTAGAGCGTGTCGATTTTCTGGTCCCGCAGGTACTGCTCCACCGGGTAGTCCTGCAGGTAGCCGGAGCCACCGTGGACCTGCAGCGCCACCGCGAGCAGCTCGAACGCCTTCTCCGAGCAGTAGCCCTTCACCAGCGGCAGCAGCATGTCGTTGAGCGTGTCCAGCTCTCCGGCCTCGGTGGCGCGGTGGCCGCCCTTCATCTCCACGCCGTCCTGCACGGACGCGGTGTAGAGACACAGCGCGCGCATGCCCTCGGCGTGCGCCTTCTGCGCCATCAGCATGCGGCGCACGTCCGGGTGCTGGAAGATGGGCACGCGCGGCGCCAGCTTGTTGCGCGCCTGGAGCAGGTCCGCGCCCTGGAGCCGGTCCTTCGAGAACGCCAGCGCGCGCTGGTAGCCCGCGGACAGCGTGGCCATGGACTTCACGCCCACCGCCATGCGCGCCTGCTCGATGATGTAGAACATCTGCCGGATGCCGTCGTGGACCTCGCCCAGCAGGAGGCCGCGCGAGGGCTGGCCGTCGCCGAACGTCAGCTCGCACGTGACGGAGCCCTTCAGCCCCATCTTCTTCTCCAGCTTGGTGCACACCACGCCGTTGCGCTCACCCTGGCTGCCGTCCTCGTTCACCCAGAACTTGGGCACGACGAAGAGCGACAGGCCCTTGGTGCCCGGAGGCGCGCCTTCCGGCCGCGCCAGCACCATGTGGATGATGTTCTCGGACATGTCCGAGTCGCCGTTGGTGATGAAGCGCTTCACGCCCTCGATTTCCCACACGTCGCCGCCCACGGGACGCGCCTTGGTGCGCGCGGCGCCCACGTCGCTGCCGGCGTCCGGCTCGGTGAGCACCATGGTGCCGCCCCAGCGCTTCTCCAGCATGTGCGGCAGGAAGCGCTTCTTCTGCGAGTCCGTCCCCAGCCGGTCGATGATGCGCGCGAGCAGGTTGCCCAGCGTGTAGAAGGCCAGCGAGGCGTTGGCGCCCACCATCAGCTCGAACGCGGCCCAGCCCAGCGACGGCGGCGCGCCCATGCCACCCAGGTGCGGCGGCTGCTCCAAGAGGTGCATCCCCGCGTCGAAGAACGCCCCCATGGACTTCTTCAGCCCGGGAGGCAGCGTCACCTCGCCGTTCTCCAGCTTGGGCGGCGTGTGCTCGGCCTCGTCGAAGGAGGGCGCCAGCTCGTTCGCGCAGAGCACGGCGAACGCCTGCAACATCTGCCGGGCGGCCGTCTCGTCCAGGTCGCCAAAGGGCGCACGCCCCAGGGAAGTACGGCCGATGTCGAGGAACTCGAAGAGATTGAACTCGATATCGCGCAGGTTGGGGACGTAGTGGTTCGCGGACGACGACATCTCGGACTCCTCACGGGAACGAAAGCCCCGAGGGTAGCCGAGATTGATTTTCGAGTCAGCCCAGGTTGCCGGGCGCCACGGACGGTGAATGACGCGCGGTGCCGTGAACGCACGAAGGGCCCCCGGGGAACCGGCCCCAGAGGCCCTTCGCTCAGCGGTGTGTCACGTGTGACGGGGATTCAGCCCTTGAGCTGGAGTGAGGGCACCGCGCCCTCGCCGAGCACCAGGTGGACCTGGCCGACCTTGGCCGCGAGGTCCTTGTAGGCCTCCAGCTCCTTGAGGCGCACGAGCAGCGGGTTCTCCGCGAGCACCTTCGCCGTCTGGGCCATGGAGCGCGTGGCGGCCGTCTCCTCGCGGCGGGTGATGACGTTCGCCTCGGCCTCCTTCTGGGCCTGGATGACACGGTTGAGCAGCTCCTTCATCTCACCCGGCAGCACGACGTCCTTGATGCCGAAGCGCAGCAGCTCCAGGCCCACCGACTCCGCGCGCTCCTTCACCTGCGCGAAGAGGTCCTCGGCCACGGCCTCACGCGAGGCGAGCAGCTCGTCCAGCGTGCGCGTGGCGACGGACTCGCGGGCCGCCAGCTGCATGGCGAGGTAGAGGATGTCATCCGGCGCGCGGGCGACGACGGCGAGCCGGCGGGCATCCGCCACGCGGAAGGCGGTGGAGAGGTTGAGCCGCAGCGTGACGCGGTCCTTGGTCATGACTTCCTGGCCGGTGACGTGGAGCAGGCGCTCGCGCAGGTCGATGACGGCGAGCTGGACCTTGCGGGCGACCGTCCATGCGGCGTGCCGGCCGGCGGGCAGCACCGCGTCCAGGGTGCCGTCCACGTAGCGCAGCACGACGCTGCCCTCGGTGGCCGTGGCCTCCACGTAGTCGCTGGCGGGGACCTTGGCGCGCACGTCGTCCTGCAGTGGCGCGGTGGCCACGCCGGACGTGTCCAGGCGCTCGATGCTCACGGCGGAAGAGGCGGGGACGGAGTCGCGGCCGGGGAGGCGCTCCACCGTCCACACCTGGTGCTGGCCACGGCCGAGCCACATGGTGGGGCGGCCGCGGTGGTAGAGCATGGCGCGCTCGGTGGGGCCCAGGTCGAGGACCTGGAGGTCCGACGGGGGCACGAGCGCGAGCAGCTCCGTGTCCAGGTTCGTCAGGGGCATGCCCGTGGCGACGCGGACGATGCGCACGTTGCGGAAGGGGTAGGTGAGCCGGTAGCGGCCCGGCACGAGGTAGCGCGTGGGCACCTCGTCGACGAGGACGAACGCCCGCTCGTGCTGCACGACATCGACACGCTTGAAGAAGCTCATCGCGCACCTCCTTTCCCCCGTGGGGGACTTGATGAAACCCGGGAGGCGAGGTGGCGCGAGGAAGCGCGCGTCCCGGGGGACTGCTGAAAAGTGGAAGCCCCACCCTTCGCGGGTGGAGAGCGCTGACTGCGTGCCCGGCCTCGTCACCGCATCCCGCGCTCGCGGGCCAGGCCGGGCGCGGACGACGACAGGACCTGCCGCTGACGGCTCGGAAGGGGACTGTCGCCCTGGCGGACGGCGAGGCTTCGCGGTGGGGGAGGGTGGACGGGGTGGGCCAGCGCTCTTACCGGCTCGGGGTGGAGCTTCCTGGCGGAGCCGAGTTTTCAATTCGGTTCAGAACGAAGGAGTCGAACCTTCAACCTCAAGATTAAGAGTCTTGTGCTCTCCCATTGAGCTAGTTCTGAGAGTCCCTGTGAGGGGTCACTCAAATGGCTTTCGAGGCGGCCGGCCTGACGCAACCAATGTGAGGGAGACACCGCGGACGATGGACCCGGGAACACCCTGACCGGCACGTGAGCGCAGAGCGCCCCGGTCCAGCCTTCAGGAGCCCAGGGACAGCCCCGTGACACCTCTAGAGATGCGTCGGGGGCGAGGGACGCCACCGTGGCACGGAGGCTGACAACCGGAGTGTCGAAGGTCATGCCGGGCTGGGTGCGTCTTGTCCGGTTCCTCAACTCATCGGAATCTCCCCCTGAAGATGCGCGAGACCATCGAGTTCAGGATTGCGGAAGAGCGAGCCCAGCGGTTCCTGGCGCCAGGGCTCGGGACGCTCGTGAACGAGACGTTGAGGAAGGTGGTGCTGCCGCGCGAGGACCCTCGCGTGCAGGAGATTGGTGCCATCGAGCGGAAGCTCCGTGAGCAGGGCGGTCTCTTCTTCACCTACTGGAATATCGAGCGCCGCTACTCAGCCACGGAACTGAAGTCGGCGGAGTTGCTGAACCTCGTCGTTCGCACGTCCTTCGAGCCAACGGGCTCCATGTGCGGCACCGGCTATGACGAGTCCGTGGCTTGTGAGCATTGCGGTGCCGGCGCGCGGCAGACGACCGCGCTCGTTCTCGACACGCGACGCATCGCCAGGAGCAAGGACATGGCCCAGACGCTCGCGGGAGAGGTGGTGGTCTCCTCGCGATTCGTGGAGGCATTCCAGACGGCGGGGCTTCGAGGCGCGGAGTTTCGTCCGGTGATGCATGGGGGCGGCAAGGCGCTGCAAACCTCGGATTGGTATCAACCCGTCGTGACCTCGAAGCCACTGCGGCTGGCTGCGAAGACGTTGGCGGGAAACAACCCCTTTGACCTTGATGAGCGTGACGAGCACCGGTGCCCGAAGGGACATATCGCCGGACTCAATCAGCTCTCCGAGTTGTACGTCGAGCGAGCCAGTCATGATGACTCCGACGTCTTCATCACGGACAAGCTCTTTGGTGACAGGCGGGGCGAGCTTCGCCCCGAGCCCCGGTGGCTCATCTCCCCAAGACTCCGCGACGTGCTGTCCGCGATGAACGCGAAGGGCCATGCCCTGGAGGTGGCTCACTTCGTTTGAGGCGAAGGCCCACGCGGTGCGCCCTCGTCTCGAATGTGGATGGAGCTACTCCACCGCGCCCGGCTGCGCCGACTTCAGCGGCAGCGGCACGGAGGCCGTCTGGGATTGAGCCTGGGGCGCGAGGGACGGCTCGGGCTCCGTGGACTCGGCGGGATGCATCGGCTGGCAGCTCGGGGTCTCGCTCTTCGTATCCTTGTCGCTCGCCGTGGCCTGCTTCGCGGCGCTCTTGGAGGGCAGCGAGCACATGGTGCTTGTCGGTGTCGCCACGATGGGCTTCGCCACGCGGGGATTGCTCGGCGTCGCGGAGTCACCTCGCGCGCGGGAGTCACCTCGCGAGTTGGAGTCGCTGCGCGTGTCCGCCTTGCCTTCGCTCGTGGAGGTGGATGTGGCCGTCGCCACCGCGGTGGGAGTCGGCCGCTTCGCTGCTTCTCCGAGCGCGTTCGCCAGCCGTCCGTTGCTCTCGTGCATCTGGTCCCGTGCCCGGTCCAGGCTGGCCTGCGCGTGCTCGCGCTGCGCATCCATGCTGCCCTGGAGTCGCTCGCGCTCCTTCACCAGCGCCGCCTGGGCCTCGTCACGCTGCGCATCCAGCTTCGTCCGATACGACTCGCGCTCCTGCTCCTGGTTGGCGCGCAGGCTGTCGCGCTCTTTCGAGACATCACTCAGGCGCTGCTCCAACTCCCCCTTCTCCGCCGAGAGCATCTTCTCCGTGGTGACCATGCACGCCTCGAGCACCTTCTCGTCTGGCTCGCGCGTCGGCAGCGGCTCACCGCGATTCCAGGCCACCATCGCGCTGCTCTGCCAGCGGTAGTCCGCGTGCATCACGCACTCCTGCACCAATCGTGTCACACGGTCCGCCGACCACTCCGGCTTCGGCCGCGCGCAGGGACCCACCTCTTCCTTGAAGCTGGAGGGAAAGGTGCGGACCTGCTTCACCCAGCAACCGTCCCGCTGCTCCACCTTCACCGACGCGCACCCGCTCACCGCCACCGCGAGCACCACCGCAGCCATACGCTTCATGACGCCCCCGCCTTCCATCCCGCCCGCCGGCCCGTGCTTCACCTCATCGCCACTCGAAGGCACGGTAGGAACGATGGAAGGCCTCGCCCATTCGGCGGAGCCCTCTCGCGCAAGATGCCTGTTCTCGACTCAACGGACCCGGGCAGACAGGCGAGCATGCTCCGACCCACCCCGTGTGCTCCGCTCAACGCTCGCACCCTCCGAAGAGGGGGAGCGGCCGAGCATGCGCTCCACCGCCCACCACGCGCCTCGTGCTGCTCAGGGAATCAGGCTCCGCGTGTGCTCCAGCAGCTCCGGTCCGCCCGGCGCGCCGTGGCCCGGGATGACGACGCGGGCCTCGGGGAATCGCTCACGCGTGCGCTCCAGGCTCGCGGGCCAGGCCGCGAGGTCCGCGTCCTCCACGTTGCCCAGGTCCTTCGCCGCTCCATCCTTCACGAAGCAGCCACCGAACAACACACCGCTGTTCCGGTGCCACACGAGGAGGTTGTCGCGCGCATGCCCCGCACCAGGGAAGAACAACTCCACCGGCCCCAGAGTGTGCGCTCCCGAGAAGCTCTCCGTGGGCACGGGCCGTCCATGCTCCGTCGCGAGCTTCACCGTGTCCTCCAGCCCGTACACCGGAATGTTCCGCGCCACGAGCACCGGGATGCCCGCGGTCCGGTCGACGTGGAAGTGTGTGGACACCGCCGCGCGCACGGGCTTGTGCAGCGTCTCCTTCGCCCAGGTGAGCAGGTGCTCCGTCTGTGCCGGACTCCAGCCCGTGTCGACCAGCAGCGACTCCGCGCCGTCCTCGATGACCAATCCGTTCGCGGGGTAGCGGCCGAAGTCCGGGCCCGACAGCGTCGTGTGGACCCAGACACCCGGAGCGATGCGGCGCACGGAGATGTCCTCCGTGAGCGTGTACTCACTCGGGCCCGTGTCGGGTGTTGCCACCGTGGAGGCGGGGCGCCCGGGTGTCGAGGTACAGGCCGGAGCGAGCATCAGCACGGGCGTGAGGACGAGGGCGCAAAGGCGTTGTGAGGTCATGACGTGGGCTGCTGACCTCGTGCGGAAGAGGGGGCGATTCATGAGGGCTCGCCACCGAGGATGACCGTGCACTGGCCCGTGACGACCTGGGGGCGCTCATCCACCCACTGCCAGACGCGGCTGTAGCGAAGCCGCGCTTCGAACTCGGTGCCGTCGTGGGTTCCCTTCACAGAGGCGCTGACGATGACCACCGCGCCCGCCGAGAGGAAGCGGATGATGGGCGCCGACACGTCCAGCCGCGTCAGGCGCAGCGCGCGCGAGCGGTGCGCCGCCAGGTCCGCTTCCTTGTCGAACACCTGTCCGGTGTGATTGACGAAGACGAGGTCGTCGGAGATGAGCGCGTCGAGCGCGGCCACGTCACCCCGGAGCATCGCCTGCCGCAGCGACTCCTCGGCGGCGAGGAGGTCTTCTTCCGTCATCATCCGTGTCGCTCCCTTGTCTCGATGCCAGTCACGGTGGAGTCTGTAGCGTCGCGAGTCCGCCTTGGCCACCTACTCGGGGTGCGCCACTCCCATCGCGACGACGCTACCCCCGCTCCACGTCCCACCAACCGAACCACATCGTCCGCTCCTCGGTGAGCTGCACCCAACCCGGGGCATGCACGTAGTCGCGCGGTTGCAGCCCCGCTTCCACGACGGCGCGAGCCGTGTCCTCGAAGGAATACAGATGCAGCGTCACCGCCGGGCCCGCCGTCTGGACCTCGTGCGTTGCGGTTTCATGTCCCTCGAAGCCGGGCCGTTGCTCCAGCACCGTGAACAACATCCGACCCCCGGGCGCCAACGTCGCGGCGAGATGGCTCAGCACGCGCGGCAGGTCCTCACAGAAGTCGAGGCAACCGATGGCCAGCACCACCTGGAAGCGCCCCCACTCCTCGGGGAAGGGGCGGTGATAGCTGTGCACGTGCCACGCGCCCTCGGGCCGGGCCTGTCGCGCCAGCTCCAGCATCTCCGGGGACAGGTCGACTCCCACCACGTCGATGGAGGCGTCCAGGCCCCGCGTATGGAGCCCCGGCCCGCACCCCACGTCCAGCACTCGACACCCCGGAGTCACCGCTTCCGCGAGGAAGCGCTCCACGCGGTCCTCATATCGGTGAAGCACGGGGAAGAGCGCCTCATAGGCCGAGGCAATCTCCCCATACACCTGCTTCACGTCCTCTTCCTGAGCATCCCGCGACATGGCGCCGCAGCCTATGCACGAGGAGGGCCCAGGTGGCGTGGAACACACGCGGACACTCCGTGCGGTGAGCGTCCTGGGATGAACGCTGGACGCTCCGCCGTGGCGTCACTTGTTCCGGGGAGCACCACAGTCCGGGCAGAACTTCGCGCTCTCCGGCACCTCCAGGCCACACGTCCCGCAGCTCACCTTCCGGGCCGCGAGGGGCTTGCCGCACTCCATGCAGAACTTCCCGCCGTCCACCTTGGCGGCGCAGTGCGGACACGTCGCGAGCCGCGTCTCCTTCATGTCCAGCGTCGCGACGTGGTCCACCGTGCGCGCCTTCTCTCGCGCCTGCTCCACCGCCACGTGCGCCTGGATGGAGGCCGCCTCTTCCGCCAAATCGGGAGCGCACGCCTCGCACAGTCCGCGCCCCTCGTTCCAGCACGAGCGCGGGCACACCCACTTGCCGCACCGGGTGCAGTTCTTGAAGTGCTGCTTCCCCGCGTCCACGGCCTCCGCGTAGGCCTCATCCCAGCCTTGGCCTCGCAGCGCGTCCTTCAGGTGCGTGCCCGCGTGCGCCGCGCGTCCAATCGTCCCGCCGAAGAACGAGCCCGCGGCGCGCAAGAGGCCCGTGGCCACGCCCACCTTGCTCGCGATGAACGGCGACATGTGCCCGTTGCCGCACTTGTCGCAGAAGAACTCGAACTGGAACCCGTAGTCGTTCGAGCGGTCCGTGTAGTTCCGGGTGAACTGAATCATCGCCATGTCGTGCGTGCTCCCTGCCGCAACACGCCGTCACGCTATCACGGATGCAACAGGGCCTCGCCCGGATGACGAGGCCCTCGGACGCCCGGGTGGCTCAGTCCTCCACCTGCCGGAACACCGCCATCGCGCGGCCCACCAACTCGAACTTCCCCCGAGGCGTGACTTTCTCCGCGCCCCGGGTGTCGTCCGCCGTGTAGAGCGCCAGCTCCCACCGCTGGCCCGTCACCACCGCGGGCACGGTGAAGGACACCGGCTCATGGTGCGCGTTGAGCAACACCAGCACCGCGTCGCCGATGATGCGCTGGCCGCGCTCGTCCGGCGTGGGGATGGCGTCGCCTCCCAGGAGGAACGCCAGCGAGCGCACGAAGGGCTTCTTCCAGTCCTCCGCGCCCATCTCCGTCCCATCCGGACGGAACCACGCCAGGTCCTTGTGCTCGGAGTCCCACAGGTGCGCGCCCTTGAAGTAGCGCCGCCGCTGCAACACCGGCTGCCGGTGTCGGAAGTGGATGAGCTTCCGGGTGAACTCCAGGAGCTTCTCCCGCCGGGCATCCAGCTTCCAGTCCACCCACGACAGCTCGTTGTCCTGGCAGTAGGCGTTGTTGTTGCCCCGCTGCGTGCGCCCCATCTCGTCGCCCGCGACAATCATCGGGACCCCCGTGGACAGGAACAGCGAGGCCAGGAGGTTGCGCTTCTGCCGCTCGCGCAAGGCGACGACGCCTGCGTCCTCCGTCTCGCCCTCCACGCCGCAGTTCCACGACTGGTTGTCGTCCGCTCCGTCGCGGTTGTGCTCGCCGTTCGCCTCGTTGTGCTTGTGGCTGTACGTCACCAAATCGTGCAGCGTGAAGCCGTCGTGCGCCGTCACGAAGTTGATGCTCGCCTGCGGCTTGCGCCGTGCCTCCGCGTACAGGTCCGAGTTCCCCGTCAGCCGGTAGCCCACCTCGCCCGCGAGGTTCTCGTCCCCCTTCCAATAGCGGCGCAGCGCGTCCCGGTACTTGCCATTCCACTCGCGCCACGGCGCGGGGAAGCCGCCCACCTGGTAGCCGCCGAGCCCCACGTCCCACGGCTCCGCGATGAGCTTCACCCGGCTGAGCACCGGGTCCTGCTGAAGAATCTGGAACAGCGCCGCCCTCGGGTCGAACCCGCCTTCGCCCGTGCGCCCGAGCACCGTGGCCAGGTCGAAGCGGAACCCGTCCACGTGCATCTCGTTCACCCAGTAGCGCAGGCTGTCGATGATGAGCCGCGCCGCGTTCGGGTTCGACGCGTTGACGCTGCTGCCGCACCCGGTGAAGTCCAGGTAGTAGCGCGCGTCCGGCATCAGCCAGTAGTAGCTCGCGTTGTCGATGCCCTTCAGCGACAGCGTGGGCCCCAGGTGGTTGCCTTCGCAGGTGTGGTTGTAGACGACGTCGAGGATGACCTCGAGCCCCGCCGCGTGCAGCGCACGCACCATCGCCTTGAACTCGGCCACCGCGGCGCCCGGCGTCTTGCGGCTGGCGTAGTACTGCTCGGGCGCGAAGAAGCCGAGCGTGTTGTAGCCCCAGAAGTTGGACAGCTTCTTGTCGTTGAGGAACGAGTCGTCCGCGAACGCATGCACGGGCAACAGCTCCACCGACGTGACGCCCAGCTTCTGGAGGTGCTCGATGATGGGGGGCGAGGCGAGCCCCGCGTAGGTGCCGCGCAGGTGCTCGGGCACGTCGGGATGCCGCATGGTGAGGCCGCGCACGTGGGCCTCGTAGATGACCGTCTTGCGCCAGGGGATTTCCGGCCGGCGGTCATTCCCCCAGTCGAAATAGTCGCTCACCACCACGCCCTTGGGCACCCCCGCCGCGCTGTCGCGCTCGTCGCGCGCCAGGTCCTGCTGGGGGTTGCCGAGCGGGTAGCCGAACACCGGCTGCTTCCAGTCCACGTCGCCGTGCAGGGCCTTGGCGTACGGGTCCACCAAGAGCTTGTGCGGATTGCAGCGGTGCCCCTTCGCTGGCTCGTAGGGGCCGTGGACCCGCAGGCCGTACAGCGTCCCGGGCTCCAGGCCCGGCACGTAGCCGTGGTGGACGAAGTCCGTCGCCTCCGGCAGCGGGAAACGTTCGATTTCCTTCGTTGGATTCGCGGGGTCGAAGAGACAGACCTCGATGCGCGTGGCCACCTGGGAGAAGACGGCGAAGTTCACTCCCGTGCCGTCGAAGGTGGCACCACGCGGCCAGGGTTTCCCCGGCCAGACCTCCCTGCTCATGCGGGCTCTCGATTCCTCTCAAGGAAATGGCCCGCTGAATGTGGGATGGCCCCCGCGTACCGGCAACCGTCAAGCAGCGACAGCGTGGTCCAGTGAGCGCCAGGTCCCCAGCGCCCAGTCCTCCTCTTCCGGGTCGTCGAAGCTCACCACGCACAGCGCCCGGTGCCTGCCCGAACTGCACACCGCCGTCAGCCGGCACTCGCCCGGCTCCATGTGCAGCGAGGCGCGGCCGCTCACCCGCTCGCCCCGGTACTCCAGCTCCATGGCCCGGCGCTCCGCGGTGGTGGGAGCCAGGCTGTCCTCCGTCGCGTCCTCCAGGGGAACGAAGCGCACGCTGCGCCGATGGTCCCTGGCCACCCAGGTGCCGTCCTCCAGGTGCGCCTCCGCCAGCGAGCCCGGGATTCGAATCTCCCAGCCCGCTGGCAGCGCCACCTGCACCGCGCCCCGCCGGTAGCCGATGGACGGCCCCCTCGCCGCGTGGAACGCCGCGTGCCGGTGGACGAGCTCCGCGAGTGTTCCACCCACGCCCAGGTAGCCGAGCACCTCGCGCCACTCGCGCCACGGGTACGCCAGCTCCGGGTCCTCGCGCCACGCCAGCTCCAGCGCGCGCGCCACCTCGCGCAAGAGCCGGCGCTCTTCGTCCAACAGCGGCGGGCGCCACACGACCTCCGTCCACAGCCGGCACAGGGCCCGGCCCAGCCGCGCGTGCGCGCCCACGCCCTGCTTCCACCAGGGAAACACATCCATGCCCAGCCGAGGGTCCTCGTACACGCGCCGCATCCACCGCTCGTCCCGAGGGCCCAGCGGCGTCAGGAGCGCGCCGGGATACTCGAAGGTGTGGCCGAAGCGCATCGACATCGCGAAGCCCGACTCACCCCGGCTGCGCAGCCGCAGCACCTGTCCCACGGACTCCTGGAGCCACGCGAGCATGTGGACTTCCACCGGGCCCGCGTCGTCCGTGTGGAAGTAGCCCGTGGGGTCTCCCACGCCCATCGCCTCGTCGGCTTCCGCCCAGTGCAGGTCCAGCGATTGACCCATCGCCTTGAGCAAGTCACAGAGGAAGACGTGGTAGCCCGGGCCCACCGCCGTCGTCTCCGCGGAGATGACGACGCGCGCGCCGCTGGCCGCGAGGATGGAGACTTCGCCCGCCGCTGGATGCAATCGCAGTCGCAGCATCGGCGCGCCGTGGGGGCCGGTGCTCAGATGACTGCTCTCCAGCCATTCTTTCGCGTTCCCCTGAAACCATTGCTCCACCTGCCGCAACCAGGAGCGCGCGTTCTCGGATGACGGCGTGAAGGGCACATCCCCTCCACGCCGGCCGGCCAGCAGCAACTTCACACTCATCACGCCTCTCTCGGGTTGGGACGACGGTTCATCCGGGGACAGGGCATGTCTCCGCGTCTTGTCAGGAAAGCGCGCTTCGCCTTGAAGGTGCCACCGACCCCGGGTGCCTGCCGGCCCGTGCTCCACGTCGCGCGGAGTCACGAGCGAGAGGACTTTCGCTCGTCCGCCTGCCTGTCCTTGCCGCAATGACTTGCAGTGACGTGAGGCTTTCGTGACCCGGAGGCATCAGGCCACGGAAGTTGAAGAGAGGTTCAGTTCTGGGTGGCGGCGGCGGGCGCGTCCTTGCGCGCGTTGGCGGCGACCTTCTCCGCGATGCGAGCCCAGGAGGTGTGCTGGCGCACGGACTCGAGCGACGGCTCGGTGGTCAGCGATGTGGTGGCGGCGAAGCCCTGGTCGGCGGCGCGCTCCAGCCAGATGATGGCTTCGTCCTGGCTGCCGGCGCGCGCGGCGATGACACCTGCGTAGTAGAGCGCGTCGGGGTGGCGGAAGCCGTCGGCCCAGGCCTTGCGGTAGAGGAAGAGCGCGTCCTCGTAGCGGCCGTCCTCCAGCAACTTGTCGGCCTCGGCGCCCAGCCGGCGCGCCTCGCTGGCGTCGGGCGGCACGGGGCGGGGGACGGGCCCGGAGGGGTTGCTCGGGTCGTTGGTGTGGGTGGTGGCGCAGGCGGTGAGGTGAAGAACGGCGAGGACCGTGAGGAGACGGCGCATGGCGGAGGGCTCCGGTTTGAGAAGGTTTCAGGCGGGGACGCTGCCAATACCTGGCCAACCATTCAAGCAGGGGCTTGCTGCTCGGAGCAGGGACGGCGTCCACGTTGAGGGAAAGGAGGCCGTCATGAGCAAGAAAGACGTGCTGCACATTCCGCCCGATGCCCTTCCCACCATCCCCAAGCGCGAGGCGGGAACCGAGGACGAGTCCTCACCGCGCCGCGCACCTCCGACGTTGGACCCGGGCACGGGGCCCGGAGGCACCCCCGGGGCGGATGAGGATCCGCTCATCATCGAGCCGCAGATGAACCCCGGCCGCTATCCCGGGACGAGTGTGAGCTGAACGTCATGAGATGGAGCGCGCGAGGCCCGCGTCCGAAAGAGCGCGGGCCTTTTGCTGTCGGACGTGTCCGAGCCAGTGCCGCTCGCCAGAAATGGTGATGCCCGCGCCGGTCGGGGCGCGGGCATCGGGTGCGCTCGATTCAGCGCGGGGCTACTGCTTGCGGCCGGACTCCGGCTCGCGGGGCGCGCTGGTGTCGGGCGCGTACGGGTCCTCGCGGTCGCTGGAGTCAGGCGTCAGGTCGCCATCCCCGCGCGTGCCGGGGTCGACGGCGGTGTCATCCGCGGGGTCCAGCGTGCCCGAGCCACCCGTGCCCGGGTCCAGCGTCGGGTCCTGGCCCGTGGGCGGGCTCAGCGTCGGGTCCTGCCCGGAGGGCGGACTCGTGGACGGGTCATCCACGCCCGTGCCGCCCGTGCCCGGGTCCACGGAAGGGTCCGTGGCTGGCGGTGGACTCATCGTCGGGTCATCCATGCCCGTGCCGCCCGTGCCAGGGTCCGGCGTGGTGCCCGCGGGTGGCGTCGTCGTCTCGCTGCCCGTCGTGGTGCCCGTGTCCGTCGTCGGGGCCGTCGTGTCGTCGCGCTTCGCGCTCGAGTCGGACTTGCAGGCGGTACCAAACACGAGAGCGCCGGCGGCGAGCGAACCCAGGACGAGCTTCGTCTTCAGGAACTTCTTCATGGTGGTTCTCCCACTGGAAAGGTTGGGTTGGTGGTGTGGCTGGCTGCTGCTGGTCGAGAACGTGAGCAGCCAAATCGCGACCTGCAGCGGACGCCCCTCCGGCTGCCTGCTCCCCGGGCAAAGGCAGGAAGCAGCACGTGAGGACCTTGTCCGCGCGCGACTGTCTTTCAGCCGTCTTTGTTCGGGCCCACCAGCCGGGGTTGGTCATCCCCGCGAGTGCCCTGGGAACGGCGGCGCAGGGACTCGCGCCACCCCGGCGTCAGCAGAGGACACTCCGCCAGCGCGGCGGCATCCTCCCGCCGGTGCTCATGCATGGCCAGGTTGGCGAACGCGACGGTGAACGCGGGGAAGGGACGCTCCACCAGCTCCAGCGCGTCGCCCGCACGGACCTCGCCTTCTTCCAGCACGCGGTAGTACCAACCCGTGCGTCCCGTCCGCTGGAGCAACAGCGCCAGCTCCTTGTGCCGCCAGCGCCGCGCGGGCTTCCAACAGGGCTGACGCGGCTGCGACACCTGCACGCGGGCGCCACCCACCCGCAGCACGTCGCCAATGCAGACGCTGTCCTCGGCGCCACCGGAGACGACCCAGTTCTCACCGAAGGCGCCAGGGCCCACGTCCTCACGGGCCAACTGTTCGCGCCAGAATGCGTGGTGCGAGGCGGGGTACGCGAGCACCGCCTTCTCCAATCCCCCATGCACCCGCAGGTCCGCCTGTCCATCTCCGGCCAGCCCCGTGCGCGACAGCCACACGGGCCCCAGCACGGGCTCCTTGTGGATGGCGCTGGTCCACGGCCGCTCCAGCGGGTCCACGGCACCCGGCGTGCCGAACTCGCGGGGCAGGCCCACGTGGAGCGAGAGGATGCGGGGGGGCTCGGTGTCCATCACTCGCGCGACAAAGCAGGCGCGCGAGGCGCTGTCCAGCGGTCCTGACTCGTGAAGGCCGCTCGTTCGACAAGAGGCGGGGGCCGCCCTGAAGGCCGCCCCCGCCTCGTCAACCTCGTGTCGCGTGTGGCGTCAGAAGGTTCCGCCGTCCATCACCGCGCCGCCCGCGGGCGGCTGGAACGTGTCGTCATCCGTGGTGCCCGGCACCACGCCCGAGCCACCCATGCCCGCGTCACCGTCGAGCGTGGGCGTGGTCCCCGGCGCGGACGTCGTCGTGTCCGGGGTCGTCGGGGTGGTGTCGCCCGGCGTCGTCGTGGTGGTGTCTCCCGGCGTCGTCGTGGTGCTGCTGCCGGGGTTCTGCTGTGGCGTGCTGGGCACCGTGCCCGGCGCCGTCTGCGTCGGGTCCATCATCGTCGGGTCCTGCGTTGTCGTGTCCGGAGTCGTCGTACTCCCGGAGCCGCCCGTCGCGGGCTGCCCCGAGGTATTCGGGTCCGTCTGGGCCACCATGACAGGTGCCTCCGTGGAACTGCACGCCGAGCCCAGTGCCAGGGTACCCGCCATGGCACCCGCCCACATCCACCGCCTCATGTGCTTCGCCATTGCCTCCTCCTTCCGTGGGTGTGCGTCACTTCAGCTCAAGGGGTGGCGTGCTCGGGGCCAGGTGCCCCCGCCGCCGCCCGTTCCTTCACTTCCGAATCCATTCGCGCCCGGTGTCGACGCCTCCGTCGCTCCGTCAGCACCAGCAGCAGCGCGGGAAAGGCCACCAGCATGACGAGTAGATTGGTGGCGAAGCCCATACTGGCCAGTGCCCCCACGGAGTTCAGGCCTGGATGCCTGGCCAGGAAGAGCGCGCCGAAGCCCATGGCGCTCGTCAGCAGGCCCCCCGCGATGGCCCGACCTGTCTCCGAGTAGACCTCCACGAAGTCGCTGCCCGGTGACGCCAGGCGTGTCAGCAGATGCACGCCCGCGTCCACCGTCGTCCCGATGAGCACCGGGATGATGAGGATGTTCAGATAGTTGAACTCCACCCCCACCAGCGGCATCAGGCCAATCAGCGCGAGCAACGACACCACCGTGGGCAAGAGGCACAGCAC
Organism: Myxococcus sp. CA040A; assembly: GCF_013336725.1. NCBI lineage: Bacteria > Pseudomonadati > Myxococcota > Myxococcia > Myxococcales > Myxococcaceae > Myxococcus > Myxococcus sp. CA040A. Next base: position 213,206 of record NZ_JABUMR010000006.1, on the reverse strand, counting down.
CGCCATGCGCAGCCCGCCCAGGGTCATCCACATGGCGAGCAGCACCGCCAGCGTCGTGCCTCCGAGGATGAGCGGCGCCTCGTGCGTCACCATGTCCAGCAGGTCCGCCATCACCATGGCCTCACCCGCCGCGGACACGCGTCCTCCATCCAGCGTCGGGGCACCGCGCACCTCGCGCGCCAGGGCCCGCACGGCCTGCCCGTCAGACTGGTCCACCGCCGGGTACACCAGCACGAAGCTTCCGGGCATCCCCTCGCGTCCCATGAACTGCTGACGCACGCTCGGCGGAAGGTCCTCGAGCGTGAAGGGCCGGGCCTCGCTCTGACGACGCAGCTCCACCAATTGTGTGCGCTGCTCGGGCGACAGCCGCTCTTCAGGGACGCTCTCGAGCAGGCGGTGGATGTCCTGGAGCACGGCCTGCTTGCGCGGCTGGTCCTGGGGCACGAGCGACGACAGCGAGGCCACGAAGTCGATGGTGGAGTCCTTGCCCCGCTCGCGCTGACGCCGGGCCAGGGCGGACGCCATCGCGTGTTCCTCTTGCGTGCTCTTCGTGAGGACGACGACCGGCGTCTGCGAATAGCCGATGATTTCGTTCACCTGCTTGTCGAGCACGAACGAGGGCAGGTCCTGGTCCTCGAGCGTCCCGAAGTTGTAGTCGAAGCGCACCCGAGGCACCTGCGTCAGCAGCCCCACCAACAGCACCGCCGAGATGCCGGTGATGACGTAGCGGTGCCGCACCAGCACGCGCCCGAAGGGGGACTCGCTCGGCGCGACGGCCGCACGCTTCGGACGCCAGCCCCAGCGCGCCGTGAGTCCCAGCAGCGCGGGCAGCACCAGCACGTACGCGGCGATGAGCACGAGCATGCCGATGCCCGCGATGACGCCGAACTCCCGGAACGCGCGCAGCCGGGACGTCCCCAGCACGAAGAAGGTGAGCGCCGCCACCAGCGCGGACACCAGGGCCGCGCCGCCGGTGTGCGTGAAGGACTCGCGCGTGGCCTCCACGGAGGACTCGCCCTCCGTGCGCAGGTGCAGGTAGCGGCCCAACAGGTGGATGCCGTGCTCCACGCCCAGGCCGCCGAGGATGGCGCCCAGGAAGCCCGTCAAGAGATTGACCTGTCCGTACACCAGGGCCACCAGGCCGTATGTCCATGCCAGGCCCACGCCCACCGGCGTCAGCACGAGCCCCACCGCCAGCGCGCTGCGGAAGTGGAAGAGCAGGTAGAGCAGCATCAGCGCCATGGCCACGGCCGACGACACCGCGATGTCGCGGATGATCTGCTTCTGCTGGTCCAGCTTCTTCTGGAAGGTGCCGGTGATTTCCACCCGGAAGTCGGGGCCGTACTTGGACAGCTCCTGAGCGTCGAGCAGCCCGCGCACCTCGTCCACGATGCGGCGCGAGTAGGCGAGGTCCGCCGACGTCATCTCCGGCTTGACGAGCACGACGACGCGCCGGGCCTTCGCGTCCAGGTAGTAGTCGTCCTTCGCGGAGGACAGCTTCTGTCCCGCGGCGCCGCCGTACTTCGCCTCCAGGTCGGAGAAGTCGAGCGTCGGCTCGGGCTCGTCCACCAGCGGCACATAGAGGGGGTTGGCCTGCTGGCGCTCCCATTGGAGCCGCGCGGCGAGCCGACGGTGGACCTCTCGCAGGTCCTCTTCCGACAGGAAGTAGAGCGCCCTGTCGCGGAAGAAGGCGCCCGTGCGCTCCTTCTCCACGAAGCGCACGCCGGGCAGCGCCTGGAGCTTGGGTGCCAGGTCATCCGCGAAGCGGCGAAGCGACTCGGCGTCTCCTCCTTCGCCCACCACCGACACCCAGCCGAGTGCGCCGAAGCGCGTCTCCAACTCGTGCAGGTCCTGCACGCTCTCGAATGAGTTCGGAAGCAGGTCCACCAGGTTCGCGTTGAGCTTGAGGTTGCGAGCGAAGAAGCCCCCCACCGCCGCCAGGAGCAGCGCCAGGCCCAAGGCGAGAATGGGCCGCTGGTGACTGCGTGTTGCCAGGGCCCCGAGGCTCCGCTCCACGCGTCGCATCCAGCGGCGCTCACTCCGCGTCGATGTCGTCGTTGGCTCCGAGTCCATCTGTCACGGTGGCGTCCCGTCCCCAGGCCCCGGCCTCTGCCGGTAGCGTGGAGGGCGGCACGGCTTCCCCTCCCTTGGGTGTCCGCGTGAGCGGCCCCATGTGGTCGGGAACGTGGGGACTCGGCGCGGGGGATGCAGTGCTCGCCGACTGGCCGTCTGCCCCCCGGGAGGGCGGCGGACCCGCTGCTCACGTCCCTGATGCGCGACGCGCCCGGCCGTGCGCTCCACCCGTGGAAGCAGCCGGGCAGACAGCCGGGCAAGGGCCGTTGGGACTTGTTAGAGAAGGTCAGGTCATTCGGTGCCTTACATTCCGCCTTACGGCATAAACGCGTTGACTCCCTGGTTGGCGCATGCCCAAGGTGGGCCGGCCGTTGTTCGGCCCGCAAACAACACAGCAGGTGTCGCAACATGGGTGAGAAGCGTTGGTCGGAGCGGTTCGAGGGGGCGATGGGCCAACTCGCCGCACGCAGCCACCGGCGTCCGTATCAGGCACTGGTGGTGGCGTTGGTGCTCACGCTGCTGGGGGCCTGGTTCGCGAGGACCCTGACGCTCAGCGCGGACTTCGTGGGTCTGCTGCCCAAGGCGTTCCCCAGCGTCCAGGACATCGAGAAGCTGCGCAAGCGCTTCGGTGGCCAGGGCAACGTGGTGTTGGTGGGCATGGGCGCGGAGCCCGAGGTGCTCAAGCGCTTCGCGGACGACATGGCGCCGAAGCTCGCGGAGCTGTCGGAGATCCGCTACGTCAACTACCAACGTCCGAGCGAGTTCTTCGACAAGCACGCGCTGTACTACGTGGACCTGGATGACCTGAAGACCATCCAGGGCCGCATCGACGCGCGCATCGCCTGGGAGAAGGAGCAGGCCAACCCGCTGTTCGTCCGGCTGGATGACGCGCCGCCGCCGTCGGTGGACTTCGCCGACATCGAGCAGAAGTACACCGGCCGCGCCAACCAGCGGCTCTCCGGCCAGGGAGATTTGTACTACCTGGACACGACGGAGCGCGTGGTGGTGCTGATGGCGAAGCCCAAGGGCAGCGCCGCGGACCTGAACTACTCCAAGAAGGTCGTCACCCAGGTGGAGGACTTCCTGGCGAAGCAGGACCTGTCCAAGTACGGGCCGGGCTTCAAGACGGCGGTGACGGGCACGTTCAAGAAGAAGATCGACCAGCAGCGCGTCATCGTCAGTGATTTGGCGACCGCGTCCTCGCTGGCGATGGTGCTCTTGCTGGCGTACCTGGCGTTCCACTTCCGCAGCGCGCTGTCGGTGGGCTTCACCATGCTGCCGGTGCTCGCGGGCCTGGGGTGGACGTACGGCTTCGTCGGGTTGGCGTACGGGCAGGTGAATCTCTTGACGGGCTTCCTGGCGGCGGTGCTCGGCGGCCTGGGTGTGGAGCACGGCATCCACCTGTTGGGGCGCTACGGGACGCTGCGTTCGGAGGGGATGACGTCCGAGGCGGCGGTGCACGAGTCCTTCCGGCACACGGGCTTCTCCGCGCTCATCGCGGCGCTGGTGGCGGCGCTGACGTTCTTGAGCCTGGCGCTGTCGGAGTTCAGGGCGTTCCGCGAGTTCGGCATCATCGCGGCGGTGGGCATGCTGGTGAGCATCTTCGCGTACGTGCTCATCCTGCCGGCGCTGCTCGGGGTGGCTTCGCGCTTTGGCTGGTCGCCGCGCGTGCACCAGGGTGGCACGGGGCCCATGGCGCTGTTGGGGCGGTGGCTGCCGCGTTCCTATCGAGGGGTGGCGGTGGTGATTGGCGTCGGGGTGCTGGCGCTCATCTCGCAGGCGTATCGCATCTCGTTCAACTACGACTCGCGCACGCTGGAGGACTACAAGCAGGCGTCGGCGGTGCTGGACCAGAAGGTGAACAACATCCTGGGCTACTCGCAGACGCCGGTGGTCGTGCTGACGGACTCGCAGGACATGGAGCGCGAGGTCGTCCGGCAGTTGGAGGCGCGCAAGGCGGCGCGGGGCAAGGACTCCACCATCGACTTCGTGGGGGCACTGGAGGATTTGGTGCCTCGCCAGCAGGCGGAGAAGCGGGCGGTGCTGGAGGCCATCCACACGCGGCTGAACAAGCTGGACCCGGAGCGGCTGCCGGAGGACACGCGGGCGTCGCTGACGCGCGCGCTGAACATGTCGCAGGCGAGGCCCTTCACCCAGGCGGAGCTGCCGGCGAGCGTGCGGCACCAGTTCGAGAGCCTGGATGGGAGCACGGGTGGCGTGGTGCTGGTGTACGCGGGCGGCGGGGTGAGCCTGTCGGACGGCGAGGGCACGCGGCGCTTCTCCAAGGAAGTGCGCGGGCTGCACATGCCGGACGGCAGTCAGGTGTCGGCGGCGGGCGAGGCGCTCATCCTGGCGGACATCCTGGACATGGTGTCGCGCGAGGGTCCGCGGATTCTCGCGGCGGCGGTGCTCAGCGTGCTGGCGGCGATGTGGCTGACGTTGGGGCGGCTGCGCACGGCGCTCATCTGCATGGTGCCCACGCTGCTGTCGGTGGCGGGGCTCGTGGGGTTGATGGCGCTCCTGGATTTGCAATTCAACTACCTGAACATCATGGTGTTGCCGGTGTTGGTGGGCACCACGGTGGATGCGGGTGTGCATCTGGTGCAGCGGCTGGGTGAGCCGGGCGCGGACTTCATCTCCGTGTATGGGGAGACGGGCCGGGCGATTACGGGTGGCCTCTTGACGAGCGCCATCGGCTTCGTGGCGTTGGTGCTGGCGAAGCACCCGGGGCTGAACTCGATTGGGGACCTGGCGAACCTGGGGTTCGGGTTGAACCTGGTCATCGTGCTGCTGGGGTTCCCGTCGCTGCTGTTGCTGGTGGAGCGGTGGCGTCGCAAGCATGGGGCCACGGCGGAGCAGCCGGAGCAGCCCGCGCCGGAAGCGTGATTCATGCGCGGCCGGGGCGCCGTGGTGGTGCCCTGGTCGGTGTCCGAGGAGGGCAGGGTATGAAGCGGAGCGGATGGTTCGCGGCGGTGACGGTGGCTGTGGCCCTGGCGGGCTGTGGCCATGGTGGGAAGAAGGAAGAGAAGAAGGGCGACACGCGCTGCGAGGAGTCGCGGAACCTCTCGTGCATCACTGGCACGGAGTGTTCCATGGACCGCGACCGTGGTTGTGAGGTCTGTCGCTGTTCGCCCGCGGATGCGCTGACGCCCACGGACAAGCGCCGGCCCACGGCGATGGAGCCGCAGCAGCGCTGGTAGGGTGGGGACGGGCTACACGAGGTGCGCGACTTCGACGTCCAGGCGCTTCACCTTCAGCTCTGTCAGGAGCCCATGCAGCTTGGGGGACATGAGCAGGAGCGGGTGAGGGCGCAGGACTCCGCTCCGCATCCCCACCAGCTGCCGTGTCCAGGTCAGGTCGCTTCCGTCGTAGTCGCCGCGCCGAAGCGAAAGCTCGGAGAGCACATTCAGGCCGACGACGTGGCCCTTGGGGCAGCGCTGCGCGTTGTCCTCGTCGTGGTCGAAGGGGTCATTGCCCGTGAGTGTGGCGGGTAGGATGTCGACTGGGGGCGCTGTCACGATGAGCTGATGCCACTCCTTCACTGGCTCTGACCGCGCACCAGCTCGCCGGATGGGTCGGAAGTCCACGCCGGTGATTCCGCTCTCCCGCCAGAGGTCGGCGAGCCGAGCGGAGATGATCAGCTCGTGCGCAAGGGTTCGAGCGAGGTCGACGCGCTGGGGAATCCGGCGCACGTCCAGGCTCAAGTCGGAGACCTGCCGCGCGCCCGCTCCACACAGCGTGCACGCGGTGGATTCATCGTAGGCGGTGCCACACGCCTCTCCAGTCGGTTCGAAGACCGCCTCCAGTCCCAGCTTGAGCAACTCGGCGGACTTCAGCTCTCCCGCGGAGTAGTGGCGAAGGATGCGCCAGCCCGCGAAGAACATCTGGCCTTGCTGACGCAGGGCGCGGTCAATCTCCCTGACGCGCGACACGCGGCCATCGTCGGTAGGGAGCGTGACCTTGCGCACCGTGCCACTCGGAAGCACGACGCCCTCGTCTTCGCGAAAGAGTCGCCATGCTTCCGTTTCCTCGACACGGAGTTCGATGGTTTCGCGCATGGTCAGGGCTGGAGTCCGATGAGCTGCGGGATGGGATACTGGGAGTAGACCTGGACCAGGAGGAGTTGAAGTTTCTCTGGAGGAGGCCGCTCCTGGCCATAGGTCCAGCGCTCTCGAAACGCCTGGGTGATGGCCTTGTGGTAGGCGGTTGGCAGTCGATAGGTCGCGCCTGATTTAGCACCGCCCAGGTACATCGGTATCAGGTGATGTTCCTGGAAGCCCGTGCTGCTCGGATAGCGTGCCTGAGCTTCCTTGAGGCGCTGGGCATAGCGCTGCCGAGCCTGCTGGACGACTTGATGGTTCGCCAGTCGGTGTGCCTGGAGCTGGCTCTGCTGTGGTGTTGGCGTCGGGGTGAGCAAGGGCGCGCGTCGCCACTGGCGTGCTCCAGGCCCTCGACGAAGCGGCGGCCTCATCCCCGCGTTCTCGCAGGCGGTGTCGGTCCGCGAAGCGCAGTATGAATCTGGCCGGTCGCCCTCGACTTGGCCCGAGTCCACCTGCATGTCGTCTGGCAGGAAGGCCCCGATGGTACCGTCGTCCGCCGTGACATGGAGGCTGCCCCAGTCGCGCAGGTTGACGGTGGCGGCACCACAGCCCACTTGAAGCAGGACCAGGACACAACACCACAGGCTCAGATGCCAGGCAGGTGGAGCGCGCATCCATCCTCCATGTCGAGTTTGGGTCGGCCTCCCCATCTTCTCCCAAATTCGCGGGATGGGACGAAGTCAGCTCCGCACACCGGGCTCGAAGCGCAGTGGCAGGCGCGTGGGGCCGTGGACATGGAGCGCCTGACGCGGCTGCCAGGGCTCGTCGCTCGCGAGCCGGAAGTCGCGCAACCGCTCCAAAAGGTCCGTGAGCGCCACCCGCGCCTCCATGCGGGAGAGCGCCGCACCCAGGCAGAAGTGGATGCCGTGCCCGAAGGCGAGGTGCGGATTGGGGTCCCTGCCGATATCGAACCGCTCCGGCTCACGGAACTGCTTCGGGTCCCGATTCGCGGAGCCAATCATCGGCAGCACGAACTTCCCCTCCGGAATCACCCGCCCGTGTAGCTCCACCGCACGCTTCGTCGAGCGGAACATCGACTGCGCCGGAGACCGGAACCGCAGCACCTCCTCGATGGCCAGGGGCAACAACCCCGGCTCCGCCTTCAGTCGCGCCAGTTGGTCCGGGGACTCCATGAAGCACAGCAGCGCGTTGTTGATGAGGTTGGTCGTCGTCTCCGTCCCCGCCGCCAGGAGCAACTGGAAGAATCCCAGAAGCTCCTTCGCGTCCAGCCGCTCCCCATCCACCTCCGCCTCGACCAGCCGGGTCAGCAGGTCATCCCGCGGCGCCCTCCTGCGTTCATCCAGGATGCCCGCCAGATAGGTCCGCATCTCGTCCCGCGCCGCCGCGTTCTCCTCCATCGCCCGCTTCGACTCGTCCCCACCCGCGATGGTGTAGCTGAGCTTCATGATGATGTCCCCCCATCGCAGGAACCGCGCCCGGTCCTCGACGGGAATCCCAATCATCTTCGCGATGACCATCGCCGGCAGCTGACTGGAGTAGTCCGCCACCAAATCCAGCTCCCCACGCTCCACCGTCACATCCAGCAACTCCCGGGACAGCTCCCGCACGTGCGGCTCTAGGTTGGCGATGGAGCGCGGCGTGAAGGCCCGCATGATGATGCCGCGCAGCTTCGTGTGCCGGGGCGGGTCCGAGAACAGCAGCCAGTCCGGCGTCGTCCCCGTCTCCGTCGTGACGACGGAGCTGAACGCGTCATGGTCCTGCAGCGCCCACTTCACGCTGTCGTAGTCGAAGAGAATCCACAGGTCCTCCCGTGGCTCGTGCAACAGCGGCGAGTCCGCGCGCAACTTCGCGTAGAGGGGAAAGGGATTGCGGCGCACGTCATCGGTGAAGAGCTCCAGCATTCCTTGGCGTCTCCGGGACGCCAGGGTAGGAACCCCAGGTTCCAGAGCGAAACCGTGCCGGACTGAACCGTCCAGCCGAGGACGCTAGGCCGCTCGCTCCGCGCGCCGTGCCGCCCACGCGGTGACGAAGTCCGCGAGGCCGCCCAACTGCCGGTCATTGAGCGTGCACTGCCACCGGGCCTGTCGCAGCGCGCGGTACGCCGCCGGAGCCTCCCAGCCGCGCGCCACCATCACCGCCAACCCCATCAACGGGCCCCGCCCCACACCGTGCTCGCAGTGCGCATAGAGGTGCCCACCTCGCTCCAACCGGGGCAATGCCCACTCGACACCCTGCAGGAGCTGCTCCACCGATGGTGGATAGCGGTCCGTCACCGGCAGGTTCAACAGCTCGATGCCCAGCGCTTCCAGCGCCTTCGCGTCGTCGACACTCTCGGCGCGCAAATCAATCACCGCCGTGATTCCTCGCGCCTTCAGCTCCGCGTAGCGCGACGGCGGCACCGAGCCACCCACGTGCAACCAGTCGCTCACCTGAGACACGTTGAGGCCGCGCCCCGGCAGCTTCGTGGTCCACTCCACGCAGCGCGCCACCGAGCGCAGCACCTGCTTGCGCACCCAGCCTCGCACGCCGGGCACATGGTGCACGTCCCGCAACAACGAAACGCTCACGGGTCTCCCTCGAGCGACACTTCCATCAACCCCGTCACCGGCGCCTTCCCCGCGCGCTCCAACACCGCCCGGTGCAGGTACGTCACGGGAGCGCCCACCACGGGCTTGATGAGCCCACCCAAAACGCCCAGCTCTTCCACGGGCGCGCTGCGCTGCAACAGCGACGTGGAGCGCAGCACCATCACCTTCGCCCCGTCGCCGCCGAAGACATCCACCGTCCAGACGCTCCGCTCCTTCGTGCCCTCGCGGCTGAGCGTGAAGGATTCCAACTGGGTCGGCGTGCCACCCTCCGTCCACGAGTACACCGGACCGAACTCACCGTCCTGCCCCTCGCGCCCCAGCAACACCATCCGCTCCCCGCCCTCGCGCAGGGCCCGGAAGCGCACCCAGCGCCTGGCCAGCTTCGCCGGAGCAATGGTGGAGCGCGTGTGGTCCGCGTAGCCGCCACCAGCCTGCTCCAGCTCCGCGCTCTTGGGCGGCTGCACCTTCGCCTTCAGCGGGCTGAAGGCCAGCATCATCTCGTGCCGGTAGCGCGCGTTGCCCACTTCCACTTCCGAGCCTTCCGGCGAGCGGGGTGCCATGGGCGCCGCGTACTCCAGCACCACCCGCCCACCGTCCAGCGGCGCCTCCACCCGCGTCACGCCCTCCGCCGAACGCGCCGAGCACGTGCCGACGCGCAGCGTGCCAGTGGCCGCGTCGTAGCCCCACTCGCGCGAGCCCACCTTCTTCTGCGCCGTCCACGCGCGCTGGCCCGGCCGCAGCACCGTCGCGCGGCAGATGCCCGTGCGCGAGCCCGGACCGATGTTCGTCACCTGCAACTGCACCAGCACGAAGGTGCTGTCCTCCAGGTCCCCGATGAAGGTGAAGCTCTCCCCGTACGTGTCGCTCGGGGAGGCCGAGGGCTCCAGCGTCGCTCCCGCCGCCACGGTGGGCAGCGCGAGCGACAAGAGGAGACCCAGGACCTGGAGCCGCGCCTCACGCCGCATGGGGGCGCTGCTCCAGCAGCGCGTCCGGCGACGTCGTGTCGTTGAAGACGTAGTCACGCTGCAGCGGCAGGTTCCACGCGAAGTACACCACGCCGCGCACCAGCCACCAGCCCAACGTGTAGGCCAGTTGCGGATGCAGCGTCAGCAGCGCCACGCCTCCCGCGTTGAGCAGCGCGCTCGTCCCGCTCACCACCGCGTAGCGCATCATCTGCCGGCCCACCGCCGCCGTGCTGCGGAAGGTGAACACGCGGTTGATGGAGTAGTTCACCACCGCGCCCAGGAGCGCGCCCAGCACCGTGGCCCACGCGGGCAGCAGCCCCGCCCACTCCACCAGCGCCAGCACCACCGCGAAGTCCGCCACCGTGGCCACCGCGCCCGCCGCCGCGTTGAGGCCGACAATCGCCTTCTCCGAACGCGCCTCCTGCCGCTTGGGCGCCAGCGCCTTCACCAGATTCCGGAAGCGGGAGATGGCCGTCAGGTTGCTCATGATGGCGACGAAGACGAGCCCCACCACCGCCATCCAGTGCATGGGGTGCTTCTCCTGGGGCCAGAACACGGCCTCCAGAATCGGCGACAGCGCCGTGCCCGCGCCCAGGAAGAGCACCCGCTCCAGCCGCTGCATCGCGCCGTCACGCACGTTGACGCCCAGGCCCTCGCCCTTGGCGCGGACATACGGCACCAGCGACGAACCCAGCAGCGCACCCAGCGCCGGCAGCAGCACCCAGGTGTCCCGGTAGTACCAGGCAAGGCCCATCAACATCGCCGAGTCCACGTACCTGTCGAGCACCGAGTCCAGCGCCGCGCCCGCGGGGTTGGCCTCCTTGCGTGTACGGGCGATGCGCCCGTCCATGACGTCCAGGATGCCCGCGCCCAGGAACAGCCAGCCGCCCAGCGCGAAGCGGCCCGCCGCCACCGCGACGCCGGAGGAGATGCCGAGCAGGCCCGACAGCATGGACAGCGCGTTGGCCGGAAGGCCCGAGCGCAGAATCAGCGCCCACAACGGCTGGATGACCCAGAAGAAGTAGTGCCGGAGGAAGTAGCCGACGAACCCGGCGTTGCCCCGCTTGAGCGTCTCCTCGTCGCGAGGCACGCCCTTGAAGGCCACGCGGATACAGAAGATGAGCAGGCCTCCCAGGAAGTACACACAGGCGAGGATGGCCGGACCCAACGCGGTCCAGATGCGAGCCGAGGGGGACAGGTTTCCGGTCAACCAGGCGACCACGTTCTCAAGCACGGGTGTCCCCTCCAGGAGTCAGCGGCAGCGTGACGGGCATGGGTGCGCTCTTGCGCGAAAAGGCCAGCTCCACCGCCAGGAAGGCGGCGAGTGCGAACACGAGGCCCGCGAGCACATCCAGGATGTAGTGGTGCGTCAGATAGACAGCGGAGAAACCAACCAGCAAGGCGAACGCTCCCGTGCCCAGACGCCACTTCGGTCCATCCCGCCAGACGAAGAGCATCACCATGAAGGGATAGGAGGCGTGCAACGAGGGCATGGCCCCGAAGACGTTGGGATTCCGGGCGTAGAAGCCGGCGAAGTAGTTGATGCCCAACAGTGCGTCGAAGCGCGCCGTGCCCGCGGGACTGGGCAGTGCGGCGAGGTTCGCCGGGCCCGGCCCGTACTGGAGGATGTACCAGGGCGGAGCCGCCGGGTAGAGCAGGTAGGTGACCATGCCCAGGGCGTTCACAAGCAGGAAGGCCCAGCACAGCTTCTCGAAGCGCGCGTCCTTCTTCACGAAGAAGAAGATGGCCATCAAGAAGACTTCGTAAAGGTAGGCCGCGTAGGCGAAGCCGCACAGCAGGTCCAACACGGCGTGCGAGCGGGTGCTCCACCACAGGGGCCAGTTGACACCCCCGGGGGCGGGGAACCACTGGCGCTCCCAGTCCCACAAGTCACCTGTGTGGATGCCGCCCCGCAGGAACAGCCAGAGTCCCTGGCTGTCCATCAGCATGCCGGTCAGCCATAGCGGGAACCCGCCGAAGAGGAAGCGCCGCGTGCGGGGGCCCGCCCAGGCCACCCCCACCAGCAGCACGTCCGCGACGACGTGGTCCCACCGGAGCCGACCGGTGGCCGTCACGAGCATCAAGTGGCCCACACCCAGCAGGGTGACGAGCCACGTGAAGGCCGGACTCTTAGCGAGCGAGCGGGAGGTCATCCCCGTAGTAGTCGAGTCCGAGGTGGGTGATGGGCTCTTCGCCCGCCACGACGCGCAGGGTGTTCTTCAGCTTGGTGAGCTGGATGAACAGGTCATGCTCGACGGGCAGGCCGGGCTGCGCCATGGGGCTCTTGAAGTAGAAGGACATCCACTCCTGGATGCCGCGCCACTCCAGCCGCTTGGCCAGGTCCAGGAACAGCGCGATGTCCAGCACCAGCGGCGCCGCCAGGATGGAGTCGCGGCAGAGGAAGTTGACCTTGATCTGCATCGGATAGCCGAGCCACCCGGTGATGTCGATGTTGTCCCAACCCTCCTTCGCGTCGCCGCGGGGCGGGTAGTAGTGGATGGACACCTTGTGCGAGTACTTGCTGTACAGCTCGGGGTACAGGTCCGGCTGCAGGATGGTGTCCAGCACGCTCGACTTGGTGACTTCCTTGGCCTTGAAGGCCGCGGGGTCGTCGAGCACCTCGCCATCGCGGTTGCCGAGGATGTTGGTGGAGAACCACCCCTCGAGGCCGAGCATGCGGGCCTTGAGCGCGGGGGCGATGACCGTCTTCATCATCGTCTGGCCGCTCTTGAGGTCACGGCCCGCGACGGGGATGCCCTCCAGCTTCGCCAGCTCCTGCAGCGCGGGCGTGTCCACGCTCGCGTTGGGCGTCGCGTTGGCGAACGGCACGCCTTCCTTGATGGCGGCGTACGTGTAGAGCGCGGTGGGGTTGATGTCCGTGCTGTTCTCGTCCAGCGCCTTCTCGAAGGCGGCCAGCGTCTTGAACGACTCCGGCAGGGGACGGAAGGTCTCCACGCTGCTGCACACCACCATGACAGCGCGCTTGGCGTTGAGCTCCTTCTTGAAGTCGCGGATGTCCTGGCGCAGCGCTTCAATGCTCTCGCGGTGCGTCTTGGTGGCCTTGGCGTGGTTGGCCTCGATGCGGCGGACGAACTCGGGGTCGTGCACGCCCTTCTTCGGCTTGATGCCCTGGAGGAAGGGCTTCACCTGCTCCAGGTGCTTGTCGTGCAGCACGCCGGAGCGCACCGCGACCTGGTACGCGTCCTCGCTGATGATGTCCCAGGCGCCGAAGACCACGTCGTTCAGTCCCGTCAGGGGCACCAGCTCACCCAGCTTCACGGTGCGCCCGTCCGTCCGCTTGCCCAGGCGCGCGGTCCCCATCTGCGTCAGGGACCCGATGGGTGCGCCCTTGCCCTGCCGCGCCAGCTCCACACCCGCCATCAGCGTCGTGGACACCGCGCCCAGGCCGGGGATGAGCACCGCCAGCTTGCCCTCGGGCTTCGAGACCGACTTCTTGTTCTCCATCGTGGATTCCTTCGAAAGGCGGTTTTGACGCCCTGTGGTGAGGCTTCTTCGGATTCACCGCTGCGCACCGACCTGATGCCGTGGGGTATGCGGAAAATCTCGAATGCGGATGGTTGATACTCTAAAGCGTTCGTGACTTCAACGTCATGTGGGGCGGCTGGTTAGCACGCCATGGGGCGGACTGATGGATCACCCCAGCCCCAGGTACAAGACGAGCCGAACGCGCCTGTCAGAGAAACACCAGGTCGTGGGAAAAGTGACACCTGCCCGACCGTACATGGGCATGACGGGTAGGTCGGAGTCGTTGCCGACCCGCTGGTTACGGTGTGTGGGGGTGTATTGCTGCGTGTGTGCCTTCGAGGGGTGTGGGACGGGCCAGTCATGGCGCCCAGGCGCTTCCGGCGCAACCCCAAGTCGAGGCAGGCGGGGCCCACCCGCCACTTCCCCCAAAGAGGGACGGAGGTGGGCCCGGGGAGGGACGTCAGTGGGGGCCCGTGCCGCCGCCGTTCAGCTCCAGGGCCTGGTGGTCGCCCGGGGCGTAGGGCTTCCCGGACAGGACGGCCTTGAGCATGCCGGCCAACTGCACCATGCGGCTGGAGGGGGCGTCCCAGTACTCGGCGCGCTCCACGCGCACGCACAGCAGCGCGAGCTCTGGATCATCCACGCCCTGGGGGAACCACGCCTTGAGCGCGGGGCTCCACAGCTCCCGGACCTTGCGGGCGTCCTTCACCAACTGACAGCGACCGCTGACGGACACGTAGCGTTCGCGGGTGGGGTCGGCGAAGGAGACGTTGACGTGGTGGTCCTGCTCCACCTCGTCGACCTTGTGGGAGTGCTCTCGGGTGAAGAACCAGAGCTCTCCGTCGAAGTCATGGTCCTGGGTCCACATCGGCCTGCTGTGCAGGCTCCCGTCGCTCTCCACCGTGGTCATCATCGCGACCTTGATGCCGTGGATGAGGTCTCCCAGATGTTCGACGGCGTCGCGGGTGCCTTGCTCCTTCTTCTTGGTGCTCATGCGCTCCTCCTGAGTTGGAAAGGTAGGCAGGGTGGAGGGGAGCGAGCATGGGACGGCCGGTCGGATGGCGCCTGGGCAGGCGGGCGGTGTGGTAGGTGGCGAGGGCCTCCCTGGTGGAGGGGAGACCTGGGGCTCCACGTGAGTGGGGAACCTGGGGATGGAAAGCGAGTGCGACGATGCTGAAGACCGCGTGGAACGAGTGGTGCCTGAAGGCGCTGCAGATTGAGACGGCCCTCCTGGCACTGGAGGAAATCGAGCTGCCCGAGGAGATGCACGGGCTGCAGGACGCGGCGGAGGAGAAGTTGCTGGAGCTGGGGCGCGCCTGGAAGGGGCGGCAGCCGCAGAAGGACGGGCGCCGGTGGGAGCGGCAGACCCTGGAGGGCGGCGCGCCGAGCGACGCGGAGCTCCAGGAGGTCGTCGACGAGTTCCGCGGGGACGGCAAGAAGTGGACGCTGCTCCGGGCCACCAGCGACAAGCAGGAGGTCGTGGAGGTGGTGGTGTCGGAGGGCCGCGCGTGCATGGTGGCCGGCGGCTCGTACTACCTGGGCCAGTGGGACGCGAAGGACGAGGTGCTCGAGGTGGGCCGCGATGACGACGCGGGAGAGCCCGGCACCGGCGTGGTGTTGTCCGCCACCGCCGAGGTCCAGTTCACGCCGGACCCGGAGCTGTAGCCCGCGTCACGCGGGCCTTCGAGCGCGCGAAGTTTCAGGAGTCCAGCACGCGCGCCATGCGCTCGCGTGTCTTCGCGTCGGGCAGGCGTCCGAAGCCAGCGCGGACGTTGTCGGCGACGTGCTCGGGGTTGCTCGTGGCGGGCAGCGGGCAGTGCACGGCGGGGTGGCCGAGGATGAACTTCAGGAAGAACTGCGCCCAGCTCGCGCAGTCGAAGTCCGCGGCCCACGCCGGCAGCGCGCGGCCCTTCACCTGTCGGAGGAGCTGCCCCGTGGCGAAGGGCTGCATGACGAGCACCGCCACGCCGTGCTCGGCGGCGGCGGGGAGCAGGCGCTTCTCCGCGTCGCGCTCGGCGAGTGAGTAGGGCAGCTGGATGAAGTCCAGCGTCTGCTCGCGCAAGAGGCGCTCCAGGTCATCGAAGGCGCTTCGGGCGTAGTGGGTGATGCCGACGTAGCGCACGCGGCCCTGGGCCTTCCACTCGCGCAGCACGGGCAGGTGGGTGCGCCAGTCGACGAGGTTGTGGACCTGGAAGAGGTCCATGCGTCCTCGCCCCATGTCCTTCACGGAGGTCTCCAGTTGGGCGAGGCCCGCCTCGCGGCCCGTCGTCCAGACCTTCGTGGCGAGGAAGGGTTTGGGCGCGTCCGCGAGCGAGGCGAGCACGTCCCCCACGACACGCTCCGCCCGGCCGTACATGGGCGAGGAGTCGATGAGGCGCGCCCCTGAGTCGAGGAAGCGCTGGAGCACCTGCTTCAAGGGCGCGCGCTCGGCGGCGGAGGTCCCCACGTCGAAGGTCTGCCAGGTGCCGAGGCCGATGACGGGCAGGGCCTCGCCCGACTTGGGGATGGGACGGGTGAGCATGGGGGTCTTCACGGTGGGAGCGGGTTTCGCGGCCCGAGTCTGGCCCGGGAGCAGCGCGGCGCCGAGCCCCGCGGTGAGCACGTCCCGACGCGAGGGCGGGGACAAGGGCCTGGGGCGTCGGGGTGTCTGGGACATGGTGGTGACAGTATTTCGCGGGCCCGGTGTTCTGTTGCGCGAAGGGGGACGGCGACGTCTCCCGCGAAACAACCCTGGCTCTGGTACCCGCGCCGCGCGTGGGAGGAGCCCTCTCGGAAATCAGCTCAGGAAGGTCCAGCGATGAAGCGCAAGGTCTCGGTGTGTGCGGGCGTCATGGCGGCGATGGTGGCGATGTCCGCTGGCGCCGAGGAGGCGAAGGGGGGCGACTCGGCCCCCGTGGTCTCGGCGGGCGGTGACGGTGGCTCGGCGGTGGGAGCCGAGGTCGCGCCAGTGGTGGAAGGGCCGGGTGTGGAGCGGGCGATGGTGGCGCCTCCCCTGGTGGAGGCGACGACGGCGGGGGTGGTGAGCGCGGGGACGGCCGGGGATGCGCCCGTGGCGGTGGCGAAGACGGAGGCCGCGGAGCAGGACGTCCACGTGCCCTTCAACCTGTCGATTCTGCCGGGGCTGAGCACCTCGGGGTTTGCCCGGCAGAACCTGGTGCATGACGTGTCCATCGGGTTGATCGCCACGCATGCGAAGCGGGTGACGGCGCTGGGGTTGTCGCTGGGTGGCAACTGGGTGACGCATGGCGCGAGCGGCGTGCTCGCCACGGTGGGCGCCAACGTGTCGAGGGGCCCCGTGGATGGGGTGCTGCTCGCGGTGGGCGGCAACGTGGTGACGGCGGACGCGGAGGGCGTGCAGGCGTCGGTGGGAACCAACATCGTGCGCGGCTCCATGGGCGGTGGGCAGCTCACGGTGGGCGCCAACGTGGCGACGGGCGCGGTGGAGGGCACGCAGCTCAGCGTGGGAGCGAACATCGCGGGCGGCGACGTGAACGGCGGGCAGCTGACGGTGGGCGGCAACCTGGCGTCGGGCGCGCTGCGGGGACTCCAGATGTCGGTGGGTGGCAATCTGGCGGCGGGGACGCTGAACGGAGTCCAGATGGCTGTGGGCGCCAACGTGGCGCGAGGCACGGCGCGAGGGCTCCAGATGGCGGCGGGCGTCAACGTCGCCTCGGAGCTGACGGGCATGCAGGTGTCCTCGGGCGTCAGCTACGCGAGCAAGCTGTCCGGTGCGCAGCTCTCCCTCATCAACGTGGGCGGCGACGTCGACGGCGCGCAGGTGGGTCTGGTGAACGTGGCCGGCCGCGTGGACGGCGCGCAGGTGGGCCTGCTGAACGTGGCGGGCCAGACGGAGGGCGAGTCGGTGGGCCTCTTGAGCTTCGTCGGCAACGGTCAGGCCCACGTGCAGGTGTGGGCCAGTGACGTGTCGCTGACGAACATCGGCCTGAAGCTGGGCGGGCGGCACCTCTACACGCTGCTCACCGTGGGCCTCACGCCGCCGATGGATGGAGACCGGCGTCGCTACACGGTGGGCGCGGGCCTGGGTGGCCACATCCCCGTGGGCCGCTTCTACGTCGACGTGGACGTGATGGGCTCCAGCCTGCATGCCAACCGCCTCTTCGACTTCGACGAAGACACGAACCACGTGCTCGGGCAGTTCCGGGTGATGGCCGGCTGGCAGCTGTCGCGCCGCTTCGCCGTGTTCGGCGGAGTCAGCGCCAACACGCTCGTCACCTGGAACGGGAGCGACACGTGGAAGGAGCTGGGCATCGGCCCGGAGTGGAAGGAGGTCTCCGACAGCGGACGCACCACCGTACGCACCTGGCCGGGCCTGCTCGCGGGCGTGCAGATTTGACGTGAGCGTGGGTGCTTCCCGGGGGGCCCTCCGCCCCCCATGTTTCCCTCGGACGGATGCGCCCGTCAGTCGGTGGGCGACGGAGGGAGCGACCCCATGGAAGGCACCATGCGTGTGATGGTTCTCCACGCGCCGGGGCAGCCACTGCGAGCGGAGACGTGGCCCATTCCGCGCCCGGCCCCGCAGGAGGTGTTGTTGCGAGTCCACGCCTGCGCGGTGTGCCGCACGGACCTGCACGTGGTGGACGGTGAGCTGCCCAGGCCGAAGCTGCCGCTGGTGCCGGGCCACGAAATCGTGGCCACCGTCGTGGAGGCGGGCGCGGAGGTGATGGGGCTGGAGCCGGGCACGCGCGTTGGGGTGCCCTGGCTCGGCTGGACGTGTGGCCAGTGTCGCTTCTGTGTCTCCGGTCGGGAGAACCTCTGCGACTTCGCGCGCTTCACCGGCTACCAGTTGGATGGCGGCTACGCGGAGTACACCCTGGCGCATCACCGCTTCTGCTTCCCGCTGCCCGCGAATTACCCGGACGTCCACGCCGCGCCGCTGATGTGCGCGGGGCTCATCGGCTTTCGCAGCCTGCGCCTGTCGGGAGAAGGTGAGCGACTGGGGTTGTATGGCTTTGGCGCCGCCGCGCACGTGCTCATCCAGGTGGCGCGTCATCGCAAGCGGCGCGTGTTCGCCTTCACGCGGCCCGGGGACGAGGAAGGGCAACGCTTCGCGCGCGAACTGGGCGCGGTCTGGGCGGGAGGCTCGGACGTGCTGCCGCCGGAGCCGCTGGACGCGGCCATCCTGTTCGCGCCCGTGGGAGCGCTGGTGCCCGCCGCGCTGCGCGCCGTGGACAAGGGCGGGGTGGTGGTGTGCGGCGGCATCCACATGAGTGATGTCCCGTCGTTCCCCTATTCGTTGCTCTGGGAGGAGCGGGTGGTGCGCTCGGTGGCGAACCTGACGCGCGCGGATGCGATGGACTTCCTCGTGCTCGCCCCCAGCGTGCCGGTGCGCACCGAGGTGCGGGTGTTCCCCCTGTCCTCGGCGAACGAGGCGCTCACCGCGCTGCGCGAGGGTCACGTGCGCGGTGCGGCCGTGCTCGACACGAGCAGGTAGGCGTGGGGCATTGCGCCCCGCAGGGAGTGCGTGCGGCCCCATTCCGCCGCAAATCCCGCGCAAGGGGCGCGCGCGGTGCCCCGGCATTCCAAGGGGTTGGCGTTGGCCAGGGTGATGCAATGGGGAGGGGTGCAACCCGAAGCCCCGCGCACACAGCGGGGCCTGACCCGAGGCCGACGATGAAGCGAGCGTTGCAGATTACCTACCGGGGCATGGCGACGAGCGTGGCCCTGAACGAGCACATCCGCGACCACGCAGCGAAGCTGGAGCAGTTCTTCGATGGCATCGTCGGATGCCACGTGGTGGTGGACGAGCCCCACCGGCACAAGCAGCACAGCCATCACTTCCGCGTGCGCGTGGACCTGCACGTGCCTGGAAGAGACATCATCGCGGGCAGGGACCCTGAGCACGACGCCGCGCATGAGGACCCCTACCAGGCCGTGTCGGACGCCTTCGAGGCCGCGCGCCGACAGCTTCAGCACTACGCCGAAGGACTGCACGCGCATCATCGACACTGACGCCCGCCGAAGTCCCTGGGGCCGCGCACCGTTTCCTCGGGTGCGCGTTTCCCCGGGGGTGGAGCCAGGGGCCGAGCGTGGGCATGAAGCTCGGCCGTGGTCGCCGGAGCCCGAGCTGCCGTGCCGGGTGACATGAGTCGTGGGAGTGCGGTAGACGACGCGGCCTCCGGACCGTGGCCGGCGCCTCCTCGATTCACGACTTCATGACTCCTTCCGCCGATGACTCGAGCCCAGGACGCGCGCGGCGCTGGCCAGGCGTGCTGGCCCTGCCACTCGTGGTCCTCGTCTGGCTCGTGTTCGTCGTGGCGCCCATCTGGATTCAGGCCGCGCACGCCTGCTTCGCGCACTTCGACCTGGGCATCTACACCCAGGCCCTGGCGCGCATGTCGCTGACGGAGCCAAACCCGTGGCTCAGCGCGCGACAGGTCTACATCTTCAACGACCACTTCGACCCCATCCTGTGGGTGGTTCGCCCGCTGGTGGCGGTGCTGCCACCGATGTGGGCCTCGCTGGTGGGTGAAGCGCTCCTCGTGTTGCTCGCGGTGGCGCCGTTGCTCTGGCTCCAGGCGCGGGGGCTGCTGAGCCGCGCCGCCACGGGGTTGCTGGCGGCGTTCCTGCTGCTGGCCCCCAGCGCGGTGGAGGCGCTGAAGTTCCCCATCCATCCGACGACGTGGTCCGCGCTGCCGTGGGTGATGACCGGCGTGGCGTTCCATCTGCGCCGCAACGGCTGGCTGCTGGTGTCGCTGGTGCTGCTCTTCGCTTGCAAGGAGGAGTTCGCCTTCGTGGGCATCATGCTGACCGTGGCGCTGTGGCTGCGCGGCGAGCGGCGCTTCGCGGTGGGCGTGGGGGTGCTGTCGCTGCTCTGGCTCGCGGGCGTCTACGGGCTGCGGCCGTGGCTGCTGGGGCCCTCGGAGGACTACGGCGTCCGGCTCAGGCAGGGCATGGAGGGAGGACTCCTTCACTACCTCGCGCTTCGTCTGGCACCGGTCCACCTGTCGCGCATGGGCACGCTGGTGTTGCTGCTGCTGCCGCTGGGAGTCTGGGCGTGGCGCGAGCGCTTGAAGCCGGACTGGGCGTGGCTGCTGGTGTTGTTGCCGATGCTCGGCATCCGTTTCCTCGGCATGGCCTGGCGCTTCCACTACGCCGTGCCGCTGCTGGCCGCGGCGCTGATGGGCTTCCTTCCCGTCCTGCGCGCGCGGAAGCCGCCCGCGTGGGTCCTGGTGTCCACGGGGCTGGTCCTCCTCTTCAGCAACGAGCTCAACCTGCGCCAGTTCACGCGCACGCTGGTGTCCTCACGGACGTATCCGCGCCAGTGCCCGGGGGACCCGGAGCGGCTGGCCAGCATCGCGCGTGGCGTGGACGTGCTCGCCCGGCATCGTGAGGGCCTCGCGCTGCTGGGCAGCAACTTCGTCTCCCTGCTGGCGGACCGGGATGACATCTACGCCGTGGGCGGCCCCCAGCCCGACGACGGCCGCGTGTACGAGTGGGTGCTGGTGGAGAAGCCGCCCCATGGAGAGGTCTGGCCCCTCTCGTATGACCGCATGCGGGAACTCATCGACGCCTGGCGCGCGGAGGGGGGCACGCAAATCGTCATCGACGACGCGAACGTCTTCCTGGCGCGAGGTCGCTTCACCGCGCACCGGTGAGCGCCGCACGGCTCGTGGGTCGGCACCGAGCCGCGAGTGCCACGGCCCGGGTGGATCCACGCGCTCCAGGCCGTGGAGGCCTGAAGCGACAGGCGGCGGAGCGAGCGCCGGAGTCCCCGTCCGCGCGAGGCCCGCCCGCACATACGTGTAGGTGCCCGCCCTCTAGCGCTGGCGTACCGGCTTGCCCGCCATTGGCGAACAGTCCACCGCATCCCCTCACGCTCTGGCGGGGATGGCGCTATCCTCGCGCGGTCCCCGCCATGAATGCCCCGCGGCTCCAAGTGCTGCTGGTGGATGACGAGGCAGCTGTCCTCGCCACCACCGCGGCTGTGCTCTCCGAGGACTTCGAGGTCCAGACCGCGCATGACGCGCACACCGCGCGCCGGATGCTCGGGCTGCGTCCGTTCGATGTCCTGTGCACCGACCTCCACATGCCCGGCCCCAGCGGCATCCAACTGCTGCGCGAGGCCGTCATCCAATATCCCCACCTCGCGGGCGTGCTGGTGACGGGCTTTCGCGAGTACCTCGACTGGAGAGACCGCCTGGACGCGCAGGGCCTCTTCTACCTGGTGCTCAAGCCCTACCAGCCCCCGGACCTCATCGCGATGATCCGCCGCGCCGCCGAGTCCGCGCGCCTCAAGCGCGACATGAGCCGACTGTCCTCCGGACTCGCCGAGCACAAGTGGGGGCCCCGATGAAGGTTCCCCCCCTGTCGCGGGGAGGGTGGCTGTTGATGGGACTGCTGTGGCTGGTCGCCATGGTGGTGGGCTTCGCGCTGCTCGCCCGACATGCCCTCACCCCGGGCACCGCCCACGAGTCGCCAGCCCGCTGGCCTTCATCCGTGAGTCCTCCTCGCGTGGAGGGCCGGCCCACCCTGGTGATGCTCGCCCACCCGCGCTGCCCCTGCACGCGCGCCAGCCTGGGCGAGCTGTCCGTCCTGATGGAGCACGCGCGGGGTCAGCTCGACGCGCGCGTCCTGTTCCTCCAGCCCGAGGGCACTTCCGGCGACTGGACACAAGGCCCCCTGTGGCGCGCCGCCGCCGCGATTCCGGGCGTCACGGTGCTCAAGGACGCGGGAGGCGAGCAAGCTCGCCGGTTTGGAGCAGTCACTTCCGGACATTCCTTGCTCTATGATGCGGCCGGTCGGCTCCGCTTCAGCGGTGGAATCACCGGGGCGCGGGGACACCGAGGTGACAACCCGGGGCGGGACGCCGTGGAGGCGCTGCTGCGGGAGGCGGGTGGGGTGGGCGGGTCGTCGGAGCACGCTGTCTACGGTTGCGCACTGGAGGAACCGCCCGAGGCCCGGGCCACGAACACCCCATGAAGCCCACGGAGGATGCCAGCGGCCCGACGGTGGCACTGAAGGAACGCGCCGTTCTGCTGTTCCACGAGCACCTGACCACGGTGCGACGCCGCACGGACCGCCTCTTCGCGGGACTGATGCTGGCCCAATGGGCCTTCGGCATCCTCGTGGCCCTCTTCGTCTCGCCCTACGGCTGGGAGGGCAAGGACCGCGCCCTCCACGCCCACGTGTACGCGGCGCTGTTCCTCGGCGCCGCGCTCACCGTGTTCCCCCTCGCGCTGGCGCGCTGGCGTCCCGGGGCCGTCTCCACCCGGCACGGGGTGGCCCTGGCGCAGATGTTGTGGTCCTCGCTGCTCATCCACCTGACGGGTGGGCGCATCGAGACGCACTTCCACATCTTCGTCTCGCTCGCGTTCCTCTCCCTGTACCGGGACCCGTGGGTGCTCCTGACGGCCACGTGCGCCACCGTCGCGGACCACGTCATCCGAGGCGTCCTCTGGCCGGAGTCCGTGTACGGCCTGCCCAACGCGGAGTGGTGGCGCTTCCTGGAGCATGCGCTCTGGGTGGGCTTCCTGAACCTGGTGCTCCTGCACGCGGGCCGGGTGATGCGGCGGGAGATGCGCGAAGTGGCGGTGCGCCGCGCGGAGCTGGAGCTGGCGCGCGAGCGCGAGGAGGACAAGTCCGCCGAACTGGACCGCGCCCTGCGCGAGCTGAGCGGCTTCCAGGAGCACCTCATCCGCGTGGAGAAGCTGGCCGCGGTGGGTCAGCTCGCCGCCAGCGTGGGTCATGAATTGCGCAACCCGCTGGCCGCCGTGCGCAACGCGCATGCCTACCTCTCCCGACGACTGAGTCGGGATGCCATCGGGGCCGCGGATGACCCACGGGTCCCCCAGTTCCTCGGGGTGATGGAGCGCGAATTGGGTGCGTGCGCGAAAATCATCTCCGACCTGCTCGACTTCGCGCGCGAGCGGCCTCCGGCGCTGCAGCCGTGTCCGTTGCGACCTCTGGTGGACGAGGCCATTGGCGTGGTCCCCTCGCGCGAAGGTGTCCGCATCCTCAACGAAGTGCCCGAGTCGCTCCCGGTGCCGAGCCTGGACAAGGAACAGTTCCGTCAGGTGCTGGTGAATCTGGTGCAGAACGCGGTGGAGGCCATGCCCCAGGGAAGAACCGGTCAGGTTTCAGTGCTGGCGGAAGGCGGCGACACCGGGCCGTGGGCCATTCGCGTGGTAGATGACGGGACGGGCATCCCTCCGGACGTGCTGCCCAAGATTTTCGAACCGCTCTTCACAACCAAGACGCGTGGCACCGGCTTGGGGCTGGCCATTGTGGCCAACATGGTGCAACGTCACGGCGGCACAATCTCTGTGCGAAGCGAAGCCGGCCGGGGTAGTGAATTCCATATTCATCTCCCGGCAACCGCGGCGGCGCAGGCCGCATGATGGAGGACGTGGCTTTGGGCCCCGCTCGCATCCTTTTGGTCGACGACGAGGAGGGGCTGCGCATCACGCTCGCGGCGAACCTGGAGTTGGAGGGCCATACCGTTCTGGAGGCCGCCAACGGCGAGGAAGCGCTGCGCCTGCTGGGCGAGCACCCGGTGGACGTGGTGCTCAGCGACATGCGCATGCCCGGGCTGCACGGGGTTGATCTGCTGCGCCGCATCAAGCAGGCGCGTCCGGACATGCCCGTGGTGCTGATGACCGCCTTCACGGCGGAAGAACTGGTGGAGGACGCGCTCGCGGAGGGCGCCTTCACCGTGCTGCCCAAGCCCTTCGACGTGGCGCACGCGCTGGACACGATTCTGCGCGCGGCGCGGGCTCCCCAGGTCCTGGTGGTGGACGACACGGAGCCGGTGGCGCGCGCCATGGTGCGCGCGCTGAGCACCGTGGGGCTGCGTGCGCGCGCGGTGTACAGCGGCGAGGAAGCGCTGACGTACCTGCGCTCGGGCGACTTCGACGTGTGCGTGTTGGATTTGGTCATGCCGGAGATGAGCGGGCCGGAGCTGGTGGCGAAGGTGAAGGCGGCGGATTTGTCCGTGGCCGTCATCGCGATGTCCGGGCACGTGGTGCCAGAATTGTTACGCAAGGTGGCGGCGCAGGGCGCGGTGGTGTGTATGACCAAGCCGGTGCCGCTGCGGGAATTGGTGCAAGCGATTGCCCGGGTGAGAGGCCAACCCCGGGCGCAGGGGCCCTCGGGGCCCCAGGGTGCGAGGAATTGACGGATGGGCGCGCGCGCAGATCTCCAAGCGCGGGAACGGGCCGCGGTGGCGGACGTCGTCGCCTCCACGCTGCGGCATGACCTCCGCAACAAGCTGGCCAGTGTCCGCAATGCTTCGTTCTACCTGATGCGGAAGATGCAGAAGACGGACGTCTGGAGCACGGATGCCCGGGTGGAAGCCTTCTTCCAGCTCATCGACCGGGAGCTGGCGGCGGCCGAGGAGGTGCTGACGCGACGCGCCCCGGTGGCCAGCAGCGACAAGCCCCTGTGCCACGCGAGCGAGGCGATGGAGCAGGGGCTGCGCGAGGCGAGGGTGCCGGAGCAGGTGCGCGTGGAGCGCGACTTCAAGGCCCGGGGCACGGTGCCGCTGGATTTGGAGGACCTGGCGCTGCTGGTGCGCTGTCTGGTGGACAACGCCGTGGAAGCGATGCCGCGCGGAGGAATGCTCACCGTGCGGACCTGGGACGTTGAAGAGGGTGAGGGCGGCGTGGGCATCCGCGTGGAGGACGCGGGAGAGGGGCTGGCGGCGGAGGCGTATTCACGCGCCTTCGAGCCCTTCTATTCGACACGTCCCGGCCACGCGGGATTGGGATTGAACATCGTGCAGCGATTGGTGCTGCGCAATGGGGGGAAGGTGGCACTGGACGGAGGCCCCTCGGGGGGCACGCACGTCGAGGTCCTCTTCCTGCACCGCCCGGAGGCGGGGGCCAGGATGCGGCTCGCGGGCCATGACGAGATACGGGGGAGCAAGTGATGGAGACGAGCTGGACCTTCGGGCGCTGCCTGCTGCTGGTGGAAGATGACCCGTCCAACCGGATGACGCTCGCGGCGCTGCTGGAGGAAGCGGGGTTCGCGGTGGTGACAGCGGGTTCCTACGCGGAAGCGGAGAAGTGGCTCAACCACCCGCGGCCCATCGACGCGGTGTTGCTGGACCAGAGCCTGGGTGACGGCTTCGGCACGGGGTTGATTCCGTTGGTGCGTCACCACATGCCGGGCGCGAAGGTGGTCTTCGTCACCGGCGCCGACAGCGCCATCGACATGCCGGTGGATGCCGTCTTCCGCAAGGGTGACCATTTCGAGGCGCTCCTGGCCTTCCTCTTCAAGCTGTTGCCCCAGAGACCGCTGGGGATGTCCTCGTCTGCTCCTGGGCCGCGTCGTCCCTGAGCTTCGCGGTGGTGTTCAGCTCCAGCTCTGGCCATCCAGTTCGGGAAAGGTGACCTGGCACTCGCCGGGATTGACGCCCTCCACGCGGGCGTAGCCATTGGAGTTGAGGGTGCCTTCGCGCGTGCTGCCGTCAGGCAGGCTCACGACGTAGCGCGCGTTGGGGACGGGCTTTCCCGCCTCGTCCTTGAGCTCGATGGCCAGCCAGGTCATCTCCTCCACCACGGCCTCGTCGGCCTTGGCCTCGGGTCTGGCCGTCCAAGGCGCTGGCACGCTCTTCGGGCGGGCCACCTCGAGCGCGACGAGCTCTCCGCGCGTGAAGGCGTCCGAGAGGCGCTGCTTGAGGCGTTGCTCGTAGCGGGAGCGCTCCAGGCCCGTCAGGCCGAAGGGGCTGCTGCCGCCGAGGGCTTCGTAGATGCCATACAGCGTGCGCGCCGACGGGGTGGACAGCCACCGGTCCAGGGATGACGTGACGAACACGTCCGGCACTCGCGGGCGGCGCTCTTTCGCGTCGGTGTCGACGGACGAGACGACGAGCCAGTCTGCGTTCCGCGCCGGCAGTGTCCACCGGCGTTCACCGCGATTGAGCGGCATGCTGAGTACCCCCGTGGGACTCAGTGTATCAGCAAAGGACACTCGGTGTCCGGTGGCGCGCGATTTTTCGTGCGGACACGGGCCGCCCGACGGGAGGTGTGGGTGGGGCCCTGGGGTCAGTCGGGCGTGGCCTGGGTGGGCGGTGCGGGGAGGCTGTGCGCGAGGACGACCCACCAGCGGCCCTCGCGACGCTGGCACACGTCGGTGAAGTGCCCCACGTCGGAGACTTCGGTTCCATCGGGGAGTCGCACGCGGGCCCGCTGGGTGCCGGTGAGCACGCCGGTGTCGCCGAAGACGTGCGCGCGCACCGTCTCGGTTTCGACAGAGAGGAGGGTGCCGGGGATGGCGGCGATGTTGGCGAGGAACGCCGTGCGGTCCGTCTCCACGTCGCCCACGCCGCGAAAGACGAGGTCCTCCGCCATCAAGCCCTTCAGGGCCTGGGTGTCGCGGGCCTGGATGGCGCGGACGATGGACTCCTCGAGTGCCAGGAGGGCGCGGACGTCCTCCGTCTGGGAGGGGGTGTGGGGCGTCATGGGCGGTGGGCTCCTGAGGGCGCCAGGGTCGCGAGCACAGGCGGTCATCAGCGCGACGAGGGCGATGAAGGCGTGGCGTGGGGACACGGGCCGCGTTTGAGCATGTTCTTCCGGGGGAAGCCAGACAGAGGCGTTTGCTGTTCGTCAAACGCCTCGCGTCCGAGTGGCGGCGGCTCCCATGGACGCGATAGTCCACGCCCCCCTGCCCGCGTCTGCGCGTCGAGACTCCACCTCCGGCGGTGAGGGATGCCTTCGTCTTCCCTTGGGAGTCCTCCATGTCACTGAATGAGTACGTCACGCTGGGCCGTTCGGGTCTGCGGGTCAGCCCGCTGTGTCTGGGCACGATGACCTTCGGTACCGACCTGGGTTGGGGCAGCAGCGTCGAGGCGTCGAATGCCATCCTGGACCGCTTCCTCGAGCGGGGCGGCAACTTCCTCGACACGGCGAATGCATACACGCGGGGGCACTCGGAGAAAATCATTGGTGACCACCTGGGCCGGTATCCGAGCAGGCGGGACAGGGTGGTGATTGCGACCAAGTTCTTCAGCAGCCTCTTCCCGGGGGACCCGAATGGTGGTGGCGCGGGACGCAAGTCGTTGATGGCGCAGTGCGAGGAGTCGCTGCGCCGACTCCAGACGAGCTACATCGACCTGTACTGGATGCACTGCTGGGATGTGAATACGCCCATCGAGGAGACGATGCGCGGGCTCGACGACCTGGTGCGCTCCGGGAAGGTCCGTTACATCGGTATCTCGGATACACCGGCCTGGAAGGTGGCGCAGGCGCAGGTGACGGCGCACTTCCGGGGCTGGGCTCCGCTGGTGGCGTTGCAAATCGAGTACTCGTTGTTGGAGCGGACGGTGGAGGGGGAGCTGGTGCCCATGGCTCGGGAGCTGGGGTTGGGGGTGACGCCGTGGTCGCCGCTGAAGAGTGGCGTGCTCAGTGGAAAGTACACGCGGGAGAACGCGGGGAAGGTGAAGGCGGACCGGGGGGCGTGGGCGGAGAACTCGCTGACGGAGAAGACGTACAAGCTCATCGACGTGCTTCAGCGCGTAGCGAAAGAGCAGGGCACCACGGTGGCGCGCGTGGCGCTGGCGTGGGTGCAGGGGCGGCCCGGCGTGACGTCCACCATCCTGGGTGCGCGCACGCTGGAGCAGCTCGACAACAACCTGGGGGCGTTGGAGGTGACGCTGAAGCCGGAGCAGGTGAAGGCGTTGGATGACGCGTCCAAGCCGACGCTCGATTTCCCGGCGGAGTTCCTTCAGGGCGCGCCCACGTTCATGCACGGCGGAGTTTCCGTGAACGGTGTCCCCGCGCCCGCGTGGCCCATGGCTCCGAAGTCCGATGAGGAGCGCTGGTAGTCGCTGGAGCGGGTGTGTTCGCGCGCGTGCTCGACGTGGGCCGCGCGCGTTGTAGCTGTGAGGTGGCCACGCGTCGTGCGGTGTCGGTGCGCAGGAGTGGCGCGGCGCCGTATTTCGCGCGTGAGCGGTGAGACAGCGGACAGCGAACGCGTGCCACGGCGAAGAAACGTCGTGCGCGAGACAGTCACGCTGGCGTGAGCGGGACGCGTCCCTACGTTGCGAGCCCTGGCGCGGGAATGGCTGCGCGGTTGAGGGGAGGGTGTGTGGGCGAGCTTCTGTCAGGAGGCGACGAACAGTTCCGTACGCGGGGCATGAATCATCCCGAGGCGAATGGCTGTGAGCACGAGCAGTCGGGTGAGGCACTGAGTGTGACGGAGGCGCTGGACTGCGACCTCGACGCATATCTGGACCGAGAGCTCGCCATGGAGCCGGAAGTCGACGGCGACGGTGATGCAGCGCTCACGCCCACGCGCGAAGCCGCGGAGGACATGCGCGCGCTGCTGGACCTCGCGGAAGAGGAGACGCGGTGGATCTCCGAGTCGCCTCGGCCCGCGTTCTCCGACGCGGAGCCTGGTGAGTCCGTGTCCGAGTCCGCGCCCGTGGTGATTCCGGAGTGGATGCGCGCGAATCCGGAGGTGCCAGTCGCGGAGGCGGTGCGTCTGCCGTGGGGGCACTCCAAGGTGGTTCCGGTCAAGACGGCTCGCGGCGGTTCGTCCACGCAGGCGACGCCGCGGAAGAACACCGTGAGCGAGGTGCAGGGGCCGCTCAATCTTCAGCAGCAACCCTGGGGTATTCCCATGGTCCCGCCCGCGCAGCAGTGGAGCGGACCGATGGCGCCCGGGCAGCAGCACGCCTGGGACGGCTCCCTGGCGCCAGGGCAGCAGCACGCCTGGGGTGGCCCCGTGGCGGCGCCGACGGCGTCGAGTCGAGGCCGCGACGTGGTGTCTGGCGTCCTGCTCGGCGTCGCGGCGGTGGGCGTGGTCGCGGCGGGCATGCTCGTGGTCGCGAGCGTGCGCTTCTGGGAGCAAGGCGCGAGTTCCCCTTCGGTGAATGGCGTCGCGGGTACCTCGGCGCATCAGGGAGCCCTGGGTGCTTCGGCGCGGCAAGGGGTGGCGGGATCCGACGGCAGCGTCGGCTCCGTGGGCCAGCTCAACCGCGCGAGCAACTCGGGGGCGCTGGTCGGCGCGAACGCCTCGGGTCAGCTCAACAGTGCGAACAGCACGGGGGCGCTGGTCGGCGCGAACGCCTCGGGCCAACTCAATGGCGTGGGCAACGCAGGCGCGCTGGTCGACGCGAACGCCTCGGGCCAGCTCAACGGCGTGGGCAACGCAGGCGCGCTGGTCGGCGCGAACACCTCGGGTCAACTCAACAGCGCGAGCGCTTCGTGGCAGTTCGGCCAGACGGGTTCTTCGGTTGCTATGGGGTACTGGGCCATTCCTGGCCTCATGGCGGGCACGGCCTTCCCGGGTGTGGCCGATACCAACGCGATGAACCCCGTCGCTCCTCGGTACATGGGCCCCTACGTCTGGGCCCCTCCCGGAAGCATCAGCGACATCGCGAACGGGCTGCACGCGCAAGGCGCGTCGACGGACCCGGCTCGCGCCCTCACGTCCTTCTCGGGCCCGAGCGGCGCGGACCTGATGGCCCGCCGTGACACCCTGGCTGTGAAGTCCGGCGAGCGGAGCATCCGAACCGAGAGCGCGCCCACGACTCGCGCTCCCGTGAGCACGACTCCCACCCAGAGTGTCGCGGAGTCCTCCTCGGGCGCGGTGATGGAGATGACCTTCGAGGAGCCCGACTCCGACGAGCAGACGACCTCCGCTCCGGCGGACACCACGGACGACCCCGATGGCGCGACCAGCACCGAGTCGGAGCTGGACGAGGAGTTCGCGCGAGAGCTCGGCTTCACCGAAGACGGCGAGGAGCGCGCCGCCTCCGAGTCCACCGTCGCGCGGACCGTGTACGTCCCGCCCGCGCTCGACGCGAAGGAGCACCTCACGCCCGAGGACGTGAAGCAGGTGGTGGTCTCCAATCAGCCCGCCATCACCGCGTGCCTGCGCCAGCATGCCGCGGACACGTCGGTGCAGAAGGACGGGCGCTTCGTGGTGCGCTGGTCCGTGTTGCCGAGCGGTGAGGCGACGAGCGTCGCCATGGACACGCAGGCGCTGCGCGCCACGCCGCTCGCCGGCTGCATCGAGGGCGTGGTGCGCGGCTGGAAGTTCCCCGTGCACACGGTCCGCATGCAGGAGCCCATCCGCTTCCCGTTCGTCTTCTAGCCCAAGGGGGCGGGGCCGCTCAGGCCTCGCCTGTCTCGTGTCCGAAGACGTCGCCCGGGTTGGGCGTGGTGGGGCCCTCGGGCGCCTTCTTGACCAGGGGGCGCCGCCACCGGCCGGAGAAGTAGTAGGCCATGCTGACCACCAGCGACACGCCGAAGCTCAAGGCCATCGCAATCCACACACCCGTCACGCTGCCCATGCGGCGCGACAGCCAGTACGCCACCGGCACCCGCACCACCCAGAGGCTCACCAGCGAGAAAATCGTCGTCATCAACGTGCGTCCCGCGCCGTTGATGATGCCGTTGCTCACGAAGATGAGCGCGAACAGGACGTACGTCCCTCCCACGATGTGCAGGTACGTGACGCCCGGCCCGATGACCGCCGGGTCCGAGACGAAGATGCGCAGCAGCGCCTCCGGGAACGACACGGCCACCGCCGAGATGACCAGGGTGATGCCTCCGCTGAACAGGCACCCCCACTTGAAGATCTCCTGCACGCGGTCGTAACGGCCCGCCCCCAGGTTCTGTCCGGCCAGCGTGGACACGGCCATGCCGAACGTCATCGCTGGCATGAAGGCAATCTGGTCGATGCGCGAGGCCGCGCCGAACGCCGCCGTGGACACCTCACCGAAGCCGTTGACCAGACCCGTCACGAACACCATGCCGATGGACACGAGCGACTGCTGCACAGCGGCCGGCACGCCGATGCGCAGCGTCTTCCAGGTGGTGGGCCCCAGGTGCGCCAGCCGTGGCCTGCGCGGCGCGACGGGGACATCCTTCATGCGCAGATAGATGAGCAGCGTGATGAGCGCCAACAGCTGCGACACCACCGTGGCCCAGGCCGTGCCGTTCAATCCCAGCTTGGGCAACCCGAGCCAGCCGAACATCAGCACCGGGTCCAGCACCGTGGTGAGCAGGACGGAGCCCGCCTGGAAATACAGCGGCGTCTTCGAGTCACCCACGCCCTGCAGCAGGCTGCGCGTGAGGAACAAGCCGAAGCCCAGGGGCATCGACAACAGGAAGATGCGCAGGTAGCTGACGGACTCCGCATGGATTTCCGGCGGCGTGTCCATCAGCGTGAGGATGGTCGGCGCCAGCCACTCGCCCAGCAGCGTGAGCACCACGCCCAGCGAGTAGATGAGCACCGTGGAGCTGTCGACCACCTTGCGCAGCTCGTCCATCCTCCGGGCGCCGTAGTTCTGCGACACCAGGATGCTCGTCGCCATGGTGAGGCCCATGCCGATGGAGAACAGGACGAAGACGACGGGGAAACTCACCGTCACCACCGCCAGCGCCTCGGTGCCCAGGAACCGGCCCACCCAGATGGCGTTGATGAAGCTGTATGCCGTTTGAAGGAAGCTCCCCATCAACATCGGGATGGAGAAGGCCACCAGGTGGCGGGGAATGCTGCCTGTCGTCAGGTCTCTGCCGAAAGGCGCCTTCATGACCTGCGACTCGTGTTTCTGATTCCCATCGAAAAGTCCCTCAAGGTCGGCCCTCACCCGTGCATGGGCCGTGGAAGGAACTCGCCAGGAACCTGAGGTTCAACGCGGATCCAGGAGGGTGACGTCGTCTTTCCGGGTGTGGGCGCCCCTCGGCACCCGCGCTCCAGCTTACGGCGGCGGAGTCTCATCCGCCTTATGTTTCCAGGCGATGCGCACACCCCCTCCACCCGAGGCCGCACCGGACTCCCAGCCAACCGAGCTGCACGTCTGCCACAACTGCTCGGTGCGCCTGGACCCTCGCCTGGGGGGCGTGGATCTGCCGCGCCGCATCCGGGAAGCCGTGGCCGCGCGGGGCCTGGGACCGAGCACCCGCGTGTTCTCCTCGGGCTGTCTGGGCGAATGCCCGCTCGACAAGGTCAGCGTGCTGGTGATTCCTCCGAGCGGCGTGGGCTCCGAGGTGAAGCTCATCGACGCGGAGAAGGACGGCGAGGACCTGGCCGACCACCTCGCGCGGGAGGCCGAGCGAGCTGCGCGGCCTTGAGCAGCGCCTCCGCCATGGGCACGCAGTTCGCCTGCCCCTTGCCGGCAATCGCGTAGGCCGTGCCGTGGTCCGGCGAGGTGCGCGGCACCGGCAGTCCCAGCGTCACGTTGACGGTGCGCTCGAAGTCGAGCGCCTTCGCGGGGATGAGTCCCTGGTCGTGGTACATCGCCAGCACCGCGTCGTACCGCGCGCCCACTTCATCGGGTCTCGCGAAGAGGCCGTCCGCCGGAATCGGCCCGTGTGCATCGACTTTCGCCGCGCGTGCCTTGCGGATGGCGGGGCCAATCACCTCCACCTCCTCGCGCCCCAACAGGCCCCCTTCGCCCGCGTGAGGATTCAGCCCGAGCACGGCGATGCGAGGCCTGCGTCCCACCACCACGGGCGCGAGGCTGCGTGACAAGAGCTTGAGCTGCGCGGTGAGGCCCTCCACGGTGAGCAGCTTGGACAGCGCGGAGATGGGGACGTGGTTGGTGGCCAGGGCGATGCGCACGCGCGGCCCGTCCATCATCATCATGACGTCCACGCCGAAGGCCTCCGCCAGCACCTCCGTGTGGCCCATGAAGGGAATGCCCGCGCGTGAAATCCCCTCCTTGGACACCGGCGCCGTGCACAGCGCGTCCACGTGTCCCGCGCGCATGGCGTCAATCGCCGCCGTCACGTACGCGTACTGCGCGCGTCCGCCCTCGCGCGAGGGCTTGCCCGGGACGCGGTCCCTGGCCGCCAGCTGAGTCACCACCACGACGGTGGGGGACTCGACGCGGCCCAGGGCGGAGGGCTCCACGCGCGCATGGCGGCGGAAGAAGGGGAAGCGCTCCAGCGTGGGCCCATCCCCGAAGACGACGGGGATGAGCGCGCGACGCACGGCGGGGAGCGCCAGGGCCGCGGCCGTCACCTCCGGCCCGATGCCCGACACATCACCCAGGGAGATACCGACGAGGGGGAGGCTCACGGTGGCGAGCATCCCCCGCGTGGGGACGACAGGCTACATCTTCACGTCGATGCTGGCCTTCTGCTTCAGCTCCGTGACGTACTGGTCCAGGAACTTGTCCGTCTTCTCCTGGAGCAGCTTCCCCTCCAGCTTCGGACGCATCTCCTCGTAGGTCGTCGCGGCGACGGAGCGGCGCTCCTCCACCTTCAGGATGTGCCAGCCGAAGTTGGTGCGCACCGGCTCGCTGACGTCGCCATCCTTGAGGTTGAAGGCGACCTTCTCGAACGCCTGCACCATGACGCCGCGCTTGAACCAGCCCAAATCTCCGCCGTCCGCGGCGCTGGGGCCCTCGCTGCGCGCGCGCGCCAGGGCGGAGAAGTCCATGCCCTCGCGACGGGCCTCCTGGGCAATGCCCTCCGCCTTCTTGCGCGCGGCGGCCACCTGCTCCTCGGTGGCCTTCGGGTCCACGGCGACCAGGATGTGGCGCGCGTGGACTTCCATGTCCTCGCTCTCCGCGCGGGCATACTGGTTGTAGGCGGCCTTGAGGTCCTCCTCGGTGACCTTCACCTTGGGGCCCACCTTCATGCGCAGGAGCCGGTCCCGGAGGATGCGCTTGCGCAGCATGTCCCGGTACGTGGTCATCGTCAGGCCCTCGGCGACGAGCACCTGCTCGAACTGCGCCGGGTCCGTGATGTTGTTCTGCTTGCGCACGTCATTGACGAGCTCGTCCACCTCGCCCTCGGTCGCGGAGATGCCCATCTCCGTGATTTCGGCCTCCATCAGCTTCTCGCCGATGAGGGTGTCGAGCGCCGTCTTCATGAGCTGCGCGCGCTGCTCGGCGCGCTTGCGCGGGTCGGGGTCATTGAGGCGGGACACCTCCGGCGCCGCGCGCTGCTGAACCTCCGACAGTGCGATGACGTCGCGGTTCACCACCGCCGCCACCTTGTCCACCAGCTCCGCGCGCGCCGACGTGGCGCCCCCCAGGAGCGCCGCCGCAGCGACGAATGCCACCAGCTTCTTCATTCCGTGCATCCTTCCGCACCACACCGGGCCCGTCCAACAGTCCGCCGCGCCCACGATTCCGTCACTTCGCTGCCTGCGGGAGTGCCGCGGGCTGTCCGCGGATGGCCTGCAGCGTGGTCTCATTCACCTGGACCTGCGCCTTGTCCCGCAGTTCCTTCTCGAAGGCGTCCTGCGCCTCCGTGCGCTTCTGCTCCATCAACTTCGCTTCCACCCACTGACGCGCCTCGGCGAAGTCCCGCTTCCGCGCGGGCTTGCGCTCCAGCACCTTGAACAGGTGGTAGCCGTACTCGGTGGACACCACGTCCGAAACCTGCCCGACCCCGAGCTTGAATACCACTTCGTCGAAGGCGGGCGGCATCTGTCCTCGGGGGAAGAACCCCAGGTCGCCTCCCACCTTGGCATCCGCGCTCAGCGAGTACCTGCGCGCCAGGTCCGAGAACTTCTTGCCCGACTTGAGCTGCGTCTGGAGCCGCCGGGCCTCGTCCAGGCCCTTCACCACGATTTGAGCGGCGTGCACCTGCTCGCTCTCGTTCAGCTCGGCCTCGTGCGCCGCGTAGTACGCGCGCAGCTCCTCCTCCGTCACCCCCACGCGGGCGTAGACGTGGCTGGCGAAGAGCTTTTCGATGGTCAGCCGGCTGGCCTCGCGCGCGCGCAGCTCCGACATGGACAGCTGGCCCTGGGCGAGCACCTCGTTGAAGTTGCCCGCCGGGTAGTCGCCCGACAGCCGCAGCACGCCCCGGTCCACCTCTTCCGGGGTGACGGTGACGTTGTTCTTCCGCGCCGCCTGGAGCAGCAGCATCCGGTGGATGTACGTGTCCAGCAGCGTGCGCTTGAAGGGCTCGATTTCCTCCGGCGTGCGCTGGGAGGCCTCCGTGGAGGCCAGCTCCCGGCCCAGCTCCTGCTCGAAGTCCACGCGGGAGAGGACCTCGCCATTCACGGTGGCCACCACCGTGTCGTCGGGCGTCAGTTTGACGGGCGTGTTGCACCCCTGACTCAGCGCCAGGGCGAGCACCAGGGACAGCAGGGGAGCGCGGGTGGGAGAAAGACGCATGCGCGGAGTCCTGGGGGAAGGGTGGGGGCGACTCCCAAAGGTGGGGATGGCCCCCCAAGCTGGCAAGCGGGCCCTCATGGCGCGGGCACCGTGCCCGGCAGCGGGCTCGACGGCTTGCGCATGGGGGCCTGGACGTCCACCGGCACCCGGGCCAGAGCGTCCGTGTCGACCGACAGCGACAACTGCTTCTCCACGCGCGCCAGGTACTCGCCCCACGCGCGCGTGCGCTTCTCGCCTTCCAGGCGCACGCGCAGCTCCTCGCGCACGTCGTCCAGCGAGAGGTCCAGCGCGGGCCTGCGTGCGCGCAGCTTGAGCACGTGGAGCCCCTTGTCGGTCCGCACCACGCCGCTCACTTCGCCCTCGGTCTTCAGGGCGCGAGCGGCCTGGGCGACCTCGGCTCCGTACTCGCGCGTGAGCGCCTCGTCGGAGAGAAAGCGCATGTCCCCATCCAGCGGCGCGGTGCGCGGCTCCTGGCTGCGCTCGCGCGCCAGCTTTCCGAAGCCTCCGAAGTCCTCCGCCGGAAGCGCCTTCGCCTGGGCGAGCAGGGCCTGTGCCTCACCCTTCGCGGCGCTCTCCCGGGCGGCATCGGCCCGCGGCGCGGCGAGGAAGACATGGGACAGGCGCAGGGCCTCCGGGCGCACGAAGTCGTCCTTGCGCGCGGCATAGGCTTCCGCCAGCTCCGCGTCGGTGACAGTCACTCGCGCCTCTTCCAGTCGCGAGCGCATCAGCCGGCCCACCAGCGCGCGCCGCGTGGCCTCCACCACCTCCGGGTCGTCCTGGAGTCCCTGGGCAAGCGCGTCGCGCACCAGCAAATCAAACCGGGCCAGCGACTCCACGTACTCACGCCGGGCGCGGGGCTCCACGTAGCGCTCGCGCAGCGCGGGGCTCATCTCCAGGAAGCGCTCGGTCAGCTCCTCCGCCGTCACGGCATCGCCGCTCCAGCGCGCCACCGCCCGTCCGTCCGTCCGTCGCGTGTGGCGCAGGTCCATCACCGCCTGCCCGGCGGGCACCTCGCCCGGGGCCTTCCCGCACGCGGCGGGCGCCAGCAGGGCGAGGGTGAGGAGGCGGGGGGACAGACTCATGGGGAGGGGCTTCCGGGTAGCACGCCAAGGGGGCCCGGACAACCCGGAGTCCCGTCGCCTGTGTGCCGGCTCACGGCCGGGTGGCGTGCGCGGAGAGGAACGCCTCCACCAGGGGGAAGATTTCGTCCGGTGCCCGGCGGCCCAGCACCAGGTCGGCATGCCCGTAGTCCGCGCCGAAGCCGTGCCCTCGCCCGGCCACGAGGAACTTCACCGGGCCCCCCAGCGCCTCCTTCGCCCGCGCCACCGACATGGGCGGGGCCAGGAGGTCCTTGCTGCCCGCCAGGAGCAGGACGGGAATCTTCACCCCCGCCAGGGACTCGCGGTAGTCGAAGCCCCCGTCGTACGTGGTGAAGCGGTTGGTGGAAATCCAGCGGGCGAACTGGCGGCCCACGCCGCCGGAGATGTTGGCCGGCACGTTGGCCAGCGCGCGCCGCACGACCTCCGGCTCCATGTTCTCCGCCAGCATCATGTACCGGCTCAGCGGGCCCGGCGGCGCGCCCAGCAGCGCGATGCTGGTGACTCGGCCGGTGGGGATGACCTTCAGCCGCAAGAGCGGCTCCACGCGCTGGATGAAGGTGCGAAGCCCCGGTTGCACCGCGAAGGTGAAGGGGCTGCCCAGAATCGCCGCGGCCCGCACCGGGGCCTGCGGGTTCTTGGCCAGGTGGGCGTACAGCGTGAGGCCACCCTTGGAATGCCCCACCCAGAGCACTTCCTTCGCCCCCGTGGACACCACGGTGCGCAGGGCGGTGCGCACGTCGTGCTCCGCCTGGTCGTCGAAGTTGAAGTCCGAGCAGTCGCCCGCCAGCCCCCGCCCGCGCAGCTCCAGCACCCACGTCTCGAAGCCCGCCCGCGCCAGGTAGCGCGCCATGCTGTAGTGCTCGTCGAAGTCCAGGTGGAAGCGGTTGGCGCCCAGCCCGTGGCAGAGGATGACGGGCTCCGCGTACCGGCGCTCTCCCCGAGCGTGGTAGCGCCCCATGGCGATGGCCGCGCCGTCGTCCGTGGGCACCCGGTACAGCTCGTCCGGGCGGAACGTCAGCGTCAGCAACCCCTCTTTTCCCCGGCTCATCGTCCGCGAGAAGAGGTCCGCCATCCGCCCCAGCCGCGCCACCTGTCTCCGTGTCACCCCCCCACTCTAAGCCGGTCCGCCGCCCGTTGCCGTGTCCATTGCTGGGTGGTCATCCCTGCCGGCAGGGCCGTTGCAAGGAGATGTAGGTATAACGGTCCGGAGGAAACTGGATGCGGCAAAACAGGGCAATCAAGGAAGCTTTGTCGTCCTTCATCGCCACCGTTTTTCCCACAGACACCCTCCTGCGTGCCCTGAGAGTGATGGAGCGGCACCAGGTGCAGCTGTTGGGCGTGGTGGGGGAAGGGGGGGGCTTGCTGGGGCTGGTGAGTGAGGCGCACATCCTCGCGGCTTGGGGAGATCCGCTGGCGCCCGTGTCGGAGGTCATGGCGCGGGTAGGGCTGCCGGGCGGAAGGAGGCGACTGTCCCTGCGCCTGCCGCGCTTCTGCCTGCGGCGTGGGGGGCGGATGCGGCTGGCGACCTGAGGCGGGGCGCACGGGGGCGGGGTGCGCGGGGGCGCTACGCGGTACAGTCGCGCCCCCCGTGCCGGACGACCTTCCCCGCTGGACTGTCTACATGCTGCGTTGCCGAGACGGCTCGCTCTACACTGGCGCCACCAATGACCTGGAACGGCGCGTGGCCACTCACGGACGCGGACGCGGCGCGGCCTACACCCGGGCGCGATTGCCCGTCACCCTCGTCTGGAGCGAGGCCGCCGAGGACCGCGGCGCCGCCCTGCGACGGGAGGCCGCAATCAAACGACTCACCCGGGGCGACAAGCTGCTGCTCGTGTCCGCCGCCCGGCCCCCGCGACGCCGCGGACGCTGAGCCGGTTCCCTCGTCATACCGGCGTGCGGGGATGACCGTTGGTGGGCGACCCTTCGCGCCGCCATCTGTCATCATCCTGGAATCCGGGTCTTTTGTGTCGGGTCCCTCGATACCCGAACGCGGTGTCGCGCGTTACCGTGGGACCATTCTTCACAGGGGGCAGTCCATGCTTCGGT
The DNA here is from genome assembly GCF_013336725.1 of Myxococcus sp. CA040A. NCBI lineage: Bacteria > Pseudomonadati > Myxococcota > Myxococcia > Myxococcales > Myxococcaceae > Myxococcus > Myxococcus sp. CA040A. The sequence goes on along the minus strand of NZ_JABUMR010000006.1, from coordinate 174,839 downwards.
CGCTTTCAGGAGTCTTCGCCGCACTGGTCATCTTGGCCCTGGGGTGTGGCCGGGTGGTCAACCATCCACCGGATGTCAGTGCGGGGCCGATTCCGAGCCCGAAGACGGTGGAGCCCGGGGGCGTCGTGCAGCTCGTGTTCGAGGTGCAGGACCCCGATGGTGACGAGATGGAGTACGTCTGGACGCAGAACCCCGCGGAGCCCGCGGGTCACTTCAGCGACTCCCACTCGCGCACCCCGACCTGGACGGCTCCGGAGGGCGTGAAGGAGCCGACGCACTTCCTGCTGCAGGTCAACGTGATGGACAGCGGGGGCGGCGGCGTGCTGGGCACGACGCCTTCCGTGCTGGTGCGCGTGCCGTAGTCGGCCGGGCAGGGCCCTTCAGGGCGCGGTCTGGGACGGTGCGGCCGGAGGCGGCGTCTGGGCCTCCTGCTCGCGGGCCTTCCGGTTGCCGCGGAGGGTGAAGAGGATGCCCAGCGCCAGGAAGGCGGCGGCGCCGATGCCGGCGCCAATGGTCTGCCAGGTGAGCAGGTCCGAGCTGACGTTGCGGACCACCTGGGGCAGGTTGCACATCGTCTGGGTCGCCAGGGGCGTCTCGTTGTACCAGCCGATGAAGTGGGGACCGGCCCAGGACGCGACGAGGATGCCCAGCAGGGTACCCGCGAGGACGAAGTTGAGCAGTGTCTTGGCGGCGTTCATGCGCAATCACCTCGGCAGGGGGACGACAGGCCGTGCTTAGTATGTGCACGACGCCCTGGCCAGGGGTGGAACGTGTTAAGGGGAGGGCGTGCCGCTGCTCCCGCTCGCCATCCTGTCCAGTCTCGTCGCCCTGGTGTGCGCCGCCTTCCTCATCGTCCATGCCTTCCGCCGCAGCGTGGGCACGGGAGTGATGGTGCTGCTCATCCCCTGCTACGCGTTCTTCTACGCGTTCAGCCAGTTCGAGCACCGGCACAAGGGGCTCATCGTCGCGGGCTTCGTGTCCTGCACGGTGCTGTCGGCCGTGTTCCTGGGCCTGGGCTCGCACGCGCTGACGGCGCTGACGGCGCGCGTTCCTCCGCCGGGCTTCTGAGGCGTCGCTTCGCCGTGCGCTCGCCCGACGCCAGGGTGTCGTGGTGACGGTGGAAAGCACGGCCGCCCTGTGTGCGCGCCACGCGGAGGTCTCCGCGGTGGCCACCTGTACGCGCTGCGGAAGCTTCCTGTGCGGGGAGTGTCTGGAGCTCTTCGGCGAGTCCGCCTTCTGCGAGCCGTGTGTGTCGTTGCGGCGCAAGGACGGGCCCGCGTCGCGCGCGGCCTGGGGCGCGCTGGGGCTCGGGGTGCTGGGACTGTTGGTCTTGCCGTGTACCCTGGCGATGCCGCTGCCGCCGCTGGTGGCGGGCGTGGGCAGCGTGGTGCTGGGGATGCGGGAGGCGGGGCGCATCCGCCGGGGGGAGAGCCCCGCGAAGGGACAGGTTCCCGCGCGGGTCGCGTCCGTGCTCGGCTGGGTGACCCTGGGGTTCCTGTCCGCGTGGCTGCTGTTCTGGGGCTGGCTGTACTTCGCGGCGCCTGGTGTCTGACGCGAGCGGGCTTCAGACGCCGCGCGCGTTCGGCTCCCAGAGGTACTTGTGCATCTGGAGCTGGAAGCGGACGGAGAGCCGGTCCTCGATGGTCCACTCCGCCAGCTCGCGCGGGTGGAGCTTTTCGAACACGGTGGAGAACAGCAGCGCGAAGGGCTTCTCGGCCAGCCGGTGCTCGGCGATGAGGGCCTTGGACCAGTCGTAGTCCTCGCGCGAGCCGATGACGAACTTCAGCTCGTCGTTCGCGTTCATCGACGCGAAGTTGCGCAAATCATTGCGCGCGGCCTCGCCCGAGGACGGTGTCTTCATGTCGACGATTTTGTGCACGGCCGGAGGCACCAGCCGCACGTCGATGGCGCCGCTGGTCTCCAGCAGCACCGTGAAACCCTCGTCGAGCAGCGACTGCATCAGCGGGTAGACGCCGGGCTGGAGCAGGGGCTCGCCGCCGGTGATTTCCACGCGCGGGGTGCGCAGCGCCTTGATTTCCTCGATGACGTCCGCGTTCTTCCGACGCGCGCCGCCGTGGAAGGAGAACTCGCTGTCGCAGTAGGTGCAGCGCAGGTGACAGCCGGTGAGGCGGATGAAGGCGCACAGCAGGCCGGCGTGCGAGGACTCGCCCTGGAGAGAGAGGTAGATCTCCTTCACCACCACGGAGTCAGCGGTGGGAACGAGGCGGGGCTCGATGTGGGGACGCGCGGCGGGCATGGCTTCTTCGTGAGGCGAAGGGAGCGGCGCTTCAACCCCAGTCAGCCCGGGAGGTCAAGCCGTCACCCCAATCCGGAGCCAACGTCCCGGGAGTGGCCCGGGATTCCCGGACCCTGGACGTCGCCTCGGGAAGCGGCCCGGGCGAGGCGAAGTCCGTGGAATCTGGAGCACTTGCGGCCGTCCGGGCTCAGGAGCCGCCCGTCCCCTGGGCCCGTGGGGCGTGTCCTTCTTCCTCCGAAGCCGTGGCCGGGCGGTGATGGTGCACGGGGCAGGTCTTGGGGAAGGTGCCGAGCTGCTCGACGACGTGGCCCTTCGGGTAGGTGCGCACGCTGGAGTTCTCGCGGCCGAACCTGGGCACCTCTCGCGGAGGCAGGGCGTAGCGCACGAACTTCCCGCGCAGCTTGAGCGCGGTGCGGAACACCTTCCGGGTGAGCGCGGAGGGGCGCGCGTAGTGGAACGCGTCCAGCAGCGCGTCCTCCATCAACGTGCGAGCGAACAGCTTCACGAGCTTCTTGGGCGCCAGGTGGGACGGCGGGAAGGTGGTGAGCAGCTCCAGCGTGGAGTCGGCCACCGCCTGGCTGCGCGCATCGAAGGCGAAGTGCTTCGCCTCATAGCCGTCCATGAGCGCGACGAAGTCCGCGTGGGTCTCCGGAATGTCCTGGATGCCCATGTGGCGGCCCACCGCGCGGTAATAGTGGGTCCACGCCTCCGCCTCGTGCGGAGTGAAGGGCCGCCAGCCGAACTCGCCCACCCAGCGCACGGGGGTCACCACGAAGGTGGAGAGCACGTAGCGCATGTCCTCGTTGGAGATGTCATAGGCGCCGTGCATCTGGTTCATCCGGCGGAAGGCGCTGTGGCCCGTGGGGCTGGCGATGCCGTGCTCGAGGATGGCGTCGAGAATGAGCACGGTGTCGTCGTAGCGCTTCTGGGTGCGCTCGGTGAACTCCCCCGTCTCGTGCAGCAGTATCCCGATGCTCGGCACCGCGTAGGTGCGGAACAGCGCGAAGCTGAGCGCCTGGGTGATGTCCCAGGGGAACTCCTGGGTGGCGAGGATGCGAACGATGTCCTCGTGCTGCGTCCGGGCATCGAGGCCGTCTGTGCGGTCCCGCAGTGCGAAGCGATTCATCCAGGTCCCTCCCGCGAAGGAAGAAGGGACGCTAGCCGATGGCGCCAGGGCCTGCTTATTGGCACCCCCGGTCGCTGTCAGCCTCTGGGCGTCGGGCCCTTCACGCGCTCGATGAAGGCGTCGATGAGGTGCCGGGCGATGCTCAGGCGCGGCGGGACGCGGGGCAGCTCGTCGGGGTGGAACCAGTGGGCCTCGGCGATCTCCTTGCCGTCCACCTGGATGTCGCCCCCCGCGTACTCGGCGGTGAAGCCCACCATGAGCGAGCGCCCGAAGGGCCAGGGCTGCGAGCCGAAGTAGCGGATGTTCTTCACCTCGATGTTGACCTCTTCCTTCACCTCGCGCGCGACGCACTCCTCCAGTGACTCACCTGCGTCCACGAAGCCCGCGAGCGTGCTGAACATGGGCTCCGGCAGGGTGGAGTTGCGCGCGAGCAACATGGTGTCGCCCTTGGTGACGAGCACAATCATCGCGGGGGAGATGCGCGGGTAGAAGGGCGTGTTGTCCACCGTGCAGCGGCGGGCGCGCTCACCGGAGACCAGCTGCGTGGGCTGGCCACAGCGTCCGCAGAAGCGGTGCTGGATGTCCCACTCGGCGATGGCGAGCGCGCGGCCGGCGACGGCGAAGCGCACCTCGTCCAGTCGCTTGTAGAGCGAGCGCGCGGGCACGAGGGTGGTGCCCTCCGAGGGCGCGAAGTCCCGAGGCAGGGGCGCGGCGTAGCAGTCCACGCCGTCCAGCACGCCCAGGTAGTGGGCCGCCGCGGCGAACTCGGGGAGCGTGGAGCCGGTGGGCAGGCTGATGGCGCCCTCCCGCTCGATGATGAGCAGCTCCATGCCGCGCGAGAGGAAGAGCAGGGCGCTGTCGCGCGGTCGGCTGGGGGGCTCGTGGCTGGGGAGGAAGGAAGGGCTGGGGCTCACGGGGCCACCTTAATGGCCCGCGACGGGCGACGCAGGCTTCGTTGTCACCCAGGCGCCCGGGGGGAGGGGCGGAGCGCACCCGTGGCGCTTCACGGGTGAACGGCGCACGCGGCCACGGTGCGGGTGACGAACTGGCGACGGGACTAGGTGTCCTTCTGGATGAGCTCCACGCGGTAGCCGTCCGGGTCCTCGACGAAGGCGATGACGGTGGTGCCGTGCTTCATCGGCCCGGGCTCGCGCACCACCTTGCCACCCGCCTGTCGAATCGCGTCGCACGTCGCGCGGATGTCCGGCACGCCCAGCGCCACGTGGCCATAGGCCGTGCCCAGCTCGTACTTCTCCACGCCCCAGTTGTGCGTCAGCTCCAGCGCGGGGTGGGTGTCCTCGGGGCCAAAGCCCACGAAGGCCAGGGTGAACTTCCCGTCGGGATAGTCGTGGCGGCGCAGCAGCTTCATTCCGATGACCCGCGTGTAGAAGTCGAGCGACTTCTCCAGGTCCCCAACGCGCAACATGGTGTGCAGGATTCGCATGCGCGCTTCATAACCCCGGGAGCGTCGCGCGTCTCGGCGCGCTGTCGGCTCCCGGACTACGGGTTCACGGAAGACTCATTGGCCCGGACGTTCCGTGGAACGGTGAACGTCCCCACGTACACGCGGCCCTCGGACACCTGTGCTCCGCCCGTGCCGAGCACGTCGACGCGGGACTGGTCGCCGCCCGCGTGCCACAGGCCCACCAGCACGTTCCACGTTCCGGGCCGCCAGCCCCGCGTGGAGAGGGAGAAGGCGTCGCGCAGCAGCGTGTCCCGAGGCGCATCCGCGAAGAACCAGGTGCCGCCCAGCACCGGATGGTCCGAGCCCATGCGCTGGCCCTCCGCCGACACCACGTGCACGAAGATGCCCACCGAGCGGGGCACCGGCCCCGTCGTGCGCCAGTGGAGCACCAGGGGGGTGATGCCTTCCGCGTCCGGCTCCGCGGGCACCTCCGCCGCCACCAGCTCCACGGGCACGTCGAAGCGCGCGTTCACCGGCCGCGCCGCGGGGGGCAGGGCGGCCACCGTCAACGGCGAGCCATCCGCGTTGCGCGGGTCCGGTTTCGCGACGGGCTCAGGCCACGCCATCGCGAGCACACCCCACACGGCGAGGGGCACGGCGGACACGCCCAGCGCTCCGGGCCACGGCAGCCGATGACCGCGCCGCTCGCGCCACATGAGGAAGGCGAGCCCGGCCCACGCGAGCGCCGACACGAGCGTGCCTCCGAGTCCCGAGCGGGGCAGGAAGCTCAGCACCACCTGCTGACGGCCTTGCGGCACGCGCACGCCGAGCAGTCCGTCACGCGAGATGACCTCGCCCTGCGACGACTTCCAGCCCGGGTGCCAGTTCTGGTTGACGAGCAGCACGGTGGGCCGCGTCGCGTCCACGTCGATGGACACGCGGTTGGGCGTCCACTCCACGCGCTTCGCGGTGCCCGCGCCGGGCTCCTCCAGGTACTCCTCCTGGCTCAAGTCTCCGCGCAGCTTGGAGGACATGGGCACGGGCCACGCCTCGCCACAGGCGATGGAGCCCCGGTTGAGCGCGAGCAGGTGTCCTTGCGACCAGCGATTGCCGCGCGCCTGGGCGAAGGGCTGCTCCCGCTCGGCGGGCATCGCCGTCATCTGCGCCCAGCGCGAGAGGTTGTCGAAGGCGCGAAGCTGCAAGCCCCAACTGGAGATGGCCACGGCACACGCGGCCACGGCGGCCCAGGTCCACCGGGAGGGCGCGCGCCACGTGCGCGCGAGCAGCGCGGCGAGCCCCAGCGCGGCCAGCTCCGCGAGGAAGAAGCAGGTGGGGACGAGGAAGCGCTCGGGGTAGCGGAACGTCTCGAAGATGGGGAGCGTGCGCAGCCCCGCGAACAGCGAGGGCGTGGCCGAGTATCCCGCCGCCATCCACGCGCACAGGCCCGCCATGACGGCGGGATAGAGCGCGCGGCGTCGAGCGAGGGCGAGGGCGGGCAGCGCGAGCAGGAGGGCCGCGGGCGCGAAGTAGAAGTTGCCCGGGTCGCTGTAGCCGGAGCGCGCGGGGAGCTGGAGCAGCATCTTCGTCAGCGGCACGAGCGCGTTGCCCGGCGTACCCGCCATGACGCGCGGCGAGGAGCGCATCGTCTCGATGAGCGGCCAGAGCCGGAAGGCACACGCGGCCAGGGTGAAGCAGGCGGTGATGCCCAGGGCCCACAGCGCCTCGCGCCGTCGAGGCATGCCGCGCATCCCGTACAGCGTGCGTCCGGTCTCCAGCGCGACGAAGAGGGCGCCCATGGGCACCGGGTAGGTGCCACCGAAGCTGAGCAGCAGCGCGAAGACGCCGCCCACGAGCGCGACGCCAGACAGCTTCCCCTCCGCGACGCGACGCGTGCCCACGAGCAGCCACGGCAGCAGGAGGAAGCCCGCGAAGTTGAGCCAGCCGATGGACCAGGACAGGGCGGTGAAGCCCATCAACCCGAAGAGGGGAGCCGCGCCCAGTGCGCCTGTCGCGGAGCCCACGCGCCGTCGGGCGTAGTGGAAGAAGCCCTCCATGCCGAGCACGAGGAAGGCCCACAGCAGAATCGGCTCCGCGCGGCGCGGGCCCACGAGGGAGGACAGCACCACGGTGGGCGCGAAGACGCGCGTCTGCGGACTGCCCAGGGCGTACTGGCCACCGCAGGACCAGGGGTTCCACAAGGGCAGTTGTCCGTAGTGCGTCACGCTGCGCGTGCCCGCGTCCTCGTACGAGTCGAGCAGGTGCGAGTCGCGGAAGTCGTTCATCCCTCCGGCGAGCGACAGGGAATGCCAGCACGCGGCGAGTGCGAGGACGCCGAAGAGGGCCAGGCGCACGCTCGTGAGCGAGGCGGCGCGGTGGGCGGCGCGGAGCAGTCCGTGGGAGGAGGTCGTCATTCGAGAGGGAGCGCGCCGATGCGCGAGAAGACGGGGGACGCGCCGGGCATCAAGGGACGCGAGCAGCAGGAGTCAGGCACGGAGCGGCGGCGACCTCGCGGGAGGACGACGGGGTCGGGCCTCGGGCCTCGGCGAAGGGTCGTGGCGAGCGCGGGCCGACGATGGCCTCGCGAAGCGAGGGTCGAGTTCGTGCCGGGCATCAGTCGTAGAACGGACGGGGCTTGCACGGGCTGGCGGAGGCCTTGCGCGGCGGGAGGATGGGCGCCGCCGAGCGCAGCTCGGTGTCGATGGCGTCGAACACGTCCGTCACCGGCACGTCGCGCCGGCGCGCCTCGCTCATCACCCAGCCTCGCTCCGACGCGCCGAAGTCGTCGTCCTGGGACCAGTGGTCTCCGGGGAACGAGTGCATCGAGCGCCGACGCCAGTGGGGCTCCGCCTCCGCGGCGGCCCGGCCCACGAGGACACGCTCCTCGGCGGACAGTCGCCGCGACGGCGTCCTCACCTCCGAAGTCACCGCCCGCGCCACCGCCACGCCGCCACACAGCGCGAGGGCCATCCAGCCCGAAACCGCCACGCGCCGCCAGCGCGCCTGTGTCGTCGTCATCGTCATGGGACCCACCTGTCTTCCGTGGGTTCCTACTCCAACTTCCCCGGCCGCTTCACCCGTTTCAGCGGGAATGGCGGCGGGCGGAGCACCAGGGCGCCGTCCGCCGGGCACCTCGACTCAGGAGCGGTCGTTCTCGTCGGCGTCCGCTTCCAGCTCGTACGGATTCGCCAGCAGCCGGTGCGCGCCCTCCATCATCTCCACGACGATTTGACCGGCGGGCAGCACGCTCTCGATGCGCGCCATGCTGGAGCCGCTGGCGGGCAGCACCATCTCCTCCAGGTCACCCTGCGTGTCGGGCGTGGGCACGAAGGCGCTGAAGCGCGGCATCGTGTAGAGCGCATCGCCACCCGACAGCCCCGGGTACAGCCGCGTGGTGCCAATGGAGTCCGTGGGGTTCGTCGGCGCACGTGCCTCGCGGCCCGCCCACTCGCGCACCACGCGGTTGCGCAGCACGCGCTGACGCGGCCCGGACCACTCGGGGCCGAAGAGGGTGGTGAAGTCGGAGTCGCGCGCGTCTCCGTCCACCACACGCTGCTTGTAGCCCGGGTGCGCGTACGCCTCCACGGAGGCCACCATGCGCGTGCCCACCCAGACGCCGTCCGCGCCATGGAACAGCGCGCGCGCCGCGCTCAGCCCATCCGCGATGCCACCGGCGGCGAGCAACGGCAACTCACCCACCAGCGCGCGCAGCTCCCGCACCAGCTTCAGCGTGGGCGTGGTGCCCCGGTTGTAGCCCGCCGCCTGTCGGCCCTGCGCGATGAGTCCGTCCACGCCCAGCGCGAGCGCCTCCTTCGCGAACTCCACCGAACTGGCCTGCACCCAGACCTTCGTCCCCGCGGCCCGCAGGTCCTTCACCCAGTCCGCGGGCGGCAGGGCCCAGTGGAAGGCGACCACCGGTACGCGCTCGGCGATGCACGTGTCGATGTGCTCGCGCGTGGTGAAGTCCCCTGCTCGCGCGCGGTCGAGGATGAAGTCCACGCCGAAGGGGCGCTGCGTGCCGGCGCGGATGGCCTGGATGCGCGAGCGCAGGAAGGGCGCGGGCTCCGGCGCCGAGCCGAGCATGCCGATGCCTCCCGCCTCCGACACGGCGATGACCAGCGGCGGCAGCGCCACGAAGGCCATGCCCGCGCTGACGAAGGGATAGTGCACGCCCAAATCACGCGTCAGCCGCGTGTGCAGCGTGTTGTCCTCCAGGACGTGGATGGGTGGACGCCGAGGCGCGCGGCCTTCGTCCGACTCGGCTGGCGAGCCCTCGTCATCCAGCTCGCTGTCCCCAGGACCCCCCGAGGGGCCGGCCCGGTGGGAAGGGGGCGCGGCGCGTCCGTCGTTCGTTCCGTTCATCATGTCTCCTCGGTGTCGCTGGCCCGCTGACCTCTCGCGAAAGGTTACCAGCATCCCCTGCCTGTTGAGGTCAGGGGGCAACGGGGCGGTGGTCCGCCCGGGTGCCCGAAGACATTCGGCGGTGTCGAGTGGTGAGCACCCGCCCCGGCCTACGTCGCGAGTGACTTCTCCATGTGTCGGTGGGGAATCCCCACTTCCGTGAACGCTTCCGCATACACGGAATAGCCCAGGCGTTCGTAGAAGGGGACGACCGCCTGCCGTGCATGGAGGTGGACGTGGGTGACGCCGCGTCGCACCAGCTCCGCTTCCAGCGCATGGACCAGTCGAGCACCCAGGCGCTGACCCTGCAGGTGGGGCGTCACCGCCATCTGGAAGAGGCGTCCACCGTGCGAGTCCTCGGGGTGGAAGAGGACGCACCCCAGCACGCTGTCACCCTGGTGGGCGACCAGGTGGAGGCTCTGTGCCTCGAAGGGAAACTTCACCGCGTCCCGCGTGTGGCCCAAAGGCTCGCGCAGCACGCGGAAGCGCAGCTCCAGCTCCGCCTCGTAGAGCGCGTGCCCGGGCTGGATGAAGGTGAACTCGAAGTCGGCCTCGCCCATGCGTCAGAACGTTCCCGTGAGCTGGAGGGTGAAGGTGCGTCCGTACTGCGGCACGGGGGCGATGGAATTCTCGTCCGACACGGGAATCTGGTACTCGGAGTCGAGCAGGTTGTGGACGCCGGCGAAGTAGCGCAGCGGGCCATAGTCACCGGAGAGCCCGAAGCCGACGAGCAGCGCCTCACCGCTGTCGGCTCCACCCGGGCCGGTGGGGCGCGCGCTCTGGTAGGTGGCCTGGGTGGCCAGCCGCATGTCGCCGTTGCCCACGGGCATCAGCAGGCGTCCGGAGACCAGGTGCGCGGGTGACGCGGAGGCCACCACGTCCGCCGCGTTGCGCAGCTTCACGTACGAGTAGCTCACGTCCACCAGCAGCCAGCGTCCCGGCTGCCAGTGCACACCCGCCTCCGCGCCCCACGCCAGCGTGGTGCCGCTGTCATTGACGAAGCGCAGACACGGGGTGCCGCCACACTCGGTGGAGGGGGCGTCGTCGGTGCGCAGCTGCACCAGGCTGGAGATGCGGTTGTGGTAGCCGGCCACCGACAGGCGCAGCTCGTCCGTCAGGTCGTGCGAGTGCTCCAGCTCGAAGGTGGTGATGGTCTCCGGCTCCAGCGAGCCCGGGGGCGCCTGGGTGATGCCGTCCGTGTAGTAGAGCTCGTAGACGTTGGGCGCGCGGAAGGCCTTGCCGGCCACCAGCTTGGTGAGCCCCGCGTCATAGGGACGGGCGATGAGGGCCAGTCGCGGGGTGATGGGGGTGGTGTCCAGGTCCAGGTACTTGTCCAGACGCAGGCCCGCGGAGAGGCTCAGGCGCGGGTGCAGTCGCCACTCGTCGAGCAGATACGCGGACAAGAGGGTGCGCGACTTCTCATCCAGGGGGGCGTTGCTCGCCGTCTGCCGCACGCTCAGCTGTCCCTGGGCCTCCACGCCGAGCGTGAGTCGGTTGCCCTCGAAGATGCCCACGCGTGCGCGCACCTCGCCGCTGACCCAATCCGCCGCGCCGCCCTCCTTGTTGGAGCCACCGGCGTCCTCCGGATAGACGTAGATGCCTTCGTAGCGGCTGATGTCGAACGCGGCGCGCGCGGACAAACTGAAGCGCTCGGTGAACTCGCGCTCGTAACGGGCCTCGACGAAGGCGCGCAGGTCCTCCACGGTGTTGCCCTCTGCGCCAGGCACGGTGCCGTAGGGGGCGGTGGGCAGCTCCTTCGAGCGGACGTTGAGCTGTGCCTGGAAGGACACATCGCCCAGACGGGCGCGCATGGAGCCGGTGGCGGCCCGCTCCGCGTCCAGGCCGTTGACGAGCACGTCCGCCAGCGACGGGTCCAGGCGCCGCAACCGCGTGGTGTCCGCGCCGGAGGCCGTCAGCGCCGAGGCGCTCACCAGGATGGAGCGATTGCCGTCCTCCCACGAGGCGGTGACGTGTCCGCGCGTGGTGTTCAGCGCGCCCACCGCGCCGGTGACTTCCAGGTGGTTGTCCGGGCCCAATGACTCGCGCGGCACCACGTTGATGACGGCGAAGAAGGCGCCGGTGCCGTACAGGGCGCTGCCAGGGCCGCGCACGACTTCGATGCGTTCGACCTCCATCAGGTCCACGTTGAGGTCGTGGGCGGCGTAGCCCTGGCCGGCCCACACGTCGTTCATGGCGTGGCCGTCCCAGAGGATGAGGACGCGGGTGTTGAGGTCTCCCGGGGGCGAGAAGCCGCGCACGCCCAGGTACGTATAGGTCCGGTCGTCGGTGATGTAGAAGCCGCGCACGCCGGAGAGCGCCTCCGCGAGGGTGCGCCAGCCGAACGCGCGCAGTTCCTCCTGGGTGAGCACGGTGGTGGAGGCGGGCGCGTCGTCCACGGCGACCAGGCTCTTGGATGCGGCGCGGACGGGCGGGGGGGCGTAGCGCAGCTCCGCGTGGACCTTCACCTCCTGGTCCGCGACCACGGTCACCTTCTGGCGCAGCGGGCGCACCTCGCGGCTTTCGACCTCCAAGGCGTGCTCACCTTCGGGGAGGGTGACGACGGTGGGGGTGAAGCCCGCGGGCTTGCCGTCCACGCGCACGGTGGCGCCGTCGCGGTTGGCGGTGACGACGAGTCGGCCGGAGGGGCGGTCCTGCACGCGCAGCGCGACGGAGAGCGGGACGCTGCCATCGGCGGGCACGTCCACCACGTACTGGCCGGGGGAGTAGCCGGGGGCGCGCACGTAGAGGATGCGCTGACCGGGAGGCAGGCGGGCGCGACCGGGCAGCTTGGTGATGACGGGGCCGTTGGGGGCGTCGCGCACCTCGGCGCCCTCGGGGGTCCCGGTGAGCTCCACGCCGCCGGTGATGAGGAACAGGTCGAAGGTCTGCTCCGTCTCACGACCGCGCGCCACGGTGACGGTGGCCTCGGTGGGACGGTAGCCGTCCTTCTTCACCATGATTTTGTGACGGCCCGGCGACAGCGCGAGCGTCTGCGGAGAGCGGCCCCGGCTGCCCAGGTCCATGCGGTCCACGTAGACGTCCGCGCCCTTGGGGACGGTGGTGACCTTGACGAGCGCCACCTTGGGGCGCAGCCGGTCCAACGAGCGCGACACCTCCGAGGCGTCCTCCGTGGGCAGGTCCTCGGTGAGCAGGTCGTTGTAGTAGCGGTACGCCTCGTTGAACTTGCCCAGCGCCTCGAAGCAGCGGGCGATGTTGAAGAGCACGTTGCGGTTGGGCACCAGCCGGTAGCTGGTGAAGTAGGAGCGCAGGGCTTCGGTGTACTGGCCCTTGGCGTAGGCGTCGTTTCCCAGCTCGAAGGCGATGTCCGCCTCGTCGGCGTTGTTGTCCGCGTACGCGGGCACGGACAGGAGCAGGAGCGATAGGACGAGAAGGCCAGAGCGAGAAGGAAGCATGGGGCGGTGACATTCTTCCTTCTATGGAATGGCAGGTCCATGGGGGCCTTTGGGTGGGCCGCCGAATGTCAGACCTCCTGAGTAGGAAGGAGTGGACACGCGGTATGGGGTGGGGTTCCACTTCGGGGAGGTGGCGGGGATGTTGGAGGGGTGGGAAGTCAGAGGGGAGAGGAGCGAGGGAATGGGTGAGGGACCGAAGCGGCCGGCGACATATGAGGACCTGCTCGCACTGCCGGAGCACATGGTCGGGCAGATAATCGACGGGGAGCTCATCGCCATGCCTCGGCCGGCGAGCCCGCATGCGAGAGCGAATTCTCGTCTGTATGGCGAGCTTTACGGGCCCTTCGAGCGGGGCCGAGGAGGACCTGGAGGGTGGTGGTTGCTGGTGGAGCCGGAGCTGCACTTCGGCCAGGACGTCCTGGTGCCAGACTTGGCGGGCTGGCGTCGGGAGCGGATGCCGGAGATGCCGAACGTGCCGTATTTCACCCTGGCACCGGACTGGGTCTGCGAGGTGCTCTCTTCGTCCACGGGGGCGCTGGACCGGGTGAAGAAGAAGCGCATCTACGCCCGAGAAGGCGTGGGCCATGTCTGGCTGGTGGACCCAAAGGCGCGGACGTTGGAGGTGTTCCGCCTGGAGGGCCGTCGCTGGGTGGAGCTGGGCACGTACACAGGGGACGAGCGCGTGCGTGCCGAGCCCTTCGAGGCGTTGGAGTTGGAGCTGGGCATCTTGTGGCTGCCGGAGTCGACGCCGAAGACGCCCTGAGGCTCAGTGCATGACGCGCTTGCTGGAGGTGTCCACGGCCTGCGCCGCTGGGTGCTGGCGCATGAGGAGGTCGCCCACCGTCTGGAGCACCTGGGTGGTGGCGCCCTCGGGGTCCCTGAAGAAGTGGGGCGTCCAGAGTCGGACGAGCTTCCAACCCTGGCCCTCCAGCACGGCGGTGCGGAAGAGGTCCCACTCCACGCGGTCGGCGGCCTTGGGGTAGCGCGTGCCGTCGCAGAGCAGTCCCACGGTGACCTCGCCTGGGACGGTGGGGTGATGCAGGGCCACGTCCACGCAGAAGCCGTCGTTGCCCCAGTTCACGTCGGAGGAGATGAGGTGACGCCGCGCGAGATGTGACGCCAGTGCGCGGGCGAAGGTGGAGCCCGCGTCGGTCTCCCGCTCGCGCACGACGAGTTCTCGTGGGGCGGAGGGCTCGGACGTGGGCAGGGCGTCTTCGCGAGAGTCCTCCGCGTGGGCGTGGGCGATGGCTTCCGCGAACTGGAGATAGGCGAAGAGCAGCCAGCCTCCGTTGGGCTGACGTCCGGCCTCCACCGGAGGCAGGGCCGTATAGGCGTCGCGTGGAATCGAGGTGACCAGGTGCACCTGCTGGCGGGCGCGGGTGACGAGCACGTTGAGGCGCCGTCCTCCGCCCGCGCTGCCGAGCGGGCCGAAGCGTCGGTAGAAGCGGCCCTGTCGGTCCGGTCCGTAGGTGGTGCTGATGATGAGGTGGTCTCGCTCGTCGCCCTGGACGTTTTCGAGGTTCTTGACGAAGAGGCCCTCGAAGGAGCCGGCGCCTCGGCGGGTGCGCGCGGTGGCGAGCCGGGCCGCGAAGGTGGCGTCCTCCGCCGCCAGCTCGTCGAGGACGTCGGTGATGGCGTCGCGCTGTGAGAGGTTGAAGCAGGCGATGCCGATGGACGGAGGTTCAGCGCGTGCGAGCAGCTCCTTCACGAGCTGGCCCACGGCGCGGGCCTCGGTGTGGTTCACCCGCTTCTCGTAGGTGCCGCCCACGGGCAGCAGTCGCAGGGGTGCGTGGGGTGCGCGGTGCGAGGGATGCGCGGGGATGGCCTGGAGGCGCTTGTCGTAGAAGTGCTCGTTGCTGAAGGCGATGAGGTCCGCGTTCTGCGAGCGGTAGTGGACGTCGAGGTAGCACTGGTCGATGTCCAGGTTGAGGGCGGCGGAGAGCAGGTCTTCCACTTCGGACTGCTGGTCCTCGAAGAGGCCCTGCTCCGTTTCGGCCTCGGTGTCCTGGCTCTGCACCACGGCGGACTCGAAGAAGCGCGTGGGAGGAAGCTGCTTCGGGTCTCCGGCGATGACGACGCGCTTTGCACGGGTGAGGACGGGCAGGGCTTCCTCGAGTCGGCACTGGGAGGACTCGTCGAAGATGACGACGTCGAAGATGGGTTGGCGCGGGAAGATTTGCGCCACCGTCTGCGGGCTGGCCATCCACACGGGGCGGGCGTCGAAGAGCGGGTCTCCTCCTTCGAGTGTCAGGCCAGTGGCGATGACCTGACGCACGCGCATGGCGCGCTCGCCTCGGAGCATCAGCCGACGGCGTAGCTCCGCGCCCTGGCCGTTGAGTCTTCCTCCCGTGGTCGCGAGCAGACGCTCCCGTTGGCGCTGCGTCCATCGGTGGAGGATGGCGTCGCGAACCAGACCGCGCTTCTTCTCCTCGAGGACGCGGTAGCGGGCCTGGGTGGCCTGGGTGCGCTCGGCGTCGACATGTTGGAGGGCGGGGTCATCGCGCAGGCGTGAGGAGACTTCCGCCGCGAGCGTGGCCTTGAGCACGGCCGTCCAGCCGGAGTCCGCGTCCACGCTCTGGCGCGCCAGGGATTCCACGGCGGGCTCCAGCGTGGGCGGCATGCCGGACAGCAGCGAGCGCATGCGCAGCATTCCCTCCACGGTGGACAGACGGGACTGAAACGCGGAGGCGATGGGGGACAGTTGGGCACCGGCGCGCAGCTCGCGCGAGCGGGTGGAGAGCCACGGAGCGCGGAGGAGTCCGGTCTCGGCGAGTCGCTTCTCCAGCTTCACCACCGCCGCGCCTCGTGCCGGGGACTGACGGAGGCCCGTGAGCAGCGATTCGCGCGCGGCGGCATCTCCCGTCAGGGCCCGGCGCACGGCGTCGCGGCACGAGGCGAGCAGGGGTGTGCTGTCCAGCGTGCCCAGTACATCGAAGAGGGCGCTGTGCGTGCGCAGGTCCCGAGACAGCAGCTCATCGGGAAGGCTCGCGGAGGTGGAGCGGGAGATGCCCACGGCGGTGGAGCCCGGCTCCACGCTGGAGTGGGCGAGGCCCACGGCGGAGGAACTCGGAGCAATGGAGGGTGGAGGGAGGCTCGCGGCAGTGGAGCCCTGCGCCCTGGTGGAGTGAGAGCCGCTCGAGGTAGCAGCACCCTGCGCCATGGTGGAGTGAGAGCCGCTCGAGGTCGCAGCGCCCCGCGCCGTGGTGGAGTGAGAGCCGCTCGCGGTAGCAGCGCCCGGCGCGAGGGTGGAGCGGTGGAACTCGCTCAGCAGCGCGCGTGCGCGGGCGCCCGTGAGGAAGCGGCTGACGCGCTCCGCGGGGTCGGCACCCAAGGTGAGGCCAAACTGCTGGAGCACCTTGCGAGCGCCTGCCTTCCGCGCAAAGCAGAAGAAGGCGTACCACTTGCTAGCGATGCCCAGGTACGCGCCCAGCGTGGCGAGCGCCGTGGACAGCACGCCCAGGGACTGAGGCTGCTCGCGATGAATCAGCGCGAGCTCCGTGTCGAGAGGCCCCTCGGAGAGTACCCTGACCTGGGGCGCCAGTCCGTCGAGCTGGGTCTTCGCGGTCCGCACCGAGTCCGTGGAAGCCGCGCTCCAGTATGAGAGGACCTCTGGGCTCGCGGCCTCCAGCAGCGGGGCGAGTTGCTCGGCGAAGTTGGCGCGCGCGCTGCCCTCGGCTTCGGGCTCCGCTCCAAATGACGGGACGTGCGGGGAGGCGAGGGCGTCGGCGTCGCGGGCCGCGCTGACGGTGGTGCTCAGCCGTTCACGGTAGGTGGCCAGCGGCGTGGCGAGATACGTGGCCAGGTCCACGCCCAGGGCTTCGCGCCAGGGGTCGTCCGGGTAGCCTTCCTTGAGCGCGCGCTCGAGGACTTCGCGGGTCTCTCGCTCGCGCGGAGTCACGTCCGCGAGCCGGGCGGATGCGAGGGAGGCCGTGGCGGGAGTGAGCTCGGCGGGAGTCTCGAGGGAGAGCCACTGGCCCACCAACTCGTGGAAGGAGGGCGCGGTGCCGCCCGCGGGGCGCTCGGAGAGGGCGCGCTCGGCGGTGGTGAGTTCGTCGTGGAGGGTTTGGAGCTCATCGTCCACGCGGGACAGCTCCTTCGTCACGGCGGCATCTGTCCGTGCTTCGGGCAGGGTGTCGAGCTGCTCGCGGATCCCCATGTAGAGGTCTCGCTGGTCCCTCTGCGCGTCATGCACGACGGCGCACAGGTTTCCCAACCCCAGGTGGTCCAGACGGTGCTTCACGACGTCGAGCGCGGTGCGCTTGTCACAGACGAACAGCACCCGCTCACCCCGGGCCAGATGGTCACCGATGGCGTTGGCGATGGTCTGCGACTTCCCGGTGCCAGGAGGGCCGTGGATGACGAGTCCCTGGCGGCTGCGCGCCAGTCGCACCGCGCGGGCCTGACAGGGGTCCGCGATGGTAACGAGTCGCTCCTCGGCGGCGAGCTTGAGGCCCTCCAGGTTCCGTTCTCCGCCGCCCGTGTGAGCTGACTGCCCGAGTGACACATCCACGCGCAGGAAGCTCTCCAGCGGTCCCGAGATGGGCTCACCGTCCACGAGGGCGCGCATGTCATCCACGAGGCTCTGGTTGGACAGCGGGTACAGGCCGAGCACGGCGCAGGGGAGGATGGAGGCTTGCGGGCCGCCGTCCTCATCCGTGCGAGGCACAGCGGTCAGGAGCGTGTCGGCAGTGAAGGTCGCGGGGGCTGGCAGCTCCAGGGCCTTGGAGACGAGGGCGACCAGCTCGTTGACCTCGCGCCACGGCTCAATGCCATCGTCATCGGCGAAGAGCTCGCCGAAGCGCTGACCTGTCTGCTGTTCGAGCCAGGCGAGGAGCGCGGTGTTGGGTGCGACGCGGTCCACGCCTTCTTCGGCCCCCGCCAGCTCGACGGAGGGCGCGCGTCCCTTTTTCAGGGTGATGCGCACGGGGACAAAGGCGATGGGCGCCAGGATGCGCCGGGTGCCGAAGCCTCGCTTGTCCTTGGCGCTCGGGGGCAGGTGCAGCAGCGGGAAGCCGACGTGAAGGACATGCGCTCCGGTGTCCTGCTCGAAGATGCGAGCATCCTCGACGATGGCGGCGAGCTTGCGCAGCAGGGCCTGTTGTTCCTCTTCCGCGCGAGTCTTCGCGGGGCTCTCGTCCTCGGAGCCCGAACCGGTCGTGAGGTCCGTGGTGTCGCCGGAGGTCGTGAGGTCATCCAGCGAGGTCCCGGTGCGAGACGTGGAGAGGACTTCGGTCCGAAGAGGCGGCGCCTCGTTCAGGTCCATGTCGACCTCCGCCGTGGCTCGAGTCGCCGCGAGGTCGTCCGGAGCCTCGGGGCTCGGGCGCGCGCGCTTCTCGCTCACGGAGGACTTGGGTCCCGTGCGTGCCGTGACAGGGGATGTCCGGAGCGTGTCCGGAGGCTTCACCGCGAGTCGGGCCGAGGCCTTGTCCCCGAGCAGGGCGGCCAGCACCGCGTGGGGCGGGGTGCCGTCGAGTCGGCTCAGCACGGACAGGTCCAGGCGCTGCCGACTGTGGTGGGGGCGACAGTTGATGCTCGGTCCGGACGCGAGCGCGGCGTACAGCCGCTCGAGCATCTTCTCGAGGACGCGGTTGCGGGACTCGGACGACACGGCGGTACCTCTCTCCAGAGGAGGGAGGTCGCTGTCTACCATGGGGCCCGGAGAGGGGCCTCAGTCCGTCAGTGAGGCGGCGAGCGAGCGGGCGGCGGCCTCCAGTGTCTCGGCCGGGAGATGATCCGCCGGGGCGGCATCGAACACCGCGCGGCCCCACAGGCGCTGAGGCGTGTCCCGGAAGCGAGGCACCAGGTGCAGGTGGCAGTGGCGCAGCACGTCGCCGATGGCGAACGCATATGCGTGCTCGGCGCCGAGGACCGCGCGTTGGGCGCGCATCACCCGCGCGGCGAACGCGCCCAGCTCGCGAGCCGTGGCGTCATCCAGCTCGTACCAGGCACGTGCATGGTGCTCGCTGGAGATGACGACCCAGCCAGGAACGGGACTGGGGCCCGCGACGCCATGCAGCACCAACCCCGGGGCTCGGGCCAGGATGCCGCCCACGGGACGGTGCTCGCCGCGAGCAATGGCACAGCCGAGACACGGTTCATTCACATCCACCATGGAGCCACCGTAGCAGTCGGTTTTCGCCGGGGAAGCCGCGTGCGGAGGCGCATCGCACCAGGGCGGGTCGCATGGGACCCGCTGAAAAGTAAGAGAATGGGAGGGGTGTGATGTGATCCCTAGGGGTGCGGTGTATCGGTTGTGGGAGGGGTGTGAGTGAGACTGTCGCCTGCTTGACGTGGAGGGGCCGGGTCGGAGAGTGTCCGCCCCACGCTCTTGGGGGCGTGAGAGCTCAAGCAAATCTTTTCAAGGTGGGGATGATGAAGAAGCATCTGGTCATGGCCGTGGTGCCGTTCTTGGCGCTGGGGTGCGGTGATGATTTCAAGGATGAGAACGGGGATGGCATCGCCGACGGCATTCGTGAGCCGGACAGTGTGACGGTGGTGACGCCCGCGACGCCGAAGGGGACGGTGTCGGGCCAGGTGTTGAGCACGGACCTCAAGGCGTTGTCCGAGGCCACGGTGGAAGTCACCATCGGCAGCTCGGCGGATCCGCTCTCGGCGACGACCGACGCGAAGGGCAACTTCGAGTTCAAGGACGTCCCGGCTGGCTCCCAGGTGCTGCTGACCTTCACCAAGACGGGCTATGCCACGCTGCGCGCGAGCTCGACGATTCCCTCGTCGGCCGGCAACGTGCCCATCAACAACGCCAACGTGAGCTTTGGTCCCGTGACGCTGACGCGGCTGGACGGCTCGCTGCGCTTCCTGCTGGTGACGCCGCAGGGCCGTCCCGCGGCGAACGTACGCGCGACGCTCGAGGCCTCGCCCGCGGGCACCATCATCCTGTCGAACACCGACAACACCACGCGCGTGATGAGCACGGTGGTCGTGGAGGCGACGTCCGACGACCAGGGCGTGCTGAACTTCCAGGGCATCCCGACCGCGCAGGAACTGGCGCGCTATTCCACCCCCGGCCAGCTCGGCACGTACAAGCTGTGGGTGTCCGCGGTGGACTCCAACAGCGACGGCGTGCCGGAGACCAACGGCTACGTGGACTCCTACTCGGCCTCCAGCGTGGTGGCCTCTGGCACCACGCGGCTCATCACCCTGCCGTATTCGCAGGTGAGCAACCTCCCGCTGAACGTCGAGGGCAGCAACGTGGCGATGCTGCGGGGTGCCTCGGATTCGCATCCGCTGCGCAACATGGTGCGGTCGGGCGAGCCCATCTACCTGTACTTCAACCAGCCCGTGCAGCAGAGCTCCCTGTTGGTGCGCCTGACGGACGAGTACGCCAAGGAGTCGCTGCCCGTCACGGTGGCCCTGGGCAATGGTGGTTATACCGCCACCATCACTCCGGGTAACGGGGTGGTGCAGACGGGCAAGGAGTACAACCTGGACCTGCGCGCTGTCTCCGCGGAGAACGGGGACCTCTACTCGACCAGGGGCTTCTTCTTCGGTGGCGAGCCCGGGTCCATCTCACCGGTGACCATCGCGGAGGCGCGGTACCAGGAGAGCCTGGTTCCCCCCAATGTGCAGAACCTCAACGATGGTGAGCGGGTGTACATCAACTTCAGCGCTCCGGTCTGGTCGCCTTTTGAAGGTGGGTTTGAGAGTGCGGAGGTCTTCTTCACCACGGACCTGAACGGCGACTCGATTCAGGGCAATGTCAGGGGTGAGCAGGGCAACGCTCGGGGCTTCCCTCTGATCCGGGATGAGCCGGCTGGTCCCTACGTAACGCGTACGGATCGGCCTGAGTTGCCTGTCTTTCCCATCACCGGTTCGCTGTACAGCACGCGTTACTCGTTCATCTACACGTCGGGTGGTATTCCGTACTCGACGCTGGCACCCAACGGTGTGAGTCTCGTGGTTGCGTTTTCCAGCCTGGGCCGCCGAGGCCTCATCGGCAACTACGAGAGTATCTGGGGGCAGCCCATCACCGCGGACCTGACGGTGACTGGGATCGCGATTCAACCCGCTCCTGTTACTCCTCCGTAGTAACCCGATTCTACGAGGCCTCGCCAAAACTGCTTCGTTGATGGATGACTGCGCCTCCGTGGGACACCCCACGGGGGCGTTTGTGTTTTTGATGGGCTCGCACGACGAGCGAGCGCGGAGATACGTGGTTGATGTCGCGCGGCTGGCTCTGAATCTCATGGAGTAGACGTGGGTCCGCTTGACGAGATACCAGTGACTGCTCGGCTCTTCCCAACAGTGACCCCGGCCCCTATGTCCCAAGGGCGAGCGATGGTGACATCGCACTGGAACAGGGATTGCCTTCTCTGTGAGTCATGCATCCATTCCCGCAACGTGCAGTGATTGTCTGTCTGGGGCTCCTGATGGGGGCCTGTATCGACGTCCCAGAAATCCAGCAGGTGGTCGAGGAACCTGATGGGGGTCCCGACACGTCACCAGATGCTTCGACGCCCGACGCGGGTGAGCCATCCGTGCTGGTGCGGCTTGTTTTATCGCGGCACGTGACGAACGGCCCTGTCGACGTCAGGGCCGAACTGAGTGGACCCACCCCAGAGCGGGTGGAGTTGTTGGTCAATGGCAGGTCCGTTGAGACGCTGCTCCCCCCATACGAGATGTGGTGGGATACCCAGGCGCTCGAGGAGCGACAACACGACCTGCGCGTGAGGGCAACCCTGGGGGCGAGGGTATTCCTGAGTGAGCCGCAGCAGCTCATGGTGGACCGGTCTCCTCCGATAGCACTCTCTACCAGCCCCGGGTCAGGGGCTCGCTTCGTCCCGGTGGGGCAGGAAGCGCAGGCCGTATTCTCGGAGCCTCTTGATCCGGCGACGGTTCATGTGAACTCCATTCGGATGTTCGCGGACGCCGAAGCCGTCGAGTCCGAAATCTCTCTGTCCGGAGATGGGACCATCGTCACTGCACGTTCCACCTCGAAGTGGCCTGTCGATGCGCTGATGAAGGTGTCACTTGGCGCCGGAGTGACAGATCTGGCTGGTAACCCACTTCGGACCATGGAGCAGGAGTGGAGTTGGACCGTGCCGGGCTTCATTCCCTTGGGCGAGCCATTGTTCCCGGACTCGGGAAATCACACGATCCCAAGCGATATCGACATGCGAGTGGATGGCTTGGGACGCCCTGTCGTCGCCTGGCACGATGGTGAACGAAATGCGGTGTTCGTCCGGCGCTGGACGGGGGCGTCGTGGGAGTTGCTGGGGTCCGGTCTGAACTCTGGGACCGCTGATGCAAACCCCTCCCAAAGCTCACTCCAACTGGATGCGAACGGTCAACCTGTCGTTGCCTGGGTCGAGCAAATGGAGTCCACGGTTCATGTTCGCCGTTGGAATGGGACGGGTTGGGTTGCGATGGGAGAAGCCATCCAAAGTCCGCTTCTTCTCTGGAACCTCTTCCTCAGGACGGATGGTGCTGGGCAGTGGTTCTTGGGTGGCCCAGCAAGCAACGTAGGGGGTTCTCAGGTATGGGTCTGGAAGTGGGTGGACGACCACTGGACTCAATTGGGCACGGCGCTCAAGGTCAACGCGAGTATGGCTATCTCCGGTATGCAGATGGACGTTGACGCAGCTGGGAATCCTGTCGTCTTTTGGAGCGAAAGAGATTCTGCGTTCATCGATACGGTGTATATGCGGCGGTGGTCTGCGGGAGACTGGAGACCCGTTCCCTTTCCGTTTCAGGATTTCGGAACAACGACCGGTGTGGATGCTGCGGGACGCATCCTGATCGTCAATTCTTTGGGACACGAAGACTCCCAGGTGTGGGGAGTGAGTGGAGAGACCTGGGCCGAAGTGGGAACGCCGATTGAGGGACGCTTCCCTGCGGCAGGAACTCGAGTCTCCGTGCGCGGATTTACCCTGGATTCCACGGGAGTGCTGGTGGCGCTGCTGCGTGAAGCGGAAGCCCCTGGCCAGCCCGAGACATTTTATGTCCGTCGTCTTCGTGCAGGCGCTTGGGAGTCGATCAGCGGGTTGTTTCGCCCCCTCCCCGATGTACCTGTGGGCAGGCCGCCCGTATTCGGGATGGCCCCTTCAGGTCGGCTTTTCATCGCCAGGACCGAGTACACCGCGCCGAAGATTCAGCCTCTCCGCGTCTACATCTCCAACGAGTGAGCAGCCCGATGTGCTTGTGCGGCGGTGACGCGTCCACCTTCGTCCTCGCGGTCCCCACCGTTCTCCATTGAACGGTGGGCAGGGGGGGCTCGAGTCGTAGTGGGGTGGGCGCGATGGTGGATGCGTGCATAGATTGTCCACCGCTGTTTCCCCACACGTGAGGCGCCTGTTCCATGAAGCACACGGCCACCCCCACTTCTGAAGACAGGGTCTCCACCGCGACGTCGGATGCGTCAGGCGGGGGACGCAAGCGGGTCCTGGTCGTCGACGACTTCGACGACGCCCGGGAGATGTATGCGGAGTACCTGGAGTTCGTCGGCTTCGAGGTGGATACCGCCCGGGATGGCATGGAGGCGGTGGAGAAGGCCCAGTCGAGCGAGCCGGACATCATCCTCATGGACCTGTCCCTGCCCGTCATGGACGGCTGGGAGGCCACCCGGCGCATCAAGCAGGACCTGCGCACGCGCGACATCCCGGTGATGGCCCTGACCGGCCACGTCCTCGCCGGCAACGCGGAACACGCACGCGAAGCGGGTGCCGACGAGTTCGTCGCCAAGCCGTGCCTGCCTCAGGACCTGGAAAACAAGATCCGAAACATGCTCAAGCCGAGCAAGGCTCGTAAGCGGGAAGGGCAGGAGGGCTGAGTCCTTCGCGAAGGGTGAGTGCCCACCACCCGACACTTCCCTGAGCCCCCCACCGTGCCGGCGTCGCAACGAGCCGGGCCAGGGTTGCCGTTCCAACCTGGGATGCATACGCCCTCATGGTGGGAATCCCTGCCGCCTCGCCGCAGCCGGACGCGTGGGCTCCGCCCCAGGAGTTCGACGAGTACCGAATCGTGCGGCCCATCGGTCGAGGGCGGACAGGCCGTGTGTATCTCGCCCAGGACACGCTCCTTGAACGCCCGGTGGCGGTGAAGTTCATCCCCGCGCTCGGCTCCAATGCCCTGGCCCGCTTCCTCGTCGAGGCCCGCGCCGCCGCGCGCATCCAGCACCCCAACGTCGTCACCCTCTACCGGGTGGGACAGCTCGACGAGCAGCCCTATCTCATCTCGGAGTTCATCCGGGGCGTGAGCCTGGACCGGCTCGTGAAACCCCTGCGCTGGGAGCGCGTGCTCACCATCGGCCGTGATTTGGCCCGGGGCCTGAGCGCCGCCCACCGTCGGGGTGTCCTCCACCGCGATATCAAACCCGGCAACGCCGTGCTCACCGAGAGCGGCGCCGTGAAGCTGCTCGACTTCGGGCTCGCCAAGCTCCTGGACAGCGCCGCCGGAGCCGATGACGCCCCGCCTCTGCGAAATCCCGCCCCCCCAGAGCTGCCGGCGGACCTGGACCCGGAGGCCAACCCGCACTTCTCCGCGCGCTCCCTGGACGGCGTCTTCCTGCCCTCGCTCCCCCAGGGCGCGCTGGTGGGCACGCCCTACTACATGTCTCCCGAGGCCTGGGCGGGCGAGGACCTGACGGCCCGCAGCGACGTGTACTCGCTCGGCGTCGTCCTCTACGAACTCTGCGTGGGCCGTGGCCCCTTCCGGGACGTCGTCTGGCGCGAGCTCCCGCATGTGGTCCGCACCCAGGACGCGCTCCCCCTGGCGGATGTCGCTCCCCACGTCGACGTCGCCTTCGCCGGGGTCATCGACCGCTGCCTGCGCCGCGAGCCCTCCGAACGCTTCGCCTCCGCCGCGCTGCTCCTGGAGGCCCTCGAGGCCCTGTCGCGCGAGGACACCCCCACCCACGTGCCCGAGGGCAATCCCTACCGGGGCCTGCGCGCCTTCGAGGCCGAGCATCGCGCCCTCTTCTTCGGCCGCCGCCGCGAGTGCCGCGCCGTGCTGGAGCGGCTGCGCGCCGAGTCCTTCCTGCTCATCACCGGCGACTCCGGCGTGGGCAAGTCCTCCCTGTGTCTGGCCGGCATCCTCCCCTCCGTGGCCGAGGGCGGACTCGAGGATGGACGGCGCTGGCACTCCGTCCGACTGGTGCCGGGCCGCAAGCCCGTCGCCGCGCTGGCCGCGGCGCTCGCGCCCCTCCTGGCCGTGGACGAGGAGCCCCTGGCCGAGGCACTCCGCTCCGAGCCCTCGTGTCTGGTGCGCAGGCTCCGGGCGCGCCTGGGCGCCCGCGAGGGACTGCTCGTCTACGTGGACCAGCTCGAAGAACTGGCGACCCTGGCCGAGCCCCTGGAGGCGGCGCTGGCGGGACAGGCCCTGGGCGGGCTCGCGGAGGGCGCCAGTGGCGTGCGCCTGCTGGCCTCCAGTCGCAGCGACTTCCTCACCCGGCTCACGTCCGTGCCGGGCCTGGGCGCGGAAGTCCCTCGCGCGTTGTACCTGCTGCGCGCCCTCACGTCCGAGGAGACACGGGAGGCCGTCACCGGCCCCGCGCGCGTGAAGGGCGTGCGCTTCGAGTCGGAGGCGCTGGTCGACTCGCTCGTCACGGCCGCGGCCGAGGGTGGGCTCCCGCTGCTCCAGTTCGCGCTCGCGGAGCTGTGGGAGGCCCGCGACGCGAAGGCCCAGGTGATTGCCCAGGCCGCGCTGGACTCACTGGGCGGCGTCGCGGGCGCGCTGGCGAAGCACGCGGACGCGGCGGTGGAACGATTGCTGCCGGACCAGCGCGTGGCGGCGCGGGGCGTGCTGCTGCGCCTGGTCACCGCCGACGGAACCCGGGCGCGCAAGACGGACCGGGAGCTCGCGGGAGAAGACGTGCGCTACCGCGCGGCGCTGGAGGCGCTCGTCCGGGCCCGACTGCTGGTGGCGCGCGAGGCATCGGAGGGGACTTCCTACGAACTGGCTCACGAGGCCCTGCTCTCCGGTTGGAACGCGCTGGCCCGCTGGCTCGCGGAGGCCGCCGAGCGTCGCGAGGTCCAGGCCCTGCTGGAGACCGCCGCGGCGCACTGGGAGAAACACAACCACTCGCGCGAGCTGCTGTGGGGGCCTCGCCAGCTCGCCGAGGCGGCGGTGCTCGACTCGGGCGAGCTGACGCGCCGCGAGCAGTACTTCCTGCGCGCCTCGCGCCGCACCCTTGTGCGCAGCCGCGGCGTCCGCCATGCCCTGGCCGCGGGCTTCATCCTGTCACTCGGCCTGGTGTACGGCGGGCTGAAGCTGCGCGAGCGTTGGAGCCTGGAGCGTCAGGTGCGCGCGGAACTGGACGAGGCCCGGCACTCCCTGGAGACGGTGGTGGAGACGAAGGACCTGCTCCACTCCGAGCGCGCCGAGGCCTTCCGTCTCTACGGCAGTGGCCAGAAGCTCGACGCGGACCGGCTGTGGAGCAAGAGCGTCGCCCGCGCCGCGCAGTTGCGGCATCGCTTCGATGGTGTCTCGGGACGGCTGGAGCGGGCCCTGGCCCTGGCGCCGGAGCGGCCGGACGTGCGCGACGCGCTCGCGGACTTCCTGTTCGAGCGCGCGCTGTGGGCCGAGCAGGACGGCGAGTCCGCGGCGCTGCCCACGCTCCTGCAACGCCTGCGGCTCTACGACACCCAAGGCGAGCGCTGGAAGCGGTGGACCGCGCCCGCGCGCCTCACCCTGGATGTCGCCGCGCGCGACGTGGAGGTGGAGCTGCGCCCCGTGACGCGGGATGGGCTCGGCAATGAGCAGCCAGGGCCTGCGCTGCCGCTGGAGTCGGAGCCCTGGATGGACGTCTCCGTCCCGCCCGGGCCGTACCAGCTCACGCTGCGCGCGTCACACCACGAGCCGGTGACGCAGCCCTTGTTGTTGCGACGCGGAGAGGCTCGGCGGCTGGAATTGCGGCTGCCTCGCGCGGGCTCGATTCCCGCGGGCTACGTCTTCGTGCCACCGGGTGAGGTGCGCTTTGGCAGCGCCGCCGATGCCAGCGTCCGTGAGTTCTTCAACGCGGTGCCACAGCACGCGGTGCAGGTGCCGGGCTTCCTCATCGCCCGCCACGAGGTGACGTACGCCGACTGGCTCACCTTCCTCGAGTCGATGTCTCCCGAGCTGCGCGCCTCGCGCCTGCCTCACGTGGGCACGGGCGGGTATGCGGGGCACCTCTCGCTCGACCGGGTGGACGACGTCTGGCGACTGCGCTTCCAGCCGGGCAATGTGCCGTACGAGGCGCGTGCGGGAGAGCCGGTGCGCTACGCGAATCGCGCGCGGCGGGGCGAGCAGGACTGGCTGCGCTTCCCGGTGAGCGGCATCTCCTTCGCGGACGCGGAGACGTACGTGTCCTGGCTGTCGTTCAGTGCCCGCGTTCCTGGCGCGCGGCTGTGCTCGGAGCTGGAGTGGGAGCGCGCCGCGCGGGGTGTGGATGGACGCGAGTTCCCGCACGGCGACAGGCTGGGCCCAGACGACGCCAACATCGACGCCACATACGGCAAGCAGCCCGGAGGCTTCGGCCCGGACGAGGTGGGCAGTCATCCCGCGTCGCGCAGCCCCTTCGGTGTGGACGACATGGCTGGCAATGTCTGGGAGTGGACGCGCTCGTGGCTGGAGCCGGGGCGCGCGGTGGCTCGGGGTGGGAGCTTCGCCTTCGCGGCCACCTCCGCGCGCGCGACGAACCGGGAGCTGCCGGAGCCCTCACTGCGCGACGTGACGATGGGCCTGCGCGTGTGCGCGGACCTGCCCACATCATCGCCTTGAGGGACGCTCGGTCGGTCACTGAGGGAGCACCCTGGCTACCGGACGATGGAACCGCCTGTCAGTCCTGCCCCTGACTGCTTGCTGCCTCCGTTCGGACGATGCGTGTGTCCTGGAATCATCAGTCCGGCTTGCAAGCGGACAGGCTCCTGCGAACCTTGTGTCCAGTCGAGCTGGGCCGGGGAGGTTCGGGGCATGGTGGCGAGGCGGATGGTGGGGGCGATGGTCATCGCCTGTGGGTTGGCGGGGTGTGGAAGCGCCGTGGACGACCGGGAGCCCGAGACGCTGGGAACCCAGGTGGCCGAGCTGTCCGCGCCCAACGGGCGCAACCTGAATGGCCGCAATCTCAACGGGCGCAACCTCAATGGCTCCGAGCTGGGGCAGATGCTGGTGGGGGTGCGCTTCATGGGTGCCGCGCGCGCGGACCTGGGCGCGCTGACGCGGACGTGGCTGGACGGCAGCGTGCTCCGCGGCGAGTCCCATGACGGCACGGTGATGTCCGGGATGGACTTCCTCGGCACGCACTTCGTCGGGGAACTCGGGAGCGGCGACACCGTCGCCCTGCGCGTGGACGACATCCAGCCGGGCACGGGCGCGAGCGAGGACGTCTGGGTCTATCGCGTCTCGTACTACTCCCTGGCGGACAACACGTGGAAGCCCGCGTGTCAGGCCGAGGATGGCTCCGCGCTCGGGGCCATCCCCGTGGAAGGGCGCTGGGACTATCGCCAGGGTGTCGCTGGCGGCGGCGCGAAAATCGAGGACACGCAGGCCTTCACCTTCGCGTGCGAGGGCGCGGCCATCGCCAAGTGCGTCCGCTTTGGCTACCGCCCCTGGGCCACCACGGTGATGGGGCGAAGCCTGGCTCCCTTGCACCAGGCCTGCACGCGCATGGTTCGCGCGGACTTCTGCGGCGACGGCACCTCGTACACGGTGGATGGGAGCTGGGTGAACCTGTACGACGCCTCGGGCGTGCAGCAGGACTCCGAGGGCTGGAGCGTGGAGGCGGAGTGGGACGCCTCGGGCGCGCGCTGTCGCACGCCGACGACGCGGGCCCGCGAGCGCCAGGTGGCGTGCTCCTCGGGGACGATTCTGCCGACGTGTGGCCTGCCGACGAACTTCCTGCTCGGCACGCTGCTGATGAGCGAAATCCCGGCCGCGGCGACGCAGGGCCCCGTCCTCCTGGCGACTCCGGAGCCGAGCGCCTGGTGAGCCCGGCTGCTGGCCATGTGCATGAGCGGGCGTCCTGCCTGCCTCTGTCTCCTGGGGCGAGGAGCGGAGGCGGGCGACTTCCGGCGGCAAGGGGCCGACACCACGTTTAGCCGGCCCGCCGGGGGCAGGGGAGGGACCGGCGGAGGACGGAGACGCGCGGTGAGACGAGCCCAACGGACGAGACGGATGGCGGCTGGCGGGACGTGGTGCCTGCTGCTGGCGGCGGCTTGTGTGGTGGCCGGCTGCAAGAAGAGCTCGGGCGAGCCAGCGCAGCCCGAGGTGCCCACGGTGACATTGGGGCAGGAGAACGTGGCGCTCGCACAGCCGAGCGAGCTGCGCTCCGGCCCTGGAATCTCGGGCACGCTCCAGGCCCGCACCGCGGCGGATGTTCGCGCACAGGTGGCTGGCACGGTCCTCGATATCGAGGCCCAGCAGGGGCAGGTGGTGAAGAAGGGCCAGGCGCTCGCGCGCATCGACGATGCGACGTTGAGGGCCCAGGTCATCGCCACGCGCACGGCGGTGTCCACTGCGCGCAATGCCTTGCAAGTGGCCGAGGCCGAGGTGGAGCGCAGCGCGAAGCTGGCCAAGGCCGGCGTCATCACCCAGCGCGAGTTCGAGCGGGCGCAGTTGTCGGTGGCGCAGGCGAAGGGGCAGCTCGCGGAGGCGCGCTCCCGTCAATCGCTGGCACAGGAGCAACTGGGGCGCACGCGGGTGGTGGCTCCCTTCGTGGGCGTGGTGAGCGAGCGGCAGGTGAGCGAGGGTGACGTCGTGCAGTTGGGCTCGCCGCTGTTCACCGTGGTGGACCCGCGCACGTTGCGCCTGGAGGCGTCGGTGCCGGCCGCGAATCTGGACCAGGTGAAGGTGCGCACGCCGGTGGAGTTCAAGGTCACCGGCTACGGAGACCGCTCGTTCACGGGACAGGTGGAGCGCATCAATCCGGTGGTGGACCCGAACACGGGGCAGGTGCGCATCTACGTGGCGATTCCCAATACGGACCTCCAGCTCCTCGCGGGGCTGTTCGCCGAAGGGCGCGTGGCCGCGCGGGCCGTGCGAGGGCTGTCGGTTCCGCTGGGCGCGGTGGATGACTCCGAGGGAAAGCCCACGGTGCTGCGCGTGCGAGACGAGCGTGTGGAGCGCGTGCCCATCACGCTGGGGCTGCGCGATGAAGTCGAGAAGCGGGTGGAGGTGCGCCAGGGGTTGCAGGAGGGAGACGTGGTGCTGCTCGGCTCCGCGCGCGACGAGGTGAGCGAGGGCGCGCGCGTGAAGGTGGACGCGCCACGTCCGGGAGCGCCGGTAGCAGGAGACGAAGGCCCTGGTGTCGGTGGTGGCGGCGCCGAGTCCGACACTCGCCAGGGCGGAAATGAAACCGCGCCCGCACGTCCCTCCCCGTCACCGAGCGAGTCCTCGGAGGGCGCGACGCCACGCGCGCCCTGAGTTCGCTGCGTCCCTTCGACTCCTTCCGGGAGAAACCCCGTGTTCATCTCCGACTTCGCCATCAAGCGTCCCATCGTGACCATCACCGCGATGGTGACGCTGGTCATCTTCGGCATCGTCGCCTTGTGGCAACTGGAGACGGATGAGTTCCCGGACGTCCAGGCGCCGGTCATCGCCGTCAGCATCGTCTACCCAGGCGCCGCACCCGACACGGTGGAGCGCGAAATCGTCGAGCCCATCGAGGACGCCATCTTCGCCATCAGCGGCGTGGACCCGAAGGAGACGACCGCCACCGCCACGGACGGCCTGGCCACCTTCACGGTGTTCTTCGAGTTCGAGAAGGACATCCAGGAGGCCTCGCAGGACATCCGCGATGCCATCTCCAGCAAACGCGCCGACCTGCCTCGGGAGATGGAGGAGCCCGTCCTCACGCGGTTCGACCCGGCGGACGCGCCCATCGTCTCGCTGACCCTCACGTCGGAGCGGCTCGATGTCGCCGGGCTGTCCCGCGTGGCGGACCCGCTGGTGGTGGGCGAGCTGCGCTCGGTGCCCGGCGTGGCGCAGGCCGACGTCGTCGGCGGCGTGGAGCGGGAGATGACCGTGCAGCTCAAGCCCGAGGCGCTCCAGGCCGCGCGCATCTCCCTGGCGGAAGTCGTGACCGCGCTCCAGGCGCAGAATCTGGCCGCGCCGGTGGGCCGCATCAACTCGAAGCTCGAAGAGGAGTCCATCCGTCTCAAGGGACGCCTGGAGAGCCCCGAGGCCTTTCGCGACATGGTGGTCACCACGCGCAACGGTCAGGTCATCCGACTGGGGCAGTTGGCGGACGTCTTCGTGGGCTCGGAGGAGCCTCGCACGCTGGCGCTCTATGACGGCGCGCAAGCGGTGGGCATCGAAGTGCTGAAGACGAAGGGCTACAGCACCACCGAGGTGGCGGACGCGGTGCGCGAGCGCGTGGCGGCGCTGCAGAAGAAGCTCCCGGCGGACGTGAAGCTGGCCATCGTCCGCGACGCGGGTGTGCGGGTGGAGAGCGCGGTGGAGAACGTCCAGTCGGCGCTGGTGGAAGGCGCGCTGCTCACCGTGCTCGTGGTGTTCATCTTCCTCAACTCGTGGCGCTCCACCGTCATCACCGGGCTGGCGCTGCCGGTGAGCGCGCTGGCGGCGTTCATCAGCGTCTGGGCCTTCGGCTTCACGCTCAACACGATGTCGCTGCTCGGCCTGACGCTGGCCATCGGCATCCTCATCGATGACGCCATCGTGGTGCGCGAGAACATCGTCCGCCACATCGAGATGGGGAAGGACCACTACACCGCGTCGAAGGAGGGCACTTCGGAAATCGGGCTCGCGGTGTCGGCGACCACGTTCTCCATCGTCGCCGTCTTCGTGCCCGTCGCCTTCATGTACGGCGTGGCCGGACAGTGGTTCAAACCCTTCGCACTCACCATCGCCTGCGCGGTGCTGGTGTCGCTGTTCGTGTCCTTCTCCCTGGACCCGATGCTGAGCGCGTACTGGGCGGACCCGCAGGTGGAGAAGGGCGCGCGGCGCGGCTTCATCTCCCGCGTCCTCGCCCGCTTCAACACGTGGTTCGACCGGCAGGCGGACCGCTACAAGGGCGTCATCGCCTGGGCGCTGGACCATCGGCTCGCCATGGTGCTCGTGGCGGTGGGCTCGCTCGTGGGCGCGCTGGTGCTCCAGGGAACGGTGGGGGGCGCGGGCTTCGTGCCGGTGAGTGACCGCTCGGAAGTGGAGTTGCTGGTGGAGACGCCGCCGGGCTCCAGCCTGGAGTACACGCGCCGCAAGGTGGAGGAGGTGGCGCGCGTCGCCCGCGCCCATCCGGAGGTCGCCTATACCTACAGCACCATCGGCGTGCCGCTCCCGCTGAGTGCGCCCGGTGTGGACCAGGCGCTCGTGTACGTGCGGCTCACGCCCAAGGCGGACCGCGACGTGAGTCAGGATGCGCTGGGCAGCACGCTGCGCAAGGAGCTGGCGAGCGTGGGCGGGGCGAAGGTGTCTGTCTTCACGTCGGGCTTTGGCGGCGCCTTCAAGCAGATTCAGCTGGAGCTGAGCGGGCCCGACCAGAAGAAGCTCACTGAACTCGCGCAACAGGTGCAGCGCGAGGTGGAGCAGGTGCCCGGCGCGGTGGACGTGGGGCTCTCCACGCGGGGACAGAAGCCGGAGCTGGAGGTGGACCTGAACCGGGGCCTCGCGGGGCAGCTCGGGGTGACGGTGGGGCAGGTGGCCCAGGTGCTGCGGCCGGCCTTCGCGGGCCTGGACGTGGGGGACTGGGTGGACCCGATTGGTGAGACTCGCGACGTCATGGTGCGGCTGGCACCCGAGGCGCGTGACAACCCGGACGACCTGGCGCGAATCCCCATCCGGGTGGGCGCGGCGCCGGGAGGCGCACCCCAGCTCGTGCCGCTGGGGCAGGTGGCGGACATCCGGCAGGCGCTCGGCCCCGCGCAAATCACGCACCTCAACCGGGAGCGGGTCATCAACGTGCAGGCGAACGTGCAGGACCGCTCGTTGACGGAGGTGATGCGAGACATCCAGGAGCGGGTGGGCGCGGTGCGGCTCCCCGCGGGCTACACGCTGACGACGGGCGGTGAGTCCGCCGACCAGGAGGAGGTCTTCTCGCGGGTGTTCCTCGCGTTGGGCGTCGCGGTGCTGTTGATGTACCTCATCCTGGTCATCCAGTTCGGCTCGTTCCTGGACCCGCTGGCCATCCTCATCTCGCTCCCGCTGTCCCTCATCGGCGTGGTGCTGGCGCTGCTCATCACCGGGGACACGCTCAACATCATGAGCCTCATCGGCGTCATCCTGCTGATGGGCATCGTCGCGAAGAACGCCATCCTGCTCATCGACTTCGCGAAGTGGTCCCACGAGAAGGGGATGCCCTTGCGCGAGGCGCTCATCGAGGCGGGCCGCATCCGCTTGCGCCCCATCATCATGACGACCTTCGCGCTGGTGGCGGGCATGATTCCCGTGGCCATCGGCGCGGGCGAGGGCGGTGACTTCCGCGCTCCGTTGGGCCGCGCGGTGATTGGCGGCACGATTACGTCCACGTTGCTGACGCTGCTGGTGATTCCGACGGTGTACGAAATCCTGGTGGATGGGCGGACGTGGATGGGCCGCAAGCTGCGCAAGGTCTTCCACTTCCGAGCACCCGGAACCGGGCACCCCACGGGCGGAGGCGGCGAGCCCCGTCCGGCGCCGCAGTCCCGACAGAAGTGACACCGGGCTGCTGGGAGTGTCCGAGAAGCTTCGCGGAGTGTCCGCCTCGGACGGATGTTGAACGTCGGCCCGAGAAGCGGGTTGGCGTGTCCCTCGGAGGAACCTAGGGTCGGTCGCCATCCACCATGTCCCGAGCCTTGCTGCCTGAAGACCATCGTCGACTCGTCACCCAAGCCCTGGCCGCACTCGATGTCCGCAACCTGGTCCTGAGCATCCACGACCCCAGCTTCCCCAGTCTTCCGCACGAGGACACGGGCCGAGGCTCGCCCTATTCGGAGGGCGCGGCCCGCTTCCTGGACACCGCGCACACGCTGGGCTTCACGGGCATCCAGTTGGGGCCCCAGGGGCAGACGTCGGAGTCGAACGCCTCGCCGTATGACGGCACACTCTTCTCGCGCAACGTGCTCAACGTGGCGCTCGCTCAGCTGGAGGATGCGTCCTGGGGAGCGTTGCTCCCGCGAGGACGTGTGGCCGCGCTCGCGGAGGCCCGCTCACGGTCCTCGAGTCCCGGAGAGCGCTACCGGTGGGCCTTCCGTGCGCAGCTCGAGGCGCTCGATGAGGCGTGGACGTCGTTTCGTCACCAGCGCGCCAGTCCCGATGCTTCCGCCGCCGTGCGCGAAGTGTCCGCGCGCTTCAACACCTTCCGTCAGCGCCACCGCGCGTGGCTGCTGCGTGACGCGCTCTTCGACGTGCTGTGCGCGGAGAAGGGTGTCCTGGACTGGAGGCCGTGGGCGGACTCGTTGGATGGACGGTTGTGGAGTCCTCGCCCGGGCGCCGAGGGTGTCGCGGCCGCGCGGGTGCAGGCGCTGGAGGCACAGTACGCGGAGACCCTGGAGCGCTATGCCTTCTTCCAGTTCCTGGTGCATGCACAGCATGAAGTGCTGCGCGAGCGCACGGCGTCGTTGAGGCTGAAGCTCTACGGCGACCTGCAGATTGGTTTCTCACCGCGCGATGCGTGGGCGTGGCAGGGCTTGTTCCTGCGGTCCTATCTGATGGGCGCTCCGCCGAGCCGCACCAATCCGGAGGGCCAGCCGTGGAACTATCCGGTGTTGGACCCGGAGCAGTACTTCGCGGAGGGCGGTGAAGGTCCCTCGCTGGGCTTCCGGCCCGGAGCCGTGCTGCGCTTCATGGACGCGCGCATGGACAAGATGCTCGCGGAGTACGACGGTCTGCGGCTGGACCATCCCCATGGGCTGGTGTGTCCGTGGGTCTACCGCGCGGGGGAGTGGGACGCGTTGGGGGCGGTGCAGCACGGCGCGCGCCTCTTCTCCTCGCCGGACCTCACGGACCACCTGGAGCTGGCGCGCTACGCGCTGGTGAGCCCCCAGCAGTTGGACCGTTCGCTGCCGAGGTACGCGGATGGCGAGGTGAAGTCGCTCACGCCCGAGCAGGTGCAGCGCTTCAGCGTCCTCTTCGACACGGTGGTCGCGGCGGCGCGGCGCAACGGCCGGGATTTGGGCGACCTGCTGGGCGAGGTGCTGAGCACGCTGCCGTATCCGTTGGGGCGGGTGATGGCGCGTTATGGGCTGGGCCGCTTCCGCGTCACGCAGAAAGCGGACCTGCGCAATCCCGCGGACGTGTATCGCAGCGAGAACGTGGCGCCCGAGGACTGGATGATGGTGGGCAACCACGACACGAAGTCGCTGTGGCGTTTGGTGGGGGACTGGCAGTGGCGCGGCACGCTGCGGGCGCAGGCGGATTATCTGGCGACCCGACTGTGTCCCGAGCCCGAGCGACGAGAGGACTTCGCGCGAGCGCTGGCTGCGGACCCGGGGAAGCTCGCGCAGGCGAAGCTGGCGGACCTGTTCGCCAGTCGCGCGCGCAATGTCATGGTGTTCTTCACGGACTTGCTGGGGATACCGGAGACGTACAACGAGCCGGGCACAGTGGATGAGCGCAACTGGTCGCTGCGCGCGCCGACGGACTGGATGCGGGAGTATCGCGAGCGCCTGCGAGGCGACGCCGCGATGAACCTCCCCGGCGTGCTGGCCCTGGCGCTGCGAGCAGGAGGGGAGCCCGCGCGGGAGAAACACCGTGAGCTGCTCGCGGGGCTCGACCGGCTCGCGGAGGCGTTGAGGGAAGGCCGGTAGCGCTCGCCTCGACTGCGCCCGCGCGGCATGCCGTGACGCCTCCGCGCGCGCCCGGGGCTGGCATCGCCATGTGCGACCGACGGGCCGCGAAGCGAGGTGTGTCCCACTCTCGCTTCCCGTCCGCCCCCACGCGCTCGTGAAGCGGGACTTCGCGCCCCGCTTCACGTCACCGCTCAGTGCTGCACGTCCACCACGAGGCGCGTGGGCTCGCGCAGCTCCAGGACGCGGAACGCCTGGACGCTCTTGTTGCCCAGCACCCACGTCACCTCGCCCTCGAAGTCACAGGTGCGCTCCAGTTCCAGGAGCACGGGCAGCGCCGGCTTCATCTCGCGCGTGGCCACCGTCGGCTGGCCCGCATCGGTATGTGCTCGCGCGGGAGTGAAGGTCACCTGGAGCTGCCCCTTACCCGCGAGCGACGCCGGGTCTCCCGAACCACACTGCACCACCGGCTCCTTCGCGTACCCCACGCGGTAGCCGGGTAGCTGCGTCCCCTCGAACTCGAACACCACGCGGTCGAAGTCCGGATGCGCGCCCGCGCGCACCGAGCGCAGCGTGGCCTCGGGTGCATCCTGCCGCTTCATGTCCACGACCCCGGAGGTCCACTCGCGATTCTTCGGGTCCTCGGGCGTGTACCCACCACCACTCGGCGGCGTCTTGCCGGGTGCTTCCTTTCCAGGAGGCTCCGTCGGTTCGGCGGGCTCTCCCTCAGGAACGGGAAGCTCCTCGTCCTGAGCGCCACCGCGGACAGGCACCCCCGTGCTCCCCGTCGTCACGACATGCACGGGAGGCTTCGCGGCGGCCTCGCCCTCGCGAGGAAGCGTCCCCTCGGGCGGGCTCGAGGGCAGGGCGGGGGTGTCATCGGGAGGAGGCAGCTCGGCCGCGGGATGGGGCGGCGCTTCCTCTTTCTTCGAGCAACCGGTGGCCACGAGGCACCCGGCGAGCCACAGCGACGACAGCCATCGTCCGGCACGCTTCATCGTTCCTCCCCTGTCGGCCCACAGTGGCCGTGAGGAACTCCCTCTCTCACGACAGGAGGCGCGGTGCCAGCCTCCCGCCAGGGACTCGATGACGAGAAGACGACAGACCCTCCGCCCGCGCACTCGGGGCGAAGGGTCCTTGGACGCCCGGGACTTCAGTCTGCCGAGGGCGTCGCGCGCACGAAGGCGCCCAGGTCCGCGTCGCGCAGGAAGTGGACCAGCACGCCGTCAATCTTCCGCGTGCCGTTCTCCACCACGGTGGGCTTGAGGAAGAAGAGGTTGTTCCAGGCGAAGTCATACAGCGCCTGCTCGGCGGCGTCGGACCAGCTCCCATCCATGCGGCCGTGGTAGTAGCCGAGCTTGCGCAGCACGCGCTTCACGTCGCGCGCCGTGTCGGCATCCAGCGTCACCCGGTCCGCGGGAAATACATCCGCGAGCGTGCCCTGGTAGCGATTCAGCTCCACGCCCAGCTCCTGCAGCGCCCGGGTGCTGCCGTGGACGACCGCCTCCGCGAGCACGTGGGTATAGAACGCGGTCTCGATGGTGGAGTTCCAGACGCGGATGACGCCCGAGCGCTCTCCATTGCGGTCCCCACCCACGCGCGCCCCGGCCTTGAGCGAGGCATACAGTCGCTGCGGCAGGCTGCCCCGCGCCTGACGAAAGCCGTCCGCCATGGCCCGGCACATGTCGGGGGTGCTCATGTTGTTGGCCTGCACCACGAACGTGTCGCCCTTGATGGAGCAGGTGTGCTCGCTGTTCTCCGAGCCCGAGCGCTGGCCCACCGTCACGCTGCCATCCGGGTGGAGCTTCACCGCGGCGAGCTGGCGGATGGGGGCATACGGGTCCGAGGCCAGCACCATGTCGATGGCCTCCTGGGGCGCGGTGCCCGAGTCGATGCGCGCGATGACCGCCTGCGCGTCATCCACCGAGGGCAGCGCCATGGTGGCCACCGCCACGTCCGAGCGACCATAGGGCACCAGTCCGCTGACGCCGCTGGGGAAGGAGATGACGGCCATGCCGCACGACTTCTCCACCGGGTCACACGCCACGACGGCGCGCGTGCCGAAGATGCTCGGGTTGAAGGGGCGGTCCGCCGCGGATGCCTGGGTGGAGCCAAGCAACACGGACGCAGCGACGAGCAGGCCACGCTTGAACGGCTTCATGCACGTACCTCGGGGCAGGGCTCCGCCGGGGCCGAGCAACCACCGCTCGACGCGGATGAGACCCTTCATGTCTGGGGTTGGGTGTGCGCGATGAGACACCGAGGTTCGGGTCCGGCCCGCTCCTCGGAACTTCTGGCTCCATGAACGCCACGTCGCTTCAAGGCATATCGGGAAGACTCGGAGACCCGTGCCGGCCGTCAAGCTCTGGATTCATGGCGAGGACCGACGACCCGAGGAGGGCCTGCTGGCCCGGTGCCCCGCGTATCTCGCTTCCGGGAAAATTGTAGCTGTGGCACTCCCCCAGAAGTTTCAGACGCGCCCCACAAGGGCCCGGGTGGCGGGTATGGTCCGCGCCCGGCCGCAGCCCGCGTCCCCCCTTACGCGCACGAACCGGAGACAGATTCCCCATGGCTCTCGACCTCACCTCCCTCCCACGTCCCTCGCGGGACGACGCCTCCATTGGCACGATGGCGCGGGGCCTCGTTGGCAGCGAGATTCTCCGCATCGCCGCGGAAGTCCGTGAGCTCGTCGCCAAGGGCCGCAAGGTGTGCAACCTCACCGTGGGCGACTTCAGCCCGCGCGAGTTCCCCATCCCCGACGGCCTGCGCCAGGGCATCGCCACCGCGCTCCAGGCGGGCGAGACGAACTATCCGCCCTCCGACGGCGTGCTGGACCTACGCCAGGCGGTGCAGCGCTTCTACGAGCGCGCCCTGGGCCTGAAGTATCCGCTGGAGGGCATCGTCATCGCGGGCGGCGCCCGGCCCATCATCTACGGCACCTACCGCGCCGTGCTCGATGACGGGGAGACCGTGGTCTACCCGGTGCCGTCGTGGAACAACAACCACTACGTCCACATGATGAACGCCAAGGGCGTCGTCGTGACGACGGACCCGTCGCACGGTTTCATGCCCACGCTGGAGCAGCTCGCGCCGCACCTGGGCACCGCGCGCCTGTTGTGCCTGTGCAGCCCGCTCAACCCCACGGGCACCATGATTTCGTCCGACGTGCTGGGCGCCATCTGCGAGCGCGTCGTCGCGGAGAACCGCCAGCGCGAGAAGCAGGGCAGGAAGCCGCTCATCCTGATGTACGACCAGATTTACTGGGTGCTGAGCTTCGGCGCGGTGAAGCACGTGACGCCGGTGGAGCTGGTGCCGGAAGTCGCCCCGTACACCGTGTTCGTGGACGGCATCTCCAAGGCGTTCGCCGCGACGGGCGTGCGCGTGGGCTGGGGCGTGGGCCCGCCGGCCATCATCGCTCGGATGCGCGACGTGCTCGGCCACGTCGGGGCGTGGGCGCCCAAGGCGGAGCAGGTCGCGGTGGCCCGCTACCTGGATGACGTGCCCGCCACCGAGTCCTTCTTGACGGAGATGCGCCAGCGCGTGGACGCGCGCCTGGAGGCGCTGCACACGGGCCTGACGCGCATGCGCGACGCGGGGCTGCCGGTGCGGCACATCGCGCCCCAGGGCGCCATCTACCTGTCCGTCCAGTTCGACCTGGTGGGCAAGGGCGGGCTGAAGACGAATGACGACATCCGCAAGCTGCTCCTGGAGAAGGCCAGCTTCGCGGTGGTGCCCTTCCAGGCGTTCGGCCTGAGCGAGGACACCGGCTGGTTCCGCCTGTCAGTGGGCGCGACGTCGGTGGCGGAAATCCAGGAGGCCCTGCCCCGCGTGGAGGCCGCCCTGCGCGAGGTGCTCGCCGCGAAGTAGTCGCCGTCGGTGCCGGGCCCCGCGCGGCGTCCTGGATGGGCGCGGGGTTCGGGAATACACGGAAAGGGCTGGAGTTCAGCCGGGTACTTCGTGCCAATGCTCAAGCGATTCGTGGATGTACGTGACGAGGAAGTTCGCGCGGTCCTCGGGTCCTTCGTCTATTTCTTCACGCTGATGTGCGGCTACGCCATCCTCCGTCCCATCCGCAACGAGATGGGGACGGCGGGCAGCGTCAAGGGCCTGCCGTGGCTCTTCACCGCCACGTTCATCGTCATGTTGCTGGCGGTGCCGGCCTTCTCCGCGCTGGTGGCGCGCTGGCCCCGGCGGGTGGTGCTGCCGCGCATCTACCGCTTCTTCCTCGTCAGCCTCCTGGCCTTCTTCGTGCTGCTGAAGGTGGACGTGGCGAGGGAGCCGGTGGCGCGGGTCTTCTACATCTGGCTGAGCGTCTACAACCTGTTCGTGGTCTCCATCTTCTGGAGCTTCATGGCGGACGTGTTCGCCAGCGAGCAGGGCAAGCGGCTGTTCGGCTTCATCGCCGCGGGTGGCACCACGGGCATGCTGGTGGGGCCCTTCCTGGTGGGGCGGCTGGCGGAGCCGGTGGGGCCGGTGAACCTCATCCTCGTGTCCGCGGTGCTGCTGGAGGTGAGCGCGCAGTGCGTGCGCTGGCTGAGCCGCTGGGCCCGGGACGTCCAGCATCAGCCCCTGTCGGCGGAAGCGCCCGTGGGCGGCGGGGTGCTGGCCGGGTTGCGGCTCCTGGTCGCGTCGCCCCTCCTGCTCGCGCTCGGGCTCCAGGTGTTGCTCTACGCGGCCACGTCCACCTTCCTGTACTTCCAGGAGGTGAAGCTGGTGGCGGAGGTGGGCAAGGACGCGGCCTCGCGCACCGCGCTGTTCGGCGACATCGACTTCTACGTGCAGCTGTTGACGCTGGCGCTCCAGACGCTCGTCACCGGGCGCATCATCTCCAGACTGGGATTGGGCGCGGCGCTGGCGGTGGCGCCGGTGCTCACGGGGCTGGGCTTCCTGGGGCTGGCGGCGGTGCCGGTGCTCGGGGTGCTCGTGGCGTTCAAGGCGCTGCGGGGTGCCAGTCACTACGCGCTGGAGCGGCCCTCGCGCGAAATCCTCTTCACCACGGTGGACCGGGAGGCGCGCTACAAGTCCAAGAGCTTCATCGACACGGTGGTGTACCGGGGCAGCGACACGGTGAGCGCGTGGTTGCAGGGTGGGCTCACGGCGCTGGGCCTGGGCATGACGGGGTTGTCATTGGCGGCGGTGCCCCTGGCGGGGCTGTGGCTCGGCGTGTCGCTGTACCTGGGGCGGGAGCAGCGGCGACTGTCCCGGGAGGCCGGGGGTGCGCTCGCGCCCGTCGCCGCCGATAATGCCGCCGCCCGCTGAAGTGTGCCTCGCAGTGCTTCCTCGTCGCTCCTCGGGATGGTCGCGGGGAGCGGGGGTTGAGACGAACCTCGCAGCAGGAGACGACACGACATGAAGCTGTCTCGCAGAGACCTGATTCAAGGCGCTGTGACGGTGGGCTCGCTGTGGGCCCTGGGGTGTGCGACGTCGGGCTCGTCGGGTGGCGCGTCCGGTGAGTCGGACTCCCCGGAGAAGGGGGCCTCGGGTGCGAAGGCGAGCAAGCCCTTGAGCATCCTCATCCTGGGCGGCACGAAGTTCCTGGGTCCGGCGCTGGTGGAGTCCGCGCAGGCGCGAGGCCACACCGTCACGCTGTTCAACCGGGGCAAGACGAATCCGGGCCTCTTCCCGAACGTGGAGAAGCTGCAGGGGGACCGGGACCCGACGAAGGCGGAGGGCCTCAAGGCGCTGGAGGGCCGCAAGTGGGACGCGGTGGTGGACACGTCGGGTTACGTGCCGCGCATCGTGAAGGCCTCGGCGGAGCTGCTCGCGCCCAACGTGGGGCACTACACCTTCGTGTCCACCATCTCCGTCTACAAGGACGCGTCGAAGCCCGGCCTCACGGAGACGGCGCCCGTCGCCACGGTGGCGGACGTGACGACGGAGGACGTGGACACGCACTA
The DNA here is from genome assembly GCF_013336725.1 of Myxococcus sp. CA040A. Lineage (NCBI taxonomy): Bacteria > Pseudomonadati > Myxococcota > Myxococcia > Myxococcales > Myxococcaceae > Myxococcus > Myxococcus sp. CA040A. Next base: position 133,691 of record NZ_JABUMR010000006.1, on the reverse strand, counting down.
TGGCGCCCTGAAGGCGCTGTGCGAGCAGGCCGCGGAGAAGGCGATGCCCGGCCGCACGTTCAACGTCCGTCCCGGCCTCATCGTCGGGCCGGATGACCCGACGGACCGCTTCACGTACTGGCCGGTGCGCGTGGCGCGAGGGGGCGAGGTGCTCGCGCCCGGCACGGGGCATGACACCACCCAGTTCATCGACGCGCGCGACCTGGCCGCGTTCATCATCCTGGGGGTGGAGCAGAAGCTGTCGGGGCCCTACACCGCGACGGGGCCCTCGAAGCCCCTGGTGATGCGCGACTTCCTGGAGCGCAGCAAGAAGGCGCTGAACAGCGACGCGCGCTTCATCTGGGCGCATCCGTCCTTCCTGGAGAAGCACAAGGTGGAGCCCTTCGGTGACATGCCGGTCTGGGTGTCGCCCACGGGCGAGGACGCGGGCCTGTTGCGGGTGAACATCGACAAGGCGCTGGCGGCGGGGCTCACCTTCCGCCCGCTGGAGGAGACGGTCCGCGACACGGTGGCCTGGTTCAACGCGGAGCCGCCCGAGCGTCAGGCGAAGCTGCGGTCGGGCATCAAGCCGGAGCGGGAGAAGGAAGTGCTCGCCGCGTGGCACCAGGAGCACGACAAGGGCAACGCCCACGCGGGTTGAGACGCGCTCGGGCGCGGAGCCTCAGAGCCTCGCGAGGATTTCGGCCTTCTTCTGCTCGAACTCCTCGGTCGTGATGAGGCCCGCGCCGGCCATCCGCTGGAGGTCCGTCAGGGCCTTCACCGGGTCGGCTGGCGGCGGGGGGGACGGGTGGCTGTGTCATGAGTCGGACCAGATGGCCCAGGTCCTGCGGAACCAGGGGCCCCATGACGGCGACCCGGTTCGGGTCTTCCGGAGCGACCTTGACCTTGAGCTCCAGGCCCGGCTCCATCACCCGCACGTTCCAGTCGTGCGCCCGGCTCCGCAACCACACTTCATAGGGCGCGCGACCTGGCACTCTCACCTGGAGCAGGTGGTTGTAGACCGTCGCTTTGTTGATGCGCATCGCGGTCCGCTCCAGGCGCAGCAACGTGGCCTCGGCGGGTATCCCATGCTGGCGGACCTGCTCGTGCTTCCAGCGGGAGTGGAGCCAGTAGCCGAAGAACCAGCAGCACCCCACCGCGAAGACCGCCCAGCCCCCCATCAAGGAGAGACGGACGTTGTCGAGCTCCATCATGACCACTTCACCTCGAAGAAAGAGCCGGGCCTGCTGGGGCGTGCCGTCCGTCCACGAGGGCGGCGTCCCGCGACTCTAAGCGGGCCGTGCCCGAGGTGAAACCCACGGTGCGGACCCCATGCGATGATGGTCCGCGATGCGTCCGCCGGGGATGAAAGCGCGGGGCATGGTTTGTCGCGCGGGAGCGCACTCGAAAGGACTCACGATGATGCCTCAGCGGGCCCTGCTCGCGCCCGGGCGGCGCGGCGCCGCCGTGCTGCTCGCCGTGTCACTCGTTGCTTGCGGCGGCAGGGACGTTCGTCCAGATGCGGAGCCCGACGCTGGGATTCCGGATGCGGGCCCTGGGCAGGCGCATCTCTGCGCTCCGTTGAGTCTGGAGCGGAACGTGGACCTGGAGGGCTTCCACACGGACCGCTACACGTGGCGCGACGGAGACTGCGCGCCGCGCTCGGCCTTCCTGGTGCGCAATGACTCCTTGGACCCCGCGGGTTGGCACGGTGGCTACGTCCGTCGCTACGTCTACGAAGCGGACGGCGCCGCGCGCACCTGTGACGGCGCGAATGACGGTGTCCCCGGCTGGGGCATGGTGACGTGTCACCTCCGCGCCGGGGCCACCTGGGGCAACTGGACGGAGGGAGTGACGGGCACCGGCCGCACCCTCTTCGCGGGACGTCACCACGCGCTGCACGAGTTCCGCTGGCCCTTGCCGCTCGGTGGCCACGTCGTCCAGGTGACGGTGCACTATCTCTTCGCCACCGGCAGGGACCACCCGCTCTACGCCATCACCCACGACATCTCGAGCATCCCGCCGGATGCGCTGGAGGCCGACGTGCGCTCGCCCTATGGCGACCTGCTCTTCGACGGCAACGCGAACGCCGAAATCGCCGGCCTTGGCTGGGGAGACCGTCACCGCTTCGTGACGCTGTCCTCCCCCGTGACGAGGGCCAGCGGCTGGGACTACCGCGAGCCCAACGTCGTCCCCTACACCCGCATGTGGACCACCGCGCCGGACGCGGAGATGGGCGTGGTGCAGACGCAGCCCTGGCTCCAGAAGCCCGCCGGTGGCTACTGGCTCTACCAGCAGGGCTGGGGACAGCGCGCCGCGGACGGCCCCCTGCCCGACGACTGGAACTGGACCTACCAGCTCAATCAGTACCAATTGCCCACGACGACTCGCTCCCATCGCATGGCCTGGGGCAGCAACTATGGTGCGCTCGGCTGGCGCCAGTATGCGCGCTACGGCGATGACGGCATGCTCTCCGGCCACCCCTACCAGAGCTACTCCGTCTTCATGGTGCTGGGGCCGCATTCGGAGGACCCGGTGCGGCGGCGCGCCTCGGAGGTCGAGTCCTGGCAGGCCGTGCGCCTGTCCGCCACCGAGGGCACCGCGGCCACGCACGGCCCTGGCGGCGTCGGTCGCTCGGACGCCGTGCCCTATGACGTGCCTGGCTACAACCCCGTCTACGCGACGTGGGAAGCCCGCGTGACGGGCAACCGCGCGCGCCTGCGCTTCGACGTGGGCCGTGGTTCCCTGGTGCACCCCGTGGTGGTGCTGCGCGGCTACACCGCCTCCACGCCGCCCGCGCGCGTGCTGCTGGACGACCAGGTCCTCGCCGCCGACGTGGACTGCTTTGCCTCCGTGGACGACGCGGGCGATGCGCTGTGGCTCACCCTGAACCGCACCCTCACCGGCACCGCGACGCTGCGCGTGGAGTGATTCGGGGCCCTGAAAAAGCAACGGGGGATGCCCCGATGAACTCGGAGCACCCCCCGGTATGACCCTTGCTCAGGTTCGCTCTCCCCCTCTGAAGAGCGTCACCCCCGGGTCCCCCTGCCACAGATGGCGCCGCCCCCGCGACGCCATCCTCCTACCCGCCGTGCATCTTTTCCGGAGGGCCTTGGACCCCTCCAGCGAAGCGAAAGTGCGCTCCCCCCGGTGCGCGTGCTGACTGCACTGCTTTCGGGATGTCTCGAGTGCCCCCAAGCACCCACACCCCTTTGAATCGGGCCTAGGGCCAGTACTCCGCGGGACGCGAGACTGCTCGCAATCGCGCCAGGGTCTGCGCCCAGCCAAACGTCTGCGGGCGCATGGACGCCACCCGCGTGACTGTTTCCATCTCCCCCCGTAGCAACCCCAGCGCGCTCGACTTCGTCAGCACCGCCAACTGCCTGCGCTTCGCCCCCGCGAAGACGGCAAGCCCTGGTGCCGCGATGTCCCCCTCTGGTGCTTCAAGCGCGCCCGGATGCTCCCCCCTGCTGCGAGCCCCCGTCTTCCGGGCCGTGGCCCCCCGTCCCCTGACCCCACGCTTCACACCGTCCGGCCGCGCGTTTCCCCCCGGAACCCGCTGGCCCGACTCCTGCGCGACGTGCGACATTCGCCTCTCCCTTCGCACCATCGTTGACTGCCTTCCCCCCGTGACTCGCGCCGTGGCGCGTGTCGACCAGGGCATACTGGCTCAGCCGGTAGAATGAGTTTTCCTCGTTAGCGCCAAACGCTTGCGCGAAAGCGCCAGCTTGTCGGGCGACCTGGCGGCGGGCGGAACGTGCCGGATTCCACCCTCGGTGGTGGCGACCCGGGAGGTCGTCGGGCCGTTGAGGCGCGAGGGGTGGTGGAGTGGCGCGGTTTTCCTCGGCTGGACGGGCGGCGGACGGGCGTGACGGGTAGGGACAGCGAGGGGCTGGGCATGTCAGCCTGACGCGGTAGGGAAGAGGGTTGCGACGTGGGCTCGGGGCTGGCTCCCGGGTGGTGGCGGGTGGGCGGGAGGGGACTGGTTTCATGAGGTGGGAAGCGATGGGCGAGTCGCCCGGCGAGGACAGGCGAGGCGGTACGGAGGGCGCGGCGGGCCGGGCCTCGGGGCGTGCGTCCCTGCTGGCGGTGCTGGCGGAGAAGCCGTCCGTGGCGCGCGACATCGCCCGGGTGCTGGGCGCGCAGGAGCGCGGCGACGGCTTCCTGCGTGGCAACGGCTATGTGGTGACGTGGGCGATTGGCCACCTGGTGGGCCTGGCGCAGCCGCACGAGATTCGGCCGGACTGGAAGAAGTGGAGCCGGTCGCTCCTGCCCATGTTGCCGGGTGACTGGCCGCTGGTGGTCTCCGAGCAGACGCGTTCGCAGTTCGACGTGGTGCGCCGGGTGCTGACCTCGCCGGACGTGGGCGGGGTGGTGTGCGCCACGGATGCGGGCCGCGAGGGCGAGCTCATCTTCCGCTACATCTATGAGGCGGCGGGGTGTCGCAAGCCGGTGCGGCGGCTGTGGGTGTCGTCGCTGACGGAGCGGGCCATCCGGGACGGCTTCCGGCAGCTCAAGGAGGGGCGGGAGTATGACTCGCTCGCCTCGGCGGCCATGGGACGCAGCCGCGCGGACTGGCTGGTGGGGATGAACCTGTCGCGCCTGTACACGCTGGCGCACGGAGGGCAGGGGGAGATGCTGAGCGTGGGGCGGGTGCAGACGCCCACGCTGGCGATGGTGGTGGAGCGGGAGCTGGCCATCCGGAGCTTCGTTCCCCGGGACTATCTGGAGGTGGTGGCCACCTTCGCGCCGCAGGGGAAGGGCGTGGCGGCGGGGGCTCGGTACGACGGGACGTGGTTCCGCTCCGGGCCGGATGGCAAGCCCGTGGTGCCACCGGGAATGGAGGGCGTGCGCGAGTCCCGGCGGCTGGACGCGGATGGGGTGGATGCGCAGGCCGTCATCGACCGCGTGAAGCGTGGACGGGCGGCGATTGAGTCGCTGGACGCGGAGGAGAAGAAGATGGCTCCTCCGCTGCTCTACGATTTGACGGAGCTGCAGCGTCACGCCAACCGGCTGTATGGCTTCAGCGCGCAGCGCACGCTGGAGGTCGCGCAGGCGCTCTACGAGAAGCACAAGCTCCTGAGCTATCCGCGCACCGCCAGCCGGCACCTGTCCGAGACGGTGGCGGACACGCTGCCGGAAGTGGTGGGCACCGTGCGCGGGCCGTACGAGGAGGACCTGGCGCCGGGGACGGGCGCGCGGCCCCTGGGGCGGCGCTACGTGGATGACGCGAAGGTGACGGACCACCACGCCATCATTCCGACGCCCACGTCGCCGCAAGGACTGCGGCTGTCTCCGGACGAGCAGCGCATCTACGACCTCGTGTGCCGGCGGTTGCTCCAGGCATGGCACGAGGACCACGTGTGGCGGGTCACCACGGTGGTGACGGCGGTGATGTCGCCGGGGCCGCAGAGCGCGGTGCCCGTGGTGGACCGCTTCCAGAGCACGGGCACCCAGGTGGAGCGGGTGGGTTGGAAGGTGCTCGATATCGGCGGAGGCAAGAAGGCGCCGAAGCCGAAGGCCGAGTCACGCAAGGGTGACGAGGACGCGGAGCCGGACGACGAGCCTCAGTCGTTGCCGTCGGGGTTGGAGCGAGGGCAACCGCAGAAGGTGGAGGACGTGAAGGCGGTGAAGAAGCGCACGCGTCCGCCTCCGCGCTTCACGGACGCGTCGCTGCTGACGGCGATGGAGACGGCGGGAAGGGCGCTGGACGAGAAGGAGCTGGCGGATGCGATGCGCGAGACGGGGCTGGGGACGCCCGCCACGCGTGCGTCCATCATCGAGGTGCTGCTGGACCGCGAGTACCTGGTCCGCTCGGGGAAGGTGCTGGAGGCCACGGAGAAGGGGCTGCACCTCATCCAGGTGGTGCACCCGGACGTGAAGACGCCGGCGATGACGGGCCAGTGGGAAGCGTGGCTTCAGCGCATCGAGCGAGGGGAAGGACGGCTCGACGAGTTCATCCGGGGCATCGAGAAGTATGTCACCGAGGTGGTGGGCCATGGGCCCACGGGGCCGGCTCAGGCGATGCCGTACGGGGCCTCGACTTCGCGTGTCGTGGGGGCAGGGCGAGGGATGGATGGGGGCGGGGAGGGGACAGTGGCGTTTCGTGAGCGGTCGGGGGCCGGGGGTGGCGGATACGCCGAGGCGAGCATGGGTGCCTCGCGTCGTACGGGCGAGGCCGCTGGTGTCGATGTGAGTGGGGGGCGCGGTGCCCAGCATGTGGCGGGGCCCATCGCTTCGGACTCACTCGGAGGCGCGAACCCACGCGGTGCTCGGAGTGCCGCCTTCTCGGATTCGGGCATGGGCGGTGGGGCAAGGCGCGCGGAGTCTTTGTCGTTCTCCGATTCGAGCGCGAGCGGTGGTGGGCGGCGCGCGGAGTCGCTGTCGTTCTCGGATTCGAGCGCGGGCGGTGGTGCTCGACGGCCGGACGCCGCGTCGTTCTCGGACTCGAGTGCGGGCGGTGGTGCAAGGCGCGCGGAGTCGCTGTCGTTCTCGGACTTGAGCGCGGGCGGTGGTGCTCGTCGTTCAGAGTCTTTGTCGTTCTCGGACTCGAGCGCGGGAGGTGGTGCTCGACGGCCGGACGCCGCGTCGTTCTCGGACTTGAGCGCGAGCGCTGGTGCTCGTCGTACGGAATCGCTGTCGTTCTCGGATTCGAGCGCGCCGCCGGTTTCTCGCCGTGCGCAGAGCGCGGCCTTCTCGGACTCGGCCGTGGTGACGACTCCGAGGCGTACGGGGACGCAGGGCTCGTTGAGCGCGGGCGTGTCTCGAGGAGCGTCGTCCTCGCGGGGCGGGTTCGCTCCACCCCCGGGCCAGCGGCCCGAGCGGGTGAATCGCGCGCCCACTCCGCCGGACAAGCTTCGCCCGCTGCTGAAAGAGGCCTTCGGCTTCTCCGAGTTCCGCCCCTACCAAGAGGCTGTCTGTCGCGCGGCCACCGCAGGCGAGGACCTGCTGCTCGTCATGCCCACGGGCGCGGGCAAGTCGCTCTGCTATCAGCTCCCCGGGCTGGCTCGCGCCGGGACGACCATCGTCGTCAGCCCGCTCATCGCGCTGATGGAGGACCAGGTGTTGCGGCTCCAGTCGCTCGGCTTCGCGGCGGACCGCATCCACTCCGGACGCGACAGGGCCAATTCGCGGCAGGTGTGCTTCGACTACCTGGAGGGGAAGCTCGACTTCCTGTTCATCGCTCCAGAGCGACTCGGTGTGCCGGGCTTCGTGGAGTTGCTGGCGCGCCGCCCTCCCACGCTCATCGCCATCGACGAGGCCCACTGCATCTCCCAGTGGGGCCACGACTTCCGGCCCGACTACCGGTTGCTCGGCGCACGGCTCCCGCTGCTTCGCCCTGCGCCCGTGGTGGCACTCACCGCCACCGCCACGCCCGACGTGCAGCGGGACATCGTGCAGCAGCTCGGACTGCTGGGCGCGGGAGGCCGCGCGCGCACCTTCATCCACGGCTTCCGCCGCACCAACATCGCCATCGAGGTGCGTGAGCTGAACCCTGGTGCTCGCGGTGATGCCATCCACGGGTTGCTCCAGGACGAGGAGAACCGCCCCGCCATCGTCTACGCGGCCACGCGCAAGCACGCCGAACAGCTCGCGGAGACCCTGGCGGGGGACTTCCCCTCGGCCGCGTACCACGCGGGGCTCCCCCCGGAGAACCGGGACAGGGTCCAGGCCGAGTTCCTCCGAGGCTCGCTGGAGGTCATCGTCGCCACCACGGCGTTCGGCATGGGCATCGACAAGGCGGATGTCCGCACCGTCATCCATGCCGCGTTGCCCGCGAGCCTGGAGGGGTACTACCAGGAGCTGGGGCGCGCGGGCCGCGATGGGAAGCCGTCTCGCGCGGTGCTGCTGCATTCGTACATCGACCGGCGCACGCACGAGTTCTTCCACAAGCGCGACTATCCCGAGGCCTACGTCCTGGAGCGACTGTTCCAGTCCACGGCGCTGGAGCCGGAGCCGAAACAGGCACTCCAGGGCCGCGTGCGCGGAGACCCGGAGGTCTTCGACAAGGCGCTGGAGCAGTTGTGGATTCACGGCGGCGTGGTGATGACGCCCGACGAGACGGTGCGGCGTGGACGGCCCACCTGGTCGGCCGCGTATACGGCGCAGCGTGACCGCAAGCTGCTGCACCTGGAGCAGATGGGGCGCTATGCGGAGGCCCATGGCTGCCGCATGAAGCAACTGGTGGGGCACTTCGGTGACACCCAGGACTCCGGTGAGGCGTGCGGCCTGTGTGACGTGTGCGCGCCGGAGTCGTGCGCCACGCTGCGCTTCGCGGAGCCCTCGGCGTCGGAGCGTCACTGGCTGGAGCGCATCCTGGAGTCGCTCCAGGAGCGGGATGGGCAGGCCACCGGACGCCTCCACCGGGAGCTGTTCGGTGATGCGCTGCCCCGGCGCGACTTCGAGCGGCTCGTTGGAGGCCTCGTGCGCGCCGGGCTGGCGCGACTGGAGGTCGACTCGTTCGACAAGGACGGACAGGTCATCTCCTTCCAGCGACTCTCCCTGACGGACGAGGGACGGCGCACCCGCGCGGTGGACCCTCGGCACGTCGTCCTTCCGCTCGCGCTGGAGAAAGCGGCCAAGCGCAAGCGCGGGAAGACCCAGGCAGGCAGCGGGAAGGCGACGAAGCGCTCGACCCGGAGTGGCACGCGGAGCCCCAGTGGCCGGGCGCGTGGCGCGGGTGAAGAGGCCGGTGCGCGCCAGTGGCGTGCGTCTCCGCCAGCGGAGGACTACGACCAGCGCTCCTCGTGGAATGCCTCCCGGGGGGGCGCAGGCGAGCGGACCGACTCCGGTGCTTCTCCGGCAGGGCGGGCCGCGTCGTCCGCGAGCGAGGCTCCGTGGGGCGCGACTCGAAGCCGCCGCGTGGAGGTGGACGACTCCGCTCCCGAGGAGGTCGCTACGCGGGGCAGGGGGCGTCGGGGGGCGAGCGCGGTGGAGCAGGTGGAGGCGCCGCCTCCCGGGCTGGTGGATGCGCTGAAGGCGTGGCGGCTGGCGGAGGCGCGCAAGCGCAAGGTGCCCGCGTTCCGAATCCTCACGGACCGGGTGCTGGGCGCCATCGCCGCGGCGCGGCCGGAGAACGGCGCGGCGCTCATGGCCATCCACGGCGTGGGGCCCGCCCTCACCGAGCGCTACGGCTCCCAGATTCTCTCGCTCGTCGCTCGCAAGCGCTGACGACCTGGCGGGCTCTCGCGCGAGGCCCCGTGGCCTCTCGCGGGGCTGGCATGACACACGCCCAGGTCGGCCTTCGCTCCTCGCAAGGGAGGACGTGCCACGGGCTCACTCGCCCGCCTCCCCTCACGCGAGGGCGGCCGAGCAGACCCGCGGCTTCGCGCCATTGACGGGTAACGCGGAGTACTTCCTCGCCTTCACCCCGCCCTCGAAAGAGGGCTGCTTGCGTCCTCGAGGCCGCGCAACCGCCGCGCGCGGACACCCGTGACGGTGCGCCCATGGAAAACATCTTCTCTCGCTTCCTGCTCGGAGCAACCTGCCGGGCGCGAAGTCCTTTTCCCTGCCCGCGAGGGCACTGTGTCGCCCTCCGTCCCCGCGTCACCTTTCGGCCCAGCTACCGCGATGGCGAGCAACCGCAGCACGAGGGGGGAGCGGAAGATGGAACTCGGATTCGAGACGATCGGAAACGCCACACTCATCTGCCACGACAACGGACCCGTACTGGTCACCGACCCATGGACTCATGGCGCCGCATACTTCGGGAGCTGGACGCTGTCCCACGAGATTCCCGAGGAGATGCGTGAGACCATCCAGCGCTGTCAGTATGTCTGGCTGTCCCATGGACACCCGGACCACCTGAGCGCGGAGTCCCTGGAGAAGCTGCGCGAGCAGACCATCCTGGTGCCCAACCACTTCGGCGGGCGCATTCGCGACGACCTGCGCGAGCAGGGCTTCAATGTGCACGTGCTGGTGGACCGCGTGTGGACGCAGCTGTCCCCGCGCATCCGCGTCCTGTGCATCCCCGACATGAATCAGGACGCCGTGCTCCTGGTCGACGTGGACGGGCGGCTGCTCGTCAACCTCAACGACGCGGGAGACCGGGGCTGGGGCCGCTTCGTGCGAAGCATGGTGCGCCGGTATGACGAGTCGTACCTGCTGGCCCTGTCCGGTTACGGCGACGCGGACATGATCAACTACTTCACCGAGGACGGGCAGCGCATCATCCCCTACGCCGCGGCGAAGACGCCGGTGGGGCGCACCATCGCCCGGCAGGCGGAGTTCTACGGCGCGCGCTACTTCGTGCCCTTCAGCTCCATGCACAAGTACCAGCGCGCGGACTCCATCTGGGCCTCCGAGTACACGACGACGCTGGAGGACTACGGCCGCGGCTTCGAGTCGGAGTCATGCACGCTGTTGCCCGCCTTCGTCCGCTGCGACTTCGCCAAGGACGACAAGCAGCTCATCCGCCCCAAGGAGCGTGCGCTCCTGCCGGTGGACCCGAAGGAGTTTGGCGACGACTGGGGGGAGATGCTGGAGGCGGACGAGGCCCGGACGCTGCGCGAGTACTTCGGCGCCATTGAGCACCTGGGCTCCGTGCTCGACTTCCTCCGCTTCCGCGTGGGTGGCCAGGACCACGTCATCGAGTTCCATCACCGTCGCTTCCGTCGGGGCATCACCTTCGAGGCCCCGCGCAACTCGCTGATGACAGCCGTGCGCTACCGCGTCTTCGATGACCTGCTCATCGGCAACTTCATGAAGACGACGCTGCACGGCGACTTCGGCGAGGGACGGCTGTACCCGGACTTCAGCCCCTACGTGGCCAAGTACGCGGACAACGGCAAGGCCCGCACGCGCAACGAGCTGAAGACGTACTTCTCCGAATACCGCCGCAGGGACCCGGTGGGCTTCCTGCGCGGCCAGGTGGAGGCGCACTGCGTGAGGCCGCTCCAGACGCAGTCGGCGGAGCTGTTGCGCACGCTGCTGCCGTCGGACTCCACGGCGTTCCGCACCGCCAAGGAGACCTTCTGGAAGGTGCGGCGCGCGCTCCTGTGAGCCGCCGCGTTCGCTAGAGATACGGAGACAGGAGCCGGGCCAGCCCATCCCTCAACCGGATGGGCAGGGGCCGGGCATCCACCTGCTCCCGGGTGAGAGGACGCGAGCGTGACAGTCGCTCCTCCACCACCGCCTCCAGCCGCCCTGCCAGCTCCGCGTCGTAACACTCCACGTTCAGCTCGAAGTTGAGCCGCAGCGAGCGCGGGTCCCAGTTCGCGGAGCCGATGAGCCCCCACTCGCCGTCCACCACCATCAGCTTGGTGTGGTCGAACGGGGGCTCGGTGAGGAACACCCGACACCCCGCCGCCAGCACCTGCCAGAGCTGCGCGGTGCTGGCCCATTGCACCACGGGCAGGTTGCCCTTCCTGGGCAGCACCACGTCCACGCGCACCCCGCGCAGCGCCGCCACGTTGAGCGCGGTGATGAGCGCCGCGTCCGGCAAGAAGTACGGCGTGACGATGCGCACCGACGTGCGCGCCGTGGACAGCGCCCCGAGCAACACCGTGCGCAGCTTCTCGAAGTCCTCGTCCGGCCCGTCCGGAATCCCTCGCGCCAGCACCGCGCCCGCCGGGGCCTGCTCGGGAAACCACACGTCCCCGCTCAGCTTCTCCCGCGTGGTGAAGACCCAGTCCTCGGCGAAGGTCTCTTGCAACTGCGCCACCACCGGGCCTTCCAGGTGGAAGTGCAGGTCGCGCGCGGCGCGCTCGCCCGGCCAGAACTGCTCGCGGATGTTCATCCCTCCCGTGAAGCCCACGCGCCCATCCACCACCAGCACCTTGCGGTGGTTGCGCAGGTTCATGAAGGGCAGCCGGTAGGGCATCAACGAGGGCAGGAAGCGCGCGGCCGTCACCCCCTCGCGCTTGAGCCGGCCCAGAATCGTGGGCCACGTGTAGCGCGCGCCCACCGCGTCCACCAACACCCGCGTCTCCACCCCGCGCCGCACCGCCGCGCCCAGCATCCCCGCGAAGTGCCGGCCCGCCACGTCGTTGTCGAAGATGTAGCTGCACAGGGAGATGGACGTGCGCGCGCCCTCAATCGCCTCCAGCATGGCCGGGTACGCATCCGTCCGGGACTCCAGCACCGTGACGCGATTGCCGGGCAACAGCGGCCGGTGCAGCACCGCGTCCCCCAGCCGCGCCAACGGCGCCAGGTGCGCGACCTCCGGCTTCACCCGCGACACGCCCTCCGCCACCACGGCCTCCACGCCGCGGATGGGCGGAAACAACCCGTGCTCACGCCGAGGCGACAGCGAGCGCGCGCGACGACGGATGCGGTTGATGCCCAACAACAGATAGAGCACCGCGCCCAGCACCGGCACCAGCCACACCAGGCCCACCCAGCCCACCGCCGCGCGCACGTCCCGCTTGCGCAGCACCACGTGCGTGCTGGCCAGTACACTCACCAGCACCGTCAGCACCGCCGCCACATGCGGCCACGCCGCTTCCAGCCAGGTGAGCACCGCGGACATGTCGAACGGGAGAGGAGACACGGACCGCTCCGGCTATACACGGGACGCCCGCCACGGCGCAGCGCGGTGCGGACTCCCTTCGCGGGGCCGCGCTGCGTTGGGCCCGCTTGACGCAGCCTGACGGCGGGTGCATCCTCGCTGACCCTTTCCGCTCCCGATGCGAGTGCGAGGCGACCTGTCCAGGTTTGATACGACCCCAGGGCAGCTGACTGATTCGCGGACAGCACTGTCCGATTCCTGAACAGTCCCCGTCGCGAGCGGAAACCCCAATCCCGACAGCAGGTTCCACGGCTGTGTGTCAGGTCCGTTTACGTTCGGGTTTCACGACCTGGAGTACGGATACTCCAGATTAAACCTTGAGAGCGGCTTTTGCCACTATGGGCCGTTCTTGGCCCGACAGTTGCTCAAGGCCGGGTCGCGTCGGGCCGCGGCTGGTGGAGGAACCAGGCGGACGGCGCATCCCCCGCAGTTGCTCGTTCCGAGGAAATACCGATGCTCAAGTTCCGCTCCATGGCGTTGCTGGCTGGTGTCGCTCTTCTGGGTACCGCGTGTGGTGGCCCCGAGGCCTCCGAGACGCAGGCGCCGAAGATGACGTGGGAGGAGTTCCGCGCGAGTGCCGTGCAGGATCCGGAAGGCAAGTGGATCTTCGACATGGACCAGTCCGTGGACAACGAGGAGGAGCTGCGCGCCTACTTCGACAACAACGTCACCCCGGACCAGGGCAAGAGCCACGAGGGTCTGGCCGTGTACAACGTCGGTGGTGGCGCGGCGAACGACCGCAAGTGGAGCGCCACGCAGAAGGGCAACCTGACCTACTGCATCAGCAACACCTTCGGCACGACCAACAAGGCGAAGCTGGTCACCGCGATGAACAGCGCGACGGCGGCCTGGGAGGCCACCGCCAGCGTGAACTTCATCCACAGCACCAGCTACGACGCCAGCTGCACGGCGTCGCAGGCGGGCGTGCTGTTCGACGTGCGTCCGGTGAACTCCGGTGGCCAGTACCTGGCGCGCGCGTTCTTCCCCGGCTCGGCTCGCTCGGGCCGCAACGTCCTCGTCGACAACACGGCCTTCGGCAGCATCGCGCCGTGGACGCTGGCGGGCATCCTGCGCCACGAGCTGGGCCACGTGCTCGGCTTCCGTCACGAGCACACCCGCCAGTCCACTCCCTGCTTCGAGGACAACAACTGGCGCGCGCTGACGGCGTATGACCGTTCGTCGGTCATGCACTACCCCCAGTGCAACGGCACGCAGACGGGCGACCTCATCCTGACCAGCCTGGACAAGACGGGCGCTCGCGCGCTGTACCCGTGATTTGACTTCGACTCACCCGGCCAAGGCTCCCCTCGTCACGTGAGTGGCGGTGGGGGCCGAGGCCCCAGGCCGGAAGGTTCCTTCTCCCGCGGAGGGGGGTGCCTTCCGGCCTTTCTGCGCGGTGTGTAGGACGGGGCTCAGTCCATGTTTCGCGCGCCGGCCGTGAGGGCCTCGCCGAAGTAGATGAGCGTCTTGGTGTTGTCCTCGCTGCTCTCGATGTCGAGGCACTCCAGCTCGCCGCTCTCGCTCTCGTCCGCGTAGATGCGTTCCGGCTTCTGGATGCGGTGGGTGATTTCGCCGCCCGGGCCGCCCACGATGATTTCGACGACGCCCTTGTCGCTGCCCTTCTCCTCGAGGCTGATTTCCACGAGCGGAAGCCCCTCGGCGAGCGGCTGGTCCCCCAGCTCCATGCCCTCCACCTCGATGCGAACCGGGTGCTCCTTCTCCATGGTGGAGAGCAGGGCCAGATAGTCCGCCCAGCCCTCCCGGGGAATCTCTCGCGTGTGGTCCGTGTGCGCCATGTGTGTGGCCCTCCGGTGTTGGCGTTCCCGGTAGACCGTAAGGCGCGTGCGGGCTGGATGAGAGACAGGCCCGCCTTCCTGCTCGCCACACGAGCCGCCGTCGGGCTCCCGGTGGCCCGCTGGCCCGAACTGGCTACTCGGTGAGGGAGCGCACCGCGTCGCCTTCCAGCACCAGGCGCACGGTGGAGGCGGTGCCCTGTCGGCCGAAGTGCTCGTAGGCGGTCTGCTCCAGCAGCGGGCCCAGCGTGGTGCGCAGGCCGCGCGCGCCCGTCTCGCGCTTGAGCGCGCGCGCCACGATGTGCTCGCGCACGGAGGGCTCCACCAGCAGGCGCAGGCCCTCCTGCTCGAACTCGCGCTCGTAGGAGCGCAGCACGTGGTTCTGGAGGATGTCGCCCAGCGTGGCCGCGTCCAGCGGCGTGAAGGAGACCAGCCGGTTGAAGCGGCCGATGAGCTCCGGGATGAAGCCGTAGCGCGCGAAGGCCGTCGTCTGCTCCAGTTGCTCCTGGGTGACGGCCACGGCGATGGACTCCTCGCGCGCATGTTGGGGCTCACGGCCGAAGCCCAGGTGTTCGGTGCGCGTCATGCCCTCCGCCGTGGCGCGCAGCCCGCTGAAGGCGCCGCAGGCGATGAACGTCAGACAGGACAGCTCCAGGGTGTCCGGCTGGAGCCGGCTGGTGAAGCCGAAGTCCGGGGGGAAGTCCGCGCTGGCGGCGGACAGCAGATGCAGGAGGCTGCGCTGCACGCCGAAGCCGCTGACGTCCTTGGTGGTCTGTTGTCCCGCGAAGCGGCTGTCGGAGCGACTGGTGGCGAGCTTGTCGAACTCGTCCATGCAGATGACGCCGCACGCGGCCCAGTCCGAGTCCTTGTCCGCGACTTCATACAGGCGCGACAGGAGCGTGTTGACGTCGTCGCCCACATAGCCCGTCTCGGAGAACTGGGTGGCGTCCGCCAGCACCGTGGGCACGGCGAGGATTTCGCGGAACAACAGCTCCACGAGGAACGTCTTGCCGGAGCCGGTGGGCCCCAGGAACATGCAGTTCTCCCGCATGCCCGGCTCGGGCGCGAGCCCCTCCAGGTGCAGCCTGCGGATGCGGCGCAGGTGGCGGTAGGCCAGCACGGAGGCCGCGCGCCGCGCCTCCTCCTGTCCCCGGTAGCCCAGGTCCGTGAGTCGCGCGTCGATTTCGCGGGGGGACAGGACCTCGATGGCCGCGACCCGCTCGCGGACATCCTCACCGCGAGGGACGGGCCGTGACTCCAGGCCATGGCGGGCGACAGTCATTCCAGGCGGCTCCAAGGGAGGGGGGACCGGAAGGCTTCCGGGCCGGGCCGCATCATCCTGGCGGCCCGCTGCGTCCACAAGCAGGCCGACGACCTCGTGTCTCACGCGCTCGCGACACCGGCCCGTGGAGCGACTCACGGAGGGCCCCCTCGCGGGACGGGCGAGCGGGCACGGACGACTGCGCGCGCCGGGACAGGCTGCATAGCGTCCGGGGATGAGCCTTTCGACGCCAGTCACCACCCCCCTCGCGCTCGTGACGGAGCGCCGCAAGCTGCGCGAGTGGCGCTTGCTGTTCACCCGCCTTCCCACCCCCACCCGGGACTCGCTGCCGGGCCGCTACCGGGCGGAGCTGTTGGGGCCCGCCTGGTTCCAGGGCTTCGCGCACCGGTTGCTCGGCGTCCTGGGGATGCGCGGCTGGTGGGGCAAGGACATCGCCCCTGGAGGACGCGAGGGGGCCAATCTGGTGAACCGCGTGGGCGGCGTGTGGCGGGCCGTGCCGCTGGTGCTGCGCGAGGGGACGTCGCGGGTGGACGGGCGCACCTCGCTCCAGGTGGAGTACACGCCGGAGGTGGGGTGGCAGTGGCGTCCCTTCGTGGACGAGCTGCGCTGGCTGGAGGGGCGCACGCTGCTGGCGATGACCCATCTGGAGTTGCCGGTGCTCCGCCGCCTCACGTTCCCCTTCCTGTTGCACCGCGAGCCCTCGACTCCCTGAGTGGGCGGCCGACGTGAGGGGCCCCTCATCGCGTGAACGCCCACCCGTGAACATCTCTCATGGGAGAGTGGGCCTCGTCCGCGCACAAGTGCTCCCCTGATGCGTGCGGGCGCATTACAGGAACACGAACATGGGTGCTCTGGCGGAGAAGGCGGACGCGAAGCAGGCGAAGGTTCCCTCGCTGGGTGCGTGGGTGGAAGCGGGCCCGAGGGTGCGGTGGCGGGTCTGGGCTCCCGGACACCCACGCGTGGAGGTGGTGCTGCACGACGCGCGCGGCGAGCCGGGGCGCGTGCTGCCGATGACTCCGGAGCGCGATGGCTATTTCGTCGCGGTGCTGGAGGGGCAGGGCGCGGGCGTGCTCTACAAGCTGCGCGTGGACGGCGCGGGGCCATTCCCAGACCCATGGTCCCGCTCGCAGCCCGGGGGCGTGCACGGCCCTTCGGAAGTCGTGGTGCCGGACTTCGCGTGGACGGACTCGGGCTGGAAGGGCGTGGAGCCCCAGGCGCTCGTCCTCTACGAGGTCCACGTGGGCACCGCCACGCCCGAGGGGACCTTCGAGGCGCTCATCCCCAAGCTGCCCGGTCTCAAGGAGCTGGGCATCACCGCGCTGGAGCTGCTGCCGGTGGCCAGCTTCCCCGGTACGCGCAACTGGGGCTACGACGGCGTGGACCTCTTCGCGCCCGCGCACGTGTACGGCGGGCCGAGGGGACTGCGCGCGCTGGTGGACGCCGCGCACGCGCAGGGCCTGGGCGTGGTGCTGGACGCCGTCTACAACCACTTCGGTCCGGACGGGAACTACCTGCGCGCGTACTCGCCGCACTACTTCACCGGACGCCACCACACGCCGTGGGGCGACGCGGTGAACTACGACGGCAAGGACAGCCGGCCCGTGCGGGAGATGGTGCTCTCCAACGTGGAGATGTGGATTCGCGACTACCACCTGGACGGCCTGCGGCTGGACGCGGCGCACGCCATCCTCGATGAGACACAGCCCCACCTGCTCACCGAAATCGCCGAGCGCGCCCGGGCCAGCGCGCCGGGGCGGCGAGTCGTCCTCATCGCCGAGGATGAGCGCAACGAGCGCCGCCTCATGCTGCCCGCGTCCGACGGAGGCCACGGGCTGGACGGCGTCTGGGCGGATGACTTCCATCACCAGATGCGGCGCGCCTTCGCGGGTGACAGCGAGAGCTACTTCCAGGACTACACGGGCAGCGCGGAGGACCTGGCGCGCACGCTGCGCCAGGGGTGGTTCTACGAGGGCCAGGTGTCGAAGAACCAGGGACATGCGCGGGGCACGCGCGCGGAGGGCCTGGAGCCGTGGCGCTTCGTGCACTGCCTCCAGAATCATGACCAGGTGGGCAACCGCGCGCTGGGCGAGCGCCTGGGCCACGACGTGTCCCCCGCGGCCTTCCGCGCGATGAGCACGCTGCTGCTGTCGTCGCCCTACACGCCGCTGCTCTTCATGGGACAGGAGTGGAACGCGAGCACGCCGTTCCTCTACTTCACGGACCACCACGAGGAGCTGGGGCGGCTCGTCACCGAGGGGCGGCGCAAGGAGTTCGCGGGCTTCGCTCGCTTCGCGGGTGAGCAGGTGCCGGACCCGCAGGCCGAGGACACCTTCGCGCGCTCCCGGCTTGACTGGAGCGAGGCCCAGGAGCCGGAGCACGCGGGCATCCGTGTGCTCTACCGCGAGCTGCTCCGCCTGCGCGCGATGGACTCCGTGATGCGGGAGGCCCGGCGCGGCGCATATGACGCGCGGGCCGTGGGGCCTCGGGCGCTGGTGCTGGAGCGGCGAGGGGGCGGGCAGGTGCTCCAGGTGCTGCTCGGCCTGGGCGGGACGGTGGAGCACCGCGTCCCTCCCGACGCCGAAGTGGTGTTGTGGAGCGAGGAGCCGCGCTTTGGCGGCGACACGCGGACGCCGCCGCTTCAGGACGGAGTCGTGCGCCTGGAAGGGCCGTCCGCCGTCGTGTTGCGCTTCAAGAGCCAGCAGTAGCTGCCCTGGCGTGCGGACGACCGCGGGCCCGCCCGAGGGCGTCGATGATGGGAATGACCTGTCGACCCCTCGGGTATTGGCGCCCGCAGGTTCCGAACGTTGAGTCATCAACACCGTGGGCGACGTGCCGCGAGGAGACCCTGAGCTCCCTGGCGCGAGTCGACGGAGGAAAGCCAACGCGCCGCGGGGGGAACGCGGCGTGCCAGGGCGGCGCTGTCCGTCCGGTGGGTCGTGGCCCTCGGTGGCCTCACTCGAGGTAGCAACTTGAATCCACACCACAGGACCTCATCCCGGCTGGGATTTCGCTGGCGCATGCCGTGCGGTGCGCTCGCGCTGATGGCCTTCGCGCTCTCCACGCCCGTGCTGGCCGCCGGCGGCTTCGTCGCCGTCACCGCCAGTGGGCATGACGGCAACGTGCCCGCCAACGCCATCGACGGAAACACCGCCACGCGCTGGTCCAGCGATGGCGTGGGACAGTGGCTTCGTGGCGACCTGGGCGCCGCGAAGTCGGTGAGCGCGGTGGACATCGCCTGGTTCCGGGGCAACGAGCGCGTCAGTCACTACGTCATCTCCACCTCCACGGATGGCGCCGCCTGGACGCAGGTGTCCTCGGGCAGTTCGTCCGGAAAGAGCACGGCGTTCGAGCGCGTCTCCTTCTCGCCGGTGAACGCGCGCTACGTGCGCATCACCGTCAATGGCAGCACGATGAACACCTGGGCGAGCATCTCCGAGCTTTCGGCCATCACCACCGACACCGGGACGCCGCAGCCCACGGGCAAGGACAAGTTCGGCGTGACGATGCTCTACCCCTCGAAGAGCGGGGGCGAGGCGTGGGCGCTGGCGGACAACGCGACGTCCGATGCGCGCTTCAATCCGCAGAAGACCATCACCCGTAACTCGGACGGCTCCTGGAAGATGAAGAACAGCGCGGTGCGGCTGCTCGTCTACACCTCCACCGGCTACGACGACCGGAAGATTCCCACGTATGACCGGGACGTGCTGGCGAGCCGGGGCTACATGCAGGCGGCCAATGACTGGCGCAACGTGGAGATGACGGGCTTCGTGAAGCTCAACGCCACGTCGGATGCGAAGGACAACTTCGACTGGTACGCGCGCGGCGGCAAGCACAACGACGACCACTCCGGCTGCGAGGGCAGCAGCTACAAGGCGGGCCTGCACTATGACGGCCGCGCGCGCTGGCAGAAGGAGACGTGGCACGTCTCCTACGAGCAGGCCTCCTACAAGACGGCGACGTCGGCGCTGAAGGGCCGCTGGGTGGGCTTCAAGGCGGTGATGCGCAACACCACCGTGAGCGGCAAGGAGGCGGTGCGGCTGGAGATGTACGTCAACGAGAACGCCGACAAGGTGACGTGGAAGAAGGTCTACGACATGGTCGACTCAGGGAGCTGGGGCGGTGATGCGCAGCACTGCGGCGGCGCCACCGGGGCCATGCCGATTACGTGGGGAGGTCCCATCGCCACGTTCCGCTGGGACAACGCCACCGACGTGGACTTCAAGTGGTTGACGGTCCGCGAAATCCAGCCGTGACGCCCAGGCGCTGACGCGGTGCTTCCAGGAGGGCGCGAGGGGCGGTGGCTCCTCGCGCCCTCGGTTCGTTGGAGGGCTTTTCGACAGGCCCACAGATGGAGGCCATCAGGCCAGGCGCGGGCGGGGCCGGTGGGGCGAGGCGCTACCGGCTTCAGTTGGGGTTTGTCGGTGTCGACAGGGGCGGCGTCCCGTGCTCAGCATCGCGGCCATGAATGTCCAGACCGCCACCGAGTCCTCCGACCGCATCTGGGAGAAGGAAATCCTCCCGGCGCTCGAGCGCTACATCCGCATCCCCAACAAGTCGCCTGCCTTCGACCCGGACTGGGTGAAGGCCGGGCACATGGAAGCCGCCGTGCAGCTCGTCGCGGAGTGGTGCCGCGCGCAGGCGCCGCACCTGCCCGGCCTCACGCTGGAGGTCATCCGCCTCAAGGACGAGCAGGGGAAGGACCGCACGCCGGTCATCTACATGGAGGTGCCCGGCACGCGCGGCGACGACACCGTGCTGATGTACGGCCACCTGGACAAGCAGCCGGAGATGACGGGCTGGCGTGAGGGCCTGACGCCGTGGGCCCCCGTGCGCGAGGGCGACAAGCTCTACGGCCGTGGTGGCGCGGATGACGGTTACTCCGCCTTCGCGTCGCTGACGGCGCTGCGCCTCTTGCGCGAGCAGGGCGTGCCGCACGCGCGCTGCGTGGTGCTCATCGAGGCGTGCGAGGAGAGCGGCAGCTACGACTTGCCGGCGTACATTGAGGCGCTGGCGCCGCGCATCGGCAAGCCGTCGCTGGTGGTGTGTCTGGATTCAGGCTGCGCGAACTATGACCAGCTCTGGATGACGACGTCGCTGCGCGGAATGGTGGCGGGCAACCTGCGCGTGGACGTGCTCACGGAGGGTGTGCACTCCGGAGACGCGAGCGGAATCGTGGCCTCGTCCTTCCGCGTGCTGCGCCAGGTGCTGTCGAGGGTGGAGGAGGAGGGCACGGGCCGTGTGACGGTGCAGGGCCTGCACGTGGAGATTCCGAAGGAGCGGCGCGAGCAGGCGAGCGCGGCGGCGAAGGTGTTGGGTGAGGAGGTCTTCGGCAAGTTCCCGTGGATGCCGGGCATGCGGCCCATGTCGGACGACGGTGGGGAGCTGGTGCTCAACCGCACGTGGCGCCCGGCGCTGTCGGTGACGGGCGTGGACGGCATGCCTCCGCTGCAGAGCGCGGGCAACGTGTTGCGGCCCTTCACCACGGTGAAGCTGTCCATGCGCATTCCTCCGAGGCTGGAGCCGAAGTCGGCGCAGAAGGCGCTCAAGGACGCGCTGGAGAAGGATCCGCCGTACGGCGCAAAGGTGAGTTTCGAGGGTGACAAGGCCAGTGTCGGCTGGGATGCGCCGCCGCTCGCGAGCTGGCTGTCGCGCGCGGTGGAGTCCGCGTCCGGCACGTACTTCGGCCGGCCGGCCATGGCCATGGGCGAGGGCGGCACCATCCCCTTCATGGGCATGCTGGGTGAGCGCTTCCCTGAGGCGCAATTCCTTATCACCGGTCTGTTGGGCCCGGGCAGCAACGCGCACGGCCCCAACGAGTTCCTGCATGTCCCCACCGGCAAGAAGCTGACGTGCTGCGTGGCCAGCGTCATCGCGGACCACTTCAAGCGCTGACGTGGACCCAGGTGGCCCGAGGTACGCCTCGGGTCGCCTGTCAGTGTCGTCTGGTATTGCCGGGTGGGCCCGCCTCGCCGCGGGCCTCTCGCCAGGGCCTACCATGACGCTTCGTTGGGTGGTGTCGCTGCTCCTGTTGATGGCTGTCACTGGATGCGCGACGGGCCGAGTCGTGCGGCTGGAGACCGGGGAGGACTCCTTCCTCGTCACTCCTCGCGAGGAGCCTGACGCGGAAGTGAGTGCGGCGGTACTCGAAGACGACGAATTCGAGGAGGCCCTCACCGAGCTGGCACGGGATGTTCCTCCCTCTCGTAATCCCATGCAGGTCGCGCGGGAGCGCTTCGGCGTTCCGTCCCGGAGTGGAGTGTATGGGTATGAGCGTGATTCCTCGCGACTCATCCCCCAGCGTGGAGGGGATGTGGATGGGCCTCGTCTGTTGGAGGACTACGCGGATGAAGCGCTGACGCGTGCCTACGGCCAGTGGTGCAAGCGGAAGGACCGACCCGGGGACTGCTTGCGCCTGCTGGACGAGGGCCCCCTGCTGGCCAGCGATGGCAAGTACACCTGGGCCCTGGCCATCGCCATGGACTCGGTGTGGGAGGAGACCTCCGAAGCACTGGAGGGTATGACGGACCCCCAGGCAGTCGTGGCTGGCATCGCCGCCTCCGCGACGATGTACCTGCTCTTGTGGTCGCTGCCCGAGCCGGTGAGTAAAGGCGTGGCGGCCACCTTGACGGCCTGCCTCATCGCCTACCTGGGCGTGGACACGGTGTGGAGCATGCTGGACGGGTGGCTGACGCTGGTGCGCCAGGTGGATACGGCGACGAGTTTCGAGCAACTCCATGCGGCGGGTGAGGCGTACGGCGAGGTGCTCGGGGAGAACGCGGCGCGCGTCTTCGTCATGCTGGCCACGGTGGCCATTGGGAGCACAGCGGGGCTGGCGGCGAAGTCAGTGGGGTTGCCGGGCTCCGCCCAGGCTGCCATGGCCGTGGAGTCCCAGGCGGGATTTCAGTACGCGGTCGTGGGCAGCGTGAGTTCGGTCGCCTTGACGGCGGAGGGGTTCACCATCGCGCTCGCTCCGAATGCCGTGGCCATGGCGAGCCGGGGAGGGCGTAGCGAGCGTCATCACATCGCCACGAACAAGAACGATGTCTCCGCCGCGCGCGGCGGGCCCTGGACGCCAAGATTCAGGGAGTTGTTCACACGAGCCGGGATGAAGTTGAAGGACCCCGAGAATGTTGTCGAAGTCGTGGGCCACAAGGGGCCGCATCCGCAGCGGTATCACGAGTACGTCTATCGACGACTGAGGTCGGCCTTGGGAGAGTGCCGCAAGGTGGAAGAGTGCCGGAAGGCCCTCACGAGTGAGCTACGCAAGCTCGCAAGTGAAGCGCAGACCCCAGGTACCAAAATCCACGGCTTTTTGACTCGGGACCCGTGAGGACTCTAGGAAGTCCACCATGCCGAATCCGTCGCGATACTACATGCTCAGAGAAGACGTGCGGGGTGGGTATTGGTACCTGGGAGACCCGCTCGATGAGACGGGCACCGAGGTTGAAGACATCTGGCAGTTCGCCCGGGGGCGGCCCATCCAGCATGCGGGTCGCCTGAAGTTTCCCATCAGTGAGCCTGGAAAGTGGTTGGATTTCTGTACGGCGGGAGTTGGCATGGCTCCAATTGTCCATGTCCGAGTGGCCAACCTCTTCGCGGAGCTGGCGCCCGATGATGTGCAATTGATTCCCGTCGATGTCGAAGGACGCCCGGAACAGCATGTCATGCTCGTCGCCACGAAGCTGATCCGCTGCATCGATGACGAAGCCTCGGAAGAGATACTGTATTGGAAGCCCGAGGACGAGCGGCCGGACAAGCTCGGCCAGTACCGCAGCGTCTACGGGATGCGGATCGACCGCACGAAGGTGGGCGGCGCAAAGGTCTTCCGCACCTGGGGGTGGGAGATTGCCCTCATCGTCTCCGAGGACCTCAAGCTGGCCCTGGAACGCGCCAAGGTCACAGGGGCGAAGTTCGAGGAAGTCTGAGCGGCGGGTGCGGGCCTCACCGGAAGTGTCACATTCAGACGACACGCGCGCCCCACGGGGCACCCTCTCCGCGCTTCGGCCGACAGTCGCCAGGGCCCCCAGGGAGGTGCGTCACACCGGCTCTGTTTCATAACCCGCGCTTGGGCTGAACCTCTCGCCACGCGGGTTGCTAGACATTGCGGCGAAATTCTATGTCACGCACCCCACCCGGACGGTGGTCAGGCGATTCGCTCGCGTAGCTCCTCGACAGGTAGTCCCTCTCCTGGCTCCGACCGTGTGCCCCCGCACGTGGACACGTCCCCATTCACCCCCAACGGAGCCAGACAATGAATGTCATCAAGACACCCCCGGTCACCACCAAGGAAGGCCAGCTGCTAGGCAAGGTGGAAGGGAAGGTTTCCGTTTTCAAGGGCATCCCCTACGCGAAGCCCCCCGTGGGCGACCTCCGCTGGCGCGAGCCCCAGCGCATCCCCGCGTGGACCGGCCCTCGCGAGGCGCTCGACTTCGGTCCCTCCGCGCTCCAGTCGCGCGAGGCCTGCATCGCGGGCGGCGGCGGTGACCCCGGGAAGATGGCCGAGGACTGCCTCTACCTCAACGTCTGGACACCCAAGACGGACCCGGGCGCGAAGCTGCCCGTGCTGTTCTGGATTCACGGCGGCGCCTTCATCATCGGCACGGGCCGCGTGCCCCCCTATGACGGCACGCAGCTCGCCGCCCGCGACGTGGTGCTCGTCACCTTCAACTACCGCCTGGGACACCTGGGCTTCTTCATGCACCCGGAGCTGGAGAAGGAGAACCCGGGCGGCCCGGCCAACTTCGGCATCCTGGACCAGATGCTCGCGCTGGAGTGGGTGAGGAACAACATCGCCCAGTTCGGAGGAGACCCCAGCAACATCACCATCATGGGCCAGTCCGCCGGCGCCAAGAGTGTGCTGGCGTTCTTCACCTCACCGCTCATCCGGGAGAAGAACCCCTTCCGCCGCGGCGTGGCCATGAGCTCCTACGTGCTCCAGGAGAAGTCCGTGGCCGACGCGAAGCTCGCGGGCGTGGCCTTCGCCCACCATCAGGGCGTCCCCTGGCAGCAGGCCACCATGGAGAAGCTGCGCAAGCTGGACCCGGAGAAGTTCTGGGCGCTCCCCTCGGACAGCGGCAACGCGCCCAGCCCCATCTACGGGGACTCGGTGCTCCCCCAGACGATTCGCGCCAGCTTCGAGGCGGGCTCGCAGCTCAAGCTGCCGCTCATCCTCGGCAGCACGAGCGATGACTCGAGCGTGGTGTCCTCGTTCGGCATCGACCCGGCCACCATCATCGAGAAGCTGGGCCCCCTGGGCGAGATGATTCGCCAGCTCTACCCCGACGTGAATGACGACCGGGAGATTGGCCGGCGGATGTGCCGCGACTTCGTCTTCTCCGTCACGCCGCGCCACCTGGCGTCCTTCCACTCCCACCATGGGGCCCACGCCTGGCGCTACTACTTCGAGTACCGCGCGAAGATGCTCGCGCCCCGGCAGCCCCTGGGCGTGCCCCACGGCGGGGATGTCTCCTTCTTCCTGGAGACGGCGGACCACGTCCCGCCGACGGGAGACCTCTTCGGGGACGAGGACCGGAAGTTCACCAGCAACCTCGTGGACTCCCTGGTCCAGTTCCTGCGCACCGGCACGCCAGGGCCCGTGGGCGGCGTCGCCTGGAACGAGCACACGGCGGAGAGCGACAAGCTCTTGAGGTTGGATACCACCGTCAGGATGGTGGACAACTTCGAGGGGCCCATCCTGGACGTGGCCCAGATGGTCATGCCGCTCATCGACTCCTTCGCCAAGCCGCCTCCGCCCGCGCTGCCGAAGGCGTCTTCGACTTCGTCGACGTCGTCGACGGCCGCGAAGGGCAAGCCGCGTCCGCAGGCCACCCCCTAAGAGGGCCCGCGGACCCGGGCCGCCGCCTCAGCGGCCCGTCTTGATGCCCAGGTTCCCACCCTGCTGGGAATTCCCGGGGCGCTTGGTGCTCGTGGAGCCAGGGGACTTGCCGCCCTGGCGCCGCAGCTCCAGCCGCAGCTCGTCGTCGGCGGCGGAGACCTCGCGCGTCACCGGCTCGTAGCCGTTGAGCGCCAGCGTCACCGCCACCATGGGCGCGCCCTGTTCCAGCTCCAGCTTCATGGGCGTCACGCCGCGCTCCTCGCCGGCGATGCTCACCGTGGCGCCGGGCGGCTCGGTGATGACGGGCAGCTCCACCATCTTCACCGGCTCCGGCGTGGGCTTGGGTGGAGTCGGAGGCAGCTCGCGCTCCACGTGGACCGGCTGAGTCGTCGTCGTCACGGGCAGCGTCGCCGCGCCCGCCGGTCCGCGCAGGAAGATGACGGCCACGGCCGCCACCAGCAACCCCGCGCCCGCCGCGACGACGGGCACCCATGGAATGCGGCGCACCTCCGCGCTGGGCGCGCGCTCCATGGGTGCGGTGCCGCGCGTGCGGTCCTGCACCACGGGGCCTCCGACGGCGGCCGCCAGCTGCTGCCGCGAGCGTGTCCCCGGCGTGACGTTGCGAGGCTGCTGCCGCGACGCGGACGTGCGCCCGCCCGGGCCCCCCACGCCGCTGAGCGACGAGTTGGAGCGCGAGTCCAGGTCCGCGTCCTCCGCGAGCTGGTCCAGCTTCGCCGGGTCCGTCTCCGTGGAGATGCGGTCCGCGTACAGCTCCCGCAGGTACGCCGACAGGTGCGCGCTGCTGGAGGGCAGCCGCAGGTTGAGCGTGTAGTCCTCCAGCGCCAACCGGAAGGCGCCGCAGTCCGGGTAGCGCTCGTCCGGTGTGGGCGCCAGCGCCTTGAGCACCACTTCGTCCAGGCCCGGCGGCAGCTTGGGGTTGAGCTGCGAGGGGCGCGGCACCTGGCAGTCCTTCACCAGCCGCAGCGTCATCAAGTCCGAGTCACCCTTGAAGAGCCGCTTGCCCGTCAGCATCTCCCACATGACGACGCCCAGCGCGAACAAGTCACTGCGCGCGTCGATGGCCAGGCCGCTCGCCTGCTCGGGGGACATGTAGGGGTATTTGCCCTTGAGGACGCCCGTCGCCGTGTTGGCGCTGCTGGT
Source organism: Myxococcus sp. CA040A (assembly GCF_013336725.1). Lineage (NCBI taxonomy): Bacteria > Pseudomonadati > Myxococcota > Myxococcia > Myxococcales > Myxococcaceae > Myxococcus > Myxococcus sp. CA040A. The sequence continues at coordinate 107,133 of NZ_JABUMR010000006.1, read as the reverse complement.
GGCAGCCTTGGCCACACCGAAGTCGATGACCTTCACGCCGCCGTCGAAGCCGACCAGGATGTTCTGCGGTGACACGTCGCGGTGTACCAGCCGCATGGGCCGGCCCTGGACGTCCCGCGCCTGGTGCGCGTAGTGGAGCCCCGCCGCGGCATCCGCGATGACGCGCAGAATCAATCCCACCGACATCGGCTTGTTCTGCGCCCGGGAGAACTTCTCCAGACGACGCACATCGTCACCCTGGACGTACTCCATGGCCAGGCAGTGCCGACCCTCAATCTGGGACAGGTCGAGGATGGTGATGAGGTTGGGGTGGGTGAGGCGGGCTACCAGCCCGGCCTCATCCAGGAACATGGAGAGGAACTCATCATCCTCCGCGAGGTGCGGGAGGATGAGTTTGAGGACCACCAGCCGCTCGAAGCCCGTTCCGTGCTCACGGGCCAGAAACACCTGTCCCATGCCTCCCGAGGCAATCTTCCGCAGCAACTCGTACTTACCGAATGGCACCGCCATGATGTGCTCGGGAGAATATCTCCCTTTCTCACCGTGCGGGAAATGACCGGTCGGCTGTCACCCCACATTGACACGGGACAGTGAAGGTCTGGGTGGGACTCACGCCTTCATCCTGTAACCCGAGCGGAGCACGAAGTACACGACGACGGTGGCCACCACGGCGACGCCGGCGAGGATGCCGCCGCCGAACAGCGGCGAGTACATGCTGCGGCCGAGCATGCCGTAGCGCAGCCCCTCCACCATGTAGACCATGGGGTTGAAGAGGCTGATGGTGTTCCAGGGCGCGGGCAGCTCGCGCACGGAATAGAAGACGCCGCCGAGGAACGTGAGCGGCAGCATGACGAAGGTGGGGAAGAAGTTGATCTGCTCGAACTTCTCCGCCCACACGGCGGCGAGCATGCCCAGCACGCTGAAGACGTAGGAGGCGATGAGCAGGAAGTACACGGCCACCCACGCGTGCTCCAGGCTGAAGCCGGTGAAGGCGCCCGCCACGGCCCAGGTCAGGCCGCCGACGACGAGGCCGCGCACCATGGCGCCGCCGATGAAGCCCGCCATCAGCTCCCCGGGCCCCAGGGGTGCCACCAGCAGGTCCACCACCGTGCCCTGAATCTTGGTGATGAACAGCGACGACGAGCTGTTGAGGAACGCGTTGTTGGCGATGCCCAGGAAGACGAGGCCCGGCACGATGAAGTGCAGGTAGGGCGAGCCCTCCACCTCGTGGACGCGGCCGGAGATGCTGTAGCCGAAGACGATGAAGTACAGCGTGGTGCTGATGAGCGGTGAGAGGACGGTCTGCCCCGGCACTCGCATGAAGCGCCGGACCTCCTTCACGAACAGCGTCTGCATCCCGAGGACGTTCATGGTGGTGTCTTTGCGTGGCGCACGCCGCCTTCGCGCGCCCGTGACGGGCCTCGCGGTGGGGCGGGGGCGCGGAAGAAGGGAAGGGGTCAGGCGGCCTGGGGCGAGGGACGTCCCCGGAGGACTTCCAGCAGCACGTCCTCCAGGCGGGAGCGACGCGTCTCCACGTCGGCGATGGGCAGGCCCTCCGCGTACAGCACGCGCAGCAGGTCTCCGGCGGGGGCCACGCCCTCGCGCTCCACGTAGGTGAGCGAGCGGCCGTCCTCGGACAGGCGCGGCGTGAAGCGGCGCGTGGCCTCCGACAGCGTGGTCTGCGGCTCCTGGAAGGTGACGACCACGCGCTTCTCGCCGAAGCGGCGCAAGAGCGTGGCCTTGTTCTCCACCATCAGCAGGCGGCCCTCGTTGATGATGCCCACCCGGTCCGCCAGCTCCTCGGCCTCTTCCAGGTAGTGGGTGGTGAGAAGGATGGTGGTGCCCTCCGAGGCGAGCTTGCGCACGTACGTCCAGAGGTCGCGGCGCAGCTCCACGTCCACACCCGCGGTGGGCTCGTCCAGGAAGACGAGCTTGGGCTTGTGCACCAGCGCCTTGGCGATGAGCAGCCGGCGCTTCATGCCGCCGGAGAGCGCGCGCGTGAGCGAGTCCTTCTTGGTGTGCAGGTTGAGGGCGGTGAGCACCTCGTCCACCCGGGCCTCGTCCTGGCGCTGCCCGTAGAAGCCCAGTTGGATGCGCAAGGACTCCGCGACGGTGAAGAACGGGTCGAAGTTGATCTCCTGCGGCACCAGGCCCAGTTGGTAGCGCGGGCCCACCGGGTCCTGGTCCAAATCCTTCCCGAAGACGCGGATGGTGCCGGCCGTCTTGCGGACCAGGCCGCACACACTGCCAATCATCGTCGTCTTGCCCGCGCCGTTGGGCCCCAGCAACGCGAAGATTTCTCCGGGCTGGATGGTGAGGTCCATCTGCTGCAACGCGGTGAAGTCACCGTAGCGCTTGGTGAGCCCCGTGAGCTCGAGGGCGGGAGTGGGCGTCGACATGGCGCGCTTCTCCTAACACCTCGGACCTTCGCCGTCAGAACTCCCTGCCCCGCCATGGAGGGCGTCCGCTGCAGGTCTCGCCGGGTCGCACTCCGCGTGGCGGTTTGCGTCATGAAATAGTGGCTTTCCACAATGTTCTTGTTTTGACACGGTTGAGCCTCCACGCCGGCCCGGAGGTGGGGAGGCGCGGGAGTCCCCCGAGGGACGCGGCGCCCGAAACCGGGAGTCTTCCAACGGAAGCTGGGGGTACCTCATGCCAGGTCTGCAACGCGCGAGTGCGCGGGCGTTTTTCACTTTGAGTGTGATGGTGGTCGCGGTGGCGTGCAGTCGGGAGCCGGCCGCGCCTGTTCGCGCGGACACGACACGCGGTGTGGCGCAGGCGGCGCAGAACGATGGAGCGGAGGTGCACAACCACGTCTACACGCAGGCCTTCGGGTCGGGCTGGGCGGGGCGGGTGTATCTGCCCAACGTGGAGCTGTGGGTGCGCAACGTCGCGACCAGCGTGGACAGCGTGCACGTGTTCTCGGACGTGCATGGCTTCTTCGGGGTGCCGCGTCAGCCGGCGGGAACGTACCGGCTGTGCTGGAGCGCGCCGGGCTTCGTGAGCGGATGCCAGACGACGAACTTCAGCCTGGCGGACGAGACGTTCGTCATGCCCATCCACCTGCCGCTGGTGCCGGTGCGTCCGCTGGTGTGGGGACGGGCGCTCCTGCGCGATGGCTCGGTGCCCCTGTCGCGCAACAACTTCCTGGGCGTGAATGTCGCGGCGCGGGTGCGGCTGGTGAATCCGGCCACCAACGCCACGGTGTCCTCGGAGGTGCAGGTCAATGCCCTGGGCCAGTACGCGGTGGGTGATGCGCCTGCGGGAAGCTGGAACGTGGTGGCGCGGGTGGAGGCGGAGCTTGCGGCGGCGTCGGTGCAGGTGGGCAGCGTCGTGGTGCGGCGGGACCTGACGTTCCGCAACGCGCGGCCGGTGCTGCGCGCGCCGGTGGCGTGGCGGGGCACGCAGGCTGTGCGCAACGCGCAGCCGGGTGAAACGCTGCGACTGACTGCGCTGGCGAGCGATTCGGATGGTGACGCGCTCACGTGGCGCTGGGTGGCGTCCGCGGGCTCGGGCGCGGTGTCGGCGCAGCCCAACGCGGACGTGCTGTGGACACTGCCCTCGGCGCAGGGGCGCTTCAGCGTCTGGGCGGTGGCCTCCGACGGACGCGGTGGCGTGGCGACGAGCGAGGTGCGCGTGAGCACGCAGGGGCCGGTGGCGTACTTCGGCGGGCAGGTGCTCAACGCGCTGAACCAGCCGGTGGCCGGTGCGCGGGTGACGGTGGGAAACAAGGAGGCCATCACCAACGCTCGGGGCGGCTTCCAGCTCATGGTGGAGGAGTCGGCGCGGTACGTGCTCAACGTGCGCGCCACCGGCTTCCAGCTCCTGTCGCGCGTGCTGCTGGACCAGGCGCCGGACGGGCAGTACCGGTTGGTGCCCGCGCAGCGCTTCACGCTGATTCCCCAGGAGGAGATGACGCTGGAGGCGAGCGTGTCGGGCGACCAGCGCCCCGTGGTGCTCAGGCTCCAGGCCAACTCGCTGGTGGATGCGGAAGGCAATCCGGCGAACCAGCCGCTCACGGCGTGGCTCGCGCCGGTGGACCTGAGGGACCCGGAGGGCCGCATGCCCGGAGACCTGTCCGCGGTGACCCAAGAGGGCAACGTGGTGACGCTGACGAGCTTCGGCGCGCTGGACGTCAACATCTTCGATGACGAGGGCCGTCGCTTCAATCTGCGCAAGGAGACGCCCGCGCAGGTGTTCTTCCCTGTGGACCCGAGGCAGGCGGAGCTGCCCGCGGGCCTGCCCGAGTCCATGCCGCTGTGGTTCTACGACGAGAGCAAGGGCGTATGGGGCGAGGAGGGCACGCTGTTCCTGCAGGGGGACTCGTACGTGGGCGCGGTGCCGCACTTCTCCGTGTTCAACGCGGACATCGTCTCCACGGGCGCGGACTGCATGCGCGTGCACATCGACACCGGGCGGCTGCCGGTGCCGCTGACGGTGCGCCTCACCATCCCCAACGGGACCATCACCCCCACCGTGTACACCACCACCCTGGATGCGGCGCTCAACGCCGTCACCCGACTGCCGGCCAGCACCGTCATCAAAATCGAGGTGCTCGACTCCAACGGGCTGGTCATCAGCACCGCGACGGTGAACCCGACCACGGGGCCCGGCAACGCGGGCACCAACGACTTGACGGTGCCCTATCCGTACTCCGTCTGCACGTCGGACGTGACGCTGACCTTGGGCGTGCCCACCGGCACCGACTTCCTCAACAACTACGGCGATGGCTCCGCGGTGACGGCGGCGGCCTACTACGCGGCCATCGACCCGGGCAGCGCGAAGCTGACGCTGGCCACGTGGAAGACGCTCAACGGCTTCGGCGCGGACGACGCCACGGCCTACTACTTCAACAACGGGGACCTGGGCTTCGGGCGCAGCATGCACATGAAGCGCGCGGGAGCGAACCGGGCCTTCTATGTGACGAACCACGCCAGCGTGGACTTCGCCACCGCCAACGTGGCGCCCATCGCCACGGTGGCCATGGAGTACAGCCCGCATCCGACGCTGCCGGGCGCGCAGTACACGAAGTTCTACGTCTTCGACGCCGTGGGCAACCGCGTGGACCGCGCGGACCTGGACGGCAACGGCGACAAGTACGTGCCCCACCTGTGCAACGTCTGCCATGCCGGAGACCCGTTCTCCGCGGACCCGCGCGGGGACCTCAACGCCCGCTTCATCCCGTTCGACTTGGAGAGCTATCGCTACTCCACCATCGAATCGCCGCCCGTCAGCGGCATCTTCCCGTTCTCCCGCGCGAGCCAGGAGGCGCAGTTCCGGGAGCTGAACAAGGCGGTGCTGGAGACCAACGTGACGACGACCATCCAGGAGCTGGTGCAGGGCTGGTACGGCGGGGCCACGCTGCCCTCCGCGACGCAGAACTCCACCTACGTGCAGCCCAACTGGGCGCTGGCTGGCAAGACGAACGAGTACCTCCAGGTGCAGGGGCCGTCATGCCGCGCCTGCCACAGCACGCGTGAGAACCAGTTGAGCTGGCGGTACTGGAGCCTGGCGGGCACGAACAACGACTTCCAGGAGCGAGGCAGCATCTACTTCGCGGTGTGCTCGCCGTTCCGGCGCATGCCCCACGCCAAGCGCACGTACCAGAACTTCTGGCTGAGCACGACGCCGCACCAGCCCAACGTCCTGGGCAACGCGGGCATCTCCGGGTGGACGCCCGCCGACCCGTGCCCGTTCTGAGTCTCGGGTGAGGTGAAGCGGACCGACACCGCCTCCGGGGGTTACACCTCGGAGGCGGTGCGCGGTGTGTGCGCGTCAGGGCACGACGACGAAGCAGAAGAAGGACCGGGTGGCGGAGGCCGTGGCGCCCAGCGAGTCGGTGACGGTGAACTCCACCCGGGCCGTCACGTCCGGGTCGCAGAGCCCGCTGACCCGCGAGCTCGCCGTGTTGGTGGTCCACGAGGTGACGAGGCTGTGCGTGAGGCCCGTCCACGAATAGCTGTACGGGGGCGTGCCGCCGCTGGCGTTTCCGAGACACCGGAACGACGGGAAGGCGGTGGGGCTGGTGGCGCCCTGCGGGGTGCACAACGAGATGCTCGAGGCCAGCGGCGCCAGGGCCTGCTCACCCTGGGCAATGGCCGTCTCCTCCACCTCGTCGGGCCCCTCTTCCAGCGCGCCTCCACAGGCCACTGACAGCAGGGCCGCGGCCAGGACCAGGGGGAGATGGACGCTCGGCGAAACCTTCATGACTGCCTCCAGGGCAACGGGATGGAGGCGGGAGGCTAAGGGTGTAATTCAAACAATTCAATGAAGCCTGGATATTGATGGAATCGTTCAGTGCGGACCGAAGGCGCGGTTGACGAGGGCCCGGGTGCTTCGCGGCGGACGTCCGGTGCAGAGAGGGTGGGTGACCGCGGGACTCTCTCGCCTTGAGTGCGCTGTTCCACCCTGGTATCCGCGAGCCCCCACCCGCTCCAGAGCAGGAAGCCCCAGATGGCCCAGAATTTCATCTTCACGATGCAGGACCTGCGCAAGGTCAAGAATGGCAAGGAGATCCTCAAGGGCATCTACCTGTCGTTCTTCCCGGGCGCGAAGATTGGCGTCATCGGCCCGAACGGCTCCGGCAAGTCGACGCTGCTGCGCATCATGGCCGGCGTGGACACGGAGTTCTTCGGCGTGGCGAAGCCGGACCCGACCGCCAAGGTCGGCTATCTGGCGCAGGAGCCGCAGCTCGACACCTCGCTGGACGTGAAGGGCAACGTGGAGCTGGGGCTGAAGGAGATTCGCGCCTCGCTGGACCGCTTCAACGAGGTGAGCGCGAAGTTCGCCGAGCCCATGAGCGACGCGGAGATGGAGAAGCTGCTCGCCGAGCAGGGCCGGCTCCAGGACGCCATCGACGCGGCGAACGGGTGGGAGCTGGACCGCACGATTGAGATGGCCATGGACGCGCTGCGCCTGCCCCCGGGCGACGCGGACGTGACGAAGCTGTCCGGCGGTGAGAAGCGCCGCGTGGCGCTGTGCCGAATCCTGCTGGAGAAGCCGGACCTGCTCCTCCTCGACGAGCCCACCAACCACCTGGACGCGGAGAGCGTCGCGTGGCTGGAGGTCGCGCTCAAGGAGTACAAGGGCACCATCGTCTGCATCACCCACGACCGGTACTTCCTGGACAACGCGGCCGAGTGGATTCTGGAGCTGGACCGCGGCGAGGGCGTGCCCTGGAAGGGCAACTACTCCAGCTGGCTGGAGCAGAAGCAGAAGCGGTTGGAGCTGGAGGAGAAGTCGGAGAGCCAGCGGCAGAAGACGCTCAAGCGCGAGCTGGAGTGGGTGCGCCAGTCGCCCAAGGCCCGTCAGGCCAAGAGCAAGGCGCGCATCTCCGCGTACGAGGAGATGCTCAACCAGACGCAGGACAAGCGCGAGGCCACCGGCGAGGTCATCATCCCTCCCGGCCCCCGGCTGGGCGGCCTGGTGGTGGAGGCCAAGGGGCTGCGCAAGGCGTACGGTGACCGGCTGCTCATCGACGATTTGAACTTCAAGCTGCCGCCGGGCGGAATCGTGGGCGTCATCGGCCCCAACGGCGCGGGCAAGACGACGCTGTTCCGGATGATGACGGGCACGGAGAAGCCGGACGCGGGCGAGCTGAAGATTGGCGAGACGGTGGTGATGGCCTACGTGGACCAGAGCCGCGACGCGCTCAACGGCGACAACAGCGTGTTCCAGGAGGTCAGCGGCGGACTGGACCACCTGGACCTGGGCCGCGCGGGGCAGGTGCCCAGCCGCGCGTACCTGGCGGGCTTCGCCTTCAAGGGGCAGGACCAGCAGAAGCGCGTGAAGGATTTGTCCGGCGGCGAGCGCAACCGCGTGCACCTGGCGAAGATGCTCAAGAGCGGCGGCAACCTGCTCCTGCTCGACGAGCCCACCAACGATTTGGACGTGGAGACGCTGCGCAGCCTCGAGGACTCGCTCTTGAGCTTCGCCGGATGCGCGGTGGTCATCAGCCACGACCGCTGGTTCCTGGACCGCATCGCCACGCACATCCTCGCCTTCGAGGGCGACAGCAAGGCGTTCTTCTTCGAGGGCAACTTCCAGGACTACGAGGCGGACAAGAAGAAGCGCCTGGGCCCCGACGCCCTGGAGCCGCACCGCATCCGCTACCGCCCCATTTCAAAGAACTAGTCAGACGGGAATCTCTCCGCTCTCTCCCAGAGGGAGCGGAGCCCCGGGTTTCCGGGGCTTGATGAAGGTTCACTGGCGGTTCTACCGTTGGGGAATGAACCTTCGACTCGGATGGATGTGGAGTGGAGTGATTGCCGTGGCGCTGGGCCTGGCGGCCTGCAACGCGGGGGACGTGAGCGGCGAGGAGACTGGCTCGTTGGAGACGTCCGAGGCCGCGCTCTGCAGTGTGGAGCAGACGTGTCCGAGCGGGACGCCGGTGACGTGCTCCTCTCCGACGACAGGCTGTACTTCGGGCCCTGACAACGGTGGCTGGGTGGAGTGCGACGGCGTGCGCACCTACTGTCCTCCGGCGTGTACCTGCGGCACGACGCGCTACACGGCGACCCGGTCTGGTGAAGGGGCCACCTGCGGCGCCGCGGCCACCCAGGCGCGCAGCCTGCTGACCTCCACCGTGGCCGCGAGGTGCCCGGCGGGTGGCTGCGCCATCTCTGACTCCCTGGGTACCTGCGTCCCGCTGGGTCCCAACCGCACGGATGGCTTCCGCATGAGCATCACCCGCACGTACTCCTGCAAGGAGCCCGCGAACTGCCAGTAGCCGGCAGTCCCGCGGATTCCCACGTCCGAAGCCGCGCTGACGTGGATACCGCAGTATGGAATCTTTTCAATCACAGTGCCCTGCTGGCTTCGGCCGGCGGGGCATTGTTGTCTTCAGGACAGACACCCTCGTGGTCAGCCCAGACTCCCGGCCCGCAATTAATTACATCAGTTTGATCAAAAAATAGTCGTGAGGCTGAACATGAATTGTGACGGATTGGTCACGGGATCTCCGGATTTACTGGATTAACGCGTTGCATTAACAGGCGGACAGCCCGTGCGGGGTTGTAGCGCTCCCTCTGGGGCAGGGCGAAGTTCGGTGGGTTCGCAACTTTTCGCGGATGATCTTGAAAATCCGGGAGGTGTCTGTGGATGCCCTCCCAGGTGGCAGTGATTGGGGAGGGGCGCCTCGGACCTCATAGGGAGCCATCCACATGACTGTCAGGAACAACGTCAGCAACAGGGACAACAGCAATAGCTACCGCATCCGGGAGCGCGACACGCTCAGCAAGATCGCCGCCCGGAACGGCACCACCGTGGATGCGCTGGCCCAGCTCAACAACATCGCCGACCCGAACCGGATTCGGGCGGGGACGACCATCCAGCTTCCCTCGGCCCGCGACGGGTTTGAGGGCACGACGGCCAACCCCACGCAGACCAACGTGGGCGCGCGGCAGAATCCCGGCGACACCTTTGACGCGGGCACCACCGCGGCGGCGGGCCTGACGTCCCCCAACGCGTCGGGGACGAACAACGGCTACCGCAACATCCAGGACCTGGGCGCCTTCACCCGCGGCGGCTCCAACTCCGAGGCGGCCATCGTCGTCGGCACCTCCGAGGGCAACCGCCGTCCGGACGGCTCCTTCACGGCCAGCTACGGCGGCCACACGGACCCGGGCAACGCGGCGCACAACCGTGGCTCGTTCTCCTACCAGGGCACGGGCGCCAACACCCCGCAGCAGGCCGACCAGATCTGGAACCGCGAGCTGACCAACGCCACGCCGCGCTACGAGGCCGCCGCCCGCGCCGCGGGCCTGGATCCGAACAATGCGCTGCTGGCGTCCACGTACTTTGATTTGCACACCCAGTCGCCTCGCGCCGCGCAGAACTTCATCAACCGTGAGATGCCCCGGCTGGCGCAGGACCCGCGCGGCGTCACCCGCGACTCGCTCATCGATGCGCGCGTGAACGCGTACCGCAACGACCAGGGTGTCCTGCGCGCCGCTGGCTTCAACCACAGCGAGTCCCGCCTGCGCGCCGACCAGACGCGCCGCGAGACGGCGCTCGTCACGGCGCTGGATGCGCGTGGCTATCGCTCCGGTACGACGCAGGCCGACGGTGTTCCCCAGGGACAGGTCCCGGTGCCCACGCCGCGCCCTGTCTCGGAGAACCCCACGGTCGCCCCGACGCCGCGCCCGGCCTCCGAGCGCCCCACGGCCGCGCCCACGCCGCGCCCGGCCTCCGAGCGCCCCACCACCACGACCAACGGCGCGACGCCGACGAACCTCAACGACACCGAGCGCGTCGCGGCGACGACGGACCGCGCGGCCGTGCAGACGCGCACCCCGTGGATCAGCCAGTACGACGCCAGCCAGGTGGAGCGCGCTGGTGACAAGGCGTGCTTCCGCGCGGCGACGGCGATGGCTCGGCAGAGCGGCGCCAACGTGACGGACGTCACCCGCCGCATCCAGGTCGCCACGGGCGAGGGCCCCAACGGCATCACCGTGGACCGCCAGGCGGCGGAGCGCGGCCGGAACTACATCGACCAGCAGTTGGCCGCGGGCAAGCCGGTCGTCGTGGGCGTCAACCACAAGTCGACCGCCAACGTGGGCAACGCCGACGGCATCACCGACCACTTCGTCGTCATCACCGGTCGTGGCGTGGACCAGCAGGGCCGCACCTACTACACGTTCAACGACCCGGCGACGCGCAACCAGAGCCGTGGCGCGGACACCAACCCGAACAACCGCTTCTACGTCGACGAGAACACCGGCGGCCTCACCCGCCCGGGGCCCCGCACGGGCTACGTCGTCGGCCGCCAGTTCGACGTGTCGATGATTCGCCCCAACGCGTAGTCGTCGCCTGACGCGCGGAAGGACAGAAGCCCGGCGGCCCAGGTGGCCGACCGGGCTTCTTCATGTCCAAGAACTGGAGCGGCGTGGCTCGTCGGCACCGCTCACGAGTTCCGAGGAGTCGAGCGAGGCGAGAGGGCGTCCCCGCCAGCGCACCGGCCAGGCGTGCCGCTCACGACGCCCGAGGAGTCGCGCGCGCCGCAGGTCGCTCCGCCAGCGTGCCTCGCAGCGCGCGGACCTCGGCGAGCACTTCGTGCGCCGCCTCCAGTGTCGACGGGGCCGGCGCGACTGTGGGCGCCGGGTTCGTGGCAAGCTCCGAGGGCTCGCCGAGGCCGGTGTCCCGGTGTTGCCGCACGCACTCCATGATGGCGTCGCGAATCGCCTCGGGGTTGCTCACGCCTCGGAAGCGGGCCTCGTGCAGGTGCTCCTGCATGTCCGTGTCCGACTCGCGGGAGCGCGAGCCACTGCCTCCGCCCGCCGTCTCCACCTTCACGTCGGCGATGCCCAGCATCCGCTGGAGGGGGTTCTGCTGGATGGAGATCTGCTGGATGTTGGCGAAGGTCATCGTCTTCTCCCGCAGCGACATGACGCCCTCGCGGACGCGCAGGCTCCGGTCCGTCAGCGCATACCAGCGCAGCTCGTAGTCGAGCCGGACCACGAAGAAGCTCAAGGGCAGCACCAGCACCAGGAAGCCCAGCCACGCGACGACCTCCACCGCGTAGATGAGCGTCGTCACGAGCGTCGTGGCGGGAAGGCCGCGAAGCATGGGCGTGAGCATCTGGCTCAGGAAGGCCCATGCCACCACCGCGCCCACGACGGCCACCACGTGCTTGAACCCCAGCAGCACCCGTCGATAGAGCAGGTACTGCGGCGCCGCGCGGAACACGCGCACCGTGCCCTCGGGGAGCTGGGGCTCGGGGTCCACCTTCAAGAACCGCAGGAGCCAGGCGTGGGGCACGTCACTCATCCGCCTGCTCCTTCGCGTTGCGCGCGCCCAGCTCCTGACGGAGCGCGCGGACCTCGGCGGCGACCTCGCGCAGCGCGGCCGCCAGTGCCTCCGACTCACCTGTCGCCAGCGAGGAGGACTTCGCCACGGCGGAGCCCCGGTCCCGGGTGCCGCGCATCTTCGAGTAGAGCAGGTCGCGCATCGCCTCGAAGTCCTGGATGCCCTCGATGGTGATTTCCGCCTGGGCGCTGCCGCTCGCCGTCTGAATCTGGATGCGCGCGAGTCCCAACCACCGCTCCACGACATGGCTGGACAGGTGGATGTCCTGGATGCGCGCATAGGTGAGGGACACCTCGCGTCGGAAGAGGATGCCCCACCGCATGGTGATGCCCTCCTCGTCCAGCTCGTAGCGCAGCGTGCGGAACTTGAAGTAGCGCAGGAGCGCGAGGATGGGGAACCCAGGTCCCGCCAGCAGCGAGCCGAGCAGGTAGTTGGTGAGCAGGCTCGCGTGCGGCTGCAGCACCGTGGGCAGCTTCCACGGCGAGGCGGGCCGCGCGGGCACGAGCGCGGGCTGGGGTCCGGGCGGGGATGTCACGGGACCGCCGAGAGTCATGAAGGGCTCACCTGGGTGCTCCTCCGGAAATCACTGTCTGTTCCCAACGTGTGGGCGCGACACCCATTTCATACGCCGGTCCACTCGTGCCGTCATGTCCCCCGGGATGAGGCTGCGTCCACCAGTCCACCGCGCCCGAGACTCGCGTGCGGCGCCTTGCGAGGCGTGGGCTCGTCGGCTCGGGGACAGCGGTCCTTGAGAAGTCGAGAGGCCGCTTCGGCGGTGCCCCACTCCGAGACGTGTTGCCTGTGGAGCACGTCACGATTGCGGGCAAGGGCTGATTCATCAAAAACAGACCCGCGAGGATTCCGGCCCGCGGGTCTTTGCTCCGCATCCGCGCACCCTACCGTGGCGCGCATGAACCTGATGCGCTGGCTGAGTCTTGAGGAGATGTTGTCGGGGATTGAAACACCGGAGGGCTGCTCCGCGGAGCAGCTCGCGCGGGAGGACCTCCCTCGCCTGACGGCCCTGCTGGAGAGCTGGTATCCGGACATCCGGGTCGGCACGGAGAGTCGTCACCTGGAGCCCTCGTTCTACGAGCGGGAGTTCTTCCTCCGAGGCGAGTCTCCGGACCGCTCGCTGTACGGCATCCTCGTGCGTGACCGCGCGAGCGGGGACATCATCGGCCTGCTGACGATGGAGCGGAACGTGCGCGGGCTGCAGCTCTCCGCGGCCCTGGGTGTCTTGGAGCCCTCGCGGCGCGGGCTGGGCATCGGCTTCCTGGGCACCGCGGCGCTGGAAATCGTGGGCCGCAACATCGGCGCGGAGGTGGTGCTCTACTACTCCACGCTGAAGACGGCGCGCGCGCAGCGCAACGCGGAGAACCAGGGCTTCAAGCTGGTGGGCTTGGTGCCCGCCTTCGACGTGGATGCCATCGCCCCGGGCAAGGTGAAGCGTGTCTACGAGGCGCTCTATTCGAAGGTCCTCGTGGAGTCGGAGCGCATCCATCTTCCCGAGTGGGAGGCGCTGACGCCCTCCACCCGCGCGCTCTACACGCACCTGTTCGGTCCACATCCGGCGCAGACCGCCAGCGTCCCCGCTCCGTCGGAGCGCCTGCATGGTTGAGGTGCGGACCTACGAAGGGGACGCGGTGGATGCGTCCCAGTTCGTCAACCGCGTCTGGGGCAAATACTACGGAGCGCAGGGGCCGCTGACGGACTTCCAGCCTCGGATGCTGGACTGGTTTCTCTTCGGCAACAGGCTCGCGACGCGAGAGTACCGTCTGGCCGCGTATTCGGGTGGGAAGCTGGCGGGAGTCCTGTTCGCGGAGCCCATCCGGCTCCGACTGGGGACTCGTACCGTGGAAGGCACGTACGGGAGTTGGCTCAGTGTGGACCCCGCGTTCCGAGGAACGGGCGTGGGGCAGAAGCTGACGGAGACGATGTCCTCGCGTCAGCGCGAGCGCGGGGCCTTGCTCATGCTGGGTTGTATGGAGGACGGCAGTGTGGCGGAGCGCTTCTGGAGGAAGACTCCTGGCCTGCGGGCCTTCGACACGCTGGGCATGTGGCTTCACGTCTTCGACGCGGCGGCGGTGGCGCGCTGGTCCAAGACGGCGGCCGAGCGCGCGCTCTTCACGCTCGCGCGGCCGTGGCTGCGCGGGAGCGCTCCGTCCGTGGACACAATGGAGGGCATCCGGCCCTATCGTCCGGAGGACCTGCCTGCGTGCATGGCGCTGGTGGAACGGATGATGGAGTCGGTGAGCCTGGGATACGCCTATACGCCCGAGCGGCTCGCGCATCAGCTCCAGTACCGGGACGTGCCGCGCACCCTCGTCCTGGAACGCGACGGCGCCGTGCGAGGATTGGTCAACTTCTACACGCTTCAGATGAATGCCCGGGGCCCGCTGACCATCGCCCTGGTGGACCTGCTCGCCTTCCACGCGTCGGTGCCGCGCGCGGAGCAGAAGCGCCTCTTGCGCGTGGCCATGCGGGACATGGTGGAGCAGGGGGCGAGCTGCGCGGTGATGCTCCGGGGGCCGTGTGTGTCCAGTCGGCTGATGCTCGGGGCGGGGTGGCTGCCCTGGGCGGGGGGCACCCGGGTGATTTGCGCGCTGCCATCTCCAGAGGTGGAGTGGCCCACCGCCCCGCGAGTCTTCACACACCTGCGCTGAAGGACTCCGAGCGGGCGGCCCGCTCAGGGTCCGAGTCCCGGGGCACGGGCGGGCACGCCCCCCTCGGGGCGACAGGTGGGCGACGACAAGGAAGTGGGCGCGGGCGCGCATCGCGCTATGGTCCATGGGTACCGGGACTGTCGCCCCGAGGAGCCATGAACTTCGTCTTCATCTCTCCGCACTTCCCGTCCCACTTCTTCCACTTCGTCACCGCGCTGCGCGAGCGGGGCGTCACGGTGCTGGGCATCGGCGACGCGGCCTACGAGTCCCTGCGCCCCGAGCTGCGCGACTCCCTGCGCGAGTACTACTTCGTCTCCAGCCTGCACGACGAAGACTCCCTCACGCGCGCGGCCGGCTACCTCACGTGGCGCCATGGCCGGCTGGAGCGCATCGATTCGCTCAACGAGTCCTGGCTGGAGGTCGAAGCCCGCCTGCGCGAGGACTTCCATGTCCCGGGCCTCCAGCCGGCGGACATCCACCGCATGCGCTCGAAGTCGGGCATGGCGCAGGTCTTCCATCAGGCGGGCGTGCCCCACCCGGACCTCATCCGCGTGCGCGACGCCGCGCAGGTGAAGGAGTTCGCCAGCCGCGTGGGCTACCCGCTGGTGCTCAAGCCCGACGTGGGCGTGGGCGCGGCCAACACCTTCAAGGTCTCCAGCGACGCGGACGTGGACGCCGCCCTGGCGCACCCGCTGCCCACCACGTACGTGGGGCAGCCCTTCGTGCGCGGCACCATCGTCACGTACGACGGCATCGTCGACCGGCACGGCGTCATCGTCTTCACCCTCAGCCACGAGTACAGCGACGGAGGCATGGAGACGGTGGTGGAGCGGCGGGACATCTCCTTCTGGAGCCACCTGGAGATTCCCCCCGCGCTGGACGTGCTCGGCCGGCAGGTGGTGGCCGCCTTCGGTCTGCGCGAGCGCTGGTTCCACCTGGAGTTCTTCCGGCTGCCGGATGGCCGCTTCGTCGTGCTGGAGGCCAACCTGCGGCCTCCCGGCGGCTTCATCCCCGACATGATGAACTACACGTGCGACATCGACGTGTACCGGCTCTGGGCGCGGGTGATGACGGGGGACCCGGTGGCGGACTTCCGCTACACCCCGCGCTACCACGTGTGTCACAGCGCGCGCCGTCACGGCCGTCGCTACAAACACACGCATGAAGAGGTGGTGAAGCGGCTCGGGTCCGCGTTCATCCTCCACCGCGAGCTGCCGCCCATCTACCACAGCCTGTTGGGCGAGGAGATGTACCTCACGCGCCACACGGACCTGGACGCGATGCGGGACGCGGTGCGCTTCATCCAGGCCACGGCCTAGCGCCGCCGCGTCAGCGCTCCGTCCACGTGAGCAGGTAGGTGGTGTGGCTTTCCTCCACGGACAGCGTCGTCACCTTCGGGGACTCGCCGCCGCCCACGCGAATCATGTGCTCGAACAGCGACTCCGAGTAGCCGGGACAGTCGAGCACGGAGTTCATCCGCATCTCGTACGTGGTGGGGCCTTTCTCCACGAGCTCCACCTCCGTGTAGTTGTCCGTGCCGCGCAGGGTCTGCGGCATCCGCTGCACCAGCCGTTTCGGGCCCAACAGCCGCATGACGCCGTACACGGCGCGCCCGATGAGGGTGCGGCCGTAGCCATCCACGTGCGCGGCGGCCAGGTGGCGGAAGGACTCCTCCAGGGGCATGCCGGGCCAGGTCTCCTGGGCGATGACGCGCAGGCACTGCGCCCACATGACCACGGGGTAGGCCGGCAGCAGGGGCTGGTCCACATCGACGCCCACCTGGCGCAGTCGCGCCTTGAGGCGGGGGGAGATGCGGCCCTGGAGGCCGTGTTGGATGAGGCCCTCGACGACTTGGACGTAGACCAGCCGGTGTTCGAGCGGGACGTGCTTGCCGGACTTCACGCCGTGCGCCTCACGTCAGCAGCCAGCGCATCGCGGTGGGCAGTCTGCGCTGCCAGTCCTTCTCGTGGTGTTCGCCCCCGGGCTCCAGCACGAGCGACACCTCATGGTCGGCGTAGCCCAGGCCCTTGAGGTGTTCGTAGAAGGCGCGCGTGGCCTCGCCGTAGTTGAGCGGGAGGCCGTCCGCGTCAATGAACTCCTGGGCGCCCGCGTCCAGGTAGATGCGCGTCCAGCGGCGGGGGTGGGTGCCCCACTCGGAGAAGAGGCGGCCGTCGCTCCACATGACGGTGGGGGACAGCGCGCCGATGCGGCCGAACACCTGCGGGTAGCGGCAGCCCAGGTACAGCGAGATGAGGCCGCCCAGGGAGGAGCCCATGGCTCCGGTCCACTCGGCGCCTTCACGCGTGCGGTAGTTCAGGTCGACCAGCGGCTTGAGGTGCTCCACCAGGAAGCGGCCGTAGGCTTCGCCTCGCGCCTTCACCTTGCCGCTCGAGTCGTCCCAGGGCGAGTACTCCTGCAGCCGCCCGGTGCCCGAGTCCACCGCGACGATGATCCACGGCTCCAGGTGGCCTTCGCCCACGCCCTGTTCGAGCGCGAGGTTGGCGCACCAGGTGTCGAAGAGGGCGGACTCCGGATGCGCGAAGACGTTCTGCCCGTCGTGCATGTAGAGCACGGGGAAGCGATGCCAGGGCATCGAGTCATAGGCATCCGGCGTGTAGATGCGCACGGTGCGGGAGAAGCCCTCCTGAGGGGAGGGGAAGTCTCGGACGATGTGGACGTGGCCCATGAATGCGAGGCGCAGCATACATGGATGTCCCCCCATTGCTCCGCCCCTGGCCGGCCGGTGGTCATGGACCCCACACCGCACGGGAGGCCGTGGGCTGCTCGCACCTGGAGCAAGGAGGCTGGCCCCGGGGCTGCACGGGACGTCGGGAAACATGAGGCCGTCGGTCTCCCCTGCAATACTGACAAGGCAGCGGGCAGCCCCCTCCGGAGTCCCCCTCGATGGAACTGAACCGACTGCACCTCTCCGCGCTATTGATGTCGACCGAGGCCGACGTGCGTCGCGCGAGGGCCGCCTTGGATGGGAGTGAAGAGGCGCGCTTGCGTTATGCCGCCGCTCAGGCGCTCGCGGTGGCGGCGAAGTCCGTCACGGAGGAGCTGCTGCTGGCGGCGCCTCCCGATGTCCGGGTGTGACGCCGTTGCGTCTGGCCCGTGGACGGCCGGTCCGAGGCTCGGACGGCGTCGGGGCGAGGCGCTCCTGTAGGGAACGGTGGTCTCTGGCGTGCAGTGCCGGCGCCTCGTGCCTCGGTTCCTCGGGATGTTGCTCCATGGGTTGTTGGGTGGGTGGTTGCTCGGCGCGTCGCCGGTGCTCGCCGCGCCGTACGAGGTGGAGCCCGAAGTCGACGGTGAGCTGGAGCTGCTCGCGCTGCTGGAGGACGGGACGCTCTCCGCGGAGACGTGGGCCGCGCTGGTGGCGCTGCGGCGAGCGGGCGTGGAGCCCGAGCAGGCGACCCGGGCGGCGCTCTACGCACTGCCCGGGCTGACCTATGCGGAGGTCGATGAGCGATTGAGGGAGCGCGGGGCCTCGATGCCCGAAGTCCTCACGGACGAGGAGCGACGTCGACTCGCGCCCTTCCTGGTGAATCGAGTGCCTGGGGAACTGTCGGGGGACGCGAGGCTGCTGACAGCCTTCGCCCTGTCGGACTCGGTGCTTCCTCCGGTGGCCTTGCAGGTCCGGGCCGGTGGGCTCGCGGGACTTCGCGTGGGCGTGCTCGCGACGTGGGCACGTCGGAGGTTGGGGACACTTCGACGAGACGCGCGCACCCGGAGCCTCGTGGTGGACGCGCCCGGCTCGGCGGTGTTGCTGCCCAAGTTTCACGCGCAATGGACGGGCACGAGTGCTTCCGTGCTGGTGGGCACCTATCGGCTGGGCTTCGGACAGCGCCTCACGCTGGACACGACGGCGCTTCCTTCACCGGAGGGCTTCCTCGCGGACGATGGCGTGCGGCCTCCCGGCGCGCTGGAGCGGGAGTGTCTGTTGTCGAGCGCCGCGTGTGCCGAGGCCGAACGCGAGGCGGACGTCACCCCCGACTTCCGCTGGGACGAGGGCTTCCGTGGCGTGGCGGGCACCGTGCGCGGCGCGGTGGGTAGTGGCCTGGACCTGTCGCTCACGGGCTTCGGCTCCTACCAAAGCCGTTCACTCCAGCGGTCCGCTGTGTTGGACCGGGCGACATGTGAGTCGTCGCGAATGGGCGCGTCGGGCTGCGAGGCGCCAGAGGTCCTCGTCCCCTTGTCGCGCGCTCGGCTGGAGCCGCTTCGGGCGCGCACGCTGCCCGGTGTCTTCAGCGAGTGGGCCGGTGGTGGCAACGCGACGCTCGCCCTGTCGCCGCGAGCGCAAGTGGGAGTGACGGGCTGGGCCGCGAGGCCCGTGTGGCCGGTGAAGGGCGCCACGCTCGACTTCCAACCGCACGCACGCTACCCGATGGGTGGCGGCTTCGGCGCGGTGGGACTCGATGCCGCCTGGGGGCTGGGAGCGGTGGACCTCTTCTTCGAGGGCTCGCGCAGCTTCGACTCGGCGCCGGGCCGTGGTGGGAGCTGGGCGGCCCTTCAGCGCACGGTGCTCTCCGGCACGGGTCAGGAGCTGGAGCTGGCACTGCGCTACTACGGACGTGGATTCGCCAATCCCTACAGCGGTGCCACCTCGGGACCGGACCTGCTGGAAGGACAGCGGGTTCGCAACGAGCTGGGTGCACGGCTGCGCTATCTGTATCGCGATGCGGCGACGTGGCGGTTTCGCGGCCAGGTGGATGGTTGGACGCTGCCCGCCGATGGCGCGGTGAAGGGCACGGCGGGATTGACGCAGGTGAGAGCCTCCGCACGCGTGGACTGGCTGGCGTGGACGTGGCTGCGACCGTCCCTGCAATTGGAGGCGCGTGAGGCGGGGCTGGGGCAGGCCCTCGCATGCTCCGACACGGAAGACAGCGCGGAGCCGGAGGAGGTGCCCGCGTGTTCCCGAGGGAGCCGGTGGGGCGTTACCGCGCGAGTTCGTTCAGAGCTCTCGGAGTCAGTCAGCGTCGCGGCGCAGTCCGGTTACACACGCGTGGTCGAGCCGGGGACCTCGAAGGCCCGAAACGATGGCCGTGCCCTCATCGAGCTGAAGCTGCGTCCCCTGGAGTCCTTGCGACTGGGGGCCCGAATCCAGTGGAAGGATGAAGACCTCTCCGAGCGCACCCGGCTTCGACAGGAGGTCCGTACGACGGTGGACCTGGGGTGGACGCTCCTGTCCGCGACGACGGTGCGTGGCCGGTATGTCTGGGGGGTGGATTTGAAGGATGCGCGAGCGGCGAGGACGCCGCCGGACGCGCCGAGACACCTGTTCCAACTGGAAGTGGAGACGCGCTTCTGACGCGTGTCCTGGAGACGCAGTGAGCCGAGAGGGGAAGGCATCGACATGAGGGGTTGGGGATGGAGGCTGGGGTGGATGTGCTTGTTGGGCGTGGGCGCGTGTGGCGCGCCGTTGGAAGAAGGGACGGAGGCCGCCTGCTCGGGCGTGTTGCCGGGGGACCTCGTCATCACCGAGTACCTGAATGACCCCGAGGGGACCGATACGGGGCGGGAGTACGTGGAGCTCCACAATCCCCTCAAGGTGTCCGTGAGCCTGGAGTCGATGACGCTGTACGCGGCTCGCTCGGACGGCTCGCAGGAGAAGGGGTTCTTCTTCGGGGGCCCGCTGTCGGTGGCGCCCGGGGACTACCTGGTGCTGGGAGATGTCCGCGAGGGACCCGTGCCCGCGCACGTGGACCAGTCCTATGGCGAGGAGCTGGGCGCGCTGGGCAACACGTCGGGGAGGCTGGGTGTTCGATGTGGCGAGCGGGTGATTGACGAGGTTTCGCTCTCCGCGCCGGCGAAGAGCGGCGTGGCCCGTGGCTATGACGGACGGCTCGTGCCGGACTCCGCTGGCAATGATGACCCGGCGCGCTGGTGTGACGGCTCGGGCTCGGACGTGGCAGGGGTGTCCCAGGGAAGCCCCGGCGCCGCGAATCCTCCCTGTGCGCCAGCGGAAGGCGCATCCGAGGAGAACGGGAGCACGGAGACCTGCCTCCCCCTGGGCTCCCAGGTTCCTCGCGAGGTGAAGCGTCCTCGCTCGGGTGAGCTGGTCATCACGGAGTTGATGGTGAATCCGCTCGGAGACGACACGGTGGGCGAGTGGGTGGAGGTCCTGGCCACGGCTGCCGTGGACCTCAATGGCTTGACGTTTGGCTCCGACACGACGAGCACGAAGGTTCAGGGCGCGAACTGTCTGTCACTTCCCTCTGGAGGGTACGCGGTGCTGGCCCGACGCTCCGAGGCCGTACTCAACGGAGGACTGCCCGCGCCCGTGGCCACGTTCGGCGTGGACCTGCGCAACACGGGAGGTGTCGTGCAGGTGCGGGCCGGTGAGGTGCTCGTCGATGCCGTCGCATATGGCGCCGCGGAAGACGGTGTCGCGATTCAGGTGTCCGCGGGGGTGACGAATGCGTCCAGCAATGACTCAGCGAACGCGTGGTGTCGTGCCTCGGAGGCGTATGGCTCGCGCGGAAACCTGGGCACCCCGGGGCGCGCGAACCGGGCCTGTGCGTCGGGCGGGGGCGGGGTGGATTCCGGTGCACCAGATGGTGGCGCTCCCGATGGAGGGCGCGACCCGAGTGGTGGCTTCGACGCGGGCTCCACGGATGGAGGAACCCGTGATGCGGGACAGGACGGGGGTCTCCGAGACGCCGGTGTTCCGGACGCGGGGAGCCCCGCGCGCACGTGTATCGACCGGGTGACGGGGACCCCGCGCCCGGTCCGGTTACCGGAGGTGGGCTCGCTCGTGCTCACGGAGTTCATGGCGGACCCGAGCGCCGTGGCGGACAGCGCGGGGGAGTGGGTGGAGGTCCTCGCGCTGCGCGAGGTGGACCTCAATGGCGTCACGCTGATGAATGAGGGAGGCATGAGCGCGGTGCTCGACGCGACGCTCTGTCTGTCGTTGAAGGCCGGGGCCCGAGGGGTGCTCGCGCGCGGCGCGGACACGGCGCTCAATGGTGGACTTCCCTCGGTGCTCGCCACGTTCTCCTTCAATCTGTCCAATGCCGCGGGCAGCCACTCGCTCCGCCTGGCACTGGGGAGCCGGGTGCTGGATGTCATCACCTGGACGAGCGCCGCGACGCCGGGGGTGTCGCTGCAGGTCAGCCCGGCGAACAGCGACCCTCAGCGCAATGACGCGCCGGGGAGCTTCTGTCTCGCGCCCTCGTCGGCGCGCTATGGCCTGGGAGACCGGGGAACGCCGGGCCTGGAGAACCGCGCATGCGTGCCCTGAGTGCCGCGCTCGCCCTGCTGGGGCTGCTCGTGGCCTGTGGGGGTGACGCGGGGACGCGGTGTGGACCCGACACGGGCCGGGTGGCGGAGGTCATCGACGGTGACACCGTCTTGCTCGAAGGTGGTGAGCGCATCCGCTACCTGCTCGCGGACACACCGGAGAGCACGGCGGGCAGACACGACTGCTTCGGGCAGGAGGCCCTGGCCTTCAACCGGAGCCTCGTCGAAGGACGGCGGGTGACGCTCGTCGACGCGGAGGCGTGTGAGGACCGCTTCGGCCGACGGCTCGCCTACGTCACCGTCGATGGACATGACGTGAGCGCGCTGCTGGTGGAGCGGGGCTTCGCGTGCGTGCTCCATGTCCCGCCCGCCGGCGACTCCCGACGGGTCGAGTTCGAGGCGCTGGAGTTCCAGGCGCGAAGGGCCCGCCGGGGCCTGTGGGGCGCCTGCTCGCCGGTGCCGTGCTCGCGATGAGTCACTGGGACACGGAGCGCCCACGTGCCCGCCTCCCGAGCGGGGTGTCACCCAGGCGGCCCGAGAAGACAGGAGCCTGGAAGCTTCGGGCTCCCTATTCCAATCCTGACGGCCATGCCTACGCGCCAATCATCCAGGTCGAGCCACTCCAGCGAGTGGCCGACGAAGGGCGGGCCAGCGGAAGCGCGCACCCGGGGGGGCATGCGCTGTCCGACTGGAACCTGCCCGGCCTGGCTTCACCCCCACATGGACGACGCCTGGACCCAGACGGGCGGGGCGCTCGCATGAATCCCTGCCCCGCGCCCATCGGTCCGCTGTCGGACCTCCTGTCCTCCCGTCGGGAGGACATCGCGCGGAGGTGGGAGGAACGCGCGGGGGCGTCGCGCGGCGAGGGGCTGCTGCGGCTTCCGACCCAGACGACGGGCTCGCTGGAGTGGGTGGACTCGGTGGTGGACCTCCTGCGGCGCTTCGGTGTCTCGGCCGAGCACGAGGTCCAGCTCCCCACCGACGGACAGGGCGCCGAGCGCTACCGGGCGGGAGCGAACATCGCCGCGGTGGTGCGCGAGTACGGCCTGCTGCGCGACGTGCTCGTCGAGGTGCTGGAGGAGTCGGGGTGGCCGCCGGACTTCAAGGGCCTGCGCGCGCTCAACCGAGCCATCGACGCGAGCATCGCCGACGCGGTGACACGGCACGCCGCGGCACATGAGCAGACGCTGCGGCTCACGGAAGCGAAGCTGCATGACATCCTGGACCACGCGCCGCCCGCCATCTATGCGAAGGACGTCACGGGCCGGTATCTCTTCGTCAACCGTGCCTTCGAGCGCGGGAGCGGCCTGAGCAGCGAGAAGGTGGTGGGCCACACGGACGACGAGCTGTTCACCCCGGACGTGGCGGCCGAGTTCTCCTCCAATGACCGGCGGGTCCTCGAGTCGGGTCAGCCCCTGGAGTCCGACGAGCACGTGCGGTTCAAGGACGGCTGGCACATCTACCAGTCGCTCAAGTTCCCCCTGCTCGGTGTCGGGGGGCAGGCGCATGCGGTGTGCGGCATCTCCACGGACGTCACCGAGGCCCGACGCATCCAGCGCGAGCGGGACGAGGCCCGCGAGCGTCTGCGCCGGGTCATCACCGAGCTGCCCGTCGTGCTGTGGGCCACGGACCCGGTGGGCAACATCACCCTCTTCGAGGGCGCGGGCCTGCGCGCCATGGGTGTGCGGACAGAAGATGTCGTGGGCCGGAACACCTCCGAGGTGTACGCGGGCCGGCCGGAGTTGCTGGACGCCGCGCGGCGCGCCCAGGAAGGGGAGACGTTCTCCCTGGAGCTGGAGGTGGGCGGTGCCTGGTTCATGGCCTTCGTCTCCCCGGAGCTGGGACCGGATGGGCGGGTGATGAGCGTGTCGGGCGTGTCCCTGGACATCACCGAGCGCCGTCGCGCCGAGGAGGTGCTGCGCCAGTCTGAGACGCGCTACCGGCTGGCCACGCTGGCAACGAGCGACGTCATCTACGACTGGAACCTGGCCACCGGACACATCCAGTGGAGCGAGCTGGCCAACCAGCAGTTCCGCCTGCCCCCGGAGCTGCCGGCGTTGGACATCGAGGGGTGGACGCGGTCCATCCATCCGGAAGACCGGGAGCGCGTTGGCCGGGACATGCAGCGCATCATCGACATGGGCCTGGACCACTGGCGCGACGAGTACCGCTTCCGCCGGGGAGACGGCTCGTGGGCCATCATCGAGGACCGGGGGCAGGTGGTCCGCGACGCGGCGGGACGGGCCCTGCGCATGGTGGGCGCCATGCACGACGTCACCGAGCGGCGGGTCGCGGACGAGGAGGCCCGGCGTCGCGCGGAGTTCGAGCAGCTGCTCATCGGCATCGTCGGCCACGATTTGCGCAACCCCCTCTCCGCCATCACCATGGCGTCCACCACGCTGCTGCGACGCGAAAGCCTGGATGAGCGGCAGCGCAAGGTCATCGACCGCATCCTCTCCAGCGCCGAGCGCGCCACGCGCATGCTGCGCGACGTGCTGGACTTCACCCAGGCGCGGCTGGGTGGCGGCATCCCCATGCAGCCCCGGCCGCAGGACCTGCACGAGCTGACGCGGCAGGTGCTGGATGAGGTGCGGCTGGCCCACCCCGAGCGGGTCCTGGAGCTGGAGTCCCGCGGTGACGGCGCGGGAGCGTGGGACCCGGACCGGTTGGCGCAGGTCATCACCAACCTGGTGAACAACGCCCTCGCCTACAGCCCCAGCCACTGCCCGGTGCTGGTGCGCACGCATGGCACGCGCGACGCGCTGATGCTCAGCGTGCACAACATGGGGACACCCATCCCCCCGGAGCTGTTGCCGCGCCTGTTCGAGCCCATGAAGCGCGCCGAGCGCCTGGAGTCCCAGGACGGACGCGGTGGCCTGGGGCTGGGCCTCTTCATCGTCAAGCACATCGTGGATGCGCACGGCGGCCGGCTGCGTGTGCGCTCCTCGCAGCAGGGCGGCACCCTCTTCATGGTGCGGCTGCCACGCGCGCCCACTCCCCAGACACCCATGAATCCAGGGCCTTGAGGGCCTGCCCTCCGGTTGTTGCCCGCGAGGTGTCCTGCAGCGACCGGGCAGGCATCGGCCACTTGCTCCGGGAGGCGCACCCGGCTAGCACGGGGGCCTCAGTATTACTTCCCTCGGAGGGGTGAATGAAGAAGGTCTTCATCGGGCTCGGTATCGGTTGTGGCGTCCTCATCCTTGGCGTCATCGCCGCCGTCGTCGTGGGTGGCGTGTGGGTCGCGAAGAAGGCGGGCGGCAGCATCGAGGCCGTCCAGAAGATGCAGGTGCAGCAAAAGGAGATGGCGGAGCTGAACAAGAGCCACCCCTTCGAGGCGCCCGCCGAGGGTGACGTGCTGCCGCTGCGGGAGGAGCGCCTGCTGACGTACCTCTCCGTGCGCGAGTCGGCGCTGCCCGTCTTCACGACCTACGAGGAGAAGTCCAAGGCGTTCCAGGAGGAGCACGACACCAAGAACGCGGACGCGAACCCGTCCTTCAACGCCGCGATGGAGGCCGCCAACCTGGCGATGGGGATGATGGCGGACGTGCGCACCGCGTACATCGCCAGCCTGAAGAAGAACGGGATGTCGCCCAACGAGTTCCAGACCATCACCAGCACCGTCTACGCGTCGATGGTGGCGGAGGGCTCGGAGGCGGTCCAGAAGATGAGCGCCAAGGCCGTGGAGGCCATGCAGAAGCAGCTCAAGATGGTGGACGGCAAGCTGGAGAACGCGAAGCTGTCCGCCGAGGAGCGCGCGGAGCTGGAGGAGTCCCGCACCGGGCTCCAGGAGCAGATTGAAGCCCTGTCGGACGCCGCGAACGGCACCGGCGCCGAGGGCCTGTCCGACGCGGCGAAGCAGGCCGCCGCCGCCAACATGGCGCTGCTCAAGAAGCACGAGGAGCGCGTCAAGGTCATGGCCAACGCGGCCTTCGACGGCTTCGTGCTCGGTGGCGCCACCGACGAGCTGAGCGGCGCGGGCGCCGGCGCCGACGGGGAACTCCAGGACTAGCGTCGCGCTGGGGTCTCCGGCTCCGGCCCCTTCCCTTCGGAGGAGGCCGGAGCGGGGTGCCCCAGGGTGTCGCGACGCCGGGCGCGGACGCTCGCGATGACGGAGGCGCCCACCAGCGTGGCGATGATGGCCACCGAGGGCAGCGGCGGGATGTGGAGCCAGGGCTCCACCACCATCTTCAGGCCCGCGAAGCCCAGCACCCCCGCAAGGCCGTAGTGCAGGTAGCGCAGCTGGCCCAGCGTGCCCGCCAGCACCAGGTACAGCGCCCGCAGCCCCAGAATCGCGAAGGCGTTGGAGCTGTAGAGGATGAAGGTGTCCTGCGTCACCGAGAAGGCGGCCGGCACCGAGTCCACCGCGAAGAGGATGTCCGTCAGCTCCAGGCCCAGGAGCGCCAGCAGGAGCGGCGTGGCCACGCGGTGGCCGTCCTCGCGCCGGACGATGAACTTCTTGTCATGGACCTGCTGCGTCACTGGCAGGTGCTTGGCCAGCCAGCGCACCGCCCGGTTGTCCTTCTGCTTCGCCGGGTCCTCGCGCGCCACGCGCAGCGCGGTGACGAGCAGGATGGCGCCGAAGACGTAGGACACCCAGCTCCAGCGCGCCAGCGCGGCGGCCCCCACGAAGATGAAGAGGGCGCGGAAGACGAGCGCCCCGAAGATGCCGAAGAAGAGCACCTGGTGCTGCGCGCGCAGGGGGACCGACAGGCTCTGGAAGATGACGAGGAAGACGAAGGCGTTGTCCAGGCTGAGGCTCTTCTCGATGAGCCAGGCCGCCACGTACTCCTGGGCCGCGTGCCCCCCGAGCACCGCCCACACCAGCCCGCCGAAGCTCAAGCCCGCCGCAATCCACACCCCGCTCCAAATCCAGGCGGCCCGGCGTGACTCTCCGTGATGCCCCCGGTGCGACAACAGGTCCACCGCGAGCAGCGTCAGCACCGCCGCCCAGAAGACCCCCCAGAGCCATGTGGGAATCGCATGCATGTTCGTCGTCTGAACCTATGCATCCTCCCCGCGGGCGGAGGAGGTTCCCGCACGCGCCGCGTCAGGAATGGGGTGGGCCAGACACCCCTGGGCAAGGGGGATGTGGGCTGACGAACCCATACGGGCAGGCAGGGGGCTTTTCGCTCTCTTTGCGAGCTTCCCTTCACGGGATGTGTCAGTTTCCGCGCGGGGCAGCCCGTGAGGGGAGGCCCAAGACGGTCGCGTGGGGGAGGGGCGCGACGAGCCATGGAATCTGGAGGAGTCGTACCGATGAACAAGGTCATCTTCGCCTGCGTGCGCAACGCTGGCCGCTCGCAAATGGCGGCGGCGTTCTTCAACGTGCTGGCGGACCCGGAGAAGGCGCGGGCCATCTCCGCGGGGACACAGCCTGGCGAGCGCGTGCATCCGGAAGTCCTGGAGGCGATGCGTGACGCGGGTCTGGATTTGAAGGACGCGCGGCCCCAGCAGCTCACGGAGGAGCTGGCGCGGGACGCCCACTGGCTCATCACCCTGGGCTGTGGCGAGGCGTGTCCGCATGTGAAGGGGCTCCAGCGCGAGGACTGGCCGCTGGACGACCCGCAGGGCAAGTCGGAGGTGCTGGTGCACCGCATTCGCGACGAGGTGGCCGCGCGCGTCGCGGGCCTGCTGGAGCGCGAGGGCTGGATGCGCGCCGGCTGAGCCGCCGGCCGACCAGTGGGGCCGGGGAGCCGGCTGGGGTGGGGAGCCGACCGCTCGCCCGCTCTGGCCGCACGGCGCCCGGCCCCGGGCGCATCCTGCGGACATTCGAGCCGATGTCCGTCCGAGGTGCGCCGTCATGTCTTCGACTCTCTCTCCCATGCCCCTGGTGGCGCCGTCCGCGCCGCCACCCCTGCCGTCCACGCCCTGGCTGCCCCAGGCGCGCGCGCCACGCCGCACGCTGGTGGCCGCCCTGGCGCTGGGGGGGCTGGCGGAAGTGCTGTTGGACCGGCCCCACTGGGGCGTGTCCTTTCCCTTGATGGCGCTGTCGCTGGTGGCGGTGCTCGTGGGCCTGGGCGGACGCGAGGGCTGGCAGCGCGCGCGGCCCAACGCGTGGCTGCTGGGGCCGCTGCTCGCCGTGGCGGGCTTCGTGGCGGTGCGTGACAGCCCGTGGCTCGTGGTGCTGAACGTGCTGACGGCGGGGACGCTGCTCTTGCTGCTGATGCATTTCTGGGGCGCGGGCCGGGTGCAGCGGCTGGGGCTGGGGGGCTATCCCGGGGTGGTGCTGGGCACCGCGCTGCGCGGCCTGCTCCATCCGCCCGCGCTGGTGCGCGACTCGGTGGACCTGGGCGCCGCGAAGCGGCAGGCGCCGCGCCTCATGCCCTTCGCGAGGGGCGTGCTGCTCGCAGTGCCGGTGCTGGCGGTGTTCGCCATGCTGCTGTCGTCCGCGGACGCGATGTTCGCCTCGGCCGTGCAGCGGGTGTGGAGCGTGGACGTGGGCGCGCTGCTGGGCGCCTCGCTCATCAAGGGGATGGGCGTGTTCCTCTGCGCGGGCCTGGCCGCGAGCGCGCTGGGGCACGCGCTGCGGCGGCGCACGGGGAGCGAGGCGGGAGAGGCGGAGGTGGCGCCCGCGTCGCCACGGCTGGGGCTCACGGAGGCGCTGACGCTCATCCTCGCGGTGGACGCGCTGTTCTTCGCCTTCGCGGGCTTCCAGGTGGCGTACCTCTTCATCGGCGACGCGTCGTCTCCGGCGCCCGGGTACTCGTATGCGGAGTACGCGCGCCGGGGCTTCTTCGAGCTGATGGTCGTGTCCATGCTGACGCTGGGGCTGGTCATGGCGCTGGCGCGGTGGACCCGCCGCGAGTCACCGCTGGCCAGGACGGTCTTCCAGGCGGGGGCCTCCATCATGGTGGCGCTGACGCTGGTCATCGTCGCCTCGGCGGTGCAGCGCATGACGCTGTACGAGGACGCGTTCGGCTACACGCGCCTGCGCCTGTTCACCCATGTCTTCATGTTCGCGCTGGGCGTGGTGCTCGCGTGGCGCGGCGTGACGCTCTGGTGGCGACCGGAGCGCTTCGCCGTGGGCGCCTTCGTCACGGCGCTGGGCGCGGTGCTGGCCGTGAATGTCATCAACCCCGACGCGCTCATCGTCCGGCTCAACCTCACGCGAGGGGAGCCGGGGTCCTCGGTGGATAGCGAGTATCTGCACTCGCTCTCCGGGGATGCCGTGCCGGAGCTGGTGCGTGGGCTCTCCTCGGGGAAGCTCGAGGGGGTGGCGCATCTGAAACAGCACTATGTGGACGTGTGCGAGGACGTGTCCTGGCCGGAGTGGAGCCTGTCTCGCTGGCGGGCGTGCCGGGCGCTGGAGTCGGTGGAGGAGGCTCGCGTCAGCGCAGGTGGTAGTTGAAGGGCAGCTCCACCGTGACGCGAGGGCCAAGCGCGGCGGGCGGAGGCGGGAAGGGGGCCGCGTCACGCACCGCCGCCTGGGCCGCGTCGCACAGGACGGAGTGGGGGCAGTGCCCCACGACGGACAGCTCGAGCAGTTGGCCCCGGGCTCCGACGGTGATGCGCAGCGAGAAGCGGCCTTCGATTCCGGCCATCGCGGCCTGGTGCGGGTAGCGCACGTTCTCGAAGCGGTCGCGGAACATCACCTCGAAGTACTCCTCCTCCCAGGCGTTGCGCTCCTCGCGGGAGGGGGGCGGCTGCGCGACGGGGAGCAGCCCCGCGCTGCTCGCGGCGAGGACGCTGTTCACCACGCCGCCGATGACCCCGCCCGCCACGCCACCGGAGACTCCGCCGGGCGTGGCCGTGGCGCGGGCCTCGTTCGCGGACTTCGCGTCGGCTGTCTCATGCGGAGGTGGCGCCTCGGGAGCCGGGAGCGGCCGAGGCTCCGAGGACCGGGTGAAGGCCTTCGACGGGTGGGGCTTCGACAAGGGGCGTGCGCGTCGCGCGGAGGCCTGACGCGGCGTGGACGGCGTGCTGGCGGCGGGAGCGGGGGGCGGCGGCGGAGGCGCGGCGAGCAGGCGCAGGACGAGCATGTCCTCGTCTTTCGTGACGAGCCGGGGCACGAGGGTAGAGCCGTGCCAGAGGGTGTCCAGGCCCACGAGCGCGAGCACGTGGATGGCCACCGCGAGCGGCACCACCCAGAAGGTGCGTGAGTTGTCCGCGACACGGCGTGAGCGCGCGTGGGCGACGGAGGCGAAAAGCGGCGCCTCGGCGTGGCCGTCCTTCGGACTTTCGTCCGGCATGTCCCAACCCCCTTTCCTCCCGCTTGGAACGACAGTCTAGCGGGAGGCCCCATCCACCTGACACGTGGGTAGTGCCGGTCCTCGTCGCGGTGAAGGGGACCTGCCCCAGGGCGCCAGGCGACAGTGCTGAATTCCTGCCCGATTCATGCGCGTTCCATGAGGAACGTGTCCACCAGACCTCACTTCAGGACCCGTGAGGGTGGCCGCAGCTCCGGCACTGCCTCGCATCACCGGAGGCGGCGACGAACTGACGGCAGTCACAGTTCAGGACGAAGCAACTGTGCTGGTTGTCATAGCGCCCGCCAAAGGGGTGCGGGACGAGCGTCTGCACGGAGACCTTGGGGACGCTGAATGTCGACCCGGAGGTGGTGTTGGAGAAGCCCACGAAGAGGGGGGTGGGGATGCTCGGGGTGCTCCAGCGCCGTCTGGAACTTCACGGTGCTGGCCTTCACCTCGAAGAAGGCCCACCGGGGGCTCGTCGGCGTGCAGGAGCGCCTGGCGGCCAGGTCCACGCCATTGCCCGTGTTGTTCTGCACCGCGCCCCGGACGTCGAAGCCGAGGTGCTTGAGGAAGTCGTGGGCGATGCGCTCCCCGGTGTCACCAATCCAGGCGCTGTCCATGTAGGTGATGCTGTCGCAGCGCTGGAGGATGACGACAGGCTGCCCGCCGCGTCCGCCGGTTTCGCCCCAGGGGTAGCACGTGGCGGTGATGGGGTTGCCCTGCTGGTACTCCAAGGTGCCGTTGCGGGGCATGGACACCCGGATGAGATGGAGCTCGAAGTCCGCGCCTCGTCCCATTGCCTGCTCGATGGTCTGCGCGCCTTGCTGGGCGGGGATGCCGTACTGACCGTTGAGCGCGTTCTTGAGGCGGTCCTCGACGAACTCCTGGGCATTGCGCTGGGCTTTCGAGCACTGCGCGTCATTCACCTTCACTTCCATGTAGTGGATGACGGTGCCGCGCCCGGTGACGACCTGGGTCCGCGAAGCAAGGCATGTACGAGGGGCCCGAGAGGACGGGTGTCCCCGCCAGGATGCAGGGCCCGCGTTCGCGGAAGACGCGCGTGCGTCGCGCCAAGACGCTCGGGCTTCAGTCCTCGGCCACGGCGGGAGGTGCCCACGCCCCGGCGTGGCTTCGTCCCGAGTCGTCCCGCGTGACGGTGTGCAGCGTGCGGACGGGCTTGCCGGTGGCCGCGTCCAGCACGTGGTGGACGATGAGCGGCGTGACGGGGACCTCGGGCAGGGCTTCGTGGAGTTTCGCGAGGACGGCCTCGGGACTCTCGGCCTCGAGGACGAAGGCGGTGGCGTGGCCGGTGAGCGCGGAGTTGATGAGCACCTGGAGGTCCTGCGGGCCGCGAGGCTCGTCCGCCAGAATCACGTCCGGGTCCTGCCGGAGGAACGCGCGGACCACCTGCGCGAGCGGCGCGGTGTCACCCACCTTCACCATCCCGAGCCGCGCATCCACGGCGCGCGGTTGCTCCAGCGCGACGAGGACGTTGGTGAAGTCAGGCAGTGCTTCCATCGCCGCGTGGAGGGACGTGCTTCGCCCGGTGCCGCGCGCGCCGGAGAACACCACCGGCTGTCCCTGGAACAGCGTATCGAGCCGCAGGAAGCGCTCCGTGAGGAACGCGGCCTCCGAGGGCTTCATACCCAGCGAGGTGAAGGGAGGCTGCGCGTCGCGGAGCTGACGGTCCCGGGCGTAGACGGTGACGCTGGGGGCGACAGGGCCCTCCTGGAACGTCACCCAGAAGAGGACGTCCGGGTCCTCCGCGCTGGGCGGATACGCCACGGTGCCACGCGCGGGGCGCGCCTCGTCCTGGCCTCGTTGGGACAGGGTGTGGAGGGCCTCGCTCAGCGACGCATGCAGCGCGGGAGCGAAGGGCTGACGCACGGGCAGCCGGTCTTGTCCGAGCATGCCCTGATGCCCGGGTGCATCGGCGCGGACGGTGAAGAACGAGGCGCCAGCCGTGAGGTCGTCCCCGTCGGCGTCGGCCCACACGGAGAAGACGAGGGTGCGCGTCCGCGCGGCGATGGAGAACAGGGCCGCCGCGGCCTCCTCGGGTGAAGCAGGGAGGGGCGGCGGACTGGGGACGGGGATGCCCTCGGCGGCGAACTGTTCGAGCAGACCGGCAATCAGCGCGGAGAGGGTCGTGGCGAGTGTGCTCAGGCGTGGGCTCCCGTGGGGTGCCGATGATGGCATGCGTCACGAGTCTTTGTGGTGACGATGACGAGGCTCGGGGCTACGAAGAGGGCATGAGCCAGGACTGGAATGCGACGAACGCGCCCACGGCGGACTTCGACCCGGGCGCGGAGCACCGGGTGTTGACCGGAATGGTGGGCGCCTGGGAGGGCCTGACGCGCACATGGTTCGACCCGTCCGGTGCGCCCGAGGAGTCGCGCACCCACGCGAGCATCGAGCCGTTGCTCGGCGGGCGCTTCGTGCGCATCGACTACCACTCCACGGCGATGGGCAAGCCGCACGCGGGCCAGTTCATCCTCGGCTTCGACCGCACGGAGGAGCACTACACCGCGGCCTGGGTGGACAGCTTCCACATGAGCGCGAACATGATGGTCTCCACCGGCGCGCCTCGGGACGACGGACGCGTGTCGATGCTCGGAAGCTACACGGCGAGCATGTGCGACGAGCAGGGCGTCACGCAGAAGCAGCGCTGGGGCTGGCGCACGGTGATTCACCAGCCGGACGCGGACACCGTGGTCCTGGAGTCCTTCAACATCTGGCCCGAGGGCCGCGAGGACCGCGCGGTGGAGACGCGGCTGACGCGCCGCCGCCAGGGATAGTCACCGCGCTTCAACGCACGCGGCGGAGCGAGGCCTTCGCGCCGGGCTCCACCGCCACCCGCATGTGCTCGGCCTCCTTGCGTGAGGGGAAGGTGTGCTCGAAGCCGCCCTCGACCGAAGGGAGGAGTCCCCTCGTCCGCGCGGCCAGCTCCACGCCTCGCACGGCGATGGAGCGCATCGCCTCTTCCTCTCCGCCGGTCCACTGCCACCCCGCCATGGACGACTTCGTCAGCCCGCACGGCAGGGTGTTCCAGGGCTCGGGCAGCGTCGCCGCTTCCTTCACCGCGTCCTGGGGCGTGAGCTGGACGCGTGTCCCGCGCGCCCCGGGAAAAATCCTGGGACGTGGACTCCTCGGCGCGGGCGGAGGTGAGGGCGATGGACAATAGCAGGAAGAGGAGCGCCCGCCGGGCGTTGCGCATGGGATAACCCTGGCGGACGGACGGCGCGCGCGACCGGAGGGACGCGCGGGCAGGGCCCAGGGCCCGGTGAGAGGACGTGCATGAAGCTGGATGACCTGGTGCTGGCGTTGACTGTCTCGTTGCTTCGCGTGGAGCGCGAGCAGTGGCTGGACGTCCTGACGCGGTTGGAGACGAACCTGGGGTCGGGGTGGACGCTGCGGCTCCTGGAGGTGCCAGGGACGTACTCGGTGGGGGCGCGCACGCGAGAGGGACGCGAGCTGCCGCTGGAGGCGTGGCGCGAAGTGCTGGATGGCGAGGAGCTGGTGAGCGTCCGCGCCATGGACCTGGGGGGCCTGGGGCCCGGTGAGCTGCCGGACCACGTGGCCGCGGCCTTCGTCAACTCGGAGGCCCTGGTGCTGGACGTGCGCACGAAGCAGGGCAACACCCTCTACCAACTGGAGGTTGTCTTCAGCAGCTCCTCGCTCATCACTCCCCGGCAGTTCGTGGACTTCGCGCGGGCCCAGCCGAACGCGGAGCGCGTGCTGGAGGCACTCTCACTTGTCATCACCGACTCCAATACGATGAACCAGCGTCCCGCCGTGTCGGCGTCACAGGTGGCGGACTACCTGTGCTCGCGCGAGGGGGCGGCGCTGTTCGATTTGATTGGCGGGGACCTGCTCAAGGAGCTCCAGTCCACGGTGCTCCGCCACGGCGGCGCGATGGTGCTCTCCGAGGACTTCCGCCCCTTCTTCCAGACGCTGGACCCGGACGACTTCGAGCGGAGCCTCTTGCCGCCGGAGCGACTGGCGGAGTTCGTCCCGTCGGACGAGCGGGTGTACCTGTCGGGCGATGACTTCGGGCGGGACTTCGTGGCGCTGGTGGAGGCGCAGCCCTTCGCGGAGGAGGTCTGGGCGCGCGCGGCGGAGAACCTCAACCGGTTCACCGCGCCGGATGCGACGCCATACACCTCCCAGTCGCTGAAGGAGTTGCTGGCCACGGCGGAGCCGGCGGCGGTGCATGGGATTCCCTCCGGCAATCTGATGGAGGAGCTCCAGATGACCTGCAAGGCGCGTGGCGCGGAGCTCATCATTCCGGAGCCATTGCGCGAGCGCGTGCGGGCGCAGGGGTACACGAAGGAGCAGCAGGCGAAGGACCCCGGGTTGATTCCGGAGCGGGAGCGACTGCGGCTGGTGCCCAATGACTCGCGCTACCAGATGTACCTGTTCAACGCGCTGAAGGTGGCGCGCTCGCCGCTCCTGTCGCCGCGCGCGACGACGAACACGCGGGCGGAGCTGCTGTCGAGCCTGAAGGACGCGGAGGAGTTCGCCACGCGCAAGGGCTCGCCCTTCGCCGAGGCCTTTGGACTGGCGCGCTTCATCCTGGAGAACACCGGTTTCCAGTTGCGTGACGCCGCGCCGGAGCGGCTGGCCGCGGTGCGCGAGGCGCTGCGGAGCGTGGGGCTGGGAGAGCGGGCGTGCGACGCGTTCGAGCGGCGCTTCTCGCTCGTGACGCTGTTCCAGGTGTTCCCCTCGTCCGAGGAACGGCTGAGGGGGCTGATGGCGTGCTCGGTGGCGGATGTCTTTGGCGGCATGGGCTCGTGGAACGACGAGTTCTTCGAGTCCGACGAGGACCAGGCCTGGTACGAGCGGGTGACGCAGCGGCTGTTCCGCGCGCTGCGCGAGTTCTTCGTGACGATGGTGAACGCGCGCTGAAGGCGCGTTACGCGTCGCGGTGGACGGTGCCCGGGGAGAACGCGGGCAGACAGATGGCGACGTACTCGGCACCCTCGGGCTCGGGGGTGCTGTAGCGGACCCACTCGCCCGGCTCGCAGATGACGGCCTGTCCGCCGCGCACGTCGAGGAACCCGCCCTTGTGCTCGACGCGCAGGACGCCGGCGAGGACGAGGGTGATTTCCTTGAACTCGGGCTTCTGGCCCGGCTCCTCCCAGCCGCCCGGACTGTTCATGTGGGCGACGCTGACGTCGGAGGTCTTGGTGGTGGCCCGGCCGACGAACTCATGAATGAGCTTCGGTTTGTTGCCCACGGCTGTCACGCGCATGGGAGCGGGAATCAGGGTTGGCATCGAAGGCTCAGAGAGACCGCGGGGTGGTGTGTCTGGGCTGGACACGTTACAGCACGCGGCTCCGGACACCCACCCCTTCCGAGTGAACCGCGGCACCTGCCACTGTTCGACGCGACAGGAACAGTCCGTCGCTACCGGATGTCACGCGCGCTACTTCGCGTCGGGCTTGGGCTCGGCCGGGACGGAGAAGCCGCCGCCCAGGGCGAGGTGGAGGTTGATGCGCTGAATCAACTGCTCGCTGCGCACGCGCAGCAGGGCGACTCGCGCCGCGTCCGCGAGGAGGGTCTGCTGGAGCAGCGCGAGCAGGTCGACCTTCCCGACGCGGTAGTCGACATTCAGGAGCTCCAACGCGCGCGCGTGCTCGGCGACGGCCCGCTCCAGGATGACGCGACGCTCGCCGAGCACGCGCGCGCTCGTCAGCGCGTTCTCCACCTCGTTCGTGGCGCGCAGGGCCGCGGACGCGTACGCGCCGAGCGCCGCCTCCTGCTCCGCCGTCCGCGCGCGCACCTGCGCCGCCAGGGCCCCGCCGTGGAAGAGGGGCGCGAGCAATCCCGCCGCCACGCCGCCCGTGGGATTGGTGAGCGTCTCCTTCAGCACCACCACGTCGCTGTCGACCAGGCCCACGGCGCCCGTGAGGCGCAGCGAGGGAAGCCGCGCGGCCTTGGCCTCCTGCACGTGGTTGAACGCGGCGGCCACGCGGCGCTCTGCGGCCATCAGGTCCGGCCTCCGCTCGAGCACCGAGGCGGGAATGCCCGCGGGCACCGGGCCGGGCAGCTCGACCAGGGTGCCCCTGGGCTCCAGGGTCCCCGAGGGATAGCGCCCCGCGAGCAGCTCCACCGCGCGCACCGCCTGCACCCGCGTCAGCTCCAACTGCTTCACGGTGTCGCGGTACGAGTCCAGGTTCGCCTGCGCCAGCGCCAGCTCGTGTTCACTGATGACGCCGACCTGCAGCCGCGTGGTGGTGAGCTGGACCAGCTCCTCTCCCATCCTGACCCGCTCGACGGCGATGCCTTGCAGGAGGTGGGCTTCGGTGGCCAGCAGCCAGCCCTTGGCCAGGGTCGCCGCGAGGGACTGCCGGGCGAACTCGAACTCGGCCTCTGCCGCGGCCAGCGTCTCCCGGGCCGCGTTGCGGCGATAGCGGAGCTTGCCCCACAGGTCGACCTCCCAGCCGGCGGAGATTTCGATGCCGCGCAGCACACCCTCCAGCCCCTGGCCAAACCCGATGGATTCCTTCCCCTGCAGGTCGACCGTGGGAAGCAGCCCCGCGCGGGCGACGCCGAGCATCGCCGACGCCTGGTCCACCCGCGCCGAGGCGGAGCGGAGGTCCGGGTTGTGTCCGAGCGCCTCGGCGACCAGCGCCTGGAGCTGTTCGTCCTGGAACGTCGCCAGCCACCCGTCCTGGATGCCGCCCTCCGGTGCGCCCGCCGACGACCACGCGGTGGCGAGCGAGGTGTGAGGGAGTGCCTGTTTGACGACCTCGGGTCCTCGCGGCGGAGCGCGTGTGGGGCAGCCGCAGACGCCCCCGCCCACGACGAGCACCGTCCAGGCCCGGAGCCATCCCCACCGCCGGCGCTCGAACATGCTCCACCCTTCCTCAGTGCAGCTTGAGAATCAGCCAGTCCAGCTTGGTGCCCACCCGGAGAATCACCTTGCGCAGCACGTGCACCGGGTGGAACGACTGGGTGTAGATGGCGGCGTGGCCGCGCGCTCCCGCCGGGAGGATCTCGTTCTCCTCTGACTTCTCGACCGTGAGGGTGACGGCGTAGCGTCCGGGAGGCAGGGCTTCCCCGCCCGTCTCGGGCAACACCCCCGAGGTGGGCAGCTGCCCCTGTCCGGTCGCCCAGACCACGGATTTGACGTGGCACTTGATGACGCGGTTCGGGAACGCCTGGAGCGTGACCTCCGCCTCGTCGCCCGGCTGGACCTGGTGCAGCTCGTTCTGATGGAAGTAGGCGACCACGTTCTGCTCGTCCTCCACGAAGCTCATGACAGGCGAGATGGGCAGCGCCGCCGCGTAGGAGCCCGCGCGAAGCTGGAGGTTCACCACCGTTCCATCCGCGGGCGCGTACGTCACGGTCTCCCGGAGGCGCCACTCCGCATCCGCCAGCGAGGCGAGCGCCTGCTGCTGTCCGGCTTCGGCCTGGGCGAGCTCCACGAGCGTGCCGTCCACCGTCCGCGCCTCGAGCCTCTGGGTGACCTGCCCCACGGCGGCGTTCGCCGCGGCCAGCTCACCCTCCAGGTTGCGGACCTCTGTCTCCACCTGCTGCAAGTCGAACTGAGTGCCGGAGCCATTGGAGGCGAGGACCTTGTGTTGCCGCACGCGCCGCCGGGCCAGGTCCAGCCGGGCCGCGACGGAGGCCCTTCTGCCCTGGGCCGTCTTGCGTTCCAGTGACAGCTGCTTCTCGATGGCGCGAGCACCCGCGACCTTCGCGTCCAGCTCCCGCACCCTGGCCTTCAGCCCATTCACCTCCAATTGCGTGGACTCAGGGTCGATACGGAAGAGCACGTCCCCCTTCTTCACCGCGCTGTTGGGCTGGACGGGCACCTCGATGACGCGTCCGGAGATCCGCGGGACGACCTGCACGACGTAGTTCATCACCCGCGCGTCCGACGAGGACGGCGCGTACACGTTGGCCAGCAGGATGAGCACCGTGATGCCGATGATGGGCAGGGTGATGACGATGACCTGGGAGACGAAGTTCCACGGCAGCAGCTTGAGCTTGAAGAAGATCAGCCAGACGACGCCCGCGTAGACGAGGAGCAGCAGCAGTTCCATCAGTGCGGCTCCCCTCTCTCGTCGGGGGACGGTCCTTCGGAGGGTGCGCCTGGGGGGGCCGGAAGCGCGGCCTCGTCGGCGTCGGGGCCGTGCGGAGGAGGGACCCGGTCATGCCCGTAGGCCAGCTTGTACAGGGACGGCTTGGAGTAGGCCCAGAGCCATGCCAGCGGCCACAGGAGCCCGCCGAAGAACAGCGACAGCAGGCACAGGGTCTTGATGGCATCCAGCTGCGGGTGATGGCGCTTCTCCGCGATTTTTTCCGGGAGGATGTGGAGCAGCCAGAACCCGGAGATGAGAATCACCGGGCCGATGATGATGACAATCCAGCTGAACACCTCCGCCGCGGTGTCCATCGCGTCGCCGCTGAGAAGCGACGCGTGCGCTGGACGCGGAGCCCACGCCGCCAGCCCCCACCATCGCAGCGCGGTGGTGGCCCCCCTTGGCCATCTCATGATGTCCGCCCCCTTGCTCCGACGACAAGCTATGAGGGGTTTCCCTACCGTCAAGGGGACGTTCGAGCGCGCGGCACTCCCGTCTGGCATCACTGTTCAGCGACCGGAGGGCCCCGCGCTTCCCGCCGGATACTCGCGCAGGGGGACTTCACCTCGCCGCCAGCCCGCGAGCACCGGCTCGACGATTCGCCACGCCTCCTCCACCTCGTCGTCCCGGAGGGTGAGCATGGGCTGTGCTCTCAACATGTCGAGCAGCAGGTTCGAGTACGCGAGCCGTCCGGTGGCATGCGACCGCAGCTCCAGGTCCTGGGTGACCAGCGTCAGCTCCGGCCCGTTGATGTTCACCGCGAGGCGGACGTAGGGCTCCGACAGGCCGATGCGCAGCACGTTCTGGCCACCAGGCTGGCCTCGGTAGGCGTGGTCCGGCTCGAAGCGGAAGTACACCGCCACCTCGGCGTGTGACTGGGCCAGCGCCTTGCCCGTACGCAGGACGAAGGGCACGCCCGCCCAGCGCCAGCTCGCCAGTTCGAGCGTGAGCTCCGCGAAGGTCTCCGTCTCGCGCGAGGCCTCGACTCCCCGCTCCCGGGCGTAGGCGGGAACCTTGTGTCCATCGATGTCGCCGTCCACGTACCGGGCGCGGACGCTGCGCTGGCGCACCTGCTCCGCGGTCATGGTCGGAATCGTCCGGAGCACGGCGGCGCGGGCGTCCCGGATGGAGCGCTCGTCGGAGCGGGCGGGCTGCTCCATCGCGACCAGCGCCAGTACCTCCAGGAGGTGGTTCTGAATCATGTCCCGGAGCGCTCCGGCGCGGTCGTAATACGACGCACGGCCCTCGACGGTGAGCGGCTCGTCCCAGGTGATGGTCACCCGCTCGATGTGTTGCTGATTCCAGATGGACTCGAGCACGCGGTTGCCGAACCGCAGGGCGAAGACGCGCTGGACCAGTTCATCCGACAGGAAGTGGTCGATGCGGAAGACCAGGGTGTCGGGGAAGCGCAGCCGCAGCAGTTCATTGAGGCGTTGGGCGGAGGCGAGGTCGACGCCGAAGGGCTTCTCGACCGCCACCACGCTGCCTTTCGGGAGGCTCGCCTCGGAGAGGGCCGTGAGCACCGGCTCGAACAGATGCGCGGGCAGGGCGAGGTAGGCGAGGACCGACGGGTGGATGCCGCCAAGCGCGCGCCGGAGGTCCTCGCCGCGCGTGGCATCCGCTCGCCGGTAGCGCAGGCGGCGGAGGACCTCCGTGCGAGTCCGCGCGGAGGCGCGCGTCGCATGCGCGTCCAGGGCCTCGCGCATGCGCTCGCGGAACTGCTCCTCGGTCCAGTCCATCCGGTCGACCCCGGTGAGGGTCAGCCCTTCGGGAGTCTTCTGCTGCTCGACGAGCTCCGCCACGGCGGGGAGGAGCAGTCGCGCCGTCAGGTCTCCCGAGGCGCCGATGATGACGAACGGGTCGATCATTCCCTCACCCTCCCGTCTACGAATGCATCGGGGGTGTGTGTCCCGTGGCCAGGAGGTAGGCGCAGTTCACGAGCGCCAGGTGGCTGAACGCCTGGGGGAAGTTGCCGAACAACCTGCGCTCCTTGGGCAGGTACTCCTCGGCGAGCAGGCCCACGTCGTTGCTGAGCTTCACGAGCTTGTCGAAGAACCGCTGGGCGTCCTCGGTCCGGCCCATGAGGTGGTAGGTGTTCGCGAGCCAGAAGGAGCATGCGAGGAACGCGCCCTCCTCGCCCTCGAGCCCGTCGACGCTGTCCTCCGTGAGGTAGCGCAGCACCAGCCCGTCCGGCATCAGCTCCTGCTCGATGGCGAGCACCGTTCCCACGACGCGAGGGTCGTCCGCCGGGAGGAAGCCGGTGAGGGGGATGAAGAGCAGGCTCGCATCCACTCCCTTCGAGCCGTAGTACTGGGTGAAAGTGTTGCGTTTGGCGTCGTAGCCCTTGCTGCACACCTCGTCGAAGATGGTCTGCCGCAGCTTCACCCACGGCGCCTTGTCCTCGCTCAAGCCGTACTCCTCAATCACTCGCACCCAGCGGTCCACGGCAGTCCACGCCGACACCTTGGAGGCGGTGAAGTCGTGCTTCGGCCCGCGCATCTCCCAGATGCCATGGTCCGGATGTGTCCAGACCTCGGAGACGCGCGTCGCGACGCTCTTGAGGGCCTTCCGGGCGCGCTCCGGCAAGGTGCCCTTCAGCTTCGCGTGGAGGTAGAGCACGCCGGCGAACTCGCCGAGGATGTCGAGCTGGAACTGCGAATAGGCTCCGTTGCCGATGCGCACGGGGCGAGCCCCTTCGTAACCGCTCAGCCAGTCCAGCGAGACTTCGGTGAGGCGGCGCTCGCCCCGGATGCCGTACATGATTTGCAGCTGGGTCGGGGCGCCTCCAATGGCGTTCACCAGCCAGTTGCCGAAGGCCTCCGCCTCGTCGGTGAGGTTGCCGAGCATGAGCGCGTTCAGCGTCAGGACCGCGTCGCGAATCCAGCAGAAGCGATAGTCCCAGTTGCGCTCTCCGCCTGGAGTCTCCGGGAGTCCGAAGGTGGGCGCGGCGACGAGCGCACCCGTGGGTTGGAAGCTGCATGCCTTGAGGGTGATGAGGGAGCGGATGACCTCGTCCTGGTACTTCGCGGGCAGGCGAATCTTCGAGGCCCAGTCCTCCCAGAAGGCCTGCGTCTCCCGCAGGGCGGCCTCCGCGTCCAGCACGTCGGGGATGTCGCTGTAGGGGCGGCCC
Organism: Myxococcus sp. CA040A; assembly: GCF_013336725.1. Taxonomy (NCBI): domain Bacteria; kingdom Pseudomonadati; phylum Myxococcota; class Myxococcia; order Myxococcales; family Myxococcaceae; genus Myxococcus; species Myxococcus sp. CA040A. The sequence goes on along the minus strand of NZ_JABUMR010000006.1, from coordinate 66,017 downwards.
CAGGAGAGCACGAAGGAAATCCGCTGGCCGGCGCGAACCGTGAACTCCGATTCGAACGGCGGGGGCGCCTCACCGGCTCCGCCTCGCAGGTAGAGGGCATCCGGGCCGGCGACGGCCGCGGAGGCACCGTCTCGCTTGCTGACCAGGGGCACGGTGTAGCCGTTGCCGAAACGGGGACGCAGATCGGAGCGCATCTTCACGGTGCCTCGGATTCCTTCCACCTGGCGCACCAGGTGCGGGCTGCCCTTCCGGATGGGCATGAAGTCCACGAGTCGCACCGCGCCTTCGTCCGTCACGAGCTCCGTTTCGACGATGAGCGTCTTGCCGCGGTAGCGGCGTTTCACCTCGCGCACGAGTGACGTCGGAGCCACCTTCCACCGCCCGTTGTCGGCGGTTCCCAGGAGCGAGGTGAAGCACGCGTCCGAGTCGAAGTCCGGGAGGCAGAGAAAGTCGATGGAGCCGTCCTTGGCCACGAGCGCGGCGGTGTACAGGTCGCCCAGGAGCGCATGGTCCTCGATGAGCAGGCCTGGTTCCGCCTGGGTCTCGCTGCCCCACCCTGTCCTCGGGGCCTCCCTCGTCTGCACGGTCTCTGTCGAAGCCATTTCATCCCCCCTGGGCATGTCTGTGCGTTGTGCGGGAAAGGTAGGCGCCGACACTTCGGATGCAATTCGGGCCCAGGGCTCGTCGTCGCGAAGCCCCAGCACGCGGGCGGCGGAGCGCTAGGGGGTTCGGGTCAGATGGCTCGGATGAGGGAGCCCTCCACACGTCGAGCGTTGGCATTGGTTTCCGCCGGGAACGTCGAGCGTGGGCGTGGTCTTGGAGCGCACCAGACCTGTCGTGTCGTTCAGCTTGGCGTGGGCTGGCGATAGCTTGAGGCCGCCGTGGCTCATCCTCATGGAGGAATGAGTCCCACGGTCGAAGAGCCTCGCCTCGATGAGACTGGGATGGGCCATGCGCGCTGACGTGCGGTTGTTGGGAGTCGTGCTGCTGGCCATCACCACGGGGTGTGGGGCGGGCACCTCCGCGTCGAGCAGGGGGAGGACTCTGAACCACGCGCAGCGAGTGGCCACCACACGTGGGAGTGGAGAACTCACGTACCGTGGCTCGCCGCTTGCCTCCATGGGCGCGGCTTCTCAGGCGGACGCGTGGGAGTCGCTGCTCACGAATGCAGGGTTCGAGGCACGGGACGAGCGTCCGATTCCAGGAGGCCCGCTCACCCCATCACTGGCGGCGCGACTGCTGAGAGGGCTGTTGAGGAAGCCCGTCACGCTGGGACAGTTTCCCTCGCGTCTCGCGGTGGGGCACTTGCTGCGTGAGGTGCTGAAGGGGGGCGAGGTGTCGCGCGCCGAGTTGGTGCGTCGAGTGGGGCGCTTCACGCCTCTGGCGGTACTTCGTCCTGACGGCTGCCTTGCGTGGGTGCGCAGTGGGGCGACGCAACAGCGAGTCGCGCCTGTCCAATGGAAGGACGGCGCCTTCCGCGCGCACGGCTTCGAGCTGGGCCGCTTCTATGACGGGCGCACGGGTGTCTTCAGGTTGCTGGATGACGAGCTGCGGGAGGTGGATGGGCGTCTCTTGGCGGAGGTTCATGACGACGCGGACTACGTGGGCCGCACGCTGGATGGGGCCGAGATGGCGTTCGTGAAGCTGGCGCTCTCCCTCGGCCACTTCTTCACCTACCCGCTGGACAGTATTGCCTCACTCAAGCACCTGCCCGCTGGCGTGGCAGCGCTCATCCAGTCATCACCGGAATACTTCGAGCGCTTCCGGTACATGACGCGGGGCGAACAGGTTCAGGCGGTGGCGGAGCTGGCCACGAACCTCCTGCTCACGACGGGCACCGCCGTGGCGACGACGCGCACGGTGACCGGAGCGCTGGCGGGGGCCGAAGCCACGGTGCCGGTGCTGACCTTGTCCGCACAGGGGGCGCTGACCCTCGAGCGGATAGCGGTGCCAGTGGGACGAGCGGCGGCGGTGCTGGGCGGCGGCCCTGGTGCCGCCATCATCCTTCATCGAGCGAGCACGTCGGCGGAGGAGGGAACGCAGCCTAAAGGGCCAGGGCAATGGGCACCCGCTGGCGAGTCCATGAAGGCACGCGCTCGGAGCTACCAGGAACAAATCACGGGGCATTCCGCTGATGATGCTTATTGGGTTGGCGGCACTAGCACGAAGGCGGGCGGCGTGAAGTTCGACGGCTTCAAAGAAGGAGTGCTCCAAGAAGCGAAGGGGCCCGGCTACGCGAAGTTTTTTGAAGACCTTGACCCGAAGCGGTGGTTCAAGAACTCGGGAGCCCGTCAGCTTGTGGAACAAGCCCAGCGCCAAATCGACAAGGTCCGTGGCATGGGTTTCCGGATTGAGTGGCACGTGGCCGAATCCGATGCCGCGAAAGCCATCCGAAGGCTCTTGGACGGGGCGGGTGTCGAGGGCATAAAGATCCTCCACACTCCGGTGAACTAGGTGGAGCGCATCGTGGCGAAGAAGCCAGCAACCGAAGCCTACTATGCAGGTGCGTACTGGGGACCGCGCAGGGAAACGCCGGAAGAGTGTGCCACGCGCACCGCGGACCTCCTCACCCATCTGGCCACCTGTGATTCGTTCCTGGCTGATTGGTACAAACCGACTCAATCGCTCAAGGATGCGCGCAAGTACCCCCTGATGCCGCCCGATGTGCCTGCCCTCGCCGAGGAGTTCCGGCGAGGCGTCAACCGCGAACGGGGAGGCCCGGTCATCGAGCAACTGGGCTTCAACTTCTGGTTCGGCAACGGTGGCGAGGGGGCGGACAGTGCGGAACTGCGGCTCACCTGTGGGGCTTTCTCGGAAGCCATTCCCAACTCGTGCGTGATGATGCTCCCCAAGCGTGGAGCGAACGCGGAGCGAGTGCTTTCGGCATCTGTGCTGACGGAAGTGGTGCGCGGCATGGCCTCGGCCTGGGATGCGGACTGGGCGCTCGCTACGTCGTGGGAACATCGCGAGTTGCTCGAAGCAGAACTCAGGACCGGGACGTTCGTCGGTTGGGTCACGTACGTGTCCCTGCGACGTGGGACGGTGCCTCCGCTGCCTGCTCCGGTGCGCATTGAGCAGGTCGAAGGCAAGGGCACGTTGGTGATCCTCACCCCTGAGCGCTTCACCGCGTCCAACCCAGAGCATGTGGCTTTGGCTGAGACAGTGCGCGAGTTGTTGTCGAGGGCTGACCTCATGCGGCCCGTGACGGACTCTCCTTCCTGACGCTCCGTACCTGGGCGACGCACACCCTCACGAAGGCAATCCCCACACGTCCATCGCGATGTCCGGCGGAGGCCGGTAGTCCTCGAGCCGAGGCATGGGCACGGGCTCGCCCGGTCCACCGGCGATGTCTTCGTACGTCAGCCAGCGTCCATCCGGCGCGGTGACGCGCGAGATGTAGTCCCACTCGCACGAGTCGTTGAAGATGACGAAGCACCACCCGTTGGAGCAGAGAATCGGCGTGTCGCCACCTCCGGAATCCTCCACGAGCTGGAGCTGCCGTGTCGATATCGTGACCTCACCCTGCTCCAGCGCGTACAGCACCGCGAGCACCTCGTCCTCCGTCAGCTTGTGCTCGCTCGGCTGCTCCTGGAACTCCAGCCGGTTCCCGAACGGGTCCTCGCCGTGGAACCGCCGCACCCCCGGCACCGCGAAGTCCCACGTCACCGGACGCTTCGCCTCGTACATGCGCGAGGCCAGCGCATCCAGCGTCGCCACGCGGAAGGCCGGGTGCGCCTTCTTCGCCGGGATGAACGGCTCCTCCACGCCGAGATGAAGCCCCCGCCCGTCCGGCAGCTCGAACCAGAGCCCGCCCCGCTTCGCGAGTTCTGGGGGTTTGGGAATCTCTCGCAGCCCGAGCAGGTCGCCGTAGAAAACACGGCCTCTTGCCTCCTCGCCTCGGGGCATCGCGAGCTGGATGTGATCGAGCCCTTGAATCATGTTCGCCGCTCCCCCTGTCGTGGCGCGTGAGTCTGCCGGGACTCCTGGTGCGGCAGAAGGGCCTCGTGCTGGCCCCAGCCACGTGTCCCCAGGCCCGCGCCTGGTGACGCGCGTGGCCGTGATTCCACGGGGTTCCGCCCCTATTGACGATTGGCAGGCGACTTGAAATGGAAGGTGCAGCGGGCGCAGTGTGCCCATCTCCGACGCCTTTGTCGGACCCCTTTCCCTTTCAAGGACGCGCGATGCTTCCCGTCATCCTCGCCCTGCTCCTGTCGCAGACTCCGCCCGCAGCCAACCCGCGCCAGCAAGGCGTGCCCATCGGCAAGGGCAAGGTGCTTCCCACCGTGCGCCTCAGCGCGCCTTCCGGCGGTTGGACGGTGGACCGGATGCTGCTCATCGAGGGCACCGTCAGCGACCCCTCCATCGACCCCATCGTCGTGTCCCTCAACGGCGACCGCTACCTGATGCGCACCTTCAACGGGCGCTTCAGCCGCAAGTTCCCCGCGGCCAGCGGGAAGAACGTCGTCACGGTGATGGCCACGAATCAGGCCGGCACCGCGCGCACCCAGGCCACCAGCTACGCGCAGGTGCCGCCCGTCCCGTTCAAGGTCATCCTCACCAGCGACACCGACGGCGTGTACACGGACCTGCACGTCTACGAGCCCACCGACACCAGCGAGAAGGACGGCCAGCTCGCGGTCTCCTCCATGGCCCACGTGTACTGGGCGGACACCTCCAGCCCGTCCGGCGGCACCTTCTTCCTCAACTCGCAGGGCGGTGACTTCGACCAGCCCGCGTATGGCCCTTACCTCTACATCCACCGCGCGCCGCCCAAGGGCGTGTACCTGGTGGCGACCAACTACTGGCCCAGCGGCGACAAGGCCCACACCCTGGCCACGCTCAACCTCGCGCTCTTCGAGGGCACGCCGAACGAGGTCCGCCGCATGGTGCGCATCCCCCTGGCCACGCCCGGCACCACGCGCGTGCTCGCCTGGGTGAATGTCCTCGGCGACGGCCAGGCGGAGGTCTACGTCCCCTCGCAGGACCCGAAGCCCACGCGCAAGGGCTGGCCCACGAACCTGGACGCGGCCCTCAAGGAACTCCAGACGAATGGCGACGGCGGCGGCGAGGGCGACTACTGACGCGCGCTGCCTGACGCGCCCTTGTCCACCGCCATGCTCGCCCTGTCCCTGCTCCTGCTGTTGGAGGCCGCCGCGCCCGCGCCCGAGTCGCGCGACGTGCTGCTGCGCCGGCAGGTGGCCCAGGTCGCGCTCGCGCAGCTGAAGCAGCAGGACGCCTTGTGGCACCCGGACCAGCGCGACTGCGCGGGCCTCATCCGCTTCGCCTTCCGCACCGCCTACAAGCGCATCGCTCCGGAGCGCCTCGCCACGCCGCTGTGGACGGACGCGCGGGGCAAGCCCTCCGACTTCGCGGACGCGGAGACTTTGTTGCACCACAGCCTGGTGTTCCTGGGCCGTGACGAGGCCACGCGCGACGCGGTGCGCACCGGTGATGTGCTCGCGTTCCGCCAGGAGCAGGACTCAGGTCCCAACTTCCATCTCATGCTGGTGGTGCGCCCGGAGGACCGGGCCCATGCACCCGCGCGAGTCGTCTACCATCCGGGGGAGAAGGGCGCCGCGGTGCGCACCGGGCTCCTCCACAACCTCGCCGACGAGGCGCCACGAGAGTGGCGTCCGGTGCCCACCAACGGCGCCTTCCTCGGCTTCTTTCGTTTCAAGGAGTGGATGCCATGACATCTCCGTCGAGCCCTTCCCCGGGCACGCCGCCTCCGGCGAGCCCACCGCCTGGTCGCGGCGGTCCTCCCAAGGGCCTGTTGATTGGTGTGGGCGTTGTCGTCGTGGGCGCGGCGGTGGCGGGGGCCTTTGTCCTCGGCCGTCGCTCCAGCTCGTCCTCCGGCGGTGACGAGGGCCCCAGCACTCCGCTGATGAGCGGCGCGAGCACGAACCCTGTCGCGGCTGCGCAGGTGGAGGGATTGCCGGAGCCGACCACCGCGGAGCTGGAGGTGCCCGGTACCGTCGCTCCCCAGGCCGTCTGGTTGGATGTGCACCACCCGCCCAAGGTGCGTGACGCGCTGGCGCGCAACGCGTGGCTGCGCTCGCAGCTGTCGCAGCCGCTGGGGCAGGGCTTCGTGGGCGGCTGGGCCGCGTTCTTCGGCTCCACGGGCGAGGACCTGAAGGGCGACTTCAAGGGCGCGGTGCTGGACCTGCTGGTGGGTCGCGTGGGCAACACGCCGTTCCGCGTGGCGTGGTTCGCCGGTGATGCGCGCGCGAGCACGCCCGCGTTCATCGTTCCCAAGGCGACGAAGTCCGCGACGGCGGCCTTCAACGCGCTGGACGCGGTGGCGAGCCGAGGCACCCTCACGGCGAAGACGTGCCCGGGTGGCACGCCCACCGCCGTCGCCGAGGGGCTGGAGCTGAAGCGCTGGCTGGTGGCGGAGCAGACGCTGTGGGCGGGCAAGACGCCGGACCGTCTGGTCATGGCGCGCCACCCCGTCGCGGTGCTCCAGGGCCTGTGCGCCGAGGTGCCGGAGCTGAGCGCCGAGGACAACGTCGACGTGGAGCTGGGTTTCCAGCCCGAGTCGTTCGGCCGCGACGCGCAGCTGTTCGCGCACGTGCTGGGGCTGTCGCCGGACACGCGCCTCCAGTTCGGCGTGGAGGGTGACCGCCTGGTGGGCCGGGGCATCGCCGGCGAGCTGATGGAGGGCACCGTGCGCCTGGACAAGGCGGCGCTGTCCGACGAGCTGCTGAAGCTGGTGCCGGAGGAGACGCCGGTGCTGCTGGCCATGCAGCTGAAGCTGCCGGAGACGCTGTCGGCGGAGACGCTGAAGGCGTTCTGGAAGTCGGGCGGCGAGGGGGCGACGCGCACGCGGCAGGTGGCGGTGGTGTGGACGCCGCGCGGGGACTCGGCGCTGCCTCAGGAGGTGGCGGTGCTGTGGGGTCGGCCCGAGGATGGGACCGCGCTGGAGGGCTTCTTCTCCGGAGGGTCGAGCAGGCTGCAGCAGGCCACGCTGTGCAACCACGTGGTGCTGGCGTCGAGCGAGGCGGAGCTGAACGCGCTGCGCATGTCGTGCGCGGGCAGCAAGCCGAGCATGCTCGCCGCGCCGGGGCCGGTGCTGGCGGGGCTGCGTGAGCCGGGCTCGTTGGCCTTCGGGGTGAATCTGGGACGGCTGCTCAGCGGCCTCACCATGGACGGTTTCCTGTCCGAGTCCCGAGTGGGGCGCAACGCGCCGATTCCGAAGGCGGCGCCCCCTGAAATCGAAGCGGCGCGGCGCGACCTGGAGTCGCTGCCGTACCTGGGCCTGCGCGGCACCGTGCAGGGCGATTCGCTGGTTCCTGGAGGTTTCGGGTCATGAGGATGGTAGCTCGACTCGCGGTACTGACGGCGGTGGCGCTGTCCGGCGTGGCGATGGCCAAGCCGCTCTACATCACCGTGCCGCGCTCGTATGGCAGCGGCGAGCCGGTGGCGGTGGACGTGGCCTTCGAGGACAAGGGGCCGGTGGAGCTGCGCGTCCTCAAGCCCGACAACGTGGATGCGTTCATCCGCGCCCAGGGTGACCTGCGGCGCGCGTACCAGACGCCGCCGACGATGAACAACCCGGGCCGCGCGCTCAGCCGCGGCGTCAACGCGGTGGGCCTGCCGGGCCGGTGGTTGCTCGACGGGCTCAACCAGAGCTTCCGCGAGGACATGCTGACCGTCCTGCCGCCCGCGCCCAACGTGCCCGGCTCCAACGAGCCGTTGGCCAAGGTGGCCGAGGGCGCCAAGAAGCTGGTGGGCGTGCCGCCGGGCTTCACCGTGACTCGCAGCCAGTGGCTCAACCTGGACCTGGGTGGCGCCGAGCGCGACTTCAACGTGCCCGGCTTCAACTCGAGCGGTGGCTACGGCTTCCAGGAGCGCCGCGTGCTGCTGGCGCCGCTGCCGGCCGGCACCTACGTCCTCCAGTTGGTGCAGGGGCTCGTCGAGGGCCAGGTGGTGCTCGTCGTCAGTGACTTGACGGTGCAGCTGAAGCAGACGGATGGCGAGGTGCTGGTGCGCGTGGCCGGCAAGGACCAGAAGCCGGCGGTGGGCGCGCAGGTGCAGGTGTACCTGCCCAAGGGCAAGGGCCCCGCGGGGAAGACGGACGCCAAGGGCGAGGTGCGGCTGGACGTGACGGAGCCGCGCATCATCGCCACCGCGTCGGTGGGCGCCGACACGGCGATTGTCGACACGGACTTCTACTCCACGCTGGCGGTGGCGCCGGACGTGTTCATCTACAGCGACCGGCCCATCTACAAGCCGGGCCACGAGGTGAAGTTCCGCGGCGTGCTGCGCCAGCCGGACACCTTCCTGGCGCGCCTGTTCACGCCGAAGAAGAAGGACGTGACGGTGAAGCTCGTGTCCCAGGAGGGCCGCGCGCTCACCACGCGAGTGTCGGTGGACGAGTTCGGCGCCTTCCACGGCACGCTCAAGGTGCCTGACGATTTGGGCACGGGCGTGCTGCGTGTGGAGGCGGAGCTGGACGGTCAGCCGCACCAGGGCGAGGCGCGCGTGCAGGACTACGTGAAGCCGACCTTCTACCTGGAGGCGGAGCCCGAGTCGGAGACGGTGGTGCCCGGCCAGTCGCTGCGCGTGAAGGTTCGCGCGCGTCGCTACGCGGGCGGCGTGCCCGCTGGCGCGAAGTATGAGGTGTTCCTGTACCGCAGCCTGCTGGACGCGCCCGCGTGGGTGGATGACGCCGGCAAGGGTGGCCAGGGCAGCGACGTGACGTACGGCTCGCAGTCCAGCAACGAGGGCAAGCTGAGCGTGCCGGAGCGGCTGTACTCCTCCGTGGCGGAGCGCGGAGTGACCGAGGACCCGTGGGCCAGCGCCACCGGCTTCGACGCGAGCGGCGAGGCGGCGATTGAGGTCGCGGTGCCGGAGCTGAAGGCGGGGGAGGAGCGGCTGCCGTATCGCTACTCGCTCACCGTGCGCGCGCGGGATGACCAGGAGACGTTCGCCAACTCGACGACGTCGTTCTTCCTGTCGAAGGTGGAGGTGCTGGGCACGGCGCGCTACTCGGACGCGGTGGTGGCCAAGGGCGGCGAGGCGCTGCTGTCGGTGCGCGCGACGACGCTGTCGGGCAAGGCCTACGGCGTCACGCAGGGCGAGGTGGAGTTCGTGCTGCGCAAGGCGGACGGCGCGGAGAAGAGCCTGGGCAAGCGCTCGTTCACCACGGCGGCGGACGGGACGCACCGCGAGAAGGCGCCCACGTCGGACGTGGGAGCGGTGCTGGCGCGCGTGGTGGTGAAGGACAAGCGCGGCGAGACGTGGCAGGGCGAGGAGTCGCTGCTCGTCATCGGCTCGGCGGACGAGGCGGTGGCCCAGGTGCCCAACCTCACGCTGGCGTCGCTGTCGGGCACGCTGGAGCCGGGGGACTCGGCGCGGATGGTGGCGCTGATGCCGGATGGCTGGGGCGCGGGCGGCCGTGACGCGGGCCCGGTGTGGGTGACGCTGGCGGGCGCCAGCATTCATGACACGCAGGTGGTGGAGCTGACGGGCCGCACGCTGGTGCACAGCTTCAGCGTGGAGAAGCGGTTCGGCGGCGCGGTGTATGCGTCCGTGGCGTACCCCACGGCGACGGGCCGCTGGGAGGAGCGCACGGTGGCGTTCCGCGTGATTCCGCGCGAGCGCACGCTCACCGTGGAGCTGCAACCGCGTCGTGCCGAGGCCACGCCGCTGACCGAGCAGACCATCGACGTGCGGGTGGTGGACCACCAGGGCAAGGGTGTCGTCGCGCAGCTGTCGCTGGGCGTGGTGGACAAGGCCGTCTACGCCATCCAGTCCGAGTTCCGTCCCAAGGTGCTCGACTTCTTCTACCCGCCGACGCGCAACAACGTGTCCAACTTCTACTCCTCGGAGTTCCAGGGGTACGGGTACGGCGAGGCGCTGGCGTGGAAGATGGCGGGGCTGCCGGACCATGCCTTCGCGTCCATCAAGCCGCCCAGCCGTCAGGCCAAGGACATGGAGAAGGACACGGCGCACTGGGACCCGACGGTGGTGACGGACCGCGATGGCCGCGCCACGGTGCGCTTCACGCTGCCGTCCAACCAGACGTTGTGGGTGGTGACGGCGGTGGCGGCGGACACGTCCGGTCGGTTCGGCGAGGGGACGTCCGAGTTCGCCACGCGCGGCGGTCTCAACCTCTACGCGTCGCTGCCGCAGTTCCTGCGCGAGGGTGACGAGGCGCTGGCCTCCATCCGGCTGTCGGCGGGTGAGAAGTCGCCGGCCAGCCAGTTGCTGGAGGTGAAGCTCGCGTCGCTGGGTGCGCTGAAGGCGGACCAGTCGCAGCACAAGGTGGAGCTGGCGAAGGGCGGCGAGCAGGTGGTGCCGCTGACGCTGCGCGCTTCCTCGACGGGTGACGCGCAGCTCGCGGTGGACGTGTCCGGAGGCAAGGACCCGCTGAAGGACCGCAAGCTGTTCCAGGTGGAGCCGGCGGCGGTGGAAGACGTCGTCAAGGTGAGCGCCTGGGGCGGCGGCGCGCTGGAGGTGCCGGCGGCGAAGGAGGCGACGCTGACGCGCGTGGAGCTGGTGCTCCAGCCGTCCATCGTCGACGCGGCGCTGTCCAACGTGCGCGAGCTCCTGACGTACCCGTACGGGTGTCTGGAGCAGCTCGTGTCGACGACGGTGCCCAACGTGGCGGTGTACCAGGTGCTCCAGCAGGCGGGTGCGCTGGCGAAGCTGGACACGGACACGCAGGCGCTGCTCGCGGAGGCGCGCAGCCGTTCGGTGCAGGGCACCGCGCGCATCCTCAACCTGTCGGTGAAGGGCGGTGGCTTCACGTGGTTCGGTGGCTACAACACGCCGAGCCTGCCGCTGACGCTCATCGCGCTGGACGGCCTGGCGTATGCGGCCGAGGCGGGCCTGGTGGACCGCGCGGACCCGCGCCTCGTGGAGAGCGCGCGCTGGCTGGAGGCGCAGGAGGGCCTGCCGCCCGAGTACGAGGCCACGCGGGCCTACGTGCTGGCGCGGCTGGAGGGGCCGAAGCAGGCGGCGCGTGTGCGTGCGCTGGTGGAGGCTTCCGAGTCCGGTGAGCTGTACCCGCTGGCGCTGGCGGTGCTCGCGGCGGAGAAGGCGGGCGTCATCAAGGAGCCGGCGCTCCAGGCTCGCATCAACGCGCTGGTGAAGCGCAGCTCGGAGGGCTTCACCTCGCTGGCCGCGTACAAGCCGGGCCAGGAGCTGGAGATGTCGGAGGCGTTCTTCCGCTTCCCGCTGCGGCGCGTGGGCATGACGGCGATTGCCGCGCACGCGGCGTCGTTCGGCACGCTGGATGTCACCCGCGCTCGCAAGCGCATCCTGGAGATGCTGTCGGAGCCGGACCTGTCGACGTTCGACCGGAGCACCGCGCTCCTGCACTCGCTGTGGCTGCTGGAGCGTGACGCGAAGGCGTTCAAGGGCATGACGCCTCCGGAAGTGAAGGGCATCCAGGGCGGGGTGAAGTTCTCGCCGCGCGGCATGGGGCTCGTCGCGACGCTGGCTCCAGGGACGCGCACGGTGGACGTGGGCGGCTTCGACGGCGTGGCGACGTTGCAGGCCACCGCGCTCACGCCGCTGTCCGCGGTGCGTGCGCGGGCGGAGGGCATGTCGATTTCGCGTGCGTACTACGCGCTGCGCGAGGGCGGGAAGGTGAAGCTCGGCGCGGGGGACACGGTGTCCCAGGGCGAAGAGGTCTACGTGGAGCTGACGATGGACGCGCGCGGGAGCAACAAGGTGCGTTCGGCGTACTACGTGGTGGAGGACGCGGTGCCCGCGGGCTTCGTGGCGCTCCAGGAGGACAAGGCGTTCCGCGGTCCTCCGCACTCGTTGCCGTTGGTTCCGGAGGCGCTCAAGCGCCGGGTGCTGAGCCCGGAGCGGGCGACGTTCTTCTTCGAGGAGCCGGCGTGGTGGAGCGACAGCCCGCGCACGGTGGGCTACGTGCTGCGCGCGCAGTTCCCCGGCACGTTCTCCGCGCCTCCCGCGAGCATCGAGGACATGTACGCCGCGAGCATCCACGGCCGCACGGCCGCGGACTCGCTGAAGGTGGTGCCGTCGAAGAAGGGCACGGGAGACCTGTAGTCGATGGGGTGGGCCTCCGTGGTGGCCGTGCTGCTGACGGCCACCCCCACCTTCGTCACGCGAGGTGACGTGACGCCCGAGTCGGACCTTCGTCGCGAGGCGGAGGCCGGCTGGGCGGCGCTGGAGTCGGTGTATGCGGCGGAGGCGGGCGGGGCGCCGGTGAGGGCCCCGGTCTCCATCGTCCTCCAGCGCGGCGTGGCCCTGTCGCCCGAGCGCAACGCGCAGGGCCGGCCGGGCCTCGTGGAGCTGCGGCAGAACACGCCGGGCGTGCTGGATGAGCGGCTGCGCGTGGCGCTGCGGCACGAGCTGGCGCACCAGCTCCTGTGGTGGGCGTGTCCCCAGTCGAGCGAGGACCGGCTCTTCCACGAAGCCTTCGCGGTGGCGCTGAGCGGCGAGCTGCCGGCGTGGCGCGAGGGGGCCTATCAATCCCTGTCACGCGCGGCGTCGGAGCTGGCGGCGGCGCCCGCGGTGGACTCGTCGAAGGCGCGGCGGGCGCTGGCGCGGCTCCTGAGTGAGACGGTGGGGTTTCCCAAGGCGCTGTCGCGTCGGCTGCGCCAGTGTCATGACGGGGCGCGGTGGGTGGTGCCGCTGTCCATCGACGAGCTGGCGGATGTGCAGGTGCGCGCGGCGGGGCCGGCCACGGTGGTGGTGAGTCGGCACTCGGGAGAGGTGTTGTTGTCGGAGGGCGAGGTGCGGCGCGCGCTGCCGTATGGCTCGGTGCTGAAGCCCTTCGTGTACGCGGCGGGCGCGGAGCATCCGGTGCTGGCGCCGCGCGTGGACGTGCAGGAGTGGGCATGTGGCCCGGGGTTGCCGGCGAAGGTGGACGCGCGCACGGCGCTCCTGCGCTCATGCAACGGGTACTTCCTGGACTGGGAGACAGCGGGCTCGGCGCCCAAGGGGTTTGGCGCGTGGGAGCCGGTGCTGTCGGCGCTGGGGCTCACGGGGACACCGGTGGACATGGCGGATGCGGTGGGCCTGCGCTCCACGCTGGCGCTGTCTGCGTGGGGGATGGCGCAGGCGTATCGGCTGTTGGCGGAGGCGCGGCCGGACGTGGTGGCGCTGCTGGCGGACAACGCGGCGCGAGGGACGCTGGCGGAGCTGCCCGCGTCGAAGGCGCTGGTGGGCGTGGCGACGAAGACGGGCACGGTGCGGGACGCGGCGAGCCGTCCGCAGTACGGCTGGATTGCGGCGGTGGACGGGGACCTGGTGGTGGTGGCGGTGCGGCCAGGGAAGATGCCTCGCCAGTTCGCGGAGGAGATTCCCGCGGCCCTGGCGAAGGCGCGCAAGCAGGCGGGCGTGGAGGCGGCGCGGGTGCAGGTGTTGGGGCTGGTGCCGGTGCGCGAGGTGGAGGCGCGGTGCGCGGGCGTGGGCTTCACGGTGGATGCGGGGATGCCGAAGGCCGCTCCGGTGGAGTGGGCGCGGCTGGAGGGACTGACGACGCGCGGGGCGGCGGTGTGCCTGGGCGCGCCGTGGCGGGTGCGCTTTCCGAAGGGGCCGGAGGAGGGGAGGGATTACGCGGGAGTTTTCACATGGTCGCCACCGCCGGCGTATCGGCCGCCCGTGGGAGTGCCCACGTCACCGAGCGCGTTGAAGGCGCGGCGGGGCTCGGACTTCGTGTTCCGCACGACGCGGTTGCAGTACACGTCGGGCGTGGTGGCGGCGGAGGATGTGACGCTGAAGGGCGAGGCGCGGCTGGCGTTGGCGCGCGTGGTGGCGCACAACGAGCGGCACAGTCGTCATCCGGGCCGGGCGGTCTGCGACACGACGCACTGTCAGGCCTTTCGAGGCACGGTGCGGGTGCAGCGAGACGACGCGAAGGCGCTGAGACTTCCGGCGCTCAAGTGGAGCGAGTGGTTGTTGTTCTCGCAGGGAGGACAGGAGCCCTGGACGCAGGAGCGTCCGCGTGTGGACGTGGAGCGGCTCCTGGGCAAGGGCCTGGTGTCGCTGCGTTTCGAGGCGGGCCGCGTTCAATACCTGCTCACGGAGAAGGAGGGCGCGTCGACGTTCGAGAGCGGGCGCTCACTGGCGTGTGAGCTGTTGCGCTCGGGCTTGAAGCTGCCGTCCTGTCCGCGCACGGCGTCGTTCAATGGGGACACGCTCGTGTTCGAGGGACGCGGGCGAGGACACGGTGAAGGCCTGGACGTCGAGGCGGCGAAGGCGAGCAGACTCCGCAGCGACGCGATTCTCGAAGGGGCCTACGGACGCTCTCGCCCCGAGCCCCGGGACGTGGACTAGGTCGTCGTGAGGGGAAGCACGAGCCGGGCGCGGGTTCCTCCCTCGGTGACGCCCTGGAGGGACAGGGTTCCTCCGTGGGCCTCGACGATGCGGCGCACCAGCGTCAGCCCCAGGCCCGTGCCTCCCGTTTCCCGCGCGCGGCTGCGGTCGGTGCGGAAGAAGGGCGTGGTGAGCTTGGGCAGGTCCTCGTCGCTGATGCCGATGCCCCGGTCCTCCACGTCCAGGTGCACCGCCTGCGCGTCCACCTGTGCCCGCAGCGTCACCGGACTGCCGGGCTCCGAGTACTTGCGCGCATTGTCGAGCAGGTTGTGCAGCGCGCGCCGCACCAGCACCGGGTCGGCCTCCAGCGTGGGCAGGTTCTCGGCCACGTCCAGTTGGAGGCGACACTCGGGGGCGCTCTTCTGGAAGCGCTCGGCGGCGTCCTTCAGGAACTCCGTCAGCCGCAACGTCGCCCGCTGGAGGCGAGGCCCCGGCTGTCCCGCCTGGTTCGCCTCCAGGTCGAGCCGCGCCATCTGCAACACGCCATCCACCAGTTGCTGAAGCTCGCCGATGTCCCGCCGCAGCTCCGGCAGTCGCGCCGCCAGCTCCTCCGGTTGTCCGTCCTCGACGAGGTCCAGCGTCACGCCCAGGCGCGCCAGGGGCGTGCGCAGCTCGTGGGACACGTTGGCCAGCAGCTCCTTCTGGCCCCGGATGAGGGACTCCGTTCGCGCGGCCATTTCGTCGAAGGTGCGCCCGAGGACCGCGACCTCGTTGCGCCCCTTCAGTCGAGCGCGCGCGGACAGGTTCCCCCGGCCAAACTCTCCCACCACGGTCGTCAGTTGCTCCAGCGGAGAGACAATCGCACGCGCCAGGGGCACGGAGATGCCCGCCAGGAAGACGAGCACCGCGGCCAGGCTGCCGCCCAGCGCCGTGTAGACCCAGCGATGGGTGACGGTCCGGTAGATGAGCACGCCCACCACGACATCTCCGCGCCACGTGGGGGCGGCCCAATAGTTCTGTTCCCTCGCGAGCCAGTTGTTGGCCTTGCGAACTTGTCGCCACTCGTCGTCGTCAAGTGGCTTCAGCGGAGGGTCCGCCGAGGAGAGCTTCACGTTGCCCTGAAGGTCATACAGGGTGGTCTGGACGTTCTTCTTCTCGGCGAGGGCCTCCATCATTCGCGCGAGTTCGGGGGAGTCCGAATTGGCCATCTCCACCAGCTCCGTGAAGTGGTCGAGGTTCGGTTGGTCCGCTTGGATTTGCACGAGCTTGATGATGAGGGAGAACGACAGGACGGCGCCTCCCAGCATCAACAGACCATACAGATAGATGCGCCAGAACATCCTTCGGGGACGGAGCCGCTCGCTGAGCTTCATGACTCCTCACCTCGCTCCAGCACATACCCCACGCCTCGCACCGTCTTGAGCATCCGGGGGTTGCGCGCGTCGTCCCCCAGCTTCTGGCGCAGCCGGGACACATGCACGTCGATGGCGCGGTCCACCGGGCCGTCCGGGTCGCTGCCCTTCGCCAGCTCCAGCAACTGCTCGCGCGACAGCACCCGTCCCGCCCGCTCCGCGAGTCCGAGGAGCAAGGCGAACTCGTGCCGTGTCAGCGGCAACACCTGTCCATTCAACGATGCCCGGAAGTCACTCCGGTTCAGCGTGAGCGCGCCCACGCGCACCACCTCGCGCGAGGGACCCAGCAGGCCACGGCTGCGCCGCACCAGCGCCTGGATTCGCGCCAGCAGCTCCCGAGAGGAGTAGGGCTTGGGCAGGTAGTCGTCCGCGCCCAGCTCCAATCCCATCACCCGGTCCGCCTCCTCGCCGCGCGCGGTGAGCATGAGGATGGGCACCGCCGAGCGCTCCCGCAGCTCGCGGCAGACGGTGAGCCCATCCTTCCGGGGCAGCATGATGTCGATGAGGATGGCATCGAAAGCGCGACGCGAGGCCTCGACCAGGCCCTGCTCCCCGTCCCGAGCGAGACAGGTGCGCACGCCTTGTCGTTCCAGGTACTCGGCCGTGAGGCGGGCCAGGTGCGCGTCGTCCTCGATGAGGAGCACCTCGATGCCGGGTGACGGTGTGGCGGGTCCCATCATGTCCCCAGTCTAGTGCGGCGTGGCCGTGTAGGACTCGCAGCTCCCCACGAGCTTGGGCACCGCGAGCAGGCTCTTCCAGTCGCGCAGGGGCACACCCATCACGGAAGTGATGCCGTCATCCGGTGCCATGAGCTGCTTCACCCACTCCTGTGGCATCAGCCGGCGCGCCTGCCACACGCCGCCGTCCACCAGGAGTTGTCCCAACTCCATCAGGTCTCGCGGTCGGCTGGCGGACATGGCATCGAGGCTCGGCGTCATCGCGGCCCTTGACGCGAAGGCGAGCAGCACCAGGGCTTGGATGAGGAGTGGGGCGACTGCGCGGAAACGGCGAGTGGGGTGCGGAGACATCGAACCTCCCAGGGCCAGGACCTCGGGGTCCATTGGATGCTGCGCAGTTCAACGCCTCCATGTCGCGGGAGGATGTGCGGAATGTAAACGATTGTAACGGGCCGCTGATTCGGGCGAGTTCATTGGCACCTCTCCGAGAATCAGCGATGGTCCTGGCCAGAGGGGTTGGTCCATTTGCTTTGGGGAAGATGACATGCACGTCGCATCGCGCCGGTTCGCGCTTTCGTTGCTCTTGAGTGCCTCACTGTTCTCCGGTTGCTCCGAGGACTCACAAACGCCGCATGAGGGACCCGACACGGAGTCCAAGTGCCCCGCCGTCACCGGCGCGGTCATCGAGCATCAGGGCATCGTCTCCACCTCGGAGACCTGGGCCGCGGGCAGCCCCCATGTCATCACCAGCAACCTCACCATCCGGGGGCAGGTCACGGTGGAGGCCTGCGCGACGGTGCGTCTCGCGAAGGCCACCTCCATCCAGGTCGACAGCGGGGGCGTGCTTCGCGCGGAGGGGAAGCAGGACCAGGTGGTGCGTTTCGAGCCTCACGCTGACTGGCCGTGGGGGCAGTTGCTCATCGGGACGGGAGGTTCGGCGCGACTGGAGTGGACGGTGCTGTCGGGAGGTGGACTCTCGACGACGATGGACTCCATCGTGCGTGTGAATGCCGGCGCGGAGCTCCCTGGCCCGAGGCCGCTGTTCGTCAATCACGTCACCATCGAGGACTCACTGGGGCCTGGCATCATTCTCAATGGAACGGCGGGCTTCGCCGAGGGCTCCTCCGATTTGACCATTCGAGGGACGGGCGGCGAGTTTGGTCGGCAGCCCCTGGTCATCAATCCCAATGCGCTGGGGACGCTGCCGTCGGGCACGTACACGGGGAATCTCGAGGACGCCATTCACATAGGGCCGTCCATCGCGGCGGCCTCGGTGTTCTACCTGGGCTCCAGCGCCACCCTGAAGAACCTGGGCGTGCCCTATCAAGTACAGGGGCTCCAGGTGGGGGGACCGGGGGCTTCGGCGACGCTCACCATCGAAGCGGGCACGGAGCTGCGCTTCGAGCCGGAGACGACGCTGCGCGTCTACGACGGGGCGAGCGCGCTCATCGTGGCGGGGACGCCTTCCAGTCCCGTCATCTTCACGTCGAACGTGAGGAATCACAGGCCGGGTGACTGGACGGGCATCCGCTTCGACGGGATGAACGCGGCCAACCGGCTGGAGTCGGCGGTGGTGAGGTACGCGGGTGGGCCGTGCCAGTGCTCCAGCTTTGGGTGCAACTACCTGCCGCCCGGGTTCGATGTCAGCTCGGCCATCCTCGTGTTCGACGAGCCGACGTCGCCGTTCATCGCGAACTCGCGCATCGAGGACAGCGCGGGGCACGGCATCCTGCGCGGGTGGAATGGCTCGGACCTCAGCCTCGCGACGAGCACCACCTTCGCGCGCATCGCCGAGTGTACGGAGACGATGCCGAAGGACCGCGACGGACGCTGCCCCTCCGAGACGCCCGTCTGTCCGCGCAGTCCCTGAGTCACCGTGACGCCGTGGGACGCCGAGCACCTGGTCGGCGTCCATGACGGCCTGGGGCGCACGGGCATCGCTGAAAACAGCGACGCCGGAGCCTCCTCGTGGGAGACCCCGGCGCCGAGCCGACAGTTCGTGCTGTCGAGAGACTTCCTAGCGGTAGGTCGCCGTCAGCTGGTCCGCGCGCTCCGACTGGCCCGCGCTGAACGTGTTCATGCAGTTGTCGTCGGTGTAGTCCATGAAGTTGGTGATGGGGTCGTTGCCGGCCGTCGAGCAGGTGTTGCGGCCCGTGGGGCAACCGTAGGCGGGAGAAGCCTCCGCCGGCGTGTCGCTGACCGAGTCACCCGCGCCGGTGCAGCCGCCCTGGAACGTGTGGTACAGGCCCAGCCAGTGGCCGACCTCGTGCGTGCCCGTGTCGCCCTCGTTGTAGGGCGCCGCGGAGCCACCCGGCACGCTGCTGTAGAGGATGACCACGCCGTCCTGCAGCGGCTGCGAGGTGTAGCTGGAGGGGAACGTCGCCCAGCCCAGCAGGCCGCCGCTCAGGTTGGCGGAGTAGATGTTGAGGCTCTCCTTGCCACCCTTGCGCAGGGCCTTCTTCATCGCCCGCTCGTTCGCGCTGCTGTCCTTGAGCGCGAACCACTTCGAGTTCGTCGTGCGGTCCGTGCCCTGGAGCACGAAGCGGAACGGCGTGTTGGCATAGGCCGCGTTCAGCACGTTCATCTGCGCGGTGATCTGCGAGTCCGGGATGTCGCCGTTGGCGATGCCCGAGCCCTTGTTGATGACGTGGAAGTACGTGGGCACCGTCACCGAGCCCACCGCGCGCATCGCCGTCTTCTGCTCGGCCAGGAAGGCGTCGATGGCCGCGCGCTCCTCCACCGAGGGCTCCACCGTCGCGCAGCCGCGGTGCAACGATGACTGCTCCACCGCCGGGTCCGCCGGCGACGGGGCCTCCGCGGCCTCCTCGCCCTTACAGGCGGCAAGGCTCATCAGGGCACCCGCAAGCACGGCCAGACGACCATTCCTCTTCGCGACGCTGCCAATCATTGTCATCTCCAGGGAAGATGGAGATTCAATGAATAGCTGAATGAAACAGCGAGAGTCAACGTCACCTTGAGACAATCCGTGGACAATCCCCGGGGTGCGCCCGACGCCGCACTCCGGGGCGGATGAGACAGAAATGCTCCACTCGGGAGGCGCGATTGTAAAATGTCTTTCATTGTCTCGGCTCATCCCCGGAGTCGCTTGGGTATGTCTGGGCTTGCTCCAGACGCCGCCTTGTCGGGATGGGTGGGTTCCCGGGCCCACCTCCGTGACGTGCCGCGTCACCAGACGGGTCCGGAAAAATCCTACCTTTCCTGAGCAACTCTTCCTCTCAGATGGCGAGAATCCATGACTGGATTCCGGAACAGCCCGGATTTCCTCTGCCGCTCTCCTCGGTCCGCCCCGCTTCTGAGAGGTCTCCGCATGTCTCCCCCCGTCAGTAACAACGGCAACAACGCCGCTCAGATCGCCGCCGCTGAGGCCCAACGTCGTCAGGCCGAAGAGGCCCGTCGTCGCGCGGAGGAAGCGCGCAAGGCCGCGGAAAACCAGAAGAAAGCCGCCGCCGAGGCCCAGAAGAAGGCCGCGGAGACGCAAAAGAAGAAGGCCTCCGAGGCCCAGCAGAAGGCGCGGACGGACGCCAGCCAGGCCAAGGTCGCGGCGGACAAGGAGAAGGCCGCGAAGGCCGCGAAGGAGACGGCCCAGACGAAGGCCAATGAGGCCCAGGCCAAGGTCGACACGTTGGGCAAGGGCCCGAACCTGAGCGACCAGGCGCGCAAGGACCTGGACGCGGCGACGAAGGTCGCCAAGGACACGAAGGCCGCGGCCACCAAGGCCAACGACACGTTCCTGCAGGCGCAGAAGGACGCCACCGCCGCCCGGCAGCTTTCCGACACATCGCACAACAAGGCGATTGAAGAGGGCAACAAGGCCATCCAGACGCAGAAGTCCGCCAACACCTCGGCGAAGGCGGCGGGCGAGCCGCCCCCGTACGCGGACGCCAACCAGGTGCGCGACGTCTTCGACGCCGGCAGCCTGGACCCCAAGGCCCAGGAGCGGCTGTTCGGAACGAAGTCGGTGGTCTCTCCGGAGGAGGCGGTTCGCGCGGATGCGAAGGCGGTGGGTGACGCCTCCATTCGCAGCCCGGCCGATGGCGCCAAGGAGCTGCGCCGCCAGGTAGAGGCGAACCCGGACCCCGCCTACCGCGAGGCCCTGATGAAGGAGTCCAGGGGCGCCATCAACCTCATGACCTCCAGCCTGGGGCGTCCCGAGGTGACCCAGGACCAGGCGAATCAGATCGTGAGCGACCTGAGCCACGCCGCGGAGCAGACCAGCCCTCAGGCGTCCCGCGACGTGGCGGACAGCTTCCGCCGCGCCGAGACCGAAGCGGGCTATGGCCACAAGGTGGAGGAGAAGCTCACCCCCGCGCTGAAGGCGGGCGCGAAGGACCCGGCGGTGACGAACGTCGCCAAGGGCCTGGTGGACGGCCTCCGCGCGGACGGCAAGTACGACCTGGCGGATGTCATCACCCGCCAGTCCCCGGAGCTGGAGAAGGTCTCCCCGCAGAACGCTGGCCAGACGAAGGCCCGCGCCGAACTGGACGTCCAGAGCGCGAAGGAGGGCAAGGACACCGTCGCCACGCAGCAGAAGCAACTGGATGAGGCCACGCGGGGCCAGGTCGACGAGCTCTTCACGGCCTCCAAGGACCAGAAGCCGCCCGAGGGCTTCGAGGCCGTGGACACCAAGGACCCCCGCCGCGTCGAGTTCGTCCAGAAGGACCCGGCGGGAGAAGTCACCGCGCGCATCTCCGCGACGCGCGACGACAAGAACAACGTCACCCTGGACACCAGCACCGTCGACCCCCAGAGCAAGCAGGTCACTCGCGAGGTCGTGACGAGCAACGGGCCGGAGGGCACCACCACCAGCCAGACGGCGACCTGGACGCCCGCCAAGGGCCAGGACATCCGCAACCCTCCGTCCATCGAGGACCTGAAGAAGAGCCGCGACCCGGCCGTGGCCGTGGAGGAGAGCAAGGTCTCCCGCGACAACGGCGACCTGCTCACCACGACCTACAAGCAGGGGGGTGGTGGCGTCGAGGGTTCGGAGACGCGCTTCAGCCAGCAGGAGGGCGAGGGCGGGCTCGACGACAACTTCAAGGACAAGTTCAACGAAGACCAGCCCATCGACCGGACGGAGACGAAGAGCTACTCGATTCCTCCTCCGGGCACGAAGGGGCCTGATGGCAAGGACCTGGAGCCCTCCTACACGCGCACGCAGACGTTCTCGCAGGGCGAGGGCGTGAACGAGGTGCAGGCCACGGCCACCATGAGCAAGGCGCTCACGGCGGAGGATGGCTTCAACGTGGACAAGGGGCCGCGCAACGCGGGCGACCTGTCGAGCCTGTCCGGCAAGCTCAAGTCGGAGGACGGCGAGAAGGGCGAGGCCTTCGACGGCGACAAGGACAACCCCAAGCAGTGGGTGCTCGAGAAGACCGACGGCAGCAAGTACAGCAGCCAGACCTTCATCGAGGGCCACCCGGACATCTCGGTCGTCACCGAGCGCACCGCCAAGGGCAACACCGTCGAGGAGACGGTGAAGGGCAAGGTCTACGGCACCGAGGGTGACAAGAAGGGCGAGCCCGTCGACATCAGCTCCACGTCCAGCCATGCCTATGACGACAAGGGCATCCTCACCAACGCCAAGAGCGAGACGAAGGGCGCGGACGGCGTCACCACGAAGCAGGACTACCAACGGACCGACACGGTCGGCCCGGACGGTCGGCTCCAGGTGGACGAGCGCAGCAGCAGCACGCGCACGCCGCCCGGGGGACAGCCCACGACGGTGACGTCGGAGCGCCAGCGCCGCGAGTCGGACGCGGGCGTACTCCAGCTCGTCAATGCGTCCAAGAACGTCACGGGGCCGGATGGCTCCTCGCAGGTGCGTGTCACCCCGGAGAAGACGGAGCTGTCCGTCAACGGCAAGCCCGTTCCGGAAGGGGACCTCGGCAAGCTGGACACGAAGGAGCGGGCCCTGCTGGACGTCACGCGGGGCGAGATGGCGAAGGAGCTCTACAACCTCGCCATGACGCCGGAGCCCGGAACCGCCAAGGAAGAAAGCGAAGGCCCCATCAGCAAGCCCGAGTCCACGGGCGACGTGACGACGGCGCTCTCCATCAACAAGGACGTGCTCGGGTTGATTGAGCAGGACGCGCTCAACACCCTGATGCAGGAGTCCACCCCTCCGGCGGACCCGGCGAACCCGCCCGCTTCGGGGCAGACGGACCCGGCGACTCCTCCCTCGGGAGACCCGGCGGCCCCGCCCGCCTCGGGGCAGACGGACCCCGCGGCCCCGCCCGCCACGGACGACACGACGACTCCGCCCGCCACGGGCGACGCGGACTCCTCTGGCACTCCGGACGGTGACACGGGCACGAATGACTCGGAGACGGCGCGCCTGGCGAAGTTCGCGCGCGGCGTCCAGGTGGGCGCGGAGAGCCTGGGCATCGTCGGCAACACGCTGGGCGCGCTGTCCTCGGGCGCGGACCTGGTGAACAACATCAGCCAGGGCAACTACGTGGCCGCGGCGCAGAACGTGGCGGATATCGGCGGGGGCGTTGGCGGCATCGTCCAGGGCGTCGCCGGCATTCGTGGTGGCTCCGAGCTGGCGACGGGTATCGCTGGCGCGGGCAACGAAGTGGGAGGGCTGGCGGGTCTGCGCGCGGCGTCCACCACGGCCTCGGGGTTCCGTGAAGCGCTCGCGGTGGGCGGCAAGCTCGGGGCCATCGGCACGGGGCTCGGCGTCGTCTCTGGCGGACTGGATATCGTCGGCGGCATCCAGGCAGGGGATGGGTGGCAGATCGCCAAGGGCGGCGTCAGCATCGCGGGAGCGATTGGCGCCGGCGTGGCGGTGGGCGCCATCGGCGGCCCGGTGGGCGCTGGCGTCGGTCTGCTCATCGGCGTGGGCGTCTACGGCGTGGGGAAGCTGTTCGACAAGATGAGTGAGGGTGACAAGGAGCACCAGATCGCCGGCGTGGAGATCTAGGCCCTACGATATGAGCACGAACACCATTCGACACGGCGACCTCACGATGCCCCTGCCCGACGGTTGGGCGGACGCCAGTCAGGTCGTCGCCATGGGCCCGGTGGAGGAAGGTTTCCGGGCCAGCGTCGTGGTCTCCGCCGAGCCCAGGCAGGGACAGGAGACGGCGAAGGACCTGGCGGCACGCGCGCTGCCGCAGCTGCAGCGGTCCGCCCAGGGCTTCGCGCTCGTGAGTGAGAAGCCCGCGACGTTCGGCGGGCGGCAGGGCCTCACGCGCGAGTACACCTGCCAGGCGGGCGCGCTGAAAATCGCGCAGCTCCAGTTCTATTGCGTGAAGGACAAGCAGGCCTACACCTTCACGTACACGCAGCGCGCGGACCGCATCGCCTACACCCGGGCGGTGGCGGAGCTGTTCTTCGGCTCGGTGCGCATCGGCGCCTGAGTCGAAGGGCGTCTCAACGGAGCGCGGCGTCCGGCACGAAGGTGTGTCGGGCGTCCGCGTCCCGGGCGAGGCCGTCGTGTCCACTCCGGTACGAAGCCAGGCCCCGACTTCGGGCAGCGCACGGTGGCGTGCTGCTCCGGGGAGGGGCGTGCTTGCGAGCGGCGATTGCCGAGGCAGGGGGGCTGACCCAGCTTCCGGCATTCCCTGTCCAGGAGGACGGCATGGCTCGAAGGATTCGTGGTGGTGGTGTGGCGGCCCTGGCGGCGGCGCTGGTGTTCGGCTCGATGACGGGCACCGCGCTCGCGGAAGACGAGGCCAAGAAGGCCCACAAGGAAGACAAGCGTGTTGGTGAGGCGGCGGCCGAGAAGGAGCTGTACGTCGGCAAGCTGGCCCTCTTCGACGCCAAGCAAATCGCGCTGGGCAACATGGCGCTGGAGAAGACGCAGGACCCGCAGGTGCGTCAGTTCGCCCAGAAGCTGGTGACGGACCACAAGCAGCACCTGTCCGACCTCAAGGCGTGGGCCGACAGCAAGTCCATCGAGGTGGCGACGGTCGACCTGGCCGGGTCTCCCGGCACCGGCGGCTCCGGTGTCACCCCCGGCATGCAGGAGGGCTACGACAAGAAGATGGAGGGCGTCGACGAGCGCCTGAACAAGGCCATCACCGAGGCGGAGAAGGAGCTGGACAAGCTCCGCGAGAAGAATGGCAAGGAGTTCGACAAGGGCTTCCTCACGCGCGTCGCCGATGACGGCAAGAAGGGGCAGGACCTGGCCAAGGACGGGATGGACAAGTACAAGACCGACGCCGCCTTCAGCGCCCTTTTGAGCAAGACGCGCCAGGGCATCGCGAGCAACGAGACGATGGCCAAGGAGCTCGAGAAGACCCTGCGCCGCTGACAGCCGCACGGGCTCTCGAAAACCATGGGCGCGGTGACTCGGGGGAACCGGTGTCACCGCGCCGGTGTTTCAGCCCGGGCGGCGGATGTGCTCGGACGTGTGTGCGACGCCGGGCGCCGGGAACTCTCCTGGGTTGACGCAGCGGGCGGCGGGTGCCTATCCCGACGCATGGCGAATGCCTGGAAGTGGATGATGGTCTCGGGGTTCATGGTGCTGGGTGCATGCACGACCCCCGCGCCGCATGTGCCGCCCGTGTCGCCCGAAGGAGCCACTCCCGCGGGCCCTTTCCTGCCGGATGCCCGCGCGCTCTTCGCGGGGTGCACGCCCGTCCCCGACAGCGCCAGCTCGCGCATCTATCAGTGTGGTGACGCGACGGTGTGGCTCGTCGAGCGCAAGGACGTGCCCGCCGCGCGAGTGCTCACGCTCGCCAGGGCGCGTCTGGTGGAGCGACTGGGGGAGGGCGTGGTGGTGGCGGAAGGGGCGCTGCCGCTCGCGGAGCGCTCGTGGCCGGCGGCCCGCTTCGCCATGTGTGATGTGGGGGACGCGGGCCTGGAGGGTCCGGCCTCGTGTCGCGCGGGGGGCTACCTCGTCTCGGTGGCGGGGTCGCTGGGTCGTCAGCGCGAGCTGGGGTGTGTCGCGAAGAACAACGCCCAGCCGGCGCTGACGCGGTGTCTGGAGCTCTTGGAGTATCTCGCGGCGCACGGCAATCCGGAGGGTGAGTCGCTGGATGAGGCGGCGCTGCTGCTTCCGCCCCGGCTGCCGTGGCGCACGCTCGCGGTGCCCGAAGGCTGCCAGCCCTCCCTGTCCACCAGTCGCGCGGGCCGCATCCGCTGTGACGACGCGTCGCTCGTGTGGAGTGTGTACCGGCCCGCGCGAGACGAGGTGACGGCGCGCTGGAGGGACCAGAGCGTGGCGGAGCTGAGGGCGGCGCTGCCTGGCTCGAGCGCCGTGGAGGAGGTGGCGTGTCTCCTGGAGGAGCGGCCCTCGCGGTGCATGCGCTTCACGGCGCCTTCTCCCCGTGGGCCGGTCGTCGTCTGGACGGGCGCCATGCAGTGGGATGACCGGGCGCTGTTCGCCGCGTGCAGCTTCCTGGCATCCGCCGAGCCCGCGTTTCCCGCGGTCTGCAATGGTGCCTTCTCCGTACCCTGACTCCACCGTCTCGCGCGAAGGGGCCGCCTCGTGTACGCCTTGCAGGATGTCTCCAAGCGCTTTGGCACCACGCAGGCGCTGCACTCGCTGAACCTCACGCTGCCCACGGGGCGGACCACGGTGCTGCTGGGGCCGAGCGGCTGCGGGAAGTCCACCCTGGTCCGCCTGCTCAACGGGCTGCTGCACGCGGACACGGGCCAGGTGCTCTACGCCGGCAAGCCCCTGCCCACGGATGCGAAGGCGTTGCTGTCGCTGCGTCATCGGGTGGGCTACGCGCTTCAAGGGGGCGGGCTCTTTCCGCACCTGACGGGGGAGGAGAACGTCACGCTCATGGCCCAGCACCTGCGCTGGTCCGCCGCGCGGACGCGCGAGCGGAGGGACGTGCTGGTGGAGTTGACGCGGTTTCCCGCCGAGGCGCTCGCGCGTTATCCGGCGCAGCTTTCGGGGGGACAGCGTCAGCGGGTGGCGTTGATGCGCGCGCTCATGCTGGACCCGGAGGTGTTGCTGCTCGACGAGCCGCTGGGGGCGCTGGACCCGCTGGTGCGGCACGAGCTGCAAGCGGACCTGCGCGCCATCTTCGCGAGGCTGCGCAAGACGGTGGTCCTGGTGACGCATGACCTCGCGGAGGCGGGGTTCCTGGGCGACGACATCGTGCTCATGCGTGAAGGGCGCGTGGTGCAACAGGGGAGCCTCGTGGACCTGGAGACCCGTCCCGCGGACCCGTTCGTCACGCGGTTCATCCAGGCCCAGCGGCTGGCTCCGGGGAACGGGGCCTCGGCATGAGCACGCGGATAACATGCTCCACGGTGTGGAGCGCACCGATGGGGCTCGTGCTGCTGCTCATGTTTTCGCTGGTGCTGGCCTCCTGCGAGCGCACGAGCACGACCCACGGCGAGCCCAACGTGCGCGTGGGCTCCAAGAAGTTCACCGAGTCCGTCATCCTCGGAGAGATGGTGACGCAGCTCGCGCGGAGCACCGGCGCGAGCGTGCGGCACCGGCGCGAACTCGGAGGCACCGCCGTCCTCTGGGAGGCGCTGCGCCGAGGCGAGCTGGACGTGTATCCCGAGTACACCGGCACGCTGCGACAGGAGCTGCTCTCCGGGCGCAAGCTGCCCGACGACGCGGCCCTCCGTGTCGCGCTGGCCGAGGAGGGCCTGCGCATGAGCGCGCCGCTCGGCTTCAACAACACCTATGCGCTGGGCATGAAGGAGGCCGAGGCCGAACGCCTGGGCATCCGCACCATCTCCGACCTGCGCGCCCACCCCGAGCTGCGCTTCGGTTTCAGCAACGAGTTCATGGAGCGCGGTGACGGCTGGCCCGCGCTGCGAGACAGCTACCGCCTCCCGCAGCGCGACGTGCGCGGCCTGGACCATGACCTCGCCTATCGCGGCCTCGACGCGGGCTCCGTCCAGGTGACGGACCTGTACTCCACGGACGCTGAAATCGCCGCCTATGGCCTGCGCGTCCTCGTGGACGACGTGCACCACTTCCCCGCGTACGACGCCGTGCTCCTCTACCGCGCGGACTTCGAGTCGCGCGCTCCAGAGGCCCTGGCGGCCATCCTGCGACTC
This sequence comes from Myxococcus sp. CA040A, assembly GCF_013336725.1. Classification (NCBI taxonomy): domain Bacteria; kingdom Pseudomonadati; phylum Myxococcota; class Myxococcia; order Myxococcales; family Myxococcaceae; genus Myxococcus; species Myxococcus sp. CA040A. The sequence continues at coordinate 38,689 of NZ_JABUMR010000006.1, read as the reverse complement.
TCCGGCACGCTGTCGGAAGAGAAGATGGTGAAGCTCAATGCCCGCGCGCGACTGGAGCGCGTGCCCGAGGCGCAGGTGGCCTCCGACTTCCTCTCGCGAACACTGGGCGTCTCCACCGTCGTTCGCGGCGAGGGCCTCGCCTCCCGCGTCTGGCTTCGAACCCGGGAGCACCTGTTCCTCGTCGGCGTCTCGCTGCTCGCGGCCCTGGCCCTCGCGGTGCCGCTGGGCGTGCTGGCCGCGCGCAGTCCCCGGCTCGGGCAGGGCGTGCTCGGGCTCGCCGGCGTCATCCAGACCATCCCCTCGCTGGCGCTGCTCGTGGTGATGATTCCGCTCCTGGGCATCGGCTCACGGCCGGCCATCGCCGCGCTGTTCCTCTACAGCCTGCTGCCCATCGTCCGGAACACGGCCTCGGGGCTCACGGGCATTCCCCTGGAGGTGCGCGAGTCTGCGGAGGCGCTGGGTCTGCCTCCGCTCGCGCGGCTGTGGCGCATCGACCTGCCCATGGCCTCGCCCTCCATCCTCGCGGGCATCCAGACGGCCGCCGTCATCAACGTGGGCACCGCCACGCTCGGCGCGCTCGTGGGCGCGGGCGGCTATGGCCAGCCCATCCTCACCGGCATCCGCCTGGACGACACGCGCCTCATCCTCGAAGGCGCCATCCCCGCCGCCGTGCTCGCCCTGCTCGTCAGCGGCGCGTTCGAGGCCGTGGGCCGCGTCCTCATCCCCAAGGGCCTGCGGCTGCGCGCGGAGTCGGAGTCGCGCTGAGCCGCTACACGGGCGACGCGTGCGTCGACACCGTCTCCACCACCGGCTCCGCCCTCGGCGCATCGGCCGCGAGCCCCGCCGCGCAAAGGCTCACCACGGCCATCCACACGAAGTCCGCCAGCAGCAGGTGCACCAACTGCAACCACACCGGCGCCAGCAGCACCACGTTGACCAGGCCCGCCATGAGCTGCACCGAGTAGAGGATGCTGATGGCCAGCGCGGCCCGCTTCACCTCGGCCGACGGACGCAGCCGCGCCATCCACCGTCCGATGAGCACCAGCAGCGCGCCCATGGACACCGCGAGCACCGGGTGCAGGATTCGCCGGCGGATGAAGACATGCGCCGTGTCGGACACGTCCTGGCGCAGCCCCTCCATCAGCGTCTCCGAGGGGAACAGCGTGTCGCCCAGCGCCGCCACCGCGCCGCTGACGCCGAGCAGCAGCATGCCCGCCACGCTCGTGCCCACCAGCACGCCCACCCACCCCTGGCCCCGGAACGTCAGCGGCGCGCGCCCCCGGGCGAACCAGATGACCAGCGTCTGCGCGCCCACCAACAGGAACGTGTTCACCAGGTGCACGCCCATCCACACCGCGCGGCCCAAGGATGCGTTGTCCGCCACGTACTTGAGCAACACGATGCCGGCGCCCACGAGGGCCTCCGTCAGCATGAAGAACAGCGCCCAGCTCGCCGCCTTGCGCACCGGGTGCCCCTTCGCATGTGCTCGAAGGGCCCACACGCACAGGGCCACCGCGAGCAGCATGACGAGGCCGCTCGTCACCCGGTGGGTGTACTCGATGAGCGTCTGCACCGTGGGCTCGCGGGGCACCACCTCGCCGTTGCAGTGCGGCCAGTGGTCACCACAGCCCGCGCCGGAGCCCGTCGCCCGGACGAAGGCCCCCCACAGAATCACCCCCAACGTGAAGAGCAGCACTCCGACGCTGAAGGCCTGGAACCGACGTGACGAGGCGGCGTGAGTCATCGCGGTCCCCTTAACCCACTTCGACCCCACCCGCTGCCCGAGCCCCCTCATCCAGTTTCAACCGGGCCATCAGCCGGCCTGCTCGCCCCCCCGCTCGCAGGGCGTCAGGCCATATCCGGATAGGGCCGGACGGATGTCCCACCCGCCCCATTGGATATACCTGCTCCCTTTGCCTACCCGATCGGATGATTTCCATTGGGCAGATCCATTGGCCTAAGGGCTGGCACGTATGGTGCTTAACGAATGGTCAGTGAGCGACGGACCTCTTCGGAGGCTGGCGACACACGATTTGAACAGGTGACCGCTCTCGAGTGGTCCCGGCACCCAGGGTCGAAGCTTCCCCCCTCTTTGGCCCGTGGGTGTGTTCTTTTAGAGGCTACGTTGGAAGCAGCACTGCGCTTCGGGCCGCGGTTCCCCCCCTCCTCGGCCCGGAGCGTGACCTCTTCCAGAGCCTTCGTAGGGTTCCCACAGGGGTGTGGGGAAACAGGGCGGGGCGCATCGCGGGTTGGGGATGATTCCTCAACCCTCAGCCCGCGATGCGCATCTGCTTTGCCCCCAGCACCGTCGGCAGCGGCCCATAGGCCATGGAGCGCTCGATGACGTTGCGCAGCTCGCGCACGTTGCCGGGCCAGGAGTGGGCCATCAGCGCCGCCAGGGCATCCGGTCCCAGCCTCGGCGGTGTCTGCCCCTCGGGTGTGAGCTGCCGGACGAAGTGTCTGGCCAGCGCCACCACGTCCTCGCGGCGCTCGCGCAGCGGCGGCACCCGCACCGGCACCACTTGCAACCGGTAGTAGAGGTCCTCGCGGAAGCGGCCCTCGCGCACCAGCTGGCTCAAGTCACGGTGCGTGGCCGCCACCACGCGCACGTCCACCTCCACCGGCCGTGTCTCGCCCAGGGGGAACACCTCCCCGTTCTCCAGCACGCGCAGGAGCTTGGGCTGCACGTCCAGCGGCAGCTCGCCAATCTCGTCCAGGAAGAGGGTGCCGCCGTGGGCCGCGCGCAGCACGCCCGGGTGGTCCGACGCCGCGCCGGTGAAGGAGCCGCGCCGATAGCCGAACAGCTGTCCCTCGAAGAGCTCCTTGGGGACGGCGGCGCAGTTGAAGGCGACGTAGGGGCGCTGCGAGCGGGTGGACAGCACGTGCAGCGCTCGCGCGACGACTTCCTTTCCCGCGCCGGACTCGCCGGTGACGATGACAGTGGAGCGGCTGGCGGACAGGCGCGCCAGCTCCACGCGCATCCGCTTCATGGAGGGCGAGGCGGCGATGAAGCCCGGCAGCTCCGCGTCCCGGGCCGTCTCCTCCGCCGGAGACTCGTTGGGGCCTGGCGCCTCCACGTCGACTGCCGCGAAGCCGCGCAGGGTCGCCACCTCCAGCGCGAAGCCGCCCAGCCGTGACAGCGCGGTGAGCAGCGCGCGGCCATCCGCGGGCAGGGGCCCGGCGACGCCCAGCCTCAGCCTGCGTCCGCAGCCGTCACCGAACTCCACTTCGTCCGTGCTCGGCACGGTGCCCAGCCCCGCCAGCAGGGTGATGCGGCCCTGGGAGTCCACTTCCTCCAGGCGCGGCGCGCAGCCGGGGAACAGGCCCTCCAGCACGCCCAGCAGCTCACGCTGGATGAGGGGCGCACCCATTCCGCGCACGGACAGCCGCTCGAAGGGCACCACCAGCGCCTCCGCGCCCAGTCGCGTCGCGGGAGTGCTGTCGGTGCCCGGAGCGCTCGCGCTGGGGGGACGCACCGAGGGGGGAATGAAGTTGGGCGGCGGCGTCATGCCGCCCAGGCGGCGCAGCTCCGCCTCGCTGGCGGCGAGCAGTTCGTCGGCGGCGGGGTCTCCCTCGTGCTTCGCCAGCCACGCCAGGAGGTTGCGCGTGTAGGCCGCCATGCACACGTCGCCGGAGAGGCGGAACGTGCCCAGCGATGCCTCCAGCAGCTCGCGGGCCTCGCGGGTGCGACCCTCCAGCACCAGCAACAAGGCCTCGAAACGGTGCAGCAGCGCCGAGTGCCACGCGGACGGCATCCGCTCCAGGAAGGCGCGCGTGCGGCGCAGCACCACGCGGCCCTCCTCGCGGTGGCCCGCGTAGACGCGCGCGGCCGTCTCGTACAGCAGGCACTCGCGACGCAGGTAGGGCCAGCCACCCAGCTCCATGCTTCGCGCACCGGCGGCGGCGAAGCCCGCGGCGGCGTGCTCGGCGGGGCCGCTGGAGAGGTCCGCCATGGCCTCCACGAAGAGGGCATAGGCGCCGGTGAGGGAGCGCTGGATGGAGCCGTCATACGCGGACAGCTTCGCCGCCAGACGGCGCAGCTCCGCGGGCTTGCTCGTCGTCAGCCACAGTCGTGCGCGTGTCACCGCGAGGTGCAGCGGCGTCCAGCTCAGCTCGGCCACCACCGCGTCGGCCTCGTCCAGCACCGCTTCGGCTTCCGTGAAGCGGGCCAGTCGCAGGAGCGCCTCGGCCTCCGCGCGCGCGGCGAAGATGAAGGAGAAGCCCCGCGCCATGCGTCCGCCGTACGCGGCCTCGCGCGTGCGGCGCACCAGCAGGAGCGCTTCTTCCGGCTCGCACGCCTCATCCAGGCGGCGCTGCGCGAGGAAGGCGAGGTTGCGCGCCTCCAGGAAGGCATAGCCCAGCCGCGCCGCGCCCTGTGCCACCTCGCGGAAGCGCCGCGTGGCCTGCGTGGCCTCGCCCCGGATGGCCTCCTCGTGCGCGCAGATGTCCTCGGCCAGCAGGCGCAGCGCCGGGTCCGTCACGCCCGCGAGCGCTTCCGCCACGCGGCCGGAGTAGCGCGCCACCCGCTCGGCTTCACCCAGGTAGAAGGCGCCCGCCATCTGCGCCATGCGCAACAGGCAGCGAGCGTCCGCGTCCGGATGCTCCGCCATCAACGCCTCGGCGCGAGCGACGTGCGCATCGGACCTGGTGGCGTCGAACAGCTTGCCGTCCGGTGACGCGTAGAGGTTGGCCGCGAGCGCGTGGACCTGCAGCTCCACCCACTCCGGCAACAGGCCTGTCTCGGCCTCGCCCAGGTGCGGCAGCAGCGTGGCGAAGGCGCCCCGGCAGTCCTCTCGTCCCCAGCGTTGAAGGTGGGCCAGGCCCACCGCCGCCAGGGCCCGTGCGCCCGGCGTCTTCAACACACCCGAGGCTCCCAGCTCCAGCAGCTCCTCCTCCGCCGCGCGCCACTCCGCCCGCTTCAGGCGCTCCAGGCAGGGCTGGAGCCGGACGCTCTCCTCGGGACGCAGGGGCTGACGGGACAGGGAGGGGAGCCGGGACACACCAGACAGGCCACCGGCGCCCAGCAACTGGCGCAGCGACTGGGCCACCCGACCTCGGGGCTTGCGCGCCTGGGGCGCCGACTCCGGCAGCTCCCAGCGGTACACGGTGAGGGGGGTGACACCGAGCATGCGGGCGAAGGCAGCACGACTGTGCCCTCCACGCAGGGCGCGGATGGCGTCAGGGCCCAACTCCCCGCGCTCCCCCTTTTCCTCCATGCTCTCCACGACACCGAACCCCTTGTGCCCCCCGCGGACGCAATCTCATGGGCCTTTTCCAGGGAGAATGCAAACGATTGAGCATTTCCCCGGATTAGCCCCGAAGTCTCACCCTCCCTCGTCGCGAGGTGAAGTCGTTATCGTACCGTGTGCCCCGCATTCCTGAGTCACCTCCGCCTCCCTCCCCGCAGCTTCAGGACGAGCGCCTGCGCAGGTTGGAGGGTGCCCTGTCGGAAGGGCGTGCTCGCGAGGATGCGGCCGTGGAGGCGTGGGTGCGGAAGACGGGTCGCCTGCCTCCTCGCAAGGTCCGACGGCAGTGGGAGAAGCAGTGGCGGAAGGAGGCCCGGCGGGCCGCGAGCAACGCGGTGCGGACCCGGCGTTCCTCCCAGCGCTCCAGGGACCCGGGGAAGGCCGCGGCCTTCATCGCGGTGGCGACCACGTGCCTGTTCCTGGCGATGGGGCAGCCCCGGCGGTTGTGGTGGCTCGTCTTCGTGGCGCTGGGCTTCTTCCTCGTCGCGGCGAAGTACCTGAAGCGCCCTTCGGAAGAGCAGGGGCCCCGGCTGCCGGAGCAGGCACCGGAGAAGCAGGCCGAGGTCTCAGGAGCCCCCGAGGACCCGAGGACGGCCCGGGTGGACGCGTTGTGCTCGCGACTGCTCGCGGAGTTGGGCCAGGGGCCCGCGGTGCTGCGCGAGGTGGTGCATGCGCCGGAGCGCACGGTGGAGGCGCTGCGCCAGGGGTGTCACGCGCTGGCGCGCCGGGAGCGGGAGCTGCGAGCGCTCGCGACGCCAGAGGAGGCGCGTCGGCTGGAGGAGGAGCGTCAGGCCCTGGCGGCGCGCGTGGAGGCGGAGAAGGACGCGGTGGTGCGCGAGCGGCTGCGAGGCGCGCTGACGGCGCTCGACGCCCAGCGGGAGCAGCGCGCGGAGCTGGCCACGGCGGCGGACCGCCTGGAGGCCGAGCACACGCGGCTCTACTACACGCTGGAGGGGCTGTACGCGCAGGTGCTGCGGGTGCGCTCGGCGGACGCGGCCGGCGAGGACATCGCCGGGTTGGGCCTGCGCCAGAGCGTGGAGCAACTGGGCTCTGAAGTGGAGGCCGTGACGCAGGCGCTGGAGGAGGTCCACCGCCCGCCCGATGACCGGGTGCGCACGCGCTGAGGGTTACTCGCTGAGGGCGCGGCCCCTGGGCGACGACTCGCTCGCGGACGTGCTGGCCACGCGCACCGTCTTGGCGTTGAGGAACTCGTGGATGCCCAGGTCGGCCAGCTCGCGCCCGTGGCCGGAGTTCTTCACGCCGCCGAAGGGCAGCCGCGCGTCCGAGACGACCATCTCGTTCACGAACACCATGCCCGCCTCGACGCCGTCGATGAACTGGCGCTGCTCCGCCGCGTCCTTCGTCCACACGCTGGCGCCCAGGCCGAAGGGCGTCGCGTTCGCCAGCTCGATGGCGTGTTTCACGTCGCGCGCGCGCAGCAGCGTGGCCACCGGGCCGAACAGCTCGTCATGGAAGGCGGGCGCGTTGGTGGGCGGGTCCGCGAGCACGGTGGGCGGGTAGAAGTTCCCCGGACGCTCCAGCGGCTTGCCGCCGAGCAGCAGGCGCGCCCCGGCCTTCACGCTCTGCTCCACCTGCGCGTGCAGGCCCTTGAGGATGCCCTCCGTCGCCAGGGGACCCACGTCCGTCTTCGGGTCCGTGGGGTCGCCCACGGTGACGCGCTTCATGCGCTCCACGAAGCGGCGCTCGAACTCGGCGGCGATGGGCTCGGCGACGATGAAGCGCTTGGCGGCGATGCAGGACTGGCCGTTGTTGATGAGGCGCGCGGACACCGCGGTCTCCACGGCCTTGTCCAGGTCCGCGCTGGGCATGACGACGAACGGGTCGCTGCCGCCCAGCTCCAGCACCACCTTCTTGAGAGACCTGCCCGCGGACGCCCCCACCGAGCGGCCCGCGGCCTCGCTGCCGGTGAGCGTCACGGCCCGCACGCGCGGGTCCTCGATGACGCGATTCACGTCCGCCGTCTCGATGAGCAGCGTCTGGAAGGAGCCGGCCGGGAAGCCCGCTTGCAGGAAGACCTCCTCCAGCGCGAGCGCGCATTGGGGGACGTTGTGCGCGTGCTTGAGCAGGCCCACGTTGCCCGCCATCAGCGCGGGGGCGGCGAAGCGCACCACCTGCCAGAAGGGGAAGTTCCACGGCATGATGGCCAGCACCGGGCCCAGCGGCTGGTAGCGGACGAAGGCGGTGTCGCCGCCCACTTCGATGGGCCGGTCCTTGAGCAGCCCCTCCGCCTTGGCCACGTAGTAGCGGCAGGCGGTGGCGCACTTGCGGGCCTCGGCCTTCGCGGCCTCCAGAGGCTTGCCCATCTCCTCCGTCATGATGCGGCCAAAGCGCTCCGCCTCCGCGTCCAGCAGCTCCGCGGCGCGGCGCATCCACCGGGCGCGCTCGGCGAAGGACGTCTGGCGGTAGTCGCGGAACGTGTCCGCCGACAGCTGGAGCTTCAACTCCAGCTCGGCCGGGGTGAGGGCGTTGAACGTGCGCAGCGTCTTGCCCGTCGTCGGGTCGATGGTGGCGATGGCCATGGGAAGCTCCTTCCGGGGGCCCTGTGATAGCAGCCGGATGCGTCCGGACAATGCCTCGCTGGAGGGAGCGTCAGGCCCCGCACGCGCCCGCCTCCCTCATTCCTGATATGCGACACAAGTCGGTCCGCTCCCGCCATGCCCCAGCTCCTGGTCCTCCCCGACGGCCGCCGTCTCCCGCTGGACAAGCCCGTCGTCTCCGTGGGCTCTGATGCCACCTGCGACGCCGTGCTCAGCGCGCCCGGTGTGAAGCCGAGCCACGCGCTGCTGTTCCGCGACGCGCGAGGCTGGAGCGTGTCCCCGGCGGGCAAGGGCTGCGACATCAAGGTCCGAGGCAAGCGCGTGGACCTGGCGCCGCTGGAGCCCGGGGACCGCTTCCGCGTGGGCACGGTGGAGCTGGAACTCGTCGACGCGGTGGAGCCCGTCGCGCGCGACGCGGCGGAGGTGGCACCTCGGCGGGACGGCCGGCTGGTGGCGGTGCTGGCGGAGCTGTCCTCGCGGCTGCTGGTGCAGCGCCCTCCGCTGGAGCTGCTGGAGGTGGCGATGCGGGGGCTCGCCGACGTGGTGGGCGCGGACGTGGGCTTCCTCGTCACCGCGGACTCTCGCGAGGGGCCCCGGCGCGTGCTGTGCGCCACGGGCACCAGCCCCGATGCGGCGGTGGTGGACAGCCTGGTGGACCGGGTGCTGACGTCGGGCGCGCCGGTGCGGGTGGCGGACGTGGAAGCGGACGCGGCGCTGGCGAGGGCGCCGAGCCTGGAGGCCCTGCGGTTGGGCTCCGCGCTGGTGGTGCCGCTGCGCGTGGAGTCGGTGCCGCTGTCGGTGGTGTACCTGGGGCGCCGACTCGGTGCGCCGGCCTTCTCGTCGGTGGAGCTGGAGGAGGCCATGGCGCTCTGCGCGCTGACGGCGCTGCTGCTGTCGACCCGGCGCGAACTGACGGAGCTGCGCGCGCAGGTGGACGGCCTCACCCGTCGCATCGAAGCCGCGACGTTCGAAGGGCTCATCGGCGAGTCCCCGGCGATGCGCGCGCTGTACCGTCAGGTGGAGCGACTGGGGCCCACCCCGCTCAACGTCCTCATCGAAGGCGAGACGGGGACGGGCAAGGAGCTGGTGGCGCGGGCGCTCCATCGGCGCAGCGGGCGGCGCGGCCGACTGGTGGCCATCAACTGCGCGGCGCTGCCGGAGAGCCTCATCGAGCGCGAGCTGTTCGGCCATGCGCGTGGCGCCTTCACCGGCGCGGGCTCGGAGCGGGCGGGACTGGTGGAGGCGGCCGACGGAGGCACCCTCTTCCTGGATGAGATTGGGGACATGCCGCTGTCGCTCCAGACGCGCCTCTTGCGCGTGGTGCAGGAGCGCGAGGTGACGAGGTTGGGTGAGCACCAGCCGCGCAAGGTGGACGTGCGCGTGGTGTCGGCGACGCACGTGGCGCTGGAGGAGGCGGTGCGACGCGGCGGCTTCCGCGCGGACCTGCGCTTCCGGCTGGAGGAAGTGCGAGTGGATGTGCCGCCGCTGCGAGAGCGCGGTGACGACGTGTTGCTCATCGCCCACCACGTGCTGACGCAGGAGTCGCGCAAGGCGCGAGGCTTCACGCAGAAGGCCACGGAGGCGCTGCGTGGCCATCCCTTTCCCGGCAATGTGCGGGAGCTGGCGTCCCGGGTGCGTCGCGCGGCGGTGCTGGCGACGGACGAGCTGCTGAGGCCCGAGGACCTGGAGCTGGGCGGTGACGCCACGTCGATGGTTCCCCTGGAGGACGCGCGGGAGGCGTTCGTCCAGCGCTACGTGCGCGAGGCGATTGCCCGCTGTGGCGGCAGCAAGAAGGACGCGGCGGCGGCGCTGGGCATCGGCCTGCGCTCGCTGTTCCGCTACCTGGGCGAGGGGGACTGACAGGCCGCCTCCTCGGGAGGCCCGGTCCGCGTGCCAGTCCTGGCACGTTTCCCCCGGCGCCGGGCCCTCGGCGGGCCAGGGCCGTCATGCAACCCCGTGGAATCGGGGCGATTCGGTGTCTCGCGAGGCCGCGGCACGCCCGTTGCGATGGGGGTCGTCATCGCACGCTGGCGGAGGGCCGCCACGGTGCAACCGAACCTCGGGGAGACGAACATGAAGCATTTCGTGATGGGGCTGTTCCTGGCGATGGCGGTCGTGGGCTGTGGCAGCACGAAGGACGATGACGGTGGGGGGCCCGACGAGAACCCCAGCGAGCAGAGTGGCGCGCTGTGCAGCGCGAGCAAGGCCTGTCCCTCCGGGCAGTTCTGCTTCAACGGCCTGTGTGCGCTTGGCTGTCAGTCGAACGCCAACTGCGCGGCGGACCAGTACTGCGACGCCGAGGACACGGGCACCCTGGCCTCCTACTGCAAGAGCAAGAACGTGCCGACGTGCACCTCCAACAGCCAGTGCCTGAGCAACCAGGTCTGCATCGAGGGCCTGTGCAGTCTGGCGCCTCCGGCCAACCCCCCTTCGTGCAACCCGGAGACGAGCGACTTCAAGGACGGCTGCGACAACTACTCCGTCTGTCTGGACCCGGATGACGACGGCTCGCGGCAGCCGTACTGCGCCAGCTTCGCGCCGTGCGCCGAGGACGGTGCGTGCCCCACGGGCCTGGGCGGCGCGGTGTGCAACGACGGCTACCTGGCCAACAAGGGCCGCTTCTGCATGCAGGGGATTTGCCGTGACAACTCGAACTGCCCCTCGTCGTGGAGCTGCGTGAAGCCCTTCACGGGCGCGGTCCTCGGTTTCTGCAGCCCGGGTGCCTTCGGCTTCCCGTGCTCGGAGAACGCGCACTGCAAGAGCGGCCAGTGCTTCTCCGCGCCGGGCGTCCTCGGCACCTGCATGTAGTGAGCGGAAGTGGCCCTGTGTTCCCGCGTCGGGGGGCACGGGGCCCTTCGGTGTGGGGGGCTGCGCTTCGAGCCTCCCTCCGCGTAGAGTCGACCGGGCCTTGGTGATGCGCCGCCTCCTCCTGCTCTTATTGCTGCCCGCGCTCGTGTTGCTCGTCGCGCCGGGCTGTCCGCTCGACATCCGCATCCGCTGCGACGAGTCCCAGGGTTGTTCCCAGGGACAGGTCTGTGTGCGGGGTGGCTGTGAACCCGTGGACTCGGAGCGGGTGGGGGAGGCCTGTGGCGCGGATTCGGAGTGTGGCGCGGGGCTGACCTGCGGCCTGGGCTTTCCGGGCGGGTATTGCCTGCGGGAGTGCTCCGAGGCGCGGGACTGTCCGCGAGGCACCGTGTGCGCGACGGAGCTGGGGCAGTGCCTGCGGGCCTGTGGCGAGGACTGTGCTCGTCCGGGGTACGGCTGTGGCGCGGTGCCCCAGGCGGCCGAGCCGCTGACTGCTTGTGTGCCGGTGACGACGTCCGGGGACGGAGGCTGCACGGGCACGGGGTGCGCGACGCCGGATGGGGGCTGCATGGGCACGGGGTGTGGGACGCCGGACGCGGGGTGTTCGAGCACGGTGGCGGTGGGCGGTGAGTGCTCGCGGGCGTGTGAGTGCGCGGATTCGGCCGCGGCCTGCGAGGACTCGAAGTGCACCCTGACGTGTGCGTCGGACTTCACGTGTCGGGCTGGGCGACGGTGCTCGAACGAGGAGTGTGTCGTGGGGCCTCGACTGGGGGAGGCGTGCGTGGACTCGCTCGAATGTCCCACCTTCGCGGGGTGTCCCAGGGAGCGACTGCGGTGCGAGGAGAAGTGCAACCCGAATGCAGGTGGCGGCCTCTGCGAGCCGGGCTACCAGTGCGCTCCGGACGGGCTGTGCGTGCAGGCGTGCTCGGGCGCGCCGGCGTCGGTGGGGGAGGTCTGCGAGAACTCGATGGACTGCTCGCCGTGTAGCGTGTGCCTGTCGTCGGGGGCGGCCTTGCGGTGTCGGCAGCCCTGCCGGCTGGACCGGGATTGTCCTGGGGGCGCGGTGGGGGCTTGCGAGCAGGCGGGGGACACGAAGGCCTGTCGGCTGTCGCTGTAATCCCCGAGTTGCTCGCGGGGGCCCGCTCCCCGAGAATGCCCGGGTGATGACGGGTGAGGTGCTTGCGGGCCGCTACCGACTCGATCGGGAGTTGGGGCGTGGGGGAATGGCCACGGTCTTCCTGGCCACGGACCTGCGGCTGTCGCGCCCGGTGGCATTGAAGCGGATGCATCCTGGAGGCGGCACGGGTCGTGCGGAGCGCTTCCGCAGGGAAGCGGAGCTTGCGGCTTCCCTCCACCATCCCAACGTCCTGGAGGTCCACGACTACGGCGAGGATGGCGCCCATGGTCCGTTCCTCGTCTGCGAGTGGGTGCGGGGCGAGGACCTGCGCGCGCTGGCGGGGAGGCTTTCGCCGGTGCCGCCCGAGGCGGTGATGGTGCTGGGCTGGGAACTCGCCCGGGCGCTGGCGGCGGCGCACGCGCACGGCATCGTCCACCGCGACGTGAAGCCGGACAACGTGCTGGTGGCGGAAGGAGGGCCGCTGAAGCTGGCGGACTTCGGCCTCGCCGCGCTGGAGGACCAGGAGCGACTCACGAGTACCGGTGCGGTGACGGGCTCGCTGCCGTACATGGCGCCCGAGCGCATCGACACGGGCGCGTACTCGCCCGCCTCGGATGTGTATGCGGTGGGTGTCATCCTGTTCGAGTTGTGCTCGGGCACGACGCCGCACGCGGGCAAGGGCGCGGCGCACCTGGCCGCGTCGGTGATGACGAAGGAGGCTCCGTCGCTGACGGAGGTCGTGCCGGGAACGCCCGAGCCGCTGGCGTCACTGGTGGCGCGGTGTCTGGCGAAGGACGCGCGGGACAGGCCTCGTGACGGGGCTGTGCTGGCGTCGGAGTTGGAGGAGTTGCTCCAGCGAAGGGTGGGACCGCCCGCGGATGTGGCTCGGGAGTTTTTCGGGAATCCGGTGGCAGGTGCCATGAAGTGGCGCCGGGCGCGCTTCGAGCGGTTGTTGGGGGAAGGGCGCGGACTGCTGGCGCGCGGCGAGGGTGCGCGGGCCGCGAAGGTGCTCAACGCCGCGCTGGTGCTGGAGCCGACTTCCGCCGAGGTGGTGGCGTTGCTGCGCGAGCGGCCGAGGCGCTCCGGGTGGAGGACTGGTGCCGTGGGCGTGGGGCTCGTGCTCTGCGCGACGGTGGGGTGGGGTGGATGGACGCTCGCTCGACGGAGCGGGGTTGAGCCCTCCGGTGTGGAGGTGGCGGGCGTCACCGTGCCTGGCGAGCGCGCGAGGTCCGCGCCTCGGGCCGATGATGACCCCATCGCGACGGGGGCGCCCCAGGGAGTCGAAGGTGAGACGCCGTCGCGTGGAGCGGAGTCTCCGTCAGGGCAGGTGGCTCCAGAGCAGCGGCCCGTTGATGCCTCCTCCACTTCCGCCGCCACGCTGCCTGGTGCGCCTACGGATGATGAGGTGCCTGCTCCGAACTCAGAGCGCCAGATACGAGAGGCCTGGCGAGCACGGGGTCGTTCGGGGGAAGTGGCTTCCGCGAAGCCCGCTCCGACGAGACGTTCGACGAGAGGGGAGGCCGTTGATGCCTCCCAGTCTCCCGTGCCGACGGAAAGCCCGGACGAGGGACCCCTTGGCGCTGAAGCCTCTCCGTCGCCGGTGCCGACGACAACAGGTCCTGGCGTGGGAACCTCCGTCCCCGCGCGTCCCGGGGTGCTGAAGGTGACGGCGCGCCCGTGGGCGGAGGTGTTCGTGAACGGCGAGAGTCGGGGCTACACGCCTCGCGTGCGTGAGCTCTCGCTGCCAGCGGGGACCTACCAGTTGCGCTTCGTCAACTCCCTGTGTGACGAGGTCGACGTGGAGGTGACGCTCGCTCCCGGGGAGACGGTGACGCGTGACGTGGTGTTGTCATTGCGCAAGGCGGAGGTGTTCATCCTCGCTCCCGAGGGTGCGCGACTCTTCGTGGACGGCCGGGAGGTGGGCGTCGCGCCTCTCTCGGGTCCGGTGCCGGTCGAGCATGGGCGACACACGGTGACGGCGCGCCGCGCGGGTGCGCTGCCCTTGCAGCGAGAGGTGGACGTGGTCGCGGGTCGTCGTCTCGAAGTGGCGCTGGACGTGACGCCGTGATGAGCGCGGCCCTGGTGATGATGGTGCTCGCGGCGTCCCCGCTCGACGGCGCGCGCGGTGCCTACCAGTCCGGCGAGCTACCGCGGGCCCGTGCCGAGCTGGAGTCCCTGCTCTATCCGCTGCGGCTCGATGGGGACGTGCTGGAGGCGGAGGCGCACCTGCTGCTCGCGGCCACCTTCCACGCGCAAGAAGAGCTCGCCCGCGCGGAGGATGAGGTGGTGCGAGGGTTGGCCGTGCACGGTGACTCGGTGCTGGACCCGTTGCTGTATCCGCCGGACTTCCTTGCGTTCGTGGAGCACGCGCGTGCTCAGCACCAGACGCGCATCGCGGAGCTGAGCGCGGAGCGGCGTCCTCGGCTGCTCCCGCCGCCGACACCCATCGTCGAGGCCGTGCAACGGGTCGAGGTGCCTGCCTCGCCGACGCTGACTCGCGCCTGGTATCTGGCGCCCTTTGGTGTGGGGCACTTCAAGCACGGGCGCTCGGGGATGGGGGCGGCGCTGGCGGTGACGCAGGGGTTGGGGCTCGTGGTGGCGGGAGTCTCGTTGGGGACCTCGCTCTCGATGCGGGGGGCGGACGGACGCTACAGCGCGAGTGACGCGGGGACGGCGCGGACGCTCAACGTGACGTACCTGGTGGGGGCCTATGCCTTCGCGGCGGCGTATGCGTATGGTGTCCTGGATGGGATGGTGTTGACGCCGGCCCCGTCTGCTCGCCCGGTGCCCTGAGGGACGGGCGGGATTTTCGTTTCGGGGAGCCCGCTTTTAAGAGCGGAGGACTGGAGGCCGTCATGACCACCGACATCATCCGCGAGCGCCGCTTCAACTCCCTGATTGCCGGGGTGTTGTCGTTCTTCATCCCGGGCCTGGGCCAGCTCTACAAGGGCCAGTTGTTCCGGGCCATCCTGTGGTTCTGCTTCGTCGGCGCGGGGTACTGGTTCTTCATCTTTCCGGGCCTCGTGCTGCACTTCTTCTGCGTGTTCGGCGCGGCCCTGGGCAGCGCGGGGCAGGACCGGCTCCGGCTGGGCAGGTAGCAGTTCTCCCACGTCGTGACGGAATGATGACCCGACGCGGGACGTCCGCCCGCCAACGGGTCTTCGTGCCCGTGTACCCATGAGGCTGTCCCTTCCTGCAAGGAGCAGTCGCGCATGGGCATGTCCATCGGTGGTGGCCGGGGTGGAGTGAAGAGTGACATCAACGTCACGCCCCTGGTCGACGTGGTGCTCGTCCTCCTCATCATCTTCATGGTGGTGACGCCCATGATGACGCGAGGCAAGGACGTGGTGCTTCCGCAGGCGGAGCACATCGAGAAAGAGGACGGGCCCGACCCGTTGGTCCTCTCGGTGACGCCGGACCGGAAGCTGTTCGTGGAGTCCGATGCCTATCCGGACGAGCGTGCCTTCCAGGCGAAGCTCAAGGCCGTGTTGCGGCAGGAACCTGGGCGGCGCCTGTTGCTCAAGGCGGACCAGTCGCTCACGTACGGGGACGTGAAGAAGGTGATGCAACTGGCGAAGGGCTCCGGAGCGGAGCGGGTGTCGCTCGCGGTGGTGAAGCCCGCGGATGAGGCGAACTCCGGTATGCCGTTTCCGTTGGAGCCCTGATGGGTGTCCGTGGGTTCCGGTGATGGGGCCGGAGCCCACGAGACGACAGTCCGAAAGTCACGCGGGCCTCCGTGCGCGAGCCCAGGCATAGTGCCACGGATATGTGGCGTGGCTTGTGGGCGAGGATGTCCCAGCAGAACGTGGCGGTGACGCGGCTCTTCGGGATGCTGCTGTTGCTGGGCGTGTGCTGCCTCGGGTTCATCGCGTTGTCGGACGAGGTGTCGGAGGGGGAGACGCAGGACTTCGACGAGCGGGTGTTGCGTGCGCTGCGAAGTCCGGAGGACCCGCTGGTGCCGAGGGGGCCGTGGTGGTTGCGGCTCACGGCGGAGGACGTGACGTCACTGGGGGGCGCGCCGGTGTTGTTCCTGGTGACGCTGGCGGTGTGCGGCTTCCTGGTGTTGGTGCGGCGCTATCGGACGTTGCTGCTGGTGCTCGTGGCGACGGTGGGTGGGACGCTGCTGAACGGGGCGCTGAAGCAGTTCTTCTCCCGGCCGCGACCCTCGGTGGTGCCGCACCTGAAGCAGGTGATGACCACGAGCTTCCCGAGCGGACACGCGATGTTGTCGGCCATCGTGTACCTCACGCTGGGCGCGCTGCTGGCGCAGCTCGCGGAGAGCAGGCGCGTGAAGGCATACATCCTCATGGTGGCGCTGCTGCTTCCGCTGTTGGTGGGACTGACACGGGTGTACTTGGGGGTGCACTACCCCACGGACGTGCTGGGCGGCTGGGTGGCGGGGCTCGCGTGGGCGCTGCTGACGGCGCTCGTGGCGCGCGGACTGCGCCGCCGCAGCCCGGCCTTGCGTGAAGAGACGCGGCGCGAGGTGGAATGACAGCGGTCTCCGTGCAGAAGTAGGCCAACGACTCGTCCAGCGGGGCTGCTCGGCCTCCAGGAGACCGAGAGGGCGTCGGTCCCAGCGTCGGGCATGAACGCGCCCCACCCTGTGCCTCACGAAAAAGCCCCCACGAGGCGCCCTCTGGGCGAAAGTCACGGCCCCGTGCGCTGTCTCTTCCGTCCCTCCCCACCGCGACCGTTCCCCTCTTCCGCGAGGTTCGCGGCATGAGCGTCTGGAGCTGGCTGGGTCGGTGGTTCCCCTCGCTGCGCAGCGAGCACGTCCCCATCTTCTACGAAGAGGACTACCGACTCCCCCTCACCGGCATCGAGTCCACCGTCGGCGTCGAACCTCGCGGCGTGGACTTCACCACCTGGTATCTGCTGGAGAAGCACGTCGTCCGCCCCTCGGACGTCTACCGGCCCAGGCCCGTGAGCTACGCGGAGATGTCCCGCGTCCACGACGCGACCTACCTGGAGTCACTCAGCCTCCCGGAGACCCTGGCTCGCATCTACGCCGTGGACCCGTCCGAAGTGCCCGTGGACACCCTCCTGTCCAACGTGCGTCTCGTCTGTGGCGGCACCCTCGGCGCCGCGCGCCTCGCCTTCGGCCGCCGTGGCCCCGTGGTGAACATGTCCGGCGGCTTCCACCACGCCGCCCCCAGTCGCGGCGGCGGCTTCTGCGCCGTCAACGACATCGCCATCGCGCTCGCCTCCCTCAACGCGGATGGCTACGAAGGGCAGACTGTCGTCCTCGACCTCGACGCCCACCCTCCCGACGGCACGGCGGAATGTCTGGCCGGACATCCGAAGGTCTGGATTGGCTCGCTGTCCGGCAGCGACTGGGGCTCGCTGCCCGAAGGCGTCGACGAGACGCGCGTGCCCGAGGGCATCACCGACGACGGCTACCTCGCGCTGCTCGAGGCCACGCTGTCGCGCATGCCCAAGCCCGACCTCGCCTTCGTCATCGCCGGCTGCGACGTGCTCGCGGGTGATCGCTTCGGACGCGTGGGCCTCACCGTGCAAGGCGCGCGACGACGAGACCAGCTCCTGGCGCGCACGCTGCGCGGTGTGCCCAGCGTGTGGCTCCCCGGCGGCGGCTACCATGCCGAGTCCTGGAAGGTCTTCGCTGGCACCGTGCTCGTGCTGTCCGGCATGGGCGGCCGCCGCATCAAGGCGCGCTATGACCCGCTGAGCGCCCGCTATCAGCGCATCTCCCGGTTGCTCTCGCAGGAAGGCGAGCCGCTCGATGAGCCGCTCACGCTGGAGGACCTGGAGGGCTCGCTCGGCCTGGGCGGCACGTTGCAGCCCCGCGTGCTCGGCTACTACACCGCGCAGTCACTGGAGTACGCCCTCTTCCGCTACGGCCTGCTGTGGCAGGTGGAGCGGCTGGGCTACAGCCGCCCGCGTGTCGAGGTGGGCTCCACCGGCGTCGGAGACCGCATCAAGGTCCTGGGCCGCGCGGGCGGACAGGAGCACCTGCTCGTCGACGCCGTCGTGGAGCGGCGCACCATCGCGGGCGAGCCCTTCTTCTTCGTCAACTGGCTGAGCCTGCGCCATCCCCGCGCGCGCTTCAGCGAGCGTCGCCCCCAGCTCCCAGGCCAGGACGTCCCCGGCCTCGGCCTCGCGCGCGAGGCCACCGAGATGTTCGTGCTGATGGCCAAACGACTCGGCCTCGCCGGCGTGGCCTCACGGCCCATGTGGTACCACCTCGCCGTGGTCGCCCGGGCCCGCTTCCGCTTCGTGGATCCCGCGCGTCAGGGCCGCTTCGAGGCGATGATGAGAGACTTGGCCCACCTGCCCCTGCTCGAAGCCACTCGCGCCGTGGCCGAGGGCCGCGTGTCGCTCAACGGCGAGCCCTACCGCTGGGAGCCGGATGACGTCGTCCTGCGCCTGGAGCCCGTCCCCGTCGACACCGACGTCATCGCCGCCGAGCGCGAGCGCTGCCACTTCACCGTGGAGTCCCGGCACGGTTGAGCCCCCGCCTGCTCGCCCACCCCGAACCCCCGGGGCTCATGGTAGGCAGGGGGCGTGGACCTGGACGCGCTCCGCCGTGAGCAGCACAAGCTCCGGCTCTCGTGGATGCCGTGGCTCTATTTCTCCCTCAAGCCGCGCCACCGTGAGTGGGCGGACGCGTGGCAGCGCGAGGTGCAGGAGCGCCTGCGTGAGCTGGAGACCGTCGAAATCGCCGAGGGCTGCTTCATCGCCCCGGAGGCGCGCATCTTCGCCGAGCCCGGCCGCGCGGTCGTCATCGGCCCCGGGTGCAGCATCGCCGCGGACGCGTTCGTCCACGGCCCCGTCGTCCTCGGGCCCCGGGTGAGCCTCAACGCCCGCGTGAGCCTGGACGGCGGCGCCGGCGGCATCCGCATCGGCGAGGGCACCCGCATCGCCACCGGCGCCACCCTCTATGCCTTCGACCACGGCCTCGCCCCGGACCGCCCCGTGCGAGACCAGCCCGTCACCTCCCAGGGCATCACCCTGGGCGCGGATGTGTGGATAGGTGCCAACGCGGGCGTGACGGACGGCGTCACGGTGGGGGACCACGCCGTGGTGGCCATGGGCGCCGTCGTCACTCGCGACGTGCCTGCCTGGGCCGTCGTCGGTGGGGTGCCCGCCCGTGTGCTCGGGGACCGTCGCCAGCGCCACCGCTCGGGGGCTCCGGGCGGGTGGGAACCGGGCGACCAGGAGTGAACCTTCTCCGCCTTCATTGACTTCCCGACATTCGCCGGCTCTATGCTGGAGAAGACGTCGCCACCGGGAGGGGCACAGGGTGTTGGACAGGCCTCTGGCAGCCATGTGCGCTGCCTGGACGCTGGACCCCCGCCGAGGGCGCAGGAGGCCGAAGTGGCAGACGAGCGGCGGGACGTGGGGCGTGTCGAGGCCCCGGTACCGGTTCCCGAGGCGAGCGCGGGTGGCCATTCCTCCCGAGCACCCTCGTCATCCCCAGACAGCGGGGCCGCGATGGCGCGGCGTCTCCAGGTGCTGGAGGGTCTGCTCAGCGAGGTGGTGTTCCAGCTCGACGCCCACGGCCGCGTCGCCTACCTGGGCCCCGGCTGGGAGAAGCTGACCGGGACGCTCGGCGCGGTGTTCCAGGGACACCCGCTGCTGGAGGCCGTACACCCCCCGGACCGCGAGGCGGCGAGGACCCTGCTGGAGGCCGTGGCCACGCAGCGACTCCCGGACGCGCGCCAGGAGCTGCGCCTGTCCGTGGGCGATGAGGCGCGGTGGGTGGTGCTGGCCGCCCGGAGCGTGCCGGGCCTGCCTGGCGAGGTGGTGGGCACGCTGCTGGATATCGACTCCCGCCGTCGGGCCGAGGAGGCCGTCGCCACGCGCGAGCGCTACCTGGAGACGATGGTGGAGGTGCAGCGGCGGATGATGCCGCACCAGCTCCCCGTGGACCTGTACGCCTCCGTGGTGGAGCCGCTGGGCCGCGTGTCCGCCGCCAGCCGCGTCTACGTCTTCGAGATGCACCGCAGCGCGGAAGGCGCGCCGCTCGCCTCGCAGCGCGCGGAGTGGTGCGAGCCGGGGATTCCTCCCAACCTGGAGGACCCGAACATGCACGGCCTGCCGCTCCTGGAGGCGTTGCTGCCCGAGCAGGCCTCCGCGCTGATTCGCGGCGAGCCGGTGCAGGGCCTGCCCTGGAGCTTCACGCCCGTGTTGAGGCCGATGCTGGAGGCGCAGGGCGTGCGCTCGGTGCTGCTCCTGCCGCTGCACGTGCATGGGCAGCTCTTCGGCGTCATCGGCTTCGACAACTGTCGCGAGGCGCGGCCCTGGGGGCCCATCGAGGTCAACCTCCTGTCGGGCGCGGCGGGCACGCTGTCGCTCGCGCTGGAGCAGCGCACGGACAAGGCGCTGCGCGTGCGCACGGAGACGACGCTGCGGCGCACCGAGGCCGGCGTCCACCTGCTCATCGAGGCCTTCCCGGACCCCGTCATGGTGCACGTGGGGGACGGCGTGCTGCTGTCGGTGAACCCGGCGCTGGTGCAGTACCTGGGTTACCGGGACGCGTCGGAGCTGGTGGGCCGGCACGTATTGGAGCTGGTGCGCGAGGAGGACCGGAGCGCGGCGCAGCTCTACCTGGGCCAGGCGCTGGAGGGAAAACGGGCGGCGCGCGCGGTGGAGGTGCCGCTGGTGCGCCGCGACGGCGAGACGGTGGTGGCGGACCTGGTGACGCTGGCCGTCGTCTTCGACGGGGCTCCCGCGTGGGTGACGATGGCGCGCGACTTCACGGAGCGAAAGCGCTCCCAGGCGCAGCTCATCCTCGCCGACCGCATGGCCTCCATGGGCCTGCTCGCCGCCGGCATCGCGCACGAGCTGAACAACCCGCTGGCCTACGTGCTCTCCAACCTGGACTTCCTGCACGCCACGGTGGGCCCGCGGGCGCGTCCGCTGACGCCCGATGACCTGGTGGAGTGCCGCCAGGTGCTGGACGACGCGCGCGAGGGCGCCGAGCGGATGCGGCAGATTGTCCGCCAGCTGCGTGTCTTCTCCCGCGTGGAGGACAACCGCGAGGAGCCGGTGGACGTGCACCGGGTGCTGGACTCGGTGGCGCAGATGGCGGCCAGCGAGGTGCGTCCCCGGGCGCGGCTGGTGAAGAGCTACGGCGTGGTGCCTCCGGTGCGTGGCAACGAGGGCAAGCTGTTCCAGGTGTTCCTCAACCTGGTCATCAACGCCGCGCACGCGATTGAAGAAGGCCAGTCGGAGACGAACGAGATTCGCATCACCACGCGGCCGGAAGACGGCGAGCGCGTCCTGGTGGAGGTGCGCGACACGGGGGGCGGCATCCCTCCGGAGCACCTGCGCCGCATCTTCGACCCGTTCTTCACCACCAAGTCCGCGGGCCTGGGCACGGGCCTGGGCCTGTCCATCTGCGACACCATCGTCACCGCGCTGGGCGGCCACATCTCCGTGGAGTCGTCCGTGGGCGTGGGCACCACCTTCCGCGTGGCCCTGCACGCCTCGTCCCCGCTGGACACCGTCGCCCGTCACGGCCTGTGAGCCCGGGCGGCGACTGACTCCACCTCGCGCGCGTGACTGGCCCGCGAGGTGGAGCGTCTTCTTCGGGCGTGTCAGCTACAGATGCCCAGGGGCTGTGAGCCCTCGACTCCCAGCAGCGTCCGTTTGTGGGTGATGCCGGCCCACTGGGCAATCGTCACCCACCAGGTCTTCTTGAAGAAGAGGATGCGGACGCGGGCGAAGGCCTTCAGGGTCCCCGAGAGCGTGTTCAGGTCCAGGTCCGTCTTCAGCTTCCAGTCGAGCGTGCAGACAGGCCAGAACACCTCGCCCGAGGCGGGCAGGGTGGCGTTGATGAGCGCCAGGCTGCCCTCCACGCCGAAGGCGACGATGATGACATCCACTGACGCGGATGCGGCGACGTTGGACCAGCCGCCCGGTATCGCCGACAGCCGCGCCACCGTGGGGCCGATGAGCCCCTGCACCGCCAGCTTCACGCCGCCGGAGAGTGACGCCTTCACGGTGATGGGCACCGGCCCCACCATGAACGTCTTGGAGGCGGAGAAGAACGTCCGGCTCCAGTTGATGGGAGGCGGGGAGTACGTGGCGTAGAGGCTGGTGGACCAGACCTCCTGGCCCAGCACGTAGAGCGCCGCCGTGCCGCTGTTGTCGCCGCCGTTCTGCCCCACCACCTGGGCGCGCCCGCGCACCACGTCGTGCTCCGAGGAGAACACGGCGGCGAAGAGCCTGCCGTCCGCCACCGCGACCACTTTCTTGTCCGCGTTGATGGTCGCCGTCTCGGCCGTGAGCAGCGCGTTGAGGTGGTAGCCCGCGCCGAAGAGGCTGTTGCCGAACTTCTCCGTGCGCACGTAGGACTTGTTGAACGTCTGAGACGGGTTGGTCCACGGCATGATTTCCGTCGGCGGAGGGACCTGGTGCTGGAACGCCTCCGGGATGACCGCCTGCTGGACGTCGATGTTGTGCGTGAAATCCGACGCGTCGTACTGGAGCTGGCCTCCCGTCCGGTTCGTCTCGTCCTGGAGGATGGCGTACTCCTGGGTCGTCGTGTAGCTGGCACCCGGGACGAATGGCGCGACCTGCGACTCCCACGCCACCTTGTTGTTGAGCGTGTAGCCCGGGGCGTAGACGGCGAAGGGGTACTTCGAGGGCTGGACGACGTAGGGGTTCGGGTCGACGTAGCTCTGCGCTGCGCCGAGTCCTGGAACCACGGCCAGCATCATCGCGACGAAGCGCGACAGTGCCCTGTTCATGTGGGCCTCCGGGGGATGGGTGGAAGGCCGATTATTTACTCCGGGTGAAGTCGTTGGATGTGATTGGTTCGTGAAAACACGGTGCGAGCCGGGTCGGTATGTCTGACTTTCCACGGTCCGTCGCGTCAACTTCAGGGCGCTGACTGAGAGGGAACAGGTGTGGTGGGGGTTTCCACGTACGTGGTGGCCATGCGACGGATGTCGGTATTGCGCTCATGCTGGCTTGCCCAGCGCAGCAGGGCCAGGGCGCCAGGTGTGTTGCCCCGGTGCTGGCCCAGAAGCTGGATGATATCGGAGCGCACGCCGTCGGACACGTCCTCGCGCAGCGCCTGTCCCAGCACGGGCAGCAGCAGGGGCTCCAGGGGACGGAAGCCGCAGGCGAAGACCGCGCCCCGGCGCACCTCCGAGACAGGGTCGTTCACCAGACGCTCCAGCAGCAGGCGGTCCGCCTCCGGGCCGGGAATCCCGCGCAGCGCCACCATGGCCGCCTCGCGGACCTTCACGGAGTCGGAGCGCAGCGCGTCCGCGATGGACTCGAGCGCGCCCGGAGCCCGCGTGTTGCCCAGCGAGCGCAGCAGCAGGGCCCGCTGCTCCGCGTTCGTCGCGGCGCGGTAGTCGTTCTTCAACTCCTGCACCAGCGCCTCCGAGCCGCGCGCGTCGGTGTCGTTCAGCTGGAGCGCGGAGTTGCCCAGGGCCAGCGTCGCCGTGCCCCGCAGCCTCGGGTCCTCGCTCCGTGACAACTGGCGCAGTGTGTCCACGCCTTCGCGGATGGGGTTGTCCGCCATGCCCAGCGCGGAGACCGCGTCCATGCGCACGTCCGTCGTCAGCGCGGCGTCGACGGTGGCCGACGCCAGGGCGCGCAGGGACTCGGGCGTGCTCGCCGCGGAGAGCGCGCCCAGCATGGCGCTCGCGGCCAGCGGGGACAGGTCCTTCGAGCGCAGCAGGGCGGGGATTCGCGCGGCCTCCTCGGGGTGGAGCAGCAGCAGGGCGCGCAGTTGCTCCAGGGCCCGCGTCCGCACGTCGTCGCGGGCCTTCTCGTCGGTGGGCAGCGCGAGCAGGTCCGCGAGGATGTCCTCGAAGCGACGCGAGCCGAGCACCTGTCGATGATGGGCGAGCGGGTCCGTCGCCTGCCCCTGGAAGGTGGCCAGCGCGGCGGTGTTCAAGAAGCCCGCGCGCGCGGCGAAGGCGTCGTGCAGCGACGGCTCCTGTCGACGCTCCAGCAGGCGCAACGTCAGCTCCGTCGCGTTCGTCACCGTGGGCAGTCCCTCGCCCGGCTCCACCGTGAGATGCTCGCGCGTCTGGAGGCTCTGGAGCCACGCGCCCTCGCCCAGCTCGAACGTGGAGCCGCCGCTGACGCTCATGCGCAGCTCCGTGCCTGGCGGCTGGAGTCCTTGTGGCGTGGCCACGAAGGTATAGGCCCGCTTGCGCTTGTCGAAGCGGCTCGTCCCCTGGCGCTGGTACTCCGCGACGTACTGGCCGGAGGTGTCCTGCTCTTCGGTTCGCCACGTCGTCCCGGGGACGCCGTTCACCACGAACTGGGAGGACGCCAACACCGAGCGCAGCAGCCCGCGCGCCAGCTCGTCCACGCCCTGCTCGAAGTGTGTCAGCGACACCGCGCCCGTCCTGTCCAGCGTCGCGAAGAAGGGCAGCGACAGCGCCGCCACCATCGCCTGCCGCGTCTCGGGCGACAGCGCCCCTTGTCCCTCCACCTCCAGCCCGAAGCTCGCCGGTCTCAGGTGGAGGCGGACGAGGACGGTGTCTCCCTCGGCGGAGACGATGCCCACGTCCCACTCACCCTGGAGGGCGAAGCGCATGCCCTGCGCCGTGGCCGCGGCCGGGTTCTTCTGTTGGCCAAAGGACACTGTCAGCCCCAGGCTCAACGCGTGACGGTGGAGCGTGCCCGGCACCCAGGCGCGTCTTCCGGCCTCGTCGCGCGCGTCCGGGACGGCCTCGGCGGGTGCTGGGCTCGTGGAAGCCCGCACAATCGCCGCCGCGTTTCCCACCGGGGCGGAAGATGCTTCCCCCGCTTGCTTCCACCACACGGCGCCCAGCCCCAACAGGAGCAGGAACGCAGCCAACCCGACAACGTGCAGCCGCTTGCGGCGCATGGAGTCTCCCGAGGACGCTTCCTTGACAGGGGTGTGTGTCCCAAACCACGCTTGTCATTGAATGACTGGGAACGCCAGCGTTCCGAGAATATAGCGAAACCCCTTATCGTGGGGCTGACATGCTGAATCGACTCCGCTTTCGTCATCTCATACCCGGAGTGTGCGAGGCTCGACGTGCTTCGCATCCGGGGCCGTGGCGCTGGCTGGTGGGGTTCTCGCTGGCGTTGCTCGCGGCCTGTGGCGCTAGGGAAGACCTCCCGCCGCCTGGCGCGCTCGGCACGCAAGGCCAGGCCGTCCGCACGTGCCCTGTCGCCCAGGTCTCCTCGCTGTCCGACTCCTGCATGGGCTCCTGCCATCTGGGGTGCGGGGACGGCTTCTGTCAGGCGGGCGCGGAGACGGAGGCCACCTGTCCGGGCGACTGCTGGTGCGGTGACGGAATCTGCACCGCGGAGACGGTGAACACCTGCCCCGTGGACTGTGGGTGTCCCGGTGGGCTCACCGCGGCCTGTCCATCGTCGGACCCTTCATGTTCCCGCGCCCTTGGGGACCCCTTCGCGGTTCCCCTCCTCCAGCCCTAGGACGCACCATGTTCCGCTTCCACCACCTCCTGCTGGGCTGCTGCGCGGGGCTGGCGTGTACGTCCTCCACCATCTCCCCGCGAGTCCTCGCGGAAGCCCAATGGCTCGGCTTCCCGGAGGCCCGCGTGACGCTGTCGGCGGGAGGCTCCAAGGCGAGAGGGCTGCACGTCGCGGACGTGGACGGCGACGGCGTGAAGGACCTGGTCCTCGTGGCCTCGCAGGAGGAGCATGTCTGCATCCACCAGGGGGTGGGGAGGGGAGGCTTCGCGGCGCCCCGGTGCCTCGCCGCGGGGACCACGCCCATGGACGTGGCCGTCAGCGACGTGAATGGTGACGGCCGCCAGGACCTGCTCATCGTCGGCCACTTCTCCAACGCCCTCACGGTGCGCCTGGGCGCGGCGGAGGGCGCGTTCCTGGCGGGAATCCCCTACTCGCTGGGCAATCACTCGCAGCAGGTGCGGGTGGCGGACCTGGATGGGGACGGGCACCTCGACGCGATAACCAAGAACGCGGGCTCGGCGGGCTTCTGGAACATCACCTCCCTCAAGGGCCGGGGAGACGGCTCCTTCGGTGAGGCCGTGCCGCATTCCGTCACCGGACTGCCTCGGGATTTGGTGGTCGCGGACGTGAACGACGACGCGCTGCCCGACGTCCTGGTGCTCAACACCAACAGCTTCACCGTGGACATCCTGCTCGCCAGGAAGGACGAGAAGCTGACCGCCGTCCCTCCGCTCAAGCTCAGCGGGTCCGCGGATGACGAGCCCTTCCGGCTCGCTCCCGTGGAGGTGAATGGCGACGGCAGGCTGGACCTCGTCATCACCCACGGCCTGTCGGACAGTGGCTACCTCTCCCTGCACCTGGGCGACGGCAAGGGCGGCTTCACCTCCACCCAATCCATCCTCGCCAACGAGCCAGGAGAGGTGGTGGTCGCGGACTTCAACCAGGACGGGCGCAGCGACATCGCCCACGCCGGGATGTCCGGAGGCGTCTACCTGCTGCTCGGAGCGGCGGACGGCCAGCTGGGGGCTCCGATGCGCGTGGCGTCCAGTGTGACGCCCACGTCCCTGGTCGCCGAGGACCTGGACGCGGATGGCTTCCCCGACCTGGCGTGGACGACGCCGGATTCCGTGGAGGTCCTCCTGGGCTCCACGACTCGTGGTGAGCCCTAGCCGCGCTCGGCTCGGCAGCGACGTCGGTTTTTCGCGGCACCTTGAGATGCACCCCTCGTGGAGGTTGGCATGAAGCAGCTCTGGCTCGTCGTTGGTCTGGTCTTCGTCGGCTTCGCGAGCCCCTCCTGGGCGCAGCTCAGTGGCCGGTGCGGTGGGGATGACAACCTCACGCCGCAGCAAGTCCCGGGGCGCAACGCGTGGGCGCGCAAGTGCGGCTACATCTCCGCCGCGAAGGAGGCCATCCTCAACGCGGACAGCGAGTACCAGGTCTTCGCCAACGGCTGTTTCCAGTACCCGTGCTCCACGAACAGCTGTCAGTTCTTCGTGCCCGTCTCCGCCAGCGCGCCCTGTGTGGCGGGGCTCGTCATGCTCGGCTCGTGCGTGGCGGCGAGCACCGTGTCGCTCCCGAGGGGCTCCGTGCTGGCGTACCTGGACGACTCAGAGCCCGCGTGGCCCATGTGGCTCCAGCACGCCCCGCGTCACTCGGCGGGCCCTACATGAGCGCGGCGGCCCCTGGCCGCTTCGTCCAGCGTCTCGCGGTGGTCGTGGCCTGCCTGACGTGGGTGGCCTGCAATCCCGTGGACCCCACGGGTTCGAGTGAAGCGCTCGGTGAGTCCTCCCAGGCACTCCCCTACTGCCAGTGCCCGCTGCAGTACCTCCGGCCGGGCGAGGTGGTGGATCCGCTGCAGCCCCAGTGCCCCTATTACGAGTGCGAGAACTCCTGCGGCGACGGGTACTGCGGCCCGCTCGAGGACTCGTGGAGCTGCTCCTGGGACTGCGGCGCGCCCACCGTGTGCGGAAACGGAACGTGTGACTTCGGCGAGAGCGAGGGGACGTGTCCCTCCGATTGCTACTGCGGAGACGGCTGGTGCAATGGCGAGTCGGCGTACTCGTGCCCCGTCGACTGCGGCTGCCCCAATCCCTGCGGCAACGGGACGTGCGGCGCGGGCGAGTCCACCGCCAACTGTCCCGGGGATTGCGGCTCGGCGTGTGGAGACGGCGCCTGCAATGGGACGGAGGACGTGTTCAGTTGCGCCGCGGACTGTGGCTACTGCGGGGACAATTTCTGCACGGGCTCGGAGACGTGGAGCAGCTGTCTGAATGACTGCGGCTTCTGTGGGGATGGCCTCTGCAGCGGCATCGAGAACCGCTTCCTCTGCGCCCAGGACTGCGGTTTCTCGGCCCCGTGCTTCCTGCCCGTCGAGCAGTGCCCCCTTCAGCCGCTCACCCCCGACGCGCCCCGCTGAGGGAGGCTGGGACTCCGGCGATTCACACAGCCGGAGTCCCAACCCGAGGGCTCAACGCGCGGGCCTACAGGCCGCTGACGTCCACGTCGTCACGCAGGGACAGGCGGTAGTCGTCCTGGGCCCACTCGTTCTGGAAGCGCACGGAGCCGGTGAGGAAGCCCTCCGCGTTCATCACGTTCTCGAGCTTCACCTGGCTCTCCGGCCGGACGTTCCAGACCTGGCCCTTGAAGTTGAAGACGGTGACGCGGCTCAGGTGCAGCTTCACGCCGTCGGCGCCCAGCAGCGTGTCGCCGGCCTGCAGCGTGCGGGCCTTCACCATCGTCCCGTCCTCCAGGACCATCGGGTGCTCCGCCGTCACTTCCAGGCGGCGACCCTCCTGGGTCTCCAGGGTGAAGATATCCTCCTGCGTGTCGCCCGCGACGAAGCTGCGGATGGTCTGCTCGCCATAACGCAGGAAGCCCGCCTCTGAGTCAGGGCTCAGGGCCGTCACGGTGGTGAGGCCGGACGCGTACGCCTCCGGCACCGGCAGCATCCGCCCACCGAAGGCGACCTTCTGGCTGGGCGTGGTGCAGCCGGCGACGCAGGTGCCCAGCTTGTTCAGGCCGGTGATGCACTCCGCGGACTCGACGGCGGGGACGAAGAACGTACAGGACGAGCCCGCGGGCACGGCCGGGTACGCGAAGCAACCGTTGGTGAAGACCTGGTACTCGTTCTCCGTGTTCAGGTACGCCTCGCGCGTGGCGGTGATGAGGCCGCACCTGCGGGCCCAGGCGTTGCGGCCCCGCGCGAGGTCAATCGTGGTGAGCTGGTCATCCTGGAAGCATCGCGTGGACAGCTGCGCCAGGGCGGTGCTCGAAAGACAGACAGAGAAGACTGCGACGGCGATGAAGACATTCTTCATGGGTTCTCCTTGAGGTGATTGGGAATGGACTGCGCTTGGAGTCGCCTACGGCACGCCCGCGGCGCCCCAGGCGTCACGCACCGCGTTCACGACGGAGGCGTCGTAGCGGTCCTGGGCGGCCTGGACGGTGTAGGCCTTGGCCTGGGACATCGTCGTGGTCGACGTGTAGTAGTTCGTCGCGGCGAAGTAGAAGGTCTGCGCCGCGCGGTTCATGCCCACGCCCGCCACGTTGATGGGGGTCTTGCCGCGCGGGTGCGTGCCGCCCGTCACGAGCAGCTTGAAGACCAGGTTCTGGATGCCCGAGTTCCAGTGCACACCGCCGTTGTCCGCGGTGCCCGTGTAGCGCTCGGGGTAGTAGTCCTTGGACGAGCCGTCCCGCGTGGGGTTGTCCATGTAGCGCAGCGCATCCCCGCCGATGTTCGGCGTCCAGATGTCCTCGCCAATCTTCCAGACGTCCGCGTCGATGGCGCCGCCGCGAGCCCAGCTCTCGCAGATGGCGGCGGCGATGTCCGACAGGCTCTCGTTGAGCGCGCCGGACTCGTTGCGGTACACGAGCCCCGACTCGTACTGCGTCACGGCGTGGGTGATTTCGTGGGACACCACGTCCAAATCCAGGCCGAGCTGACCGGAGTTCACCCCGTCGCCATCGCCGAACACGATTTGAATGCCGTCCCAGTACGCATTCACGTACGAGGCGCCGTAGTGCACGGTGCTGGTGATGGTGGCGCCCCGGTCATCGAACGAGTCGCGACCGAAAATCGTCTCGTAGCAGGCGTACGTCGTGCCGACGTGGTCGTAGTTCACGTCGACGTGGTTGTCGCCCGTGGCCGCGCCGAGCTCGATGCGGCGCAGGGTGCCGGGCGTGGTCCACTGGTTGTTGGCCGAGTGGATTCGACGATTCTGGGCGGAGTGGATGAGCGGCTGCACGTCGAGCACCCGGCCCGACGCCGCGTCCACGTAGACGCGGTCCCTGGCGGGCGCATCCTCGC
The DNA here is from genome assembly GCF_013336725.1 of Myxococcus sp. CA040A. Lineage (NCBI taxonomy): Bacteria > Pseudomonadati > Myxococcota > Myxococcia > Myxococcales > Myxococcaceae > Myxococcus > Myxococcus sp. CA040A. The sequence goes on along the minus strand of NZ_JABUMR010000006.1, from coordinate 9,253 downwards.
GAGTGCCCGCGCGCGTCACCTCCCAGGCGGAGGCCAGCGAGCCCTCGGCGCCCAGGAAGTAGACGAAGCGGGGCTCGCCCTCGACGACGAGCGTGTCGAGCCCCTCCAGCGCCGCGCGCTTCACGTCGTCGATGGGGAACCGCGCGAGCGTCGCGGGCTCACCAGCGCCTCGGGCCGAGCCATTGGCCGCGTACACCAGGCCCGCCGTGTTGACGTGCAGCACCAGCTCGCCCCCCACGACGCGGATGCCCTGGCGCGTCTGGTCATAGCGGATGTGCGTGAAGCCCAGGTCATCCACGCGGCTGGAGCGCACCGTCAGCTCCTCCGCGCGCAGCCCGAACACCGGGGCGATGGCGCGCAGCGCGGGCGCGAGCGCGTCACCGGCCTTGAGCGCCGCGAGCGCGGTGTCCGCCGTGCCCAACCGTCCCCGGATGAAGCTGGGGGTGCCGTCCTTCCCCACGTCGACCACTTCCACGCGGCCCAGCGCGGCGAGGGCGTCCTGCCGAGTCTGCCGAGCTTGCCGGGTGCTGTCCCGCGCCTCGGCCGGGTCCGCCGGGACGTCGCCGCACGCGACGCCCACGACGGCACAGCACGCTCCAATCAATCCCTGTTTCCAAGTCCGAGTCACGACGCGCTCCTGTCTTCTGGTGGGTGTTGCTTCACGGCTCCAGCGCGGGCGCGACCACCCTGTCTCCGGATGGGTGGGCGAGCCCTCCTCGCTGGCACTTCGGGACACACGAGGCCCCCTCCGCCCTCGGCGGACAGGGTGCTCCTGGGCCCATCACGGCCGCGGATTAGAGGTGTGCTGTCATCCGCTGGACTTCGTCGGGGCTGGCCCCCGACTCCGCCAGTCCGGCGACGAGCGCCTCGCGCAGCAGGTTCCTGAGCCGGGGGTTCTCCAGCTTCGAGTACGTGTCGACGGCCAGCTGCCGGTCCACCTGCGCGAGCCGGAACAGCAGGTCGTACTTCTCTCCGACGAGCCCCTTCTTCACCGAGTCCGGCAGCGCGCTGTCGATGGGCGACAGCGCCAGCGACGTCATCGCCTCGCGGGCGGTGGGCTCCTGGGGTGCCAGTTCGAAGAGCAGGTCAATCATCGCCATGCGCTCCAGCACCGGCTCGGGCTTGGTCTCCAGGAACTGGGCGCCGGCCGGCAGCTGCTGGAGCGCCGTGGGGTCCGCCAGCTCGTTCCTCAAGCCGATGATGCGCGCGCCGCCTTCCCGCGTGAGCTCCTCGACGAAGACCTCCTTGCGGAAGAATGCGTTGAAGCGTCCGGCCCGGTACTCCCTCGCGGACACCCGCGCGGCCTCTCGCTGCTCCTTCGCCACCCGGGCCTCGTCGGTGGCTGGCGCGGCCTCGGACGGCGTGGGAGCGGGCGTGCCCGGGTGTCGCGGGAGCGCCGCGGTGGGCTGTGGAGAACTCGTGGGCTTGTGCGCCTGGGACGCCGTGTCGGCGGGAGGCGGCGGGGTGGAGGGCGTGTCGGCGCCCTTCAGGGTGACGAGTCCGTAGAGCCCCGTGCCTCCGAGGACGAGCAACGCGAGCCCGGGTCCCATCATCCGCCAGCGTCTGGGAGGCTTTGGCTTGGCGCTCTCGGGGGGATGTCCGTTCATGGGGCCTGCGCTCCTTGTCGATGACGACGCGATTCGATGAGAGGGGTTAGAACAGCCAGCGCGGCGGAGGCGGCTCGTCGGAGACTCCGAGGAACCTGCGGTTGACCACCCGGTTCTCCGGGTCCACCGTCACCTGCAGCACGGGCTCGGGGAAGGGCACCGTCACGTGGAGGGTGTCCGACTCGGGCTCCAGGCCGTAGTCGAGCGTGACGAGCTTGGATTGCGTGGCGCCTTCGAGCAGCACGTCCACCGCGACGGGGTAGTGCGTTCCGGAGACCGAGCGTTGGAGGGCGGTGAGGGTGACGTCGCCGTCGTCCTCCTCGGTGCTCACCTCGAAGTAGGGCCAGTCCGGGTCACCCGCGCCGTGGACCCAGGCGTCGAAGTACGGGCCCAGGTTCTTGCCTGATGCCTGCTCCAGCGCGGCGCGCAGGTCGTCGACGCTCCGGTCCCCGGGCTGGGACAGGAAGCCCTTGATGCCCCGGAGGACGGCGTCCTGGCCGAGCAGCGGCTCCAGTTGGAGGAAGAGAATCATGGGCCCGGTGCCGTAGACGTCCGACGCGAGCGAGAGGAAGACGGGCGGCGGGTCATCCTGCGGCTGCGGGTAGTACGCCGCGGTGCGCGCCAGCCGGTCCCAGTACGCGCGCGTCTGCTCCGCCTCGCCCGAGGGGCGCGCGCGCAGCTCGTACAGGTACGTGAGGTATTCGGCGATGGCTTCCTTCCACACGAAGTCGAAGGGCCGCGACAGCGTGGTGCGATTGCCCGCCCACTGGTGCACGACCTCGTGCATCAGCGTGTGCATCGTCATGTTCGCGTAGTCGCGCCGCAGGTCCGGCAGGTCCTCGCGGAGGATGAGGTTGGCGGGGTGCTCCACGCCCAGCCACTCCGTGGGCGCGCCCGCGACGCGCAGCTCCGTGCCGTAGGGCAGCGGCCCCAGCTCACCGATAATCCAGTGCAGGTACGCCTTCACGTCGTTGGCGTTGAGCGAGGCCGCCAGCTTCCCGCCGGGCACCTCGTAGAACACCAGCTTGAACTTGTTGGACACCTCCGTGAACGTGCTGGGGACCCAGGCGGGGTTGGAGGCCACGGCGAAGGACGAGTACGTGGGCGCCTTGGTGAGCCCGGTCAGCGTGCACTTCGTCGTGGTGTTGTCCGGACGGGTGCGCTGGCCCGGGCACACCACGCGCTCGTTCTGCGCGTGCTTGATGGTGAAGACATACTGCGCGAGCTGGTCCGTGCGGTCGTCACAGGGGCCGAACCTGTCGCAGCCCTCCACCCAGTTGAGCAGGTAGGAGAACGTGTTGCCCGCCTTGTCCGTGCGGCGGGAGAAGCCGACCTGCGTGAAGTCATACGTCTGGAGGGGCACGGTGAAGCGCGCCTCCAGCTTCACCTGGCCCGCGAAGAGTCCCGGCCCACACACGCGGATGCCGTCCTCGACGGACTCGGACCGCAGCGGGGGGTTCCCATTCCAGTGGACCTCGGTGAGGCCCTGGGGGGCCTTCACCACGAAGCAGTCGCCGCCCGGGGGGTAGACGTCCATCAACAGCGTGGACTTCGCCGCGCCCGTCTGCGTCGCGAATTCGTATTCGTAGCGCGTCACCTGGGCGGTGAAGTCGCCCGAGGGCGCCATCGGCGTGAAGGAGTGCGCCCGGGTGTCGAGCGGCGCCTCCTGCTCGGAGGCGTCCTCCGTCGGGCCGCACCCGGTCCCCGTGAGCACCAGGGGACTCCAGGTCAGCGCCACCACCGCGAGACCGCGTGCCACCTTCTTCGCAAACCATCCTGGGATGCTTCGCATGGCGTCCTTGTCGTGAAGTGACGAGCGCGGTGGGACGCGAGAGCCCATGCCCCCTGCGGGCTCTCGCGTCGGTTCAAGCAGGCTGCTCAGAGGCCGTCGACGCTGGCCTCGTCACGCAGCGACAGGCGGTAGTGGTCGTCCGCCCACTCGTTCTGGAAGCGCACCGAGCCCGTCAACAGGCCCTCCACGTCGAGCACGTTCTCAATCTTCTCGTGGCTGACCGGCTGCACGTTCCAGGTCTTCCCCTCGTACCGGAACACGGTGACGTCGCGCAGCTCCACCTTCTCGCCCGTGGTGCCGAGCAGCAGGTCGCCCTTCTGCAGCGTCTTGGCCTTCACCATCTCACCGGAGGCGGTGACCATGGGGTGCTCGGAGGTGACTTCGACGCGGCGGCCGTCCACCGTCTCGAGCGCGAACACGTCCTCCACGGTGTCTCCGGCCACGAAGGCGCGGATGGTCTGCTCTCCCGTCGTCGGAGCGACGAGCGACGCGTCCTGGGTGAGCGCCGTCACCGTGCGCACGCCCGCGGCGTAGGCGTCCGAGATGGGCCAGTACTCACCACCGAAGGAGACCTTCTCCTTCGCCGTGTAGCAGCCCGTCACGCAGGTGCCGAGCTTGACCAGGTTGGGGATGCAGGGCGCGGCGGTGTCGGCGGGAATGTAGAAGGTGCACGTGGCGGTGGGCCCCGTCGCGGTGAAGGAGAAACAGCCGCCGGAGAACACCTGGTACTCGCCTTCGGAGTTCAGGAAGTCGCGCTTCGCCGCGGTGATGTAGCCGCAGTTGTAGGCCCAGTTGTTGCGCCCCTGCGACAGCGTGTAGGTGGTGAGTTGATCATCCGTGAAGCAACGCGTGGACAACTGCGCCGACGCCGTCGTGGAAAGCACCGCGCACGCAAGGACAACCAGATACGACAGTCGCTTCATGGCTTGCTCCGGAAGGCTGATGGGAGTGCTTTGTTTTGCGAGGAAACTGGATATACCCGGGTTCACTCTGGGTAAAGTGTAAATCGACATCTAGTGGGAATCCCTGACTGAAATGTTGGGTGCAATTGATTTGCTGTGAACACGGGTAATCCAGAGCGTGACGAAGGTGGCACTGGAGGGCCGTTCTGGTTCAAAAATCACAGCGAACTCCATGGGTTGGGTGGAGGACCTACCCCGGATTCGCGGCCCGCGAGGACAGCTCACCGCGTCAGTCATTGGCGGTTTTGAGTGCGTCCGGTGGGGCCTTGTGATGTCCCAGGGAGGACGCACTCCTGGTGTGATTCGTGCGTGCCTGGGGCCTGGTGGGAGTGTGGGCCGGCTGACGAGCGATGACGGGACGGGTGCGGGGGCCCAGCAGAGTCTTTATGAGGGGCTCCACCCTGGAGCGGCGCGTCCCATGCGCCTTGGAGGAAGGCATGCGCGCACATCTGTTCCGGCTCGTCCTGGCGCTGAGCTTCGTCCTGGGGACGGTGGCCCAGGGGGCTGTCGCTCCGCTGCGCGGTGCGTCCGGCGACACCTGTGCGGGCAACACGCGCTTCCTCATCGGTGCGGGCATGGGGGACATCACCGGCCCCGCCGCCGAGGTGGGGATGATGGGCTATGGCCAGCTCTCGCAGCAGACGGCGGGCATCCACCAGCGCCTGCGCTCGCGGGCCTTCGTCATCGTCTCGCCGTGCAACGGGCGGCGTGTGGCCTTCGTGAGCGCGGACCTGGGCATGGTCTTCCAGGCGGTGAAGACGCAGGTGGTGGAGAAGCTGCGCGCCCGCTTCGGCGACGTCTACTCCGATGAGAACGTCCTCATCAGCGCCACGCACACGCACTCGGGGCCGGGCGGCTTCTCGCACCACACCTTCTACAACCTGAGCACCTTCGGCTTCGTGCCGCAGAGCTTCGACGCCATCGTCTCCGGCATCGTCACCTCCATTGCCCGCGCGCACTCCCGGCTGGGAGCGGGCACGCTGCGCCTGGCCACGGGAGAGCTGCTGGGCGCCAGTCGCAATCGCTCGCCGGAGGCCTACCGGTTCAACCCCTCCGCCGAGCGTGCCCGCTACGCCCACGACGTGGACACGCGGATGACGCTGGTGCGCCTGACGCGGACGGATGGACGCGACGTGGGGCTCATCAACTGGTTCGCCGTCCATGCCACGTCCATGGGCAACGACAACCACCTCATCAGCGGCGACAACAAGGGCCTTGCCTCCTATCTCTTCGAGAAGGCGCACGACGCGGGTGACACCTTCGTCGCCGCGTTCGCCCAGTCCAACGAAGGGGACGTCACGCCCAACGTGCTCGGCGGGACGAATGGCGGCGGCGCCAACGACTTCGAGGACACGGAGTTGTCCGCGCGGCGCCAGCACGACTTCGCCGCGCACCTGTGGACGCTCGCCACGACGCCGCTCACCGGGGGCGTGGACTCCCGACGCACCTTCGTGAAGATGGACGCGGTGGACGTAGCGCCCGCGTACACGGATGGACAGCCGCGCCGCACGTGTCCCGCCGCCATCGGTGTGTCGATGCTGGCGGGCGCGGAGGATGGGCCCGGCTATGGGGTGGAGGGAGCGTCGTGCTCCACCCTCCATGACCTCTGGAGCCAGTTCACCTGCGCGCTCACCACCACGCCCTGCCAGGGTGAGAAGCCCATCGTCCTGGAGATGGGCAGCATGCTGCCGCACCCGTGGACGCCCAACGTGCTGCCCCTCCAGCTCGTCACCGTGGGCTCGCTCGCGCTGGTGGCCGTGCCCTTCGAGGTGACGACGATGGCCGGGCGCCGCCTGCGTCAGACGGTGCTGGAGCGGCTGGGGCCCGTCGGCGTCACCGAGGTCGTCATCGCGGGGCTCGCCAACGACTACGCGGGCTATGTGGCCACGCGCGAGGAGTATGCCCACCAGTCCTATGAAGGCGCGTCCACGCACTTTGGGCCCTGGACGCTCGCCGCGCTCCAGCAGGGCTTCGACGGGCTCGCCGTGGCGCTGCGCGACGGGCAGCCCGTGTCACCCGGCCCCACGCCTCCGGACCTGCGCTACATCCAGGCCAGCCTCCAGCCCGGCGTGGTGTTCGACGACAAGCTGCTCTGGGTGGAGTTCGGTGAGGTGCTCACCGACGCTCGTCCGGCCTACGCGCGCGGCGACACGGTGCGCGTCACGTTCTGGGGCGCGCATCCGAAGAACGACCTGCGCCTGGAGGACTCGTACCTGCGCGTGCAGCGCAAGGGCTCCATTGGCGCCTGGGTGGACGTGGCGGATGACAGTGACTGGGAGACGCGTTACCGGTGGGAGCGGGAGAACTGTCTGCCCACGCTGGGGTGCTCGCACGTCCTCGTGGAGTGGCGCATTCCTCGCGATGCCTCGCCAGGCACCTATCGCATCCTGCATGAGGGCGAATGGAAGTCGGGCTGGGATGGGCGCGTGCGCCCTTACTACGGCGCGTCGCGCGCCTTCACCGTGCGGTGAGTGGCTCGGGGCCGTGCTCGTGACGCGAGGCGCGTGCGCGCGAGAGGCCATTCCCGTTGGCTGGTATTCGGAGGACCTTCATTGACAGGCTTTGGGTGGCCCCTGGGGCCTGGTTTCCAGCGGTGAGCGTAAGTCTTGCCGTGGATGTGGTGAGCAAGCCCCAACTCATGGACCCGAGTGCGGCCGCAGCAGCATGAGGTAGGCCCGGCCCCAGGCGGTGCGGGTTAGCCTTGGCGGGCTGCCAGAATCCTCTGGTATTGCAGGGGTGCGCCCGCTCTGTGTCGGGCCACTCGCTGGGGGGACATACCATGTTGCTTCGCTGGGCGGCGCCGCTGCTCTTGCTCGCGGCCATCACCGGCTGCGCGACGAGTCGAATCGTTCGGCTGGATACCGGAACGGACTCCTACGTCGTGACTCCTCGCGAGGAGCCAGGCGCGGAATTGGACGCCGCCGAACTCGAAGACGGCGAATACGAGGAGGCCATCGCGGAACTGGCCCGGGACATGCGCCCGTTTCGCAGCCCCATGCAGGAGGCCCGAGAACTCTTCGGCGTGCCGTCCCGCAGCGGGGTGTACCGATACGAGAGTCGCCCCCCGCGCCTCACCCCCCAGCGTCGAGAAGACGCGGACGGACCCCACTTGCTGGAGTCCTACGCGGATGACGAGCTGACGCGCGCCTATGGGCAGTGGTGCTCGCGGAAGGACCAACCCGGAGACTGCTTGCGGCTGTTGGAGGAAGGCCCCCTGCTCGCCAGCGACGGCAAGTACACGTGGGCCTTGGCCATCGCGATGGACTCCGTGTGGGAGGAGACAGCCGAGGCATTGGAGGGCATGACGGACCCCGGCGCGGTCATGGCCACAATCACCGCCGCGGCGACGATGTACCTGCTGCTCTGGTCGCTCCCCGAGCCAGTGAGCAAGGGCGTGGCCGCTACCCTGACAGCCATCGCGATCGCCTACCTGGGCGTGGACACGATGTGGCGTCTGCTGGACGGGTGGTTGACCCTGGTACGCGAGGTGGACCAGGCCACGACTTTCGCGCAGCTCAGTGCGTCGGGTGAGGCGTACGGCGAAATCCTCGGAGAGAATGCGGCACGCGTCTTCGTGATGCTCGCCACGGCCGCTATTGGCAGCACGGCGGGGTTGGTCGCGAAGGCCGTGAGACTGCCGGGCTCCGCTCAGGCTGCGCTCGCCGTGGAGTCTCAGGCAGGCTTCCAGTACGCCGCGGTGGGGAGTGTGCAGTCGGTCGCGGTGGCGGCGGAAGGCTTCACCATCGCGCTCGCCCCCAACGCCCTGGCCATGGCGAGTCGGGGGATGCGCAGCCAAGGCGAGCGCCACCACATCGCAACGAACAAGAACGAAGTCTCAGCGGCGCGCGGCGGGCCCTGGACGCCGAGATTCCGGGACCTCTTCACGAGGGCTGGGATGGAGCTGAAGGACCCCGAGAACGTCGTGGAAGTCGTCGGTCACAAGGGGCCACATCCGCAGCGGTATCATGAACGCGTCCAGGAGCGACTACTCGAGGCTTTGGGGAGCTGTCGGAAGGTGGCAGATTGCCGCGAGGCCCTCACGGTTGAGCTTCGCAGGCTCGCCAAGGAGGCCGTGACCAAAGGAACGGAAATCCACAGGCTTTTGACTCAGGGCAAGTGACGCAGTGAGGGCGTCCACCATGTCGAATCACTCTCGATACTTCAGGCTCAAAGAGGACGTACAGGCCGGCAACTGGTACCTGGGAGAACCGTTGAACGGACAGGGCCGGGAGCCGGAAGACATCAGGGAGTTTAGTTCTGGGCGGCCCGTCCGAAGTGATGGTCGCCTGACGCTCTCTGTTCGTGAGCCTGGGCGTCAGCGCGATTTCAGCATGGCAGGCGTTGGCATGACTCCCGTTGTCCACATCCGGGTGGCCGCCATCTTCGCGGAGCTGGCACCCAATGATGTGCAACTCATCCCTTTGAAGCTCAAAGGCCACCCAGACGAATATCAAATCCTCGTTGCTACGAAGGTTGTCCGGTGCATCGATGACAATGCCTCAAATGAAGTGGAGTTCTGGCTGCCAGAGGACGCGCGACCGGACAAGCTCGGCCAATACCGGAACGTGGTTGATATGCGGATTGACCGCACGAAGGTGGGCAACACGAAGGTCTTCCGCACCTGGGGGTGGACAGTTGCCCTCATCGTCTCGGAGGACATCAAGGTAGCCCTGGAGCACGCGAAGGTCACAGGAGCAAAATTCGAGGAGGTCTAAACCAGAGTTCGTGATTCGCGATCAGGCTGGGGAGCAGGCGGGCGCGGAGAAGGCGGGAAGAGGGAGCAGGGGCACCTCTCGTTCGGCTCTGTGTGCGCAGAAGACCTGAGAGCGAGAAGGCCCTGCCCGAGGGCAAAGGTAGGCAGTGGTTGAAGAGGAAGCAGCGCCAGGCGCTGC
>NZ_JABUMR010000068.1:0-379 GCF_013336725.1 Myxococcus sp. CA040A | reverse complement strand
GACGGACAGCCGGGGACGGGTGTCCTCCGTCGAAGGCGACCTCTACCTCGTGCCCGACCAGGTCCGCAGCGAGTCCGCGCAGAGCAGAGGCAACAAGGAGTACCTCGTCGACAAGAATGGCCGACGGGTTCCCCTCAAGGTCCAGACGCAGGTGGATGGCCGGACGGTGCAGGAACACCTCAAGTACCGACACGACGAGGGCGGCCACCTCATTGGCGCTCAATTCGGCGGACCGCCTGAGTTCCTCAACTACGTGCCACAGACCCGGTATCAAAACGGCTCTGTGACGAATCGCTCGGACGACCCTCGCACGCGTCTGAATGACGAGAATGCTCCGCCGGGTACGGGTCCCCAGTTCTTCCGCAACTGGTATGAGTTC
>NZ_JABUMR010000067.1:0-381 GCF_013336725.1 Myxococcus sp. CA040A | reverse complement strand
TGATGGCCTTAGCGATGGCGCCTGCGATGAGGCCGAGAACAATCCATCCGATGAATCCCATGGGCCTATCCTCCATTGCAGAGGGTCAGCCGTCCAGTAACTACCGTCGAAACGGATGAAAAATACTGTAAATATAGTTATATGTGACTAATGTCAACTATACCTTGACAAGGGATTACGTATTTTTATTACGCTGCAGACGGAATTCTAGAAAAATGGTCGCCAAGGTGACAGTAGAGCTTCAGTGAGTTTCGCTATGTGAGAGCGCGACTGCCATTCGTCTAAGGTCAGTTCCACACAGTTGGCCATGTCGATCTCGAAAATCTCAGCCATTCGTTGGGCGACGGTGGAGTCAGTGATAGCGACGTTTACCTCATAGTT
>NZ_JABUMR010000066.1:0-383 GCF_013336725.1 Myxococcus sp. CA040A | reverse complement strand
GGCGAAGGCAAGGAGAGGCCGCCGCCAAGCCGGGTCTTGTCGTCCTGGTTGGGCGTCGCGTGACAGGACACGCATCCGCCCGCCAGAAACACTGCCTGGCCGTTCCGCAGATCGGGCTCGCCGTCGGCGACGGGCTCAAGCCCGGCACTCTGCCGGCTGGGGCTGGTCAGGAACCAGAAAGCCGCTGCGCCCAGGAGCACAAGGACGGCACACGCGCCAAGAAGACGTTTCATACCCGAACACCATAGGGATGAACCCTAAGCTAGCCCTTCAGATCAGAATGGTCAGGGTGAGATGGAGCTTTCAGCTTCGCGTGACCCGATAGGTCTGGTGGCATCCGCCGCAGCTCTTCGTGACTTCGCCTAAAGACGCCTTGAAGCTAT
>NZ_JABUMR010000065.1:0-384 GCF_013336725.1 Myxococcus sp. CA040A | reverse complement strand
AACATGCCTTGGTGGTGGTTGGCAACGCCTTTGCAGCAGCGCTGGCAATGGTGGCTTCCAATTCCAGCAGCCATCCGCCTTCTTTTGCCATGGCAGTGGTGGCTCGCTCTCCTCACTTCCTGCGAGCATGGCAATCAAGTGAGAAGCTGAGGGCAGGGGAGGAGGGGCTGCCTGCAAACAGAAAGCAGGCATCCATTCATTCAGAAGAGACGAAAGGCAGCCAAAGCATAAGCAATCCCCGAGCGAGTGCCAAACATGCGTACCTTAATTGGGTTATTGTTGTACTAGAACAATCATTCACAATAAGAAAGAAATAAAAAGGCATCTTTGTGGATCGAAAAGGAACCGGCTTTTGGCCAGAATGCGACCCAATTTCCCATCCTA
>NZ_JABUMR010000064.1:0-385 GCF_013336725.1 Myxococcus sp. CA040A | reverse complement strand
GCCGGTACGCGTCCTTCAAAGCAAAGCGTGCCGCTGCTCGGATCGAGAATGCCGGAGACAATGCGGCCAAGTGTGGACTTGCCGCAGCCGGATTCGCCGACGAGACCTACAACCTCGCCTTCGCCGATGGAGAGCGTTACGTCGTCCACAGCGCGGACCACCTGTTCGCGCAGCCCGGCGCCGAATATGTTCGCAACCTTTTCGGCTGCGTCGAGAGGCTTGACGAAGCGTTTGGAAATATCGGTGAGCGAGAGGATCGGCGCCGGCATCAGGCGGCGACCGTAGCTGGCGCGACAAGAGGGTGATGGCAGCGGGCCATGCGGCTTGGTTCGTATTCGGTGGGTTCCGGCATGATCGCTCCGCAGGTTGCCGTCGCACGCGGGCA
>NZ_JABUMR010000063.1:0-391 GCF_013336725.1 Myxococcus sp. CA040A | reverse complement strand
CGGGCTCGCTGCCCATCACCGTGGCGCCGACGCTGGGCGCGCCGTTGGGTTCGAGCACCATGACGACGATGGGCTTGCTCGGCTCGCGCACCTCCAATTCCACGCGCTTCGAGCCTCCGGCCTCCAGCTCCACGACCTTCTGCTGGTCGCTATTCTGGCTGACGGAGTCCGTCATCCAGGCGGTGAGCGTGTAGCGGCCCGCGCGCACCCGCATCGACCAGGCGCCGTCGGGAGTGGCCGCGACCTTCACGACTTCGGTGTAGGAGGCGCCCGCCCGCAGGGCGGAGACGGTGACGGGCTTCGGGGCACCCGGCCTCCCCGGAGCCGGACGGTGCCTTCGAGCAGGCCCTCCCCGGTGAGCTGGAGGCGGACGCGGCTCGTCTCTCCTGGG
>NZ_JABUMR010000062.1:0-394 GCF_013336725.1 Myxococcus sp. CA040A | reverse complement strand
GTGTTCATCGTCCCGAGCTTGATGCGCCTCATCGGCTTCGAGCCGGGCTATGTCATCGCGTATGACGTGGGTGGACTCGTGCTGGGGGCGGTCGGTCTCGCGCTGACGCTCCTCGCCAACGTGCTGACGCATGCCTTCGCTCTGCAGAGCGAGCTTGAAGAGATTTTCTGATGCCGATTCGAATCACGCTGGATGAGGTGCTCGCCAGGAAGGGGCTGAAGGCGAAGCAGCTCGCCGAGCAGATCGGCGTGAGCCAGACGCACCTGTCCCTGTTCCGCTCGGGCAAGGTCAAGGGCGTCCGGTTCTCGACCCTGTCCAAGCTGTGCATGGCGCTCGAATGCGCTCCGGGCGACCTCATCCAGTACGACCCGGACCCTGAAGATTTGGTGGCCGT
>NZ_JABUMR010000061.1:0-396 GCF_013336725.1 Myxococcus sp. CA040A | reverse complement strand
CTTGAGGGCATCTTCGAACCGGTAGACCTGGCCTGTGACGTGGACGAAGTGGCTGAGTGCGCGCAGATAGAGCCAGAGCTTCTCCTCCTCCGCGCGACCCTTCAAACCCGCGGTCTGCCGCCGGGATGCGATGAGAATCGCCGCTTCTGCAAGAGCATCATGGGTGTTCACCTGCATGCCTCTCCCGGACGAGGTCCGCCCCCTCCAGACTGGACTTCCGCGTGGAGATCTACCCGGGAGCTGCCCGTCATCCCCCCTCCCCACTCCACGTCATGGGGGCGAAGGTGATGCCGCCCAGGACCCGGCCGGCCCTACTCACTGGATCCATCTGATTGGGCTGCGGCCTCCAGGGCCGCCTCGCGTTCGACGGCCTTCTTGCGCTCCTCCCAAGCACTC
>NZ_JABUMR010000060.1:0-401 GCF_013336725.1 Myxococcus sp. CA040A | reverse complement strand
CCTCCAGCGCCGCGGCCAGGGGCTCCTCCAGCGCCGCGTCCCCCGGGAGGAACAGGCCCCGGTCTCCCGAGTCCACCAGCTGCGAGCGCTGTCCGCTCGCCAGCAGCGTCTCCACCCGGAGCGTCACCGGCAGCAGGTCCGGCGCGAAGACGTCCTTGCGGTGCTCCTGGAAGGCCGCCAGCGCCGCGCCCACGTCCGGCAGCGCCACCTCCACCAGCCGTCGCAGCGCCGCGCCGTCCAGCGGCAGCTTCCGCGCCTCCGCGTCCAAATCCAGTCGGTGCGGCGCGAAGCCCGGATACTGGCCACCCTTCGCCTCTTCCAGCACCAGCCCCGCGTGGCTCTTCTTCGGCTCCACGCTCTTGAGGAACGCGGGGAGAATCTGCTTCTCCGCGTAGTGCTTC
>NZ_JABUMR010000059.1:0-402 GCF_013336725.1 Myxococcus sp. CA040A | reverse complement strand
GCCGCCACGCGCTCCGGTGTGCACGCCTCGTGGAAGGGGTGCACCGAGTGCGAGGACACCAGCGGGCTCAGCGCGTACGCCTGCAGGGCCCAGGGCTTGTCCGGGTCGATGAGGAAGCCCCGGCGCAGCGTGGGCGCCACCGCCGCCAGCCGGAAGAGGCACAGCGGGTTGAAGCTGGACACCACCACCCGGCCCGCCAGGTCGCGCTCGCGCAACAGCCGCGCCACGCCCGCCGCCAGGCCGCCGTCGTCGAAGCGGTCGCACTTCAGCTCGATGTTGACCAGGAAGTGCTCCGGCAGCGCGTCCAGCACCTCCTCCAGCAGCGGGATGCGCGCGGGGGCGAAGCCCAGGGGCGTGCCCACGTCCGCGCGGGAGAGCTTCCACCAGGGCGTGGTGCGCACC
>NZ_JABUMR010000005.1:387657-1036580 GCF_013336725.1 Myxococcus sp. CA040A | reverse complement strand
CGCGCAGCTCCGCGTTGTCCGGGTGTTCGTAGAGGCGCTTGAAGTCCGCGAAGCCATGGCGCCGCGCGATGAGCAGGAGGCACTCGCCCTGCGTGACGACGTGGGTGGTGGGCATCTCCCCCTCCTCGAGTCTTGTCGACTGGTAGTTCATCTCCAACTGCTTCCGTCCAGGTCGGGGAAGGAGACCTGGCTCTCCCCCGGATTCACGCCGTCCACGCGGGCGTAGCCGTTCTTGTTGAGGGTGCCCTCTCGAGTGGTGCCGTCCGGCAGCGTCACCCTGTAGTGCGCGTTGGGGACGGGCTTGCCCCCTTCGTCCGTCAACTCGATGACCAGCCATGTCGGCTCCTCGATGGACGCCTCCGCGGGCTTCTGGATGAACGTATCCGGCCAGGGCGGGGGCACGAGCACGGGGCGCTCCACCTCCAGCGCCACCAGCTCGCCGCGGGTGAAGGCGTCGGCGAGCCGCTGCTTGAGGCGCCGCTCGTACTGGCCGCGCTCCAGTCGGGACTGCCCCAGTGGCGGGCCGCCGCCGAGCGCCTCGTCCATGGCATGCAGCGTGCGCGCCGTGGGCGTCGTCAGCCAGTGGTCGAGAGCGGACGTGACGAAGACGTCCGGCACCCGGTTCCGTTGTGCCTCGCGGCTGGCGGATAGGACGACGACCCAGTCCGAGCCTCGGGCCGGCAACGTCCACCGGCGTTCCCTACTTGGTTGCGACATGACAGCGACCCCCCATCCGCCGGAATGTACTTGCTGGGACTGACCTGAGGCATCCCTCACTTGATACCGAAGGCTTCGCGGAAAACGGGCTGCTCGCGAATCAGTGGTCGCAACGGGGCCTCAGGCATCATGGCAGGCTGGCCGCAGGGACCACGCCCCGCGTCGCCAGTGAAAGCGACAAGACCCTCTCGGCATGCAGGTCGTCCACGACGAGTCCGTCGAGGAAGGCATGCACCTTCTTTTCATTGATGGGGGGAGTTCTCACCCGGTACGTGGTGTCGAGGGTGCCCTGCTTTTCGCTCGAACCGGCCGACCTGCGGCGTCCTCGCCAGCTTGCCAAATGAGGGGATGCCTCAGATCGTGCCCTACTACGGGCATCCCATTGCGCCACCGGGGCCCCAGCTTTTCACGGACCCCTGAGCCGTGACCCGAGGTCGGCGAGAGCGAATGAAGTACTTCCGAGTCGAGCAGGACCTGTCGTCGCGCTACTCAGGCGAGCTGAACGCCACGCATCGGTGGGGACTCCCGGGCGTGGAGCCCTGCCCGTTGTGCGGCCTGAGCGGCGCAACGCTGGGTCTCGAATATCCGTGCGTCGACCTGTCGAGTCTTCCACCTGCGGAGCAGGAGCGGTTGTCTGACCCGTCTCCTGTCCCCTTGGATGAACTCGAGCGGTTGCGTGAGCTGGTGCGCCCGCTGGCTCCCGTGAATGCGGTGCTCGATGCCGGAACGGAGCTGGGCCCGTTGACGGGAACTGGCTCGGGAAGCTTCGGCCCGTTCTTCCTGCCCGCGAGCTGGTCCCTGTGCATTCGAAAGGACGCGCTGGTTTGGCTCCGCGAGGCGGGCGCTCGGGGGCTCCAGGGGAGCGAGGTCTCGGTGCGCTTCAGGACGAAGAGCCCACCGATGCTGCTGAACCTGCAACTGGATGTGCAGGGCCGGTTTCATCCCGACGCTTTGACCTGGACGCGAAAGCCGCCGTGTCCTCGATGCGGCATCAGTGACGCGGAGGGGCCCCTTCCAGCGCCCATCGTTCTCGACGCGGCGACGCTTCCAGTGGACGTGGACCTGTTCCGGCTGGCGGATGCCCCGGGCATCATCATCGCCACGGAGCAACTGGTGGATGCGGCAACACGGTTGTCGCTGGACGGCGCCGTGTTCCGGGGCGTGGAGGCGCGTTAGCCGCCGTCCCTGCCGCGCATTACTTCGACTCCGGCAGCGTCCAGTCGAAGACGAAGCGGTGGGCGCCTCCGGGCGCGCTGTCCATCCAGCCCGTGATTCGCTCACTGCGCGCCAGCAGCGGGCCCAGCTCCGAGCTGACAGCGAAGAGCGCGGCGAGCTGCTCGTCCGACAGCACGTCCGACAGCGACACCTGGGAGAGTCCCCGCGCGAGCAGCTTCGGGTCCAACGTGAACTCCGCCGCGCGCTCCTGCTTCGCCGTCGTCTCCGGCAGCGCCGCCATCGTCGCCTGCATCACCGTCTCGTCGTTGCCCACCACCAGGTGCTTGCCCTTCTGTCGCACGAGCACGCTGCCGCCCTTCACCGTGAGCGCCCAGCCGTCCTCCAGCGCCTTCGCTCCGGGCAACGTGCCCAGCGGCGCCAGCGCGCTCTTCACCGCCGCCGCGTCCTTCACCTCCGCCGCCAACGCCTGCTTCACGGCGAAGAAGCGCGCCTCCCGCGTCCGCAGCGAGCCACGCACCTGCACGTTGCTCATGTTCACCAACATGTTCCCCGTGAGCTGCTTCGCCACGGCGTCCGCCGAGGACTGCACCTGCTCCTTGGGACACGTCGGGCAGAGGGCCTGGATGCTCGCGCGCAGCGAGCCCACGGCCTGAGACACTCCCGCCGGCGCCACCGCCACGCGCGAGAACAGCAACCCCTCCGGCTTCATCGCCCCATAGGGACTGTTGCTCTTGGCCTGGAACGGCGGCAGCGGCAGCTTCATCGCCGTGCCATCCACCTTCAGCCCGCTCGCCGTGCCGTCCAACCCCACCACCGTCCCGCCCGTGGCGAGGAACGCGACCCCAGCGACCTTGCTCAGTCGCGCATCCGGCGCGGGCGCCTTGCCCACCAGCTTCACGGACTCCTTCATCAACACGGCGCCACCTTCATCCGTGGCCCCGAAGGCGCAGACCTCCTGCCCCTTGAGCGCGTAGCCCATCGCCCCGCCCGCGGCGCGCGTCGTGCTCACCGTCGTCACACCCTTCGACGTGACGGGCTTCGCCTCCGCGCCTCCCGCCTCCGTCATGGCCTCCGCCGCCTTCTGCTGGAACACCTTCGCGTCCGACACCCGCATGCAGGACACGCGGCCGTCCTCGCGCAGCGACACCGTGGCCGGCCCCGTCGCATCCAGGCCCACCGCCGTGAGCGTCTCCGGACGCGTGGGGTCGATGGTGAGGAAGGGGTGCAGCTCCGCGCGCCACGCCGAGGGACGCAGCAGCGCGGCGTGCGTGCCCGCGCGCTCCAGGAAGGCGGAGAGCCCCGTCAACGCATCCAGCTTGGGAACGTGGACGACC
The DNA here is from genome assembly GCF_013336725.1 of Myxococcus sp. CA040A. Lineage (NCBI taxonomy): Bacteria > Pseudomonadati > Myxococcota > Myxococcia > Myxococcales > Myxococcaceae > Myxococcus > Myxococcus sp. CA040A. Next base: position 1,033,353 of record NZ_JABUMR010000005.1, on the reverse strand, counting down.
GTCTGGGCCGACGCGGCGGAGCGAGGAGCAGGAGCAGCCGCCAGCGTGGCGGCGAGGACGAGCGAGGAGAACATGTCCCCCGTGAGAACAGCGCTCCTCCACCCCTGTCAAGACACTCGCGCGCTCACGCGGGCCGGAACAGGGCGGGCCCCCGGCCTAACGGCCAGTGGTGGACGATGGCCCCCTTGGTGACAGGGCGCTTCCGGCGTGCCTGCTCGCCTGGCTTGATGTCGCGGCGGGCCCCGCTAACGTGGGCTCATGTCCCTTCGTTGGCGCATGAGAGTCGTCGGCTGGCTGAGCATCATCGTGGCTCAAGGGTGCGCTCATTCGACTCCGACCGAGGCGTCGTCCTCCGCGAGTCCCAGGGCCTCCACGACTTCCCTCGTGCCCGCTTCAGTGCGCATCGAGAGTCTGGGCCTGGGGCTCAGTGAGTCCACGAAAGGACGCCGCGAGGACCAGAACTGCGCCGACTTCGTGCTCACGGAACCGCAGGTCCGCGCTTTCTTCGCGCAGTCGCGCGAAGTCACCTGGCGGGAGATTCACGACTCGGAGGACCTGGGCTTCGCGCCCTGTCTCGTCACCGGGCGGCTCGTCTTCGAGGACGGGCAGCAGGTTCGCTTCGCAATCAACCCGTTCCTGGTCGCGACCCTGAGCTACTCGGATGACAGCACTCGCTTGCTGGCCTGCGAGGGCGCCTGTTCCCAGAGCGTGCTCGGTCCTCCGTGAGTCAGGCTGGAAGTCGCTCGGGTCGCTCGTCCACTGGAGCCTCTTCGTAAAGCGCCGGTGGAGCAGAGGCGCGAAAGCCAGTCCGCCCCGCTGCTCCACCGGTCCCCCCTCCCGTCCTCTTCGTCGAGCGAAGACGGGAATGCCTCGTGTGCTGCGCTACAGCCGGCCGATGTTGGCCCACTCCGTCATCCGCTCCGCCAGGTCCTCGGCGTTGCGGCGCAGGTGCGCCAGCTGGAGCATCTGGTCATCCGACTCCGCCAGCGTCATGCGCCGCATCAGCAGATCCGCGAAACGCACCACCTGCGCGATGCTGATGCAGTCGGCGTCCTCCGCCGCCCCGGCGAAGCGCGCGACCTCCGCGTCCACCTCCAACTGTTCGTCCAGCAGCGCCTTCACCAGCGCCGAGCGCGACACCGGCGTCTCGAACTCCTCCGGATTGCGAAGCTGACGCCGCCAGGGCTGCGACTCCCAGCGGACACGCACGGGGTCTCGGAGGACCCGGTTTCGTATCGGCTGAGCGCTCATCATCCCCTGCATGCCGGGCCTGGCCGGCGACCAGAAGCTGAGTTCCATCAGTGCCCCCTCTCCACTACGGGGTCTGTCCACAAGCGTGACCGAGTTCATCGTCTCCAGCCGTCCCTTCCCGTTCCAACCCACCCACCGCATCCCTATTACGGCCGAGGGCTCAAAACTTGATTGGAGCCACGGCGCCAAAGGGTTGCGTGCGCACGCCACGGGTGCGTTGACACAGGGCGGTGAGCCCGGGACAGTCCGCGCGCCATGCCGACCTATCCCTCCTCCCCCCGAGAGGCCTTCCACCTGTTGCGCGCCCTGTCGGAGGACCTGGGGCACCCGGAGCGGCGCGCCCGGGCCCGGGTGGAGCTGCGCGAGCTGGCGGAGCTGTCGCGCGAGCAGCCCGAGTCGGCCCCCCTGCGGCTGGTGACGGTGACGGTGGTGGCGGGCGCGTCCCAGGAGCGCCTGGAACTCTTCCTGCTCCCCTCCATCTTCGCGCCCGAGTCCTGGGCCTATACCTTCATGGAGGGGCTGCTCAGCGTTCCCTTGGACGAGTACGCCGGCAAGCGGCTGGTGGAGGTGGGCGCGGGCTCGGGGTGGATCTGCATCGCGCTGGCGAAGTTCACCCGGCTGGCGCACATCCACGGCGCGGACCTCAACCCGCACTCGCCCGTCGTGGCGCGCTGCAATGCGTGGCTCAACGGCGACGAGTCGCTCGTGTCCCGCCTCTCCTTCGCGGAGAGCGACCTGCTGCGCGGCGTGCCCGCGGAGCCCGCGTGGGACTTCGTGGTGGGCTGCATCCCCCAGGTGCTGCGCACGGAGGAGCTGCCCGGCGAGCTGTCTCAGGCGGATGAGCAGGCGCTGTATGACCTCTCCAACTACTGCACGTTGCAGAACGTGTACGAGGACCACTTCGGCCTGGGGCTCATCGCCCGGCTGCTCGACGAGGCCCCGGAGCGACTGGCGCCCACGGGCAAGCTGCTGCTCAACCTGGCGGGCCGTCCGGGTCGCCCCATCATCGAGCGCATGTTCACCCGGCGCGGCTTCACCACGCGGGTGCGGGTGGCTCGGCGGGTGCGGCAGGCGGCGGACACGGACATCCGTCCGCTGGTGGCGCTGGAGCAGCGCACGGGGCGCGAGTTCGAGTTCTTCATGGAGGCTCGCAGTCCGGAGCCGCTGCGCGCGGCCACGGCGCTGGGCTGGCTCCAGTCCGGGAACGCGGTGTGGCACGAGGTGGCCGTCTGGGAGGCGCACCTGTCGCGCCCGCGCGAGACGCTGGCCCTGCGTCAGTCCCTGCGCGAGCTGGGCATCCCCACGCTCCAGGAAGAACTGGACCTGGGCGCCGCGTCGCCCGAGCAGCTCGGCTTCGTCTCCGCGCTGTCGGAGCGGTTGGCGAAGGGTCCGCTGCTCCCCTACGCGCACGAGGCCGGAGACGTGTCGTTCCGAGGCCAGGTGGTGCGTTACCTGGAGCGCTACTTCGGCCTGAGGCTCGCGGAGGAGGAGCTGTTCGTCGCGCCCGAGCGGGAGCAGGCGGTGTACTCGCTGCTGCTCGCCACGTGTGATGTGGGCGACGAGGTGCTGGTGTCGCGCAACCTCCATCCGCTCTACGCGCGGGCGTTGGAGAAGGCGGGCGTGCGCGCCACGGTGACGCACACGACGCTGGAGGAGATTCGCCGGCTGTTGTCCGCGTTCGACGTGAAGATGGTGCTGCTCACGGTGGAGAAGGGCGAGCGCACCAACCTCTCCGTGCTGCGCGACATCATCGCGGAGGCGGCGCGGCGGGGCATCTGGGTGGTGCTGGACGAGAGCGCCTTCTTCAACATCACCGGTGAGGTGGAGCCGCTCACGCTGTTCGAGTTCCTGGCGCGCGAGCCGTATTCGCCCAACCTCGTCGTGCTCTACGGCCTGGTGAAGAACGCGGTGTGGCCGGACCTGGAGCTGACGCTGCTGCTCCCCGTGCCGGAGCCGCTGCGCGGAGACCTGGAGGTGGCGGCGGAGGTGACGTACTCGCGCATCAGCACGCTGGCGCAGTGGTTCTATGAGCGCACGTTCGCGGACCTGCTGTCGTTCCGCATCTCCTTCGCGGAGCCGGAGCCGCCCGGTCCGCGCCGCGCGCCGGTGGCTCCGTTGCCTCGCTCCTCGCGCGTCCATGCGCTGGCGGGCTTCCCCGCCTTCGCGCCCAAGGTGTTCCGCGAGGACGACGCGGAGTTGGTGCGGTTGGACTACGGAGAGAATGAAGGCCCGCTGCCGCAGCCGCTGGTGGAGGGGCTCATCGCCGCCGCCGCCGCGCCGCGCGAGACGGGCGCGCAGACGGGATTGTCCGAGGCGGTGGCGGCCTTCCTCCTGGAGACGCGCGCCGCGCGGTATTCGCCCGAGGAGCTGGTCATGGCGCCGGGCGTCTGGCCGCTCATCCATCACCTGGGTGTGGCCCTGCGCAAGCGTCTGGGGCGAGCTCCCCGCGTCTTCGTGGTGACGCCCTGCTACGGCGTGCTGCCGCCGACGTTCGTCTCGGCGGGGTGCGAGGTGGAACAAGGGACGCTGGCGGAGTTGCTGGCGCGACGAGGCCAGGGCGCGAGTGGTCCGGACGCCGTGGTCATCTCCCAGCCGTCCAACCCCACGGGCGTCTACGTGGCGCGCGAGGAGTTGGTGGCGCTGGCCAACTACGTGGTGGAGCAGCGGTGCCTGCTCGTGTCCGATGAAATCTTCGGACTGGTCAACCTCACCAGCCCCACGGCGGAGACGGTGCACAGCCCGGTGACGCTGGAGGGCGCGGTTCCTGGCGTGGGCGCGCGCACCGTGGTGCTGGGTGGGTTGTCCAAGGAGTTCGCCGCCGGTGGGCTGCGCGTGGGGTGGCTGGCCACGCGAGACAGGGCGCTGGCCGCGGCGATGAGGGAAGGGGGGCCGGGGGTGTTGCACCTCGTCACGGCTCGCGCGGCTGCGTACCTGTACGCGGCCTATGCACGCAGCCCGGATGGACAGCTCCTCTATGGAGCGCGGCACCGCTCGCTGCGGACCTTCCTGACGAAGATGCGGCGCGAGCTGGCGGAGAAGCGCGAGCTGTTGGTGCAAGCGCTGCCCGCGGACGGGCGCTCGGACACGGGAGACACGGGGGGGCTCTTCCTCGCGCCTCGCATGACGTCCTGGCTGGGACGCGAGGTGGACGGCGAGAAGCTCACGCCGGAGAACCTGCCGCGCATCGTGTACGAGCACACGCATGTGGTGCTCAACGGCGGGCCCTGGTGCTCGGACCCCGAGCGTGTGCGCGCCGTGTTCTCCATTCCCCGGGAGAAGCTGGTGAAGGCGTGCGAGCGACTGAAGGCGTTCGGCACGAAGCTCCTCGCCGGCGTCTGAGACGTTCCGCTTCCCCCTGTGTCGAGCGGGGAGTGTGCGTCCTTGCCTGAGTGCGTTCGGCGCGAAGCTCCTCGCCGACAACTGAGTCATCTGGTCCCGCTGAGCCGAGCGGGGAGTGCGCGTCCTCGCCTGAGGGCGTTCAGCACGAAGCTCCGCGCCAACGTCTGAGTCCTTCCGCTTCCCGTTGTGTCGAGCGGAGAGCGTCCTTCCCAGACTGGAAGGTGGCTCGCGGCGAGGGGCGTGGGCGGCGACACTGCCCGCTCCTGACGCCGCGCCCGGTCCTCCCGGCTGTCGGCGGCACGGGGGGCGAGACAATGAGCGAGCCTGCGCCGCGCGCGGTCATCGAGCTGGTGGACGTGCACAAGTCCTTCGGCCCGCAGCAGGTGCTGCGCGGAGTCGACCTGGTGGTGCGCGAAGGCACGACCTGCGTGCTGATGGGCGTGTCCGGCTCCGGCAAGTCCGTGCTGATGAAGCACGTCGACGGCTTGCTGTCGCCAGACCGGGGCACCGTGCGCGTGGACGGCGAGAACCTCGCGGACCTGGACACGCAAGGCATGGCGCGCGTGCGCCGGAAGCTGGGCATCCTGTTTCAAGGAGGCGCCCTCTTCGACTCGCTCAATGTCGAGGACAACGTGGCCTTCCCCCTGCGGGAGCTCACCCGACTCCCCGAGCGCGAGGTGCGCGCGCGGGTAGGCCGCGTGCTGGCATTGGTGGGACTTGAGGACGCCGCGACGCAGCTGCCCGCGGAGCTGTCCGGCGGCATGCTCAAGCGCGCCGCCTTCGCCCGCGCCATCGTCATGGAGCCGCGCATCCTCCTCTACGACGACCCCACCGCGGGGCTGGACCCGCTGAAGACGCAGTCCGTGGCGGAGGTCATCCTCACCGGCAAACACCAACTGCACGCCACGTCCCTCGTCATCTCCCCGGACGTGGCCACCGCGTTCCAGGTGGGCGACAGCCTGGCCCTGCTGCACGAGGGCCGCATCGTCGAACACACGACACCCGAGGCCTTCCGGGACTCGCGCCACCCCGCCGTTCGCGCCTTCCTTCACGACTGGCTCGCGCGCCGCTCCCGACATGCGGGCCCCTCCAGCGCGGACGCGCCCATCCCTGGCTGACGCGCTCTGTTCGCTGCTGAACCCGAATGCCTGTTCAAGCGGGGACAGAGACCCAGCCCCTTCGCTGGATGGGCCGGAGCATGGGTTGTCCCGCATGGTTGGTAATCCCGGTTCCGGGGGGCTGCCTGGAGCACGGTGGATACGACTCACATCTCGGGGGGTGTCATGCCCAATCTGCTCGACCTGCCTCGGCAGGCGTTGATGGACCTTCGTTCTCGCTTGAGCCACCTGCCACTGATGTCCCAGCTGCCGCTGCGCAACGTGGTGCCGGACAGCCTGTCGCTGTCGAGTCCCACGCCGCAGGACTCGGCGCTGGCGGACCCGGCACGGGTGTTGGCCTGGCAGAAGGCGTGTGAGCGTTATGTGAAGCCCGGCCAGGTGGTGATGGACGTGTGCTCGGGGACGGGGCTGCGCACCTTCCTGGCGGCGAGCCGACATCCCCGGCGGCTGTACGCGGTGGATGGCTCGCGACTGCTGGACACCGCGCAGTGGGTGGCGAGGCGCAACGGGCTGGAGCACATCGACTTCGTGCGCTCGCACCCGTGGAACTTCCAGGCCCCGGAGAAGGTGGACGTGCTGCTGCACGACCTCCTGGGCGAGGCCCTCTTCGACGCGGGCCTGGTGCCGAGGATGTTGGACCTGCGCTCCCGGCTGCTGCGGCCTGGCGGGCGCATCCTGCCCAACCGCTTCGAGGTCTTCATCGAGCCAGTGCAGCTTCGCGACGAGGCGTGCCTGCCCTTCATCTGGAGCCAGCGCTTCCCCAGCGTGGACTACAGCTGCCTGCAGACGCTGCGCGAGGCGATGAACCCGTCGTACTTCACGCGCGTTGTCCGCTCGTACGAAGTGGACCACCTGCTGTGTGACCCGGAGCCCGCGTTCGCCTTCGACCTGGAGACGATGGCGGCGGATGGGCTGCCGCACCGCGTGCGCTTCGAGCGCCCGGTGATGGAGGAGGGGCGCGTGGATGGCTTCTGCCTCTTCTACAAGGTGGCCTTCGACGCGGAGCTGTCCTTCACGGTGTCGCCACTGCGCGGTCAGAACCCCGCGGGCATGACGCTGCTGCGCGTGGACCCCCGTGAGTTCGCTCGCTACGAAACACTCGCCTTCGAGCTGGAGCTGGTGGACCCCGGGGATGTGCGCACCTGGCGCTGGCACTTCTGCTGAGGCCCCAGGCAGGCATTGCTCTCGGGTGGACAGCCCACCCGACGCGAGGGCTTCGCCCCGAAGGGGCCGTGCCTAGTTTGCTCCACGGCATGCGCTCCTTTCGTGGGTTCTTCTTCCTGGCGAGTCTGTTGGGCTTCTCCTTCTCCGCGCTGGCACAGGGGGCTTCCGAGCGTCCTCGCACCGTGGCGGGTGTCTGTGGCAGCGCCAACTGGGTGTGCGTGGCCGAGTGCATCGAGCCCGAATGCGTGGACCGGTGTCTGCGCGAGGGCTGTGAGCAGGCGTTGGACCGACTCAAGTCCTGCACCTTGAAGGCGGGGTGTGCGGAAGACGACACCCAGTGCGCGGCGCGCACGTGCGGCCCCACGTGTCAGCGTGCCTTCGAGCCCGCGCCTCCGAGTCCGGAGAAGGAGCTGAAGGACCCCTGCCAGGGCCAGACGGGCTCGACGAAAACCGTGCCCGGCAAGCTGGTGGGAGAGTGGCGGCTGACCGCGGCCAGCCTGCCCGAAATCACGGACGGAGGCTTCACGCGCATCGAGCCCCAGCCCCGCGCCGACTATGCGCGCACGCTGCGAATCACGCCCGAGGGGTGCTTCGTGCTGCGCACCGCGCTGAAGGACGCGACGCTGGGACAGGGCAACGCGCTGGTCGTTCGCGCCTGGGGCATGGTGGAGGTCCTGGGTGAGCACCACGTGAAGCTCCTGGCCCGGGACGGCCAGGCCGTGGGGCCGGTCTGCGGCGCCAAACGGGTCATCCCCCTGGCACGCTCGAAGGTGAAGTTCCGGGGCGGCTCGTACCGGTGGGACTTCGAGCAGGGCGCGCTCACGCTGACGCTGGATGATGCGACGAAGCAGACCTTCCAGTTCGAGCGCGAAGAGGGCGTGGCGCCGTAGCGCTCCTGAAAGTCCACCCACCACGCGAGGTCAACCTGCGCCATCATGGCGTGTCCCGGAGTCCTGGGACGCGGTCTGAGCGCACTGGGAGGCACGCGAGGCGATGGCGACACAGGAGCGGATGGCGAGCGTGGATGCGCTGTGGTTCCACATGGAGGAGCCCGCCAATCTGATGATGATTACGGCGGTCCTCTTCTTCGAGGGGCGGGTGGACTTCGAGCGCCTGCGTACGGAGACCCGCACGCGACTGGTGGACCGCTATCCGCGCTTCCGACAGCGCGTGGTGCTGGGACGGTTGGGCCTTCCTCAGTGGGAAGATGCGCCGGACTTCGACCTCGACGCGCACCTGCTGCGCCTGCCTGTCCCCGCGCCCGGAGACCGCGCCGCGCAAGAGGCGCTGGTGAGCGAGTGGATGAGCACTCCGTTGGAGCGCTCGCGGCCCCTGTGGCAGTTCCACGTGCTCGAGGGCGCGCAGGGCGGAGACATCCTGCTGGCGCGGCTGCACCACTGCATCTCCGACGGCATCGCCCTGGCGCGCCTGTTGTTGTCGCTCACGGATGGCGACGCGACGAACACCGAGCCTCCGCGCGAGCACACGCGGGCTTCGTCGGGCGGGCTTGCGCGGTGGGTGCGCGGCGCGCGCGCGGCGGCGGGGACGGCGCGGACGGTGTTGCGTAAGGGCGCGGAGCTGGCGGCCGAGCCCATCCTGGCCGGAGACCTGCTGCGACAGGGGGCGCTCAGCGCGGCGGCGCTCGGCAAGCTGATGGTGATTACTCCGGACCCGCGCACGCCGCTGCGAGGGCCGCTGGGGACGCAGAAGCGCGCGGCGTGGTCCTCGCCCATTCCGTTGGAGCGCGTGAAGGTCGTGGGCCGTGCGCTGGGCGGCACGGTGAATGACGTGCTGCTGGCGGTGCTGACGGGCGCGCTCAGGCGCTACCTGGAGGCTCGCAACGTTCCTCCCGAGGACCTGCATGCGCTGGTGCCCGTGAACCTGCGGCCGATGGATGAGCCGGTGCCTCGCGAGCTGGGCAATCGCTTCGGTCTGGTGTTCCTGCGCCTGCCCGTACACATCGAGGACCCGCGTCGTCGGCTGCACGAGCTGTCACGTCGCATGGGCCTGGTGAAGAAGTCACCGGAGGCGGTGGTGACCTTCGGCGCGCTGGGGTTGTTGGGGTACACGCCGGCCCCGGTGGAGCGGGCGGTGGTGGATGCCTTCGGCACGAAGGCCTCGCTGGTGGCGACGAATGTGCCCGGCCCCCGACAGCCGGTGTCCCTGGCGGGCGTGACGCTGCGAGAGCTGACGTTCTGGGTGCCGCAGGCGGGGCACCTCGGATTGGGTGTGAGTCTCTTCAGCTACGCGGGCCAGGTGACGGTGGGCGTGGCCGCGGATGTCCTCCGCGTCCCCGACCCGCATGTGCTCATCCAGAACTTCCACGAGGAGCTGGATTCGCTGAGCGAGGCCGCCGCCCAGCAGGCGTGAGCCGGTGGGCTACACCAGCCCGTGCTCCTCCAGCTTGTTGTAGAGCGTCCGGCGGCTGATGCCGAGCAGCCGCGCCGCCAGCGTGCGGTTGTCTCCCGCGCGCTTCAGCGCATCCACCATGGCCTGCCGCTCCGTGTCCTTGCGCTGGGACTCCAGCGTGCGTCCAGACTCGGCGCCCGCGGGCTGCGCGCTCGAAGTCGTAGGCACGGCCGTGGTGCCCTGGGAAGGCGTGAGGACGGGGGCGGAGAGGCCGGGCTGGCGAGCCAGCTCGCGCGAGACGTCTTCACCCGTCAGCGTCTGTCCATCCGAGAGCACCACCAGTCGCTCCAGGAAGTTCTGGAGCTGGCGCACGTTGCCCGGCCAGGGCTGGGCCTGAATCACCGCGAGCCCGTCGGCGGTGAGCGTGAAGGGCGGCTTCCCGTTCGTCCGCGCATGGACGTCCAGGAAGTGTCGCGCCAGGGGTTCGATGTCCTCGGGTCGCTCGCGCAGGGCGGGCAGCCAGAGCGGCACCACGTTGAGTCGGTAGAAGAGGTCCTCGCGGAAGCGCCCCGCCTTCACCAGGTCCTCGAGCGGCTGGTGCGTGGCGGCCACGAAGCGAACGTCCACCTTCACCGTCTGCGTGCCGCCCAGTCGCTCCAGCTCGCGCTCCTGGATGACTCGCAGCAGCTTCACCTGCACGGCGGGCGAGATGTCTCCCACTTCGTCCAGGAACAGCGTGCCCCCATGGGCCAGCTCCACGCGGCCCGGCTTGCGCGTGGCCGCCCCGGTGAAGGCACCCTTCTCGTAGCCGAACAGCTCGCTCTCCAGCAGCGTGTCCGGCAGCGCCGCACAGTGCAGCTTCACGAAGGGGCCCGCATGTCGCGGACTGCCGTCATGCACCGCCTTCGCCGCCAGCTCCTTGCCCGTGCCCGACTCGCCCCGCAGCAGCACGGTGGCCATGCCCGTGGCTGCCTTCGCCAGCAAGGCCTGGGCCTCCGCCATCTTCTGGCTGCCACCGACGAAGGCGCTGGGAGTCCGCAGCGGCTCGTGCGCCGCCTCGCCCTGCGCTCGCAGCAGCGCCTTGCGGATGGTGAAGAGAATCTCTTCCCGGTCGAAGGGCTTGAGCACGAAGTCCGCCGCGCCCGCCTTCATCGCCTCCACCGCCAGCGGCACGGTGCCGTGCGCGGTGAGCAGGATGACGGGGACGTCGGGCCAGCCCTTCGCCACCTCGTTCAAGAGCTGCATCCCGTCCATGCCCGGCATGCGCACGTCGCTCACCACCACGTCCACGGGCTTGCGCTCCAGCATGGAGAGCGCTTCCTTCCCGTCGCGCGCCGCGTGCGTCGTCAGCCCCGCCTGGGACAGCAGCGCTCCCAGCACCTTGGCCACCGCCGGGTCGTCGTCCACCAGCAGCACGGTCCCCTTCAACGCCTCGCTCACGCGGCTTCTCCTTCAGTCCCACTCCCGGCCTGCCGGACTTCCATCGGCAGGCTCAGGCGCACCACCGTACCGTGCCCCTCGCGGCTTGTCAGACTCACCGTGCCGCCATGTGCCTCCACCACCCGCCGCACGAAGGCCAGGCCAAGCCCGCTGCCCGCGGCCTTGGTGGTGAAGAAGTCGTCGAAGGCGCGCTCGCGGGTGCGCACGTCCATGCCTTCGCCCGTGTCCTCCACCTCCACCGCCACGCCGGGGCCGTCCCGCAGGGTGCGCACCGTGAGGGTTCCACCTCCGGGCATGGCCTCGACGCCATTGCGCACCAGGTTCTCCACGGCGTTGGCCAGCAGGTCGGCGTCTCCCGAGCAGGGCGGCAGGCCCGCCTCCAACTCGCGGACGATGGAGACCTGCCCCGGACTCGCGAAGGCCTGGAGCGACAGGACGCCCTCCACCAGTCGCCCCAGGTCCACGGGGTGGGGGAGGGGCTCCACGCGTGCCAGCCGCTGGTAGGTGTCCACCACGCGGCCCAGCCGCTCCACCTGCTCCAGCATCAGGTCCAGGAACTCACCGTGGCTGGCCCACGACTGGCCCCGCGCGTGCTCTTCCTTGAGGTACTGCGCGGCGCCCTTCAGCGCGGCGATGGGGTTCTTCAAGTCGTGCGCCATCTGCGCGGAGAAGCGGCCCAGCGTGGCCAGGCGCTCCATGCGCTCGGCGCGCGTGACGAACGCGGTGACACCTCGGCGCGTGGCGGCCAGCAGCGCGAAGGTGATGGCCGTGGTGAACACGACGAGGGCGCCGACCTGCGCGGCGAAGAGGCGGAAGACGGTGAGGTACGCCAGCACGCCCACGCCCGCGAGGGCCGCCGCATGCAGGGCCATGCGCGGAGCGCCTTCTCCCTGGTCTCGACCGAAGAGTCCGAAGCGCAGCGACGCCGTGGCCATCACCGGCAGGCCCAGGAGCGTGCCCAGGCTGCCCAGGCGAGGCACCTGCCGCAGGCCCAGCTCCACCGCGAGCTCCGTCAGCAGCAGGGCCACCACCAGCGTCAGGCCGAGCACCATCAGCCCCGCGCGGGCCCGCTCGTCGGAGTGACGTGCTTCGCGCAGATGGAATCCGAGCAGCGCGAAGCCGGCACTGAGGGGCGGTGCCACCAGCACGGTGACGAAGATGCCGAAGCGCAACGTCAACAGCCGCGCCGCCAGCGAGGGCGCCCCCAGCGACGCGAGCATCGTCATCGCCAGGGCGCCGAAGATGGCGTAGGTGCCGAACATGGCCCAGGCCGAGCGGCGACGTCGTCCCACGAAGGCGAGGGCGAAGTGCAGGGTGCACGGCACCGTCATCAGCGCGGCGGCGAAGCCCACCAGCCTCCATCCCGGCTCGCCCGAACGCTCGAGCGCGAAGCCGGTGAAGTTCCAGGTGGAGAGCGCGATGGACAGCAGGGACAGGGGCAGCGCCAACGGGCTGCGCCCCACGCGCGCGAGCGCCAGACCCGCGAGCGCGAGTTGCCCGGCGCAGGCGATGATGCTGATCCACATCCCGCTCGTCATGACGCTCTGTCTCGTGCCCGTGTCACGGACGTCAGCATAGTCCGGGATGGCGGTCGGCTCGGAGCGGGCAGGCGTCCTGGCTCCGAGTCGACTCCGTGTTCGTCACGGGTGCGGGGCCACCCGAGCACGTCCTGGCTCCTGGTCGCGGAGCCCGCGCCCACACGTCATGCCCGAGACGTCGAGCACGTCCTGCGGCAGGGCTTCCCACTCGATGCCCGTGTTGATGAGGAGAAAGTCATGGTGAATGACGAGAACCCCCTTCGTACCGCGTCCGCTCTCGCCCAGGCAGGCAGGACGGCCGAGGCCATCGCGTGCCTGGAATCCGCGCTGGCTCGGACTCGGCCGGATAAGGAAAGGCCCGCCAATGCATCCATCCTGGCTCGAACAGCGGGCCTTCTCTGCGAGGAAGTCGGCGGGCTTTCGCAGGCAGCGCTCTACTACGAAGAAGCAGTTGCTACCGCGGAAGGAGAGCCACTCCTGCTGCTCGCCCTGGCGGACGTCCGCTGGCGGTCAGGTGAAGCGGACAGCGCGCGTTCGTGCCTGGCAAGAGCCGAGTCCATGGCTCAGTCCGCCTCTGATGCCGATGCCTTGAAAATGGCCGCCAACCTCCGCGCGCGGTGGGCGACCGAGGACCGCTGAGCAGCTCTCGCTCCGCCGGTCTCCCCGCCTGTTTGGTCAGGCCCGCTCAGAGCATTCCGAGCCGGCGCGCGTTGGCTGGGTCCACCGCCGAGGCTTCCCATCGCCGCACGGCCACCTCGCGCTCCGCCTCGGGGGCGTCCGCGTAGTAGCCGAGCGTGTCGTTGAGCGCGCGGCTCAGCTCCTCGATGGCGGCAAGGCGCACGTCGAGTTCACGGTGGCGCAGCGCGGTGATGAGCCAGTCCGCGCGGCGGCGACTGCGGTTCTCCAGCCACCAGGTCGCCCACTGCTTCGGGCTGAGGCCCAGCGGCATGCGCGTCACTTCACGCAGCGCCTCCGCCGCGGCCTGGGCGCACATCTCGTCGTCGCTGCTCGTGAGCTGGATGAGGCCCTCGACGGCCTCGCGGTCATGCAGGCTGCCCAGCGCCCTCGCGGCCAGCGCACGACGCATCATGTCCCGGCTCGTGAGCTCCTGGCGCAGCTCACGCAGCGCCGCGTCCAGGCGGGGCAACTGCTTGAGCGCGGCGGCGGCCACGCGCGCGGCGCTGGAGATATCCGGCTCCAGGTCGAACAGCCCGCGCAGCACGCCATCCACCAGCTCCACGTAGGGCAGGTTGCCCGCCGTGAGCAGCGCGAAGTAGCGCGTGTCCGCGTCCTGTGAATCCAGCAGCGGCGACAGGGCCTGCGCCGCCGGACGCCCCAGGCGCGACAGCGCGGCGGGAATCGGTCCCAGCTCGTCCGCCTCGGGCAGCTCGACGACGGGCAGCCGGCTCCAGGCGGTGGGGCCGGGGAAGTGCTGGGCGAGCACTCGGGCGCTGGCCTCGGGCGAGCGCGCCAGCTCCACCATCGCGTTGGAGCGCTGCGCGGCGTCCGGGCCGGTGAGTCGGCGCAGCAGCGGCGCGAAGTCCGGAGGCGGGCGCTCCTCTTGCGACTGCGCGCGCGGCGGCAACGCGGCGGCGCGGCCCATGGTGCCGGAGGTGCCTCGGCCGAAGAAGGGGCCCCAGCCCAGTCCCGCCACCACCGCGGGCGCGGGAACAGGAGCTGCGGCGACCGGCACGTCCACGTCGATGGAGATGTCCTCTTCCGGCGCGCGCGGCTCCGCGGTGACGCGCTGCTTGCGGAACAGGATGAGCTCCTGGAAGGCCGAGGACAGGTCCTGGCAGAACAGGATGTAGTCCGACAGCCGGCGCTGGCTCATCGGCTTCTGGCCGCAATCCCCGTAGAGGATGGCCACCAGCCGACCCTTCACCTCCACCGGGTACAGGAACACGGTGCGCGGCGTCTGCCGACCGAACAGCTCCAGGTAGTGTCGGGTGAGCGCGTCCGGAGGCAACGGGCCCGCGTAGCTTCCCCGCGTCACTGCCACGGTGCGGAAGACGCTGCTCGCGTCGAGCGGCACGGACACCTGGGCGAGCCCTTCACCCGTCATGCCCTCGCCACGACCGTCCCAGCCCACCGCCGCGCCACGCAGCACGGCGAAGGCCGCCACATAGTCGAACGTGCGCCGGCCGAAGCGCAGCGCCACGTCCATCAGCCGGTCGCGGTCCTTGGTGGACTCCTTCAGCGCCGCGCGCGCCTGGGCCAGCGTCCAGTCCGGAACGTCCTGGCTGGCGGGCGAGGCGGGCGGCCGTGCTTCCGGCTCGGCCTGACGAGGACGCGCCTGCGCCGGAGCGGACGGCTTGCCCGGGTTGGGGAAGACGATGAACGCGGGCTCATTCGAGCGCGGCGGCTGGAGCGGAACGGGGGCGTCCGGACGCGTTCCCGACAGCGGAGAGCCGAAGCGGAGCGTGGGCGGCGGAAGCGCGTCCGCCGCGGACTGCTGCGCGGGAGGGCCCGGAGGCCAGACCTGGGGCGCCGTACCGGGCTGCGCGGGCGGCGCCGGGGGCCACACCTGCGGGGCTCCCGTCTGCGCTCCAGCGGGATTCGTCGCCGGCCGGGTAGCGGGCTGCGTGCCCGTGGGCGGCGCCGTCGCGGGACGGGTCGAGGGCTGCGAGGTGTCAGCGGGGCGCGTCGCGAACTGCGCGACGTCAGCGGGACGAGAGGCGGGCTGCGCGCCATCGGCGAGACGCGAACCAGGCTGCGCGCCGTCGGCGGGACGAGAGGCGGGCTTCGCGCTGTCAGCGGGACGAGAGGCGGGCTGTGCGCTGTCAGCGGGACGAGAGGCGGGCTGTGCGCTGTCAGCGGGACGAGAGGCGGGCTGCGCGCCGTCAGCGGGACGAGACGCGGACCGCGCGCTGTCAGCGGGACGCGCGGGCGGAGGCGCCGCGACGGACGGGGCCGCTGGTGTCGTGGTGGAGGCGACACGCGTCGAGGGCGTGGCCTCCGTGGTTCGGGTCGGCGGCGCGACAGGAGCGCCTCGCGGCCCCGGTGCTCCGGCGGGCGGCGTCGCGGTGAGGACAGGGGGCTGGGCCGGTGCACCGACGGATGGCCGGGTCGGTGCGCCCATGGGGGGCGTCGCGGTGAGGACGGGGGGCTGGGCCGGACGCGTGTCGGGCCTCGACGGCGTCGCCGTGGCGGGGTGCTCGGCCGCGGGCATGTTCAGGCGCAGGGGCGCCCGGACGAACGCGGGAGGCGGTGCGGCCGCCGTGTCGGGCGGAGGAGGCGGCGGAGGCCGCTGGGACGCGGGCGGCGCCTTCGGCGTGGGCCTCGCCTCGGTGGTCAGGGGCTCTCTCGCCACCGAGCGGGCCAGCCGCTCCACCATCTCCACCGTGAGGGACTCATCCGGCGGAGGAGGCGGCGGGGGCGTGACGGGAAGCTGCTTCTCGGGGTCCAGCGCGGCGACGAGCTGGACGAAGCGCGGCGCCAGGGGCTGGCGGTAGATGGTGGAAATCCACTCGCGGATTCGCACCTCGGCGGCCACCCACAGCTCGAGCGGCCTGCCCAACAGGAAGCCGACCTCGTCGAGCTCCTTCTTCGGCACCGGATACGCGCAGGCGACGTGCAGCGTCTGCCCATCCAGGGAGAGCGGCACCACGCTGAGCCGCTCGGCGATTTTCGGCGGGATGAAGGAGGCGACCTCGGCGTTCGGCTCGAAGTCGACCAGGTTCACCGGTCTGAAGCCGGCGACGTCCCCGAGCAGCGCGAGCACATCCGTCTCGCTCACCAGGCCCTGCTCCAGCAACACCGTGTCCAGGTGCCCGCCCTGAGCCTGCTGTATTCGCAACAACTCTCCCGCCTTCTCCTGGGAAAGGAGCGTGCGGGAGACGAGAAGCTGGGCGAGGCGGGCGGGCATGTAGGCGCGGCATCTTACGGCCGCGGCCGCAAGGCACAATGAAGCGGTGAATCAGCTGGGTTGAACGACGAAAGTGGACGTCAGCTTGTCATGGAGCGTCTGTCCGCGGCGATCAAAGAGCGCCATCCAGAATCCGCCCAGGAACAGGACGAAGGAGACGCTGGCGAGCAGCGCCCGCACGATGGCCCGACCCGGAGCGGGCGCCAGTCCATGCGTGTCCACCAGGCGGAGGCCCAGGAGCAGCCGGCCCAGCGTGCGTCCATTCCAGAGAAAGGCCGCCACCGCGCAGTACACGAGCGCCAGGATCAGCACCAGGAAAAAGCCCGGCAGCAACACCGTGTGCAGCGCGCGCAGCCACGCGACGAAGCCGTCCAGGCCCGTCAGCCCGGCCACGGGCGCCTTCGTCCCCGTCACCGACGAGGCGAGGGTGATGTAGAGCGCCGCCACGCCAGCGATGGCCGCCGTGTCGATGGTGAACGAGAGCAGCCGGCGCCACAGCGACGCGGGACGGGCATGCACTTCCGCGACACCCGGCTGAGAAGGAGTCCGGACCGACGGGGGACGCGGCTTCTCCGCGCGAGGCGCGCTCTCCGCCATCACCGGAAGCCCTGGCAGGGTATCCACGGACTCCAGAGGAGGAAGGCTGACGGGAGCCACGGCCGGGGACTCCATCCGGGGAAGGCCCGGGGCGGCAGCCGCCGACTCCATCCGAGGCAGACCCGGGGCGGGGGCCGCCGACTCCATCCGAGGCAGGCCCGGCGCGGGAGCCGGAGCCGCCGTCCGAGGCAGGCCGGGGGCCGGAGAGGCCACGCCAGGCAGGGGGTGCGCCGCCAGTGCGCGCGCCGCCGGCGGCGTGCCGTACGCGGGCGTCAGGGGGGACAGGGAGGGCTGCGCCGGAGGAGGCGGGGGCGGCACGTCCGCGGCGAACGCGCCACCGCCCTGTGCCCACGCGGGCTGGGCGGCGGGCGGAGGAGGTGCGGCGCGAGGCGCGGCGACAGCCGGGTGGGCGGGCGCGGGCCGGGCGGCGGGCGTCATGCCCGGAGGCGTGGGGCGCTTGACGCCTGGCTGCTGCTGAGGCGCGGCGGCACGGGGCGCGGCGGGAGGCGGGAGCGGGCCGGCGAGGGGCGCCACGGACGGCGGCGGCGAGGGCGGGACGAAATCGGCGTCCCGGATGGTGGGCGCCTCGTCGCGCTCGGCGGCTCGGCGGTCGAGGCGGAGGTCACGGTCCAGCAGGCTCGGCACCGCGGGCACCGCGGGCGGACGAGCTTTGGCGGTGGCGCAGGCTGGGCACTCTCCGACGGGCGGCAGCATGGCACCGCACTTCATGCACTTGGACAACGGACTCCTCCGGGCTGACTACGGCGGGTGCCATGAAAAGACGTCCGCACGCGAGGAGCAAGAAAAGTGGCGAGCCCCCGAGGTCCCTTGGTCGAGGAACCGTCAGGGGCTCGTCAACGCAGGCGCCCACCTGTCCCCTGGGGAACGGCAAGTGTGGAGCGCCTCACGCTAGGCGTGGACGCGGCGCCGTCCCACTGCCCCGACAATCAGGAGCACGACGATGGCACCTAGCACCGACATGATGATGCCTGAAGGGCGCAAATCGAAGAGGCGGCCATCCCGCGTGAAGAGGGACCCAATCAAACCGCCGAGCAGCGAGCCCACCATGCCCAGCAGCGTCGTCGCCAGCAGGCCCATGCTCTGCTTGCCGGGGAGGATGGCGCGAGCGATGAGGCCCGCGATGAGGCCGATGATGATGAATGCGATGATCCCCATGAACCCTTCTCCTGTTTGTGGGGACCCGAGAGGTCCCAGACGGCACAAACGTAGGAACCGGCAACCGAAGGTGGGAACCCGTGTGGAACGGGCGCTCGACTGGCCCCCTGCTAACCAAGCTCACCGTCGAGGTGCATCATCACCGCCAGGGCGGCCAGGGCGGCCGTCTCCGTGCGGAGGATGCGCGAGCCCAGCGTGACGGGCCGGGCGCCGAGCGCCTTCAGCGCCTCCACTTCCTCGCGCGCCAGTCCGCCCTCGGGGCCCACCACCAGCGCCACCGGCGTGCCCGCGCCCGCCGCGCGGAAGGCCTCGCCCAGTGGCACCGCGGACTCCTCCTCGTCCAGCACCAGCACCACCGTGCCCGGGGCCAGCGTTTTCGCGGCCTCGGTGAGCGTGCGAGGGACGTCCACGGTGGGCACGTCGTCGCGGCGACACTGCCTGGCGGCTTCCTCCACGATTTTCGTCCACCGCGCGGTGCGCTCCTGGGCCCGACGGGGCTCCAGCTTCACCACGCTGCGCACGGTGTCCACGGGAAGAAACGCGGCGGCGCCCAGCTCCGTGCCCTTTTGCAGCACCCACTCCAGCTTGTCGCCCTTGGGGAGCCCCTGGAGCACGCTCACGGCGCGGCGCGCGGGGGCCTGCCGCATGGTGCCCAGCCGCACGCGCACGGCTTCCGCGTCCACGCCCGTCACCTGTCCGTCGAAGGAGCGCCCCTTGCCGTCGAAGACCTCCAGCGCATCGCCCACGCCCAGCCGCAGGACATGAACGACGTAGTGGCGGCGGTCACCCGTCAGCGCCACTTCGGCGGGCGCGGGTTCCGGAATGGGGGCGAAGAGGCGGACCACGGGGTGTTCTCCAGCGGGGCGAGGTGAGTGTCTCGAGGCCCCGCGTCAAGGCGGCGACTTCAACAGCAAGCCGCCGTCCGACGCCAGGGCTCGCTGGGCTTTCCAACTTGAGGCACCATGGGTGAGCCGCGCTTTCGCGGCGAGTCCTCGGGCCCGTCGGGTGTGGGGGAGGACGCACCGACGTGACGACGGGTGGACCGGGAGCGCGAGCCCCTGGCCTTGAAGCGGAAGGAAAGGGACTCGCATTCATGGGCCGAAGCGACGAGGTCCTCGTGCCAGGCAGGGACACCGCGGTGGCCCGCTTCGCGTTGAGCCGCGCCAACGAGGAGTTGGTGCTGGCGGAGAGCTCGCTCCGGGGCGAGCGGCGGGTGGCCTGGGTGCGGCTCGCGCTGATGGCGTTGCTGTCGCTGAGCCAGGGCGGCATCGCCCACGTCACCGGGGAGCCGCTTCCGCCGCACGACTTCCAGCGCGTGCTGGCCATCGTGTTGTACGGGCTGTTCTCCGTCGTCGCGCTGCTCGTGCTGCGCCGACAGCGTCCGCACCTGCGTCATGCGCGGTGGCTGCCGGTTCCCACCACGGTGGCGGACACCAGCTTCTTCGCCTTCATGGGATGGCATGCGTGGGCGCGCACGGGCCAGTTCGACGCCGGGATGCTGGGCGCGAGCATGGGCATGGTGCTGGTCTTCTCCGTGGCGCGCTTCTCGTGGCTGCACGTGCTGCTGTCCACGACGCTGTCGTCGGTGGGCTATGCGCTCGTCGCGGGCATGTCCGGACACGGCACGTCGTCCAGCACCAGCTTCGTCGTCTTCTGCTACGTGACGCTGGGGCTGCTCATCGCGATGACGAACGCGGAGGTGGGGAGCATGTTCCTCCGGCTGCGGCGCCGTGATGGGCTCTCGCGCTTCCTGCCGAAGCAGGTGGTGGAGCGGGTGATGCAGTCGGGGGACACGTCGCTCCAGCCCGTGCAGCGCGAGGTCACCATCCTCTTCAGTGACATCCGCGACTTCACGATGTTGAGCGAGACGCTCCCTCCGAGGGAGGTGCTGGAGTTGCTCGACGAGTACTTCGGTCAGATGACCCACATCGTGATGACGCGAGGGGGCATCGTGAACAAGTTCCTGGGGGACGGGATGCTCGCGTGCTGGGGCGTGCCGGACTCGAGCGAGGACCACGCGGAGCGGGCCATGCGCGCGGCGCTGGACATGCGCGAGAAGCTGGGCGAGCTCAACGCGCGTCGGGTGCTGCAGGGCCTGTCACCGCTGCGCATCGGGATTGGGCTGCACACAGGGGTGGTGGCGGCGGGCATGCTCGGGGGCGCGGAGCAGCACGAGTACACCGTCATTGGTGACGCGGTGAACCTGGCTTCACGGGTGGAAGGGCTCACCAAGGTGCACGGCGTGGATATCCTGGTGAGCGAGAGCACCTGGCTGCGAGGCGGAGGAGACTTCACCGGCAGGCGGCTGGGCGAGACTCACGTGAAGGGGCGGCGCGAGGCGGTGGTGGTGCACGCGCTGCACGGCCACGTATCGGGTGCGCCCGTCGAGGCGCCGCCGCCGCCCGCGCGCATCGCCAGCGGCTCATAGTCGACGACGAAGCGGCGCCGGTCGCCTGTGTTCACGTAGTACGAGGCCGGCGACACGCCGCTCCGCCGTTGGGGACTTCACGTCGTGCGACGTGGTGCCGAGGCTGGCGAATACGCCGCTCCGTCGTTGGGTGCTTCACGTCGTGCGACGCGGTGCCGAGGCCGGCGAGGTGCCGCCCCGGCGGTGGTGCTTCACGCCGTGAGCGTTGCTGGCTGAGGTCCGCCCGCCGTGACGCGGGCGTGCAGTCCGCGCTTCAGCCCCATCCCAAAGAGGACAAGGGTGAGCAGGTAGACGGGCTCGATGAAGAAAAGCAGCGGGCCGCCCAGGGACAGGCCGTGGGTCTTCTTCTCGAGGACGATGTGCGCGCCGACGACGAGCGCGAAGCGCACCACCATGACGGAGACGGCGACGATGGCGACGGTGGGGCCCGGCAGGTGGCCCACGCCCAGCGCGGCGTTCAGCGTGGGAATGAGCGGCAGGCTCATAAGGATGCCCGCCGTCCACTCCAGCGAGACGGCGTAGAGCGCCACGGCGGCGACCAGCACATGCGCCGCCGACAGCTCCGTGCCTCCCACCGAGAACCGCACGAGGCCGAGCGGCACGAGCAGGGCGAAGATGAACATGTACGCGCCCAGGAAGTGAACCGCGCGGCTGACGCGGTTCTCGTGCAGGGGCATCCAGACGCGCAGCTTGTCGGCGAAGCTCATGGGGGGCGTGGGGACAGCGGTACTCAGGCGCGCGCCGGGGCGCCGGCCTGGGGTTGGGGCTTGATGACGTAGTCGCCGAAGAGGACCGCGACGAAGAACAGCGGACCCACCAGCGCGTGGACCAGGTTGGTGAGGAACGACGGGGACTTCTTCTCCCAGACGGCATGGCCCGCCAGTTGGATGAGCCAGCCGAACACGGCGATGGCCACCACGCTCCACGTGGGCATCAGCCGGCCGATGGGGAAACAGGCCGCCATGAACGCCACCACCACGAGGCCCAGCTTCACGTCCGCGCGCAGGTACCAGATGGCCGTCAGCGCCAGCGCCACCATGCCCAGCGTCAACACACCACCGGGCAGCACGGGAACGGCCACGAGCTTCACCCAGTCCAGCATCGCGATGATGTGCAGCACGATGACGGGGATGGCGACCTTGTGCGTCAGCCGGTTGATGGGGTGCTGATGCGACGAGTAGTAATCATCGAAGAGGGCGGCGACCTGGGGCTTGAGCATGACGTCCTCCGGACGGGGGCAGGGGCTTTTTGGGAAGTTAGGTGAAGTCGTGACGGGTGTCCTGGCGGCGCACGCCAATCTCCTGGCCGAAGACGCCACGGGTCGGCTGCCCCGCACCCCTCCCACCGCGCGGGACTCAGGGCCGCTCGGTGCTCTCGCGCCAGACGCGCGGCGTCATTCCCGTCCACCGCTTGAAGGCGCGGTCGAACGTGCTCAGCTCGGAGTAGCCCAGCAGGAAGGCGACCTGGCTCACTCCCAGGTTCGCGTCGCGCAGGTACTGGAAGGCCAGCTCTCGCCGCACCGCGTCGACCTCGTCCTGGAAGGACGTCCCGAGCTCCGTGAGTCGGCGCTGGAAGGTGCGGGGGCTGACGTGGAGTCCCTTGGCCACATCACGGACTTGGGGCGCCCCGTCCCGCAGCGAGGCGCGGATGACGTCGCGCACGGCCTGGACGAAGCCGGGCGCGTCCGGGGGAGCCGGGGGCGTGGGTGCGCTGACGCCACTGGCGGCGCGCTCCAGGACGGAGAGGAGGGCGGGGTCCGCGCCCACCACGCGCAGGTCGAGCGCGGCGGCGTCCAGCGAGAGGGCGTTGCGTCTTCCGCCGAACGTCGGGGTGACGCCGAAGTGCTCCACCAGCGGCGCGATGTCCGGAGGCGCGGGGTGGGCGAACGCGACGGCGCGAGGCTTCCACGGGCGCTCGGTGAGCTGGCGGCCGACGTGGGTGAAGAGGGCGAGGCCGTACTCACTGGCGTGACGGCCGTACGCGAGCGGGGCTCCGGCGATGCCGTAGGCGAAGGTGCCGCCGCCGTCCGCGTCGTCGGTGAACGACGCGAGCCACGCGGGCTCCAGCAGCGCCATGTACCGCGCGAGCGAGCGGAAGGTGTCGCGCACCGTGGGCGAGGCCCGGGCGATGTACTCGACGAGCCCGTAGTTGCCGCGCGGCACGCGCTGGGCGACGTGGAGTCCGAGGAAGGCGTCCTGGGAGAGGGCCTCCGCCGCGTCCAGGAAGGCGTGCAGGGTGGGGAGCGGGAGGCTGACTTCGGGAAGGGTGCCAGCGTCGAGCGGCAGGCCGAAGCGCTCCACCAGGGGCGTCGGGTCCAGGCCCGTGGCGCGCAGGTAGGCGAGCAGCGGGCCCACGAGTTGGGAGCGGACCTCGTCCGGGGGCTTGGGCGGCGGATGAACGGGTGGGGGCTCCACGCGGCGGGGACGCTAGCGCGTTCGGAGCGTGGAGCCCAAGAGACGTTCAGCGCGGCTCGAAGGGACCGATGAAGTCCTGCTTGCCGATGCGCACTCCATTGTGGCGGAGGATGTCGTAGGCCGTGGTGACGTGGAAATAGAAGTTCGGCAGGCCGAAGGTGAACAGGTAGTCGTCTCCCTGGAAGTCGCGCTTGTAGTCCCCCGCCGTGAGCGTGACGGTGCGCTTCTCGCTGCCCTGGAGCGTCGAGGCGTCGATGGACTTCAGGAAGGCGACGGTCTTCGCGATGCGCGCGTGCAGTTCGTCGAAGGTCTTCTCGGTGTCCGGCATGCGCGGGGCGGGCACGCCGCTCAGGCGCTCGGCGGTGGCCTTCGAGGTGTCGCTGGCGCGCTGCACCTGGGCCACGAGGTTGAGCATGTCCGGCGCCAGCTTCGCGTCGAGCAGGGTCTGCGGATCGACGCCGTTCTCCTTCGCGTGCTGGGCCCCCTTTTCGAGCAGGGTGGAGAGCACGTTGAGGGCTCGGATGAAGACGGGAATCGACGCCTGGTACATCGAGATGGACATGGAAGGCTCCAGGCCGTCACGGGCGGACGGCGGTTCTTCGAGGCGCGACTGTCTAACGCGTCCCTCATTTTCGTGCCGGGCAGAGAAGGTGACGCGAGGTGTCGAGGTCCATGTGGGAGTGGAGTACCCTCAAGACGGATGGACAATCTCGCTCACTCGCTGGTCGGAGCCTGGATGGCGGAGGCGGGGCTGAAGCGCTACACGCCGCTGGCCACCGCGACGCTCGTCATCGGCGCGAATCTCCCGGACGTGGATGCTGTCTTCGCCCTCGCGGGCTCGGACGCGTCGCTGTACTGGCGTCGAGGCTGGACGCATGGGGTGCTCGCGCTATCGCTCTGGCCCTTCGTGCTCACGGGGTTGATGTTGTTGTGGGACCGCTGCGTGCGAAGGCGCCGGCAGCCAGACCTTGCACCCGCGCGCGCGGGGCCGCTGTTGCTCTTGTCCACGGTGTCGGTGCTGAGTCATCCCGCGCTGGACTGGCTCAACACCTATGGAGTGCGGCTGTTGATGCCGTTCGACGGGACGTGGTTCTACGGCGACACGTTGTTCATCGTCGACCCGTGGGTCTGGCTGCTCGCGGGAGCAGCCGTCATCATGGCGGATGCGCGCACGCGGAAGTCCGTCGCGGGCTGGCTCGTGTTGGGCGTGGCCACGACCGCGCTCGTCACCATTCCTGGCTTCGTTCCCTGGCCCGCGAAGGTGCTCTGGGCCGTGGGAGTGGTGGCCATCCTCTGGCTGCGCTTGAAGGGCACGCATGTGGTGTCCACCCAGCGCGTGGCGACGGTGTGCGGCGTGGGACTGGTGCTCTATCTGGGTGCCATCCTGCTGGGCTCGCAGGTCGCCGCGCCCAGGGCCCAGGAGTGGCTGAAGGCGCAGGGGCACTCCGTGGAGCGCGTCATCGCGGGGCCGGTGCCCGCGAATCCCTTCGTGCGAGACCTCATCGCCCTGGGGCCGGACCGCTACCACTTCGTCCGCGCGGACTTCCTGAGCGGCGGTGACGCGCACCTTGAAATGAGCGGGCCGACGCTTCCTCGCGAGCCCAACCCTGGTCCCGTCATCCAGGCCGCGCTCGCGGCGCCGCATCTGCGCGGCCTCGCCAACTGGCTGCGTCTGCCCACGTATCAGGTGGCACAGACGGAGGCGGGGTGGCGCGTCACGATTGATGACGTGCGCTACTCACGTTCGCAGAGCGGAGGACTTGGCTCCGCCGTGGTGGAGCTCGACAAGGAGTTGCGGCTCGTGAAGCGCCCGAACGTCGAGTAACTCTCCGCGCACGCGGGCGCATGGCCACACGCTGTCGTGCGCACGCCGCATCGAGGAGTCTCGCCACATCGCCGAAGGCGCCCACTCGCCGGTGGGAGCGCCGCGTGAGCCTCATCGCCGAAGGCGCCCACTCGCCGGTGAGGGCGCCGCGTGAGCCACATCCCCGAAGGCGCCCACTCGCCAGTGGGAGCGCCGCGTGAGCCACATCGCCGAAGGCGCCCACTCGCCGGTGAGGGCGTCGCGCGAGCCACATCGCCGAAGGCGCCCACTCGCCGGCAAGGCGTCGCGAGAGCCGCATCCCCGAAGGCGCCCACTCGCCTGTGGGGGCGCCGCGCGAGCCGCATCCCCGAGGCGGAGCATCGCGGGCGCCGTACGTCTGGGCTCGCGTGGTCGCCGCACGCGAGCCCTCGCTCGGGCACTTCAGCGCTTCAAATCGATGCGCACCCACTCGCCCTGCGTCGCACCGGGCAGCACGGTGAAGCCCTGGTTGCGGTAGGCGGCCTCCACGTCCGCGCGCTGATGAGACAGCACGCCCGCGAGCACCAACCGGTCCTTCGCCTTGAGGGCGATGAGCGGCGCCAGCTCGATGAGCGTGTTGGCGAGGATGTTGGCCAGCACCAGGTCGAAGGTGCCTTCCACCGCCGTCAGTTCCTTGCCGGACACGTCGATGTCGGGCGTGCCGTTGTCCGTCAGGTTCTCCTGCGCCAGCTCCACCGACGTCGGGTCGTTGTCCGTGGCGACGACGCGCCCCGCGCCCAGCTTCTTCGCCGCGATGGCGAGCACACCCGTGCCGGTGCCCACGTCCAGGACGCTCGCGCCCGGATGGTCCGCCATGAACGCATCCACCGCCGCCAGACACAGCGAAGTGGTGGGGTGGTCGCCCGTGCCGAAAGCCATCTTCGGCTCAATCACCAGTCGCACCGCCCCGGCGGGGGCATTGCCCACGTCCCACGGCGGCCCCACCCACAGCCGGCCCACATGGACGGACTTGATGAGCGACTTCCACTCGTTGCTCCAGTCCTGCTGGGGCTGCTCGTCCAGGCTGAGCCGGGCGGAGGGGTAGGACTCGGCGACCTCTTCGCGGGCGGCCTCGGCCGTCTCGCGGTCCTCGAAGTAGCCGATGATGATGTTCTCGCCCACCGGCGGAGCCTTCACGCCGGGCATGGGGGGAGTCTCCCGGTCTCGTACCTCGAGGCCGAGCGCACCGGACTCGTGGAGGAGGTCCTGTACGGCCTCGGACGCTTCCTCGGGCAACTCCACGGTGAGTGACAGATAGGTCTGGGACATGCGGGCCCTTTTACCGCGCCGTGCGTAGCGTGGGAGCGCCGTGAGACACCTGTTCATCTTGTGGCCGCTGGCCTGGCTGACCGCCTGCTCCGGCCCGGAAGCGCCCGACGCCGCCGTCTGTCGGGATGTCGTCAACCGCCTCTGCGAGACGTCGGCCTGTCCCGGCGTGGCCGAGCAGCTCGCCGTGGACACCCGCTGCGAGGCCACCCTGTTGGAGCGGACCGGCTGCGGCTCGGAGGACTTCACCTTCTCCGTACCCACTCGGGAGCGGGTCCTGGACTGCCGGGTGCCGCTCATCCGGGAGGGGACCACCCCGGGGCGCACGCCCACTTGTGGGGATTCGGCCCGGTTCCTCGTGGACTGTCCGGACGTGACGACCTTTTTCCGGGGGGAAGTGCCATGAAGCGGTGGGTGGCGTCGGCGTTGGTGCTTTCGGTGGGGTGTACGCCCCTGGACATGGAGCGGCGCACCGAGCGAGGCCCCGTCCTGCGCACGTACCTCCAGGAGACGCAGCTCGGGGAGCGCATGCCCTTCGCGCGCACGGAGGTGCGTTGGCCCCAGCTCTCCCTGCGCTTCTTGACGGCGGACATCTGCCGCACCGAACAACATGCCGAGTACACCGAGGACATCATCACCACCCGCTCCGTACCGGGAGCGGCGGGGGCGGTGAGCTCGGGGGGTGTCCTCACCGCCGTGGGTGGCTTCCTGGTGCTGGGGCGCACGCTCTTCTCCAACACACCGGACAAGGACTCCATCGACCGGAGTGGCCACTACGGTGCCCCCAGCCGCGAGGTGGCGACGACGTGGGGCGTGGTGCTGCTGTCACTGGGCGTGCCCGCGGTGGTGGCGGGCATCATCCAGCTCCACCGGGGCGGCGAGACGAAGGAGACGCGCAAGGCCGACGAGATGGTGGCGTTGCGCGAGGTGCCCTGTCAGCCCAAGCCCGCGGACGGCGTGGTGGAGCTGGCGGGCGGCAATGGCCCTCCGCCCGAGCCGCGCGCCACGCTGAATGGGACGCTGGTGCTGAGCGCCGACGAGATGCGGACGATGAGCTTCTCGGGCCTGCTGTTGGACGGAGCCCCGGTGCTGCTCCATGACGAGGACCGCTCACGGATGGAGACCTTCCGCACCTGCGCCTCGTTGTTGGCCGCGCCGGTGGACCCGGAGGCACTGGCCCGCGAGGCCAAGACGCATCCGAACCGGCTTCGCACCAAGCGGGAGCTGGTCCGGGCCTGCACGACGCTGCCGGGGGCTCCGGCGGGGCCGTTGCTGGAGGCCATCGACTCCGCGCTCTCGCTGGGGACAGGCGTCGAGCCGGAAGCGAAGCCTTCGCCTCCTCCGCCCATGCCCGGCACCGACCTCTGAGTCAGCGCGGGCCACCCGCGAGCCCGGAGCGAGAATGCGAAAGGGCCCACCCTCGCGAGAGAGCGGGCCCCTGAGGCTTCGATGAGTTCAGCGTGCGTGGGGCCCACCCTCGTGGAAGAGGGCGGGCCCGCGACTCACGGACCGACGACGGTGAGCACGCTCTTGTCGAAGTCGATGACCTGACGCGCCACCTCGAGCACCTGGTCCGACGTCACCGCGGCGATGTGCTCCGCGTAGTGCAGGAAGTTGTCCAGGTTCAGCCCGTAGACGGTGTCCATGGCCATCATCCCCGCGCGCGCGCCGTTCCGCTGGAGCGCGATTTCGTGCGTGCCGATGAGGTTCTGTTTCGCCCGCTCCAGCTCCTCCTCGGGGATGCGCTCGTCACGGATGCGCTTCAACTCCGCGCGGATGCCGTCCAGGGCCGCGTCCACCTTCTCGGGGCTCGTGCCCATGTACGCGGCGAAGTAGCCCGGCTCGATGCCCTCGACGCCGAAGCTGCTCACGCTGTAGGCCATGGAGCGCTTGTCGCGCAGCTCCACGAAGAGCCGGCCGCCCTGCCCGGACAGCACGCCCGACAACGTCTCCAGCGCGTGGCGCTCCGGGTCGTTGATGCGCAGCCCCCGGAAGCCCATCACCAGATGCGACTGCGCCTTGGCCAGCACGCGCTTCTCCTGGCGCGCGGCCTCCAGCGGACCCTCGGCGGTGACCTTCGGCGCGGCGGCGGCCTTGCCTCGCGAGGCGCCGAAGTACTCCCGCGCCAGCGCGAGCACCTCGTCCACCTTCACGTCACCCACCACGGTGAGCGTGAGCTGGGACGGGTCCATGTAGCGAGCGTGATACGCGCGCAGGGCCTCGGGCCCCAAAGCCTCCACGGACTCCTTCTCCCCGAGCGTCGGCAGCCGGTACGGATGTGTCCGGTACAGCGTCCGGTTGAACAGGTCGAACGCGAGGCTGGACGGCTTGTCCTCGCGGGTGAGGATGTCCTGGAGCATCAGCGCGCGCTCGCGCGCCACCTCCACCTCGGGGAACGAGGGGTTGGACAGCGTGTCCGCGAACAGGCGGAAGGCCGACTCGAAGTGGCGCGAGAGGAACTCGCCCCGCAGGTTCACCGAGTTGCGCCCGCTCAACCCGCCCATGCTGCCCGCGTAGATGTCCACGAGCTGCGAAATCTCCTCCGCGTCCCGCGTCGGCGTGCCTCGCGTCAGGCTGCGCGACAGCAGCGTGGTGAGGCCGTTGTCGGCGGACGTCTCGTAGCGCAGGCCGCCCATGAAGGCCGCGCGCATGGCGAACAGCGGCACCGCGGGCTCCACGCGCACCATGATGGTCGCGCCCGAGGGCAGCTTCTCCGTGATGATTTCGCTGGGGCCCTTCGTCTTGGCGCCCAGGCGCAGCGAAGGCTCTCCCACGGAGACCTTGCTCGCCTTGCGCTCCGGAGGCGCGGCGACGGGGCCGCGTTCCACCCGGTCCAACACCGCGTGGACCTGCTCCTCCGTGAAGGTCGTGCCGTGCGGCAGAAGCCCGGTGACGGTGGCGTGGTCGAAGCGCAGGTACTTCTCCGCCGCCGCGCGCACCTGCTCCGCCGTGAGCGAGCGGATGCCCTCGTAGTAGCGCGCCTCCGCCTCCAGGCTGCCCATGCCGGACTGGTAGAAGCCCATCTTCCGGGCGATGCCCTGCACCGTCTCGCGCTGGTAGACGGCCTCCGCCTCCAGCAGCGCCTTCGCCGTGGACAGCTCGTCCGCGGCCACCGGCGTCACGCGCAGCGTGGCCAGCGCCTTCGAGGCCTCCTCCAGCGCCCGCTCGAGGTTGCCCGGCTGCAGCGTCATTGACATCGAGAACAGGCCCGGGTCCTGCGGCGTGTAGGAGAACGCGTGGATGTCGTTGACCAGGTTGTGCTTGCGCTTCACCTCGCGCGTCAGGCGGGAGGCGTCACCCTGGCCGACAATCATCGCCAGCACGTCCATCGCGGGCGTGTCCGCGTGCGAGGCCTCGGGGATGGGGAAGGCCATGTGCAGCCAGGCCTCCTTCACCTCGTCCGGGCGCAAGAGCACGCGGCGGCCGGTGGGCGTGGGCTCCTCGGGACGCTTCCCCGCGCCCTCGTACGGACGGCCCCAGTCCCCGCCGAAAATCTCGTCCACCCACCCGCGCAGCTCCGCCTCGCTCAGGTCTCCGGAGACGGAGAGCACCAGGTTCTTGGGCGTGTAGTAGCGGTGGTAGAACTCCAGCACCTTCTCCCGCGTGAAGCTCCGCACGCTCTCCGCCGTGCCGAGCACCGGCAACCGGTACGGATGCGTCTGGAACACGGTGGAGAACAAGTCGCGCGACGCGCGCCGCGAGGGCGTGTCCTGGCTGCGCTTGATTTCCTCGCACACCACCTCGATTTCGCGCGCCAGCTCCTCGGCGTCGAAGGAGGAGCGGCGCACCGCGTCCCCGAGGATGTCCAGGCCCGTCCGGGCGAACTGGCTGGCGATGACGATGTGGTAGACGGTCTGGTCGTACGACGTCCAGGCGTTGATTTCGCCGCCGTGGGCCTCCACGTCGCGGGCGATTTCGCCGGGGCCTCGCCGCTCGGTGCCCTTGAAGAGCATGTGCTCGTGCAGGTGGGCCAGGCCCGCCTGGTCGGGGCGCTCGTCGGCGCTGCCGACCTTGACCCAGACCTGGAATGCCGCGACCTTGGCGGCGTGGTTTTCGTCGAAGACGACGGTGAGCCCGTTGGGAAGCGCGTAGCGGATGGCCATATAGGAGCGTCCGAAGCTGGCACTCGCCCCCCAGGAGGGCAAGGCGAGGTGTGATGTTTCCCCCACTGGCTAACGCCCGGGAGCCCCGGCGTCGAGGGGTCCGTGCGGCCTCCCAGCGTCCAGGAGCCCGAACCGACCTGTCTCGTCACGCGTCCCTGGTAGGCCGCGCCGCCGGGCGGTAACCTGCGAATGCCCATGCCGTCACCTCCGGAAGAGGTGGATCCGCTCGCGGACCTGCGCGACAGCCTGGACCTGGAGGACACTGGCGTCCAAGCGGCCCCCCCCGCCCCCACCGCCGCTGCCCCCTCCAGGCCCCAGCCCAAGCCCCCGCCCTCGGCGCCACCGCCCGCTGCCCCGCCCCCTCTGCCCCCTCGCCGTCCGGCCGCTTCCGCGGTCTCCGCGTCGGTGGGCACGGGTGCGTCCAAGCCCGCGGCCACCCCAGCCCCCATCGCCCCGGCCACCCCGGCCCCGGTTTCGCGGGCGGTGCGGGTGCCCGGCAATGACCCCTTCAACGAGGCGTCCGAGCCCCGGATGCCCATGGGGGGCTCGCCAGAGGACAAGCTGGAGTACTTCCGGGCGGTGGTCCGGCAGAAGACGGAGACCCTGGCCCGCGCCCGCACGCTGTACGCGGAGCGCGACGGGGAGGTGAACGGGCTGAAGCAGTCGCTCACCCAACTGCGCAAGGAAGCGGCGGAGGCGAAGGCGCAGCTGCTGGCGGTGAAGGACTCGCCCGCGAAGCTGGTCCAGACGTCGGAGGCGCTGTCGGGCGCGGAGAAGCGCGCCGCCGAGGCCGAGGCGAAGCTCGCCGGCCTGGAGGCGGAGCTGGCCTCGTTGGAGGCGGACCGCAAGGACCTGTCGCGCGCGCTGGCGGAGGTGGAGTCGGAGATCCCCCGGCTGACGGCGGAGCTCCAGGACGAGCGCGAGTCGCGGGGCGCGGTGGCCGAGGAGCTGGTGGGCGCCAAGGAGGCGCTGTCGCTGGCGCAGGACCGCGTGGCGGAGCTGGCGGCGGAGAAGTCCGAGTCGCAGGGCGCGCTGGAGGCCGTCCAGGAGCAGTACCAGCAGGTCGTCGCGGACGTGGAGCGGCTGGGCGGCGAGCTGGAGGAGATGACGGGCGAGCGCGACTCGCTGAGCCTGCGCGCCGGGCAGTTGGAGACGGCGCTCGCGGAGGCGCAGGGCGCGCTGAGCGCGGTGGAGAGCGAGAGCGACTGGTCCAAGAGCTCGCTGGAGGAGGCGCAGGGGCGCGCGCAGACGCTGGAGCAGGAGCGCGACGAGGCGCGCCGTCAGCTCGCGGTGGTGGAGGAAGGGCTGCGCACGCTCCAGGGCCAGACGGCCGAGCTGGAGAAGGCGCTGGCGCTGAAGGACGCCGAAATCGTCGGGCTGCGAGCGGCGCTCACCGCGCGCACCACGGAAGCGGCGGAGGTGCCTGTGTTGCGGCAGGCGCTGGAGGGGCGCGCCTCGGAGCTGGCGCGGCTGACGTCGCGTCTGGAGGCGGAGGAGGCGCGCGCGACGGAGCGTGCGCAGGCGCTCGAAGAGGGGCTGTCGCAGGCCGGTGAGCGGGCGTCGGTGGCGGAAGGGGAGGCGGCGGCGCTGAAGGAGGCGCTGGAGGCGCTGGAAGTCGAGCAGGTGGCGCTGCGCGACAGGATGGAGGCGGACGCGGCGGCGCTGGGCGAAGCGGCGCAGCAGGCCGAGGCCAAGGTGGCCGAGTTGACCTCGGCGTTGGAGGCGGCGCAGGTCGAGCGCGAGGCGCTGAAGAAGCAGGTCGGCGCGGCGGAGATGAAGGCGGCGACCACGGACGCCGAGCGCGTGGGACTGGCCGCGCGCGTGTCGATGCTGGAGACCGCCTCCGGGCAGCGTGAGGCGGAGCTGGCGCGGGTGCAGGGCGTGCTGGCGCAGGCGAAGGAAGACGTGTCGCTGGAGCGCGTGCGTCGCGAGGCGGCCGAAGCCGAGCGCGCGGACGCACAGGTGCGGGCCGCGGAAGAAGAAGCGCGCGCGGACTCGCTGGCGGCGGGGAAGGGCGGCACCGAAGCGGAGCTGGCGGAGCTGCGCGATGAGCTGGAGGCCACGCGCGCGGAGGCGGACAAGGCGGAGCGGCTCCAGCAGCGCTTGAAGATGCTGGAGGGTGCGCTGGAGTCGGCCAAGGCGGAGGCCACCCGGGCGGCGCAGGCGGCCCAGGTCGCGCAGGCCGCGAAGCAGAAGGAGACCGAGGCGAAGCTGGCGCAGGTCGAAGCGGCGCAGGCGAGTGCCTTGAAGGAGGCCGCCGAGAAGCTGGCGCAAGCCGAGGCCGCGCAAGCGAGCGCGCTGAAGGCAGCCGCTGAGAAGCTGAGCCAGACCGAGGCCGCGCAAGCGAGCAAGCTCAAGGACCTCGAAGCGAAGCTGACGCAGACCGAGGCCGCGCAGGCGAGCAAGCTCAAGGACGCCGAAGCGAAGTTGTCGCAGGTCGAGGCCGCGCAGGCGAGCAAGCTCAAGGATGCGGACGCCGCGCGGTCCGCGACGGAAGCGAAGCTGTCTCAGGCGGAGTCTTCGCAGGCGGGCAAGCTCAAGGACCTCGAAGCGAAGCTGGCTCGGGCGGAGGCCGCGCTGGAGGAGTCGCGCGGTGCGAAGGCGGGACAGGCCAAGGACTCGGACGCGGCGCGAGCGGCGGTGGAGGCGAAGCTGACGCGCGCGGAGTCCTCGCTCAGGACGGAGCAGGAGGCTCGCGCGGCACTGGAAGCGAAGCTTGCCCAGCTCGAGAAGCAGGCGAGCGGAAAGCCCGCTGGCGGTTCCGGCGACTGGGAAGCCGAGCGGGAGGGGCTCAAGGCGGACGCGGCGAACCTGAAGCGAAAGCTGATGGCGGCCGAGACGGCGCTCGAAGCGGCGGCTGGCTACAAGGCGAAGATCGCGAAGCTCGAAGCGCAATTGAAGGGCCGGAAGTAAAGGTTTGCCCCTCATGCCGTTCGACGCACCAGTGGACCCGCTCACGGGGATGGCCGCGGCCCGCTTCGGGCTGTACCTGCATTTCCCCTATTGCCTCGCGAAGTGCCCGTACTGCGACTTCGCGGTGGCGGTAGCGAAGCAGGTGCCCGAGGAGCGCTATGCGAACGCGGTGCTCGCGGAGCTCGACACGCGGCTCGCGGCGTCGCCCGAGCTGCGCTCGAAGCCGCTGGAGTCCATCTTCCTGGGCGGCGGCACGCCTTCGCTGTGGCACCCCCGCTACGTGGCCCGCGTGCTGGAGGGCATCGCCGCCAGGCTGACGGTGTCGCCCGGCGTGGAGGTGTCGCTGGAGGGCAACCCGGAGCGCGCCGACGCGGAGCGCTTCGCGGGATATCGGGCCGCGGGGGTGAACCGGCTGTCGTTGGGCGTGCAGTCCTTCCGCCCGGAGACGCTCAAGGCGCTGGGCCGCGCGCATGACGCGGCGCAGGTGGAGCTCGCCGTGGAGCTGGCCCGGCGGGCGGGCTTCCCGGTGGTGTCCATGGACTTCATCTACGGCGTGCACGGGCAGAGCGTGGCGCAGGTGGAGGAGGACGCGCGGCGGGCGGTGGCGCTCGCGCCGGAGCACCTGTCCACGTATGCGCTGACGGTGGAGCGCGAGGTGCTGGCGGAGGACACGCCGCTGTCCAAGCGCCTCAAGCGCGGCGAGCTGGAGCTGCCCGCGGACGACGACGTGGTGGAGATGGCCCGGGTGGTGCGCGAGGTGTATGGCGCGGCGGGTCTGCGCCGCTATGAAGTGTCCAACCACGCGCGGGAGGGCTTCAGCTCCCGGCACAACGCGCTCTACTGGACGGGGGGCGAGTACCTGGCGCTGGGCGTGGGCGCCACGGGCATGCTGCTGACGCCCGAGCCCTCGCGCTACGTCAACGTGCGCAGCCCGGAGAAGTACCTGGGTGAGGTGGAGGCGGGCCGCTTGCCGGAGGAGGGGCGGGAGGCGCTGGGGCCGGAGGAGCTGTTCGCGGAGCGGCTGTCCATGGGCTTGCGGCTGGTGTCCGGCGTGGACTGGGAAGTGGTGTGCGAGCGGTACGGGCAGTCGGTGGAAGCGCGGCGGGTGGAGGTGGCGCGGCTGGTGGAGCACGGCTTCGCGACGCTCACGGGTGGGCGGCTGGCTTTGACGGAAAAGGGCGCGGACGTACACAGCGCCGTCTGCGCGCGGCTGCTCTAGTCAGCGGCGCGCGCGAGGGATGTCGAGGAGCTTATGAGCAAGTGGATGTTGTGGATGTTCCTGACCCTGCTGACCGGCAGCCCGTTGCTGTCGCTGGGCCTGGTCATCGTCTTCATCTTCGTGGCGGACCGCTTCACGTGGCGGCTCTTGCCCAGCCCGGTGCGCATGTTCAAGCGCTTCCAGCGCGCGGGCGAGCTGGCGGGGACCATCCTCACCAACCCTCACGAGCGGCGCGCGCGCCACGAGCTGGCGGACATCCGCGTCGAGCAGAAGCGGTACGACGAAGCCGTGGACATCCTCAAGCCCAACCTGGAGGCGGGCGACGAGGATGTGGACACCCTGTACCTCCTCGGCGTGGCGTACCTGGGCTCCGGGGACGCGCGCCGCGGTGAGCTGCTGTTGGACGAAGCGGCCAATCTGGACGCAGGCTACCGGCAGGGCGCCATCGACCTGGAGCGAGGCCGCTTCCGGCTGAAGCGCGGCGAGGTGAAGGGCGCGATTGAAGCCCTGGAGCGCTTCTGCGCGACGCGGCTGGGCTCGGTGGAGGGGCGCTATCTGCTGGCGCGCGCGCTGGCGAAGGACGGGCGCGCGGCGGACGCGGCGCGGATGCGAGAGCTGGCGTGGGGCGAGTACGTGGCGGCGCCGGGCTTCCAGCGTCGCCGCGAGCGCCGGTGGGCGTGGCTGTCGCGCCCCAGCCGGCCGCTCACCTACGCGGTGCTGCTGGCGTTGGTGCTGGGGACGGGCGCGGCGGTGGCGAACCAGCTGGGCCTGTTCGCCCCGCGCGCGCACGGCCGCCACGGGTACTACGGCGACCGGTACTCCGGCGAGATGCCCTCGGCCACCGGCCTGGAAGAGGACGTGGACTAGCCTGGAGGTCGCCACAGGCCCGCGTTGCAATGACAGACCCGGGCGCGCGGCTCGTGAAGCGAGGGCCCGGGTTCAGGGCCCGTCGTAGCAAGCGAAGTTGCAGTACGGCTTGCTCTGGTTGCCGTTGGGCGCCAGGTACCCGGGGCAGCACTGCACGCTGCCGCAGACCACGGTGGGCGCGGCGAGGTCACACGTTGGAACGCAGGTGCCCACGACGCAGGTCTGGGTGCTGGGACATTGAGATTCGTGCGTGCACGGCCGGCTGTGTTGCTCCGTCGTGCCCAGCTCCTGACCGGGGTCCTCCACCGAGCCTCCACAAGCGGCGGTGAGACAGAGCAGCGTGACCGCGATGCTGCGTGAGAGTGACTTCATGGGCGTCCTCCAGGGGTGTGGAGCCCCATCCTAGACCCCTCCGGGGCGGTGCCCGCGCCGTGTTCGAGTGACACAAGGGGCCGTCGCCCCGCGTCACCGTGGTGCCCCGGGCGCACCTGGCCGTGCGAGCCGTCAACGGTTGCATGTGAGGCTTCGCACCCTGAGTGAATCCACCTTCGCTCGCTGTTCGAATCTCTCCGTGAAAGTACGACTCCCTGGAACATGTCTGGAGTCACTGGACAGGGGGAGCGAGGGGGAGCGTAGGCTTCCGGGGCCAGCCCTTCTCGCGTCCACAGCCGAGGCACCGCTCCATGTTTCCCACCCCGTCGCAGGTGCTCCGCCAGCGCGAGGGCTTGCTCGCCGACACACCGTTCCCTCTGCTGGTGCATGCGCTGATGGTGGAGGAGCGCACCTGTACGCTGGAGCTGAAGGTGCGGCAGCGCGAGAAGCGCATCCTCTTCGAGGACGGCTCACCGGTGGCGTGCCAGTCCAACCTGCTGCACGAGACGCTGGGCAAGTACCTGGTGGAGAAGGGCCGGCTGACGGAGGCGGACTACCAGAAGTCGCTGGCGGAGAGCGTGTCCACGGGCATGCAGATGGGCGGGCTCCTGGTGCAGAAGGGGCTCATCAGTCCCTTTGACCTGTACAAGCAGCTCCAGGCGAACCTGGCCCACAAGCTCCTGGATTGCTTCCGGTGGGTGGACGCGAAGTACCGCCTCATCGCGGACGCGGAGACGCCGGACGCGAGCGTGCGGACCAACCCCGCGCAGCTCATCCTGACGGGCGTGGAAGGGGTGATGCCCTTCGACGCGGTGGCCACCCACTTCACCTTCACGGACGAGCGGAGATTCGGGCAGATGCCCGGCGTGGAGTCCGGGCCCAAGCTGTCATCCAAGGACGCGCGGCTGTTGCAGCAACTCCGGCAGCGGCCCACGTTCAACGAACTCCAGGAGCGCACGGGCTTCGACACGGAGACGGTGCTGCGGCGGCTCTACGCGCTGTGCCTGCTGGGCGTGGCGGGCTTCGTGGAGGACGCGGACGCGAAGGCGGCGGAGCTGTCCGCTCGCGCCGCGCCGGTGCCCGTGGCGCCACCCCCGTCGCCCCCCGTTGCCCCGGAGCCCGTCGCCGCGCGGGGCACGCCGTTCTCCGACGAGGACGTGGCCGCCAGAGACGCCCTGGTGACGGCCTTCCTCGCGCACCGGAGCAAGGACCCGTTCGCCCTGCTGGAGGTCTCCGAGGACGTGCAGCCCCTGCCCCTGCGCCGCGCCTTCCTCGCGTGGGCGGAGCGGTACTCGCCCCTGCGCTTCCAGACGCCGGAGCTGAAGGAGAAGGCGGAGGCCCTGCTGGCGGCCTCCGCGAAGGCGTACGGCGTGCTGTCGGACGCGGAGCAGAACCTCTTGTGGCGCAAGCGCCGCGCGGCGCACCGCGAGAAGGAGCGCGCCACCACGGGCCGCCCCAGCACCGCCGAACAGTTCCGCATCCGCACCGACCTGCTGGATGCGACCACCCAGTTCGACGAAGCCAGACGCCGGCTCGCCGCGAAGCACTACGCGGGCGCGTTCGAGTACTTCGAATACGCCTGCGACATCGAACCCAAGCCGCTGCATCACGCCTGGCGCGCCTGGGCTCGCTACCTCATGAAGCCGGAGGCCCACGGCCGCCTGGCACTCCAGGAACTCCAGGAAGTCGTGCGCCAGGAACCCGGGCTGGAGGACGGCTGGGGTTTCCTGGGCGAGGTGGCCCAGGGCGAGGGGCAGTGGGCCCTGGCGGAGGACTCCTTCCGCAAGGCGTTCAAGCTCAACCCCAAGAACCGCCGCTACGTGGAGCTCATCCAGGAGATCGCCCGACGGCGCTGAACCCGGGCACGGGACTCGCTCATCCGCCCGCCATGCGGGCGCGCCCATGGCCATCCGCGTCACTTGCTTTTGCAACCGTTGAGAGTTTTGGCGCGACCCATCGGTCATGTGGCCGCCGGGAGTCTTCTGGCGCGGCTTTTTTCCCAGGGAGAGGGATGCTTCGAGCCTGCGATGACGGCCCGCGAAGTTTTCGTCTCCGCGCCGGCAACATTAGGGTCGTGAATCGCGAGATCAGATTGTCAGTGTAACTTCGTGGTGCTCGGGGCGTGCGGTACCCCAGCGCCCTTTCGCGAGGCTGGATGCGCTCCCTCACCACAGCGACCCAATCAGGCCAGGCCGCGGTGGAGTCCGCCATCGTCCTGCCGCTCTTCGTGTTCCTCATCCTGGGCACGCTCCAGCTCGGGCTGATGCACCAGGCCCGGCTCCTGACGAAGTACGCCGCCTACAAGGCGGTGCGAGCCGGCTCCCTCCACAACGCCAACGTGAAGACCATGGAGGCCGCCGCGCTCGGGGTGCTGCTGCCCATCCTCAGCAGCCGGGCCGGTGGCGCGGGTGGCATCGAGTACACCCGCCCGGTGGGCAGCGCGCAGGAGTTCGAGACCAAGTTCAACGAGCTGAAGAGCAACGAGATGCCCGGCGTGGACCTGAAGTACGCGGAGGTCACCGTCTGCGGCCCGACGCAGGAAGAGGTCTCCGGAGGGGCGGAGTTCGACTTCGACGACCCCAAGAACACCAGCCCGGCCAACTGGCGGCAGAACCACCGCACCAAGCTGCGCATCCAGCTCACGCTCAACTACCGGCTGCTGATTCCCTTCGCGGACTGGGTCATCTACCAGGCCGCGCGCGGCCGCGAGATGCCGATGCTGATGCGCATGGGGAAGGTGAAGGCGGCGGAGCAGGCCAAGGTCTCCACCCGCCGCTTCGGAGGCGCCGCCACGGGTGAGAGCCCCTACGAGAGCGCCGCCGGCCAGGGCATCTACATCATGCCCATCCGCGCCACGTACACCATGCGGATGCAGTCCAATCTCTATCTCAACACCAACGCCCTGCCAGCGAGCAACGCATGCATCTTCCCGTTCTCCTACTGAGCCGGACGCGCCGTCGCATCCAGCGGGGGCAGGCCATCGTCCTGGGCTCGCTGTCGTTCCTGGTGCTCGCGCTGATGGTGACGCTGAGCTTCAACCTGAGCCACGCGCTGCGCCAGAAGATGAGCCTGCAGCAGCACAGCGACACCCTGTCGTTCTCCATGGCGGTGCTGGAGGCGCGCGCGCTCAACTACTACGCGGTCAGCAACCGGGCCATCGCCACCTCCTACGTGGCGATGAACAGCCTGCACGCATACATGTCCGCCGCCAGCCTCACCGGCGAGATGATGCGGGCCTCGTCCAACAACTTCATGCAGATCGCCCTCATCGAG
The DNA here is from genome assembly GCF_013336725.1 of Myxococcus sp. CA040A. NCBI lineage: Bacteria > Pseudomonadati > Myxococcota > Myxococcia > Myxococcales > Myxococcaceae > Myxococcus > Myxococcus sp. CA040A. The sequence goes on along the minus strand of NZ_JABUMR010000005.1, from coordinate 994,815 downwards.
TTCGGTCTGTGTGTCGCGTGCGAGTTCATGTGCGACCACTGCGAGCACATCGCGGAGGCGATCCAGATCGCCAACGACTTCAGTGACGCCGGCGACGACTACGACGACAAGGTCAAGGACTTCGAGTCCAACTTCAACACGGCCATGGAGGGGCTGGACCTGATGGTGGACAACATCCACACCGCCCAGCGCTCGGTCCACGACAAGACCCTTCAGGCGGTGAAGGATGGCAGGAGCCACGGCCTGTCCCAGCTCAAGAGCTACACCGCGCCCAACGCGAGCGAGCTCGTGTCGGCGGTGGGTTCCATCAACGCCAACGAGTTCAACTGCGCCGTGGATGGGATGGAGTGCCAGGGCAGCGAGAGCAACTCCTCACCGGAGGCCCGCGCGCGGGTGATGACGGAGATCGCCAACGCGACCCGCTCCGGATGGCCCGCGACCCGGACGAGCCCGGGAATGGGCTCCCCGATGAACAAGCCCAAGTACCTCAACGCCCAGTTCTTCCAGGAGATGGACGACATCCCGAACAACGAAGCCCAGAAGATGATCAACGGCACCCGGGGGACGGCCAAGACGGTGAAGGACAATGGACAGCTCACCCAGGGCGGCCGGGAGGGGGGCAACGAGGGCTCCATGGTGGCGGCGCAGGATGAGGGCAACATCACCCACCAATGGAAGCACGGCTTCGGGTTCAGCTCCTTCAAGTCGGAAATCTGGAGCGACGACAGCGGCGGCGACCACAAGGGTGATGGCGCACACTCGGGCCAGCATCGGTTCGAGGGCGTCAACGTCCGGGCGCTCACCGGCTGCGCGGGCTCTGGAAACTGCTTCATGAAGTTCCGCGCCAACCCGGACCCGGACCGGGACTGGGGCCAGCCGCGCGTCTACAGCTACCTGTCCATGCGCTTCCGCGTGGGCGACACGAAGCGCGCGCCCTGGGAGCTCAACTCCTCGGCGCAGGTGAAGCTCACCCATGGCCAGCAAGGCGATGGAAACCTCACCGTCGCGGCGACCGAGGGCATGGCCATGTCCAAGTCGCTCGTCTACTACCACCGCTTCGGCGACGACGGTTGGAAGGAGGCCCCCAACCTCTTCGCGCCCTACTGGCGCGCCAAGCTGCACCCCTACACCAAGGGAGATGCGCAGCAGGTGCTGGAGGCCGCGGGCAACTCGGAAGCCGCCCAGATGTCGCAGGTGGAAGGGGTTGCGCTGTGAGGACTTCCAGACATCGCGCGGCCAGGGGCGCCGCCGCCGTGGAGACGGCGCTGTGCATGTTGGTCATCATCCCCGTCTTCATGTACGCGCTCTTCCTGGACGACCTGCTGAGGCACACGCTGGATTCGCAGGAGACGGCGCTGTCCACTGTCTGGGATTACGCCGTGCAGGACTATCCGACCCCGCCCAAGGACCCGCCCGAGTCCGGCCCGGAGCCCTTCAATGGCTTCACCGGCGCGCAGTACTTCGCGCGGCTCATGTACTGCGACCACGAGTCGGGCCTCGACAGCTTCGGCCCTGGCAAGGGTCCCGAGTGTGAGAACGACGAGGGCCACCACGCGGAGGTGTCCGCGCATGCGTGCTGGCTCAACCCGGGAGCGCAGCAGGTGCAGTGCACGCTGAACCAGGCCGACCCCAATGGCGGCGGTGGTGGCGGTCCCGCGGGCGCGTACAACGTGGACCTGCACCAGTCGTACATGGACCAGTTCGGCAAGGGCGGCGTCATCCGCTGCTCGGCGCGCCTGGGCGTGCAGAACTACCTGCTGCCCAAGTCCTTCCTGCAGGACTTCAGTCAGGTGGGGCTCGCGCGGCAGACGAAGAAGCGCTCCGATGGCATCCACGGCAACGCGACGGGGGGCGACTTGCAGGACGACCCGCGCGGGCTCGAGGGCGACGTCTACCTGCTGCCCTGGGAGCGCATCGCCATCGTCACCGATACGTGGGCGCTCACGAAGGCCGCGAACCAGGGGCCGGGGACGACGAACGGCGAAGAGGACAACCTCTACGTGCGGCTGGCGCAGGTCTACAAGAACCAGGACAACGCGGGGTACACCCAGATGTCCTCGGCCGCCGAGGCGCTCGTCAGCCAGGCCACGCAGGAAGTGCTCAACAGCGCGATTCGCCTGGACTCCATGCCCCCCGGGGATGACCCGCGCGAGCCCAGCCTCTCCATCAAGCCCTTCCCGTCGAGCGGCGGGCCGGTGCAGACCCTGGATCAGAACGGCGGAAGCGCCAGCTACTTCAACAGCGAGTGGAAGGACTGGGACAAGGACAACAACGAGGCCACGCACGACGCCCGGGGGAACAACTACCTGGGCTGTGCCCAGGCGGAGAGCTGCTGATGTCGCGTGCCTCGAGCCTGGTCATCCGCGTGCCGGCGCTGCTGTTCTCCGTGGCCGTGGTGGGCTCGTTGATTGGCTTTGCCTGGGAGGGCGCCGTCTACGGGCGGCGCGACGCGACGGAGGAGTGGGCTCCTCCGCCCTCGCTCGATGATGCGCCCCCCGCGAAGCCCGCGGGGCGCTCGCCCGAGGAGGAGGCCGCGCTGAAGCGCGCGCTGGTGCACTTCCCCGCGTATCCCCGGGCGAGCCGCGCGGAACTGCTCGCGGTGGACTACCTGGGCCCGGACGTGCCCATCGCCGTGGCGTGGTTCTCCACGAAGGACACGCCGGAGCAGGTCCTCTCCCACTACCGGCAGGTGCTGCTGGACAATGGGCTGCCGGTGCTCGGCGAGCGCCATGGCGAGCACGGGGGCTGGGTGGGGTACTGGAGTCCGGCGACGGAGGAGATGCGGCTCGTCTCCGTGCTGGCGCAGGGAGGAGAGACGCTGGGCTTCGTGTCGGCGGGGCAGGTGGCGCCGCTGTTGAAGCGGGCCTCGCGGGTGCCGCCCTGGATTCCGTTGCCGCCCGAGCTGGGTCAACCCGTCACGCTCTCCTTCTCCATGGAGGGGGCCTCGCACCACGTCGTCTCCGGCCAACTGCCGGAGGGCTCTCCGACCTCGGTGGGTGAGCGGTACCGGAGCCTGCTCACGCAGCAGGGCTGGGACGTGGGGGCCGTGGAGCCGGTGGACGCGAACGGCATCGCGTTCGAGTTGATGAAGGGCACCACCCTGGGGCGGGCCACCTTGCGCACGCGCGCGGAGGCGCCAGGGGTGGAGCTTCAGGTCTCGCTGCTCCAGCGAGGTGCCGCTCCGTGAACGACAGGAAGGATACAGCGATGGCGAAGTCACCCCGGAGGCTGGGGCTTGTTCGGGCGCGCGGTCAGTCGATGGTGGAGTACGCCGTGGTCACCGCGGCGCTGATGGGCTTTACCGTGATGGGCTGGCCGTTCCTGGTGCAGTTGCTGAACGCGCTGCAGCGGTATTTCGGTTCCATCTACTACGTCATCCAGTCGCCCATCCCGTAGGGGCATGGAGTCGCCCCCGGCATGGGGGCGGGGCCCGTGGCATCGAGGCCAGGACGGAGTCGTGACTCGCGGATGCCGTGAGTGAGGCCACGCGGGCTTTCCCGTACGTGAGCGCACCGGAACCGCGCCACCTACGTGTTTCCCCCGAAACATGTGCTCAAGCGTGCGAGGGAGGCCTGGCTGCCCCACGGGCCAGCAGGCAGTGCATGGCCTCTCATGCCTCCCAGCAATGTCGGGTGTTTGTCATATCTCCGTGTCGTGGGTTCCCACCATGGAGCATGGCTGTATTTGTCCGGTGCATGTGAGGGCAAGCGGCCGAGGTGACGCGATTGTGACGAAGGCAACGCCTCGTGGGGAATGATTGTCATTCATGTGCAGGGGGCAACATTGCGGGTTTTGAGTGGAGGTTTTGATTCCCAGGGATTTTGAGGGGGGCGCTGTGGGTGTGGTAGTGATTGGTGTATGCGATGTCGCCTCTGCTTTCGCCTTGCAAGGGCACAGTCTGGACAGGCTGCGGTGGAGTCCGCGATTGTCCTGCCGCTCTTCGTCTTTCTCATCCTGGGCATCCTGCAGTTGGGGTTGATGCACCAGGCGCGGCTCCTGACGAAGTACGCCGCCTATAAAGCGGTGCGGGCCGGCTCCATCCACAACGCGAGCGTGAAGGAGATGGAGCGGGCGGCGGTCGCCGTGCTCCTGCCGATGCTGGCCAAGCGCTCCTCGGGGCCGGACGGCATCGAATATGTCCGCCCGGTGAACAGCGGGCAGGACTTCACGACGAAGTGGAGCGAGCTGAAGAGCAACGAGATGGCGGACACGGACTTGAAGTACGCCGAGGTCACCATCTGCGGGCCGACGAAGGCGGACGTGGGCGGCGGCGGTGGTGAGCTGGACTTCGACGACCCAGACAACGCGACCTCCGACGACTGGAAGCAGAGCCACCGCACCAAGCTGCGTGTGCAGGTGACGTTCAACTACCGGCTCGTCATCCCGTTCGCGGATTGGGTCATCTACAACGCCGCGCGCGCCCGCGACATGCCCATGGTGGTGCGCATGGGCGAGGTGAAGGCGGCGGAGAAGAGCAAGGCCTCCGGGCGCAGGTTCGGGAGCGCCGGCAAGGGCGAGAGCCCCTACGACAGCGCCGCCTCCAAGGGCATCTACATCGCGCCCATCCGCGCCACGTACACGATGCGGATGCAGTCGAATCTCTACCTCAACACCAGCGACCTTCCAGGGAGCAACGTATGCCTCTTCCCGTTCTCCTACTGATACTGAGCCGGCGTCGCCGCTCCCAGCGCGGACAGGCCATTGTCCTGGGCTCGCTGTCGTTCCTGGTGCTCGCGCTGATGGTGACGCTGAGCTTCAACCTGAGCCACGCGCTGCGCCAGAAGATGAGCCTGCAGCAACATGGCGATGCCATGTCGTTCTCCATGGGCGTGTTGGAGGCGCGGGCACTCAACTATTACGCGGTGACCAACCGGGCCATCGCGGGCTCCTACGTCGCGATGAACAGCCTTCACGCGTACATGGCCACCGCGAGCATCACCGGCGAAATCATGCGGGCAGGGCAAAAGACCTTCATACCGATTCTCGCGCAGGAGACCGCCAAGTGCATCGCCAGTAAGGGGACGAGCCCTTGCTGCCAGCACGCGGTGGAGGCGGGGAAGGTCCTGGCGAAGTTCAGGAAGCAGGGCGATATGTACGACCGGAGCGTCCGGGGGCTGGAGGGGAACTTCAGGACCGCCATGACGGGACTGGACCTCATGGTGGACAACATCCACACCTCGCAGCGCTCGGTCCATGAGAAGACCGTGCAGGCGGTGAAGGACGGCTCCAGCCATGGCCTGTCCCGGCTCAAGACCGACACCGCTCCCAACGTGAGCGACCTGTCTTCCGCGGTGGGGGCCCTCAACGCCAACGAGTTCAATTGCGCCGTGGATGGGATGCAATGCCAGGGCAGCGTGCCGAACTCCTCGCCCGAGGCCCGTGCGCGCGTCGTGACGGAGATTGGCAATGCGAGCCGTTCGGGATGGCCCGCGAACCGGAACATCATGGGGGGGCTTCCGACACATCTTCATCCTGAGTTCGTGAAGGAGGTCCTGGATATTCCCGGCACGGGGGCGAACACGCTGACCCTCCACAAGGGCTCTTCCAAGACGGTGCAGAGTAAGAACAAGGTCTACGGAGGCGGTCAGAGTTCGGGCAACCAGGGCTCCACCGTGGCCGCCGCCGAGTCAGGGCTCTTCACCCAGGTCACCTGGTACGACGCGACTCCGGTGCCGTGGCCCTATGACGCCTCCATCTGGAGTGACTCAGGAGGCGGTGGTCACTCCGTCGGTGGGGCGCACCGGGGCCAGCATCGCTTCGAGGGCACCAACGTGCGGGCGCTCATGGCGTGCGCGGGCTCGGGCAACTGCTTCATGAAGTACCGCGCCAACCCGGATCAGGGACGGGACTGGGGCCAACCGCGCGTCTACAGCTATTACACGATGAAGCTGAACGTCGGTGACCCGAAGAAGGCCCCGTGGGAGCTCAACAACTCCCGGCGCGTGAAGTTCGAGCACGGCGCCCAGGGCTCGGGGGACCTGACGTTGGCCGCTGGCGAGGGCATGAGCCTGTCCAAGTCCCTGGTCTACTACCACCGCTTCAAGCAGGGCGGCTGGTCGGAGCCTCCCAACCTCTTCGCCCCCTACTGGCGCGTGAAGCTGCATCCCTTCACCCCGCAGGAGGCCAAGAAGGTGCTGGAGGACGCGGGCAACAGCGACGCGGCCACCATCGCCGAGGCACCGGAGGTGTCGCTGTGAGGCCCATGAAGAGAGCTGGGACGCGAATCGCTCGGGGCGCCGCCGCGGTGGAGACGGCCCTGTGCATGCTCGTCATCATCCCCGTGTTCATGTACGCCATCTTCCTGGACGACCTCTTGCGCCACGTGCTGGACGCGCAGGAGACCGCGCTCTCCACCGTCTGGGATTACGCGGTGTCGGACTACGCGGCGGAGCCGAAGGGGGGCGAGTCCTTCGCGGGCTTCTCCCAGACGCAGGGTCTGGCCCGGCAGATGTACTGCGACCATGAGTCGGGCCTCGACAGCTACGGACCCGACAAGGGAATCGAGTGCAAGGACGACGTGAGCCACCACCAGGAGCTGGTGGCCCACGCGTGCTGGCTGCACCCAGGCGCCCAGCAGGTGGAGTGCACGCTGAATCAGCAGGCGGTGGGCAGCTACGGCGTCACGCTGCACGGGTCGTACATGAGCCAGTTCAACCGGGGTGGGCTCATCCGATGCTCGGCGCGAAGCGGCGTGCAGAACTACCTGCTCCCCAAGACGCTCTTCTCGGAGTTCAGCGACGTCGACCTGGCCAAGGAGCCGAAGGACCGGGGCGCGAAAGACGTCCACGGGAACGCCCAGAAGAAGCGTGACGTGGAGCAGGACACCTACCTGCTCCCGTGGGAGTACATCGCGCTGGTGACGGACACCTGGGCCCTCACCGAGAGCCAGAGTTTCCAGCCCGGCGACTCGCAGAAGAAGGCGGGTGACCTCTACGCACGAGTGGCGCAGGTGTACACGAACGGCGAGAACGCGGGTTACACGCAGATGCAGACCGCTGCCCAGACGCTCGTCACGCAGGGCATCAGCAACAAGCTGCTCTCTCCCACGTTGGTGCTCAGCGGCGCGAAGCCCGGTGATGACCCGACCCGGGTCAGCATGTCCATCCAGCCCCAGAACGGTGGCGCGCCGACCCAGCGAATCAACCAGGGCCAGGGCCAGGGCACCTACTTCAACAACGAGTGGCGTGACTGGGACGCGAACAACAACGAGAAGACGCAGCAGAAGCGTGGCGACTACTACATGGGCTGCAAGAAGCCGGGGGCGTGCTGATGGCGTCGTTGTCGCGTCGAAGGCCGCGCGGCCAATCGATGGTGGAGTACGCCACCGTCACGGCCGCGCTGATGGGCTTCACGGTGATGGGCTGGCCGTTCCTGGTGCAGTTGCTCAACGCGCTCCAGCGGTACTTCAGCTCCGTCTACTACGTCATCCAGTCCCCCATCCCTTGAGGACGGGGGACCGGGGCGTCACTACGGCTTCACCGTGGTGACGAACTCCGCCTTGCCGCCGGCGACCTTCAGGACGACGGCTTCCTTCACGGCATCACGGTTCGCATCCAGGGTGATTCGCCCCGCCACGCCCGGGAAGTCCTTCGTCGCGGCAATCGCGTCGCGCAGCGCCGGGCCGCTCGTGTCCGGGGCGCGCTTGAGCGCCTCCACCAGCACCCGCGCCGCGTCGTACGACAGCGCCGCCACGCTGTCCGGCACGCTGCCGTACTTCTCCTTGTACCGCGCGAGGAACGACTGCAGCACCGGGTCCGGGTTGCCCGGCGAATAGTGGTTGGAGAAGTAGCTGCCCTCCAGCGCGGACCCGCCCAGTTCGAACAGCTTGTCGGAGTCCCAGCCATCACCGCCGAGCAGCGGCACCTTCAGCCCCACCTCGCGCGCTTGCCGCGCGATGATGCCCACGTCCGTGTAGTACCCCGGCACGAACACCGCCTCCGGCTTCACCTGCTTGAGCGCCGTCAGCTGCGCGCGGAAGTCCGTGTCGCCCTTCGAGTAGCTCTCGTTGCCGACAATCGTCCCGCCGAACTCCTGGAACTTCGCCGTGAAGACTTCCGCCAGTCCTATCGAGAAGGCGCTCTTGTTGTCCGTCAGCACCGCGACCTTCGACAGCTTCAGGTTCTCCCGTGCGAACTTCGCCATCACCAGGCCCTGGAACTCGTCGATGAAGCAGACGCGGAAGATGTAGTCGCCCTTCTTCGTCACCTCGGCGCTCGTCGAGGTGGGCGTAATCATCGGCACCTTGCCCACCTGCGCCTTCTCCGCCATCGCCATGGAGACGGAGGAGGCCGCCTCGCCCAGAATCGCCACCACCCTGTCTTGGGTGATGAGCCGCGTCGCCGCCTGCGCCCCTTCCTCCGGACGCCCCTGGCTGTCGTACACGCGCACCGCCAGCGGGCGGCCCCGCACCCCGCCCGCGGCGTTCGCCTCGTTGAGGGCCAGCTCGATGCCGTTGCGCGCGGAGACGCCGAACGTCGCCTCGCTGCCCGTCAGGCTGCCCACCTCGCCGATGAGGATGGCCCCCTTCGAGTCAGGAGCCGCGGCCTGTGCGTCCGAACCCACGGGCGCTTGCGCGGGTGTGCCTGCCTGGGTGCCAGCGGCCTGCGTGTCGCCAGCCTGCCCGGTGGGCGGAGTCTCGGTGGGGGCGGACTTCTTCTCGCAGCCCGCCAGGGCCAGGGCCAGCGTGGCGAGCAGCAGCAGTGAACGCATGAGCGGATTCCCTCCGGAAATCAGGACTCCCACCCTAGCCCTCTCCCCCTTGCCCTCCAACCCGGCGCATTTGAGCACGCGGCCCAAAATGCAATGTGGACTAAATCGGTCCAGATTACATATGACGCGCCCGGTGGCCATGAGGCCCCGTGGGAATGGACCCAGAGAGGAGAGGCGTCCCGCATGCTCCGGATGAGCAAGATGACCGACTACGGCATCGTGCTGATGACCGAGCTGGCTCGCGCGGAGGGTGGCACCCGCACCACTCGCGAGCTGGCGGCGCGCACCCGTGTGCCATTGCCCTCGGCCAGCAAGGTGCTCAAGGGCCTGCTGCAGGCGGGGCTCGTGGTGTCGCACCGGGGCGCCAACGGCGGCTACGGGCTGGCGCATCCCGCCGCGTCGCTCTCCCTGGCGGAGCTGGTGGCCTCGTTGGAGGGCCCCGTCTCGCTCACGGAGTGTGGCGTCCACACCACCGGCGGCGCGCCCTGTGAGCTGGAGGCCGTGTGCCAGGTGCGGGGCCACTGGCGGCTCATCAATCAGGCCATTCAGGAGGCCCTGGGGCGCCTGACGCTGGCGGACCTCATCGCCCCGGCGCCGCGCATGCCCGAGCGCCTCATCGGCCTGGGCATCCCCGCGCGGGCCGCCCCGGCAGCCGCCGCCAACACCTCGACATCTTCCGCCACGACAGGAGTTCGCTCATGACCACCGACACCCTCCAGGAACTGACGCGCCGCCCGTACGCGGCCGGCTTCGTCTCCGCGGTGGAGGCGGACACCTTCCCGCCGGGGCTGAACGAGGACGTCATCCGCGCGCTGTCGGAGAAGAAGGGCGAGCCCCCCTTCCTGCTCGAGTGGCGTCTGAAGTCCTACCGTCACTGGCTCACGCTGCGCGAGCCCACGTGGCAGGCCGTCACGTACAAGCCCATCGACTACCAGGCCATCAGCTACTACTCGGCGCCCCGGTTCAAACCGAAGAAGGACAGCCTGGACGAGGTGGACCCGGAGATTCTCCGCACCTACGAGAAGCTGGGCATCCCGTTGGTGGAGCAGCAGCGGCTGCAGAACGTCGCGGTGGATGCCGTGTTCGACTCGGTGTCCGTGGCCACGACGTTCAAGGACAAGCTGGCCAAGGCGGGCGTCATCTTCTGCTCGTTCTCCGAAGCCGTGCGCGAGCACCCGGAGCTGCTCCGCAAGTACCTGGGCTCGGTGGTGCCGCACTCGGACAACTTCTTCGCGGCGCTCAACTCGGCCGTGTTCAGCGACGGCTCGTTCGTCTACATCCCCAAGGGCGTTCGCTGCCCCATGGAGCTGTCCACGTACTTCCGCATCAACGCCGCGGAGACGGGCCAGTTCGAGCGCACCCTCATCGTCGCCGACGAGGGCTCGTACGTGAGCTACCTGGAGGGCTGCACCGCGCCCCAGCGCGACACCAACCAGTTGCATGCGGCCGTGGTGGAGCTGGTGGCGCTCGAGGGGGCCACCATCAAGTACTCCACGGTGCAGAACTGGTACCCGGGTGACGCGGAGGGCAAGGGCGGCATCTACAACTTCGTCACCAAGCGCGGCATCGCCCACAAGCGCGCGAAGATTTCGTGGACGCAGGTGGAGACGGGCTCGGCGATTACGTGGAAGTACCCGAGCGTCATCCTCAAGGGGGATGACTCGGTGGGCGAGTTCTACTCGGTGGCGCTCACCAACAACCTCCAGCAGGCGGACACGGGCACGAAGATGGTGCACCTGGGGAAGAACACCCGCAGCACCATCGTGTCCAAGGGCATCTCCGCGGGACGCGGGCAGAACACGTACCGCGGGCTGGTGAAGGTGCTCAAGAGCGCGGAGAACGCGCGCAACTACACGCAATGCGACTCGTTGCTCCTCGGAGACAAGTGCGGCGCCCACACGGTGCCGTACATCGAGGTGAAGAACGCGTCGGCGCAGGTGGAGCATGAGGCGTCCACGTCGAAGATTGGCGAGGACCAGCTTTTCTACTGTCGGCAGCGCGGCATCTCTCAAGAGGACGCGGTGTCGATGATTGTGAATGGCTTCTGCCGGCAGGTGTTCAAGGAGCTCCCCATGGAGTTCGCGGTGGAAGCACAGAAGCTGCTCGGAGTGAGTCTGGAAGGGAGCGTGGGGTAGGTATGGCTTTGCTGTCCGTTCGGAATCTGCACGCCCGTGTGGGCGACAAGGACATCCTCAAGGGCATCGACCTGGAGGTGGGCGCCGGAGAGGTGCACGCCATCATGGGGCCCAACGGCTCTGGGAAGAGCACCCTGGCGAGCGTGCTCGCGGGGCGGGATGCCTATGAAGTGACGAAGGGCGAGGTCCTCCTCGACGGCAAGCCGCTGTTGGAGCTGGCCCCCGAGGCGCGCGCCGCCGAAGGTGTGTTCCTCGCCTTCCAGTACCCGGTGGAGATTCCGGGCGTGGGCAACCTGCACTTCCTTCGCACCGCGCTCAACGCGCAGCGCCGGGTGAAGGGGTTGGAGGAGCTGGATGCGATGGACTTCCTCCAGATGGCCAAGGAGAAGTCCAAGCTGGTGCAGCTCGACGCGGCCTTCATGAACCGCTCGGTGAACGAGGGGTTCTCCGGCGGCGAGAAGAAGCGCAACGAAATCTTCCAGATGGCGGTGCTGGAGCCGCGTCTGGCCATCCTCGACGAGACGGACTCAGGGCTGGACATCGACGCCCTGCGCACGGTGGCGGGTGGGGTGAACGGGCTGCGCTCGCCCCAGCGCGCCATGGTGGTGATTACGCACTACCAGCGGCTCCTGGATTACATCGTCCCGGACAAGGTCCACGTCATGGCGGGCGGGCGCATCATCCGCTCCGGTGGACGCGAGCTGGCGCTGGAGCTGGAGGAGAAGGGCTACGGCTGGCTGGGGCTTCAGGACGGCAAGGGTGCCGCGACGAAGGGCGGGGAGGCACGGCGATGACGCCGGGGCTGACTCGTTATGTGGACGTGGCCTCGCGCTTCCAGGCGCGGGACACGGCGACCACGCCCGCGTGGCTCCAGCGCGTGCGGCAGGAGGGGCTCGCGCACTTCGCGCGGCTGGGCCTGCCCACGACGCGTGACGAGGCGTGGAAGTACACGAACCTCGCGCCCATCGCGGACGGGGCCTTCGTGCCTTCCGCGACGGCGGGGAGCACGGCGGAGCTGGCGGCGGTGGTGGCGCGGCTCGCGCTGCCCGGTCCCCGGCTGGTGTTCGTGGATGGTCGGCTGTCGCCAGAGCTGTCGTCGGTGGCGGGCCTGCCGCGGGGCCTGACGCTGAAGCCACTGCGCGACGCGCTGGTGGAGGACGGGGCGTTCCTGGAGGCGGAGCTGGGGCAGCGGGCGCTCGCGGCGGAGCATGCCTTCACGGCGCTCAACGCGGCGTTGCTGGAGGACGGGGCCGTGCTGCGCCTGGCGCCGGGGGCGCTGAGCGAGGTGCCCGTGCAGCTCGTCTTCCTGACCCGGGGAGACGCGCCGGTGCTGGCCAGTCCGCGCATCCTCGTGGTGGCGGGAGAGGGCAGCGAGGCGACGCTGGTGGAGACGTACGCCAGCGCGACGGGCGGCGGCTCGGGCCAGGGCTTCACCAACGCGGTGACGGAGGTGACGCTCGGCGACAACGCCAGCTTGAAGCACTACCGGCTCCAGGCGGAGGGTGACGCGGCGGTGCACGTGGGAGGTCTGCACGTGCGGCAGGGCCGTGACAGCCGCTTCGTGTCGCACACCTTCGCCTTTGGCGGCGTGCTGGCTCGCAACGAGGTGCATGTCACCTTCGCGGGCGAGGGCGGCGATGCCACCCTCAATGGCTTGTACGTGGGGCGCGGGACGCAGCACCTGGACCAGCGGACGGCGCTGGACCACGCGGTGCCCCGCTGCACCAGCCGCGAGCTGTACAAGGGCGTGCTGGATGACCGCGCGCGAGGCACCTTCCACGGACTGGTGAAGGTGCGGCAGGACGCGCAGCGCACGGACTCGCGGCAGCAGAACCGCAACCTGCTCCTGTCGGAGCACGCGCAGGCGGACACCCGGCCGCAGCTCGAAATCCTGGCGGACGACGTGAAGTGCGCGCACGGCGCCGTGGTGGGGCGGCTGGACGCGCAGGCGCTGTTCTATCTGCGCTCGCGAGGCATTCCCCTCGCGGAGGCGGAGCGGTTGCTCACGTATGCCTTCGCTCGGGAGTTGGTGGATGCGGTGCCGGAAGGGCCGGTGCGCGCGAGCGTGGAAGGGCTGCTCGCCCCGAAGCTTCCGGGTGCACCCCGGACGGAGGTGACGGCATGAGCACGTTCGACGTGCAGCGCGTCCGTCAGGACTTCCCCCTGCTTCACCAGGAGGTGCGGGGCCGGCCCCTGGTGTACCTGGACAGCGCGGCGACGGCGCAGAAGCCGCAAGCCGTCATCGACGCCATCGTCCGTTTCTACCAGCACGACAACGCCAACGTGCACCGGGGGGTCCACGTCCTCTCGGAGCGGGCCACCGAGGCCTACGAGGGCGCGCGTGAGACGGTGCGTGGCTTCCTCAACGCTCGGGACGCGCGGGAAATCGTCTTCGTGCGCGGCACCACCGAGGCCATCAACCTGGTGGCGCAGACGTATGGCCGCAAGCACGTGGGGCCCGGGGATGAAATCCTCATCACCCAGATGGAGCACCACGCGAACATCGTCCCCTGGAAGATGCTCTGCGAGCAGACGGGGGCGACGCTGCGGGTGATTCCGGTGGATGACCGGGGCGAGCTGGTGCTCGACGCGGTGGACGCGCTGCTCACGGAGAAGACGCGCATCCTCGCGGTGACCCACGTGTCCAACGCGCTGGGCACCGTGAATCCGGTGAAGGAGCTGACGCGCCGGGCCCACGCCAAGGGCATCCCCGTGCTGGTGGATGGGGCGCAGTCGGTCACGCACTTCCCGGTGGATGTGCAGGATTTGGGCTGCGACTTCTATGCGCTGAGCGGGCACAAGCTGTTCGGCCCCACGGGCATCGGCGTGCTGTACGGGCGCCTGGAGCGCCTGGAGCCGATGCCTCCGTATCAGGGCGGCGGCGACATGATTCTCTCCGTGACGATGGAGAAGATTACGTACAACCGCGTGCCGCACCGGTTCGAGGCGGGGACGCCGAACCTGGAGGGCGCGGTGGGGCTGGCGGCGGCCATCCGCTATCTCCAGGACCTGGGGCTGGACGCCATCGCCGAGCATGACCGGGCGCTGATGGCCTACGCCACGCAGGCGCTGGAGTCGGTGCCGGGGCTGCGACTGGTGGGCACCGCGCGCGAGAAGGCGGGCGTGCTGTCCTTCACGCTGGAGGACATCCATCCGCACGACGTGGGGACGATTCTGGACCGCGAGGGCATCTGCATCCGCACGGGCCACCACTGCGCGCAGCCGGTGATGCAGCACTTCAAGCTGCCGGCGACGGCGCGGGCGTCCCTGGCGCTCTACAACACGCGCGAGGATGTGGACGCGCTCGTGCGGGGACTGCACAAGGTGAGGGAGGTGTTCCGATGAGCTCGGGCTCGGACGACTTGAAGGACCTCTACCAGGAGGTCGTGCTGGAGCACTCCAAGAGGCCGCGCAACTACCGCGTGGTGGAGGGCGCCAACCACGAGGCGGCGGGGCACAACCCGCTGTGCGGCGACCAGCTCTCCGTGACGATGAAGGTGGATGGAGACGTCATCCGCGACATCGGCTTCCAGGGGCAGGGGTGCGCGATTTCCCGCGCGTCGGCGTCGCTGATGACCGGGGTGGTGAAGGACAAGACGCGCGCGGAGGCGGAGGCCCTCTTCGAGAAGGTGCACAAGCTGGTGACGGAGGGGCCGGAGTCGGTGGACGTGGAGGCGCTGGGCAAGCTCGCGGTGCTGTCCGGCGTGAGCGAGTTCCCCGCCCGGGTGAAGTGCGCCAGCCTCGCGTGGCACACGATGCGCGCGGCGCTGGAAGGGCGAGATGAAGCGGTTTCCACGGAGTAGGGAAGGAGGAAGCGGACCATGCGAGGCGTGACGGCGATGTTGGAGCGGGAGGTTCCCGCGACCATCATTCCCAGTGGTGACAGGGTGGTGCTGCCGGAGGGCGCGGAGCTGCGGGTGATGCAGACCCTGGGCGGCAACATCACGGTGCAGGACCCCTACGGGCAGCTCTTCCGCATCGACGAGAAGGACGGCGCGGCGCTGGGCGCGGAGTATGCGCCGCAGGAGAAGGCCGCCGGGGACGCCAGTGCCTTCCACGAGGAGCAGGTCTGGGAGCAACTGCGCACGGTGTATGACCCGGAGATTCCGGTGAACATCGTGGAGCTGGGCCTGGTGTACGCGTGCAAGGCGGAGCCGCTGCCGGAAGGCGGTCAGCGCGTGGACATCCAGATGACCCTGACGGCGCCCGGCTGTGGCATGGGCCCGGTGTTGGTGGACGACGTGCGCACCAAGGTGGGCTCGGTGCCGGGTGTGAAGGAAGCCAACGTCGAGCTGGTCTGGGACCCGCCCTGGGACCAGGGCCGGATGACGGACGTGGCGCGGCTCCAGCTCGGCTGGATGTGACGCGCGGAGCGGCTGTGCGCGTGTGAAGTCGTCGTCGCCGAGCCGTGTGCCCCCGCACGCGGCTCAGGCGTGCGCCCGGGGTACCCTCGTGAGGTCCCCGCTGTGCATGAGGCGCGTCAGCGTGACGCGAGCCTGCGGACGCCGAAGCTCAAGGCCGCCGTGGCGAGGCTCCCCGCGAGCAGCCGGGGCCAGCGGCGCGTCGGCTCCGTCGGAGCATGGTAGCGCGCGGGCGCGGGGTGCTCCCCGGCGTGGCGGATGCGCTCGCGCACCTCCGGCATCTTCTCCTCGAACAGCTCCACCATGGCGCGCTCGAAGAGGGGCAGGTCTTGCGGCCCCCGGCTGGAGACCCAGTTGTCGTCGCGCACCATCGCCTCGTCGCGCCACTGCGCGCCGGAGTTCTTCACGTCGTCGCGGATGCCGGGCCACGAGGTGAGCGTGCGCCCCTCGGTGAGCCCCGCCGAGATGAGCAGCCACGGCGCGTGACAGATGATGGCGATGGGCAGGTTGAGCGAATCCGCGTCGTGGATGAAGTCCTTCGCGAGCGCGCTCTGCCGAAGCGTGTCCGGGTTGATGAGACCTCCGGGCAGGAGCACCGCGTCGAAGTCCGCCGCCTTCACGTCCTTCAGCGTCGCGTCCACGCGGACCTTCTTGCCGGGGAGCATGTGGTTCATGCCTCGGATGTGGCCGGGCAGGAGCGACACGAGGGTCACCTCCGCGCCCTGGCGCTCCAGCTTCTTGACTGGCCGCGTCAGCTCCACCTGCTCGAAGCCGCTCGTCGCCAGCACCGCCACCCGCAAGCCCTTCAGCTTCTTCATCGCGCGCTCCTGTCCCCTGGACGCTCCGGACTCTGTGCATGGTGGTGCGTCCGTGCATGACGGGATGGAGCAGGCAGGCGGCCAGGCGTCGTTGTGCCTCCCGGGTCGCCGTGCTACCGACCCGACACCCTGTCCGGGACGTCGGGTGTTGGTGCCACACACGCCTCGTCTCCCGGCTGCCGCTGGAGGTCGCCGAATGTTCGCTTCGCTCCCTTCTCTTCCCCGGAGCCTCGTCGCGGGGACCGCGCTGCTCCTCATCCCCATGGGCTGCACCAGCGCGGAGTCCGCGCGCGTCGATGACGCCCGGCTCACCCAGGAAGGCTCCGCTGCTCGCAAGCCGCGCTGGGGTCTGGTCATCCACGGAGGCGCGGGGGTCATCTCCCGGGAGAATCTCTCCGCGGAGCGCGAGGCCGAGGTTCGCGCCGTGCTCCAGCAGGCACTCCAGGCCGGGCACTCGGTCCTTGCTCAGGGCGGCAGCAGCCTGGACGCGGTGACGGCGGCCATCCGCATCCTGGAAGACTCGCCCCACTTCAACGCGGGCAAGGGCGCGGTCTTCAACCATGACGGCATCAACGAGCTGGACGCCGCCATCATGGACGGAACGACGCGCGCGGCGGGCGCGGTGGCGGGCCTGCGGCACGTGAAGAACCCCATCGAGCTGGCGCGCCGGGTGATGGAGAAGTCGCCACACGTGATGATGATGGGAGAGGGCGCGGAGTCCTTCGCGAAGGCCCAGGGCGTGGAGCTGGTCGACGCGAAGTACTTCTTCACGGAGGAGCGATGGCAGAGCCTCCAGCGCGCGCTGGAGAAGGAGCGCGCCACGCCCGCTCCGGGACAGCCCTCGTCGTCGCTGCGTCCCGGCTACGACCCGGTGACGGGCGACCACAAGTTCGGCACCGTGGGCGCGGTGGCGCTGGACCAGGCCGGCAACCTCGCGGCGGGCACGTCCACCGGAGGCATGACGAACAAGCGCTACGGCCGCGTGGGCGACGCCCCCATCATCGGCGCAGGCACCTACGCGGACCCGCGCTGCGCGGTCTCCGCCACCGGCCATGGTGAGTTCTTCATCCGCTACACGGTGGCGCGCGACATCTGCGCGCGCGTCGAGTACCAGGAGCTCCCCCTGCCCGAGGCCGCCAACGTCGTCGTCCATGACGTGCTGGTGAAGGCTGGAGGCGAAGGCGGAGTCATCGCCATGGACCGCGAAGGCAACGTGGCCATGCCCTTCAACTCGTCAGGCATGTACCGGGGTTATGTGGGACAGGACGGCCAGCCGCACGTGGCCATCTTCAAGGACCCGGCGCCTCCCGCGTCGAAGTAGGCCGCCGTTGTCGGTCTGGGTGGGCGCGTGACGGGGAAGCGCGCCTGGAGTGCAATCGAGTTGCTCCTGTAGACTGTATCCAGGTCCGCGCAATGCCGCGCGGCCTGTGTGTGAGTCGAAAGGAGCATCCTCATGGTGTCACTTCGCAAGCACCTGCCGTGGAGCGTCGCGGCCCTTCTCGCCCTCTTCGCGGGAGTCTTCTCCGCGCTGCCCGCCCACGCGGAATCCACGGAGGAGGCCGTCTGCATCGGCGGTGAGCAGGAGGCGGAGCGTGCCTCGCTCGCCATCTGCCACCAGTCCTTCTGTTCCGACGTGAGTGATTGCTGGGAGGCGTGTCCGAACGCACGGACGGCGGCCTGTGTCGAAAGTGCGTGCGAGTACACGTATCCGAGCGGGGGTGGCGGTGGTGGTGGCCCTCTCTGCCACCAGCAGTTCTGCTCCGAGGATTCCCAGTGCGTGTGCAACAACGCTCAGGGCTTCTGCGGCGCCGACAGCACCTGCTACTTCTGACGCGCTGAGAGGGGCCTTCGAGAGGCGCCTTGCGTGGCCTCTCAGGGCGCCTGCGTCCGCTGTCGGGTCCGCGACGAAATCGCCGCGGACCCTTTTCAGAAAAGTCCGAGCGCGGTGTCTTGGAGGACATGCGCACGATACTGCTCGCACTGGCCCTCCTGGGATGCTCCGCCTCCGCCTCGGACGTCGAGAGCGTGTCTCCCGACACCACCGAGCTCGCGAATCCCGCCTTGTCGGTGACGGTGCTGGGGTCCGGGCAGGCGGAGGCTGGAGGTCAGCTCTGGCAGTACCACTTGCTGCGGCTCCAGGAGGCCGGCAAGGCGCCCACCTATGCCCAGTGGTTCCCGCCCCGGAACCCGGGCTTGTGGCCCACGATGATGCTCACCCGTCCCTATGACGGAATCACGTGGACGGGCGAGGTGGTGGACCAGAAGTGGGCCCTGCGAGGGCCGGGCATCCATCCAGACGACAGCGAGCCCCACCACCACGCGGGTTCGTCCGCCATCGCTTTCTCCATCAGCCCGCCTGAGTTCATCGCCGCGGAGTCGTTCTTCTATCTGTTCCACGACTTCGGCGTGCTCAACGTCTTCGGTCGCTTCTATGCGGGCGGCGACATCCAGAACGACCGGGACGACATGCACGCGGGCATGCGCTTTCTCGCGCAGGCCCCCGGCGTGGACCGCTCGCGCATCGGTGTCCATGGCGGCTCATGGGGCGGCTTCGAGGCGCTCTACGCCGCGGCGGATGCTCCGGCGGAGGCCCGGCCGAAGGTGGGCGTGGCGCTCTTTCCGCTGTCCGACTTCGCGCGCCAGTACGAATACCTCACGTCCGTCATCCCCGCGCGGGTGTCGGACCCGGTGGTGCGCAACCAGTACGCCACTTTCTTCGAGCCCTACCTGCGCCGCATCAACGCCACCACGGGAGGCGCTCCAGGCACGGCGGGGGCGGACTACAGCCGGTGGACGCGCGAGCACCTGGCACCGAAGCTCTCCACGCCGTTCCTCGTCATCCACGAGGACTGGGACACGCTCGTGCCAGTGGAGCAGACGCAGACGCTGGCATCCCTCGTCGGCCCCAGCCTGACGGCGCTGTACCTCTTGCACCTGGACGCGCCGGACTGGAACACGCGAGGGCTGGACCACGGGCTGCTGGTGGGCCAGTACGGCCACGCGGTCAACACGGTGACGCTGGGGCATCTGCTGACGAATCTGGGGGGCCCTTCACAGGTGCTCTTCGTCCCCTTCGTGCAGGACACGCTGGTGGCCTGGCTGTGGGAGGTGCGCGTCCTCCAGTATTACGGCCGGGACATGTCCGCGGTGGCCCCCCGCCTGCGCGAACTGGCGGACCCGCGCGTGGCGCTCTTCGAGCTGACCACGGGTGGGGTCGTGCTCGGCGCGGAGTGGGTGGCCCTGGCGGTGAACGCCCTCTGGGGAACGCAGTACACGGCGGCCAACATCCGCGAGGCGCTGTCCGCCGGACTGCCTCCCTGAGGGGACGGCTCGAAGTCCCGCTGCTACCGATGCGCCGTTGGAGCGCCTGACGTGGCCACGGAGCCGAGTGTTCCGGCCGCCGCTCGCGCCATGGCGCCGACGACCAGGTGATGGAAGGGCCGGATGACGTTGAAGTACACCGGCCCCGCCCAGTTCCGGTAGCGCACCACCGTCACGACATGGAATCGGCGCGGGAGGGTGGGGCCGGGCTCCACGCAGACGGCGAGGACCGCATCCAGGTGCGAGTCCTCCGCGCCCACCACCCAGGCGCGCTCCTCCTCCGCGTGGCGCACGGTGAAGAAGGCGGCCGTGGCGCCCCGGCTCATGGGCACGTCCTCCGCGCGCAGACGCCGGGGTTGGGGCACGCCGACCTGTCGCAGGCCGAGCAGGCGGACGAAGACTCCGCGCACCCTGAACAGCGCGGTCACCCATGCGGGCTGATACGACATCAGCCGGGCGACGAACTCGCGCAGGGAGAGCTCCGACTCCACCGTCTTCACGTCCACGTGGTGGGCGCCCTCCAGGAACTCGGGCGGCACACCGGGCAGCGCCTTCACGAAGCGGTGCGCCCGCCGGAGCGCGAGCAGGCCCAGCGGCAGCAGCACCCAGCCCCCTGTCACCGGCATGGGCACCACCAAGAACACGCCAAGGCCCAGCAGTCCCCAGCCGAAGCTCGCCGGGGGCGGGCGGCCCATCTCGCGTTCCACCCAGCGCGCCAGGGCACCCAGCAGCATCATTCCCCAGCCAGCGACGAGGAACCAGAAGGCTGCCGCACGGGCGCCCATGTCCTCCGGCACGCTGGCGAGGACTCCCGCGCTCGCCATCTCCCACAAGGGCCCCCGGTAGAGCACCAGCCCCACGACCTGGTGCAGCCCTCCGACGACCATCAGCAGCGTCCCCGTCGTCACTCGCATGCGCGGCCTCCCCTCTGACATACGGCTCCGCATGTCCATACGGTACCGTATGGAGGAGACGTAACAAGGAGAGGGTCCTGGACGCCAGCGGCGCGGTCCGCCAGACTTCGAGGGGCGATGAGCCGCGCTTCTTCCCGCCCGCCGAGCCCTTCCACCTTTCGGACCTTCGAGGAGATTCGCGCCCGGCGCCGGGGCCCTGGGCTGACGGCCGAGGACTGGGCGGACGCGGCGCTGTGGAGCCTCGTCGATGGCGTGGATGCGCTGTCGGTGGAGCGCCTGGCCGGGAAGCTGGGGGTGACGAAGGGCAGCTTCTACTGGCACTTCAAGGGGCGCCCGGCGCTGGTGCGGGCCGCGCTCGAGCGGTGGGAGCAATTGGCCACCCAGGATGTCATCACTCGCCTGGACGCCCTGCCGACGCCCGAGGCGCGGCTGCGTCAGTTGCTCGTGGTGACGTTCGAGCCCGAGCCCGCGGGCAGAATCGAGGTGGCCATCGCCGCCGCCGCCGCGAATCCACTCATCCAGCCGGTGCTCGCGCGCGTGTCCCGACGGCGCATCGACTATCTGGTGTCTTTGTACCGCGCCATGGGCATGCCACTTCGGGACGCTCGCGCGTGGGCGCTCCAGGCGTATTCCACCTACGTGGGCCTGCTGCACCTGTCCATCGCCAGCCCGGACACGCTGCGCTCCGCGCGGGAGCGCTCCGACTACGTCAAGCACCTCGCCCGGGCGCTGATGCCCTCCACGTGAGGCCTGGCAGGTGGAGGGGCGCTGGCGGTGACTACGGCGACGGCGGTTGATGGACGGTGCCGATGTAGTTGATGCGGCGGACCTCTCCGCCGTCCTCGTACGTCGTGTAGTAGAGCGACGTCCCGGTGCTGGAGGGGCCGAAGCGCAGCGACACCGCGGAGCCGCTGCCCAGGCCCGTGGCGAACGCGCTCACCGTCACGGCGCCGCCAGGGCCTTGGGTCAGCTTGAACACCTTGCCGCAGACGAAGTCGCTGAAGAAGTACGCGTCGTCATCGTTGGACGCCCATGCTCCCTGCGGCACGAAGGCGCCCCCGGTGATGGAGTTGCAGCCCTGGAAGGGGGAGCCCCCGGGGTTGGCGCCGTGCTTGTAGTCGAACAGCGGATTGGTCATCCCGGCGGGAGGTGCTCCACAGTTCGT
The DNA here is from genome assembly GCF_013336725.1 of Myxococcus sp. CA040A. Lineage (NCBI taxonomy): Bacteria > Pseudomonadati > Myxococcota > Myxococcia > Myxococcales > Myxococcaceae > Myxococcus > Myxococcus sp. CA040A. The sequence continues at coordinate 973,392 of NZ_JABUMR010000005.1, read as the reverse complement.
GGCGGAGGCGGTGACACAGTGCCCCTCCCGCGTGTTCCAGCCGTAGTCCGCGCCCTCGATGCCCTCGTCGATTTCCTCCCAGACGCTCTGGCCCACGTCGTTGATGAAGAAGCTGCTCGTGCCGGGACGGAACGCGATGCGGAACGGGTTGCGCAGGCCCGTGGCGTAGATTTCCTGGCAGGGGCCGGTGCCTGGCGGAACGCCCGCGGGGTTGCCGCAGCGTCGGGCTCCTGGCGCGTCGAACCAGGGGTTGTTCGGGGCCATGTTGCCGTCCTTGCGGACGCGCAGAATCTTTCCCAGCAGCACGTCCAGCCTGCGCGCCGTGTTGTTCAGTCCGCCGCAGCGGCTCGGGTCCCCGAGCTGGCAGCCACCGTCACCCACGCTGATGTAGAGCCGCCCGTCCGAGCCGAAGGCCAGGTCCCCTCCATTGTGGTTGCCCGCGGTGGAGGGGATGTTGTCCAGCAGCACCACCTCGCTGGCGGGATTGATGGTGTTTCCATCCGACAGCGTGAAGCGCGAGACGCGGTTCACCGGCACGTTGGGGATGTTCGTCCCGCAGGTGTTGAACTTGTTGAACGTGTAATAGAGGAAGATGTGGGCCGTGTTGATGAAGTTCGGGTCCACCGCGATGCCCAGGAGGCCTCGCTCCGAATCGCTGCACAGCCTGGCGGAGAGGTTCAGTGCCGGCGTCGGCAAGAGCACGCCCCCGGTGAACACTCGCAACTGTCCCCCTTGTGTGGTGATGAGCAGCCGCCCATCCGGCGTGAAGGCGAGCGCGGTGGGCTCCGGGATGTTCGTCACCAGGGCGTCGGTATACGACGGCGGCAGGGTGACGGCGGCGCGCGTGGCACTGACTTCGTCAGGGGCTTCGGCCATGTCGGACGAGGGTTCGGGCGCGCAAGCCACGGACAAGAGGAGCAGGGGCAGTACCCGCGCGAAACGACAGGGCCAGGGGGGCATGGGAGACTCCGAAAGAGGGGCGTGAGGCGCCATGGCCCTTGGCGCCGGCGCCGACTTTTCGCGAGCTGGAACGAGGCTCCTTGTCGGTGGGTGAACGGGGATGCCTGGGGCCTCCACCGTGGCTGTCCGCCGGCGCTCAGTGGTGGTGGTCGCCGGGGCGTCGTTCCTGTCCTGCGCGCCGCCGCCGGCGGGCGTCGTGTCCTGTGCACGAAGGCGGTGGCGGGGTACGCCTCGCCCGGGCGCGACTGACTCCGTACGGGAGACAGCGCTGTCCCGGGCGAGGTGTGTCCTGGACTACTGCTGCTCCACGTCCACGAAGTTGACCTTGTTGTTGGCGGCGCCGCTGCCGTTGGTGAGCGTCAGCCTGCCGTCGGAGACGTTGACGGTGGTCGTCGTGGTGAAGAAGTGCGTGGTGGCGGTGGGCGTTCCGGACAGCGCGGGCTGTCCTTCCAGCGCGAGCGAGAAGACGCTGTCGACGTGGTCCGGGTCTCCAGCGGCAATCGTCACGCGGTACTGGCCGGAGGGCACGGCGAGCTCCCACACCGCGTTCGGGTTCTCCGTCTTCTGCAGGTGCGTGAAGGTGTCGTAGCGCGCGTCCGGCGAGGCCGCGCTGCCCCTCGCGCGGGTCTGCGTGGAGTTGTCGGTGTTCCATCCGTAGGACAGCCCGTTGCCCCGGTCACCGAATGTCAGTCCGGTGTCCGCGACGTAGCCGGAAGGTACGGTCGAGGTGGCGGGCAGGAAGTCCACCCGGGCCGCGAAGCCGTTCTGATAGGTGGCGGAGAGGCTGGAGTTGGACGCGGGCGTCAGGTAGCCGTGCGCCAGCGCGCCGCCGTCGGACCAGGAGGCCCAGACCTTCCACGCCCCGCTGGAGTCGGTCTGCGAGGGTGCCGCCACGTTGAGCGTGTAGCGCTCCCAGGACTTGATGATGGTGGGCGTGGTGAAGGAGGTGCCATTCACCTCCAGCGTCAGCCCCGAGGGCACCGAGTCCAGCGCCACGTCGACGATGTGGGGCAGCAGGTTGCGCGACACCGTGGTGGTGCGGCCCTGGGAGTCGGTGGCGGTGAGCTGCACTTCCACGAAGTTTGTCAGCACCGCGGGCAGGTCTTCCGGCTGGGGCGCGGTGAGGGGAATGTTGTTGCCGCTCGTCGCCGCGAGCAGCGGGTGCGTGTGCTCGTTGTGGTGCAAGAGCGCGCGCCAGGTGAGCTGCGTTGCCGGCAGGGTGCCATCCTCCGCGTCGGTGGCGCTGCCCGTCAGCACCAGCGGCTGGCCCGCGTAGAAGCGCAGGCTCTCCAGGGGACCGGTGATGACGGGCACGGGCGCGGTGTTGCCCGCGTCGATGCGGAGCGAGGCCGCCTGCGCGGACGTGGCGCCGCGCGCGTCGCGCACCGAGAGGGAGGCCGTGAAGGCGCCGCTCGCGGTGTAGACGTGGCTGGTGGTGGCGGTGGTCGTCTCCACTCCGGCGCTGCCGTCCCCGAAGTTCCAGACGTACGTCAGCGCATCCCCGTCCGGGTCGCTGCTGGCGCCGCCGTTGAAATTGACCGTCAAGGGCGTGGCGCCCGCGGTGGGGCTCGCGGACAGCGCGGCCGTGGGTGCCCGGTTGCGCGTGCCGGTGAAGTCGATGCGGCGGACCTCTCCACCGCCCGCGTACGTCGTGTAGTAGAGCGACTGGCCCGTACCGGCGGGGCCGAAGCGCAGCGTCACCGCGGAGCTGCCCCCCAGGCCTGTGGCGAACGCGTCCACCGTCACGGCGCCCCCCGAGCCTCGCGTCAGCTTGAACACCTTGCCGCAGACGTAGTCGCTGAAGAAGTACGCGTTGTCATCCGAGGAGGCCCAGGCCCCGGGAGGCGCGAAGGTGCCACCGGTGATGGAGTTGCAACCCTGGAAGGGCGAGCCCGTGGGGTTGGTGCCGTGCTTGTAGTCGAACAGCGGATTGGTCATCCCGGCGGGAGGCGCCCCACAACTGGTGGTGGAGTTGTTGGCGCAGTGGCCCTCGCGCGTGTTCCAGCCGTAGTCCGCGCCCTTGATGCCCTCGTCGATTTCCTCCCAGACGCCCTGGCCCACGTCGTTGATGAAGAAGGTGTTGGTGCCCGGCTGGAAGGCGAAGCGGAACGGGTTGCGCAGGCCCGTGGCGTAGTTCTCCTGGCACGGCCCGGTGCCTGTCGGCACGCCCGTGGGGTTGCCGCAGCGACGGCTGCCGGAGGCCGCGTACCAGGGGTTGTCCGTGGGGATGGTGCCGTCCTTGCGGATGCGCAGCATCTTCCCCAGCAGGACGTCCAGGCGGCGCGCGGTGGTGTTCTGGCCCGCGCAGCGGCTCGGGTCCCCGAGCTGGCAGCCACCGTCACCCACGCTGACGTAGAGCAACCCGTCCGCGCCGAAGTGCAAATCACCTCCGTTGTGGTTGCCCGCCGTGGAGGGGATGTTGTCCAGCACCACCAGCTCGCTGGCCGGGTTCACCACGTTCCCCGTCGACAGCGTGAAGCGCGAGACGCGGTTCACCGCGACGTTGGTGATGTTCGTGGTGCAGGTGTTGAACTTGTTGAATGTGTAATAGAGATACAGATGGCCGGTGCTGCTGAAGTCCGGGTCCACCGCGATGCCCAGGAGCCCGCGCTCCGAGTTGGTGCACAGCCTGGCGGCGAGGTTCAGCGCCGGGGTCGCCACCAGGACGCCGCCCGCGAAGACGCGCAGCTGGCCTCCCTGGGTGGTGATGAGCAGCCGCCCATCCGGAGTGAAGGCCAGCGCGGTGGGCTGGGAGACAGCCGTCACCAGCGCATCGGCATACGACGGCGGCAGGGTGATGGCGGCGCTCGTGGTGCCGACCTCGCTCGGGGCTTCCGCCGCTTCGAGCGAGGGCTCGGGCTCACACGCCACGGCCAGCAAACACAGGGGTACCAACCACGCGAAACCACGAATCCAGGATGTCATGGAGCACTCCAGGGGGAGGGTCATGAAGCACCTTGGATTTGCTGTTTAATCTTGATTTTCGCGAGTCTGAACGAGGCTCCTGTCAGCCAGTGAACGGCGGAGGCCGGGGTGCCTCCGCCTTGGGTGCCGGGCGATGTTCAGTGGCGGTCACCACGTCCCCGGCCGCGACCATGGCCATGGGAGCCACCGCCGACGGGCGTCGCGTCATGGGTGCGCGAGCGCTGGCTGGGCGCGCGCCAGCGGTCCTGGCGTCGCGACGGCTGCTGACCCTTCCAGCGGTCATCGCGGTGCGAGCGGTCATTGCCACGGTTGCGCCAGGAGTCATCGCGGTCGTGGTGGCGGGGGCCGCCGCGGTCCCTCCAGTAGCTGTGGTAGGTCGGCGAGCGCCAGACGCGGTCATTCCGGTAGTAGTGGCCGGAGGTCCGCCACGGGCGGTGGTAGTAGTAGCGGACGGCCGGCGCGCGGTACCACGTGTGGGCGAAGTAATTGGGGTGGCCCCAGCCCACGGTGACGCGCGCGTGGCGGAAGACGGGGATGGTGACATTCACGGAGCCGCGAGGCGCCCAGCCTCCCCCGAGGAAGTGCCACGCCAGTCCGCGCTGCACCCAGCGGGGCGAGACGAAGACCAGGTCGGCTCGCGGCGGCGCGGCCCACGTGCCGTCCACCCAGTCCCAGTTGTTGCCGGACCAGTACCAATAGCCGGGCTCCCACACGAGGTTCGCGGAGGGCGCCGCCGGGCGCATCTCCTGGCGAGGCGCGGGAGGCGCCTGCTGGGTGGAGAGCGTCTCCGCGGAGACGGCGATGGGAATCTCCACCTCGGTGGTGCCCTGGCGCGCCCAGCCGCCGGAGACCCAGTACCAGGAGCCCCGGTCCTCTTCCCAGTAGCCGTTGACGAACTGGTAGCCCGCCATGGGGGCCACCCAGGTGCCGGGGTTGAAGCGCCACTCGCCGCCGTCCCAGTACCAGTGACCGGAGGCCCACACGGCGCCGGCGTAGGGCCGCCGCGACGGCCGCTCCGTGGGCAGCGACGGAGGAGGCTGGGGGGCCATGGGCGCCATCTCCTCGTCGGAGTCCTCGTCGTAGTCGCCGTCGGCGTACTCGCGGCCGTCGTCGGCATAACCCGTGTCCGAGGGCACCGGGGCTGTCTGCGCCTGCACCACCGGGGCCGACAGCAGGGCCACCATCCAGAGCCAGCTTCGAGGACTCATGACGTCGTCTCCGTGTTGAGAATGCCATCCCCCTCGCGAGGGACTTCGATGGGCCTTCAGACGCGAGCGGGCCCCCCGTATTCAACCCGGGAGGCCCGCCGAAGTCGCCTGAAAGGGTGGGACGCCGGGTGGCCAGGCGGGCGACGGAGCGTCCGCTTCCCGCTGGCCAGCTCGGCCTGGACTACGGCTTCACGAGGAACATCTCGCGCGTCTGGATGAGGTCCACGTCGCCGGTGAAGCCGGAGAACTGCTCGTACTGGCGCGGGGCGACGCGTGCGCGGGGCAGCCGCAGCGACTCCGTGATTGTGAGCGTCGAGCCCTCCTGCTTCTCCGTGCGGGTGAAGCGGCCGAACGGATTCTTCACGTCGAGCGCCGGCTGCGGGTCCGGCAGCTTCCAGCCGGAGGGCAGGGCCACCGTCACCTGCGTGCTGCTGGCCTCCGTGTTGTCGATGTACAGCGGCGTGCGGCGCGAGCTGAGCTGCACGTAGCGCCGGCCGAGCTGCGCGGGGAAGGTGAGGGGCCCCAGCGCCATGCGCTTGTCGCCCTCCAGTCGCCCGAAGCGCGGCACGGTGAACTCGTAGCGCAGCACGAAGGGCGCGCCCACCACGTCCTCGTGGTCCAGCTTCACGCTCGACAGCGCCGCGCCTCCGAAGTACCGCGCCACGGCGCCCTGGAGCGCCTGGTTGCGGCTCTCCGCGGACAGCTGGTTGAAGGCCTCGGCCAGCTGCGCCGCCTCGAACCCCAGGTACGTCTCCTCGCCCTTGCCGCTGAGCTTGCCTTCCGCGTCGAGCGACAGCGTCAGCCGCACCTGCTTGCCCGCGGACTCCTTCATCGCGGGCGTCTTCACCACCTCCAGCTTCCGGCCCGGCTCCGGCACCAGGTACGCGTCACGCCCGCCCATGGCGAACTCCGGCAGCTCGCCGAAGGGGCCAAAGCGCACCGACGTATCCACCCACACCGGCTCGCTGCCCGGCACCTCCACGCGCAGCGCCGCGTAGGGCAGCAGGCTGTCGTTGGGGAAGAGGTAGTCGTTGGGGTCCACGTTGAACGTTCGCACCGCCGCCACGCGCGAGGGGATGCCCAGCTCCTCCAGGCCCGCCTTCAGCACCGCCAGCCGGCTGCCCCGGTCCTGCGCCACCGTGGACGCCGCGGACTGGCCCAGCCCGTTGTCCCGTCCGGAGAAGCGCTGCATCACTGCCGCGTGCAGCGCCTTCACCGCGTCCAGGCCCTGCTTGCCCTGGGTGGCCTTGCGCGTGAAGTCCACGACTTCCGCCGTGCGCAGCCAGCGGTCCTGGAAGGCGTCGCCGTAGACGCGAATCAGGCCCTCGTTGCCCGTGGCGCCCGCGCCCACCATGACGAAGGGCAGATACTCGTTGCCGGAGGGAGGGGCGTCCGGCTCGGGGATGAACGGCGGCACGCGGCGCGCCTCGTAGTGGAAGACCTCCTCGTCGCCCTTCACCGTCGGCGGGGGCGCCTTCATCCCGTGCGCGTCCACCTTCATGCCCGAGCCCTTGGGCGCCACCACCGTGTACGTGGTCCACGCGTTGGGCTGGTTGGCGATTTGGAAGTAGAACGCGGACGCCGTGAAGCCCGGCTGCGCGGGGCCGCGAGGGCTCTCCGCGAGCAGGTACTCCACTTCCACGCTGTCGCCCACCTGCACGCCGGGCAGGCTCACCGTGTCCTTGCCCTCGATGTTCTCCGGCTCCAGCACGCGCCCATCCGCCTTCAGCGTGCGCAGCGCCAGCACCTGCGCGCCGCGCGGCACGTTCACCTCTGCGATTTCCTGCACGCCCGACTGCTCCAGCGCCTTCTGGATGGTGTGGATGCGGTTGACGATGCTGCCGTCGGGGTACACGCGCACCGCCGCCGCATCCAGCACGAACACGGCCGCGCCGCCGGTGACGGGCTCCGCGTCGTACGCGCGCATCGCCTCGCGTCCATCGATGGCGTGCTCCTGCAAGAGCTCCTTGCCCGTCTTCGCGCGCTCCACCGCGCGCCGCAGCGACAGGTCCTCACCCTCCAGCGCCAGCGCCTTCTCCCGCAGCGCGAGCGCCTCCGCGTTCTGTCCCGCGTACTCGCGCACGTCCGCCATGCGCTTGAGCAGCTCCGCGTTGCGCGGCCACGTCACCGTCAGGGCCTGGAGCACCGCCAGCGCGTCGTCGTGGCGGCGCAGCCCCACGTAGAGGGTGGCCAGCGACGTGCCCGCGCTCACGCTGGTGGGGTCTCGCGCCAGCATCTCCGCGAAGGCGCGCGAGGCCGTCTCCAAATCGCCGCGCGTGCGCGCGTGGTCGGCCCGCCGCGCCTGGACGCCGGGGCAGTTCTGCTGCGCCTCCACGAGCGCGTCCGAGCGCTCCACCGCGTCGCGCCGCCGCGCCAGGTTGTACTGGAGCCCCAGCGCCTCACACAGGTTGGGCTGAATCTGCAGCGCCGCCGCCAGCGACTCCTCCGCCAGCGCGTCCACGTCCAGCGTCAGCGCCGCGCGCGCCCGCATCAGGAACAGCGGGAAGCCCGGGGGCTGCACGGCCTCGCTCGCCGTCTTCAGCGTCTCCAGCGCGGAGGCGGCCTGGCCGTCGTCCATGAAGAGGTCCGCGCGCAGGAGCAGCGCGCCCACGTTGCCCGGGTCCTTGGGCAGGAGCGCTTCCAAGTCTCGCGTGGCCCGACCGCGCGCCACCTTGGCGGGCACCGTGCGGTCCGCCGCCGCCAGCTCCGCGCGCAGCGACAGCAGCGCGGGCGTCGTGGCCTCCACGTCCGCCATCAACCGGCGCGCCCCGTCCGCGTCGCGCGACAGCCCGTCGCGGGCCGCGAGCACGGTGGACAGCAGGTCTCCGGCCTCACCGGACAGCGCGTCCTTCAGGCTCTGCGTCGTGGGGTACACGCCCACGGCCTCGGACGTCTTCGGCGCGCTGCCCCAGGACGCGGGGGCCGCGCCCGTGGCGGCGGTGAAGCGCACGTTGGAGGGCCGGCCGTCGGCGCGCATCAGCGAGAAGGACAGCACGCCGGAGGTCGCGCCCTTGAGCTGGCGGACGATGAAGCGGTGCTTGCCCGCGGGCAGCGCCACGGCGCGGGTGGTGACGGTGCTGGTGGCACGCTCCCAGCCCCGGCGCTCCATGAGCGGCGCGCCGTCCAAGAGGAGCTGGTGGGTCGCGGCGCTCACCGAGCGCGCCACGTAGGTGGCCGCTTCCGGCACCTCCGCGTCGAAGGCCATGAGGTAGACGTCGCCCTCGCCGGGCTCGCCCGCCAGGTCCAGCCGTCCGTCCGGCGCGAGCAGCTTGCGCGGCGTCACCGTCCCGAAGGCGCCGGTGAAGGGGCCCGCGAGCGAGCCGTCCTGCTTCGTGGGGAACGGCTCATCCCAGGACAGGACGTGGAAGGCGGAGAAGGGGCCCACGAGCGTCGCCTCGGACACGCCGCCCAGCTCCCGCAGCACCGCGTCGCGCGCCTTCGTGTCCCCTCGCGCCACGGCGACGGACAGCCGCGCGCCGCGCAGCAGGTAGGCCGTCTCTCCGGTGGCGCCCGCGCCGAGCGCCTGCTGCGCGGCCTTGAGGATGGCGTCATCCAGCGGCGGCGCGGTGCCCACGGTGTCCAGCGCGTAGCGCGCGGCGATGAGGGCCAGCGGGTGGGTGGGCGCGCGCGTCACCAGCTCCAGCGCGGCGGTGAGGGCCCGGTCCGGCCGTCCCGCGCGCCGCGCGAGCAGGTGCTGACCGATGAGCGCGTACGGGTCCCCCGGGTCCTTGGCGATGGCCGCGTCGAAGCGCTGCTGCGCCTGGACGGAGTCGCCCGCGAGCAGGTGCGCGTGGAAGCCGGCGAACGCGAGCGTGCGCGCCTCGTCCGAACCGGACTGGGCTTTCTCCGCGGCGGACTCCAGCACGCGCGGCGCGATGCTGGCGGAGGAGGGGGAGTGGGAGCAGCCCGAGAGGCCGGCGACGAGAGCGAACGCGGTCAGGCCGCGGCGGAAGGTGCGCATAGGAGGGTCGAGGGATAATGCAATCCCCCGTCACTGGCCATATTCCCCTGCGAGTCTCTGTCCGCTTCGAGTGCTCGGAAGGGGGCTAGCGGCGCTTGCCGTTCTTCGGAGCGGGCCTGGCGGGCTGCTTCTTGGGGGGAGGGGGCGGCGCCTTCTTGGGCACCACCGCCTTGGCGGGCACCGCGACGGCCACCGTCTTCACCGGCGGGGGCAGCGGGGTGGGCACCGGGGCCGTGGTTCCCCCGGGCGGGGACTGCTTCAGCACGTAGGTGATGCCGGCGACGCGGCAGGTGGCCTCCATGCAGCCGAAGCCGGGGAAGGGCGCGTCGCCAAACTGGTCCATCCAGCCGATGCCGAGCACCAGCGGCTCGAAGATGGCCCGACGGTCCTTGCCGGTGCCCATGAAGGCCTCCAGCCGGCCCTCGGCGTCCACCGCCAGCTCCAGCGACACCGGGCCGCTTCGGGGCGACTCCATGCCCAGCATCGCGCCCCGGCGCTCACCCAGCGCCCACTCCAGGCGCAAGGGCTCGCCCACTCCGTTGTGCACCAGCGCCACGTAGCGGCCGGTGCTTCCCGTCAGCAGCATGGCCACGGTGGGGGGCGCCGAGGGCTGGTACAGGCTGAACATGTCGCGCAGGCGGCGCTCCCAGGTGGGCGGCGGCGCTTCGGTGAGCAGTTGGCCCGTCAGGCTGAGGATGTCTCCCTCCCGTCGCGTGACGTCCACGCGCACCCGCCCCACGCCCGTCGTGTCGTCCTGCCAGGGGAACACGAGCGTCTTGTCCTCGAGGTTCACCGGCCTGCCGGCGACCACGAGGCTCTGCTCGGCGAGGCCCTCGCCCAGCGTCACCTTGCGGCGCTCGGGACCTGCTTCCTCCCGCCCGGGCACGGGCTGGATTCGAGGCTCGCCCAGGTACGCCATGATGGTGGCGCCCGGTGAGGTGGGGACGCGCCGCTCGCCGCTCAGGTAGAACGCGGTGCCCAGCACGAAGCTCGCCGCCAGCACCATCAGCACGGCAACCGTCTGCATCACGACGCGCACGACCTTGCGCACGCCCGCCTTGACGCGCTGCACGCGCGTGAGCTTCACCGGCAGCATCGACGGCAGGCTGCCGGGGACGAGCAGCTCCAGGTCCGCGATGAGCGCCGCGACCGACGGGTAGCGGTCCTCCGGGTCCGGCTTGAGGCACTTGGTGACGATGCTGTCGACGCGCGGGTCCAGCCCCGGCTTGCGCTGGGACGGCGGGTCGAACGTGCCCAGCGGCACCTCGCCGGTCAGCCACTCGTAGAGGATGACGCCCAGCGAGAAGATGTCCGCGCGCGCGTCCGCGTTCTTCGCGTCCACCCGCTGCTCCGGCGCCATGTACGACAGCGTGCCCATGGACACGTGCGTGGACGTCAGCGCGTAGCGCGAGGAGGGACTCGCGTCGTCCAGGAACGAGGCGAGCCCGAAGTCGGACACCTTGGCGATGCCACCCGCCTGCTGGTCCAGCAGGATGTTCTCCGGCTTCAGGTCGCGGTGGATGACGCCTCGGCCGTGCGCGTACTCAATCGCCCGGCAGATTTCGAGCATCCGCCGCAGCGCGCCGAAGATGTCGAGCTGGGGGGCGCGGATCAACTCGCGCAGCGACGGCCCGTCCACGAACTCCATCACCAGGTAGTAGGTGACGTCCGTCTTCCCCTTGTCGACGATGGAGACGACGTTGGGGTGGCTCAGCGCGGCGAGGGCCGCGGCTTCCTTCTGGAAGCGCGCGATGAAGGACGGGTCCTTGGCCAGCTCCGCGTTGAGCAGCTTCACCGCCACCGTGCGGCCCAGCGACAACTGGGTGGCCTTGTGGACCTCTCCCATGCCTCCGGTACCCACGAGTTTTTCGAGGCGGTAACCGCTGATGAGATCCGGGGAACGGGTCCGGCTTATCGCCGTCGGGTCAATGGAGGACATGGCGGTAGGGCAGGGGGGCCGCCAGGGTAACAGAAACGCTCGGCGGAGGTGTCCACGCGCGAGAGAGGGGGTCGCCGATGCCCAGGCTGCCCGGCGACCAGGGGAGCGACTTCGAGTCTCAGTGCCCCGAAGCCGGAGTGCGACCCACCGCCGCGCGCAGGCTGGTGCGGACCTGATCCAACGACGAGCGCATCTGCCCGTGGCGCACCGACGCCGCCACCGCCCGCGCCAGCGACTTCAGGAGCGATACCTCTTCGGGCTTCCACGCCCGGGGACGGCGGCAGTCCTCGAAGACCGCCACCCCCCACCACTGCTGGCGCGAGGGGTTGATGGGGCACAGGAGGATCGACTGCGTTCCCTGGCGCTCCAACAAGTCCCGCATCATGGGCGGCGCGTCACGGGTGGGGCACGCCACCACCATTCCCGCCTCCAGCATGTCCACCCAGCCCGGCGCGAAGTCCCGGAAGGAGAAGGCGCGCAGCACGGGGTTGGCCAGCGCGGACGCGGTGGGCGGCTCCGCCCAGGCGTAGCGCAGGTCCGTCACGAACCGGCCGTATGTCTGCTGCGTGCGGTTCTCGAAGATGTACGCCCGGTCCACGCCCAGCGCATGGCCGACCATCCCCAGGGACTCGACGGCGGTGCTGGGCCCGAGCCCCTTCTCCAGCAAGAGCTTCGAGGCTTCCGACACCTTCGAGAAGGCTTCCACCATGGGGTGACTCCAGGAAAAGACGAATTGCAACGGGTTCCGCAAGTATCCGGAACGGACTGTCATCCTCTGAAGTCACATTAAGCGCGATTACTGTGTTTCTGTCAAATCCCAGTTTTACTGAAAGTCAAGAGTTCGTGCCGCAGACAATGACCCAGGAGGGGTGTAGATGACACAGGTGCTTTTCCGAGCAGGCTGGGCCGGCGACGGAGTGTCCGGGGCAGGACAGACCCTGAAAATGCCACGAGGGCGCCCCCTTGGAAGGGCACCCTCGTGTGGATTCCTCAGAACGAGGAAGTCGAGACTACTTGGTCTCGGCGGCGGTCTCGGCCTTGGGGGCCGCCTTCTTGGCCTTCTTGCCAGCCTTCGGCTTGGCCTCGGCGGCGGCGGGCTTGGCCTCCTCGGCCTTCACCTCGGCGGCGGGCGCGGGCTGCGCCTCGGCGGGAGCCGCGGCGGCCGGCTTGGCCTCGGCGGCGGGGGCGGCGGCGGGAGCCGGGGTGTTGGCAAACGCGGTGGCGGCGGCGAGCAGGGCGGCGGCGAACACGGTCTTCATGGAAAGCTCCGTTGAGGGGGGACGACGCGAGATTGCGCCGTATCAGCGGGCAGGCGCTTGAGCAGCACGCGTGCCAGCGGCCTCTTCCGAGTGAGGCGCGGCGCTCGCGGGCCGGACGCTGGGGAGAAACTCCTCAGTTGAAGCTCCAACATTGGGGGCTTGCTCCCCAGACAGGCACTTGTCGCTTTGACGACACCGGGGCACTTGAGCAAGCTTCGCGGCCATCCTCGGCGAGAGGGTATGGGCCCGTGGCACCGCGTCGTCGCGAATCTCTCGCGACCGCGGCGCGGGAGAGACGGTGTATGCGGTTCCTGTGGTTCGCGACGGCTGTGGCGTGGCTGGCGACGGGGTGCGCGCGAATCACGCCTGAGCGCCTGGAGGCGCAGGTCCAGGAGACCTTGCGCTGGCAGCGCGAGTACCAGGTGGAGCGGGAGCGCACCGAAGCGGTGGCGATGCGACTGGCGGCGCTGGAGGCGACCATCGAGCGGCTGACGCAGGAGCGCGCCGAGGTGGAGCAGGGCCGGCTGGCGCTGATGGAGGAGCTGGTGCGCACGGAGGCGGACCGGCACGCGCTGGAGGAGCACAACACGCAGTTGCTCGCGCGCGAGCGGGAGCTGAACGAGCTGCGGGAGATGCACGAACAGCTCTCCGATGTCTTCTATGAGTCCGCGCTGGAGCGGGCACGGCGGCGGCTGCCGTCGGCCCGGCAGCCGGACGCCCCTGAAGCAGGCGACGGGACGGCGGTGCCTTGACGGAGGGCTGGGTCCTCGGGCCCGTGCCGCCGTGGTAGAGGTCGGACCCTGGTGAGCTCCCGGACGTCCATTCGCGGTTATCGCGCAGGCTTCTTCTTCGTGGTGGCCCTGCTGTCCGCCGTCACGGCCTTCACGCTGTGGACGGAGGTCCGCACGGGCACGCAGGTGGACGCGCTGGTGCAGGAGGCGCTCGAGCGCGCCAGCCTCATTGGCCGCATCCGCGTGGACGCGCTGTCGCTGGAGTCCGCCATCGAGGCGCACATCCGCGCCACGGACGACGCCGAGCGCAAGGCCGCGGACGCGGTGATGGAGGAGATTCTCACCGACATCCGCTTCGCCTCGGAGGCGTACACGCGCAACCTGCCGCCGGGCGACAAGGCGGTGTGGGAGCGCTTCAACGCGGCCTGCCAGGGGTTGGCGGACCAGGTGCGCGCGGCGGCGGTGTTCTCCCAGCGGCGCGAGGCGGACCGGGCGCGCCGGCATCTGGCCGAGCGCATCCGTCCGGTGGCCGCGCAATTGGACGCGCTGGGCGGCTCGCTGTCGGAGGAGAACGCGAACGAGGCGCGCCGGTTGGTGGGGCGCCTGGCGGACCTGCGCGTGCGCAACACGGCGCTGGGCGCGGGCACCACGCTCCTGGCGATGCTGCTGTCCATGCTGGTGGGGTGGCACATCACCACGCTGCTCAAGCGCCAGGACGCGACGATTCAGGGGCAGCTCACGGAGCTGGGGCGGCACAACGAGGAGCTGGATTCCTTCACGCGTCGCGTGGCGCATGACCTCATCAGTCCGCTGGCGCCGCTCAAGGGCTACCTGACGCTCATCCGTCGCACGGGCGCGGTGAAGGACGCGGGCGCGTTGGAGATGCTGGCGCAGTGCGAGTCGAGCGCGGTGCGCATGGGTGAGCTGATTGAAGCGCTGCTGCGCTTCTGTCGCGCGGGCACGCGCGGTGAGCGCACCGTGGGCGAGCTGGACACGGCGGTGACGACGGTGCTGCTGGAGGTAGCGCAGACGGCGGCGGCGCAGGGCGTGGCGCTGGAGCGGACGCTGCAAGCGGGGGTGGCGGTGGATTGTCCGGGGCAGTTGCTGCAAGTCACGGCGCGCAATCTCCTGACGAACGCGGTGAAGTACACGGCGGGCCGGCCGGAGCCTCGGGTGACGGTGAGTGTGTCCACCGAGGGGACGGACGCGGTGTTGGAGGTGGTGGACAACGGCATCGGCATGGGGCCCGTGGCGATGGCCTCGCTGTTCCAGCCGTTCTTCCGCGCGCCGGAAGTCCGCTCGTTGCCAGGGCATGGGTTGGGCATGGCCACCACGAAGCGCGTGGTGGAGGCGCACGGTGGGACGTTGACGGTGCGTTCGGAAGAGGGGAAGGGCACGCGCGTGGTGGTGCGCTTCGCGCGCGTGACGCGGCCGCCGGTGGGGAGCACCGTCGAGTCCGTGGAGTCGTCCACTGCTTCCGCGAATCGCAAGGTGGCCTCATGAGTACATCCCGCATCCTCGTCGTGGACGATGACCCTCAGGCGAGGGACTTGCTCCAGCGGTTGCTGGGGCCCCTGGGCGCGGTGTCGCAGGCGGCGCACCCGAAGGCGGCGCAGGAGAAGCTGGCGGAGGGCTCGTTCGACCTGGTGTTGACGGACATGGCCATGCCCGAGCCGGGCGATGGCCTCAAGGTGTTGCAGGAGGTGAAGGCGCACCTTCCGGACACGCCGGTGATTGTGGTGACGGCGTTCGGCAACATCGAGGGCGCGCTGGACAGCATCCAGCTGGGGGCCTTCGACTACCTGGCCAAGCCCTTCGACGTGGACGCGATTCTGCGCGTGGCGCGCCGGGCGCTGGAGCAGAAGCGGTTGGTGGAGGAGAACCGCTCGCTGCGCCAGCACGTGGACCGCAGCGCGCTGGTGGGGCGCAGCCCGGCGCTGCTGGAGGTGTACAAGCAGGTGGCCCGCGCGGCGGCGAGCAACGTGCCGGTGCTGATTACGGGCGAGACGGGCACGGGCAAGGAGATGGTGGCGCGGGCGCTGCACAATCGCTCGCCCCGCTCCAACGGTCCGTTCATCCCCGTGGACTGCGGCGCCATCACCGAATCGCTGATGGAGAGCGAGCTGTTTGGCCATGCGAAGGGCAGCTTCACCGGCGCGTCGGGCGCGCGGCGGGGGGTGTTCGAGGAGGCGAATGGCGGGACGCTGTTCCTCGACGAGATTGGCGACGTGGGGATGAAGGTGCAGTCGCAGCTCCTGCGCGTGTTGCAGGAGGGCGAAATCCGGCGCGTGGGTGAGAGCGTGCCGGTGAAGGTGGACGCGCGCGTCGTCGCGGCGACGAACCGGGACTTGAAGGAGCGGGTGGCGGAGGGAGTGTTCCGCGAGGACCTGCTGTACCGGCTGGACGTGGTGCACCTGCACCTGCCGCCTTTGCGCGAGCGGCGCGAGGACATCCCGGCGCTGGTGGTGCACTTCGCGTCGCGACATGCGCGGGGCGGGGTGAGCCCGGTGGTGACGTCGGAGGCGATGTCGCGGCTGACGGCCTACGACTGGCCGGGCAACGTGCGGCAGTTGGAGAACGTGGTGGCGCGGGCCCTGGCGCTCAACGTGACGGGCGTGCTGGGGCCACAGGACTTCCCGGAGCCGATTGGCGATGCGCCCAAGCGACTGACGGGGCTGGCGGGGGACATGCCGAGCCTCGCGGAGCTGTCGCGGCGGTATGCGGCGCACGTGCTCCAGGCGGTGGGTGGCAACAAGAGCGAGGCGGCGCGGCTGCTCGATGTGGACCGCAAGACGCTCTACAAGCTGCTGGAGGCGTCGGGCGCGGAGGCGGAGTCGTAGGGTAGAGAGGCGTCGCCGCCGTCTGGCTGAGTCGGCGGTGCTTTGCCTCCGAGGGAATCGGAGCGGTGCCGCGCATGGCTCGGGGGCAGCGTTCGTGAGAGGCGAAGCGGAATGCGCGGCTTCGACACTGCCTGAGGGAGTCGGAGCGGTGCCGCGCATGGCTCGGGGGCAGCGTTCGTGAGAGGCGAAGCGGGATGCGCGGCTTCGACACTGCCTGAGGGAGTCGGAGCGGTGCCTTGCGTGCCGTGGCGACCGCCTGGTTCGTCACCGTTCAGACGAGGACCCTTCGGTGCGTGTCATTCCGCTGCGCCTGAGAATGAACGTCGTGGGCGCATGACTTCACGTCGGTGGAGTGCGCCAACGCTGCGATGCGCCTTGTGCTGGGTGGGGCCGGTTTCGCAGACTCCGCGCCGTGAACGCGCGCTCCCTGTCGACGCTGGCTCTTCTCCTTGCTTCCACGCAGACGGCTTGTGTCTCGCAGCAGAAAGGTCGTGAGGACTCACCTTCGGACGAGCCGGGACCCCCGGCTCGACTGTGGCGGCGCAGCGCCGTGGAGCGCGACTTCGAGCGCTTCACGCGCGAGGGCACCGCGCTCACCGGGGATGGAGCGTTGGTGCTGGACGCGTCGGCGCGGACGGACAGCGTGCCCGTTCCCACGGGACGTAACGAGGACGGTGGCACGCGCTATCACGAGGCAACCTACCGGCTGGGGAGCGCCGTCTCCGAGGTCCAGCTCGTGCCGGGCGGCTTCACCAGCGTGGTGCCGTCCTTCGATGCGCAGACGCCTCCTGGCACATGGGTGAAGGTGACGCTCGCCGCGCGCATCGAGGGCGCCTGGACGAAGGACTACGAGCTGGGCGTGTGGGCCTTCGACAAGGTGCCCGTGGCCCGGCACAGCGTGGACGGGCAGGGGGACGCGGACGGTCAGGTGTACACGGACACGCTCAACCTCAAGCGTCGCGCGGATGCGCTGCGGATGACGGTGTGGCTGTTCTCGTCGCAGCCGGAGGCCACGCCTCGGGTTCGCGCGCTGACGGCGGCGGTGAGCGACAAGCAAGGTGTCGTCGCGGATGCGTCGTCGGACCGGGCGGCCTGGGGCACGGTGCTGGAGGTGCCCGGCCACTCGCAGATGCTGTACCCCGAGGGTGGCCCCGTGTGGTGTTCGCCCACGTCCACCACGATGTTGCTCGGGTACTGGGGGCGGAAGCTGGGGCGGCCCGAGCTGACCACGACGGTGCCGTCGTCCGCCGACCGGACCTTTGACTGGGTCTACAAGGGGACGGGCAACTGGGCCTTCAACACGGCGTATGCCTCCGCCATCGGTGACGGGGCGCTGCACGGCGCGGTGTTGCGCCTGGATGGCTTCGCGCAGGTGGAGCGGCTCATCTCCGCGGGCATTCCGGTCAGCATCAGCATCGCCTACGAGGAGGGGGAGCTCACCGGCTCGCCCGTGCGCAGCTCGGATGGGCATCTCATTGTCCTGAAGGGCTTCACTCCCGAAGGCGATGTCGTGTGCAATGACCCCGCGTTCAAGACCGACGAGACGGTGTCTGTGACGTACAAGCGCGACGAACTCTGGCGCGCGTGGCAGCACTCGCGGGGCGCGGCCTACGTGCTCTGGCCTTCCGGCACGGCGTTCCCCGCGGAGGTCATCGGACTGCTGCGCTGAACCGGTGACCCCGTTCCGGGCAACGCCACGGTCCGGGGCACCGAGAGTTCATCGCGTCGGGCGCGCGCTCATCGCGCCGGGCGCGCGCGCATCGCGCCGGGCGCGCGCTCATCGCGCCGGGCTCGCGTTCATCGCGCCGGGCTCGCGCTCATCGCGCCTCGTGTCACGCGGAGGGCGCGGGCTCGAAGTAGTGGCGCTCGGCGAGGTCGGCGAGCAGCCCCGGATGCGTCGGCTGCCAGCCCAGGAGGTCGCGCGTGTGCGCGCTGGACGTGGGGTTGTCGAGCTGGGCGAAGGCGGCGAGGAAGCCGAGGTAGTTGCTCGCCTCTTCAGGGGAGACGCTCCTGGCCGGTAATCCGAGGCCACGGCCGATGGCCTCGGCGATGTCGCGAAAAGAGATGCCTTCCTCGGCGACCCCGTGGATGCGAGAGCCCGCGGGCGCGACCTCCAACGCCAGTCGGTAGAGTCGCGCCGCGTCGAGCGTGTGCAGCGCCGGCCAGCGGTTGGCGCCGTCCCCGACGTAGGCGGCGAAGCCGTTCTTTCGCGCCATGGCGATGAGCGACGGGACGAAGCCCTGATGGTCGAGCGAGCTGTGCACCGTCGGCGCGAGGCGGATGACGGAGGACCGGACGCCGCGCTTTCCGAGCGCGACCACCGCATTCTCCGCGTCGATGCGGGGGCCGCCCGCGAGCGCATCATGTTCTGTGCCAGGGCGACCGAGCACGGCATGGGCCAGCGCGAGCGTCCCCGCCGTGCCCACGAACGGCTTGCCAGAGCCCTCGAGCACCGCGCTCATCGCTTCGATGGCGCGGAGGTCGGCCATCACCGCACCCGCGTAGTCGCCGGTGAAGGCCACGTCATGCTTGAACGCGAGGTGGATGACGCCATCCGCGGTGGCAGCGGCCTCCCGCAGACCTTCGAGGTCATCGAGGTTGCCTCGCCGCACCTCCGCGCCAGCGGACCTCAGCGCGGCGACCGAGGAGTCGGAGCGGGCGAGCCCGACGACCTGGTGTCCGGCCGAGAGCAACTCGCGGACGACCACGGAGCCGATGTGCCCCGATGCACCCGTGACAAAGACGCGCATGTGAACCTCCGATGTCAGAAACTGACATGACTTCTAACACCTGATGTCAGTCGCTGCAATCAGGTAGGGTGGCGCCATGGGTCGTTGGGAACCGAACGCGCTCGAACGCCTGCAAGACGCCGCGATGCAGTTGTTCCAGGAGCGGGGGTACGACCGCACGACGGTGGAGGAGATCGCCGCGCGTGCGGGGCTCACCGAGCGGACATTTTTTCGCTACTTCGCCGACAAGCGAGAGGTCCTGTTCTCGCGCTCGAAGGAACTCGAGGCGCTCATCGTCAACGCCATCGCGGATGCTCCGAAAGAGATGGCTCCCATCGATGTTGTCGCCGCCGCGCTCGAGGCCCTCTCGCCGGGATTCGAGGAGCGCCGTGCGCACGCATCCAAGCGACAACCGCTCATCTTGGCGCACGCGGAGCTGCGGGAGCGCGAGCTGATCAAACTCGCGTCACTCGCCTCGGCGATGGCGGAGAGCCTCCGGGGACGTGGCGTCGAGAAGACGGTGGCCAACCTGGTCGCCGAAGCGGGCATCGCCATCTTCAAGAGCGCGTTCGAGCGTTGGGTCGAGGACACGAAGAAGCACGAGCTCGCGCATCATGTGCGCGTGGCACTCGCGGAGCTGCGGCTCATCACCGCCGGAGCGAGCGTGGCTCCTTCCTCGCCACTCCCGACCAGGAAGGCACCGCGACGCAGCCGCTCCACCTCCCGGTAGGCTCGAGGAGCGCGGGGCCGAGTGACGCGGGATATGTCTCACGTGAGACATGTCTCGGGGTATCCGGGGCCATAGGGGATTCCTCTCGTGCGGGAGACGGGCAGGGCCCCTCCATTCCGTTGCATGTGACATCCACCGTCAGGACCGCACGGATTACGCACCCGCGCGGAGTCGCGCGCAGGCGGCCCCACCTCGGACGACGTTGAGCAAGCGGGCGAGCCCTCGTACCGTGTCGTCCACATGCGACGTTGGCTTCAGCTCGCCCTTCTCCTGCCTGGAATCGCCTGCACGCCTTCGTCGAAGACGGAGGATTCCCCCTCTCCCGCTGAAGGTGTAGCGCCGAGCCCGTCCCTCCCCACGACAGGCAATCCCTCCGCGCCCACGGAGTTCGTCCAAGAGGGAGGAGGGAAGCACGCAGTCCCGTCGTCTCTCCCCACGGAAGCGCCGACCGTGGCGGGAACCCCGGTGTCGCCTCCTACGGATGCGACCGTCCAGGGGAGTCCAGTGGCGCCCTCGACCGTGGCGGGAGGCGCTGGCGCGCCGACCTCGGGCGGGAGTGTCCAAGACAGTCCAGCGGCGCCGTCGGCTCAGCCTCCGACGGTCGCGGGAAGCTCGGTGTCTCCGATCTTGGGCGGGAGTGTTCAAGCGACTCCGGAGGCATCCTCGGCTCAGCCTCCGTCGGTCGCGGGAAGCTCGATGTCTCCGACGTCGAGCGCGACCATCCAAGGGAGTGCTGTGTCTCCCCTGACGGAGGTTCCGACCGTCGCTGGAAGCACGGTGTCGCCTCCCACGGGAGCGACTGTCCCAAGCAGTCCAGCGGCTCCGACGGCAGAGGCTCGGCCCGGTGTGGTGTCGCCCCCCACGGTGGCGAACGGTGCTCAGGTCGCGGGCGCGACGGTTCCCGCGGGAGATGCCGCCGTGCCCGCTCATAGCCCCGTGCCGAACGGGCTCACCTCCGCTGAGACAGTCGGCTCGGAAGACGGTGGCACGCCACGGTCCGGAGTGGCGGGAAGCCAGGCTCCCGTGGCCTCCACTCCGGGAGACCTGCTCGCCGCCTGGAATCGGACCGCGCCCGTGCTCGACACGGATGGGGGCCCCTCGCGTCCGGCTTCTGCCGCGCGTCCAGGCTCGGACTCCCGCGACTCGGAGGACGACTCCTCCGCGCACGACGAGCCCTCGCTCGCCATCGACCCCGCGCTCAGCGCGATGCCCAAGCCCGAGCGCCACGAGGACGCCCCCGTCGTGGACCCCGAGGAGTCACCGCCTCCACCCGCCGAGCAGCTCGTCGTCATCCCCGACAAGCGGAACCCGGGCGTGGAGCTGGTGCTCGGCCCGGATGGTGAGCCGCTGGAAGACACCAGCCTCGTGCTCGACGACCCGTCCCTGGAGCCCGACGAAGACACCTCCGGCACCCCCACTGCCAGCGGCGCGGACGCGGGCACCGAACCCGTCGCGATTCCCTATCAGCCCGACGCGGGCTCGCTGCGCGTGCGCCGCTCCATCGCGGTCCGCTCCGCTCCTCGTCAGGACGCGCCTCCCCTGGGCACCGTGGCCCAGGACATGCGCGTGCTCTGGAAGGGCGAGACGGCCATGCGTGGCCCCGAGTGCGAGACCTGGGTGGAAATCCAGCCCCGTGGCTGGGTCTGCGAGCGCTACCTGGAGCGCAACTTCCGCGAGCCTCGCGTCAGGGATTTGCCCCGCCTGCGCGAAGGCGAGCTGACACCCGGCACCTATGCCCGCGTCGTGGGCAAGCGCGTGCGCGCGTACCCGAGCCTCGCCCTGGCCCGTTCGCGCAGAAGGGGTGTGCTGCTGAAAGGCTCGGTGACGGTGCAGCTGCGCGGACAGGTGCGCGTGGGTCGACGCACCTTCTGGCGCACGACGGATGGCCAGTACCTGGAGGCCCGCGTCCTGCGCGAGTACCGGCCCTCCGCCTTCGTCGGCGTGGACGCGGACCAGCTGTCGGAGCTGTCCTCGCCCTTCGCCTGGGCCCAGTCGCGCGTGAAGCCCACGGCGCCCATCGAGGTGAAGGTGGCCCCTGACGCGAAGGCCGCTCGGGAGACGGTGCTGCCCCCTCGGACCCTGGTGGCCGTGCGCGAGCTGTCTCCCGATGGCAACTGGGTGCTCATCGCGGAGGACCACTGGGTGGCGCGCGAGGACCTCCACGTCGCCTGGTTCACCCACGCACCCCCCGGTGTGGAGCCCGGCGCGCGCTGGCTCGACGTGGACCTGGATGCCCAGGTGCTCGTCGCGTACGAGGGCGAGCGCCCCGTCTACGCCACGCTCATCTCCTCCGGGAAGCCCGGCACGGACACACCCGAGGGCCTCTACCGCGTGTGGATCAAATTCGCGGAGGCCGACATGACGGGCAACGGCACCGCGGGCAATGACACCTACCGCGTGGCCACCGTGCCGTGGACCATGTTCTTCGAGGAGGACTACGCGCTGCACACCGCCTACTGGCATGACCGCTTCGGCGAGCCGATGAGCCACGGCTGCGTCAACCTCGCGCCCAGGGACGCTCGGGCCCTCTACGGCTGGGCCGCGCCGGAGGTCCCCACCGGCTGGTCCATGGTGCACGCCACGCCCGAGTCGCCCGGCTCCTGGGTGCGCATCCGGGGGCAGGCGCGCATCCCCCTCAAGGAGCGCAAGGTGCGCGTCGTCGCCAGCACGCGCGGCCTGCGCTGACGCTCAGCCCACCACCGACACGGTGACGCGTCGGCGGTGGGGCGAGGCGCGGTGCTCCCAGACGTAGACGCCCTGCCACGTCCCCAGGCTCGCCGCGGCGTCCTTCACCGGAATGCTCAGCGAGTTCTGCGTGAGCACCGTGCGCACGTGCGCGGGCATGTCGTCGGCCCCCTCCGCGTCGTGCACGAAGAGAGGGTCCCCGTCCTTCACCAGCCGCGCGAAGAAGGACTCCAAATCCCGGCGCACGTCGGGGTCCGCGTTCTCACACAGAATCAGGGACGCGCTCGTGTGGTGGAGGAACACGGTGCACAGGCCCTGCTTCGCGCCGCTGTCCGCCACCGCTTGCTGCACGTCCCGGGTGATGTCCGTGAAGCCGCGCCCCTGCGTGGGCACCGTGAACTCCTTCGCGTGGTACATGCCTCAGTCCCCCAGCCGCGCCTTCAGGAACGCGGCCAGCCGCTCCAGTTCCTCGACGTCCAGCGTGTGCGGTCCATCGAAAGGGAAGAAGTCCACGGACAGCCCCGACTGCACCAGCGCGTCGCGCAGCCGCTCGCCCGTCGCGAAGGGCAGTACGTCATCGTGACGGCCGTGGCCCTGGAACACCGGCAGCCCTTGCCGGGCCTGGGCCTTCTGCTTCCACTCCGCCTCCGCGATGAGTGTGCCCGACAGGATGAACAGCCCGGCCGGCCGTTCCTCCAGCCGCAGGGCCACGTCCGTCGTCACCATGCCGCCCTGGCTGAAGCCGCCCAGGACGATGCGTCCATAGGGCAGCTTCGACGTGGTCGACAACGCGTCCACCACGGACATGAGGGCTCGACGGGCGGCGGGAAGCCCCTCGGGCACTTCCTTCGAGTAGGCCTCCCAATCCCGCATCTGTCCGCGCATGAAGGCCTCGGGCAGGTGGAACCAGGCGCGCCCCTGGGGCATGCCCCACTGGGCCATCGTCAGGGGGCCTGCGGGAACGACGAAGCGCACGCGCTCCGCCAGCACCGGCTCCATGGCCATCAGCTCCGGCACCAGCGACACCAGGTCCGTCCCCGCGGCGCCGAGGCCATGGCAGAGAATCACCGCCAGGTCCGGCACGGTGCCCTCGGCGAGCCCGTCCACCACCTGGCAGTCCAGCTCGCCCAGGCGCGTGGACACGAGTCGGAGGTTGCGTCGGTCCATCACTGCGCGCCGGCCGCGTCCGCGAGGGTAATCTTCTGGATGATGACGGGGTCCACCGGGCGGTCTCCCGGGCCCGTGGCGACCTTGGAGATCTTCTCCACGACGTCATAACCCTTCACCACCTCGCCGAAGATGGTGTGCTTGTTGTTGAGGTAGCTCGGCGTGGACGTGGTGATGAAGAACTGGCTGCCGTTGGTGCCCGGTCCCGCGTTGGCCATGGCCAGCAGGCCCGGCTTGTCGAACGTGCGGCCGCTCTGGAACTCGTCCGCGAAGCGGTAGCCCGGGTCACCCCGGCCGGAACCCGTGGGGTCTCCACCCTGAATCATGAAGCCCGGAATCACGCGGTGGAAGACGACGCCGTCGTACAGCGGCTTGCCCGTCACGCGCTCACCGTTGCGAGGGTCCGTCCACGTCTTCTCCCCCGTGGCGAGCCCCACGAAGTTGGACACCGTGTTCGGCGCGTCCTTGGAGAACAGCCGCACGACGATGGGGCCCTGGTTCGTCTCCAACGTGGCCTGGATGTCCTGGCCGCCGTACGCCTTCTTCATCCACTCGCCCGGGCCTTCCGCGGCGGGCGCGGGGGCCTTGGGGGTGGCCGAGGCGGGGGTAGAACCACCCGTGGATTCCTTCTTCTCGGAGTCCTTGCAGGCGGCGACGGTGAGGCACAGGAGGAGGGCGCTGAGGATTCGGATGTTCATGGGGCGCGCAGATTACCCGACCTCCGCCGGATTACAGGGGGTTACGTCGTCCCGCGCGGGCAGGGCGTTGTCTGGGAGGCAAAATCGCCCGCCAGCGACCCGGGTCGACGCAACATCTGGAAACAGGGCACGATGATCCCCACAGAACACCCTGAATTGCGTCTGGAGTCCTGAGTTGGCGCCCATCGAGCCTCGTCCCACCGCCCCGAGTTCCGCTCCCACCGCTCGGCCCGCACAGCCGTCGGCCGCGCCGCCTCCGGCGCCCCGGGCTGATGTCCTGGCGCCGCCCGCCGCGAGGTCGGACCGCTGGGAGCAGCTTGGCAACGAGGTGGCCCGGGGCACCAACGGGGTGAGGCAGTTCTCCGACGCGGTGGGTGCCACCCAGGTGCGTCGCACGCAGGGCCCCATCCGCTTCGGACCGCTCGAGACGGGCCTCACCGGCACCACCGTGGAAGGCGTGAACACCCGAAGCACCCGCTGGGCCGGCGGCGTGTCCACGGCGGCCAGCGTGGCGCAGCTCCCGGGCGCGGCCTACCTGTCGTTCCGCGACGTGCGCGATGCCTTCCGCAACCCGTCCGGCGAGTCCGCCAACAGGGCGCTCGGCTCCGTGTCGGGCCTCGCGTCCACCGGCCTCAACGTGGCCAAGGGGGGCCTGGACCTCGCGGGCAACGTGAGCAACTTCCGCGCGGCGGCCAACGCGGCGCGCACCGCCTTCACGCAGGCCGCGCCGGAGGCCACGGGCGCGGTGGCGAACCGCGTGGCGACCTCCGCCGCGTCCGAGGCCGCGCAGGGCTCGTCCCGCCAGGTCACGCGTCACGCCGCCGCTCGCGCCGCGGGCGAGGGACTGGAGGACGCGGGCCGTCTGGGCGCCAACGCCGCTCGCACCGCGCTGCAGGGGGGCGGCACGGCCGTGGCCAGGGCCGCGGGCCGCTTCGCGCCGGGCCTCAACGTCGCCATCGCCGCCGCGGACACCGCCGCCGCCGCGAGCACGCTCGCGGACCCGAACGCCGCGGCGGGCAAGAAGGTCACCGCCGGCGTCACCGCGCTGGGCTCCATCGCCGCGGCCACCAACATCCCGGTGGTCAGCCAGGCGGGCGCCGTCGTCTCGACGGTGTCCAGCTTCGTGGGCGCGTTCTTCTAGGCACCGCGCGCCTCCTCCGCTCTGTGTTATCCGGAGCTTCCGGAGCGGAGGAAGCATGACGTCCCAGAACGACCCGAAGGGTGGCGGTGCGCGCTCGCTGGCCGAGCTGCACGCGCTCGGAATCATGAAGCGCATGCCCGCGTCGCTGTCGCTGGGCAGCACCGAGCCTGTCTCCCTCCCCACCGTGCAGGCGCCGTCCCTGGAAGGGCTGACGGTGGCCGTGGTCGCACCCGGCCCCATCGACGAGCAGTCCCTGGTGGAGCGCTTCGATTCGCTGCGCCGCCAGCATGCCGACCGCCGTGAGCGACTGGCGGGCGAGGCGGTGGGGCCCGACGACGAGGTGCTGCTGGACGTGCTCGGCTTCGCCGACGGTCGGCTCATCCCCTACTCCGCGCGGGAGAACTGGCGCGCGGAGGTCGCGCCAGACGCGCTGCTGCCCGGCTTCTTCGAGGCGCTGGTGGGCGCGAAGGTGGGCCAGTCCTTCGGCATCGAGCTGAAGCTGCCGGATACCTACGTGGTGGAGTCGCTGCGCGGCGTGACGGCGCGCTTCCTGCTCGACGTGAAGGCGGCCTCCGAGTTGAAGCTGTTGGAGGATGACTCGCCGGAGCTGCTCAAGCGCCTGGGGCTGGGCACCCTCACCGACGTGATGGCCCACCTCGGTGACACGCTCGCCCGCGAGCGCACCGAGGAGATGGACCGGCTCACCCAGGAGCGCGTGCTGGACGAAGTGGTGTCGCGCACGAAGGTGACGCTGACGCCCGCGCTGGTGGACGAGGAGATTCGCCGCCGCTGGGCGGAGACCGAACGGCCCCTGCTGATTCGCAAGGACTTCCAGCCGAACGAGCTTCAGGAGGCGCTGGAGGGCTGGCTCAGGGAGCCCCTCACCCGCGCGGACACGGAGCGTCGGCTGACGTTGGCGCTGGCGCTGCGGGCCATCGCCGCGCGCGACCACGTGAAGCTCGCGAAGGGCGCCGTGGACGCGCTGGTGGCCGACCTGGCCGGGCTGTCCGGCGTCTCCCGCCAGGACCTCATCCGCGCGATGAAGGAAGACACCCTGCTGGCCAAGCGGGTGGAGGACCTGGCGCTGCACTTCGCCACCATCGACAGCGTGATGCGGCGCGTGTCGCTGACGCCGCCGACCTGACGTCGCGGCGGCGGGCTCAAGGCGTCTGGAGCGCCAGCGCCACCATCACCTCGGTGACGTCGCCGGGGTGGTAGCGGCCCAGTCCCGGGAAGGCGCGCAGCGCGGCCTCCGCGTGGTCCATGTCGTCCAGTCGCACCACGCGCGCGCCGGGCACCTCCGCGTCCAGCGCGGTCACCATGCCGTCGGACGCGTAGCGGTAGCGCTCGTCCAGGTAGCGCTGGAGCGGATAGAGCGACGACAGGCGGGACAGCCGCGAGGTGGCCAGCGACACGGTAGGGATGTCCGCCGGGTAGGGGTGCTGGCGGATGAACGCCATGCGCTGGGGATAGGACAGCTCCTCCACCGAGCGGGACACCCCGTGGAACAGCAGCGGGAAGGCGAAGTCGATGAGCCTGCGCATGTCCGGCGTCGAGGCCAGGTCATGGGCGATGGACGAGCCGCCATAGGGCGCCTGGAGCGTCACCACCGCGCGCACCACCCGGCGCAGCTCCGGGTACAGGGCGAGCACGGCGGTGCACTCGACGCCGCCCTTGCTGTGGCCCACCAGCACCACCGAGCGGCCGAAGTGCTCCGCGTCCAGCAGCGCTTCGCGCAGCACCGCGACGTTGTCGAGCAGCAACCCCTCCGTGTCCACCGACGCCTCGAGCACGTCCAGGCCCCGGCGCTCCAGCCGCTGCACGTTGTCCAGCAGGTAGCCGGGCAGCTCGTCCCCCAGCATCCCGCGCACCAGCACGTACTGATGGCGCCGCGCCTCGTCCGGGAGCACGGGCTCGCCCTCGCGCACGGCTCGCAGCAGGTCGTGGAAGCGGCGGGTCAGGTCCACCGTGGGTGGAGTCATCCCCGCGGGCACGCGCTTGAGCCAGCCGGCCATTCCGCCGCAGCCAGGGCCCCACCAGCGTGGCGCCGCGGGCAGTCCTCGGAGCCCCCGCGTCAGCCGGGCGATGGCACCCGGCTCGCGAGGCGGCGAGGGCGTGGAAATGGGGGGAGGGGGCGCGGGGACTTCGGGGGAGGACCGCTGCGTCATTTCACGCGGAAGCGTACCGGCAAGGGGTGGCGCGGCGCCAACATCCGGGGCCCTGGCGCGAGCGGCTTTCGTGCGTCGCCTCTCGTGCTAAGTAGTCCAGCAGAGGCGGGAGGACTTCGAAGCTGACCACCGGACAGGAGTGGCTGGTTGATGCGAGCGGCTGCTCGCCTGGATTGCTCAAGGACGCGGCGGCGTTGGCGGCGCTCTTCGAGGAGCTCCTCGTCCTGCTCGACTTGAAGGTCGTGGGCCAGCCGCAGTGGCATGTATTCCCCGAGCCCGGTGGCATCACCGGACTGACGCTGCTTGCGGAGAGTCACCTGGCCATCCACACCTTCCCCGAGCATGGCTTCGCCGCGCTCAATGTCTACTGCTGCCGCCCCAGGACGCGCCCCGACTTCGAGTCGCTGTTGGCGCGTCACCTGAAGGCGGCCTCCTGCGAGGTGCGGGAGCTGAAGCGGGGGGTGATGGCGTGAGTCAGGGGAGGTGTCCGTCGTGCGGCGCGGATGTGGAGTTCACCGCCGGTTCGGCGCAGGTGGTGGTGTGTGGCCACTGCCAGACGGTGGTGGCTCGCAAGGGCGCTGACTTCGAGGCGCACGGGAAGATTGGCCGCGTCGTCGTCACTGACTCGCCGCTCCAACTGGGCGCGGAGGGTCGCTACGCGCGCACGGCGTTCCAGGTCGTGGGCCACCTCCAGAAGGACCATGGCGCGGGCCCGTGGGACGAATGGTACGTGGAGTTCTCCGACGGCCGCACCGCGTGGGTGAGCGAGTCCGAGGGCGCCTTCCACCTGCTGCTGGAAGCGGGCGTGGAAGAGGGCGTGTCGCTGTCGGACCTGCACCCCGGTGAGCGGCTGCGCCTGCGCAACCGCGTCTGGGTGGTGGAGGAGCGCGGCCACGGCAAGGTGGTGGCCGCCGAGGGGCAGCTCCCCAGCGACGTGGACCCCACGCAGGACTCCTATTACGTCGACGCCACCGGCTCCAAGGGCGCCTTCGTCACGCTCGACTTCGGCACGCGGAACAAGGACCCGGAAGTCTTCATCGGCGAGCGGCTCAAGCTGGAGCAGCTCGGGATTCCCGTCGACCAGCTCCGCCCGCGTGCCCGCCGCAAGGTGGACCTCCAGCAGGCGCGCTGCACCGAGTGCAACGGCCCCCTGGAGCTGCGGGCCCCGGACAAGTCCCTGCGCGTGGGCTGCCCGTTCTGCGGCGCGCTCCTGGACGTCAGCAAGGGCAAGCTGTCCTTCCTGCGGCTCCTGGAGAAGCCGGACCACGCGCCCATCATCCCCCTGGGGGCGAAGGGCACGCTGAAGAACACCGAGTGGATGTGCATCGGCTTCCTGGTGCGCTCCTGCACCGTGGAGGGCGTGCGCTACCCGTGGGAAGAGTACCTGCTCTTCCACAAGTCCAAGGGCTTCGTCTGGTTGATGCTCTCCAACGGCCACTGGGTGTTCCTGGAGCCGCTGGCGGCCGGTGACGTGGAGCTGTCGCCCCTGTCGTCCGCGTACTTCGAGGGCCGCCGCTACAAGGCCTTCCAGAACGTCCACGCCGTCACGGAGAACGTGCAGGGCGAGTTCTACTGGGAGGTGACGGCGGGCGAGTACGCCGAGGCCGCCGAGTACGTGTCCCCGCCGTACTCCATCAACGTGGACGCCACCGAGGACGAGGTGACGTACACGTATGGCGAGTACCTGCAGCCCGAGGTGGTGAAGGAGGCGTTCAAGCTGAAGGAGGTGGGGCCGACGTACGGCATCCTCCCCAGCCAGCCCAATCCCTACGCGGCGGGCATGCGCTCCACCATGCTGTGGTCCTTCCTCTGGCTTCTGGGGTTGCTGGTGCTGTCGGGCATCTTCTCCGTGAACTCGAGGGAAGAGGTGGTGCTCCAGGAGAACGTGACGGTGCCCGCGGACGCGGCCTCTGGGACGCCCGCCGCGATGAAGTTCAGCGCGCCCTTCGAGCTGACCAAGCGCGGCAACATGAAGGTGGAGGTCGCCGCGGGCCTCAGCAACGCCTGGATGGGCGTGCAGGGCGACCTGGTGAACCAGGAGACGGGTGACGTGGTGAGCTTCTACCAGGAGCTCAGCTACTACCAGGGCAACGACAGCGACGGCTTCTGGAGCGAGGGCAGCCCGAGCGACAGCCTGTACCTGTCCGCGCTTCCTGCGGGCAAGTATGTGCTGCGCACCACGGCGGCCTTCGACGCGTCACCCCGGCCGAGCGTGCGCAACTACAGCGTGAAGCTGGTGCACGACACGCCCAATGGCACCTGGCTCTGCGTGGCGCTGGTGCTGATGCTGCTGGCGCCGGTGTTCGCCTTCGTCCGCTCCCACGGCTTCGAGACGCGCCGGTGGGCGGACAGCAACCTGACGGAATAGACGCGCATGGCACGACACGGAGGCGCGGCATGAAGTGGTTCGGTGGACTGGTGCTGCTGGGTTACACGGCCATGATGATGTCCGGGTGGTCGCCCTTCACCAGTGAGGAGAGGGACCGTGTGCCGGGCAACGTGCGCCGAGGCCCGGGTGGCATCCTGTTGTGGACCGGTGGTTTTCAGGGAGGGAAGTGATGCTGTTACTCGGCGTCGTCGTGAGCTGGCAGGGTGTGCTGGCGAGCGTCATCTATTCGCTCATTGGCCTGGCGGTGTTCGTGGCGGGCTTCTTCGTCATCCGCCTCATCATGCCGTTCGACGTGCACAAGGAGCTGGAGGTCGACCAGAACACGGCGGTCGGCATCGTCATCGGCTCCTTCATCCTCGGCCTGTCCATCATCGTGGCCGCGGCCATCGGTGGTTGAGGGGCGGGGACTCCCGCTCGAAGAAGAAGTGAAGTGACGACGTGAACAAGACGCTGCTGTACATCACCGTCATCGTCATCGCGACGTGCGGGCTCGTCTACGAGCTCGTCGTCGGGGCGCTCGCCAGCTACCTGCTGGGTGATTCGATTACCCAGTTCTCCACCGTCATCGGTGGCTACCTCTTCGCGATGGGCATCGGCAGCTACCTGTCGCGCTACATCGACAAGGGGGTGGCGCAGCGGTTCGTGGAGGTGGAGCTGGCGGTGGCGCTCCTGGGCGGGCTGTGCGCGCCGGTGCTGTTCCTCACCTTCACGCTGACGGACCTGTTCCAGGTGGCGCTGTACGGCAGCGTCATCATCATCGGCACGCTGGTGGGGCTGGAGATTCCCCTCCTGCTGCGCATCCTCAAGGACCAGCTCAAGTTCAAGGACCTGGTCAGCCAGGTGCTGTCGCTCGACTACCTGGGCGCGCTCGCCGCCAGCGTCGCCTTCCCGCTGCTCCTGGTGCCGAAGCTGGGGCTGGTGCGCACCTCGCTCCTGTTCGGCATCCTGAACGCGGCGGTGGGCTTGTGGAGCACGTGGCTGCTCGCGCCGCTGTTGGGCAACCCGCTGCGCCTGCGCGTCAAGGCGGTGCTGCTCACGGTGCTGCTGGTGGTGGGCTTCGTGCTCGGAGACCGGCTCACGACGTTCTACGAGGACCAGCTCTACGCGGACGACGTGGTGCACGCGTCCAGCTCCCCCTACCAGCGCATCATCCTCACGCGTGGCAAGCGGGGCTTCTCGCTGTTCCTCAACGGCAACCTCCAGTTCGCCAGCGTGGACGAGTACCGCTACCACGAGTCCCTCGTGCACCCGGCCATGGTGCGCGCGGGAAGAATCGAGCACGTGCTCATCCTGGGCGGTGGCGACGGGCTCGCCGCGCGCGAGGTGCTGCGCTACCCGGAGGTCCGCTCCGTCACGCTGGTGGACCTGGACCCGGCGATTACCGGCCTGGCCATGGGCTACGGCGAACTGGCGAAGCTCAACGGGAACGCGCTGACGGATGCGCGCATGCGCGTCGTCAACGCGGACGCCATGCAGTTCCTGATGGAGGGAGACCAGCGCTACGACGTGGTGATTGTGGACTTCCCGGACCCGAACAACTTCGCGCTGGGCAAGCTGTACACCACGGGCTTCTACAAGCTCCTGAAGAAGCGGGTGGCGCAGGACGGGGTGGCGGTGGTGCAGAGCACCAGCCCCCTGTTCGCCCGGCGCTCCTTCTGGTGCGTGGAGACGACGCTGAAGGCCGCGGGCTTCTGGACGCAGCCGTACCACGCGCTGGTGCCTTCGTTCGGCGAGTGGGGCTACGTGCTGGTGTCCCACGAGGCCCCCGGCCACCACCGGCCGCTGCCGGAGGGCCTGCGCTTCCTGGACCTGCCCACGCTGGAGTCGCTGACGCTGTTCCCTCCGGACATGAGCCCCCTGCCCGTGGAGGTGAACCGGCTGAACAACCAGGTGCTGGTGCACTACTACGAGGAGGAGTGGCGGCGGTGGAACTGACGCGGCGAGAGCTGGTCGCCGCGTTCCTCGGCTCGGCGGTGGCGAGCGGGTGCAAGCGCGAGCAGCCCCGGGCCCCCATTCCGGGCGCTGTCGTCGACCGCGCGGTGGAGGTGGGGCACCGGCTGCGCGGAGGGCCGCTGCCTCGCGCGGAGACGCTCGAAACGGTGGACGTGCTGGTGGTGGGCGCGGGCGTGGCGGGCCTGTCCGCCGCGTGGCGGCTGGCGGGCGCGGGCGTGAAGGACGTGCGCGTGGTGGAGCTGGAGTCGGAGGCCGGGGGCACGTCGCGCTCCGGGCGCAACTCCGTGTCCGCCTTCCCCTGGGGCGCGCACTACCTGCCGGCGCCGCTGGAGGACAGGGGCCCGGTGGTGCGGCTGCTTCGCGAGATGGGCGCGGTGTCCGGCGTGGACGCGCAGGGCCTGCCGACCTTCGAGGAGACGCTGCTCATCCAGGAGCCGGAGGAGCGCCACTTCTACCGGGGCCACTGGTACGACGGGCTCTACCTGCGCGTGGGCGCGACGGCGGAGGACCTGGTGGAGCTGGAGCGCTTCGATGCGCGGATGAATGCCTTCGCCGCCGCCCGGGACGCGAAGGGACGCAAGGCGTTCGCGGTGCCGACGGCGCGCTCCAGCGACGACGCCGAATGGACGGCGCTGGACACGCTGAGCATGGCGGCCTGGCTTGCGCGCGAGGGCTTCCGCTCCACGCGGCTGAAGTGGCTGGTGGACTACGCGTGCCGCGACGACTACGGCGCCACGTCCGAGCACATCTCCGCGTGGGCCGGTATCTGGTACTTCGCCGCGCGCCAGGACGGACAGGGCGAGCGCAGCGAGGGCTTCCTGAGCTGGCCCGAGGGCAATGGCCGGCTGGTGCACCAACTGCTCTCCGCGCTGCCTCCCCGCGCGGTGGAGCGCGACGTGCTGGTGCACACGGTGGAGCCGGGCGAGCAGGGCTGCCGGGTGGACGCGCTGGATGCTCGCACGGGCAAGCCTCGCTCCTTCCAGGCGCGACAGGTGGTGCTCGCGTGCCCGCGCTTCCTCGCGGCGCACCTGGTGGCGCCGTGGCGGACAGCGCGGCCGGCGTGGCTGGATGCCTTCACCTACGCGCCGTGGGTGGTGGCCAACCTGACGCTGTCGTCGCCGCCGGTGTCGAGAGGCTTCCCGCTGGCCTGGGACAACGTGTTCCAGGAGAGCAACAGCCTGGGCTACGTGGTGGCCACGCATCAGCGCCTGCGGCAGGACGAGAACGGCCCCACGGTGCTCACGTGGTACCTGCCCATGGCCGGCGCGGACGTGAAGGCCGAGCGCACCAAGGCGCTCTCCGCCAGCTACGCGGACTGGGAAGCGCTCGTCATGGCGGACATGCGTCCCGCGCACCCGGGCATCGCCCAGCAGGCGCAGCGCCTGGAGGTGCAGCGCTGGGGCCACGCCATGGTGCGGCCGACGCCGGGCTTCATGTGGGGACCGGAGCGCCGGGCCGCGCAGGAGAGCGTGGGGCGCCATCTGCACTTCGCGCACACGGACCTGGGTGGGCTGGCCCTCTTCGAGGAAGCCAACTGGTTCGGAGTGAAGGCCGCGGAGCGCGTCCTGGCAGAGCTGGGGCAGGCTTCCGCGAGCTGGCTCTAGCCTCCCTCCTTCCGCGAGGTGCCAGGGGCTGGCGGGCCGGGCCTTGCCTGCTCGGGTCCGTCCCGGGGGCAGCGGTCAGTGTCCGGGGGTGTGCCCATTTCTGACCCTCGGGGTCGGGACGTGTCCGTCTGGAACATCCGAGGACGCGCGACGGTGGCCCCACGGGCACGACTTCGCGGAGGCACACCATGTCGCTCAAGGAATACAAACCCGGCAGCACCTTCCCTGGCACCATCGGCCGGACATGGGAGCAGTCGTCTCCGGCGTGGCCCCAACCGCTGCGCGCGAAGGCGGGCGCACCCAACGTCCTCTTCATCGTCCTGGACGACACGGGCTTCGGGCACCTGGGCTGCTATGGCTCGCCCATCCGCACGCCGAACCTGGACAAGCTGGCGAAGGGCGGCTTGCTCTACAGCAACATGCACACCACCGCGCTGTGTTCGCCCACGCGCTCGTGCATCCTCACCGGCCGCAACCACCACTCCAACGGCATGGCCACCATCACCGAGGTCTCCCTCGGCTACCCGGGCTACAACGGCACCATCCCCTTCGAGAACGGCTTCCTCTCGGAGATGCTGTCGAAACAGGGTTACAACACGTATGCGGTGGGCAAGTGGCACCTGACGCCCACGGAGCAGACGAGCGCGGCGGGGCCCTATGACCGCTGGCCGCTGGGTCGTGGCTTCGAGCGGTTCTACGGCTTCCTCGGCGGCGACACGCACCAGTACTACCCGGACCTGGTCCACGACAACCACCCGGTGCTGCCACACAAGACTCCCGAGGAGGGCTACCACCTCACCGAGGACCTGGTGGACCGCGCCGTGGACTTCATCGCGGACTCCAAGCAGGTGGCGCCGGACAAGCCGTTCTTCATGTACTTCTGCACGGGCGCGATGCACGCCCCGCATCACGTCCCCAAGGAGTGGGTGGACAAGTACAAGGGCCAGTTCGACGACGGCTGGGACGAGTTCCGGAAGAAGGTGTTCCAGCGTCAGCTCAAGCTCGGCGTCATCCCTCCCGGCACGAAGCTGTCCCGACATGACCCGGACGTGGCGGAGTGGGACAGCCTGCCGCCCGAGGAGAAGCGCCTCTATGCGCGGATGATGGAGGTCTTCGCGGGCTACCTGGAGCACACGGACCATCACATCGGCCGGCTGCTGAAGTCCCTGGAGGAGAGCGGTGAGCTGGACAACACGCTCATCATGGTCATCTCCGACAACGGCGCGAGCGCCGAGGGCGGGCCCCATGGCTCCGTCAACGAGCTGAAGTTCTTCAACAACACGCCGGAGTCGCTGGAGCAGAACATCGCGGCCATGGACGACCTGGGTGGGCCCAAGTACTTCAATCACTACTCGTGGGGCTGGGCGTGGGCCGGGGATACGCCGTTCCGCCGGTGGAAGCGCGAGGTGTACCGGGGCGGCACGACGGACCCGTTCATCGTCCACTGGCCCAAGGGCATCCGCGCGCGGGGCGAGGTCCGCACGCAGTACTGCCACGCCATCGACATGGTGCCCACGGTGCTGGACTGCCTGGGCGTGGAGCCGCCCCAGGACATCCGGGGTGTCACGCAGTCGCCCATCGAGGGTGTCAGCTTCCGCCACTCCTTCGACGACGCGCGCGCGGAGAGCCACCACCACACGCAGTACTTCGAGATGTTCACCAGCCGCGCCATCTACCATGACGGCTGGCGGGCGGTGTGCCCCTTCCCCGGGCCGTCCTTCACGGAGGCGGGCGAGGCGTTCGGCGAGTCGGCCATCACCGAGGAGCGGCTGCGCAAGCTCGACGCGGAGGGGTGGGAGCTGTACCACGTGGCGGAGGACTGCTCGGAGACGAAGAACCTCGCGCAAGAAGAGCGGGGCAAGCTCATCGAGATGATTGCCCTCTGGTACGTGGAGGCGGGCCGCTACAAGGTCCTCCCGCTCGCGGCGCTGGACCGCGCGGTGTTCGCCGCGGAGCGTCCGCAAATCACCAAGGACCGCAAGCGCTACGTCTACCGGCCGCACACCTCACCCGCGCCGGAGAACGTGGCGGTGCATGTGCTCAACCGGCCGCACTCCATCACCGCGAAGGTGGACGTGGATGGAGACGCGGAGGGCGTGCTGCTCAGCCACGGCGGGATTACGGGCGGCTACACCTTCTTCATCCAGGACCGGAAGCTGCACTACGTCTACAACTTCGTGGGCGAGCGGGAGTTCCACATCGAGTCGGCGATGGAGATACCCGCCGGCCGCACGGAGCTGCGCTTCGAGTTCGAGCCCACGGGTGAGCCGGACCTCGACGCCGGCAAGGGCGCTCCGGGACGCGGCAAGCTCTTCATCGACGGGGACCTGGTCGCCCAGAGCGACATCTCCTCGACGATGCCGCTGCTCATCAGCCTGGGTGAGGGGCTGACGTGCGGGCGGGATGACAACTCGTCGGTGAGCACGATGTACCGCCCACCCTTCACGTTCCGGGGCGGCACGTTGCGCGAGGTGGTCGTGGACGTATCCGGTGAGCACCTCCACGACGAGCAGAAGGAGCGCAAGACGGTGATGGCTCGGCAGTAGGGGGAGGCGACACGTCGTCGCCTGATGGGGCCCGGCCTCTTCCCAGCGCTTCAGGGAGGCCGGGCCCTCTTTTCTTCAGAGCACCGGGGTGGGCGGGTCGAAGCCCAGCAGGATTCCGCCGGTGAGCTCCAGCGTGGGCCGGGCCACCATGGCGTGCTGGGTGAGGGTGTGGACGTCGCGGAAGCAGCGCTGGAGCGCGCTGGTGTGGAACACGGCGGGGCCGCCCGCGGCCTCGTACATCCGGTCCACCGCGCGCGCGGAGCTTCGCGTGGCATGTGTCATGGCCAGGCGCAGGTCGGCCCTGCCACGCACGGAGACGGGGCCTCGGGTGGCTTCGTCATGGAGGGCGTGAATCGTCTCCAGCAGAAAGGCGCGGGACGCGCGCACCTCGGCCTCCGCTTCGGCGACGGCCTCCTGCACGGCGGGCCGCGCGGCCAGCAGCCTGCGCTCCACCACCACCGTCTTCTGTCGGGCCAGCGCGGTCAGCTCATTGATGGCGCGCCGGGCGATGCCCAGGGCCACGGCGGGGATGCCCAGGCCCAAGAGGCCGAAGGGAAAGCCATACAGCGGGCGCGCGACGTGGGGCGGCGCGAAGAACGAGAAGCCGTGGTCGTCCGGGACGAAGAGGTCCTTCACCTCCATGTCGCCGCTGCCGGTGCCGCACAGGCCGGAGGCGAACCACGTGTCGTGGAGCGTGACGTCCCTGGCGGGGAGGAAGAACAGGCGCGTCTCCGGCACTCCCTCGCGCACCATGCGCGGCTTGCCGCCCTCGGTGACGAGCGCGCCGCCCACGAGCCAGTGACAGTGCTGGCTTCCGCTGGCCCAGGCCCATCGGCCGGTGAGGCGGTGGCCACCCTCGACACGCTCGGCGCGGCCCAGGGGCGCGGCCACGCCTCCGGTGATGATGTCCGGCGCGGAGAAGATGGCGCGGCCCACGGGCTCCGGGAGCCACGCCGCCGTCAGCGCGGTGGCGGAGCCAATCATCGCGCACCAGCCGGTGGCGCCGTCCGCGCGCGAGAGGGCCTCGATGACCTGGAAGGAGAGCGCGGGGTGGAGCTCCAGCCCACCGTACGTCTCCGGAATCATCATCCGGAAGATGCCGGCGCGAGTCAGCTCCGCGACGAGGTCCTCGGGCAGCCGGCGCGCGGTCTCGATTTCGGCGGAGCGCGCGGACAGGCGCGGCGCGAGCTCCACGGCGGTGGCGAGCAGGGGATGGGCGGGGAGTGGGAAGGAACTCGTCATGGCCGACAGCCTAGGAAGTCCTGACTCCTGGTTGCCAGCGGGGAGGTGGAAGGAAGATGGTGGGGCGCCTCGAACCCGGAGCCGCCGATGAGCACCCTCCCGAGCCGTCAAGTCGTCCTCGCGCGCCACATCCCCGGACTGCCCGAGCCGGAGCACTTCCGCGTGGAGCGCGTGGACGTGGGCGAGCCGCGGGACGGAGAGCTGCGGGTGAGGACGCTGTTCGCGTCCGTGGACCCGGGCACGCTGGCCCGGTTGGGGGGCGTGGACTCGTACGCACCGGCCCTCGAATTGGGTGAGGTCATCGGCAGTGCGACGGTGGGCGAGGTGCTGGCGTCCCGTGACACGCGCTACGCCGTGGGCGACGTGGTGGTGGGAGGCTGGGGCTGGCGGGAGCACGCGGTGGTGAGCGCGCGGGGACTTCGCAAGGTGGACCCTGGACCGGAGTCCGCCTCGGCGGAGCTGGGCGTGCTCGGCATTCCCGGGCTGACGGCGTACTTCGGCATCTTGGAGCTGGGGCGTCCCCAGGCTGGGGAGACGGTGCTGGTGTCCTCCGCCGCGGGCGCGGTGGGCTCCATCTCGGGACAAATCGCGAAGCGTCAGGGCGCTCGCGTGGTGGGCATCGCGGGCGGCCCGGAGAAGTGTCGCTGGGTGGTGGAGGCGCTGGGCTTCGACGCCTGCCTCGACTACCGCGCGGAGAAGGACCTGGCCGCCGCCATCCGACGGGAGTGTCCCCAGGGCGTGGGTGTGTACCTGGACAACGTGGGCGGCTCCACGCTGGACGCGGCGCTCACGTGCATGGCGCTGAAGGGCCGCGTGGTGGTGTCGGGGCTCGTCGCGGACTACGGCGTTCCGCCGGAGGCTCGCGCGGGGTTGAAGAACACGCCGTTCCTCATCATCCAGCGGCTGCGCATGGAGGGCTTCGTGGTGTTCGACTACGCCGCGCGCTTCGGTGAGGCGCGGGCGGCGCTGCGTGCGTGGCTCCAGGACGGCTCGCTCCGTCACCGCGAGCACATCGTGGAGGGACTGGAGTCCGCGCCCGCCGTGTTCGCCGGCCTGTTCCGGGGCGAGAACTTCGGCCGCGCGGTGGTGCGCGTCTCTTGATGCGAAGTCAGTCTCCTCCAGGATGGGTGGTGTAGTGCATCCGCCCGTCGGGAAGTGTCTCCGTCCGCGGCGAGGGCTCGGAGTCCACCGCGATGACGATGATGTCCTGGCGTTGTCCCAGCGCGACCAGCTCACTGGGCGAAGGCTCCACCGGACGCGAGCGCCCACCCACGCCCTCGGGGAAGAAGAGCGCGTAGTCACTCTCGAGATAGAGGACGGGGACGCGGGTGCCCTGGGCTTCCGCGTCGGTGGGGACGAAGACGTGCACGGTGTTCGACAGGGACTCCCAGCGCGGTCCGCACGAGGTGAGCAGGGCGAGCAGCAGCGGAAGCATCCATGAACGCATGACGGTCCTCCTGGCCTCGGCGGGGGCGCCGGGCGCGATTGGCTTCATGAGGCCCGCGACTCGCGGGCACTGAAAGGTCGTGCTTCAGGCGCGCGCGCTGGACTCAGCCGCGCCGCGTGGCGCTCCGGCCGAGAGACTTCCAGCCGGAGCGCCCAGGTCCTGTCGTTGCTTCAGGTCGGCGGCGCGACGTCGCAGCGCCCCGAGGCCCTTTGGGAGAGGTCCTCCGCCACGGTGCGCAGCAGCGTGCCCGTCAGGGCGGAGCGGTCTGTTTCTCCCGTCCCCTCCGTCCGCGAGAGCCAGGAGGCCATGCGCCCCAGACTGGCCGCCGTCACCACATTCAGCTTCACCTCCACCTGGACGATGAGGCGCTCACCGTCCTCGGGGCGCGCCTCCAGCGTCCAGGCAACGCGGTCCAGCTCCAGCGTGGCGGGCCCTTCCGGGAGCGGCCTTCCATCCAGCATGTAGCCCTCACGGGTGAAGGCAATCACCTGGGTGAGCCTGGCGCCGTCCACCCGGGTGTTGAACCAGAGCGCGCGGCGCTTCCACAGCGTCAGCTCCACCTCCAGCTTCCCCGCCATGCCCAGCCGCACCAGCCGGTCCAGCTCCGCCGAGAGGAAGGAGAAGGCCTCCGAGCGGGCCAGCACGCGCCGCCCGGAGAGGGTGGCGGTGCAGGTGACGCGCGGTTCCTCCGCCCAGGCCCCGGGCGCGAACAGTGCCGCCGCGGCCACCAGGGCCGCGCCGAGCGTGCGTCTTGTCCGTGTCCCCATTCGTTTCATGGGCCTCAGAAAGTCCGCACGAAGAACAGGCGGGCCTCGGGCGTGGCCGTGGCCTTCTCGTCCGTGCGCCACGCGACATCCACGCGCACGTCGTCGCTGAAGTGGAACGTCCCACCGACGCCCAGCCGCGCGTCCTGCCACTCACCGGCACCGCGCACCGTGCCCAGGTCCGCGAAGACGCCGAAGGAATGCCACCGGTACTCGGCCGTCCCCAGCACCGACACGTCGCCCTTGAACTCCTTGAAGCCAAAGCCTCGCAGCGCGCTCCAGCCACCCAGCGCCTCACGCTTCTGCTCGGGGAGGTTGTCGCCGCCCGCGCCGCGCAGCCGCAGCCGCAGGCCCGTCTCCCAGCCCGTGGGCACCACCATCGTCACGTCACCCAGGAGCTTCCAGAAGCGCTCGTCCGGACCCGTCGCGGCGGGACCCTCGCCCACCTCCAGCGTGACGAACCCGTGCAGGAACGGGCTGCGTCCCCAGTCCTTGTCCACGTGGAAGAGGGGCGTCTCCGGCGTGCGGAACAGCGAGCCCACCTTCGCGTTGCGAGGGCTGCCGCTGGCGTACTCCAGCCGGGCGATGACGGACTGGAAGCGGCCCTCGTCCACCGGTGCGTTGGGGAAGGGAGGCGAGTCGCGGCGGAACAGCGAGAGCGGCGGGGTGAAGCTGCGCAGCGTCTCGTAGCGGTCGGAGCGGTACTCGACGCCCGCGAGCCAGTCCTCGGACCAGCGGAAGGTCGCGAACGCCGCCACACCCTTGCGGCGGAAGTAGTCGCGGTCCGGCCGGTTGATGAGGGCCGAATAGATGGACGAGTCGATGTCGCTCATCCGCCACCGGTCCAGCGTGTCCGTGAAGTCGTGCGCCTGTCCGCCCAGCTCCGCGAGCCCCACCGCCGGAACCTCCACGCGCGCTCCGCCCAGCAGGTTGAGTTCGCGCTGCCGCTTCGTGCCCTC
Source organism: Myxococcus sp. CA040A (assembly GCF_013336725.1). Classification (NCBI taxonomy): domain Bacteria; kingdom Pseudomonadati; phylum Myxococcota; class Myxococcia; order Myxococcales; family Myxococcaceae; genus Myxococcus; species Myxococcus sp. CA040A. The sequence goes on along the minus strand of NZ_JABUMR010000005.1, from coordinate 933,347 downwards.
GGGGTCATCCGGCAGGCGCTGCCCACCCCAGCGAAGGGGGATGAAGGCGGCGGCGTCCAGCGTGGTGTGGAGGCGGTCCTTCGAATCCCAGATGCGCAGCGAGCCCGCCAGGCCCGGAGCGAACCCCGTCACCTGCGTGTGGATGGGCAGCAGATCCAGGTCCAGGTCCGGGCGACGCGTGCGCACGTGCACCACGAGGCGCCGTCCCTCCAGCGTGATTCCCTCGCCATCGTGGCCATGCCGCCAGGACTCGAACAGCTCGCCCCAGCTCAGGTCGAACTCGACCTGCTCACGGCGACGGCGCTCCCTGCGCTTCTGCTCCTCCGTCCGGTAGTGGCGCACGCCGTCGGCCGCGCGCTCCTCGACGATGCGCGCATCGCGTCGGCGCGCGGCTTCGTCGGAGTCCGTGTCCACGCTCGACGCTTGCAGGAAGGGAAGGCGCGACTCCAGTCGCTCCATGGCGCGGCGCGCGTCGCTGCGGAGGAAGACGTCTCCGGCCTTCAGGTCCAGCGCCTCGCGCACCCGGTCCGCGACAGGGCCGTCCACGCCCACCACGTCCACGCCCTCCAGGCGGCCCTCGTCCACGATGATGGTGAGCTGGCCGTTCGGCGTCAGCGTGCCGGACAGGCTCGCGAGCATGTAGCCGTCGCCGCGCAAGTCTCGCAGCGCGCGTTGCAGCGCGGCCGACACCCCTCCGAGGACGAGACCGGGGCGGTACTCCTCGCGCTCCATCCGGGCCAGCCACTCACGAGGCGGACGCTGCGGCGGGCACGGAGTGCTGACGACGGTCAGCGTCCCACGCGCGCCATTCACGCGCAGGGTGGCGGTGAACTCCTCATCCTCGTCTTCGTCCTCATCGGGGAAGCGGCGCGGGAGACGGAAGACCTCCTCGAGGATTTCGGCGCGCCGCAGGTCCTGGAGTCCTTCCACTTCCACCGATGTGACGATGGGGTTCTCTTCCAGATGCACTTCCAGGACGACGGGCCCCTGCTCGGGGAGACGCAGGCGCGGCTCGACACGGGCGAACAGGCCGGTGTGCGCCAGGCGGCGCAGCATCCGCTGGAGGTCGCGGGTCTGAAGGGGCGCACCAGGCTCGGTGGACGGCGAGCCGATGAAGGCGCGCACCTGGTCCTCCGTCAGCCGCTTGAGGCCATGCAGTTCGACGCGCTCCGGCGTGAGCGCGCGGCCATCCACGTTGAGCTCCAGCGGATGGAGGATGGCGAGGTCTTCCACCTCTTCGTCGAGGTAGTCCTCGTCGCACTTCTCCTTCTCGCGCCTGCGCTCGCGCTCGCGCCGGTCCGCTGCCCGCTCGTTGCGCGACTCCGTTCGAGCCGCTGCCCGGGCGTCCTCTTCCTCCTCCTCGCGCTCGTCCGCCGCCTGCTCGTTGCGAGCCTCGGTCCGAGCGTCCTCTTCGCGCCGACTCGCCGCCCGCTCGTTCCGGGCTTCGGCTCGCGAGTCTTCCTCCTCCTCGCTCCGCCAGCGCTCCGACCGCTTGTTGCGAGTCTCGTCCCGTGTCTCCTCCTCGCGCGCGGGCGAGGTCTTCGTGCCCTGGGGGAGCGGAAGGGGCAGGCCGTGCTCCTCCTCGGCGGGGGCCACGGGAGCCACGGGGGTGGGGGGCGCGCCGACAACGCGGGTCGGGTCGGGCACGCCCGCGTCGGGCACGGGCTGCGCACCGGCGAGGAGGGAGACGAAGCAGAAGAGAAGCGCGAAGCGGTTCATGCGCATGGGACAGAGCACGCTGCGTTCCAGCCGCCGCGTCGGGGCAAGTGCTTGAAAGGACGAGAGCCGTCCAGCCGTGCCGATGTCATGGACACATCCTGATGTCGAATCGAGATGTGATACTGACATCGAGCCCGGCGATTGCCGCGAGCCACCGGGTCCCTTCGAAGTGGCACTCCGTGTCCGGGCGGCCCGTGCTGCTGGCGGGCTGGCCTCAGCTCAGTGAGGCGCCCCAGGGAGGCAACGCGGGCTCAGCCGGGCCAGGCGGCCTGGTTCTCGCTCCACCACTTCAGCCATCCCTGGCGATTCGCCTCCAGGTTGCCGACCACGCCGTCACCGAACGTGGTGACGCCGGTGATGCGTCGCAGCGCCGCGCCCCAGAAGACGCTGCCATCGCGATAGCGCTCGATGATGAGCGGCACCGCGGGCCGTCCCAGCGCGACGAGCGCGTCGAACGACGGATGGTCCAGGAACACGTAGGGGTTGGATGACTCCCGGTGTTCCTCGCAGTGCCGCTCCCACTCTTCGGCGAGGGAGTCGAAGCGGGCGACAGGCTCGCTCATGAGGCACTCACGGGGGACTGACGGGGACGCACGTAGACTCGCACGGGTTCACCATACGAAGGGCCGGTGAGGTCGTCAGCGCTGTTGTGCCGGATGAGCGGCTGGGTGCCAATCTTGCTCGTGAAGCGGCCCTGCTCGTCCATCAGCGCGCCGTGCGTCACCTCGAGGGGGCCGTTGCCCGTCATCGGCTTGCGCCCGTAGATGACCACCTTCTCCAGGCTGGGGTCGTTGCTCAGGTCCAACGAGTCCATCGGCTTGTAGCCCTGCGTCGCGTAGAGCTTGTCGAAGTCCTCCACGCGTGTGCCCGGCCACACCCACTCGTCGCGCTTGCCCACCGTCCACGCGATGCAGTTGTAGCGCTCCGACGCGGGGCCGATGCCCACGAACTTGTCCGCGCTCAGGTTGGGGAAGCTCTTGCTCTTGAGCAGCTCGTTCTTCCACCCTGGCTCGGCGTCGTCGCGCGTGACGCCGACGGGGAACTTGAAGTTCTGCCCGTTGGCCGAGTCCCACGTGGTGTTGTCGTCCGCCTTGCCCCGGAACCAGACCTGCACATCCGTCGCCTCGAAGGGCACGCGGACCGACGGCAGGAAGTCGCCGCCCGCGTTGCCGGCCTGCCCTGGCTGGAGGTCGAGCGGGAACTCCAGGGGCGGGCCGCCATTGAAGGACACGCAGGCGACGACGTCGGAGGGCGTCTTGCCGCCCGCGAGCGCCTTGAGGCGGTCCTGGTCATACGCGAGCTGGAGCTTGTCACCGGCGCGCAGCGTGCCGTCGACCTGCGTCTTGAAGTCCTCGGTGAAGGACACCGTCGCGCCCTCTTTCGAGGCGACCGACGCGTCGTTGCTCGGGTCCCACTGGTTGCTCACGCGCCCGTCGGCGCCCGTGGTGCGGAACGACAGGCGCACCAGACCCGTGGCGTCGGGAGGAAGGTCGAACGTGCCGGGCTGGATGTTCAGCCGGCCATTCGCATCGCGGCTGCCGTCGGTGAGGGGAATCGCCGTCTCCGTGCCTCCGGGGACCAGCCGCCACACCAGCTCCACCTTCTCGGTCTGCGATGAGAAGCGCGCCGGGTCCGCCGTCACCGTCAGCGGCTTGCCCGCCTCCGCGTGGAAGGACGGGCCTCTGCCCGGACCGGTGGGCAGGTTCACCTGTCCCTGGCCTTCGACGAAGGCGGTGGCCTTCCGACCGCCCTGCTCGAAGCGGGCCTCGTAGCCCGTGGCCTCGTGCAACTGGGGCTGGAGGTCGAGCGACTTCGCGCTCACGGCCGTCGTCGCGGCGGGTCCACTCAGGAGGGATGCACTGACGTGGGGGCGCGTGGCGCGGGACTCGAACTGGTCGACCTGCGAGTGGCCCTGGTTCGCCTTCTCGCCCGAGGGGCGGGCCGCTCGCTCACGCTCCGCGCTGATTCCAGGCTGGGTGGCGGGGACGAAGGTGGGGCGGCCGATGCGGTTCGACATGGGGCGGCTCTTCCTGAAGGGGCGACCTGGGGGTGGGTCTGGAGGGATTATCGCACCCAGGGCTTTCGGGGTTTCCTGCTCGCTGAGAATCGCGCGGGGAGTGTGGGTGTGGGTGACTCTGGAACCCGGCTTCACTCGGGCTTGTGGCAGGCTGCCGGGCCCTCTTCCAGCAAGGAGCTTCACCGTGAATCGCAGTGTTCCCACCCGGTTGGCCCTGGCGTGCGCGTTGCTGCTCATGCCCCTGGGCTGTGCGCATGTCGACCATGCGAGGGACGAGCAGGCCATCCGCCAGATGGTGGACGTGCAGACCCAGGCGTGGAACCGCCAGGACGCGGTGGTGTGGTCCCAGGACTTCGCGCCCGACGCGGACTTCATCAACATCGTCGGGACGCTGTACGAGGGCCAGCCGCAGATTCAGGAGCGCCACGCGGCCATCTTCCAGACGCTCTTCAAGGGCAGTCAGAGCAAGGTCACCATTCGTCGGGTCGCCTTCCCCGCGAGCGACGTGGCCGTGGTGGACACCACGCACGAGGTGACGGGGCATCAGGGCCTGCCTCCCGGCGTGCAGAACACGGAGCCAGGACTGCTGCGGACCCAGATGCGGTACGTGATGAATCGCGTGGGCGGCACGTGGCGCATCGTCGCGGCGCAGAACACCGACGTGAAGCCCCGGCCGTAGCGCGGGCAGGGTGTCGAGGCGCTCAGCTCACGGGGAGCCCGAGCGCCTTGATGCGTCGGTAGAGGTTGCCCCGGTCCACCTGCAACAGCCGCGCGGCCCCGGCGATGCTCTCGCCTTCGAGGAGCGCGGCGCGGATGAGGTCCCGCTCGAAGTCCTCCACGTGCTCGCGGTAGCTCTTCTCTCCGAGGCTGGGGCGCGCGGCTGTCGCGGGGGCCTGGGGCGCGGAGACGGACTCGGGGCCGAGCGTCAGCGGGCCGCCGCCTCGCAGCAGGTTGAGCCGCTCGATGACGTTGCGCAGCTCGCGCACGTTGCCCGGCCACGGGTACGCACGCAGCGCGGTCTCCGCGCCGGGAGCCAGCACCAGCGGGGCTTCCGGTCCTGCGAACTCGGCCGCGAAGGCGCGCGCCAGCGGGAGCAGGTCCTCGGGGCGCTCGCGCAGGGGAGGGATGTGCAGGGGCATGACGTTGAGGCGGAAGAAGAGGTCCTGACGGAAGCGGCTCTCCTTCACCGCGCGGGCAAGCTCCTGGTGTGTCGCCGCGAGGATGCGCGCGTCCACGGGCACGGGCACCGAGCCACCGAGTCGCTCCACTTCGCGCGTCTCCAGCACGCGTAAGAGCTTGGCCTGGAGCTCCAGCGGCATGTCTCCAATCTCGTCGAGGAGCAGCGTGCCGCCGTGGGCCTGCTCGATGCGCCCCGCGCGTCGACTCACGGCGCCGGAGAACGCGCCCTTCTCATGACCGAACAGCTCGCTCTCCAGCAGCGTGGCGGGAATCGCGGCGCAGTTGACGGCGACGAGCCGGCCCTTGCGTCCCGAGGCCAGGTGCAGCGCCCGCGCGACGCGCTCCTTGCCCGTGCCTGTCTCGCCGGTGATGAGCACCGCCGTGTCGCTGGGACCCACGCGTGTGATGAGCTGCCGCAAGGCCCCCATGGCGGGGCTGTCGCCCACGAGATGACCGGGGCGCGCGAGCGCATCCAGCAGTCGCTCGCGTTCCTCCTGGAGCGCGCCGAGCGCCAGGGCATTGCGCAGCGCCGTGACGAGTCGCTCGGGGGACGGCGGCTTCTCCACGAAGTCCGTGGCGCCAAGCTTCAGGGCCTGTGCGGCCTCTGATGGTGACGCCTCGCCCGACAGCACGACGACGGGCACGGGCAGCGGACGCGGCAGCCGCGCGAGGAACTCCAGGCCCGTCTCGCCCGGCATGCGCAGGTCGAGCAGCATCATCGCGGGGAGGCCCTCGGGGGCTTCGAGGACGCGGGTGGCCTCGGCGGCGGAGCGGGCCTCCACGGAGGTGAAGCCCTCGTCGCTCAAGAGGCCGCGCAGGGCCTTGAGGACGCCAGGGTCGTCGTCGACGACGAGGATTCGGGGGCCGGGCTTCATGTCGTGGGCACGGGGGACGAAGGAGGGAGGAGGGGCAGCTCCACGCGCGCGAGCGTACCGCCGCCGGGCGCGGGCTCCAGTCGGAGCGTGCCGCCATGTTCGTGGGTGATTTTCTGGGAGATGGGCAGCCCCAGCCCACTGCCTTCGGGCTTGGTGCTGAAGAGACCGCGCGTGAGGGCCGCTCCCTCCAGCACGGTGGGCACGCCGCTGCCACCATCGGTCACGGTGATGCGCACGGCGCTCTCCGTCGCGGGCTCCAGCGCGACACGGACGGGTGGCGCGCCTTCGGGGGAGGCCTCGGTGGCGTTCTTCACGAGGTTGCCGAACAGCCGGCGCAAGCCGTCCGGGTCCGCGCGCAGCGAGACATCTGGACCGGGCAGCAGCTCCACCGGCACGGGCGAGGTCTCCGCGTACAGCGCGCAGATTTCCGAGAGCAGCGGGCGCAGGGGCACGTCCTGGAAGCGCGGCGCGGGCAGGCGCGCGAAGGTGGAGAAGCTCTGCGTCATCCGCATCAGCAGATCCACTTCCTCCTGGAGCAGGGCGACGGACTCGGTGACGCGCGTGGCGTCAGAGGGCGAGCCTGTGTCCGCGCGAGACAGCCTTGCGAGCGAGAGCTTCATCGCGGTGAGCGGGTTCTTCAGCTCGTGGGCGAGTGAGCGGGCGACGTCCTGCCACGCGGCGATCTGCTCGGCGGACTTGAGCCGCTCGCGCTGGGCGACCAGTTCCTGGCCCATGCGGTTGAACTGGCCCAGGAGGAACTGGAGTTCGTCGCGAGGTGGGTCCGTGGCGGGCAGTCGCACGGAGAGGTCGCCTCGTGCATAGGCCCACATGCCCTCGGTGAGTGTCGTCACAGGGCGGGTCAGCGCACGGCCGAGCAGCACGGCGGCCACCGCCAGGACGCCGCCCGATACGAGGACGAGGAGGGTGATGAACGCGGGCACTCGCCGCACCAGGGCCCGACGTGTCAGCTCCGCCTGGGCCAGATGCAGCCGCGCTTCATCCAGGGAGCCGCGAGGCAGGCCCCGGCGCTCCAGGTCCAGGGACACGTCATCCAGCACTGCTTCCACGGGAGCCACGGAGACGGACAGCACCCGCTCCAGCGCGCCCTGGGCCACGATGCCCAGGAGCACGAGAGGGACGAGCCCCGCGAGCAGCATCACCGCCAGCAGCCGGCGACGGAAGCGAGGGGGCGGGGGAGTCGAGGACATGGCGGACGCGGGTGGGCTCACGGCAAGAGGGCGACAGGCGCACTACGCGGGACGCGCGCCGCGCGCCGCGCTTGCCTCGGGTTGTACCGCTCCGGCGGCCCGTCGCCCAACCTGGGCTTGAGTGCTGATAGCCTCACGGGCCGGATGCCCCGCTTCCTCGCGCCCTCTCAGAGCTGGTTGTTCGGTCCGCGCGTGGACCTCGCCGTCTTCGCCGGCAGTGCGCTCGTCTCCGTGGCCATGGTGCTCGCCGCGCCCTGGCTGGGGGCCGTGGGTGACACGCCTCTCTGGGCGTGGCTCCTGCTCGTCGTCTGCGTGGACGTGGCCCACGTCTGGTCCACGTTGTTCCGCACCTACCTGGACCCGAACGAACTGCGCCAGCGGCCCGGCCTGTATCTGGGCGCCCCCCTCGTCGCCTGGGTGGTGGGCGTGCTGGCCCACCACGTGTCACCGGGCGCGTTCTGGACGCTGTTCGCCTACGTGGCCTTGTTCCACTTCGTCCGTCAGCAGTACGGCTGGGTCGCGCTGTACACGCGCAAGGCGCGAGCCTCCGACGTCGAGCGTCGCCTGGACGCCGCCGCCATCTACGCGGCCACCGTGGGCCCCGTCGTGTGGTGGCATGCGAACCTGCCGCGCGCGTTCTGGTGGTTCGTGGAGGGCGACTTCCTCCCGGGCCTTCCCGCATGGATGGGCACGCTCGCGCTCGCGCTGCACGCGGCGGTGCTGATGGCGTGGGTCGCCTTCCAGGGCCTGCGCGTGGCGCGCGGCGAGGGACTCCAGGTCGGCAAGGTGCTCCTCGTCGGCGCCACGTGGGTGACGTGGTTCGGCGGCATCGTCCTCGCGCGCGATGACTTCACATTCACGGTGATGAACGTGGTGCTGCACGGCGTGCCGTACTTCGCGCTGCTGTTCCGCTACTCACGCGGGCGCGGAGAGGAGGGCGGATATGGCGCCGCGGGCACCGTGCTGCGTGCGGGGCTGCCCGGCTTCCTCCTGTTCCTCGTGGCGCTGGCGTTCACCGAGGAACTGTTGTGGGACCGCTTCATCTGGCATGACCGCCCCGGCTTCTTCGGAGGCGCGGACGTGGGGCTCTCGCCGGACCTGCTGGCGCTGGTGGTGCCGCTGCTCGCGTTGCCGCAGGCCACGCACTACGTGCTGGATGCGTTCATCTGGAAACCGGGCCGCCAGCCCGCGCTGTTGGCCCGGCTCGGTTGGGCGCCGCGCTCCGTGCAAGAGGGTCCACCAATCGCCACCTCGCGCGATTCGACGATGGTCATTCGCGGAGGGAGTGAATAAGGGTCAGAGGCTCTATGCCTCGACTCCTGCTCGTCTCCAATCGTCTCCCTGTCACCGTCAAGGTGGAGAAGGACAGCGTCGCCGTGGTGCGCAGTGCCGGCGGACTGGCCACGGGATTGCGCCGACCCCATGAGCGCTCCGGCGGCCAGTGGATTGGCTGGCCCGGGGACATGTCCCGGCTGTCGGAAAGCCAACGGACGCGCGTGGAGGAACAGTTCGCCGAGCAGCGCTACGTGCCCATCCACCTCACCGCGAGCGAGGTGAGCCGCTACTACGAGGGCTACTCCAACCGGGTCCTCTGGCCGCTGTGCCACTACATGCTGGACCGCATCCCCCGCCAGGACCGTGACTGGGAGGTGTACCGCAAGGTCAACGAACGTTTCGCGGACCTCACCGCGAAGCAGTACCAGCCGGGCGACACCATCTGGGTGCATGACTACCAGCTCATGCTGGTGCCGGGGATGTTGCGCGAGCGGCTCCCCGAAGCCCGCATCGGGTACTTCCACCACATCCCGTTCCCCTCGTCGGAAATCTTCCGGACGCTGCCCCGCAGGGAGGCGCTGCTGAAGGGCCTGCTCGGCGCGGACCTCATCGGCTTCCACACGGTGAGCTACGTGCGGCACTTCTCCGGCTCGCTGTTGCGGCAGCTCAGCCTGGACACGGATGTCGACAGCATCATGTGGCAGGGGCGGCAGGTGCGGGTGGGCGCCTTCCCCATGGGCATCGACTCCGACTCCTTCGACTCGCTCGCGAAGGAGGTAAGCGTGCTGGAGGAAGTGGCCTCGCTGCGGCGCACCGCGGAAGGACAGCGCATCCTGCTGGGCATCGACCGGCTCGACTACACCAAGGGCATCCCCCGCAGGCTGCTGGCGGTGCAGCGCCTGCTGGAGCGCGAGCCCGCGTGGCGCGGACGCCTGCGGTTCATCCAGGTGGCCGTGCCCAGCCGCACCCAGGTGGAGGCGTATGCCACGTACCGCGAGCAGGTGAACGAGCTGGTGGGCCGCATCAATGGCCAGTACGGCAGCGTGCAGAACGTGCCGGTGCATTACCTCTACCGCTCCTTCAACGAGAAGCAGCTCGCCGGGCTGTACCGCGCCGCGGACGTCATGCTGGTGACGCCCGTGAGGGATGGCATGAACCTGGTGGCCAAGGAGTTCTGTGCCTCCCGGCCGGACGAGGACGGCGTGTTGGTGCTCAGCGAACTCGCCGGCGCCGCCGACGAGCTGAACAAGGCGCTCACCGTCAACCCGTACGACGTGGAGTCGACGGCGGACGCCATCGAGCAGGCGCTGGAGATGGGCGAGCACGAGCGCCGCGAGCGCATGCGCGCCTTGCGCGCGCAGGTGAAGGCCCACGACGTGCACTGGTGGGTGTCCCACTTCCTGGGCCGGCTCCAGGGGCTGCCCTCGGTCTCCGTGCGTGACGTCAAGGGCGGCGATGAGGCGCTGGAGGTGCTGAAGTCGGCGGAGCGCCTGTCGCTGATGCTCGACTATGACGGGACGCTGGTGGGCTTCGCGCCCCGGCCGGAGCTGGCCGCGCCGGATGATGCCCTGCGGGAGTTGCTGGCGAAGCTGGTGGCGAGGCCGAACACCACGGTGAGCGTGGTCAGCGGCCGGCCCAAGGAGACGCTGGAGGCGTGGTTCGGGACGCTGCCCATGGGGCTGCACGCGGAGCACGGCCTGTGGTCCCGCTCGAGGCCGGGGGATGCGTGGCGGATGCTCGACGGGGTGACGGCGGAGTGGAAGGACGCCGCGCGCCCCATGCTCGACGAGTTCGCCGCGCGCGTCCCCGGCTCGTTCGTGGAGGAGAAGTCCGCGTCGCTGGCGTGGCACTACCGCCAGGTGGACCCGGAGTTCGGCGCGCTCCAATCCCGCGAGCTGCGATTGAAGCTGGCGGAGACCTTCGCCCGGCGGCCCGTGGACATCCTCCCCGGCGACAAGGTGGTGGAGGTGCGGCCTCATGGCGTGAACAAGGGCCGGGTCGTGGACGCGGTGACTCGCCAGTTGTCGCCCGGCACGCTGGTGGTGGCCGTGGGTGATGACCGCACGGATGAGGACATGTTCGCGGCCATGCCCGAGGGCGGGCTCACGATTCACGCGGGCAACAAACCCTCGCGCGCCACGTACCGCGTCAGCGGCCCGGAGGAAGTGCGCAAGTTGTTGGCCGCGCTCGTGGAGACCTGACCGCGCATCCTCCGCACCCGGGGGCGACGTCGAGGCCGGGGCTCGACGGTTTCGTTGACGAGTCGTAGGACATTCCACGAAATGCCGAGGAGTCGGGTGACAGGCTCCCTCTCCGCTGGTGTTCTGCTTCCGGGCCGGATTTTCACGGGGAGATGGAACATGGATGTCCCGCGCCGTGGTCTGCGGGTGGGTGCAGCGGTGCTGGTGGTGAGCTTCTCCGGGGCGGGATGTGGCCCGGGTGACGATGCCGTCGCCAACGAAGTGGAGACCAGTGAACAGGGCCTGGACTGGGAGCAGTCGCTCCTGGCCCCCCTGGACCGGGATGCGCTGCGACAAGCCATCGCCGGCTTGCCGGACGCGAAGACGACAGCGGCGCAGGTCCGCATCAATGGCACCGCGGGACGCTGGCTCGGCGCGTCCGGTGTCGCGGATGTCCACGCGGGCACGCCCGTGCCCACGGATGCGCGCTTCCGCATCGGCAGCATCACCAAGACGTTCACCGCCACCGTGGTGTTGCAGCTCGCCGCGGAGCGCCGCGTGGACCTGGACCGCCCGGTGCAGCACTATCTGCCCGGGCTGCTGCCTCCCAACTTCGGCCTCATCACCGTGCGTCAGCTCTTGAATCACACGCACGGCCTGCCCAACGTCCCGCTGCCGTCCAAGGACCCGGAGTGGTTCTTCGACAACCGGTTCCGCCGCTGGTCGCCCCGCGAGCTCGTCGCGCTGGCGCTGCCACCCGGGCCCCGCTTCGTGCCGGGCACCCAGCAGGAGTACGGCAACATCGGCTACCTCGTCGCGGGGCTGCTCATCGAGAAGGTCACCGGCAGGCCCTACAGCCACGCGGTGCGCGACCGCATCCTCGCGCCGCTCGACCTGCGGGACACGTCCGTGCCCGGCAATGACCCGACGATTCCCGGCCCTCATGCCAGGGGTTACGAGGCCGTCACCAAGGCCGACGGTACGGTGCACCTGGTCGACATCACCGAGGCGAACCAGTCCATCCCCTGGGCCGCCGGGGAGATGATCTCCACCACGGCCGACCTGGACACGTTCCTCTCCGCGCTCTTCCGGGGCCGGCTGCTGCCACCCGCGCAGCTCCAGGAACTCTTCACCGTGCCGGACGTGCCCACCCTGGGCGGAGGGCGCGCGAGCTACAGCGCGGGCCTGACGCGCTTCGAGGTCAACGGCCTGACGCTGTGGGGCAAGAGCGGAGACCGGCACGGCTACAACAACGGCATGGGGGCCACGCGGGACTTGCGCCGGCGCCTGGTCTACTCCGTCAACACGCTGCACATGGGACAGGAGCGGCCGGCCATCGCCGACCGCATCGTCGCCACCACCTTCGCCGCCCGTTCCCCCCGTCCCTGAACGAAGCGCACGGCCTCCGCGCGCGTGAAGCGAGCGGAGGCCGCGTCGAATGACTACCGCACGAGGGACGCGGTGCGACCGCCGGGGCCCTGGATGATGACCCGGCGCGCGAAGGCACGGTCCACGCGGCCGAGGAAGTCCCTGAACGCCGGGTACTCGTCCGCCTTCACGCGCGCGACGGAGAGCTTCACCTCACCCTCGGCGACGAGCTTGCCCTCCTCCACGCGGTAGGTGAGCTTGAGGCGGCCGAACGCGTTCGTCTCCTCCACCGCCTGCGGCAGCTCCGTCACGGACCAGCCCGCGGGCAGCGTGTAGCGCAGGTTGAAGCTGTTGACCCACGGGCTCTGCATCACCAGGTCGAACCGGCGCTCCGCCAGCGGGGCGAAGGCCTGCTGGTAGGTGCGGCCCGTGCCGAAGGGCAGGAAGCGCACCGCGTTGGGCATCACCTCCGCGTAGCGGGGGATGCTCATCCGGAAGTCCATGGACACGTCATCGTCCAGCTTCGTGGTGTCGCTCAGCGACACCTCGTTCACCGTCAGGCCGGGGAAGCTCTGCGCCCACGCCCGCTCGAAGGTGGACTTGCGCGTGGCCTCCGGACGGTACGCCCGGCGGTACTCCGGCGCGCTCTGGCCGCTCACCGTGCTGGCGCCCGTCACTTCCGCGCTGCCATCCGCGCGCAGCGCCACGTCCATCTTCAGGCCCGTGGCGTTGTCCTCCGCCCTGGCCTCCGGCGTGGTGAGGAAGGTGCTCTTGCCGTCCGGCTCCACCACCAGCACGTTGGCGACGCGGTCCGCGCTGGGCAGCTCCTTCGCCCCGTGGAACTCCGCCGTGCCATCCAGGTACAAGTCGAACTTGGGGACATACGCAATCGCGTGGTTGAAGGCCGCGAGGCTCGCGGGCTCCGCGTCCAGCGCGCCCAGGTTGCGCATGCGCAGGAGCACCAGCCGGCTGTCCACGCCCGCCACCCGCAGCATGGCGTGGATGAGGCTCGCCTTGTCCTTGCAGTCACCGAAGCGCCGCGACAGCACCCGGTCCACGCGGTACGGCTTGAAGCCGTGGATGCCGAACTCCAGCGCGACATAGCGCGTGTTCGTCACCACGAAGTTGTAGATGGCGCGCACCACCGCCAGCTCGTTCTTCCGGTCCACGCCCGTGAGCACCTGGTCCACCGTCTGCTTCAGCTCCGAGTTCGGCTGGAGCTGGTCCCTCACGAGGCCCCACCAGTAGCGGCCCACCTGGTCCCACGTCTGGTAGGTGGAGACGTGGAGGTTCTGCGCGACCTCCGCCCAGCCCGGCATGCCCGGCTCCGGCACCACCTTGGCCACGTGCTTCGCGTTCCAGCGGTACAGCACGCGCCCGCCGTCCACCGACTCCTGCGCGCTCTCCACGCCCTGCAGCCGGCTCTTGTTCCAGTAGAGCGGGCGCTCCTTGGGCATCTCCACCAGGTACTGGAAGCGCAGCTTGGGATAGACGCCCTGCACGCTCTCCACGTCACCCCAGTAGTCCGACAGGAGGTTCTCCTGCGCGGTGTCGTCCAGGCGGTACGTCACCTCCAGCGTGTCGCCGGCGGCCAGGGACGGGAAGGAGAGCACCTTGGCGCGGGCGTCGTAGTACATGCCCGTCCACGGCTCGTTGATGTTGCGGTCGTTCTCCCCGTAGCTCTCCACCACGGAACCGTCCGTCTTCGTCACCCGGGCGCGCAGCACGCGCACCTCCTGGCGGTCCGGCGAGTAGGTGATGGGCATGGTGCGGAAGGCGTCCACGCCCCGCGCGTTCTGCACCTTCACCACCATCTGCATCAGCCGGCTGGACAGGCCGCTCTTCTGGACGTGCACGAAGGTGTTGTCGACCAGGTAGATGGCGTCCTCGTGGACGTACGCCTCGGCCTCCTTCGCCAGGGGCCTGGCGTCCACCACGTGCTGCATGCCGGCGCCGGCGCCCTCGCCCTTGAGGGCGCGCAGGGCCTCCTTCAGGCCGGGGTTCTGCGGACGCAGCACCAGCGAGCGCTCGAAGGCGGCCAGCGCGGGCTCCCGGCGGCCGGCGGCGAGCAGCGCGCGACCCTCGCGCTCGTAGACCTCCGGCTCATCCGGGGACAGGGCACGGGCCTCCGCGAACAGGGCCACCGCCGGCTCCACCGCGCCGTTGCTGGCCTTCAGCTCCGCGAGCCTCACGCGGGCGCCGTTGTCGAACGGGTTGAGGGCGACCAGCTGCGAGTACTCGCGCTCGGCGGCCTCCACCTGACCGGAGTCCGCCAGCAGCGCGGCCAGCGCGCGGCGCGTGCCGGTGTCGTCGAAGCGCAGCGCCAGCACCACGCGCATCCGGTCCATGGCCTCGCGATGGCGGCCGAGCTGCCGGGAAATCTGCGCCGCGGTCCGCACCGCGCGCGGCTGCCGGGGCTGATGGCGGAAGGCCTCCTCCACCAGCGCGTGCGCGCGCGGACGCTCACCCAGGGCCTCGTAGGCGCGGGCCAGCGCCAGCCGGGCGGAGGACTCCTCGGGCGTCTTCTCCAGCACGGGCGCCACCAGCGCCATGACGCGCTCCGGGTGTCCGCGCTCCATCTCATGGTCCGCCAGGGCCACGCGGGCCTCGGGCAGCGTGGGGTCGGCGGCCACGGCGGCCTCCAGGAAGCGGCGGCGCTCGTTCAGGTCATCCCGCTGCAGGCTCGCCGCGAGCATCTGCAGGCGCGCGTCCTTGGGCGCGAGCTCCGCGGCGCGCGTGGCCTCCACCGTGGCGGTGTGCTCGCGGTCATCGAAGCCCCGGTAGAAGCCGAGCACCCGCGCGTAGTCCCCGTGCAGGGTGGCGTCGTTGGGGTTCTTCTCCACCAGGGTGCGCAGCGCGGAGGTCAGCGTGGGCAGCGTCTGCGGAGCGGGGGCCGCGCCGCGCTCGATGGCGGGCGCCCTGGCCGGCAGCGACGCGCGCACGGACGGCGACTCCTGGCGCAGGTAGAAGCCCAGCGGGCCCGTCTCCTGGCACACCTTGAGGAGCACGCGGTTGAGGCCCTTGCGCAGCTTCACGGACACGCGGGACTGGTCCGGGCGCGGCAGGTTGTAGCGGTCCTCCTTCGCGGCCAGCTGCCCGTTCACCCACAGGCGGAAGGCGCCGGAGGTGCCCAGGCCGAGCGCCACGCGCGTCTCCTGTGAGGACTCCAGCCAGGTGACGGCGTAGGCCACGGCCTCGCGGTTGGGGCGCACGGCGGTGGCCAGGTCCACGTAGCCGTCCGCGGTTGTCGCGGTCAGCTTGCGCCAGGACACCTGACGGCCCTTGGCGCCCGCGTAGTTGGCGGCCAGGTCCAGGTTGGCGGCCTCCGGGCCGAAGTCCGTGTCACACCCGGACTTGCCCTCGTTGTCGAAGCCGCCGACGACGTAGTAGTCGCCGAGGAAGCCCATCCACTGCTTCACCTCGCCCGCGCGCGTCAGCCGGCCCCGGGCGCGCTCGGTGTCCAGCAGGAGCAGCTGCGCGGTGGCGCGCGTGTTCGCGTCGAACTGCCGCCGCGAGGCCACGTAGGAGTAGGTGCTCACCAGCGGCGTGAGGTCCTCCACCTCGTCCACCAGCGAGTGCAGCCGGAGGAGACCCGCGGCGCCCCGGGGCGAGGAGGCCTGCTTCAGCGCCTCGGCCGCGTACAAGCGGGCCGTCTCGTCCGCCGCGGGCCGGGCCTGCACCCAGAGGGGGCAGGTGAGCACGAAGACTGCGGCCAGCCATGTGAAGCGGGACATCCGTTCTCCTCGGTGCGACATGCGTGTAGGGCGAAGGCCCCGCGCATTCCGGGGCCGCCGACGCCGATGAACAGGCGGGCCCTTTGGGGCCTTCCCCTGCATGCGGCCCTGGATGGCGGACAGGCAACCGAAAACGTCACCCGGCGTGCGGAGGGGAACGGGGTAGGTGCGGGTGGGTTTGGAGTGGCGCGGGGCAAGTCAGGGGCTTGGGGTCTCGAAAACCCCGCCTACACTGCGGTTCCCGGCGCCCCCGAGGAAGCCCCTGGAGCGCCCGACTTCGTCCTCACACCCCCCGGAGCCCCATGCGTCGTCTCGTCATCCTGCTCACCGCGCTGAACCTCATGGCCTGTGCCCACGGAGGGAGCGCCTCGGAGCCTGCTGCTCCGGAGGCCGCCTCCGCGAAGCCCCCGGCACCCAAGCCCGTCGCCACGCCGGAGGCGATGAAGGCGGCCTCCGAGGGGTATGCGCTGTCCCGGAAGGGCGACAACGCGGGCGCGCTGGCCCTGTTCCGGACGGCCTGGGAGGGCGGGGCGCGGGGCAAGAGCCTGGCCTACACCGCGGCTTGCGTGGCCTCCCTCGCGAAGGTGAACGAGGAGGGGCTGGTCTGGTTGGAGCGCGCCGTGGACGAGGGCTTCAATGACGCGAAGCACCTCGCGAAGGACCCGGACCTGGACAACATCCGGAGCCTGCCTGGCTTCGCGCCGCTGGCACAGCGAGTCGCCGCGGCCGACGCGAAGCAGTACGAGGCCGCGGACCCGGCGCTGCGCGACGAGCTGCTGAAGCGCGCGGACGAGGACCAGGACGTGCGCAAGCTCCTCGTGGCCTCGAATTTCAAGGACGAGGCCGTCAAGACGAAGATGCGCGAGGTCGACGCCAGCAACACCGCCTTCCTCAAGGACGTCATCGCGAAGCGGGGCTGGCCGGGCAAGGCCCTGGTGGGCGCGCGCGCCACCTTCAGCGCGTGGCTGATGGTGCAGCACGCGGACCAGGACGTGGCGTTCCAGGAGCAGGTCCTGCCGATGCTGGAGCAGGCCGTGGCGCGAGGCGAGGGGTCGGCCAAGGAGCTCGCGTACCTCACCGACCGGGTGCTGGTGAACACCGACAAGCCGCAGCGTTACGGCACCCAGTTGGAGCCGGTGGACGGGAAGATGGTGCCCAAGCAGTTGGAGGACCCGGCGAACGTGAACGCGCGTCGCGCCGCCGTGGGCCTCGACTCGGTGGAGGAGTACATCCAGAGCGTCGAGCGGATGAAGGCCGCGATGAGCAAGCCGTGAGCGCGCGCGGGCCCTAGAGCACGACGCCGAAGTATTCCGCGAGCGCCCGCCGGCGGGAGTCCTCGTCCAGCACGGTCAGCTCGCGGCGCTCCTTCCCCTCGGTGATGACGAGGGCGCCTTCCTTGAGGGTGACGCGGCCCTTCGGCGTCGCCTTCGTGCACAGCCGTCGCTGCGTGAAGATGGACTCCGGCGAAGTCTGGTGGTGGTGGCACATGCCGGTGAAGTCCTCCAGCGCGCGCGGGACGAGGGAGAGCGCGTACTGCACCTCCCAGCCCTGCTCCGAGTCGCGCCACAGCAAGAGCCCCGCGCCGTCGGCGGCCAGCCGGTAGTCGCGTCCGGCGCGTGTCTGCACGCCCCGCTCGTCCAGGCGCAAGGGCTCCAGGAAGCCCTCTCCGAAGCCGACGTCGACGAGCCACTGCTCGCCCCCGTCCTCCACCTGGAGCGTCAGGTGGTCGAACTCCGGGCCGAACGTCCCGTCCCTGGCGTCGGAGGCGACACGCGCGGACAGCGGCGTGACGCGGTAGCCACGCGCGGTGAGCAGCCGGGAGAACAGGCCGTTGAGCTCGTAGCAGAAGCCGCCGCGGCGGCGGGTGACGACCTTGTCGAAGAGGGCGTCCGTGTCGAGCCGGATGGGGCGGCTCAGGTGGATGTCCAGGTTCTCGAACGGCACCGACTCAAGATGCGCCCGGTGCAGCGTGGCCAGCGACGCGTCGGCGGGGGCCTGGATGCGTTCCATGTATCGCGCGGCGTCGAACATGGCGCATGTCTAGCGCGGTCCACCCGGTGGGTGGAACGGGCTTTCCGGACGGGGCGTTGTCGGCCTGACGCGGCGGGAGGCTCCCTCCACCGACGAGGGAGCCTCTGTGCTGAATCCTACTTCGCCGGGGTGCTGGTGACGGGAGGCGGGCGGCGCAGGAAGGACCGCACGCTTTCGAGCTGCAGGCGGTCCGACTCCACGCACAGGCGGATGGACTCCAGCGCCCGGGCGTAGGCGCGCGGCGCGCCCTCCAGCTTGTCGACGCGGGGGCCGAGGAAGGACTCCAGCTCCGCGCGGTGCTTGTCGTCACAGAGCGAGCCCGTCATCGCGATGAGCCAGCCCAGTTCGTCCGAGCGGACGCGGGTGGCGAGCGTGTCGAAGTGCTCGCGGTAGAAGCTCCACGCCACCTCGCGCGTCTCCGGCTCGGAGAAGGCGCCGGCGAACAGCGGGCGCGCGTCGCGCACGTCGAACTCCGTCATGGCCAGGGTCAGGTTCTCTTTCACCAGGGCCGGGTCCCGGAAGCTGGCGAGCACGTTGATCATCTGGCTGCGCTCGTTGCGGTCCTCCGCCTTGCGCGCGCGGGCGAGCAGCGTGTCGTGGAGGGCGCGGTCGGCGTTGCGCGCGGCCACCGACAGCACCAGCGGCACGGCCTCCGGGTCCACGCTGTCGCGCTTGGCGAGCCACTGGGTCGCCAGGCCCTGGGCCTCGCGCACCAGCGCGGGGTGGTGTCCCGTCATCGTCGCCAGGGCGAGGTGCAGCGAGCGCGTCTGCTTCAGTTCGTCGCTGTCGTTCTTCTTGGGCAGCCAGCCCAGCGCCTTGGCGCGAGCGCCGTAGAGCTGCCCCACCCAGGTGCGGAAGCGCGCGCGCTCGGCCGGGGTGAGGTGGTCCTCGTTCACCAGGTAGAGCAGGCGGGCGCCGCCCATGACGAGGGAGCGGCTCGCATCGGACGCGGTCGCCGGCACCATCTTCAGCGCCTCGCCGAGCGGCAGGTCACCCCGGCGCACCGACGCCTCCACGTCCGCGAGGAGCGCCAGCCGCTCCGGCACCGACAGCGTCTTCTGCGTCGCCGCGAGCACCTGGGTGAGCTGCTGGGACGAGTAGCCCGCGCGGTAGTAACCCATGCCGCCCGCGTTGAGCAGGACCCACTGGGGACACTTCTCGAGCGGCAGCTCCAGCTCTCCCGTGCTCTCGGAGAGCAGCTGGCAGACGCGCACGTCCTCCGCGCCGACACCCGCGCGCACGCACACGGGGACGGACCAGGTCTGGTCCTTGGAGGCGTTGGAGCCCGCGGGCAGGTAGCGCTCCTGGGACAACTTCAGCTTCGGCCGCTTGCCGGCGTCGCACTGCACCTGGGCGGAGACGCGGGGGGCGCCCGGTTGGTCGATGAAGCTGCGGAAGGAGCGGGCGACGTCGGGGCCCGCGGTCTCCGAGAGCGTGGTGGCGAAGTCGTCGGACGTCGCGGTGCCCCACTCGTGCTTGCGCACGTGGGTGCGCAGCATGTCGCGCATCTTGTCCGGTCCCAGCCAGGACTCGAACATGCCGATGATGGCCGAGCCCTTGGCGTAGGTGGTGGAGTTGTCGAAGGAGCCGATGACCTCGTCATGCGTCGTCGCGGGCTTGCGCACCGGCAGCGCGGCGGCGAGCTCGTCCGCGCTCATGGCTCCGGACAGCGCGTGGGTGCTGGCGTCCTGGCCGAAGCCCCAGCTCGGGTCGAACCCGTCCATCTGCTTGCGGTCCAGCCACGACGTCAGCGACTCGTTCAGCCAGATGTCGTCCCACCAGCGGCAGGTGACGATGTTGCCGAACCAGTAGTGGCCCAGCTCATGGCCCGCGATGTTGACGTACCACTTGCGGCGCTGGAGCGTTTCCTCGCCGGGGCGGATGAGCGTCAGGGGCTGGCCCAGGGCGACGAGGCCCGGGTGCTCCATGGTGCCCCAGTAGCGAGGCACCACCGCGACGTCGAGCTTCTCGTACGGGTAGGCCTGGTCGAAGAAGTCCTCGAGCACGGTGACGATGCGCGGGGTGACGCTGGCCGCGTACGCCGTCTCAGGGCCGCGACCCTTGGGGACGATGAAGCGCAGCGGCACCTTGTTGCGGCCAGTGGTGCCCGCGTCCACCACGTCGAAGGGCCCCACAACGAAGGCCACGAGGTAGCTGGGCATGGGCTTGCTGTCGCGGAAGGTGATGCGCTGGAGCCCGTCGGGCAGCGTCTCCTTCGCCTCGATGGCGTGGTTGGCGAGCGCCACGTCACCGGCCTTCACGGTGAAGCGCAGCCGCCAGGGCACCTTGAAGGTCGGCTCGTCGAAGCAGGGGAAGGCGCGGCGCGCGTCCACCGGCTCGAAGAAGGTGTAGAGGTAGTTATTGCCGCCTTCCTCCTGCGAGTAGATGCCCCGGCTGCGCTCGGCATCCACCTTGCCGGAGAAGGTGATGACGATGCGCGCGCGTCCGGGCGCCAGCGTCTCCGGCAGCAGCAGGCCGAGTCGTCCGTCGCTCGCGGTGACGGCCCGGGCCTCCAGCGTGCGCGAGTCCTTCTCCACGCGGGCCGCGCTCACGTCCAAATCCTGTCCGTGCAGCCAGACCTGGCGCACCGGCTCGCGCACGTCCACGTCGATGGTGACGGTGCCCGAGTACGTCGGCTCCGAGGACAGCAGCTTCAGGTCCAGCGTGTAGTGGGTGGGCTGGACGGTGTCCGGGAGCCGCAGCGCGGGGGGCTGGGCTTCGGGCCACTCGGGCGTCGCCGCCGCCGTGGCCTCGGGCTTGGAGGGGACGGTGGTCTCGGTGGCGTGGGTACAGTGAAGCGAGACCAACGCGGGGACGAGGAGGAGGAGGTGCCTGCGCATGCCGCGAGGCTACCGCGCCCCTCGCGTTTGGCTACCGAGAAGGGCACGGCGATGCGTGTCTATGAATTCCGCGTGGGTTCCGGCAGAGCCGGATTCCTTCAGAAGCGGCAGAGGAACGCGTCGTAGCCGCCGGCGCTGGGGTTGCCCGCCAGGCCGCCGAAGGTGAATCCGGTGACGTACGCGTTTCCCGAGGCATCCACGGCCACGCCCCGTCCGATGTCCGAGCGGTTCGTGCCGAGCGTGCGGGTGCCAATCTTGCTGCCGAGGGCGTCGAAGCGGGAGAGGAACACGTCCTGGGAGCCCGCGTAGGCGTTGCCGTCCAGTGAAGCGGTCGTGTAGCCCGTCACCTGCACGGTGCCATTGGGGGCGACGGCGACGCCGAACGCGTAGTCGGTCTGCGTCCCGCCGAGCAGGCGGCTCCACTCGCGATTGCCGGAGGCGTCATAGCGCGCGAGCAGCACATCGATGAGGCCATTGTTGGTGTTGCCGTCGAGCGTGCCGAACGTCTCACCCGCGATGTAGACACCGCCGTCCGCGCTCACGGCGACGCCCTTGGCGTCGTCGAGGTCGGAGCTGTCGACCTGGCGGACCCACTGCTGGGTGCCGAGGATGTCGAGCTTCATGAGGAAGATGTCGGTGCCCACGGGCGTGGTGACGCCGTCGAGGCTGCCGAACGTGTTGCCCACCACGTAGACTTCATAGGTGGACGTCACGGCGATGCCGCGCGCCATGTCGCTGCTGGGCGAGCCGAGTTGCTGGAGCCAGTACGGGTTGCCGCCGTCGTCGTAGAGCGCAACGATGATGTCGTAGTTGTTGGGGTTGCCGCCGTTGGCGAAGCTGCCGCCGGTGTAGCCGGAGATGAAGACCTTGTCGTTGTCGGCGACGGCGATGCCGGTGGCGAAGTCATCCATCTGCGTGCCGTTCTGCCGCAGCCACTGCTGGTTGCCCTGCGCGTCGTACTGGGTGACGAAGTAGTCGAGCCCGCCCGCGTTCACGTAGAAGCCGAAGCCGCCGAAGGTGTGGCCGGTGACATAGACGTTGCCGGCCGCGTCGGTGGCCACGGCCGTGGCGCGGTCATCCTGCGCGGTGCCCAGCTGGTGCACCCACTGCAGCGTGCCGGCGGTGTCGTACTTCGCGAGGAAGACGTCCAGGCCACCGGCCTTCGGCTCCGGGCCAAGCTGGCTGGAGGTGTGGCCCACGACGTAGACGCTGTTGCCAGAGACGGCGACAGCCTGGGCCTGCTCATCGATGTTGGCGCCGAGCTGGCGGACCCAACTCGGAGGAGGGACCTGGGCCTCGGCGGCGGAGGGGGCGCCCAGCGCGCAGACGGCACCAGCCACGGCGAACGTGCTCAACAGGGGGTGTTTCATCTCGGACTCCATTCTCAGTGGGGGAACTGAGCCGTGGATCGGATGGGAAATCTGTCACCACGGCAAGTATGCAAGACCACGGGACGCGTGCGCGTGGAAGATGGGTAATGAAAGACAGCCCGAAGCTGTGTTTGACCCGGGCGTGAGTTGTTGTTGACCCCGTTGCAGATGACGCGGTGTGACAGCTTCAGCACGGGGTGGTCTGGTGACGTGCGGGTGTCTCAACGTGACACGTGGGTTTCGGGCGGCTCGCTCAGGTGAGGGTGAAGGCGCGCGCGAGCGTCAGCACTTCGACGCGGGTGGCGCCAGCCGCGTGCAGGGCGATGGCCGCGGCGCGGGCCGTGGCGCCAGTGGTGAAGACATCGTCGAGCAGCAGCACGTCATGTCCCGTGACGTCGGACGACGCGGTGAAGGCCTCCGCGACGTTGTCGGCGCGCTCTGCTTCGGTGAGACCCACCTGTCGCTGTGTCTCTCGCGTGCGTATGAGCCAACCCACCGGGGCTTGTCGGCCCACGCACTTCGCCAGCGAGCCCGCGAGCAGCTGGGCCTGGTCGTACTTGCGCGAGTGATATCGGCGCGTGTGCAGGGGGAGGGCCACCACGCGGTCCGGAGCCCGGGAGAGGAAGCTCCTCGCCTCGTCCGCAAGCAACTCCGCGAGGGGCTCGGCGAGTTCCGGATGGTCCTCGTACTTGAAGCGGTGGATGGCTCGCGCCAGGGGGCCCTCGTGCGCGAAGGGGGCCCAGGCGCGGGAGAAGGGTGGGGGGTGGGCCCGGCAGCGCGGGCATGAGCCGCCAGGGAAGGTGCCGGGCTCGGCGCAGGTGCGGCAGCACCCGGGAGGCAAGCGCTCCAGGGCCGTGTCACACGTCTCGCAGAAGAAGGCCCCGGGACCGGGAAGGACTCTCGCGCAGGCGATGCATGCGGGAGGGTAGAGGACGTCCAGCAGGGCTCTGAGCATGCGGGGGGGGCTTGCAGCGGGGATGCCACGCTGTCGAGTCAGGAGTTGGCGGTGATGCTCCCGCACCCGGGGGGATGTTGACGTGTCACCGGGTTCCTCGACATCGTTGCGGAGCGCATGACGTTCCACGGCGTCCCGATGAACTTCATCCCAGGGAGACGCAGATGAGCGGTGGGCGGGTCTGGCAGGGGAACTGGAGGGTTCGCCTGTATGCGCGGGTCCGCGAGCGGGGTTACGACTCGCTGACCGCCTTCGCCGATGCACGGCCCGCCGTCTCGCTGATGGGACTGGCGGATGAGCTCGGGAAGGGAGAGGTCGCCGGCCTCCAGATTTTGAGCGTGCTGCGCTCCGAGGCGGAGTCCCGCGAGCAGGTCACCCGCTTCGTGCGTGATGCGCTGGTGCGCAACATGGCCGAGTACCTTCCGAACGGCTGGCCCGCCGTCATGGACGACGAGTCCCGCTTCGTGGTCGCCAAGCTGCTGACCTTCTGGTCCACCGACATCCCGGAGACGCACCGCAAGCGCGTCGAGAACGCCCGCGTCTCGCTTCGGACGTCTCCACCGCCCTCTGGCTGGCGCCCTCTCGGGCCCGACGACTCGCTGCTATGCACGCTGCTGCCCGATGACGAAGCGCGTGGGTGAGCGAGCCCACGGCCAGCGTCTGGTTCGACGCTCGGTGCCATCCACGGGGGGCTCGCGGTCGAAGGGCCTTTCTGTCCGGGGACCCGCCGCGGTGACGGACTGCCCCTGACTCAGTCACCGAGCCGGATGACGACCTTGCCGACGAGTCCACGCTTCTCGGCGACCTCGAAGGCGCGCCGATGGTCGGAGAGCTCGAACACCTGCGTGGGGCCAGGAGTCAGCTCGCCCGCGTCGAAGTGCCGGCCCAGTTCCTCGAGGGCGGCCGTGGTGGACTGGGTGATGACGAAGCGGTGCTTCTGGGCGCGGAACGGGTTCTGGACGGCGGCGCTGGCGAGCTTCGCGGGGCCCGGCTCGAAGTCGACGTAGACGCCGTGGGGCTCCAGGAGGGCGCGAGCCTCGCTGAAGGGAAGCCGCGCGGAGAGGTCGAGCACCGCGTCGAAGGTCTTCCCTGACGCCAGGATGGAGTCGCGCCGGTAGTCGATGACCGTGTCAGCGCCGAGTTCGTGAGCCAACGCGACGCCGTCGGTGCCACTGACCGCCGTGACGTGTGCCCCCGCCCGTCTGGCGAGCTGGAGGGCGTACGGCCCCAGCCCTCCGCTGGCGCCGTTGAGCAGCACGTGGTCACCCTCCTTGACGCGCGCGACGGCTCGCACGGCGGTCCGGGCCGCGAGTCCGACGACCGCGACGGCCGCGGCCTGCACGGCGTCCAGCGACCTGGGCACCTTCGCGACGACTCGCGCCGGGACGGAGATGTGCTCGGAGAGGTAGCCCGCCTTGAAGGAGCCCATGCCGCCGAAGACGTCGTCCCCGACGCGGAAGCCGGACACGCCCTCGCCCACCTGCTCCACCACACCCGCGAAATCGAGGCCCGGGGTCTTCGGGAACCTCGTGCCACTGAGCAGCCGGGCATCGCCGCGCCGAATCTTTCCGTCGAGCGGGTTGATGGACACGGCACGCACGCGCACGACGAGGTGCCCGGCGCGAGGAGCCGGCGGGGCCACGTCGGAGAGGGTCAGGACGTCAGGACCACCAAAGCGTTCGTAGGTCACGGTTTTCATGCGGAAAGGAGTAAGTCCACTGAGCCATTCGCGGAACTTGATGTTCGGAAGGCTTATGCTTCATGAAATGAATGTCTCGACGTTCGACCTGAACCACGCGCGTGCACTCCACTTCCTGCTGGAGGAGGGCCATGTCGCCCGGGCCGCGCGGAGACTGGGAATCACGCCCGCGGCGGCGAGCAATGCGTTGAGAGGTCTGCGCCGTGACTTCGATGACGCGCTGCTGGTCCGGACAGGGCGGACGCTCACGAGGACCGCTCTGGGGGAGCAGCTTCGCGGGCCCGCGCGTGAAGTCCTGGCCGCCGCGGAGCGCCTCTTCGTCGTGGGCGTGCCATTCGAGCCGAGCGCGTACGACGGCGAGCTCATCCTCGCGACCTCGGACCGCGTGGCGGAGGTCCTGCTATCAGCGCTCGATGGGTTGCTGACCGCGCGGGCTCCACGAGCGCGTCTCTCCGTCCACACGATGACGGTCGACCTCGCGGCGTTCCTGCGAGAGAACGACGGCCTGGCCATCATGCCGGGGGCTGCCCGGGAGCGGGGACTCTCGTCGGAGAAGCTGTTCCTGGACGACTTCGTCTGCGTGCTCCGCAAGGGGCATCCGCTCCTCAAGGGGCCGTGGACGATTCGGCGCTTCGCGGCGGCCGAGCACCTCCTCGTCGCGCCCCTGGGGCGGACTCAGCGGGGCGCGGTGGACGCGCTGCTCGAAACGCAGGGACTCACCCGGAGGATAGCGCGCGTCGTGAATTCGTTCGCGCTGGCGATGCCCCTGCTCGCCGCCTCGGACCGAATCACCGTCCTGCCGCGCAGCTTTGCCCAGGCGCGAGCCCGGGAGTGGGGCATCGTGGTGAGACCGCTTCCCTTCGAGCTGCCCACCATCGAGATGGAGCTGTCGTGGCACCCGAGGCACGAGCGGGACCCGAAGCACGTCTGGTTTCGGGCCCTCTTGCAGGAAGCCGTGCGCGTCTCGGAGCTCCCGCGCCCCGCGACGCGATAGGCCTCACGGCAGCACGCCCTGCCGGTTCATCTCCTTGGACTGGGGCAGGCCCATCACCTTGCACAGCGTGGGGGCGATGTCCGCGAGGATGCCGGGGCGCAGCTTCTGCCCCCGGAACGCGGGATGGATGAGGTGGAACGGCACCGGGTTGAGCGTGTGCGCGGTGTGCGGCTCGCCGGTGATGGGGTCCACCATCTGCTCGCAGTTGCCGTGGTCCGCGGAGATGGCCATCACCCAGCCGTTGCGCTCGCACGCCTTGCCGAGCACGCCCAGGCACTCGTCCACCACGCGCACCGCCTGCATCGCCGCGTCCAGCCGGCCGCTGTGCCCCACCATGTCCGGGTTGGCGAAGTTCGCCAGCGCGAAGTCATACGTGCCCGAGTCCAGCCGACGCACCAGCTCCGCCGTCACCTCGCGCGCCGACATCTCCGGCTTCAAGTCGTACGTCTTCACGTCACGCGGACTGGGCACCAGGTGCCGGTCTTCTCCCGGGTAGACGACTTCGCGCCCGCCGTTGAAGAAGAACGTCACGTGCGCGTACTTCTCCGTCTCCGCCGTGCGGAACTGGCGCAAGCCCTGACGCGACAGCAGCTCCGGGAAGATGTCCTGCGGCTGGTCCGGCGCGAAGACCACCGGCAAATCGAAGGTCTCGTCGTACTGGGTCATGCAGACGTAGCGCCCCAGCCGCAGCCCACCCCGGTCGAAGTCCTTGAAGCTCGGGTACGCCAGCGCCTGCGTCAGCTCCCGCGCGCGGTCCGCGCGGAAGTTGAAGAACAGCACCGTGTCCCCATCCTGGATGCGGCCCACGGGAGTGCCGTCCCCACTGGCCAGCACCGTGGGCTTCACGAACTCGTCGGTCACCTTCTCCGCGTACGACGCGCGAATCGCGCTCAGCGCGTCCGGAGCCTTGGGCCCCCTGCCGTACACCAGCGCCTCGTACGCGAGCTGCACGCGGTCCCAGCGCTTGTCGCGGTCCATCGCGTAATAGCGCCCGCTCACCGTGGCGATGCGCCCCGTGTGCGTCTCGTGAAGGAAGCGCTCCAGCTCCTCCACGTAGCCCAGCGCGCTCTGCGGCGGCGTGTCGCGCCCATCCAGGAACGCATGCACGTAGACGTGCGCGACGCCCCGCTCACGCGCGGCCTTCAGCAGCGCGTACAGGTGCTCCATCGACGAGTGCACGCCGCCCGGAGACACCAGCCCCAACAGGTGCAGCGCCTTGCCGTCCGCCTTCACGCCGTCCATCGCGGCGCGCAGCACGGGGTTTCGCGCCAGCTCCCCGGACTCCGCCGCGCGGTTGATGCGCACCAGGTCCTGGTAGACGATTCGGCCCGCGCCGATGTTGGTGTGGCCGACCTCCGAGTTGCCCATCTGCCCCTCGGGCAGGCCCACGGCCAGTCCCGAGGTCTGTAGCTCGGTGAACGGGTAGGGGCTCGTCAGCTTGTCGAGGTGCGGGGTTCCGGCCAGGAGGATGGCATTCGCCTCTCGCTCGTGACGGATGCCCCAGCCATCCAAAATGCAGAGCAGGACCTTGTGCGCGGCAGTCATGCCCGAACCCTAACCACGCAGGCGCCGGACGGAGAGGGCAAAAAGCACCGGACCACCCCGTTTCCGGGCTCCGGGCTCGGGGCCGCGCTACTCCTCGCGGGAGCGCGTCTTGTACGTCAGCACCGGCGCCAGGGTGGCCACCACCCGCACCAGCCCCGCCTCCACCAGGTCCGTCACCACGCGGTCAATCGGCTTGTACGCGGGCGGCGCCTCCTCGAAGAGCAGGTCCTTGTTCTCGCAGACGACATGACTCTTGAAGGGGGTGCGCGTGAGCGACTCCGCGGTGAAGCGCTCCTTCATGCGCTCGCGTGCGGCCGTGCGCGTCCACTTGCGGCCCGCGCCATGCGCCAGGCTGTACGCGCTGCCCGTCCCATCGCCCAGAGGCACGACCAGATAGCTCAGCGCGCCACGGCTGCCCGGAATCACCACGGGCCCCTCGTCCGAGGGCGCCGCGCCCTTGCGGTGCAGCCACCGCGTGCCACCCGCGTCCCGCCGAGGCGTCACGCTGTTGTGGCAGACATCCAACACCCGACGGGCCGGAGCGCCAATCCCATCCAGCACCCGCCGCGCCACCAGCGCCCGGTTCGCCCGAGCCCACGCCACCGCGTGGTCATGCCGCGTCAGATAGGCCCGCGCATCGTCCGAGTCCTCCGCCAACCCGCCCGCCGCATGCCGGTCCACGTGGGCCCGGAGAATCGCCTCGCCCAGTCCACGTGAGCCCGAGTGCACCAGCAGGAGCAACCGGTCCGCCGCCAGCCCCAGCGCCGCGAAGCCCTCCGCGTCATGCACCGCGTCCACCCGCTGCACCTCCGCGAAGTGGTTGCCGCCGCCCACCGTCCCCAGCGCCGCCTCGAACCCGGAGGCCTTCACGCCTTCTTCCGCCAGGAAGCCTTCCGCGTCTCCGCTCCAGGCCCCCTCGACGTCCAGCTTCGCCGCCCAACGCTCCGCCTTGGCCTTGCGCGCCAACATCCCCACGTCCCACAACCCCATGCCACAGCCGATGTCGCTGCCCACCAGGTATGGATAGAGGATGCCTTCCGAGGTGAAGGCGGCACCCACCGGCGCGCCCTTGCCGGGGTGCAAATCCGGAAGTCCCACCGCGTGCCTCATGCCGGGCAGGCGCGCCACGGCCTCCAACTGCCGCACCGCCTCTCCCTCCACCCACGATTGGGGCGAGGCGATGATGCGGACGGTCGCGGGTGGAGACGTCAGGGGGGCCTGGGTGCCGGCGGTGCTCATGAGGCCCGTTGACGCCCCCTGTCTGGTGGGCCTGACGCAGGCGAGCGCGGCAGGGACCGGAGTCCCGCTCCCGCCGCCTGCTCGCCTGGTGGGCTACTTGTGGTACGGCTCGCCCTTGAGAATGGTGAACGCGCGGTAGAGCTGCTCCACGAGCACCACGCGCGCCAGCCGGTGGGGCAGCGTCATCTTCGACAGGGACAGCGTGAGGTTCGCCGCGTCCCGCACGCTCGAGTCCAGCCCCTCGTCACCACCGATGACGAAGAGCAGGTCCTTGGCGCCCGTCTGCGCCTTGCCCACGTAGCGGCTGAGCTCCACCGAGTCGAGCA
This sequence comes from Myxococcus sp. CA040A, assembly GCF_013336725.1. Taxonomy (NCBI): domain Bacteria; kingdom Pseudomonadati; phylum Myxococcota; class Myxococcia; order Myxococcales; family Myxococcaceae; genus Myxococcus; species Myxococcus sp. CA040A. The sequence goes on along the minus strand of NZ_JABUMR010000005.1, from coordinate 904,793 downwards.
GCGAGCCACGCTCGTCCAGCGCGATGACCCAGTCCTGCGGCTTGCGCTTGGAGAGAATCGCCTCCGCCTCGGCGGCCTTCGCGTCGCCCGGCTTGAGCTTCTTGCCGCTCGCCTCGGTCAGCTCCACCAGCTCGAAGCGGGTGTAGTGGCCCAGGCGGCGGGCGTACTCCTGGACCGCCGGCTCGTAGAGACCCGAGCGGTCCTTGCCGATGGTCAGGAGGCGGACCTTCAGGAGACCTTCTCCCGGTTCGCGTCCGCCCAGAGACCTTCCAGGTCATAGTGCGCGCGCAGGTCCGCGAGGAACAGGTGCGCCACCACCTCGCCGTAGTCGAGCAACACCCACTGGCCCGTCTCGACGCCCTCGGTGCCGAGCGCGCGCACCGGCTGCTCGCCCTGCTTGAGCTGTACGTGGACGTTCTCCGCCATGGCGCTGACCTGACGGTCGCTCTCGCCGGAGGCGATGACGATGTAGTCCGCGTAGGACGTCATGCCCCGAACGTCCAGGATGACGACGTCCAGCGCCTTCTTGTCGAGCAGCAGCTGGGCCATGCGCCGCGCCAGCGCCTGCGCCTGCGGGTTCTCCGCCGGGCCCGCCTTCTGCTGGGCGGCGCCTGGCAGCTTCGCCTTCTTCTTCGCCCTCAGGGGGACCTTGCCCGGGGTCTTCTTGCGAGCCGGCGCCTTCTTGGGAGCGGGAGCCTTGCCCTTGGGGGCCGTCCTGCCCGTCGCCGTCTTCTTCTGCTTCCGCGCCGGGGCCTTGGCCTTGGTCGCGCTCTTCTTTCGTGGGGTCGTCTTCTTCTTCGTTGCCATGTGCGGCGCACCCTACCGCACCCTTGGCAACACGGCATGGGTCCTCTATGGGGTGTTGTCCATGAGCGACGCCCGCCTGGAACAGTTCAAGAAGATGGCCGCTGACTTCCCGGACTCCCCCATGAGCCACTTCTCCCTGGGGAAGTTGTACCTGGAGCGAAAGCAGTACGCCGAGGCGGCGTCTGCCCTGGAGGCGGCCGTGCGCCTGGACCCGACCTACGCCGCGGCCCTGGTCTCCCTGGGGGACGCGCTCTCCGGGGCCGGGCAGGTGGAGCGGGCTCGCGAGGTGCTCACCCAGGCCCGTGAGCACGCCCTGGCCCAGGGCCACCCGGGACTCGCCGAGGAAATCGACGAGCGCATCTCCGACCTGTGATGAACACGAGGGCCTTCGAGTCCTCGCCGTGCCTGCTCAGTCCCGCCAGGTGAAGCCGACGCCGAACACCTGTCGCGAGTAGGAGAGCTGATTGCGGGGCAGCCGGGTGCTCCACAGGCCCCAGGACACCTCCAGGTCCACCCGCTCCGACACCGGGCGCGCCAGCTTCAGGGACAGGGAGTTCTGTCCCTCGTCCTCCTCGACGAGGATGATTTCGGGCGACAGGTAGATGCCATCCGGATAGCGGGTGATGCCCAGTGAACCCTGCGCCAGCAGCGTCACCTTCCAGGGCAGGCGCACCCCCGCGTTGCCTGTCACGCGGTGGCGCAGCACCGTCTCCCCGAAGCTGTTGGATGTGACTTCCTGGTACGCGTACGTCAGCCCCAGCGTCACCGGGCCCCGGTAGTTGTAGCTGGCGCCCGCCGTGAGCGCGCCATCCTCGCGCCGGCCCAGGGACGAAGCACCGGAGGCGCCGGGCCTGGGCCGCGCCAGGGGTCCGTAGCGGCGCGCGCCCCAGTCACCGAAGAGCGACAGGCTGTGGCGCCGGTCGAAGCGGTAGCGGCCCACCACGCCCAGCTCCGCGCCGCCGAAGTTGGCCGTCTTATCCGGCCGATACACGAAGCGACGCGCGCCTGCCCGCACCCGCAGCGCCAGTCGCACGTCCGGCGCGTACTCGGCGAACACGCTTGCTCCCAGGTCCGAGTACGCCCGCGTGCCGCCCCGCCGGTCCTTCGCGTGTCCCTCCGCCCCCAGGCCGAACTCGGTGCCCAGCGCCAGCGAGGCCTCCAGGGCCCCGGTCTGGATGAGCGTGTCCTCATCCGAGAAGCCCACGTACTTGCGCGCGCCCAGCTCATAGCGGCCCACCAACTGGGTGCGCTCGAACGTCGCGCGCCCCTCGGCCGAGCCCAGCACGCTCAGCGCCGGGTCCGCTCCAGGCGAGGGCGTGCTCCCGTCGGAGAAGTCGCGTGGCGCGTTGGTGTCCACCAGCAGCCGCGCGGTGCCCTTCAGCGCGCCCTCCCACTCGACCGCGGACGCGGGCCGAGCGGCGAGCAACACGAGGAGGACCAGGAGGGTAGGGCGGGAGCGGGACACGACGCCGGGCAACATAGCCGGCCTCGTGCCTGCACGCCCCACTCGCGGGAGGGCGGGCCCGTTCGCCAGGTTGGCGGCAGTGACGTCACGCCGGCCGCCCGGTACATTGGTGGAATGCGCCCTGTCTCACTTCTCGCGGCGGCGGTCGGCTTGGGACTCGCCGCCTGCGCCCAGTCCTCGTTCATCACCGAGGTGAGGGGCGAAACCACCGTGCCCGCGACCCTGCCCGGCGGAAGCACGGAGCTCAACGCCTTTCCCCCCATCAGCAGCCTGGCGGGGATGGACTTCGACCAGAACCAGGACTTCAAGAACCAGGGGCTTTCCAAGGACGAGGTGACGTCCGTCCACGTCGACTCCCTGTCGCTCCAGATTCTCAGCCCCAACGACGTGGACTTCACCTTCCTGGACAACGTGGAGTTCTTCGTCCGGGCGGGAGACCGGGAGTCGCGCATCGCCTGGAAGAACGATCTGGCGCGCTCGAATCTCCGTCCGCCCAACCCCACGCTGAGGCTGGATTTGGGGGACGTGGAAATGCAGCCCTACGTGTCCGCGCCGACGATGAGCATCATCATCCGCGGCAAGGGCCGCACGCCGGAGCGGGAAGTCCGCCTGCGCGCGGTGGTGCGGTTGGAAGTCGAGTCCGGACTGCTCTAGGGCGTCGCCAGTTCCTGGGCGCGGTGCTCCAGCGCGCCGGCCCGGCCGTCCAGCTCGTGGGCGAGGGCTTCCAGCCGCTTCGCCTCCGCCTCCATCGCCGCGAGGTCCACCGGGCCGCCGGCCGCGAGTGTCTGGGCGCGCACGCCGTCCACCTGCGGGCGACGGTCCGTGGCACGCGCGGGCTCGGGCTCCGGAAGCGCGGGGTCCCTGCCGGTGCCTGTGCCAGGCTGGGGCGTGGTGGGAATGCCCGGGTTGTCGGTGCCCTCCCCTGGCGGCGGGCCCCCGGAGACATCCGCCTCTCCGGCGAACATGCCTCCGCCCCGGTCGCTGGGCGCCACGCGGAGGTTCCCCGAGCGCATGCGCAGCCGCAGCCGACGGTCCTGCTCGTCGAACATGGACTCCTCGCCGAGGAAGTCGCTCATGCGCCGGTCCAGGTCCTTCTCCTCGCGCACCTCGGTGATGCGCGCGCGCAGGGACTTGAGGCGCTCGCGCACCTTGTCCTCGGCGTCACGCAGCGTGTCCGCCTGCTCCAGCAGGTCCTCGGGGTCATCTCCGCCGGCGGTGGCCTTGTCCATCATGGGCACCCGCGAGGCCGGCAGCGCCGCGCGCACCGCGTCCCGCTCCGTGCGAGTGGTGCGCAGCGCCTCCAACAGCGTGGCGCGCTGGCCCCGGTCCGCCGTCTGGTCCCACGCGCCGCGCAGCCGCGCCAGCTCGTCCGACAGCGCCTGATGCAGCGCCAGGTGCGCGCGCTCCGACTCGCCCTCCGCCGTGGACACCGCCTGCGCCAGTCCGGTGAGCGAGCCGCTCAGCTCCTGCGAGCGCCGCAGCGCCGCCTCCAGCTCCGTGCCCGTCGTCAGCCGACCCTTGCGCTCCGCCTTCAGCGCCTCGATTCGCGCGGCCACGCCCTGCAGCTCGTCCCGCAGCGCCTGCTGCTGGGTGCGCAGCGAGCGCGCCTCCGTCCTCGCCGCCTGCGCCCGCGAGCGCGCCGCCTCCAGCCCGGACGCGGCCCAGACGGGCACGGCGCAGAGCAGGCACAGCAAAAGCGCGAGGGGGCGGGGACTCATCAGCGGCCTCCCTTGAGCAAAGCGGATGCCAGCCTGCTCTGTCCTCTCCTCCACCGGAGCCTGGGAAAAGCCCTGGGATTCCAGGCGCCTGGACACACCAGGTGGGGGCAGGTGGGGGAGGGGTGGCGGTGGAAAGTCACGGGGAGGGGACCCTGGGTCACGGATTTTCGAGACTACCCCTCGTCGGGTGGCGTGCCCTTGGGGAGGAAGCCGTACTTCTCCAGCTTGTAGTACAGCGCGGACGTCTTGATGCCCAGCAACCGGGCGGTCTCCGTCTTCACGCCCCCCGCCTTCTCGTAGGCGCGGGCGATCAGCTGCCGCTCCAAATCTTCCAGGATGTCTGGAAGGGGCCGGTCTCCATGGGGCACGGGCAGCCCCGCGTCCATGCGCGGCGCGGCGCCGGTGAGGTGCGAGGGCAGGTCCGTGACGGTGAGCACGTCGCCCTCGGCGAAGACGAGCGCCTGCTCCACGACGTTCTCCAGTTCACGCACGTTGCCGGGCCACACATGCCGGGCCAGGGCGCGCAGCGCGCCTTCATCCATGCCCGTCACCCGGCGGTTCACCCGGGGGGCGTGCTTGGCCACGAAGTGCCGGGCCAGGGAGGTGATGTCCTCGGGGCGCTCGCGCAGGGGCGGCAGCATCAGCGGGACGATGTGCAGCCGGTAGTAGAGGTCCTCGCGGAAGCGGCCCGCCTTGACCTCGGCCTGGAGGTCCCGGTGTGTGGCGCTCACCACGCGCACGTCCACCTTGAGGGTCTCCTCGCCGCCCACGCGCTGGATTTCCTTCTCCTGCAGCACGCGCAGGAGCTTGGTCTGCACCGAGTGGGGAATCTCTCCGATTTCGTCGAGGAAGAGGGTGCCGCCGTCGGCCAGCTCGAAGCGGCCCAGCTTGCGCTTCACCGCGCCGGTGAAGGCGCCGCGCTCGTGGCCGAACAGCTCGCTCTCCAGCAGCGTCTCCGCCAGCGCCGCGCAGTGCACGACGACGAAGGGGCCGTCCTTGCGCGGGGACTCCTGGTGCAGCATGCGGGCGATGAGCTCCTTGCCGGTGCCGCTCTCGCCGCGCACCAGCACCGTCGCGTTGCTGTGCGCCGCCTTGCGTGCCTGGCTGAGCAGCCGCTGCATGGGCTCGCTGTCGCCCACCATGCTGCCGTGGGAGAGCGCCGCGTCCGCGTCATGCGCGGCGGTGCGCGCCTCCAGCTTCTCCACCTTGCGCCGGGTGCTGGCCAGCTCCAGGCCCTTGTCCACCTTGGCGCGCAGCACGTCGGGCGTGAAGGGCTTGGTGATGAAGTCGTAGGCGCCCTCCTGCATCGCCCGCACGGCGGTCTCAATGGTGCCGAAGGCCGTCACCACCATCACGACGGCGGAGGCGTCCAGCGCCTTGAGCGCCTGCGTGACGGCGATGCCGTCCAGGCCGTCCATCTTGAGGTCCGTGACGACCAGGTCGAAGGGGGCCTTGCGGTACGCGGCCAGGCCGTCCGCCCCGCCTCGGACAGCGGACACGGCGTGGCCGGAGCGCGTGAGGGTGACGGTCATCCCCTCGCGCAGCGTGTCGTGGTCGTCGATGACGAGAATGCGCGCCATGGTGTTTCGATTTCCTCATGCCACGAGGGCGCCGGCCGCCCGGGTGCGTCCGCATGAGAGCACACCCGGGGCGGCACCCTACACCGGACCGTGGCGGTCGGCCGCTTCCAGAAGGCGCTGGCGCGCGAGGGCTCCCCGGGGGTACGTGGGCGCGCATGGAATCCCCGAACGCCGCCGCCCTGCGTGAATTGCTCGCGCGTCATGTCCCCCAGGACGACAAGGAGCGCGAAGATCTGGAGCGCATGCGCCACCACGCGGCCACGCTGCCGTCTCCCTTCTCCCGCGCGCAGCCCGAAGCGCACTTCACCGGCAGCGCCGTGGTGGTGGACCCGGAGGGCGAGCGCGTGGTGATGGTGCTGCACGGCAAGCTCAAGCGCTGGCTGCAACCAGGCGGGCATGCGGACGCCGTGGACGCAGGCCTGATGGAGACCACCGCGCTGCGCGAGGCCCGCGAGGAGACCGGCTGCCGCGTCACGCTCCACCCCCGAGCGCCCCGGCCGCTCGACGTGGACATCCACACCATCCCCGCCCGGCGCGATGAGCCCGAGCACCAGCACCTGGACGTGCGCTACCTCGTCGTGGCGGAGGACCCCGCGTCGCTCGCGCATGACCCCAACGAGTCCACCGGCGCGCAGTGGCTCACCTGGGACGAAGCGCTCGCCCGCGCCGATGAAGCGCCCCTTCGCCGCATGCTCGAGAAGGCACGCCACGCGGTGGCCCGCACGCCGTGAGCCGTGCTCGCCCGCCCGTGACATGCGGGCGGCCTCGCGTGTGGAAGGGGAAACACAGACGCCGCGGTGCGACAGACCCCTCGGGGTGCTCCAGAGCGAATTCTGAAACATGGCGGTGAGAAAAGCGTCGCATGCGAACAGTTGCATGGCCGCGTGCAGGTGCTGTCACCACTATGGGCCGCTCCGGCGGGTGAGGGGGGGCCATGTCGGTCTGGCACCCGCCGCGAAAAGGAGCGTCCTGGAGCCATGTCGTCGACCAGCCTGGAAGTGAATGTTCCCTCGTTCGAGCCACTCGTGCGTCGCTATGGGCCTCCGCCCCTGAAGCCCTCGCCGCATCCGCGCTGGCTGGAGTCGATGCTGGAGTCGACGCGCGCGGACTGGAACGCGGCCTGCTGGCCTCCGCTGTTTCGCGACACGGCGGAGGGACGTCGCCCGCCGCTGGGGTACTGGCGGCGCGTGCTGTCGCAGTTCTTCCTCATCGTCGAGTCCTTCCCCAAATACATGGGCCTGTCGCTCGCGAAGACGACGTATGGGCGGCATGAAGGGGACGCGAGCATCCGGCGCTGGCTCCTGCAGAACCTGGGCGTCGAGGCGAAACACGCGGAGTGGTTCATCGACTGGGTGCGTGCCATCGGCATGGAGCCCGACTCGCTCTTCTCCGTGCGCCCGTTGCCGGAAATCCAGGCGCTGCACGCGCACCTGCGCGACACCTGCGCGCGCGGCACGCTGGCGGAGGGCATCGCCGCGTCCAACTGGGCCATCGAGGGCATCACCGGTGTGTGGACCAAGGAGGTGGTGGAGCCCTTCCGGGGCTACGCCTCGGATGGAGCGCGCATCGACGCGAGCGCCATGATGTGGCTCAAGGCCCACGCCCGCTACGACGACCTGCACCCGGTGGAAGCGCTCGAAATCCTCAAGCTCTCCGTGGACTCGGAGAGCACCGAGCCCGCCCGTGTCGCCGCCGCCGCGCGCAAGTCCCTGCGCCTGTACTCGGCGGCCATTCGCGCCTGCTGCGCGGACTGACCTCGGCCGCCTCCTCGCCCTTGTTTGCTTGGGGAGGTGGTTTTCCTGGATGTGTATGTCTTTCAACAAGCTCTGGCATGACGGTTGTGCAGTGTCTGGAACCGGGCGGGGCCCTCTCGCTTTCCACTCGATGACGTGCGGAGAATGGTGTCTGGAGCCATCCCGTCAGCATGGATTCTTCGTGGCCGCATGACGCGGGAAAGCGACCGGTATGAGCATCGAAGACAAGGTGATTCGCGAGTATCGGTGGCGTGCGCTCAAGGTGTTCATGGCGTGGGTGGTGCCAGCCGCGCCCATCGCCGCGTACCTCAATGGCATGTCCATGGGGGTGGCGGGCTGGGAGGGTGTGAAGGCGGTGGCGTGGGTGTTGCCGCCCATCCTCGTGGGCCTGGGGATGATCTACCCCGCTGTATTCATGCGGTGGCTGGTGGGCAGCGCGCTGCGGACGTACGCGGGTGACAGGCCGGGTGCGCGGCTGGAGCGCATCCTCCGACTCCCGTGGCGCGTGGCGGTGGGAACGTCCTGGGTCGGATGGACGCTGGGAGGCTTCTGGTTCAGCCTCCACGTGTGTCTGACCTGGCACAAGGATTTGGGCCTCGTCGTGCTGGGCACCATCATCGGCGTGTGCTGCGGCGTGCTGCTGGGCTTTCCCATCAGCGTCTCGCTGGAGCGGATGCTGCTGCCGCTGGCGCTCGAGGAGCAGCGCAAGGACCCGACGGTGGTGCTCCAGGGCGGCGGCTTCTCGTGGCCCCGACAGGCGTGGTTCCTGCCCTTCACTTTTGGAGGCTCCATCGTCGCCGCGCTGGTGCTCAGCGGCTGCGTGGTGATGGTGAAGCTGGAGGGCATCCGCGACACGCTTCATCTGGAGCTGGTGGCGGAGGGCGCGCAGCGCTCGGCGCGGATGCTGATGGAGCTGGGCGGCGTGCTGGCGGGAGAGCTGGCCTTCAGCCTGGCGTGGGTGGGTGGGCTGCTGCTGTTGCCGGGCATCACCACGTGGATGCTGGCGCGGCGTCAGGCGCGGGCGGCGGAGGCGGTGGGACAGGCCATCGAGTCCGTGGCGGCGGGACGCGTCGTCGCGCCCGCGTGGGTGTCCACCGACGAGGTGGGAGACCTGGCGGCGGGGATGAACGCGGTGCTGGCCCGGCTGCGACAGCTTCCGCTGGCGCTCCAGGCGTCGGCCGCGCGGCTGGGCGAGGCGGGCAGCCACCTGCGCACGGCCAACGATGAGCAACAGCAGAGCTTCACGAAGCAGGCCGCCGCGCTGCATGAGGCGCAGGTGACGTCGGAGGAGATTCGCCGCACGTCGCGCATGGCGGCGGACCGGGCGGAGGCGGTGCTCCAGGTGGCGAAGCGCGCGGAGGAGCTGGGCCTCAAGGGCGAGGCAGCGGTGGAACTCAGCGTGGCGGGGCTTGCGGACATTCGCGGCGCGGTGGACGGAATCCAGCAGCGACTGGCGAAGCTGGCGGAGAGCACCACGCAGATTGGCGACATCACCGAGACGGTGAAGGACCTGGCGGCCCAGTCCCACCTGCTCGCCGTCAACGCGGCCATCGAAGCGGCGCGCTCTGGCGAGCAGGGCAAGGGCTTCGCGGTGGTGGCCCGGGAAGTCCGCGCGTTGGCGGACCAGTCCATCCAGTCCACGCAGCGCATCCGGCGCATCCTCCAGGAAATCACCGAGGGCATCCGGGACGCGGCGAGCATGGGTGAGCAGGGCGTGCGCACCATTGGCACGGGGTTGGACCAGATGCGCTCTTCGGGAGACTCGCTGCGGGAGCTGTCGCTCATGTCCCAGGAGAACTCGGCCGCGGCTCGGCAGATCGCCGCCGCGGTGACGCAGCAGAACGCCGGCATCTCCCAGATTTCCATCGCCATCGCCGACCTGTCGCAAATCATGGACGCGACGATGAAGCGGCTGGAGTCCACGCAGGAGGCCACGCGCTCGCTGGCCCATGTCTCGGGCGAGGTGGGGCAGATGGCGCGTCAGTTCAACGTGGCGAGCTGACGCCCGAGGGCCTCAAGGGCAGCGTCAGGGTGAACGTCGTGTCGCCCGGCGCGGACGTCAGGTGCAGCTCTCCCCCGTGCGCGCGGGCAATCTTGCGCGCCAGGGGCAGGCCCAGGCCGGTGCCCTTCTCGCGGGTGGTGAAGAAGGGCTCGAAGATGCGCTCGCGCTCGGCCTCCGGCACCCCCGCGCCGGCGTCGTGGACGCGGATGGCATAGCGCCCGTCGTGTTCGGCGCCGGAGATGCGCACGCGGCCTCCGGAGGCGGAGGCCTGCACCGCGTTCTTCACCAGGTTCAGCAGCGCGGCGGTGAGCAGGCTGCCGTCGGCCTCCAGCACGGCGGGCGTGGCGTCCACCTCCAGCGTCACGTCGCGGATGCTGGCCTCCGCGGAGGACAGCTCCTGGACGACGGAGAGCAGGGCGGGGGCCTCCACGGGGGCGCGGGCCAGGGGCTGCTCGCGCGCGAAGGCGAGGAAGTCCTCGACGATGCGCTGGAGGAAGGCGACCTCTCGCTGGATGCGCTCGACGTGCTCCTGGGCCTCCTCGTGGGCGCCCGCGCGCAGGTCCTCCTGGAGGATGCCGGAGAACAGGGCGATGCCGCCCAGGGGGTTGCGCACCTCGTGGGCCACGCCCGCGAGCATCATCTTCAACTGTCGGTCCCGACTCTCCAGCGCGCCGCGCATCACCTCCAGCTCACGGGCGAGCACGCCGATTTCGCGCGTGGGCTCCGGAGGCACGGGCGTGGTGAGGTCTCCCCGGCCGATTCTCAGCGCGGAGTCCATCAGCCGGCCGAGCGGACGCGCCAGCCCCCGGGCGGTGAGCAGCGCGATGATGGCGAGCGCGGTGAGGGCCAGCGCGCCCATGATGACGAACGTGCGCGACAGGTGCTGGAGCGGGCCGAAGAACGCGGCGCTGCCCTCCACGCCCACCGCGCCCACCACCTTCCCGGCGTGGACGATGGGGGCATAACCCGTCTTGTACAGCCGCCCATCCGAGCCGGTGAAGAGGACCTGACTGGCCGCGTGCTCGCCCGCGAAGACCCGCGCCAGCTCCAGCCTGTCGCGCGCCAGCTCCGGCACCTCCGAGCCCACCGGCAGGCCGCCGCCCACGTCCGCGCGCACCCGACCCTGGACGTCCACGGCGAAGACGCGGCGCGCGCCACTGGCCTCGCGCACGCCTTCCAGCAGGCGCACCAGGTTGCGCCACGTCCGGGTGCCGCCCGAGTCGTCGCCGGCCTCAATCGTGAGCATGCGCTCGCCGTTGAGCTGGCTGGCGGTGGCGGCGGCGATGTTGGAGAGGCTGGTGCCCAGCTCCTCCTCGAGGATGGAGCGCGCGAGCTGGTAGACGGCCGTGCCCGCCACCGCGACGAAGAGCAGGGTGGGGACGAGGAACGCCGCCAGCAGCCGCGTCGACAGCAGGCTGGGGAGCTCTCTCCACGGGAAGGCGTTTCGTCGCTCCGCGCTCATGCGTGGCGCGGACTCTAGCCGAGCGCCCCCGTGCGCGGTCCGTCTTCGAGCGGACGTCCCTCATCTGGTAGAAGCCCGAGGCACCCCCGCATGCGCTCTCCTTCTTCGCCCCGTCTCCGTGAGCCCCTGGTCGTCCTGGGTGCGTCGGTCGTCGCCACGCTGCTGTTCTTCCACCGACTCCTCTCGACGGGAGGCGCGCTCTGCGAGCGGGACATGCTGCGGGTGTTCGCCCCGGCCAAGGCGTACTGGGCGCACGCGGTGAGCCAGGGCGTCTGGCCCGGTTGGTATCCCTTCAACGCGCTGGGACAGCCCTTCGCGGGCGCCACCGTCACGGGGGTCTTCCATCCAGCCAACGTGCTGGCGCTGCTGTTCGACGGGCCCGGCGCGCTGACCGCGATGGCGCTGCTGTGCTACCCGCTGGCCGCCACCGGGACGTACCTCTTCCTGCGGGCCCGTGATGCTTTCCCCTTCGCCGCCGCGCTGGGCGCCCTGGCCTTCGCCCTGAGTGGGTACCTGGTCAGCCTCACCAACAACCTGCTGTACCTCCAGGCCGCCACCGCCTTGCCCTGGCTCCTGCTCATCGCGGACTCGGTGCTGGCACGCGGCTCCTGGTCGATGGCGGGCGCGCTGGGATGTGTCCTTCCGACGGTCCTCTTCGCGGGAGACCCGCAGGGCTTCACGGTGTGCGGCGCCACGGTGCTCCTCGTCGTGGTGCTGTGTCCGCTCGGTGTTGGTGTGACGCGTCGTCGGGTGCTGCTCGTCACGGGGACGGGACTGCTGCTCGCGGCGCTGGTGGCCACCGCGCAGCTCTGGGCCTCCGCGTCCGTGCTGGGGGAGACCTTCGCGGAGCGCCGCACCGCCGAGTCCGCGCAGCTCTGGTCGGTGCATCCGCTGCGGTTGCTCGACCTGGCGGTGGGCAATGTCTTCGCGCTGGAGCCGCCTCTTCGCGGCCCCGTCGCCCAGGGACTGCTGGGCATGCAGACGACGGACTTCTGGGCGCGCTCGCTCTATGTCGGGCTGCCGGTGTTGTTCCTGGCGGGCGTGTGCGTAGTGGCGCGTCGCCGGGAGCGCTGGGTGCAGGTGGCGGTGGGCTTCTCGGTGCTGGGGTTGTTGCTGATGTTCGGCAGACACACGCCTCTGTATGGCTTTGTCTATGACCTCGTTCCTCCGTGGCGGGCCTTCCGCTATCCGGAGAAGCTCACGGTGCATGTGACCTTCTGGCTGGCGGTGCTCGCGGCGTGGGGGGCCCAGGACCTGTTGGACCGCGCCAGGGGCGGACGTCGTCGCGCGGGCTGGGGACTGGTGGGCCTGGGCGCCGGGATGCTGCTGCTGGCGCTGACGGGCGCGGGGCTGTGGCTGGCGCAGGCGCTGCGAGGCTTCTATTCGGGGCCGGACGCGTCCTGGGCGGAGCTGTCGCGTCAGGTCGGGGAGCGGCTCACGGTGGACGCCGCCTGTGTGGCGGTGACCTGTGTGGGGATGGGCCTGTTCGCCCTCTTCGCGGCACACCCGAGGCAGGTGGGTCTGGGCTGGGTGTTGCTGCTCGCGGCGGACCTGTATCGCGTCAGCGAGCCCATCTATGTCTCGTGTGACCAGCGGCTGCTCACCACGGCGCCGCCGTTCGTGGAGGAGCTCCAGCGGCGCGAGGGCCCGTCCCTGCCAGGCCGCGCGCGCGTCTACACCGCGTCGGGCATCGCCCTGCCGGAGACGGTGGAAGGGCTGACTCCGGATGAGGCGCAGGTGGCGGGCACGCGGATGGTGCTCGCGGCGGACAGCGCGTCGGCGTGGGGCGTGGAGAGCGCGAACTGGTACCTGCCCGCGTTGTCCGCTCGCGTGGCGGACCTCCTGAAGGATCAGCGTCAGTGGTGGAACCGGTATGGGCCGCTCGCGGGCGTGGGCTACTTCGTCGCGGATGAGACCCAGGTGGAGGAGCGCCGGCTGCGGAACAACGTGCTGTCCACGAGCGAGCCCTTCAAGGTCTCCCTGCTCGCGCATCCCCGACCCCTGCCGCGCGTCTACCTCGCCCCGCCTCGGTGTGTGTCGGGCCCGGAGGAGAGCCTGGCCGTCATTGCCTCGCCCGACTTCGTCCCCGGCCAGCAGGCCGTCGTCGAGTGTCGCGAGCCCTTGCCCACGGCGCCTCCGGGAGGTGACTCCGGGAAGGCCACGCTCACGCGGTACGGAGTGGACGAAGTGGAGGTGGAGGTCGATGCCACGCGTCCCTCCGTCCTGGTGCTGTCGGACGCGTACTTCACGGGCTGGAGCGCCACCGTGGATGAGGTCCCGACGGAGGTCCTTCCCGCGAACCACGCGCTGCGCGCCGTGGCCGTCCCCGCGGGAGCACACCGCGTGGTGTGGCGGTATGCCCCTCCCGGTGAAGCGGCCTCCCTGGCGGTGAGCGGACTGGGCCTGCTGCTCTGTCTGCTCACCTGGGTGGCCGCGCCACTGCGCAGGCGGCTGCGTCGCGAAGGGCCCGCATCCTCCGAGCCCCCGCGCGCGGCGACGACGCCCTGACGCACTCACACCAGGGCGTCAGGGTGCCGCTAGTTACATGAGAACGTGTACGTGGCTGGCGTGCTCCAGGTGCCGTCCGCGTTGATGTTGCGCACGGTGTAGCCGCTGAACGGATACGTCGTGGTCCAGCAGTCGCGAGCGCGCACGTCGTTGCGGACGGCGGCGGAGAGGTCCCAGTTGCCCCTGCGACGCAGCTTCTCGTACGCGGCGATTCGGTCGATGGCGTCCACCCACGTGGAGTCGGCGGCCAGCACGTCGCGGCGCTTCTCGATGAACTTCTGGAGCCACGCCGACTCGGTGATGCCGTTGTAGCCCACCGAGGGCGCCACCTGCCCGGTGTTGCCCAGCGCGATGTTCGTCGCGCGCGTCAGGCTCTTCACGCCGGACTCGCCGTGGTTGATGTACGCGTCATACAGCGCCATCTTCGACAGGGCCTGGGTGGCGCCCCACTTGTTCGCCTCGTTCATCGCCGGCGTGTAATAGAACTGGTCGCTGACCTGGTCCTGGCATGCCTTGAAGTCCGCGCGAGTCGTCGTGTTGTTGTAGCTGGTGGCCCAATCCGCCGTCCAATTGCCGATGACATCCAGCTCCGACGTGGATGGCTGGGATTGACCCGTGGACAGGAAGCGGTTGTTGATGGTCGTCAGCCCCGGCATGTACTTGGCCATGATGTTGCCGTTGGCCGCGCTGCGCCGGGCGTTGTAGCACTGGATGACCTGGATGGCGTCGCCCGTGCCCGTGCAGAAGCCCGCGCGTCCATTCGTGTAGCCACGCCCGTCCTGGATGTTCTCCGAGTACGCATAGTCGATGGTGGGCGTGTCGTTCTCCCAGATGCTGGTGAGCGCCTCCGCCACCTTCTTCTGGTTCGCCGTGAGCCCCGTCACCGGCGGCACGGTGCCCCCACAGCTCGGGTCGCTGATGACGACGTTCGTCGCGGTGAACGACGTGTTCGTGTTCGTCGAATAGTAGAACGTGTACGACGCATTCACGCCCACGGTGAGCCCCGACGTCCGCGAGTACGTACACGTGGAGCCGCTCTGCGTGTGCGTCCAGCCCGGCTCGTCGTGGTCACACGTCACGCCGCTGGGGACGCCGAACGCAATCGTCGGACTCGTCATCGCGCTGGTGCCCGTGTTCTGGAACACCAGGGTGCCCCACCAGTCCGCGCCCACGTAGGTGTTCGTCGTAATCACATACGAGCAGGCCGCAAGCCCCTGCTCCGCCTGTCCCACCTCCGCCCCGTCCTCACCCGCCTCCGGTGCGCAGCCGGCGACCGCCGCTCCCACCCACACCAGCATTCCCCACTTCATCCACAATGAATCATTCCGACGCTGTCCCATGCGCGCTCTCCTTGGCTTCGGCCGGCTCCGACACCTGGAGCGGCTGAAGCTTCAGCTACCTCTGGAAGAGCAGAAAGTCAGTTAAATCCGGTCGGACGCCTTCTTGCTTGTCTTGCGAACGACCTGGCTTCCAGCCGAGCGCGAACCGGCGTGCTTATCCTGTCTTCAGGTCACTTCAGCGCGAGGAGGGACGTGATGTCTTTGGAGACGATTCTAGTGTGGGCGGTCATCGGCCTCATCGCCGGATGGTTGGCGTCGGCCGTCGTGGGTGGTGGCTATGGCATCATCGGAGACATCGTGGTGGGTGTGGTGGGCGCGTTCCTGGGTGGTTTCATCTTCCGCGCCCTGGGGGCGGGGCAGCCCTTCGGTGGAATCGCGGGGACCATCTTCGTGGCCTTCATCGGAGCCGTCGTCCTGCTGCTCATCTTGAGAGCCATTCGTTCGAGCACCGTCCGCAGAACATGAGTGGGCGGTGTCAGGTGCTGCGCCAGCCTTCGATGGCGGTGACGACGGCGGCGAGCATCATGAGGCCACCCACGGCTTGACCGACGCGCGCGCTGGCGGAGGGACGTGACTCCAGCCAGCCGCGTGCGCGGTCCGCGGCGAGCGCGACGGCGCCATACACCGCGGCTTGCGTGAGCGCGATGATGGCGCCGAGCGCCAGGGCCTGGAGCCAGATGGGCCCATATTCCGGCCGCAGGAACTGCGGGAAGACGGCGAGCATGAAGACGTACGCCTTCGGGTTGAGCAGGTTGGTGAGGGCTCCCTGACGGAACGTCGCCGCCGCCGAGCGCTGCCCTGACTGTGACGACGCGGAGAACGCGGCCGGGCTGCGCACGAGCGACAGGCCCATCCAGGCCACGTACAGCGCGCCCACCCACAAGAGGGCATTGAACGCGGCGGGCATGACGGTGAGCAGCACTGCGACGCCCGTCGCGCCGACCAGGACGTGGCACGCGGCCCCGGCGATGATGCCGCCCACCGCGGACAGCCCCGCGCGACGGCCTCCCACCAGGGAACTGGCCAGGACGAACGCCATGTCCAGCCCCGGGAGGATGACGATGCCAAACACCAACACGAAGAACAGCCACAGGTGCGAGGTCTGCGTCATCGGATTCCGCGAGCCTTTCCGTCAGCGCCAGCGCGCCCGGACTGGGGCGAGGCCATGAATGGCACCGTACGGGGCATGTAGGGCGGAATCGGTCCTGATTCGGACAGGGCTCCAGCGTGAAGCCGAAGTCCGTCCCTGCTCGGACCAGCGGTGCCGCGAATCGGGGTGACGCCTGGCCGTTGTCGCTGCTCCCGGAGCTCGTTGTCGCTGCTTCCAGAGCCCGTTGTCGTTGCTCCCGGAGCCCAGCCCGTCGTTGCTGCTCCCGGAGCCCGGCCCGTCAGGGAGGGCCAGTTGCGGCGGTCCTCCCGGCCCGTGACGGGTGGGAGCGAAGTTCCTTCACGGTAGGTGTGGGACACCGACCCGGGACACTTCTGGTTTCTATTCACCTGGAGTGAATGCGAGCGGGCTTCGTCGGACATCTGGCGCCATGGGCATTAGGTTCGCGCCCCATGTCCCGTCCCACCACGCGTGTGCTCACCGTGCTCGAGCTGTTGCAGACGCATGGGCGGATGAGCGGCTCGGAGCTGGCGCGGCGGCTGGAGGTGGACCGGCGCACGGTGCGTCGCTACATCCTGAAGCTGGAGGAGCTGGGCATCCCCATCACCGCCGAGCGCGGACGCGACGGCGCCTACATGCTGGTGGCGGGCTTCAAGCTGCCGCCCATGATGTTCACCGATGACGAAGTCCTGGCGCTGTCCGTGGGCCTGCTGGCCGCGCGGGGCATGGGGCTGGCGGAAGCGGCACCCGCGGTGGCCAGCGCCCAGGCGAAGCTGGAGCGGGTGATGCCCGCGCCGCTCAAGCGGCGGGTGCGGGCGGTGGACGAGTCGGTGACGCTCGACATCTCCGGCTCGCGGGCGACGCTGGACAACACCGCGCTCGTCGCGCTCAGCGCCGCGGCGCAGCAGCGGCAGCGCGTGCGCCTGTCCTACCGCGCCGCACGGGACGAGGACACCGAACGCGAGTTCGACACCTATGGCCTCGTCTGGCGCGGCGGACGTTGGTACGCGGTGGGCGTCTGCCACCTGCGCCAGGGGCTGCGCACGTTCCGGTTGGACCGCGTGCGCGCCGTGCAGTCGCTCGACATGAGCTTCGAGCGGCCCGACGGCTTCGATGCGCTGGCGCATGTGACGCTCGCGGTGGCCAGCCTGCCGCGCGCGCACGCGGTGGAGGTGCGGCTCGACACGGACCTGGCGACCGCGCGGCGAGCCATCTTCGCCACGCTGGGCGTGCTGGAGCCGATGGACGGAGGCGGCGTGCGGCTGCTCGGACAGACCGAAGACCTGGACTGGTTCGCCCGCGAGCTGTCGCGGCTGCCCTTCGCCTTTCACGTCCAGCAGCCCGAGGAGATGCGTGCCGCGCTGGAGGCCCAGGCCCGCAGGCTCCTGGCGCTGGCTCGGGCGACCTAGCGGGTGTCCGCGCGCTGGCGCCGACGGAACTCCGCCACCTTGGCCTTGTTTCCGCAGCCCGCCATGGAACACCAGCGCCGCTGACCGGAGCGGGAGGTGTCGACGAAGAGCAGGGCACAGCCTTCCTGCGAGCAGTTGCGGATGCGCTCCGCGAACGGACCTCCCAACAGCTCCGCGGCGTCGCGTGCCACCGCCGCGAGCTGTCCCCTCACGCCCGCGCCCGTCCACAAGAGGCCCCGAGGCCCCAACTGCGGCGCCGGAGGCGGCTCCGCGGCCCAGCGATTGAGGATGGCGCGGTCCCTGGCGGAGAAGCTCTCGCCCCGCGCGCGCGCCATGCCCAGCCGGTAGATGGCCTCGCGCAGCTCGCGCGCCTGCGTCAGCTCTTCCGCCGAGGGCTCCTGCATCTGAGTGGCCAGTCCCGCGGCCACCAGCCACCGTCCCAGGTCCGCCGGTGCCTGGAGCAAGTCCCTCGGCACATCCTGGAGTCGCCCGGCCAGGGTGGCCGGCAGGTCCAACGACAGCCGCCCCGAGCGGAACTTGAACCCGTCCCTCAGCTCTCCCTTCGGAACAGGGGGATGCGCGGGAGTGGGGCGATGCCTGGCGGCCATGGGGACCTCGGTGAAGTTCGAAACCACATTGACAAGTTATATGGAACGGGCGCGGAAGCACGCTCGAAGTTCGTAACCTGTCAATGGGGTTGCTGTGTCTAGCCGACGAGTCGCACGTAGGGTGCTTGCGGGCTGACGAAGTGGGGCGCCCCGGTCGCGGACGCGCGACGTTTTCAGCGGTTCCAGAGGAAGTCGACGAGCACGGCGTAGTGCGTGCTGGCTCCGGCGATGACCAGGATGTGGAACACCTCGTGGTAGCCGAAGACGGCGGGGCTGGGGTCCGGCCACTTGCGCGCGTAGACGACGGCGCCCACGGCGTAGAGGGCGCCGCCGAAGAGGAGCCACGAGGCCCGCTCGGCGCCAATCACGCCGGGCAGCCGCAGCATCACCGGGGCCGCCATGGCGCCCAGGAGGGTGTAGAGCACCGAGCGGACGCCGCGTGGCCCGGAGATGCCCAGCAGCGAGAGCCCCGCGCCCGTGAGCGCGCAGGCCCACATCACCCCGAGCAGGTATTCCGTCC
Source organism: Myxococcus sp. CA040A (assembly GCF_013336725.1). Taxonomy (NCBI): domain Bacteria; kingdom Pseudomonadati; phylum Myxococcota; class Myxococcia; order Myxococcales; family Myxococcaceae; genus Myxococcus; species Myxococcus sp. CA040A. The sequence continues at coordinate 886,512 of NZ_JABUMR010000005.1, read as the reverse complement.
AGGCGCCCGGGGCGTCGAGCGTGGCCAGCGGGGTGAAGGTCCCCGCGATGAGCAGGTAGATGGCCGCGTGGTCCATCCGCCGCAGGCGCTGGTACGCGACAGGGCTCCAGGTGGGCAGGTGATAGGCCGCGCTGGTGCCGAACATCAGGACCAGGGAGAAGCCGAAGACCCCATCGGCCAGTTGCTGCGTGCCCTGGGCGGGGGCGATGGCGAGCACGAAGCAGCCCCACAGCGCGGCCAGGAAGGCCAGGGCATGGGACACGCCTCGCAGTCGGGGCTTCACGTCCGCCAGGAGGGTGCGGGTCTCGGGTGGGTCGATGGACGCCATGCCCCTGTCCTAGTCACGGCAGGTCATCGCCGCGTCAGCGCGCGAGGCGTCGCGTCAGCCCGTGGACGGGACTCCCGCCGCAAGCGTCGACTGCTCCTCAATCGTGTGACGCGAAGGTGCCCGCGAGCCCACGAGCGCGTCCGGATGTCGCTTCCGGCACGGTTGATATGGGATTGGGGTGCGAGCGCTCGGTTGATTGCCAGGGTTCATGTCTGGATTGATGAGGAATTGCCCGCCGCCCCAGGGTTCGCGATGTTTGCAGGGGTATCCGGCTTCGAGCGGTGTAGACGGTGAATTCGGTGTTTCATCCGGGTCTGCCTCCACCCATTTGAAGCCATGTGAGGATTTGGGCATATCCTTTCGAAAAGCTCCGGTATCGGGCCGTTCACGCTGTTCTCCCTGACACACGGTCCGGGCCTCCTCGCCCCATGAATCAGTCGCAACCGCAGTCCCAGGTCGTCGAAGTCAACCTCGAGCGCCTCGAGCGCATCCGAGACGTGCTGGCGATGATTTCGCTCGGGGAGTTCAACCCGGACCAGCACCTCATCCCGCTGGAGAACGACGATGCGTTCTCCTCGTTCGAGGAAACCATCAACCTCTTCGCGCGCCAGCTCCACGCGTCCGTGCACGAGAACGAGCAGTCCATCCGGAAGCTCGACGTCGCGCGGCGTGAGCTGGAGGAGAAGCTCTCCACCATCGAGCGGCAGCGGTTGGCCATCCGAGACCTTTCCACGCCCATCATCGAGCTGTGGGAGGACGTGCTGACGCTCCCCATCGTCGGCGTGGTGGACACGCAGCGCTCGCTGGAGATGACCGAGCGGCTCCTGCACCGCATCTCCCAGGGCAAGGCCCGGTGCGCCATCATCGACATCACGGGCGTGGAGGTGGTGGACACCTCCACCGCGAACCACTTCGTGAAGATGGTCAACGCCGCCCGCCTGCTCGGCACCTACTGCGTCGTCACGGGCATCAGCCCCGTCATCGCGCAGACGCTGACTCAGATTGGCGTGGACCTGCGTGATGTGAAGACGCTCGGCAGCCTGCGGGATGGGTTGAAGGAGTGCTTCATGTATCTGCGCAACCACACCGCCCACCGTGCCTTCGAGTCCAACGGTCGGTAAGGCCGAACCCTCTCAGGAACCTCATCAACATGTCACAAGCTTCCTATGAGCCCGGCATCACCGTCACGGGCGCGAGTGTCGTCTCCATCGTCGAGGCCATCCAGTCCTTCTCCGTGCTGGTGAATGCCCTGCTGGACGTGATGAAGGTCCAGGCGCGCGGCGCCGGGGGAGAGCGAGCGCTCGACCCCAGCGCCTGGTACCCCATCGAGGACTACCTGCTGGCGTACAAGAAGATCGACACGCTGCTGGGCGGGCGCGGCCTGGAGAAGGTCGGGTCGATGATTCCGAAGAACGCCGTGTTCCCTCCGGACATCACCGACATCCACAAGGCCCTGGCCTCCATCGACGTGGCCTTCCACATGAACCACCGGAAGAACGGCAAGGACATGTTCAACCCCGCCACGGGGGAGATGCTGGAGGGCATTGGCCACTACGCCTACACCGCCATCGCCGGGAAGAACGAGGGCTATGTGGTGTGTGGCAATCCCTATCCGTGTCGGTTCGACCAGGGTCTGGTCAAGGGCATGGCCCAGCGCTTCATGCCCAACGCCACGGTGACGCACGACCCGACGCACGGCTGTCGGCAGAAGGGCGGGGCTTCCTGCACCTTCGTCGTCAGCTGGTAGTTCGCGCGTGACTGCCCGAGCCTCGCGCCCCTTCGAAGCTGGAAGGGGCGCGGGAGGGGCGTGCTTCAGGGGGTGCGGCGCAGGGGCAGCAGCGCCCTCAGGCGCGCGTCCCGCAGGAACAGGCCCGCCCAGGCGAGGACGCCCAGGATGATGGGCGCGATGAAGGGGTCCGCCACGCGCACGTGCGTCGCCGTCGCGCCGCCCAGGTAGCCGGTGACGAGGATGGCGCCGAGCACCGCCGTCTGGGGTACCGCGTAGAGCAGCGCGACCAGGAGCTCGACCACCCCGATGGTGACAATCACCGACGCGGGGTAGCCGAAGTGCTCGAAGCCCTTGAGGACGTCGGGCGACTGGCTCACCTTCATCACGGCGCTGAAGCCGAGCCCGGCGACGGTGAGCGCGGAGAAGACGCGGCCCAGCCAGAGAGCCCAGGGCTTGGAGAGGGTAGACACTGCGGTGGAGGCGGCGGCGGTCGTCATGGGGGACTCCCTGAAAGGGAAGTGGGTTCCGAAAGGTGCGTCGGTTACAACAGGTAACCGGCGAACCAGTAACGGTCCGCGCATTTCTCCACAAGGAGGCACATCCATGTCACCAGGAACCGTGAAGTCTTTGGAGCCCGCCTCGAGGCCTGATCCAGCGTCGGAGTCCTGCCTGGCCGTCCGGGATGTGCTCACCCGGGTGGGCGACAAGTGGAGCGTCCAGGTGGTGGGGAGCCTGGGGGAGGGGCCCCTGCGCTTCAGCGACTTGAAGCGGGCCATCGAGGGCATCTCCCAGCGGATGCTGACGCTCACCGTGCGCGGCCTGGAGCGCGACGGGCTCGTCACCCGCACCGTCCACCCGACGGTGCCTCCCCGGGTGGAGTACGCGCTGACGCCGCTCGGCCGGACGCTGCTCGAGCCCGTCACGGTGCTGGGCCAGTGGGCCGTCCAGCACCGCGCGGAAATCCAGGCGTCGCGCGGCAGCTACGACGCGCGCCCGCAGCCCGCGCCCTTCACGGTGATCGGCAAGAAGTAGGGGCCTTCAGTCGAACATCGCGCGCAGCGCGTCGCCCAGCGTCTCCACGCCCACCACCTTCAGCTTCGTGCCCTCCATGCGCCGGGCGCTGCCCGCGGGCATCACCACGCGCTGGAAGCCCATCTTCGCGGCCTCCACCAGCCGGGGCTCCATCTGCCCCACCGCGCGCACCTCGCCCGCGAGGCCCACCTCCCCCAGCACCAGCGTGTGCGGGTCCATGGGCCGGTTCTGGAGGCTGCTCACCAGCGCCGCGCAGACGGCCAAATCACAGGCGGGCTCGTTGAGCTGCATGCCGCCCGCCACGTTGACGAAGAGGTCGCAGCCCACCAGCGGAATCTCCTCCTTCTTCTCCAGCACCGCGGCGAGCAGCGCCACGCGGTTGCCGTCCACGCCGATGGCGGTGCGCCGCGCCGTGCCGTAGCCGGTGGGCGCCACCAGCGCCTGCACCTCCACCAGCAGGGGTCGGGTGCCGTTGAGCGTGCTGGTGACGACGCTGCCGGACTTGCCCACGGGGCGCTCGGACAGGAAGAGGGCGGAGGGGTCCGAGACTTCCACCAGGCCCGCGCCCTTCATCTCGAAGACGCCAATCTCGTTGGTGGAGCCGAAGCGGTTCTTGTGCGCGCGCAGGATTCGGAAGGGGTGGCCGCGCTCGCCCTCGAAGTAGAGGACGGTGTCCACCATGTGCTCCAGCACGCGGGGGCCGGCGATGGAGCCCTCCTTCGTCACGTGGCCCACGATGAAGGTGGGCACCCCCGTGCGCTTGGCGTAGGCCATCAGCCGGCCGGCGACCTCGCGCACCTGGGTGATGCTGCCCGGCGCGTTGCCCAGCTCCGGCAGGTACATCGTCTGGATGGAGTCCACGACGAGCGCCTGCGGCTTGAGCGCCTCGGTGGCCGCGAGCACCCGCTCCGCGTCCGTCTCCGCGAACAGGTGGATGGCGTCTCCCTCCACGCGCAGCCGCTCCGCCCGCATCTTCGTCTGGCGCAGGCTCTCCTCACCGGACACATAGAGCACGGGGCCATGGCGGGCCAGCCTGTCCAGTGCGGCGAGCAGCAGCGTGGACTTGCCGATGCCCGGGTCTCCGCCCAGCAGCACGACGGAGCCGCTCACCACGCCCCCGCCCAGCACGCGGTCGAACTCGGCGATTCCCGTGCGACGGCGCACCTCCGTCTCGCCGCTGACTTCCTTGAGCAGCATGGGCTTCGCCGCGCCGCCCGAGGCTCCCCACGCCGGGCGCTTCTCGTCCTGCTTCGCCCCGGCCTCTTCCAGCAACGAGCTCCACGCGCCGCAGTCCGGGCACTTCCCCAGCCACTTCGCCGTCTGGTACCCGCAAGCCTGGCAGGTGTAGTGCGTCTTCGCCTTCGCCATGGGTTGTGTGTGTATCTCGGAACCCTGACGTTCCGGCGGGCTGTCGAGCAGGCACGATTGGTGAGCAGGCAGGCGCGATGTCAATCCCCATGCCAGCGAGTTGTACGAAAGGGAGGGGCGACCCAGCTTCATTCCCACGGGCGGCGCGGAGACGCGCTGGCTCAATCACAAGCCAGGTGGGCGCCGCTCCGTGCGCCCCCTTCACCACTCATAGTGAGGTCCGTCATGGGGATTATCGCTTTCCTGGTCATTGGCCTTCTCGCTGGTCTTCTTGCTCGCGCCCTGATGCCGGGGAATCAGTCCATGGGGCTGGTGGCCACCACGCTGCTGGGCATCGTCGGCTCCTTCGTGGGCGGCTTCATCGGCTCGCTGTTCCGCAGTGACGGCCGCATCTTCGACCTGCACCCGTCCGGTCTGCTGTTCTCCGTGCTGGGTGCCATCGCCGTCCTGTTCCTGGTGGGACTGGCCGGTCGGCGTCGCGTCCATGTCTGACGCACCCCTTCCCGTCTAGGGAAGGGTCACGGCCGGCGCTCCGGGTCTCCCGTGGGCGCCGGTCGTCTTTTCAGAGGGACGGGTGGGATGTTGTCAACCTGTCCGCGCTGAGGCGTTGACAAGTTTCCGCCGCCCGCGCAGCTTCGCGCTCCTCACGATTTCGAGGAGCCCATGTCCGACACCGCCGCTTCCAGCGAGTCCTTTCACGGCCATGCCCACCATGCCGCGCCCGCGCCCGAGGGCGTCGCCGTGCGCCATGACTGGGAGCTGGCCGAGGTTCGCGCCATCTACGCCATGCCCCTGTTGGACCTGGTGCACCGCGCGCAGACGGTCCACCGCGCCGTGTTCACGGACAACAAGGTGCAGCTGTGTTCGCTCCTGTCCATCAAGACGGGCGGCTGCTCGGAGGACTGCGCGTACTGCCCCCAGGCGGCCCGCTACAAGACGGGCGTGAAGGCGGAGAAGTTGATGGCGGTGCCGGAGGTGCTGGACGCCGCGAAGAAGGCGCGCTCGGCCGGGGCCACCCGCTTCTGCATGGGCGCCGCGTGGCGCGAGGTGAAGGACGGCCCGCAGTTCGACAGCGTGCTGGAGATGGTGAAGGGCGTGCGGGCCATGGGCATGGAGGCGTGCGCCACGCTGGGCATGCTCACCGACAACCAGGCGAAGCGGCTGAAGGAAGCGGGCCTGTCCGCGTACAACCACAACCTGGACACCTCGCCCGAGCACTACGGCGACATCATCTCCACCCGGCTCTACGATGATCGCCTGCGGACGCTGGGCCGCGTGCGCGACGCGGGCATCTCCGTGTGCTGCGGCGGCATCATCGGCCTGGGCGAGTCGGTGGATGATCGCTGCAACCTGCTGCGCACGCTGGCCAACCAGGACCACCACCCGGAGTCGGTGCCCGTCAACGCGCTGGTGGCCGTGGAGGGCACGCCCCTGGCCGAGCAGCCCCGCGTGGACACGGTGGACATGGTGCGCACCATCGCCACCGCCCGCATCCTGATGCCCCAGTCCATGGTGCGCCTGTCCGCGGGCCGCCAGCAGATGAACGAGGAGGCGCAGCTCATGTGCATGATGGCGGGCGCCAACTCGCTGTTCTTCGGCGAGAAGCTGCTCACCACCGGCAACCCCCAGTACACCCAGGACATGGCGCTCTTGGAGAAGGCGGGCATCCGCCCCCTGGAGCCCCGGCAAGAGGGGTAGGGCGGCGCTCGTGAGTGACGTGAAGCAGGAGGGCGTCGGGGCCTCGTCGGCGCCGGCGTCCGGTTGGGCGCGGGAGGAACTGGCGTCGCTCCAGGCTCGTGGCCTGCGCCGCTACCTGGAGCCGCTGGATTCGCCGCAGGGCCCGGTGGTGCGGGTCGGCGGCGAGACGCTCGTCAACTTCTCGTCGAACGACTACCTGGGCCTGGCGGCCTCCGCCTCCGTGCGGGCCGCCGCCATCGCCGCGGTGGAGCGGTACGGGCTGGGCACGGGTGCCAGCCGGCTGGTGGTGGGTGACACCGCCGTGCATCACCGGCTGGAGGCGCGGCTGGCGGCCTTCGAGCGGGCCGAGGCCGTGCTGCTCTTCAACAGCGGCTATGCGGCCAACACCGGCATCCTGCCCGCGCTGGTGGGGCCGGGGGACGCGGTGTTCTCCGACGCGCTCAACCACGCCTCGCTGGTGGATGGCTGCCGGCTGTCGCGCGCCCGCGTCGTCGTCTATCCGCACGCGGACGTGGAGGCGCTGACGAAGGCGTTGGAAGAAACGCCCGCGCGGCGCAAGCTCGTCGTCACCGACACGGTGTTCTCCATGGATGGGGACGTGGCGCCGCTGCGCGAGATTGTCGCCGCGTGCCGGGCGCACGGGGCCGCGTTGATGGTGGACGAGGCGCACGCCACGGGCGTCCTGGGGGCGCGAGGCGCGGGGCTGTGCGAGGAGCTGGGCCTGGAGGACCAGGTCGACCTGCGCATGGGCACGCTGAGCAAGGCGCTGGGAGGGCAGGGCGCGTACGTGGCCACGTCGCGCGCGGTGGCGGATCTGCTCATCAGCCGGGCGCGGCCGTTCATCTATTCCACCGCGCTGCCGGCGGCGATGTGCGCGGCGGCGGAGGCGGCGGTGGAGGCCGTGGAGAAGGACCCGGAGCTGCGCGAGCGGCTGTGGCGCAACATCCGGCGCTTCTCGGACGGGCTGCGTTCCATGGGCCTGCGCGCCGAGCCTCGCAGCGCGGTGTTCCCGGTGGTGCTCGGCGGGCCCGAGCGCGCGCTGGAGGCGGCGAGGAAGCTGCGCGAGGCGGGGGTGCTGGTGAAGGCCATCCGCCCGCCCACGGTTCCGGAGGGCACGAGCCGGCTGCGCTTCTGCCTGTCGGCGGCGCACACGCTGGGCCACGTGGACCTGGCGCTGGAGTCCCTGCGCGGCGTGGGAGTGCACCAGCGTGGCGAGGAGTAGGCCCTCACGGGCCTGTGCCGTGGCGCACGCTCGACGCCCGCGCCTCTCACGGAAGTTGCCCCGGCGAAGGGCTCGGCCCTCGGGGTGGCTCGTTCTCGCGACACCCCGAGGTCGCGGCGCCGATGGATGGGCCCGCGCATCCTTCTTCCCATGACCTGGTGAGCACGTCATGTCCAAGCCGTTCCAGATTTTCGTCACCGGTACCGACACGGGCGTTGGCAAGACGCAGACGTCGCGGGCCCTGCTGTCCCTGCTGGTCGACGCGGGCCTCGCCCCCGAGGGCTTCAAGCCCTACGAGAGCGGATGCGCCTCCCTTCGGGCTCCGGCGGATGCGCTGTCCCTGCGCGAGGCCGCCAGGAGCACGCTGCCCCTGGACGTCCTCTGTCCGCACCGCTTCCGCGCCCCCGTGGCGCCGGGCGTGGCCGCCGCTCGCCTGGGCCGGGAGCCGGACTGGGACGTCACCCTGGCCGCCTGGGCGCGCTTGAAGCACGGGCCGGCGGTGGTGGAGGGGGCTGGCGGCCTCTTCGTCCCCCTGGACTCCCGCCACGACGTCATCGACCTCATCCAGACCCTGCGCCTGCCCGTGTTGCTGGTGGCGCGCGCGGGGCTGGGGACGCTCAACCACACCGCGCTGTCGCTCCAGGCGCTCGCGGCCCGCCGCATCCCGGTGCGCGCCGTGCTGCTGTCGCGCTCTTCCCAGGAACGGGACACTTCCGAGCGCGACAACCGCGCGCTGCTGGAGGCGCGGCATGGCGTTCCCGTGCTCGGCCCGGTGCCGTTCGAGGCCGACGCCCGGCGCCGGCACTCCGCGTTCCGCCGCGCCCTGCGCCCTCTGGTGCCGTGAGCGCCGAGGCCGAGAATTCGGCCTCCCGCGCGTTCCGCCTTCCACGCGAGTGCTACAGGTCGCGCAAGTTTTCGGGTGACGCGGCCGTGAAATGGACGCGCCGTTTTTTCCGCGCGAGAACGCCTTCACGAATGGCGGACATCATCGACCTCACGTTCCTCGCGGACGTCCGACGCTTCTTCCACAAGCTCCTCGACCAGAGAGGGTTGTCCTACTTCCTCCAGAAGGACGGGGCCCGGCTGTTCCACATCGAGCCTACGAAGGTAGAGCTCGTCCTCCGCACCGCCCTGCGAGCCAGGGACCCGGAGCTTCCCAGGCCTCATGACAAGGCCATTGAACATTGCAGGAAGGAAGTGCGCCGCGAGCTCATCCGCCGCGTCGCCAACGCCATGCTCCAGACGGGGCTGTGAGCCGCTTCTCCTTCCGCACCGACTTCTCCCGCACCCCCAATCCCCTGGCGGAGGCGCTCGCTCGACACCGCGGCCTCCCTCCGCTGGACCTCACCGTCTCCAACCCCACCCGCGTGGGGCTCCCGGCGCCTGACGCCGGACTGCTCCACCCTCCCGGCGCGCTGGACTACGCGCCGGAAGCGCTCGGCCTCCCCTCGGCTCGCGAGGCGGTGGCCGCCCACCTCTCCTCCCGGGGGCCCGTCATCTCCCCTGGGCACCTGGTGCTGTCCGCCAGCACCAGTGAGTCGTACAGCTGGCTCTTCAAGCTGCTGTGCGAGCCCGGTGACGACGTGCTCGTCCCGGCCCCCTGCTACCCCCTCTTCGAGCACCTGGCCCGGCTGGAGGGCGTGGGCACGCGTCCGTACCGCCTGCCACTCGCGCATGGCTTCGGCCTGGACGCGGGCGCGGTGGAGGCCGCGCTCGGCCCGCGCACCCGCGCCGTGCTCGTCGTCAATCCCGGCAACCCCACCGGCCACTTCCTGCACGAGGGGGAGCTGGCCGCGCTGGCGGACGTCTGCGCGCGCCACGGCCTGGCCCTCCTCTGCGACGAGGTGTTCTCCGATTACGGCTGGGACGTGGAGTCGCACCGCGTGGCCAGCGTGGCGGGGCGCGAATTGCCCATGCTCACCTTCAGCCTCTCCGGCCTCTCCAAGGTCTGCGGCCTGCCCGGCCTGAAGCTGGGGTGGACACACGTGGGCGGCCCTCCCGCCGCGCGTGACGAGGCCCTGGCGCGCCTGGAGTGGGTGGCGGACACGTACCTGTCCGTGGGCACCCCGGTGCAACTGGCCCTGCCCGCGCTGCTCGCCCACGCGCCTGTCTTCCAGGAGGCGCTGCTGGAGCGGGTGAGGGGCCACCGCCGTCGCCTCGTCGCCGCGCGTCCCCCCGGTGCTCCGTGGGACGTGGTGCCCGCGCACGGAGGGTGGAGCGCGGTGGTGCGGATTCCGAGGGAGCCCGGAGACGAGGCGACGTGCCTCGCGCTCCTGGACGCGGGCGTGCTCGCGCAGCCCGGCTACTTCTACGACTTCGACTCGGGGGCGTTCCTGGTGCTGTCCCTGCTGCCGCCGCCCGAGGTGTTCTCCGCCGCCCTGGGCCCGCTCACGCGGGTGCTGGGGGCGGCGGAGTAGCGCGCGCGGCTCAGGTCTGCGGCGGGGTGATGAGCTCCACCGTCTTGAACGCTCCGCCTTCCACGCGGAACAGCTCGTACTCGGACGGGGCCTCGCCGGTGGCGTCGAAATCCAGCGCGCCGCTGGCGCCCTGCACGTTGATGACCTTGCCGGTGCTGACCTCGTTGCGCGCGTCGGTGAAGCGGCTGAAGCCCAGGGGGTAGGTGGTGGCCTGCGTGCCCGAGGGCGGCGTCAGCTTCGACAGGCCCACGGCGATGCGGTCGCCGGTGATGGGCTGCGGGTTGTTGACGTCCGCCCCCGCGGCGTAGGCCGCGCCCAGCGCCACCAGGTACATGGCGTCGTACGCGTGCGCGGTGAAGGAGAACTGGCCCGGGTCGGTGTTGTTGTTGGCCGAGCGGAAGCGCTCCTTGAAGGTGTTGTACACGGTGTCGCCCAGGCGGGCCTGCGCGGGGGAGGTGCCGTAGGCGCCTTCAATCTGGGTGCGCGCCGCGCCCAGGGCCGTGAAGAGGCCCGAGTCCTTGCTGGCATCCGTGAAGAAGTACATCTGCCCCGTGCGGCCCCGGGTGACGGCCTGGCTGATGATCTTGGCGTTGTCCTCGGAGAAGCCCGCCATCACCGCCACGTCGGGCTTGCCGTCGACGATGCGGGTCACCGCGGCGCTCACGTCCCCGTTGCGCTGGTACGGCGCGGAGGACGGCACCCGGTCGGTGCCCAACCGGGTGAGAATGGTGTCGAACAGGCCCTGGCCGTAGGCGTCGTCCACGTAGACCAGGCTCACGGTGCTCACCGTGGCGAAGGGCCGGCTGCTGTCGGCCAACGGCCGGGCGTTGCGCACCAGGTCGGCGATGATGCGGCCCTGGAGCAGGTCCGAGGGAGCCGTGCGCCACACGAGGCCCACGTCTCCGGACGCCGCCGTCTTGTCGCTCAGGTTGGCGATGTCCGCGCTGGTGGAGGTGTGCGTCATCAACAACACGTTGTTGGCGATGGCGACGCTGCTGACGGCGATGGTCTGCGCGCTGCCGGAGGTGAAGATGGCCGGCACGCCCTTCTCCGTCACCAGCCACTCCGCCTGCGTCTTGGCCCGCGCCGGGTCGGAGCGGGTGTCGCAGATGAGGAGGTTGAAGAACCGGCCGCCAATGCCCTCGCGCTGGTTGATTTCCTCGAGCGCCAGCTTGATGGCGTTGAGCGCCTGGACCTCGGACTCGTCCGGGCCGCCCGAGTTCGTCAGGGGCAGCGCCGCGCCCAGGAGGATGGGCCGTCCGGTGGTGGTGCCCACCACCTCGCCGCAGCCCTCCGGCTGGGGCAGGCAGAAGCCGGACGCCGAGCAGACCTGATTGGTGTCGCAGTCCGCGCTCGACTCACACTCGGTGAGGCCGCTCGCGGTGGTGAAGCTGCAGCCGGCCAGCAGCGCCGCGCAGCACGTCATGAGTCCCAGGGTCTTCATCAGAAGCTGACCTCCAGGCCCGCGCCGGTACCGCGAGGCGCCAGCGTCAGCCGGACCTCGCCCTCCACGGGGGGGCCGTCTTTCGGATACAGGATGATGGCGGTGATGGCGCCGGCCAGGCCCACGCCGAAGCCGATGTCCGCGAGCAGCGCCTTGCTCTTGGTGCTGTCCGCGAAGCTCTGCTTGGTGTCTTCCGTGCGCGCCGCGTCGAACTTCTCCCGCTCGTCGGAGGCCTGCATGCCGAAGAGCACGCCGGCGCCCACGCCCACAACGGCCACGCCGCCAATGGCGAACGCCGCGATTTTCTGCCGCTGGTAGGACTTCATCGCGCGCGCGAACTCGGCCTGCCGCTGCCGCTCGTTCTCCTCCTCCGCGCGCTTCGTCGCCAGTTGCTCCTCGTCCGCGCGGCGCCGGGCCGCCTCGGCCTCCTCCTGGAGCTTCTGGCGCTCGGCGTCCGCGGACGCCTGGGCCTGGTTCTCCTTGTCGAGCAGCAGCCGCAGCTTGTCGATGCTGCGCGCGCTGCGCTTGAGCAGCGCCGGGTCCGTGCCCTCGGTGTTGCCGACGTACTGCTGGTACCAGGAGAGGGCCTCCTTCAGCTCGCCCGCGTTCTCCAACGACACGGCGATGTTGAAGATGAGGCGCGGGTTGGGCTGGGCCTCGTGGGCCTTCTTCAGCACGTCCGCCGCTTCGGCGTACTTGCCTGCCTGGTAGAGCCGCTCGCCGTCCTTGATGAGGGCCGCTGGATTCTTGGCGCCGCGCTGGGCGAGCGCCACCGGGGGCGACAGCACAAGGGCCGCCGACAAAACGAAGACCAGTCTCATGATGGACACAAGCCTATCGCTAAGCCGGCCTTCGGTCGAAGAGGGCGACCTCACTCTTCGTGAAACGAGTCGGGGCCGCTCCCACCCAGTGAATGGGTCAGGAAGCGGCCCCGACGGGTGATTCAGGACGCTACAGGCGGGCGACTAGTTCTCCAGCCGCGAAATCAGCAGCTTGCGCTGGAGCGTCAGCGCCTCCGGGGCCTTGGTGCCCAACTGCTCGAAGAAGACCTCCTGGCTCTTCAGCTCGGTCTTCCACTCGTCCTCCTTGATGGAGGTGGCCTCCGCGATGACGTCCGCGGGGACGTCCAGGCCCTTGAGGTTGAGGCCCTCGTCGGCGCGCGGCACCCAGCCCAGCAGCGTCTCCTTCGTGGGGACGCGGCCATGCACGCGGTTCACCACCCACTCCAGCACGCGCATGTTGTCGCCGAAGCCCGGCCACAGGAACTTGCCGTTCTTGTCCTGCCGGAACCAGTTCACCTGGAAGATCTTCGGCAGCTGGGGAATGGTCTTCTGCATGTCCAGCCAGTGCTGGAGGTAGTCGCCCATGTGGTAGCCGCAGAAGGGCAGCATGGCCATGGGGTCGCGGCGCACCACGCCCACCTTGCCGGTGGCCGCGGCCGTCGTCTCGCTGCCCATCGTCGCGCCCAGGAACACGCCGTGCGTCCAGTTGAAGGCCTGGATGACCAGCGGCACCGTGGTGGAGCGACGGCCGCCGAAGATGAGGGCGGAGATGGGCACGCCCGTCGGGTCATTGGCCTTGGGGCTCAGCGCCGGGTTGTTGGACATGGGCGCGGTGAAGCGGCTGTTGGGGTGCGCCGCCTTCTCCGGGCTGCCCTTCTTCCAGGGGCGACCCTGCCAGTCGGTGAGCTCCTCGGGGACTTCGCCGTCCTTGCCCTCCCACCACACGTCGCCGTCGGCCGTCAGGGCCACGTTCGTGAAGAGGGTGTCCTTGGAGATGGTCTCCATGGCGTTGGGGTTCGTCTTGTAGTTGGTGCCGGGGACGACGCCGAAATAGCCGGCCTCCGGGTTGATGGCGTACAGGCGGCCATCCGGGCCCGGGCGCATCCAGGCGATGTCGTCGCCGACCGTCTCCACCTTCCAGCCCTTGTACTCGGCGGGCGGAATCATCATCGCGAAGTTCGTCTTGCCACACGCGGACGGGAAGGCGGCGGCCACGTAGGTCGTCTCACCCTTGGGGCTCGTCACGCCGAGGATGAGCATGTGCTCGGCCAGCCACCCCTCCTCGCGGCCCAGGTAGCTGCCGATGCGCAGGGCGAGGCATTTCTTGCCCAGCAGCACGTTGCCGCCATAGCCCGAGCCGAAGCTCCAGATGGTGTTGTCCTGGGGGAAGTGACAGATGTAGCGGCGGTCCGGATTCACGTCGCCGGTGCTGTGCAGGCCGCGGTTGAAGTCGTCGCTGTCGCCCAGCATGTCCAGGGCCTGCTTACCCATGCGCGCCATGATGCGCATGTTCAGCACCACGTAGACGCTGTCGGTCAGCTCCACGCCGATCTTCGTGAAGGGGCTGCCGATGGGGCCCATGGCGTAGGGCACCACGTACATGGTGCGGCCCTTCATGCTGCCGGCGAAGTGCTGCTCCAGCTTCGTGTACGCCTCTTCCGGCTCCATCCAGTTGTTGGTGGGGCCCGCGTCCGTCTTGTTGGGCGTACAGATGAACGTGAGGTGCTCCACGCGCGCCACGTCGTTCGGGTTGGAGCGGTGCAGATAGCAGCCCGGCCGCTTCTCCTGGTTCAGCGGGATGAGGATGCCCTCCTGCACCGCCTGCTCCGTGAAGCGCTTCTTCTCGGCCTCGGAGCCGTCGCACCAGACGATGCTGTCCGGCTGGGTCATCTTGGCCATCTCGGCCACCCAGGCCAGCAGCGTGGGGTTCTTCGTGGGGGCCACAGAGGCCGCCGCCGCCACTTGCGTTGAAGCCATGGAAGTTTCCTTGTGTTGTCTCAAGAGAGGGGCTCCCTATCCTGGTGAAAAAGGGCGAGCACCCTACCAGCGGGAGAAAGGTCAAAACTTCTGGAAGGGGCGCCCAAAAGCAACTGGCGTCCGGCAGTCAACCGCCCCCCCAGGCGGGGCTCTACTAATTCCACTTATCAGCGGCCGGGCATCTAGTAGTTGACGGCGCGGTGCGGCAGGGACTCACCGTCCGCACCCGGAGGGTACAGGTTGGGGCCCCTCCGGGTTTTATGACCATCGCCATCGTCCTGGGCATCGTCGTCGTCGCGCTGGTGCTGTTCTCCATCGACACCATTCCCATCGAGGTCAGCTCGCTGGTGGTGGTGTGCTTGTTGGCGCTGACGGGAGTGCTGACACCCGCGCAGGCGTTCGAGGGTTTCAGCAACGACACGGTCATCTTCATCTTCACCCTGCTGGCGATGACGCAGGGGCTCGCCTCCACGGGCGTGGTGCAGCTCGTCGGGCAGCGGCTGGCCTTCTTCGCGCGCTTCGGCCACCAGACCTTCGTCATGGCGATGATGACGGTGGTGGCGGTGTTCTCCTCCATCATCTCCAACACGGTGACGACGGCGGCGTTCCTGCCGGTGGCCATTGGCGCGGCGAACCGGGCCAAGGTGCCCAAGAGCAAGGTGCTGCTGCCGCTGGCGTACGCGTCGATGCTGGGCGGCATGGTGTTCCTCTACGGCACGTCCACCAACCTCGTGATGTCCGCGGCGTTGGAGCGCATGGGGATGCGCGGCATCGGCGTGGCGGAGCTGGCGCCGGTGGGCCTGCCGGTGGCCGTCATCGGCATCCTCGTCGTGGTGGTGCTGGGGCCCCTGCTGTTGCCCTCGCGCGAGGGCAAGGCCGGCGAGGAGGAGTGGGTGCTGCGCGACTACCTCACGGAGGCGGTGTTGCCGGAGGGCTCGCGCTACATCGACAAGCCGCTGGCGGAAATCACCGAGGGCCTGGGGCTGCGCGTCATCGGCATCGTCCGGGACGGGCGCGCGGCGTCGGCCGAGCCCACGCAGTTGTTGCGCGGCGACGAGCGGCTGCTGGTGGAGGGCAGTCGCGAGGACATCCTCCGGGTGAAGGACCTGCGGGGCATCGAAATCCGCCCGGACCTGCGGCTGGCGGATGAGGACCAGCTCGACAAGGACACCGCGCTGGTGGAGGCCACGGTGCCGCCGGGCAGCGCGCTGGTGGGCCGGAGCTTGAGGGAGTCGCTCTTCGTGGAGCGCTACGGGCTGGTGGCGCTGGCGCTGCACCGTCACCCGAGCATCCAGCGCGTCACCAAGCTCCAACTGCTGGGCCGCATCTTCGGCGAGCGGCGCATGTCGCTGCTGCCCCTGGCGGTGGGGGACGTGCTGCTCCTGCGCGGGCCCCGGCAGAAGGTGTCGGAGCTGGCGGAAGGGGGCCAGTTGGTGGTGCTCGGGGGCCATGACTACCAACCGCCGCGCTATGGCAAGGCGCTGCTCGCGGTGGTGCTCTTCCTGAGCGCGCTGGCCGCGGGCTCGCTGGATATCGTCCCGCTGTCGGTGGCGGGGCTCACGGGCATGCTGGCGATGATTGCCACCCGCTGCGTGGACGCGCGCAACGCCTTCCGCGTGGACTGGCGCGTGGTGTTGCTCATCGGGTCGATGATGGCGCTGGGGCTCGCCATGGAGGTGAGCGGCGCGGGGAAGTACCTGGGGCGGCACGTGGCGGAGCTGGGCGACTTCGGCGGGCCCCGCACGGTGCTGGTGGCGCTGATGCTGCTCACCATCCTCCTGTCCGCGCCCATGTCCAACCAGGCCGCGGCGCTGGTGGTGCTGCCAGTGGCCCTCAACGCGGCCACCCAGCTGGGCGTGGACGTGCGCCCCTTCGCCATGGGCGTGACGCTGGCGGCCAGTTGCTCGTTCATCACCCCGCTGGAGCCCAGCTGCGTGCTCGTCTACGGGCCGGGGCACTACCGCTTCACGGACTTCTTCCGGCTGGGCACGCCGCTCACCGCGCTCTTGCTCTGCGTGCTGACGGTGGCGGTGCCGTGGGTGTGGCCGTTCGAGGGGAAGGCCGCGAAGGCGTCAGTGGATGGCGGCGCGAAGGCCGACCTCGTCCAGCACGCGCGCTTCGTGGCCGAGCATCCACTCCAGTCGTTCGCGCACGGCGGCCTCGTCGCCTCCGTTGGCGGTGACGGCCAGGCGGAAGAAGAGCGACTGGTGCCCGTCCTCGGACTGGGCCAGCTCTCCGTAGAAGCGGGCGAGCGCCGGGTCCGTGAGCCCTTCGGCGAGCAGTGACAGCCGCTCGCAGGAGCGCGCCTCGATGACGGCGGCGACGAGCAGCCTGTCCAACCTGCGCTCCAGGGCGGGCGTGCGCACCAGCTTCTGGAGGCCCTGGGCGTAGGGGTCTCCCGCGTCCTTCGTGAGCGTCAGCCCCCGCGCTTCCATCAAGTCCAGCACGCGGGCCAGGTGCGCGCTCTCCTCGCGCGCCAGCCGAGCCATCTGCGCCGGCAGGCCCGGCAGGTCTGGGTACGCCTGGAGCATGGAGAGGGCGTTGGCCGCGGCCTTCTTCTCGCAGTGGGCGTGGTCCACCAGCACCGCGTCGAAGTGCTCGAGCGCCAGCGGCAGCCAGCGGGGGTCCGTGGCGCGGTGGAGGATGACGGGGCCCTCTCCAGAGAGGGGACGGCGGGAAGGCGTGGGACGGCTCATGGAGGGCGCGGACCGTACCGCATCCGGAGCTGGGGCCGCGAGCTACTCCACCAGCACCAGGCGCCACGTGCGGCCGGCCAGGTAGCCGACCTTGCGGGCGATGCGCGCGGTGCTCTCGTCGCGCTCGTCGATTCGCATCGTCAGCCGGGGCAGCGAG
Source organism: Myxococcus sp. CA040A (assembly GCF_013336725.1). Taxonomy (NCBI): domain Bacteria; kingdom Pseudomonadati; phylum Myxococcota; class Myxococcia; order Myxococcales; family Myxococcaceae; genus Myxococcus; species Myxococcus sp. CA040A. Next base: position 869,662 of record NZ_JABUMR010000005.1, on the reverse strand, counting down.
GACAGCAGGTGCCGGGAAATCTGTCCCAGGCACAGCGTCGCGTGGCCCTTCTTTCGCTCGGCGGGCACGGTGTACAGGCCCTCCAGCTCCGCGCCGTACTGGGAGCGGCTGCCGATGTCGACCTTGAGCACCAGCGCGTTGTTCTCCTCCAGCACATACGTGCGGCGCTGGCGCACGCGCTGCTCGACGCGCGCCTCGTAGCCGCTCGGGTCCTCCGACAGCGGGTCTCTCTCCAGCGCCTCGCGTACGTAGCCCTGCGCGAGGGGGAGCAGGCGGGGCAGGTCCTCTTCCCGGGCCAGCCTCAAGAGGGGATTGGTGAAGGGCCCCAGGTCATCCGCGGACACGGAGAACAACCGCTGGGTGCGAGACAGCCTTGGCTTGCCGGGGGACAGGCTGCGCAACAGCGCGTCCACGGCGGACTTGTCGCCCACGGTGGCCCTCAGGCGCAGCGAGGAGGCCAACGCGTCCGCGATGACGCTGGTGGCGCCCGCGTCGCTGGCGCTGGGGACGACGAGGCCCCCTTCACCCCCCACGAAGACCGCGGCGGTGAGCGCCTGGTTGTCGAAGCGGCCGTAGAAGGCGAAGGGGATGCGGCCTCGCGCGGCGATGCCGAACTCCTCCAGCAACCCCAGCAGGTAGAGGTTGTGGACCGGGTCCTTCGAAAGCAGCGCCCGCAGGGCGTCCGCGTCCTGGGGGCCAAGCTGTTCGACGGAGACGGGCATTGAGGGGCGTGAGGGCCTCGGGACCATACGCAAAACCGGGGCTCACGGGCCAGCCTCCATGGGTACGCGGAATTCGAAGGGATACACCACCGTCGCTTTTCCACCCCGGGAAGGGGTGGGGAACCCGATGTCCAGGAGTGAATCCACGACGCACGCCTGCACCATCGGGTCCGGAATGGTGCTCACCAGCAGCTCGCCCCCTCTCATCTCCCCGGTGCCCCCACCCCGGGCCTCCACGATGAAACGCAGCTTCACGGCCTGTGGGCCCCGGTTCCGCTGTGCGGCATCCTCGAAACATTGCTGCACGAGCGGAGTGACGGCCTTGATGGCGGCCTCGATGTCCTCCGGGCGGAGGTCACCATCGACGGACTCGATGACGGGCTCGGTGGTGATGACGCGGCGCAGGTCCGGCTGGTCGGGGCCGGGGAGGACGGGCACGGCGGACTGAGGGGAGGGGAAGGCGGGGGGCGGCACCACCGGGGGCGGCCGGCGCGCGGGCGGAGTGGGCTCCGGGCGGACGGGGGCCTCGACGGGCGGAGGGGGCTCGTCCGGAGGCGGTGCGTCACCGGGCTGGGTAAGCCAGAAGGCCAGGGCGGCCAGGAGCACGAGGATGCCCAGGCAGACCAGGGGGACGACGACCCAGCGGGTGACGGAACGCTGTTGGGACATACATGCTCTTGGGGTGCGGGAAGGGCGGGGGAGGATATGCCGGGGGGCGACGCCCGTGGGCGCTCAGTCGCAGGAGCGCTGGTCGGGCTTGCCGTCCGTGCACTGGCCCACGGGGGCGAAGCGGGACTCGGCCTCCGCGACGACTTCGTCCACGGGCCGGGCGCACTCGGCCTCCGCGAGCGTGCCGCGAATCTCGAACAGGCGCAGCACCTCCGCGCACCGCTGCTGGAAGGTCTTCACCCCGTCCTTGAAGAGCGGACGCATCACCCGAGGCGAGAAGGCGTAGCCGCTCGCCGTCGCCAGCGAGGACTCCGGACGGAACATCCACGAGGAGCGCCAGCTCGACGCCACCTGCTCGAAGCGCGCCGGCCCCATCCACATGCTCGTGGCGGCCTGGAGCGAGCGCGGCTCCGTCGGCACGAAGCCCGTGCCCGTGCGACGGCAGTAGGTGGGCACCGCGGTGGGGTCCTCCACGTTCGCCAGCCGCAGCGTGCAGACGTTGTACTCCGCGAAGCGCCGGCCCACGGCGGCCAGCTCCGCCTGCTGCACCTCGCCCACGCGCGGCTGCGCGACGAACAGGTCGATGGTCCGCAGCAGCGTGCTCACCGCGTTCTCCGGCGGAGGCTCGGGCGTCGGCTCCAGGCCGCCCGTCGAGACGACGAGCACCCGCTCCGCGCCGCGCTGCACGGCCTGGAGCAGCGGCAGCCCCGAACGCACTCCGCCGTCCAGGAACGTGCCCTGGTAGCGCCCCGAGCGCGAGGGAATCCACGGCACCGGCTCCGCGAGCACCGGCTCGACGATGGACGCCACCACCGCGTTGATGAGGCCGTCCACGCGCTGCGCGTCCGTCGCCGTCGGCGGGAAGTCCGCCGGGTCCTGGTCGCTGACGCCGAAGACATCTCCGGTGTTGAAGTCCACCGAGACGGCCACCAGCTCCGTGCCGTTGGTGAGCTGCGCGGGGATGACGGCGGCGCGCAGCTTGTCCTGCACCCCGTCGAAGCGGACCAGCCCCTTCAGGTCCGAGGCAATCTTCCAAATCCACGTCGAGTTGACGCAGTAGAGGTCCGACTCCACCGAGCACGTGTAGTTGCCGAGGAGCATGTCCCGCGCCTTCTGTTCCTGGCCGGGCGTGTGGAACAGGTCCACCATCGTGCCGATGAGCGCGCCGGTGCTGGTGCCCGCCGCCAGGTCGATGCGCGCGTCACCACACCCCTCGGGCTCGGGCTTGCCCCGGCACTGCTCCATCACCCCGAGCAGCCGCCACATGATGCCGGCGCTGAAGGCCCCATTGGCTCCGCCGCCGCTGAGCACCACCGCGTTGGATGGACGCCCGAGCTTGCGACTCCAGCGGCGGGCGCTCACGTACTGGGCGGCGGACTCGGCGCCTTCACGCAGGCCCTGCTTGAGCAGGAAGGGATTCATCGGGTCCTGGAGCGAGTCGCCCAGCGCGGCCAGCGACGCGGCGATGCCCATCGCGTTGCCGATGAAGCGCTGCGCGTCGACCTCGGCGGCCGTGGGACGGGTCGGGTCCACCGTGCCCGGCATCGCCGGCAGGCCCCACACTCCTCCCGCCACCGTCTTCTTCAAGAAGGTGTCGTAACAGGCGGAGTTGCTGCCTCCCGCATTCGCTCGCAGACACTCCACCTGCTCCGCGATGACCTCGGACGCGCCGCCCAGGGCGGACATCCACTTCGCTGCTTCCGCCGGGTCCGCGTAGGCGTCCACCAGGTGCGAGCGCGTCAGGCGCCCCACGCGCTCCCGGAGGGACACGGGCAGCGGCGGCGTCTTGGGCTCCGAGGGCGCGTTGAGCTCATCGAGGATGTAGCCGGTTCGCAGGAAACAGCCGTTCGACAGGGCGGCCATCGCCGCGAGGCACAGCAGGTACGTGCTACTTCGGTTCACGAGGTCCCCCGTCAAGGAGCGCATGGCGGGGGCCCGGGAAGCGGACGGCGGGGCACCCCTTCGTCACATCGCGAAGGGGACGTTAGCGCATGCGGCCCACGCGAGAGGGGCGACAAACGAAAGGCCCACCCCTGGGGAGAGGTGGGCCCGCTGCTCCTGGACTTCATGGCCCGGGAGGGCGAGGGGCCCTACGGGTACACCTCGCGGCGAGTCGTCGTGGTGCGCGGCGTGGGGGAGATGGCCCCTTCCGCGTGGACACGCTGGCGCTTGCTCACCCCCAGCCCAGCGCCGAGCACCGAAGCGACGAGCCCCAGGAGCAACGCGCCGAAGACGCCCCAGAAGGCGCGCCCCGTCTTGTCGGCGGCCTGGAGCGCGCCCTGCTGCACCTGCTCACCCACCTGCCCCACCTTCGCCTTGGCGCCGTCAATCTGTATCTGGACGCGGTTGGCGACGTCCTCCGAGTCCTGCCGCGACAGCCGCGTGTTCTCCGCGATGGAGGTGACGAGCAGCTCGCGGTCCACGTTCCCCGTGCGCACCGCGGTGGTGACGATGTCCTTGGTGGCCGCCTCGAGCTGATTGGCGGTGATGGTCGGTTTGCCCTCGGCCTTGAGCCGCTCGTTCACCGGACCGAGCGCATCGTTGGCATCCAGGCCGAACGCCTGGGCCGCGTTTCCACCCTGGGAGGCCGCGCCCGCCACGGCCGCGCCGGTGGCACCCACCACGCCCGTGGTGGCCTTGAACGCCGTGCCGACGACGGTGGACACGACCATGCCCATGAGGACGACGCCGGCAATCGTCGTCAGGCCCCACATCACCGCGCCGTGCATCGCGCCGCCGGCCTTGTCCACCACGCCCGCGGTCCTCGCGGCCAGGAAGCCGCCGATGAAGAGGGCGATGAGCGGCGCGATGAGGCCCCAGATGCCGGTGCCGATGCCCGCGGAGCGCGCGCTGTCGGGGTTGCTCGGGTCCACGGAGGACAGGCCGAGCGCGAGGCCCAGCGAGTACAAGAGGATGAGCACGCCGAGCGCGACGACGGTGCCGCCGAGAATGGCGCCCCAGCTCAACTTGAAAGGCGTTCCCGCGCTGGCGCCGATGACGCCAGGTTTCTCGTTCTCCACGATGGTGGTTGCCATGGGCCGGGCCTCCTGCCGCGGTGAGCACCCAAGGGACGGGCGTGCTCGGGTCCGCGGCAAACATGGGCATCGTCGGGCAACGGACGATTCCTCACCCCAAGGACGCCCCCTCGGTGAGAGGGAGACGGCAGAGGCTCACCGCAGGCCGAGTGCCTCGATGAGCACCGCTTCACGCGCCACCACCGGCGAGCGGGGAAGGGCTTCCAGCGAGAAGGCGCGCACCAGCGCGTCGAGTGTCCTGGGACTCCCATCGCCCAGGCCACTCCATGCGGCGAGCAGGCCGAGCACCCGCTCGGGAGCAAGTCCGCGCTCGCGCAGCTCCGCGAGCGCGAAGGCACCCTCGCGCTTGGCGAGGCGCTTGCCATCCTCTCCATTCACGAGCGGGACGTGGAGGAAGTCGGGCGCCTGCTCACCCAGTGCCGTGTAGAGCTGGAGCTGGCGGGGCGTGGACGACAGCAGGTCATCGCCGCGCAGCACGTGGGTGATGGCGGTGGCGGCATCGTCCACGACGACGGCGAGCTGGTAGCTGGCGACGCCGTCATTGCGGCGCACCACGAAGTCACCCACCACCGCGTCCACGTCCTGCGAGTAGGGCCCCATGAGCGCGTCGACGAAGCGCACCTCTCCAGGCCGCGCGCGGAAGCGCCAGGCTGGGGCTCGCGTCTTCGCGCGCTCGGCCCGCTGGTCGACGGTGAGATGGGCGCAGGTGCCCGGGTAGCGAGGGCCTTCCTCGGACAGGCCGTGGGGCGCGCTGGCGGCGCGAGCAATCTCGCCCCGGGTGCAGAAGCACGGATAGACGAGGCCCTCGTTCTCCAGCGTGGCGAGCGCCTCGCGATAGATGTCATCGCGCTGACTCTGGACCAGGGGCGTCTCGTCCCAGTCGAGGCCGAGCCAGCGCAGGTCCGCCATCAAGTCCTCGACGTACTGGGGCTTGCAGCGCGCGCGGTCCAGGTCCTCGATGCGCAAGAGGAAGCGGCCCCCGGCGGCGCGAGCCTGGAGCCAGCCGAGCAGCGCGCTGCGGATGTTGCCCAGGTGCATGCGCCCGGTGGGGCTGGGGGCGAAGCGCCCGCGAAAGCCGCTCATGGCCGGACCAGCGGTCTGCGGATGGGGTCCACGGGCTTCCGGGTGGGCGCCGTGGGCTTCACCGGGTTCGACAAGGGGACGGCGTACACGCTCTGTGCGGCGCGAGTGACGCGCGAGGCACCCGGCGTGGGCGACAGGGGCAGTGTTTCGGTGAGCCCTGCCTCCACACCTCGTGAAGCCAGCTGGGCCGCGAGCGCGCGCAGGGGCTCACCGGCGTCGAGCAGCTCCAGGTCCATCGCGAGGCGAGGCAGCCTGCGCGGAGCCGCGTCCCCAGGAGCGAACACGAAGGCATCGAGCGCGAGCCCGGTATCTGAGCGAGACAGGGTGCCGAACACGACGAGGTCCGCGCTCGCCTCGCGTCCCAGCGTCGATGCGGCCTGGAGCGCGGAGGTGTCGAGCCGATTGCCCGAGAGGGCGAGGGCCAGCGCGGCCGTGGCGCCGGTGCCGGTCGGTTGAATCGTGAAGGTGACTTCGCGCTCGGGGAGTGCCTCCACGACGCCGCCTACGGACTCACCGGAGGGAAGGGTGGCGCGCCACAGGTGCGCACCGGGAGGCACCTGCGTGACACGAACGGGCGTGGTGCCCGCGGAGGACCCATCGAGCGTGACTTCGAGGCCCTGTGGAAACGACTCGAAGCGGAGGACGCCGCGAGGCTGGGTGGCATGGGCCGCGCGGACGCGCTCGACGGTGTGAGCGAAGAGGGGCGAGGTGGCGGCGAGGGGCAGCGGACGACCTGGAGCGATTGCCAGCGCGTGGGTGAGGGCGCTCGCGGCTTCGTCATCGCGACCGATGGCGTAGCGCACGGCGGCGCGCAGGGCATACGTGTCCGCGAGCTCGGCGCCGTCCTGGAGGTGGGGGGCATTCGCGGCGTAGGCGTCCAGGGCGCGTCCGAGGGCACTCTCCGCGCGGGTGAAGTCGCGGGCCGCGCGCGCGGTGGTGGCCTCCTGCACGGCGGCCTGGGCGGCGGCGAGTGCGTCCGTCTTCACGTCGGTGGGAGACGGCACGGGAGGCTCCGCGAGGGCGAGCCCCGCCATGCCGTGGATTTCCGAGGCCAGTCGCGCGGCGAGTCGAGGACCTGCGCGCGCGGGCACGTCTCCGGAGACGGCCTGGAAGGGCAACACGGCCACCTTCGTCCGAGGCGCGCGTCGTGGCGCGGCGATGGAAGAGGCACCCAGGAGGAGGCAGAGCAGGAGCGCGAGTCGCGTCATGGTCGGAGCGGGGAGGAACCGTCCGAATTCCTAGCACGGAGCCGCGAGCCGCGCTCCGCCCGGCCGATGGGCGGGCCGGGGGCTTCGTCTTGCCGCGATGATGTCAGGTCCTTCCGCTCATGGTCCTCCTGCCTGTCATCGTGGTCGTCGTGGTGGTCGTGGTCGCCTCCATGCGACGCCATGGGAAGGTGAGCGCGAGCGCAAGGCCCGCCAGCCCCACGATGCAGTAGATGAGGCGCGAGAGGGCGCTCGCCTGCCCCTGCGTGTCGCCACCGAAGATGGCGTTCACGAGGTTCCAGTTGAAGAAGCCAATCAGGCCCCAGTTGATGGCGCCGATGATGGCGAGCACGGCCATCACCTTGGCGAGCACTGACTTCAGTCGGTCTGCTTCCAGTCGTTCCATGGCCTGTCTCCTCGTGTTGTCGAGAGTGTGAGCCGAAGGTGCTCGGTGCCTCTCATCGAGGGCGGGGACCGTCGGTATCCCTCGGTCTTCAATCTATGGAGCACCTGGAGCGCTCGACGCGATGGCCCGGCCGCCCTCGTGGTTCGCGGCGCTGCGGCCGAGGTGTCCTGTCCATGCTCAACGAGGACGGGAGCGTTCCACCGGAGGCACGAGTTCCCGAGGGGCGTCTCGAAGCCAGGGACTGCCCATCGTTGGGGCGATGAAACAGGATGCGAGGAACAGGAAAGACCCCTCCCGGCATCGCGCCTTGAAGGTCGCGCTCGGCGTCGTGGCCATGGCGTTGGTGCTGGTCGTCGGCGTGTTGGCGCTCAATCCTTCCTGGCTCGCGCAGCGTCTGCGCGGACAGGTCGAGACGGCCGCCACCCGGGCCCTTGGCCACAAGGTGACTCTGGAGAAGCTGGATGCGCAGTGGTTCCCGAAGCCTGGCGCCACGATGACGAACTTCCGGGCCGAGGGTGAAGGCGACGAGCCGCCCTTCCTGGAGGCCTCGCGTGCGACGGCCACCGTGCGGTTGTGGCCGTTCATCCGGAGCCTCGGCAAGGACGTGCGCGTGGGGGCGGTGAAGCTGGAGGAGCCTCGGGTGAACCTGGTCCGGCGCGCTGACGGGACGTGGAACTACGAGTCCGTCGGGAGTGCTCCGGGCAGCTCCAGCGGTGAGTCTGGAACAGGGGCCTCCACGGAGGCCTCCATCGAGAGCCTTCGGATTCAGGATGGCGTCGTTCAGGTGACGGACAGGCAGGCGGCAGGGGGCACGGCCGTGGCCGCGCTCCGGGACCTCGATGTGGACTTGAAGCACGTGGGGCCGGGCCTGCCGCTCGAGGGCTCGATGAAAGCGGCGGTCGCGGCCTCGAAGCAGAACGTGGAGGCGGACTTCAAGGTGGACCCACTTCCCACCGGCAAGCCCGCGCCCGGTCAGCCCTGGCCCACGGTGACGATGAAGCTGCGCGGAAGGGATTTCTCCGTGAGCGAGATTCGCGACTTCCTTCCGCCCTCGGCGACCGCCTACTTCACGGGAGGGCTGGTGGATGTCGACGCGGAGGTGAAGACGGACCAGGGACAGTACGTGCTCACGGGCCATGGAGCGGCGAAGGGGCTGAAGCTGAGAGGGGACCCGGCGAGTGGTTCGTTCGACTTCAACTCACGCATCGACCCCGCCAACGCGAAGGCTGCGAAGGTGAACTTCACGCGCCTCGCGCTCGCTGGTCCAGGTGTCGATTTGGGCGGGACGGCTTCGGTGCAGATGGCGCCTCCGCGCGTGCGGTTCGCGTTGGAGGGGAAGGAGCTCGATTTGCAGCACCTGTTGGGGGCGCTTCCCAACGAGCCGAAGAAGGAGGCGTCCTCCAACACGACCACCGCGCTTCCCGCCACTGTGCGCGCGAGGCTCGGGAAGGTGGAGGTGGATGGGACGCTCAAGCTCGCGAGCCTTCGTCACGGGACGCTCCAGGCGACGAACGTGGACGCGGAGGCGAAGCTGGATGACGGGGTGCTCCTCATCGAGCGAGGAGGGGCGACAGTCTATGGCGGGCGCGCGGACCTCACGGGGACGAAGGTGGACCTCACGAAGTCGCAGCCCGCGTGGACGCTGAAGGCGAACCTGGACGGGATGAACACCGCGCAGGCCTTCCAGGCGCTGTCCGGACAGTCGTCGCTGCAAGGTCTCGCCAGTGGGGAGCTGCAGCTCAATGGAAGTGGCCTGGACTGGACGCAGGTGCGCGACCGCGTCACGGGGGGAGGGAGCGTGCGTCTTCGCGACGGCGCGCTCACGACGGCGGACCTGGGGGGCGCGTTGGCTCCGGCCCTGTCGCAAGGACTCTCGGCGCTGGGGCAGAAGGGGGCGGCGGGGACGGTGGAGAAGGCGGGGAAGGGTACGCAGTTGAAGGACTTGAACGCGCGGTTCAGCGTCAGGAACGGCTGGGTTTCTTTCACCAAGCCCATGGCGTTCCAGACCGACCTGGGAAACGGAACGCTGGATGGCAGGGTGGGGTTGGATCAACGGCTGGCGCTCAAGGGCACGATTGAGGCGTCCAAGGATTTCGTCTCGGGACTCACCGGCGGGGCTGTTCCGGTGAAAGAGCCGGTGTCCATTCCGCTCACCATCACTGGAACGTTGAAGTCGCCGAAGGTGAACGCGGGGAGCCCGACGGATATCGCGAAGGGATTGTTGCCGGCCCTGCCCGTGCCCAAGAGCATCCAGGACCCGGTGAATCAGGCGCGCAAGAGTCTGGGCGACCTCCTGAAGCGCCCCGGCAAGAAGTAGGGACGGGTTACTTCGCGGGGGGCTGGATGGGCTGGGGCTTCAGGCCGTGACGTTGCTTGAAGTCCGGCCACTCGCGCACGAAGTCCTGGGCGTTCCCGGCTTCGATTTCGGAGAAGCTCTTCTCCGACGAGTAGCTCCAACGGGGACGTGGCGAAGGGTGCTCACCCATTCGTTCGCGCAGCAGGTCGAAGGCGAAGATGGCCCAGTGAGGTGGAGGGTTCTCGGTGACGACCGTCTCGAGGACATTCGCGACCACTCGGTCGACGTCCTTGTTGGGAAAGCCGCGAAGGAGCTTGAGCAACAGCGCGAAGGTGTTGTCGAAGGAGGGATAGGCGACGACGTCGCGAGCCAGTTCGTCGCGATAGCCTTGGACCCGCGACCTGTCGGGAGGCGCTCGTGGGTCGTAGACTGAATGGACCGCATCGAACTCTTCGGACCCCAGGCCGGACACGCCATCCCAGCGTGTCACGGGATGGATGGCGGCGAGCACCCTCCAGTCCGAGTGCGCCTCCTCGAAGTCGGGTGTCTCCCCAGCGAGTCGTGCCTGAATCCATCGGTCCAGTGCCTGCCGGGCCGCTGTGATCACCCGTCGGTAGGCTTCCACATCCGAGTCGCTGGCTGCGAAGCGCGTCCCACAGAACGGCCACACGGGCACCCATTGGCCATCCTCCTTGTTGAGGAACGCGACGACCGTAAGCCCTACCTGGACATTCGTGTCGCATGGGCTCGCGGACAGGATGAATGTCTCGACGCGCTCTCCGGTGCGTACCGAGCCTTTCCAGGTCTCACGAACCTCCAGGGTCACGCTGGCGACGTATCCCAACCCCACGTAGTCCTCCGGATCATTTGGCCGCTCGCGCACGCTCTCGACTTCTGCCCAGACGATGAGCTGGGCTTCGTGCGCCAGCTCCCAAAGCGTATGCGGCGGAGCGGGAAATGAGGCCCTGGCTTGGGGTGCATGGCTGAGCACCGTGACGAGTGTCAGGGCGAGAAGTTGATGTGTCGCTCTGGCGGCTGTCCACCGAGAAGCAGCGAGTGTGGATGGCGCGGTTCGAAGTGAGAGGGGCGATTGTTCACGCATGAGGGCAGCTCCTGTGGAGCAGGAGCATCCCGTTCCATGCATGGAGGTCGCTCACGCGGACTCCATCGCTGCATCATGCTTTCATCACGAGGCCGCCCTGGTTGCAGCCTCCGCGCACGCGCGACGGCCTCCACCAACGCGGCAAGAATGAGGGTCGGGGCCATGCGCGCGCGTCGCGCACGGAGGGTACCGTCCGCCACTAGAAGGGGAGGGTTCCCCCTGTTTCGTCGACGAGGGGCGCGGCGAGAAACACGAGCCGTCGGGGCTTCAGTCCATGACGCTTCTTGAAGCTCAGCCAGTCCCGAGCGAGAGCCCTGGCTTGTTCCGCCTTGGCTTCAATGGGGCTTTTCGAAGGCACCCTCTTGTACCAAGGGGTCCGTGGTTCGGGCTTCTCGCCGTGACGCTCGCGCAGCAGGTCGAAGGCCTTGGATATCCAGGGGGGCGCCCCCTGCTCCACGAAGACTGTCTCGAGGACATTCGCGGTGGCCCGGTCGAAATCCCTGTTGGGGAAGCCACGCATGGTGGTGAGCATCTGCGCCACCGTAAGGTCAAATGACGGCTGTGTCGTGAAGCCGTGCGCCAGTTGCTGTCGCTGGGCTCGTGTCAGCGCAGCGGCTCCCTGTGACAGTTCGTACAGTCCATCCCAGCGTGTCGCCGGATGAAGCGCGGCGCGTACCTGCCAGTCCAGGTGTTCCTGCTCGCTGTTGGCAGTCTCCCTGCGCTGGGGCGGTGCCGAGCGGGCCTGCGCATCCCGGGCGGCTGTCACCACCCGCCGATACGCATCGACATCGGCGGGGTTCGTCGGATGGCGCGTTCCGTAGGACATGCCCACGGTCCACCATCGACCGTTCCCGTTGGACAGGAACGCGATGACCGAGCGCCCGGGTTCGTAGCGAGGTGGCGCCGGGCACAGGATGTCCGAGGAGAACAGCACCTCGACGCGCTCCCCGGGACGCACCGAACCCTTCCACGTCTCCCTTATCTTCAGCGTCGCGATTTCGTCGTCGTCCCATGGCATCCCTTGTTCATCGCGGTCTCTTGGCGCGATGCGCACTCGCTCGACGTCCGCCCAGACGATGAGCTCCGCCTCTTGCGTCAAAGGCCACAGCGTCACGGGTGGGATGGGATAGGCCTCGGCGCGCGGGACGTGGATGAGCAATCCGACCAGGGTCAGCGCCAGCAGTCCGCGTGTTGCCTCGGAGCCGGGCCACCAGACGCCGCGCGTGGGAGTGGCTGCGAGAACCGGGTCGGGGGGCTGCTCACGCATGGACGTTCCTCCTGAGGAGGAGAAGCATCCCAACCCGCATCGACCCGGAGGCCGACTGGGGTCCATGTCTCCATCATGGTTCCGTCACAAGCCCGCCCGGGGCCGCCTGCTCGCACACAGTTGTCGCTTCCCCTCCATCCGCATCCAGGGAGAATGCCGGCACCCGGCCGGCCGTTGCCCGGGCGGGAGATTCGATGCGCTTCATCCACTGCTCCGACGTCCACATCACCGACGACTACTTCGCGCTGCCCCTGCGCCGGCTCGGCTGGCGTCGCTGGGTCGCCCTGGCCGAGCTCACCGTGGGTGGCCGCGCGAAGCGCTACGCTCGCGCCCCCCACGCCCTCTCCGCCATCGCCCGCGAGGTGCAACGCCACACGGCCGACCACTTCATCCTCTCCGGTGACCTCACCGCCTACGCGCTCGACAGCGAGTTCCGAGGCGCGCGCGAAGCGCTGGGCTCCCTGGCGGACGACCCGCGCCGCTGCACCATCATCCCCGGCAACCACGACGTCTACACGCCGGGCAGTCACCAGAAGGGTCGCTTCGCGAGCCACTTCGGTCACCTGCTGGAGAGCGACCTTCCAGAGTATCGCCGCGAAGGTGCCTTCCCCTTCGTGCGCCTCGTGGGCACCGAGGCCGCCGTGGTGGGCCTGCTGTCCGCTCGCGTCCCGCTGACCCCGGGCCTGTCCTACGGCGTCATCGGCGACGCTCAGCTCGAGGGGCTGGCGGCCCTGCTGAAGGACCCTCGGCTGGACGGGCGCGCCGTGTTCGTCGTCGTCCACCACGCGCCCCTCACGCGCAAGGGGCAGGCGGACCACTGGCACCACGGCCTGCGAGACGCCCAGGCCCTGCTGCGCCTGCTCCCCGGCCCGCGTTACGCGGTGCTCCACGGCCACATCCACCAGCGCTACCACCACCCCGCCACCGCCGAGCGCCCCCACATCTTCGGCGCGGGCTCCTCCACCGAGGCCGGTCACGAGGGCTACTGGCTCATCGAGGTGGCCGGGGGACAGGTGCTGGGCGGGCAGCCCCAGACGCCGGCCCTGTGACAGCCAGCGTCCATGGCGGTAGAACCCGCTCATGACGCATCCGCCGCACGCACCGCCGTCCACGGATTTGAGCCTGGAAGAGTACAAGGCGCTGCGCGCCCTTCAGCGCGCCGTGGATGACCTGCTGGAAGAGAGCCTCCGGGAACGAGAGAACCTCACCCAGTCCTTCCGCCGCTGCTTCCCGCCCATCCTCGCCCTGACCGGCGCCCGCGCCGTGGCGCTGACGACGCGTGACGAGGACCTGCGAGTGCAGACCTGGTGCGAGGGCGACTGGGGCGAGGACTTCCCCGGGCCCCTGCTGGAAGGCCCCTCCGGCGTCCGACGCCTGGGAGAAGCGACGCTCGTCACCCAGCCGCTCGACGTCGCTGGAGACCGCGTGGGCTCCTTCGGGCTGCTCTTCACCGGTGACCACGCGTCACCGGAGGCCTCGGCGCGAGTCCTGCGCGTGCTGGACACCATCGCCGAGCAACTCGACACGGTGCTGTGCATGGTCCACACCGCGTCGGAGAAGCACCAGCTCATCATCCAGTGCAACGCGCACCTGGCCAACCCCGTGTTCGAGGTGGGCATGGACCAGGCGGTGCTGACGCTGGCCCAGCGCGTGCGCCTGCCGACCTTCCTGTTGCTCTATCGCGACGCGGTGCGGGCGCAGGTGCTGCACTACCGCATGTACCGCCACGGCCACCTGGAGTTCGAAAGCGGCGAGCAGCCCAGTCCGGACCTGGAGAAGGCCCTGCGTCAGCACGGCCACCGGCTCCTGGCCGCCGAGGTCTCCGCGCTGCGCCAACTGCTCCCCGGCCGCACCACCGAGGCGGTGCTCATCTCCGGCGCCGCCACCAGCGAGCCCCTGGGCAAAATCGCGGTCTCCTGCGACGAGGGCTTCTCCGCCTACGCCATGGACCTCATCCGCGTCCTGGCCTCCACGCTCAGCCAGCGCCTGCTCGACTACAACCGCGAGCGCATCCACCTGTCGCAGTTCTTCCCCAACGCCATCATCGACGCGCTGTTGCAGGACCCCAACTACGCCCAGCACCTGCGCGCGCAGGACCAGGAAGTGGGCATCCTCTTCGCGGACATCAACGGCTTCACCCGCATCTGCGAACACGGCTTCGACAGCCCGCGCAGCATCGCCCGCTTCGTGGACGAGTGGAGCGCGCGCGCCGTGGACTGCATCTGGGAGCACGGCGGTGTGTTCGACAAGATGGTGGGCGACTGCGTCATCGGCCTCTTCGGCCCGCCCTTCTTCAAGTCCAGCCGCGTGGAGCGCTCGCAGGCCGCGGTGCGCGCAGCGTGTGACATCCAGGCGCTCACCGCCGCGCTGGGCGCTCGCGAGGAAGTGATGGCGCTGTGCGAACGCGTGAAGCTGCCGGGCCTGGGCGTCGCCGTGGGCGTCAACCTGGCGAACGCCAACTGCGGCCTCTTCGGCCCCAACCGGCAGTACACGGCGTTCTCCAGTGGGATGAACCAGGCGGCGCGACTCCAGTCGCTCGCGGGCTTCCGGGAGACGCTGGTGATGGCGAGCGCGCGGGAGGCACTGGTGGGCTCGCGGGAGCCGTTCGTCCAGCGACTGCGCTTCGGCGCGCTCGCGGAGACACCGGTGAAGAACGTGGCGCAGCCCCTGCGCCACTACCGCCTGGAGCCGCTCACGCCGTGAGGTGCGAGGCCGCGTAGCGCCGGGAGAAGTGAATCCACCGGCGTTCGTCCACTTCCACCTGCCACTCGGAGTTGGGTGTCAGCGGCAGCCGCTGCTTGAGGAAGCTCTCCAGATGGTCCGCGGCCTTCACCGGCGTGAGGCCCGGCGCGCGGAACGCGATGTGGAGCGAGACTTCGAGTCCGTCGGAGACGTCGACGGAAGCGCAGATGCGCAGCGCACCCACGCGTCGTTGATAGAGCGTGTTCTGCCCGGGCCACGCGGCGGGGTCTGTCTCCCGACGAATGACCGCGAGCCAGTTGGACGGCTGGAGGATGAAGTCGAGCAGGTCGCTGCTCGCTTCTTCCGTCGTTGCGTGCTCCTGGATGGAAAGCATCGCCCACCTCCCCTGGGAAGCCGATGGAAAGAATGTGCCCACGGCCATGGAGCGTGCAAGAGGCCCCCCACGGAAACCTCGCGGGTGTCCTCCAACGACACAAGCTTGCGAAATCTGGTGTGGGACCGGGACCGCATTCGCCGGCGGCGCACGTTAACGGGGGCGCCTGACATGCGCGCGCCCAACCCGCCACCTGCTCACGGGCTGGTGGGAAGTGAACGGCGGGAGCGTCGCTCCACGGCGGACTTGAGCTGACCACAACCCGCGTCGATGTCGATGCCCCGGCGTTGACGCACGGTGCTGGGGACACCGTGCGACATCAGCACGTCCTGGAAGGCGCGCACCGATGCGGGCTGACTCGGGTCACCGTCGTAGCCCACGGTGGGATTGAGGGGGATGACGTTGACGTGCGCGTCCATGCCGCCCAGCAGCGCGCCCAGCGTGTGCGCGTGCTCCGACGTGTCGTTGCGGCCCGCGATGAGCGTCCACTCGAAGAAGATGCGGCGCTTGCGTCGGGCGATGTAGTAGCGGCACGCGTCCATCAGCTCGGCCAGCGGCCAGCGACGTCCCGCGGGCACCAGCGCGGCGCGCTCCGCGTCGGTGGCGCCGTGGAGGCTGACGGCCAGCTGCACCGGACGGTCCTCGTCCGCGAGCCGGCGGATGCCGGGCACTACGCCCACGGTGCTCAGCGTGATGAAGCGCGGCGCCAGCGCCAGGCCCAACGGGTCCACCAGGACATCCACCGCGGCCAGGGTGTTGTCGTAGTTGTGCAGCGGCTCGCCCATGCCCATGAGGACGACGTTGCGCAGCGACTCGCCGGACGCGCGGAGGATGCGCTGGACGTGGAGGATCTGCCCCACGATTTCGCCGGGGGTGAGGTGGCGCGAAAGACCCATCTGTCCCGTGGCACAGAAGACACAGCCCATGGCGCACCCGGCCTGGGTGCTGATGCACACCGTCGCACGTCCCTTGAAACGCATGAGGACGGTTTCAATCGTCTGGCCGTCTTCCAGGCGCAGCAGGAGCTTGTGGGTGAAGCCGTCGGAGCTGAAGGCCTCGTGGTGCGTGGCCAGGTGGCTCAAGCGGGTGCGCTCACGCAGTGTGTCGCGCAAGTCGGAGCGCAGGCCCTCCACTTCGTCGAGCGCTTGCGCCTGCTGACGGTACAGCCCGGACCACAGCACGTCGCGGTGGTGGGGTCGGAAGCCCCAGTCGGACAGCAGCGCGCCCAGCGCGGGCCGCGTCAAATCGTAGAGGTTGGTGGGCGTGTCGGACGGCATGGCCAGGGCCCCAGATAACACACCCGGGCCGGCGTCACCCGGGGCCGCGCGGGCCGCTGGGCACGGGACGCGTGAAGACTCCCACCCGGCACGCCCGGCGGGCGACCCGGCGAGCCCCCGGAGCGTGCTGCCGGTGCGGGCGACCGTGCACATCCTGTCCGGCCATGGGGCTCGCGATTGAGCAGGAGGAATTTCTTCCGGGAGACTACGCGCGGTTCTCGCGGCGGCTCGACGAGAACCTGGAGGCGCTGCGTGTGCTCCTGGCGCGGCCTGGCTTCGGTGAGGGGCCGACGACGATTGGCGCGGAGCTGGAGCTGTTCCTCGTGGACGCCCGGGGCTTTCCGTTGCCGGTGAACCGGCAGGTGCTCGCGCAGACGGTGGACCCGCGCGTGACGCTGGAGATGGACCGCTTCAACCTGGAGGTGAACCTGCGCCCCGGTCCGCTGGCGGGCAGGCCCTTCACCGCGCTGGAGGCGGAGTTCGAGGACTCGCTCGCCGAGGTGCGACGCGCGGCGGCGACGCAGGGGGCGCGGGTGGCGGCCATTGGCATCCTCCCCACGCTGCGCGAGGCGGACCTGGGCCCCAACGCGTTGACCGCCCAGCCGCGCTACCACGCGCTCAACGCGGCCATCCGCCAGCGGCGCGCGGCGCCCTTCCAGGTGGCCATCACCGGTGAAGAGGAGGCGCTGAAGCTCGCGTGGGACGACGTGACGTTGGAGGGCGCGAACACGTCGCTCCAGTTCCACCTGCGCGTGACGCCGAAGGACTTCGCGCGCCTGTACAACGCCGCGCAGCTGGCCACCGCGCCGGCGCTGGCCGTCTCCGGAAATTCGCCGCTGTTCCTGGGGCGCAAGCTCTGGGACGAGACGCGGGTGGCGCTGTTCCGTCAGGCGGTGGATGACCGGGGCGAGCCGGGAGAGGGCGGCTTCCAACCCCACGCGCGCGTGACATTCGGACACGGGTGGGCTCGCGAGGGCGCGTACGAGTTGTTCGCCGAGGCCGTGGCGTTGCATGCGCCGCTGTTGCCTGTCGTGGGGCACGAGTCTCCGCTGGAGCGCGTGGCGGCGGGGGGCGTGCCCGGCCTGGAGGAGCTGCGGCTGCACCAGGGCACCGTGTGGACCTGGAATCGCGCGGTCTATGACCCGAAGGACGAGGGCCACCTGCGCATCGAGCTGCGCGCGTTGCCCGCGGGCCCGACGGTCGTGGACATGGTGGCGAATGGCGCCTTCCTGCTGGGGCTGACGCTCGGGCTGGCCGAGCGAATGGATGCGCTCCTGCCGGCGCTGCCCTTCGCGCATGCCGCGGGGAACTTCATGCGTGCGTCGCGGCGGGGGCTGGACGCGGAGCTGCTGTGGCCGGGCGAGTCCGCGCCGAGCCCCCGCGTCGTGCCCGTGGTGGACTTGCTGCGCCAGCTCATCCCGGTGGCCCGACGGGGGCTCTTGTCGGCGGGCGTGGAGGTCGACGAGGCGAACCGGATGCTCGACATCATCTCTCATCGCGTGGACCTGCGGCGCACGGGCGCGCGCTGGCAGCGACAGATGCTGACCCACCTGGAGGCGCAGATGCCACGACAGGATGCGCTGGCCGCGATGCTGGAGCGCTACCTGGAGCACGCCGCCTCGGGGCGCCCCGTACACGAATGGCCCGTGGGGTGAGCGCGCTCGAACGGAGCTGCCGCCTGCCTGGCGGTGCGCGTGAGGCCCGAAGCGGCTGACGCCCTTCGGTGCCACACCCTTCGTGTCCTCGCCTCCAGCGCCCGGCGCGTGAGGCCCGAAGCGGCTGACGCCCGCGGAAGCTCCACTCACCTCATCTCCAGCGCACAGGGCGTGAGACCCGCCGGGCCGTCGTTCGGCGGGTTGTGCATTGCGAGCAGGCCCGGCTCGGGTTGAATATCCGGCTGCCCGCCGCGTCAGCGGCCGAGCACCCCTGCCTCCGCGCTCATGTTCAGACTCCTTCCGCCGCTGTTGCTGCTCGTCGTTCTCGGTAGTGCCTGTGCCACCCTGCGCGGTCGTGCCGATGAGCTGGCGCGCAACGGCCAGTTCGTGGAGGCCGCCGCCATCTACGACGAACTCGTCACCAAGAACCCCTTCGAGAAGGAACTCGTCTCCGAGCGCGACGGCCTGCGCGGCAAGGCACTGGGACAGCTGCTGGGCAACGCCCGGCGCTATCGCCTGGAGGGCATCGACGAGAAGGCGGAGGACGACCTCCTGCGCTTCCTCGACCGCCGCGCGCAGTGGAACTCCAAGCTCAACGGTGGCCTGGAGAGCTCGCTGCTGGAGGAGATGGAGGGCACGCACAAACACCTGCGGCTCACCATCAGCAGTCCCGCGAAGCTGGGGCTCGCGCTGACGGCGGAGGAGACGCTCGTGCGCAAGCGGCCGTTGCTCTCACACAAGGAGATGGTCGTCATCCAGCGGGAGATGGAGTCCGCGGTGCTCCAGAGCGGCAAGGAGGTATGCCAGCGGCTGCGCGACGTGCCCTCGGACGACGCGCCCCACTGGCGGGAACTCGTGTCGCGCTACTGCCGTCACTGGCGCGAGTTCGCTCCCGAGCCGCCGCCAGCGCCCGAACTCACCGCGGCGCCGTCATGGACGGGCCAGGTGGGCGGCCTGGACTCCGCGCGCATGGAGCTTTTGCGCACCCGCCTCACGCGCGCCTTCGAGTCCTCGCCCTGGTTCTCTCCCGCCGCGAGCCACCATCCCGAGCTGTCGCTGGCCGGCCGCTTCACCACGCTCCGCGACAGCCGCTCCGTCGAGCTGACCGCCCCCTATACCGAGAAGGTCCCCTACACCGACCACGAGGAGCGCACGGAGACGGTGGAGGTGCCCTATGACGTGGAAGAGGAGTACACGGACAAGAACGGCGAGAAGAAGACGCGCAAGGTGACCAAGGTGCACACGTACACCCGCAGCTTCACCGTCGCCGTGACGCGCTACAGAGATGTAGCTCGCACCTTCGAGTTCCACGCACTGCGTCTGTCGGTGGAACACGAGCTCACCTTGTCGTCTTCAGGCGTACTGGATGCCCGGCGTGGGCCCATGTCGGCGGTGCTCCAGGACCACCTGTCCGAGTCCGCGTACGAGCACGACGTCACCTTCGGCCCCGGCGACGTGTCCCCTCGCCGCGCGAATTTCACTCCGCCGGAGTCCTGGCTCGAGGAGCGCGTGGAACAGATGAGCGCGCGCTTCGCCCAGACGCTCCAGGAACACTGGCGCGAGTCCTACTGCACCACGCCCGCACGCACATTGGACGAGGCTGCCCGCTGTGCACGCGCCGGTGCCACGCTTCCTACTCCTGCATACCAGGTTCTCTCTGAGGTCCTCGGTGACGACGCAGCGCGTGTGCCGTCGCTGTTCGTGACGCGGTGACGCGGTGCGAGAGGCCGCGTCAGGTACTCAGCGGGTCAATTGAGACTGGGTGGATTGTTCACGCCTATTGACGTGAAATACCTGTGAGTGCGGGTCAGACTGGTTTGTCACTATTCGTACTCAGCAGCGGAAATTTCACTCAGAGGACCGTATGCATCCGAATGAAGTCCGAAGCCTCGCCCGTCGTGGGACCCTCGTGATGTGGATGGCTTCTTCCCTGGCGCTGACCGCGTGCGGAGACGCGGACCTGGAAGCCGCTTCCACGCAAGACGTTGTCGTGGTGGAGCAGTCCGGCGCCCTGGAAGTGGAAGGACTCGTCGCCGACCGTCGCATCATCGTCTACCTGACCGGCAGCCAGTCGCTGTACGCGGTGCAGGATGGCAAGCCGACGATGATCGCCCAGCGCAGCGGCGCGCCGTCGGTGTCTCCGGATGGCCGTGAAGTGGTCTACGCGAAGCTGCCCGACTCGTGGAAGGCGGGCGATGAGGTGACGCGCACGGAGCTGCACGTCTACAACGTGAAGAACGGCAAGGACGACAAGCTGACGTCGGGCCATGACGACCAGGACCCGTCGTGGACGCCGGATGGCAAGCGCATCCTGTTCCAGTCGAAGAAGCGCTCGGGGCTCTCCTCGTTCTGGAGCGTGAAGGCCAATGGCAAGGACCTGGATCAGCTGACGAACGCGGGCTGCACCCGGACCAATGACCCGGCCTTCGTCCCCACGCCCGCGAGCAGCACCGGCGTGCAGTGGGCGCCGAATGATCGCCGCATCATCGTCTACTTCACGTCGCAGACGAGCGACAGCGAGGTTCGCGTCATGAGCTTCAACCAGAACCTCGGCGTCGCCTCCGCGTACAGCCTGGGCAAGGGCACTTCTCCGAAGTGGACCGAGCGCGGCACCGTCACCTTCCTGCGCACGGTGAACGGCGGCAGCGTCGAAGTCGAAGTGAGCGTTCAGTAGTCCGGAACGCGGCGTGAGCTGGGCGCGCCGCGAGCAGGGATGACTCCGAAGTGGGAGTCATGCAGTGAGCTTCGACGAGGTTGAATGGCCGCGCGCGGAGACGAGGGGCTACGGAGGCCCTCTCTCGCCGCGGCAAACCTCGCGAAGGACTTCAGCCTTCGTCCTCGGCGCCTCGGCGCAATCCCAGCATCCGCCGCAGCTCCCGCGCGGATTGACGGCTGATCTCCACCGCGTGTCCCCGTGCCGTTCGTGCCAGGTAGCCTCCCGTCTCCAGGGGCTCCAGTCGCGCGACGTGACGCAGGTTGAGCAGCGCCCTGCGGTGGACGCGGTGGAAGAGCTCCTCGGGCAGCTTCTCCGCCAGCTCGTTGAGGGTGAAGTCGGTGAGGAACTCGCCCTGCGTGGTGAACACCGTCACCAGTTCGTCATCGAGCGACGCGTGGGAAATCGTCTCCGGGTCCACCAGGACGATGCCCTGGCGCGTGGGGATGGGCAGCCGCGCCAGTGCTCGGGGCGCGGTCTTCTCCGGAGCCGGGGTGTCGCGCGGGCGGGTGTCCGCCTCGATTCGCGCCCGGGTGCGCTCCAGGGCCTTCTGCAGTCGCGCGGGCTCCACGGGCTTGAGCACGTAGTCCACGGCGCCGTGTTCGAAGGCCTCCACGGCGTGCTCGGCGTGCGCGGTGCAGAGGATGACGCGCGGGCGTCCCTCGGGGAGCAGGGCCAGCGCGTCCAGGCCACTGAGGCCGGGCATGTGGATGTCCAGCAGCACCACGTCCACGCCGCCCGCGCGCACCGCGGCGAGCACGGCCTCCCCATCCGAGGCCTCGCCGCACACCTCCACGTCGGGCAGGGCGCCCAGCAGGCGCGACAGCCGCTTGCGGGCGAGCAGCTCGTCATCGGCGATGAGGACTCGCAGCGGTGGGCTCACGTGACGACTCCATGCAAGGGGCCCGAGCGGGGCAGGGTGACGGTGACGCGGGTGCGGCCCGCTTCGCTACTCAGGGACAGGTGCGCCCGGTCTCCATAGGCCAGCGCGAGGCGCCGCTCCACGGTGGGCAATCCCGCGCTGCCTTCGCGCGGGCCCTTGGACGCTCCGGGGTTCTCTATCGCGACCTCGACTTCACGCTCGCGCACGCGCACGCCCAGCGACAGGAGCCCCCGGTGTCCCGCGGCCGGGCCGTGTTTCACCGCGTTCTCCGCCAGGGGCAGCAGCACGAGCGGCGGCACGGGCACGTCCTCCGCGCCCGGCGCGACGTCCAGCGCGAGCTGGAACAGCTCCGGGTCTCTCAACAGGTGCAGGTCGAAGAGGGTGCGCATCAGCGCCAGCTCCTCCGACAGCGGCCAGGTGGCCTTGCGCACGCCGGCGAGCACCGAGCGCAGCATGGTGGACAGCCGCAGCACGGCGGCCTCCGCCACGGCGCCGTCCTCGCGGCACCACTCCGCGATGGCGTTGAGCGTGTTGAAGAGGAAGTGCGGGTCCAGGTGGCTGCGCAGCGCGAGCAACTGCGCCTGCTCCGCTTCCAGCGCGAAGCGGGTCGCGCGGGCGCGCTCCTTCGCCAGCGTCTCCTCGAAGCCGATGTCCCGCCCCAGGCCCCAACCGCCCACGAGGAACAGCGCGTTGCACACGATGAGGTTGGTGGGCTGCGTCAGGAACGTGGGCCCCATGCCCAGCAGCTTCGGCAACACGAAGCCGGAGGTGAGCACCACGCCACTTCCCACCGTGCCGTACATCAACACGCGCACGCCGCCGTGGCTCAAGTCGAGCCCGCCGGGAAAGAGGACGCGGTAGGAGACGGGGGCCACCGCCACGAAGAGCAGGCACATCAGCACGCCCAGGTGGGGCGCGAGCGCTTCGTGGCTGAAGCGCGTCTGCGCGGCGACCAGGGGCGCGGACACCAGGAGGATGGGCACGAGCCTGCGGGGCTCCGCGAGGGCCCGCAGCGTGGCGCGGACGATGGACCCTTCTGGCTTCTCCGACATGCTCCGGAGGGAGCCTACACCCTCGGAGTCATCACCGCGCGGGCTGCTCCTCCACCTCCAGCTCGAAGGCGTCGACGAGGATGCTGCCGACGAGGACGACGGGGAAGAGGAGGATGGCCGCGAAGACGAGGAGGGGGGTGGGCAAGGTGAGCATTGCGGGCTCCTGAGTCTTGGCAGCATGCACGCCCAGTCTGACGTGGCGCCCGCTCCGCGCTGACGGCCCCGGGCTGGACGGTCGCCACCCGGGGCCGAACGGTCATCCCCGGGGGCTCGCCGCGAGCAACGCGTCCGCGAGCTGGAGACCGTTGCGGATGCAGTCGTTGAGTCCCACGCCCTTGTAGGCGTTGCCCGCCAGGTGGAGCCCGGGCCAGCGGCCAAGCCCCTGGTCCACGGCGGCCATCCGCTCCAGGTGTCCCACCGTGTACTGCGGGATGCCCCGAGGCCAGCGGTAGACCTGCGTGAGCGACGGCGTCGCCGTGACACCCGCGAGCGCCTTCAGTTCCTCGCGCGCCAGGGCCACCAGCGCGGGCTCGTCCAGCCCCACCAGGTCCGGCCGCTTCGCGCCGCCCACCATGCAGGTGTACAGCACGCGGCCCGCCTCCACGCGGAAGGGGAACACGGTGGAGGCGTGGATGGAGCCCAGCAAGCGACGTCCCTCGGTGGGAGGGACGAGGAAGCCGAAGCCGTCCGGTGCGGGCGTCGTCCCCGCGTCGAAGCCCAGGTGCACCACGGCGATGGGCGCGTACTCGATGCCGCCCACGCGCGCCGCCAGCTCCGCGTCCAGGGGATGCAGCAGCCCCTGTGTCACATATGCGGGCGCCGCCAGCACGACTTCGCTCGCGTCCAGCTCCGCGCGCCGTCCCTGCTCGCTCACCGCCAGCCGCCAGCCGCCGTCCACGCGCGTCAGGCCCTCCACCGTGGCGCCCACGCGCACAGCGTCTCCCAGCGAGGTGCCCAGCGTGTCGATGAGTGTCCCCAACCCGCCCTCGAAGGTGCTCAGCGCGCCGCTCAACTTCGGCGCCGGAGTCCCGCCCGCGGGCAGGGCCTTGCGCTGGGCGCGCTGTGCTCGGATGGCGCCCAGGATGAGACTGCGGTGCTCATGCTCCAGCTTCACGAGCTGCGGAAACGTGGCGCCCACGCTCAGCCGCTCCACGTCTCCAGCGAAGATGCCCGTCTGCACCGCGTCCAGCAGCACCCGCGTCGCGGTGTGCCCCAGGTGCCGCCTGCCGAAGTCCGCCAGCGATTCATCGGCGCCCGCCGCCGCCCGTCCACTGAACAGCTCCCCCATGACGCGCAGCTTCGCGCCCAGCGGGAGGATGTCCGAGCCGAGGAACGCGGGCGGAGACGCGGGCACCGAGCGCAGCCGGCCTCGGGTGTAGACATACCGTCGCTTCGCCGCCGGGTCCGCGGCGCGAATCCTGTCTTCCAGTTTCAGCGCGGATGCCAGCTCTCGCGTGGCGGGCTCGCGGTCCAGGAAGCTGTTGGGGCCTGTTTCGAGGAGGAATCCCTGGTGCTGTCGGGTACCCACTGCCCCGCCGAGCCGGGTGGATGTCTCCAGGAGAACGGCAGCCCTACCGCGTGAGCGCAATCGCCAGGCGACGACCAGACCTGAAATCCCACCTCCTACGACGGCGACAGTCATCGGTTGTCCCTCCTGAATCAAATTTTCCGGTGACCAGCGTGCACTCGGTGCTCGACAACATCGCGTGTTTTGCCAAGGACAACCATTCGGCGCGTTAATGAAGGGTATGCGCTACGTCATCACCGGAGCGAGCAGGGGCATTGGTTTCGAGTTTGTCCACCAGCTCCTCGAGCGCGGCGACATCGTCGACGCCGGGGTGCGCACCGAGGAGGGACTTCAGCGACTGGAGCCCTTGAAACGGGGCAGTGCGGGGCGCCTGCGTCTTCATCCGCTCGACGTGGCCGAGGAGCGCAGCGTCAGGACTTTCGCCTCGGCGGTGTGCGCCGAGCCGGTGGATGTGCTCATCAACAACGCGGGAGTCCCGGGGCTGTGGTGCGCCTTGACGGACGTGGACTACGCGGACGTGGTGCGCACGTTCGCCGTCAACGCGCTGGGGCCCTTGCGTGTCACCAGCGCGTTGTTGCCCGCACTGCTGCGTGGTGTCGCGCGCAAGGTGGCGCACGTCACGTCTCGCATGGGCTCGCTCGCGGGGAACAGCGAGGGCGGCGCGTATGCCTATCGGATGTCCAAGGTCGCGCTGAACATGGGCGTGCGCAACCTGTCCAATGACTTGCGAGGCCAGGGCATCGTCTCCGTGTTGCTGCATCCCGGCTGGGTGAAGACGGACATGGGCGGCCCGGACGCGCCGCTGCCCCCGGGCGACTCGGTGCGCGGCATGCTGAACATCATCGACGGGCTGCGCGCCGAACACAGTGGCCGCTTCTTCGACTACCAGGGCGAAGAGGTGCCCTGGTAACCGACGCGGGACGCCGGACGCGTCACGGATAGAGCATCTGCGCGTGCCAGCCATCCGGCTCGCGCAGGTAGACGTGGCGGTCATGCAGGCGACTTTGGCGCGAGTGCCAGAACTCGATGCGGTCCGGCACCACGCGGAAGCCAGACCAGTGCGGAGGCCGGGGCACCTCGGCTCCGGCGTAGCGCTTCTCCACGTCCTCCACGCGCGTCTCCAGCTCGTCGCGCGAGCCGAGCCGCTGGCTCTGGAGGCTGGCCCACGCGCCCACCTGGCTGCCGCGCGCGCGGCTCTTGAAGTACGCGTCCGCCTCCTCGTCGGAGACGACCTCCACGCGGCCCTCCACACGGACCTGCTCCTCCAGCGGCTGCCAGTAGAAGCACAGCGCGGCGAAGGGATGGGCGAGCAGCTCGCGGCCCTTGCGGCTCTCGTGGTTGGTGAAGAACACGAAGCCGCGCGAGTCGAAGTCCTTGAGCAACACCACGCGCGCGCTGGGGCGACCGTCGGCGCCCACGGTGGCCACCACCACCGCGTTGGGGTCCACCGGAATGGCCTGTTTGGCGCGCTCGAACAGGTCCGAGAATCGCTGGATGGGGTCGGGAGGTATCAGCACGGGCGCAACATAAGGGACGGGGAAAGGGCGCGCACGTTCGCGGTTGACTCATCCCGTGCAACCGTCATGGTTGCCACATGAAGATTCTCTTCATCTCCTCGGAGGTGGCGCCCTTCTCCAAGACGGGAGGGCTGGGGGACGTGGCCGGCGCGCTGCCCGTCGCGCTCGCGTCGCTGGGCCATGACGTCAAGGTCGTCACCCCGCGCTACCGGGATTTGCGGGACGCTGGGCGCCTGTCTCCCACGGGCCAGTCGCTCCAGCTTCGCTTCCCCTTCGGAGAGCAGGGCGGCCCCATCCTCTCCGCGCGGATGTCGGAGCGACTGGAGGTCCTCTTCCTGGAGAACGAGTTCTTCTTCGGCAACCGCCACGGCCTGTACGGCGATGCGTGGGGCGAGTTCGGCGACAACGCCCGGCGCTTCGCCTACCTGTCCGTGGGCGCGCTCCAGGCCGCCCAGCGGTTGGGTTTCGTGCCGGACATCATCCACGCCAACGACTGGCAGACGGGGCTCGTCCCGGTGGCGCTGCGGCGCGGCTTCCAGTCCACCGCGCTGGCCTCCGCCAGGAGCGTGTTCACCATCCACAACCTCGCGTACCAGGGCCAGTTCCCCAAGGGCGTGATGGCGGACCTCGGGTTGCCGTGGGACTTGTTCACCTCCGAGGGGGGGCTTGAGTTCTACGACACCGTCAACCTGCTCAAGGGCGGCCTCGTCTTCGCCGACGCGCTCACCACGGTGTCCCCCACGTACGCGCGTGAAATCCAGACGCCCGAGCAGGGCTACGGGCTGGACGGCCTGCTTCGCCGCCGCTCCCATCGGCTGCACGGCATCCTCAACGGGGTGGACACCCACGAGTGGAACCCGGCCACGGACCCGTTCCTCCCGGAGCGCTTCGGCCCTCGGGAGCTCGCGGGCAAGGCGGTGTGCAAGCGCGAGCTGCTCAGGCGCTTCGGGTTGCCGGAGGGGGATGCGCCGGTGTTCGCCATCGTCAGCCGGCTGGCGTGGCAGAAGGGCATGGACCTGCTCTTGGACGCGCTGCCCACCGCGCTCCAGGCGGACATCCGCTTCGTGGGTGTGGGCAGCGGCGAGGGGCCCCTGGAAGAGGGGATGCGCGCGTTGCAAGAGCGTTACCCGAAGCAGGTGTCCGTACACCTGGGCTTCGACCCGGCGCTGTCACATCTGGTGGAGGCCGGGGCGGACTTCTTCCTGATGCCCAGCCGGTATGAGCCGTGCGGCCTGAATCAGATGTACTCCCTGCGCTACGGGACGGTGCCCATCGTCCGGGCCACCGGAGGGCTGGTGGACACCGTGGAGGGGGGGCTGGACGGCAACGGAATCCTCTTCGAGGCCTTCCACCGGGCCGCCCTCCTGGCCGCCTTCCGCAGGGCCCTCTCCCTCTACGCGGACCCGCTCCGGCTCGGGGATTTCCGGCGTCGAGGCATGGAGAAGGACTTTTCCTGGGATGCGTCCGCCACCCGGTACGAGGCGCTGTATTCAGCCCTCGTTGCTGAATAATGGGTGCGGACGGAAAATCGCAGTAGGCTTGTGCCGTGGCGGAAGCTCCGGACCTGGGTGGTTATGAGGTAGTCGGCCGGTTGGCTGTCGGCGGCATGGCGGAGGTGTACCAGGCGAAAGCCCGGTCCACGACGCAGCGCTCGCCGGGCGAGCCGGACGAAGTCGTCATCAAGCGACTGCATCCGTCGTTTCGCAACGACACGGCCTATGTGAAGGCCTTCGTTGACGAGGCGAAGCTGACGGTGCGCTTGCGGCACGCGCACATCGTCCGGACGTTCCGCCTGTTCAAGGCGGGGCCGGACTACCTCATGGTGCAGGAGCTCGTGAGTGGCCGGACGCTCGGCTACATGCAGGAGCTGTTGCTCAAGGCCGGCGCGGCGATGCCGCCCGAGTCCGCCTGCTACATCGCCTGGTGCATGCTCAAGGCGCTCGACTACATCCACCGGGCGAAGGTGGGGGAGAACGGCGCCACCATCGTCCACCGCGACATGAATCCGGCCAACGTGCTGTTGGGCATCAACGGCGACGTGAAGGTGACGGACTTCGGCGTGGCGGAGGTCGAGGGGATGATGCGCGGTGATTCCGGAGCGCTGCGCGGCACGCTGCCGTACATGAGCCCCGAGCAGGTGCTGGGGCAGGCGGTGGATGCGCGCACGGACCTGTATGCGGTGGGCGTCATCCTGTGGGAGCTGTTCGCCAGCCGGCGGCTGCACTCCGGGGAGAACGAGTCGGACCTGATGCACCAGGTGCGCGACGCGCGGGTGCCGCTCTTGTCGTCGGTGACGTCGGACCTGCCGGACTACGCGGTGCAGGTGGTGCGCAAGGCGCTCTTCGCGGACCGGGTGCGGCGCTTCCAGTCGGCGGCGGAGTTCATCAAGGCGCTGGAGGCGCTGTCCCGCCGCGCGGGCTGGCCCCTCACGGTGGAGGCGCTCCAGCCCCTGCTGGGCGGCTGATGCGAGAGCGTCGCGAGCTGCTGGCGCTGCTGGCGGGCGCCCTCCTGTCTTCGGGGTGCCTGGGCTCGGTGCCCTTCCAGCCGCGCGCGTATGACGACGCGGTGAGGGTCGAGTCGCTGAGCGTGGACTTCCATGCGGACGGCTCGGGGGTGCTCGACGTGGGGCTCCAGGTGAAGAACCCGTCTTCGGACGCGGCCACCCTCACGTCGGTGGACTTCGAGCTGTGGGTGGACGGACGGCGGGTGGCCTCGGGGCAGCAGCACGTGGACGCGGCGCTGCCTCCCGATGGGGAGGCTCCGCTGCGCGTGCTCTTCCCACTGGCCGCCGAGCGCGTCATCGCCGTCACGGGAGAAGCGCCGGTGCCGGTGCGCGTGCGCGGTGGCGTGGTGCTGCGCTTCGGGCGCACCGAGCGGCGCGCGCCCTTCCGGGTGCAGGGCTCGCAGAAGCTGACGCATGTGCCGCCGCTCGAGGGCGCGAGCGACTGAATCACGCGACGGGTTCGCCGCAGCGGTAGCATGTGCCGCCGCTCGAGGGCGCGGCCGACTGAAACACGCGGTGCTCGCAGCGACGGGTGCCCGTGCCGTCGCTCGAGGGCGCGAGCGACTGAGGTGCTTGCGCCGTGCGCTCAGGACTTGGCGGCCGGCGACTCCGCGCGAGACTCCTTGGCGCGGGGCTCCTTGCCGGGCGTGCTGCTCTTGAGCCGGGACATGCGCACGCGGTCGATGCGGGCGCCTTCCTTGTTGGCGACGACGAACTGCCAGCCGTTGTAGGTGAAGCGCTCGCCCACGTCGGGCAGATGCCCGGCCAGTGACGACAGGTAGCCGCCCAGCGTGTCGAAGTCGCCCTCGGGCAGGGGGAAGCCGAACGCCTGCGTGAAGCGGTCCACCTCCATCGCGGCGTCCACCATGAAGCTGCCGTCCGCCATCTTCTCGACGAGCTTCTCCTCCACCTCGAACTCGTCGCCGATGTCGCCGACGATTTCGCGCAGGATGTCCTCCAGCGTCACGATGCCCATGAAGCCGCCGTACTCGTCGACGACGATGGCCATGTGAATCTTGCGCTTCTGCATGTCCCGCAGCAGGTCGCCGATGGGCTTCATCCACGGCACGAAGTGCGCGGGGCGGATGATGTCCTGCAGGACGATGAGCTCCGGGTGCTGGAGCAGCGGGATGATGTCGCGCGCGTGCAGTACGCCGATGATGTGGTCCACGTCGTCCCGGTACACGGGGATGCGCGAGTGGTTCTCCTCGGCGAGCAGCCGCAGCAGGTCCTCGGAGGAGATGGTGCTGTCCACCGTGACGACTTCCGTGCGCGGCACCATGACGTCGCGGCAGCGCTTGTCGGACAGCTCGAAGATGGAGCGGATGAGCTGCGGGGCGCTCTTGTCGACCTCGTTCTTCGCCGCCTGCGCGGCCAGGAGCTTCTCCAGCTCCTCCAGCGGCGGGGGAGGGGGCTCGAAGCGCAGCGTGCGGCCGAACGTGCGGGCCACCAGGTTGAGCACCCCCAAGACGAAGCGCATCGGCGGATACAGCACCGCCACCAGCAGCGACACGACGCCGGACAGCCGCAGCGCCCAACGCTCCGGGTTGGCATTGGCGAGCCCGCGCATGGTGACTTCCATGAGGCTTGCCAGCACACCGACGAAGAGCGCGCCCGCGGCGACCGTGGCCACCGGCAACCAGGCGGCCTCGCCGTAGCGCGTCAAGTCCAGCATGCGCGGCGGGACGAAGGCGCCAATGGCGGCGGCCAGGAATCCGCTCAGCAACGTGCCCAGCCGCAGCGCGGTGGCGGTGGCCTCGCGCTCCGTCTTGTGGCGGAGGACGCGTCGGCTCGACGCGCCTTTGTGCTGTTCCGCCAACTCCTGGGCGCGCAGGTCGGAGGTTCCGTAAAGCGCGGACTCCGCCGCGGCGACCAAAGACCTGACGAAGCACAGCGCCAGGCAGGCGACCCAGAGGGCCCAGGTAGGCATAGAGGCCCGTTCTTATCCCGTGCTAAGGGTCCGTTCCACCCCGCCGGAGCCCTCATGCCCGCTCGCATGTATTTCCTTGGCGCACTCCTGGCCCTTCTCGTCCCCGCCGTGGCTGGCGCGTGGCCGGTGGACATGGTCCTACCCCTGGAGGCGGGCAAGGAGCGCTTCCAGAAGCTGGCGGCCGTGGACTGGGTGGAGGTGGAGGACGCCTCCGTCGCCACCGCCGAGGTGCTCCCGGGCACCAACGAACTGTTGCTCACCGGTCAGAAGGAGGGGCGCACGCTCCTCCTGCTGTTCGCGGAGGGGCGCTTCGCGGTGTGGCGCCTCACGGTGGGAAATCCGCCGCCGGAGGACGTCTCGTCCAAGCTGACCTCCGCGCGCAAGGCCTGTCCGGACCTGAAGGCGACGCAAGGCGCGGAGCGCTCGCTCACGGCCACGGTGAAGGACGCCTCATGCCGCGCGGCGCTGCTGGAGATGCTGCGCACGGATGCGTATGTGGCCCGCGAGCTGGAGCTGACCTTCGAGGTGCCGGCGCTTCAGGAGCAGCTGTCCTCGGTGGTCGCCGCGCTCCAGCCGCTGGGCCTGACGGCGAACTACAGCGGCGCGGGCCTGGTGGTGACGGGCACCGCGAGTCGCGAGGACTGGCACCGGGCGCTGTGGGAGCTGTTCCGGCGCTCGGTGGGCCGCGTGCCACTGGAAGACCGGGTGGAGCTGAAGGCTCCGGAGCCGGCCGCGGCGGTGCCGGACCCTGGCCCCGCTGTCCAGGTGGAACCGCCGGTGGAGGTGGAGATTCTCTCTCCGCCTCCGAAGAAGCCGCCGCGCAAGAAGCGCGGGGGCTAGGGCGCTGTCTCTCGCAGGATGATGAGTCCGCGCGACGAGTCCACCGTGTAGATGTAGCCGTCGCCCGGCACGCGGATGCCGAGGGCGCCGTCGTAGAAGCTCTCTCCCCGTCCCGCGTCGTCCGGCCGGAAGGTGCGGTAGTGGGCCACCTCGCGCGGAGCCTCCGGAGTGGACACATCCAGCACGCGCACGCCCTCGTGGTACCAGGCGACGTAGAGCTTCGTCCCGGACAGCACCATGTTGTGGATGGAGATGTGCTCCCGCATCCGGTGCTCGCCGAGGAGCTTCACGGAGGCCGGGTCCGTGACGTCGAGCACGCGCAGATGCGCGCCCCAGTCCTCGCCGCCCTCGAAGGCGATGATGCGCTCGCCGTAGCGCGCGACGGCGCTCGCGTGGCTGGTGGAGTGCGCGTAGCGGTAGGAGCCGAGCTGCCGGGGCGTCCCGCTCTGCTCCAGCGCGCCGATGACATAGCCGGCGCGCCAGAAGTTGACGTAGAGCCTCCCCTCGAAGGCGAACATGTCGTGCGGCCCGTAGGAACTCGCGGCGTCGAAGCCCGCGGCCTGGAAGGCGCCCGTCAGCCGTGGAGACAGGGGGGTGGTGACGTCGTAGACAAGCACCTCTCCGGTGGGCGCGGGCGAGGCGGCGAGCAGCGTGTTCTCGTACACGAACACGGTGTGCACGTTGGTGCGCGTGCCTCCCGTCGCGAACGCTTCCACGGGATGGGCGGGGTCGGTCAGGTCGAAGACGATGACCCCACGCACGCCGCTGGCGACATAGAGCGCATCGCCGTGGGACCAGACGCCGTTCCAGTACGTGTCATTGGTGCGCTGGATGTGCTCGGTCAGCACGGGGCGCGCCGGGTCCCTCACGTCGTAGACGAAGAGGCCTCCGCCGAGCGAGACGACGTAGGCGTGCCCGTGAGTGACGTACACGTCGACGGGCAGTCCCGGTGTCACAGGCGTCTCGGACACCCGTTCCAGACCGGAGGACTCCGGTTCGTCCGTGGGGACGGTGACCTTCTTCGCGTCGAAGGTTCCCTCGCCCTCCACTCGTCCGTTGAGGCATTCCACGAAGCAACCCTGCAGCCGTCCGGGCTCTGGAGACTGGCAGCCCAGGAACGAGCGGCGACGGACACCGTTCGTGCCTTCCGTGCGCGAGGCGGAGAGGAAGATGTTGCCGCCAGCCACACCCACCAGTCGCGTGTCCAGGTTCAGTCCACCTGCGGACTGGGTGCCGGTGGAGGCCAGCCTCATGGACAGGGGCGCGAAGCTGTAGGTGTTTCCGTAGCGAGGATTCCTCGCGCGGACGTGAAGGGTATAGACGCCGTCCAGTTCCAGCGTCGCGAGCCCTCCCGGAGTGCAGCCGCTCGCATCGAAGCTGCCCTGGCTTCCGCAGGCATTGGAGGCTGTGTCCACCTTGCATGCGGCGAAGGCGCCGTTGTCCTTCCAGTCGCCCTCGTCCGAGCCGCCCGAGGGGCCGGGCATTGGTGTCTGCTTGTCGTTGCTGCAGGCCGTCAGGGCCAGGGTCACCGCGGCCAGCGTCAACAGGGCACGCATGGAGCTCATCCTGATGGGGGTGGGGTGTGTCCGCGTCGGAGGGACGCGGAGGTGTTCATATCGCGACGGCCGGCGCTTCGCCTGTCGCGTCCGCATGCGGCAGGTATCCGCGTGGGAAGGGTCGACGCTGGGGACGTTTCAGGGTGTGCCGTGAGGAGGCCGGCATGAGGTATGACGTCGCGTGTTTCCGGCCCGGGCGTGGCGGGTTCGTGCGTCACGGCGCCGGGGTCTTCTGGAGGAGCCGATGCGATTCAAGATGCGGTCGACTTCACTGGTGCTGAGCCTGACGCTGCTCGCGCCGCTGGGGGCGAGCGCCCAGTTCGATGATGGCGAGGTGGTGCTCACCGCGCCCACCGAGCCGGAGCGGGGCTGTCCGAAGCGCCCGGACCTGGTGCCCTTCACGCCGCGCGCGCAGGTGGGCATGGAGGGTTCGGGTTGGCTGGTGCATCAGGCCATCATCCCCGAATCGAAGGACACCTTCTTCAAGGGCCGCGAGCGGGAGCGCTCGGGGGTGAAGCGGGTGCCGGAGGAGGAGGTGCGGCGGCTCGGCGCGCCGGACCCGACCATCCCGCTGTGGGTGTTCGGCAAGGCGGACACGGCGGCCTGTCGCGCGGTGCCCGTCAGCTGGTGGGCGGCGCGGATGGGGGCGACGGACGTGGACCGCAAGACGTTCCTCATGGCGGAGATTGAAGTGGACTGCGACGTGCTGCCACCCGGGCGTCTGTCCGGCACGCCGGTGGCGTTGCGGCAGAAGGATGAGCCCACGGGGTGCAAGCTGCGCAGGCCCACCGAGCGCGAGACGGGCAAGGATGGAGAAGGCCTGCCGCCGGATGTGTTGGAGTTCATCCCCGCGCGCGACTGTGAGTCGCCGGAGTGCATGCGACTGTGGGAACGCATCGGCGCGAGCTGGGATGACAGCACCACGGTGGGTGACTTCACGGTGTCGTGGATGGAGCGCAAGGGGAAGAAGGACCCATGCGACTGGCCCACCGAGGACCTCTCGCTGTTGCTCTACCGTCCTCCAGGGGCACTCACCCCGGCGCTGTTGCGCAACGGGGGCACGCAGTTCTTCGGCGGCTTGCACGACAGTGCGGGGCTGAGGTTCGTGCTCAGTCGAGACCTGGGCTCGCTCTATATGCACGAGGCCGCGAAGCCGAAGGCCGCACCGAAAGCCGTGCGTTATGGGAGTCCGACGGAAGAGGACCTCATCCTCACCAAGCGCACCCTGTCTCCGTGCAAGGTGAAGCGCTGACCTCGATTTTCGCGGGGCCTGTCAGGCCGTGATGGCGCCGCCTTCGGTCAGCGCCATCATGGACTCTCGCTTCCAGGTCATCACTCCGGCCAACGTCTCGCGGTTGAAGCAGGTGGGGCAACTCGGCCCCGCGCTTCCGTCCTACACCTCGGGCCAGAAGCTCGCTTTCGAGCCGGGCGGCACCGCGCTCCTCGCGTTGAGCAACAGGGGAGCACTGCTTCGGTGGTGGGACGTGAGGGCGCCGTCGGAGGGGCCGCTGCATGCCCACGAGCAGCGGCTCGAAGGGAACGCGGCGATGTTTCTCGACGCCGAGCGCGTCCTGGCCGTCGCTCCCGCGAACCGCTCGCCCTCGGGGCTTTGGCGCCCGAGGTTGGTGCTCCTCTCCACGAAGGATGGGTCGCTGATGCGTGAGCAACACCTGGCCCATGCGGTGACCCTGTTCGCCATGTCTCCGGGCGGGGAGCGGGCTCTGCTGATTCCGTTGGATGGCGATGCGCCCCTGATTTGGGACGTGAAGTCCTGGCGTCCCCACTGCGAACTCGCGCCGCTGGACACGGGCGTGTCCCTGACGGCGTGCGCGCTGTCTCCGGATGGGCGCTTCGCGGCGGCGACCGTCACCCCGGACGACAAGCGGAAGGAGAACCTCTGGCTCTGGGACATCGCCGACGGGGCGCGCCCGGTGGCGCTGTCCATCGAGGCGCCGACGACGTGGAGCCTCGCTTTCCATCCGACGGAGTCCCTTCTCGTCGTGGGTGGCAACACGGAAGATGTTGCCGTGGTGCACGTGGGCGAGCGTCGGCTGGTGAGGACGCTTCATGGCTTCAGCGGCTATGCGTGCAACCTCAACTTCAATCCCCAGGGTGACCTGCTCGCGGCCTCACGTGATGGACAAGGTTTCGGTGTCCATCACTTCGATACGGGGGAAGAGTTGTTCAGCATCAGCGACCAGGATTCCCTGCAGACGAGCGATGCGCTCTTCTCGCCCGATGGCCGGCTCGTCGCCTGGGGGCGGGGTGATGGCGCCGTGGACCTTTGGGCGGTGACCGACTGAGGTCACTGCTTGGGGGCTTCCGTCCACTTCCCCTGCCGCGTCGGCTCGCGCAGGGCCTTGTGGAGCGCGGCGAGGAAGCGCTTTCTCGGCCACGACTCCGCGCCGAACCTCGCCAGGTGCTCGGTTTCCACCTGGCAGTCCACGAGCTGGAAGCCCCATTCCTTGAATCGCTCCACCGACGACACGAAGGCCACCTTCGACGCATCCGGCGCCAGCGCGAACATGCTCTCACCGAAGAACGCCGCGCCCAGCGACACGCCGTACAGGCCGCCCTTCAATTCGCCGTCCTGCCACGCCTCCACCGAGTGCGCGAAGCCCCGCTCGTGCAGTTCGACGTACGCCCCCAGCATCTCGTCCGTAATCCACGTCCCGTTCTGCCCGGGACGCGTCACGCGGCCACACTCGGTGATGACGCGCGCGAAGGCCGTGTCGTAGCGCACCTCGTACTCACCCCGAGCCATCGTCTTGCGCAGGCTGCGGCCCACGTGCAGCGTGTCCGGCGTCAACACGAAGCGCGGGTCCGGCGAGTGCCAGAGGATGGGGTCCCCTTCACTGAACCAAGGGAAGATGCCGCGCGAGTACGCGGCCAGGAGCCGCTCCGGGCTCAGGTCCCCGCCCACGGCGAGCACTCCGCTCTTGTCAGCGCGCTCCGGAGGCGGGAACAGCTCCGGGTGCTCGTCACTCAACAGATAGATGGGCACGCACCGCCCACTCTACCGGGACACGTTCAGCTTCACCTCGCCCGAGAGTGAATACGGCACCCGCATCAGTGGACCGGTCAGCTCCCCCGTCACCCCATAGGGCAAGACGCCCCGGGAGATGAGGGCCTTCACCTCCGGCCCCCACGAGTCCTTCGTCACCGCCACCTCCACCGGATACACCCCCGTGGCGGACGCATCCACGCTGTCCGACTGGGCCAGCGTTCCGCTGTCCAGCGCCTTGCCCGCCACCGCCATCTGCCACGTCAGCCCGCTGAGCTTCAGCGGGAAGGGATTGGGGTTCTGGATACCCAGCCGGAGGTTGAGCTGCACCTCCTCGGCGGAATAGCGCGCCCCATCCAGCTCCTCCACGACGATGGTGGGCAGCCGGGGCACGCGCACCGCGCGACTCGCGGCGAACGGAATCTGTTGTTCGGAGTCACCCGAGCGCACCACCAGCACACCCCTGAGCGCCAGGAGCACCGTGCCACCCTGGGCGCTCAGCCGCGCCAGGTCTTCCGCGCTCTGCACGTAGGCCGCGCGCTCCTCGAAGGACACGTCGCCCGGAGCGCCGGGCGCAAGCCGTGTCTCCAGCTTCATCGTGCCCTTCTTCAGCACCTTCCCCTCGGAGACCAGCTCGTAGTCGGCGCGCTCCACCACGCCGGGCGCGGCGCTGGACACCTGGGCGCTGTAGCGCAGGGTGGCCTCTGTCAGGCCCTGCGACACGACGGATGTGTCCTGCGCGGTGAGGGTGGCGGAACCAGCCGGCCGGGTGGAGGACGAGGCACACCCCAGACCCACCAGGAGCAGTGCGGCAAGCTGGACGACGGGCGAAGTCGAGCGCATCACGTTAGACATTGTGTGCACCCCGGAAGCCGCCCCCAAGGGCTTTTCCGCTAGACTGTCCACCACTCGTGGTCCGACGCCGCCCCAACTTCAACAAGACGGTTCGCTCCCTCATCAGGGACATCGCGACGAAGCTGCCGGAGTTCGCCCACGTGAAGGCGGGCCGCATCCTGGTGGTGGCCGGTGAGGCGCGCCGCGCTTCCCGTGGCACCGTGAAGCCCTTGTGCTTCCGGGGCGGCAAGTCCACGGACCGCACGGGTCGGCGCAAGCCCGTCATCCGCATTCGCGGCCGGCGGATGCTCTACTGCATCACCCTGCGACCCCTCTTCTTCAGGGGCTCCACCGCCCAGGCCCGCCTGGAGACGGTGCTGCACGAGCTCTTCCACCTGTCGCGCCGCTTCGACGGCACCCTGCACTCGGGCCGGCGCCACGCCGTGCTCGGCAAGGACTTCTCCCGGAAGCTGCGCCCGCTCGTGCGCCGCTACCTCAAGCTGTGCCCTCCGGAGCTTCTGTCCGCCCTGGCCCTCACCGGCGAGGTGCGCGTGCTCCAGTGGCTGGAGCGCCCAGGTCCCGCCTATGTCCCGGGGACGCACCGACGTGTGCGCAAGGTCTACACCGAGGACCAGCTGTACTACGGCATCGCGCGCATGGTGACGCCCAAGCCCCGCGTCCCTCGCGAAGCCGCCGTCCGCCTCAAAGTCCACTAGCAGTCCGCTTCCTGGCCGCCCCTGTACACCCCAGGACACTGCCCGTCTGAATGGTTTGACTTTGATAATGAGTATCAATATCGTCCGTTGCGTTTCAGACAGCGGAGCGGTGATGAGCGACGGGTGCCAGCAGGGCGGTGGAGCGGACGAACTGCGGTGCCTGTGCGGGAGTCTGCTGGCGAGGTTGGTGCCGGAGGGTGTGGAGCTGAAGTGCCGTCGTTGCCACCGCACGCGAGTGGTGCCGCTGGAGCGACCGCCGGGTGGTGGGAGCGCGCCGAACACGGGCGGCTGAGCAGGTGGGAGTGCCCGGGCGTGACCAGGCCCGGCGTGTTCGAGAGTTGACTGAGGCCAGAGGCCCTTGAGCCCAGCGCCCCGCGGGGATTCCATCCGGAAGTGGAGTCCCACCGGCCATGAGCCGGAGGACGTTGAATGCGTGGGAGTTGGTGTCTCCTCGTGCTGGCCTGTGCCGCCCCCCAGGTGGCGTGGGGCCGCGCGTCGCCCGAACTGGCGCAGGCCGCGGCCCCGGGTGAAGCGGTGTCCGCCGAGGCGGAGCAGCCCTCTCCCGCGTCGAATCCGTCCCTGAATGAGCAAGCGCCTGTCGCGGCCGAGCCTGTCTCCGCCGAGTCGAGCGCCTCCGAGGATGCGGCAAAAGTGTCGAAGCAGGCCGAGGTCGTCGCGGGTCCAGGGGCCTCGACGACCTCGGCATCTTCGACACCCGCCGAGGCCTCGCAAGACGAGGTGCCGGTGGCGCGCACCGTGGTGACGGCGTCGCGCACCCAGGAGCGCCTGGGCGAGACGCCCGTGGCCACCGAGGTCATCACTCGCGCGGACATCGTCGCGAGCGGCGCGCGGGATGCGTCGGAGTTGCTCGCCGCGCATCCGGGCCTGGAGGTGGTGCAGACCTTCGCCGGAGCGTCGCTCCAGGTGCAGGGCCTGGGGCCCGAGTACGTGCTGGTGCTGGTGGATGGAGAGCGCGTCGCGGGCCGTGTCGCTGGCAGCGTGGACCTGTCCCGGTTGTCGCTCGAGGACGTGGAGCAGGTGGAGATCGTCAAGGGGCCGTCATCGGTCCTCTACGGCAGTGACGCCGTGGGCGGCGTGGTGAACTTCATCACGCGACGGGCTCGCAAGCCGCTCGGCGGTGAGCTGCGTGTGGCCTATGGCGAATTGGAGCGGCTGGACCTGGACGCGACGGGCGAGGCGCGGGGCGAGAGCTGGGGCCTGCGGCTCAGCGGTGGCTTGCAGCGCCGTGCGTCCTACGATTTGGAGCCCGCGGATGTCGGCACCACGGGCAGCAGCCTGGAGGGCTTCGACGTCTCCGCCAGTGGAGACCTGAAGGGCGAAGGTCCCCTGTCACTGGAAGGGTCCGCCGGCTTCTCCCGACGCACCCAGCGCGGCGTCGACCTGGGCGTCGCGGGCGCGGTGTTCGACAGGGCGAGCCGCGACACGTCCATCAACTCGCGGCTGGCGCCGTCCTGGAAGTTGAACAGCGGCGCGACGCTCCGGGTGGAGGGTTCGTATTCCCACTTCCAGCGTCGCTACCTGAGAGACCAGCGCCGCGCCTCCGCGCTGGACACGGTGGAGGACACGCGCGAGCAGCAGGGCCGACTGGGCACGCAGCTCGACGCGCGCGTGGGCGAGCGTCACGCGTTCGTCGTCGGCGCGGAGCTCCTGGGCGAGTGGCTGGTGGCGGACCGACTGGAGACGGGCGAGGGTGACCGGGGCCGCGCGTCGCTCTACGCGCAGGACAGCTGGACGCTGGCGACGGGCCCCAAGCTGGTGGTCGTCCCGGGCGCGCGCGTGGACGTGGACACGCAGTTCGGCACGGCCGTCACGCCTCGGCTCGCGGCGAAGGTGGACCCGCTGTCCTGGCTCACCGTGCGAGGCAGCTATGGCTGGGGCTACCGGGCGCCGGGCTTCCAGGAGCTGCTCCTCGACTTCGAGAACCCCAGCGTCGGCTACTCGGTGCGCGGCAATCCGGACCTGAAGCCGGAGCGCTCGCGCAGCTTCAGTGTGTCCACGGAGGTTCGGCCGTCGGATGCCTCGCTGATCTGGGTGAGCGCGTATCAGCACGCGTTGCGCGACATGATTGGCACCACGCTCCAGCAGGGCGGAGAGCAGCAGCTCTTCACCTACGTCAACGTGGCGCGTGCGCGCGTGCGTGGCGGTGAGCTGGGCTTGCGGCAGCGCTTCCCGTGGCGCCTGTCCGGCGAGGTGGCCTACACGCTCACCGACGGACACGACGAGGAGCTGGACCGGGCGCTGGAAGGTCAGGCGCTCCACCGGCTCACCGCGCAGGCCACGTGGCGTCACCGCGAGTGGGGCCTGGAGACGTGGGTCCGCGCGGCGCTCGTGGGCAAGCGTCCCTTCTATCCGGACACGGATGGTGACGGCCTCGCCAATCCCTACAAGTCGGAGGCCTACGTCACGGTGGACGCCCGCATCGCCTGGAGGGCGCGCGAGTCGCTCCAGTTCTTCGTGCTCGGCTCCAACCTCGCCGACGCGGGCAATCCCACGGACCTGCCCATTCCGCCACGCACCTTCCAGGCCGGCCTCTCGTTCCGGCTGTGAGTCACCCCAAACCTTCAAGGAGCCTGAATGTCCCGCCCCACCTTCTTCTCCGTGTCTCGTTTCGGCCGCGCCGCCGCGGTCCTGTGCCTGTCTGGCCTGCTGTCCGCCTGCGGTGACGACCTGGTCCCCACGCCTGGGGACGACGATGACAACACGCCGGAGCAGCCGGGCGTCGAGGTGCCGGCGAACGGCACGCACGTGCGCCACGTGGGCAACACGGACGGCTCCATCACCACCGTCGTCGACGCCACGAGCAAGACGGATTGGGTGGGCCTGGACCTGGACACCGGTCTGCAGGTGAGCGCGAGCGCGGACGCGACGTGGGACCTGTCGTTCCAGCGCTTTGGCATCCGCTCGCGCGGCGGCGTGAATGGCACGGGCGGCGTGGAGGTGGCGGTGCTGCCCTCGCAGGACTTCGCCCAGCTCGCGCAGGCGCCCGCGGGTGGCTACTCGGTCGACGCGGATGACGGCGACGACGAGGGCGTGGACCCGGACACCGTCTTCCAGGCCAACGGCGCCTGGTACGCCTACGACGTGTCGACGCACAAGCTGTCCCCGCGCGCGCAGGTGTACGTCGTGCGCTCCGACTCGAAGGCGTACTTCAAGGTGGAGATGCTGTCCTACTACGACGACGCCGGCACGCCCGCGATGCTCAAGCTGCGCTGGACGAAGGTGACGGCGCCCGTCTCGGCTGGCGCGCTCGAGGATGGCGTCTCTCCCAGCGGTCTCCCTGTCGAAGCGTCTCACTGAAGTCGAAGTCTTCCTTTCCCCTGGTGTCTGCCATGATTTCCCAACCTGTTTCGCCGGCGTCTTCTCTCGAGCCCACCGCCCTCCGTCAGCGCTGGCAGTCGCTGCGCGAGGAACAGCCGCGCACCCGTATTCGTGACGCGGCGGAGCAACTTGGCGTGAGCGAGGCGCAGTTGCTCGCCACCGGTGTGGGTGAAGACGTCGTCCGGTTGGACCTGCGCCTCGACACGTTGTTGCCGCGCCTGGAGTCGCTGGGCAAGGTGATGACGCTCACGCGCAACGAGAGCGCCGTGCACGAGAAGCGCGGCCTGTACCGCAACGTCGAGGTGAACGGCGCCGTCGCGCTGGTGCTGGACGAGAACATCGACCTGCGGCTGTTCCTCACGCGCTGGCGCTTCGGCTTCGCGTTCAGAGAGGTCCGTCCAGAGGGCACGCGGCGCAGCCTGCACTTCTTCGACGGCACGGGCATGGCCGTTCACAAGGTCTACCTGGAGGACGAGTCCGGCGTCAGCGCGTTCGAGCGACTGGTGGAGGACTACACCCACGCGGAGCAGTCGCGCGGGGTGCCGGTGGAGGCTGCCACCGCGGCGGAGGCTCCCCGGCCCGATGGCGACATCGACGTGGAGGGTCTGGTGTCCGGCTGGCGCGCGCTCCAGGACACGCACGACTTCTTCCCGTTGCTGCGCCGCTTCAAGGTGGCGCGGACCCAGGCGCTCCGGCTGGTGGGGAACGAGCTGACCACGCCCGTGGCGACCTCCTCGCTGACGTGGGTGCTGGAGAAGGTGGCGGCCTCGGGCCTGCCCATCATGGTGTTCGTCGGCAACCCGGGTGCCATCCAGATTCACACCGGCCCCGTGCACACCGTGCGCGCCATGGGCCCGTGGATGAACGTGTTGGACCCGAGCTTCAACCTGCACCTGCGCACGGACCACGTCCACACGGCCTGGATTGTCCGCAAGCCCACGCGTGACGGCGTCGTCACCTCGCTGGAGCTGTTCGACGCGGCCGGTGAGAACATCGCGCTGCTCTTCGGCAAGCGGAAGCCCGGCATCCCCGAGCAGCCTGAATGGCGGGCGCTGATGGAGGAGCTGATCGCCGCGCTGCCCGCGACCGGGGTGGCGTCATGAAGCGCGTGACAGTGCTCCTGGCCGCGCTGCTGCTGTCGCAGTCCGCGCTGGCCGCTGCTCCGGCCGCACCCGCCGCCGCGAAGGCGGCACCTGCTCCCGCTGTGGCGAAGACGGCCCCGGCTTCCGCCGCACCCAAGCTGGTGACGGTGGGGCCCGCTGTCACCGAGACGGTGTTCGCGCTCGGCGCGGGAGCGCAGGTGGTGGGCGTGGACGACACCAGCCTGGCGCTGCCCGTGGCCCGGAGCCGGCCGAAGGTGGGCTACCAGCGCGCGCTGGCCGCGGAGCCCCTGCTCGCGCTCGGCGCGGCGTGGCTGCTGGCGTCGGAGGAGGCGGGACCTCCTGGTGTCCTCGAGCAGCTTCGCACGGCGGGAATGGAAGTCGTGGTGCTGTCCAACCTGCCCACGCTGGATGCGGCACGGCAGCGCATCCGGACGCTCGCGACGAAGCTGGGCCGGGTGTCCGAGGGTGAGGCGCTCGTCGCGGAGCTGGAGGCAGACCTGAAGCGCGCCGCTGCTCGTGCCGCGTCGGCGAAGCAGGCGAAGCCCAAGCGCATCCTCGCGCTGTATGCCCGGGGCGCCAACGCCCTCATGGTCGCGGGCAAGGACACGGCCACCGATGAACTCATCCGGCTGGCGGGGGGTGTGAATGCCGTGACGGGCTACACCGGTCACCGGCCGCTGACGGCCGAGGCCGTGGTTGGCGCGGCGCCCGACATCATCCTGCTTCCCGGCAGCTCGCTGGAGGCCGTTGGAGGTGAGGCGGGACTTCGGCTGGTCCCTGGCCTGTCCCAAGTGCAGGGCTGGAAGCTGACCACCATCGAGGACGTCCACTTCATGAGCCTGGGGCCCAAGCTGGGCAAGGCCGTGCAGCGCTTGCAGGACGGCATGGGACTTCCGGCGCAGGACGGGACATGAGCGCTTCGGACGTGGCTCCCGCTCCCGCGACGTATCCGGCGCGGGAGCAGGTGAGGGGGCCTGGTGGCCGTCCTCGCCCGTGGTTCGTGCTGGGCGCCGCGCTCGTGGTCGTCACGCTCACGTCGCTCTCGGTGGGCTCGTACCGGGTGCCACTGTTGGGGCTGTTCGGCAGTGCGCTGGAGGCGTTGGGGCTGGAGACGGGATATCGGCTGGAGCCGATGCAGCAGGCGGTGCTGCTGTCCATCCGTCTGCCTCGCGTGGTGCTCGGGGTGATGGTGGGCGCGGTGCTGGCCACCAGCGGCGCCGCGCTCCAGGCGTTGTTCCGCAACCCGCTCGTGGAGCCGGGCCTCCTGGGGACTTCCAGCGGCGCGGCCCTGGGCGCGGTGGCCGCCATCGTCATGGACGTGGCCCTCAGCTCGCGGCTGGGGCCGTTCCGGTTGCTCGTGGTACCGGGCGCGGCGTTCCTGGGCGCGCTGAGCGCCACGTTGCTCGCGCAGAGGTTGGGCGGGGGTGGTGGGCGCACGGAGACGGCGCGCATCCTCCTGGCGGGCGTGGCGGTGAGCGCGGGCGCGGGCGCGGGGATTGGCCTGCTCACGCAAATGGCCACCGACGCGCAGCTTCGCACCATCACCTTCTGGACCTGGGGCAGCCTGGCCGGCGCCTCCTGGAGCGTGGTGGTGGCGTCCACGGTGCCGCTGCTCATCGCGCTGGTGTTGCTGCTGAGGGATTCACGCTCGCTCAACCTGCTGCTCCTGGGAGAGCGCGAGGCATGGCACCTGGGCGTGGACGTGGAGAAGCTGAAGCGACGGCTCATCCTCGCGGCGGCGCTGGGCGTCGGCGCGGCGGTGTCCGTCACGGGCATCATCGGCTTCGTGGGGTTGCTCGTTCCGGCGCTGCTGCGGCTCGCGCTCGGGCCGGACCACCGGC
The DNA here is from genome assembly GCF_013336725.1 of Myxococcus sp. CA040A. NCBI lineage: Bacteria > Pseudomonadati > Myxococcota > Myxococcia > Myxococcales > Myxococcaceae > Myxococcus > Myxococcus sp. CA040A. The sequence goes on along the minus strand of NZ_JABUMR010000005.1, from coordinate 826,510 downwards.
GGTTGATGGGGGCTTCGGCGCTCCTGGGCTCGGCGTTGCTCGTCGCCGCGGATGTGCTCGCTCGCACGGCGGCGGTGCCCCAGGAGCTTCCCGTCGGTGCGCTCACGTCCATGCTGGGCGTTCCTGTCTTCATCTCGATGCTGGCGCGCGGCAAGGGGATGTCATGAGCCTGGAGGCACGGGGAGTCGAGGTGTGGCGAGGCCGGGGTCGCGCGCTGGGACCGGTGTCGCTGAACCTGGTGCCTGGCGAGGTCCTCGCAGTGGTGGGGCCGAACGGCGCGGGCAAGTCCACGCTGCTCTCGGCCTTCTCCGGGGAACTTCCCTGCACCGTGGGCGAGGTGCTGATGGATGGGCGCCCGCTGTTGAAGTGGCCTCCCCGGGAGCGCGCGTTGCGGCTGGGCGTGCTTCCCCAGGAGTCGTCACTCGGGTTCGGCTTCACCGTGCTGGAGGTGGCGCTGCTGGGACGCAGCCCTCACGCCACGCGGGGCGAAGGAAGCGCGGACATGGATGCGGCGCAGGCCGCGCTGGAGGTGATGGACATCCGGCACCTGTCGTCGCGGCCGTATACCTCTCTCTCGGGAGGAGAGCGTCAGCGGGTGCAGCTCGCGCGCGTGCTCGCGCAACTCTGGGAGGCGCCCGAGCACGGTCATCGTTATCTGTTGCTCGACGAGCCGACGTCGAGCCTGGACCTCTCGCATCAGCATCTCGTCCTGGAGGAAGCGACGCACTTCGCGCGGGACGGAGGTTCGGTGCTCGCGGTGCTCCATGATTTGAATCTGGCCGCGCGTTATGCGCATCGAATCGCGGTCCTGGCGGACGGCAAGCTGGTGGAGCTGGGGTCTCCCGCCCAGGTTCTCCGTCCGGAACTCATCGCCAGCACCTTCGGTCTGCAGGTCCGTCTCGTCGAGTATCCAGACTCACCCGCGCCTTTCATCATTCCCTCGGGCCGGGCCCCGCATCATCCATGAGCGGGTGTCTTCAAGTTTCGTGAGTTGCTTCTCGCGGGGGTGTGCGGCGAACCCGGCCTCCCTCCATGTCGCACCGCCGGGCGCCCGCCCCCGCGAGGAGTGTTTGTCGATGGGCCTGCCTGCCCCTGAGCAGACGAGCAGGCTGGAAACAGAGCCTGTCGTGTCGGATGTCTGACATTGCGACACGGTGAATGCGGGCAAGCAGGGGACCCCCGCGTCTCCTGCTCATGCTGTTCTTCGAGGGCACCATGTTGTCCTGCCGCGCACTCGTCACCAGTGTGGCGGACGTGGAGGTGGGACGGCGTTGGGCTTCGAGTCGGCTGTTCGCGCGAGTGGGTGGGCGCTCGTGTACTGGGCGCTGGGCGTGGGGTTGCTGGCGTGTGGCGCGGGCTCGGGAGCCGTTCCGTGTGATGCCGCGTGCGAGGCTTCCGACGAAGCCTGCCGGATGAGCGCGTGCTCCACCGGGCCCGAGGAAGCCGTGAGGGCCCAGGTCGACTGCGGCGCGCTTCCTGTCGGAGGACGGTGTCTGGGGCCTCGCGTGGTGGAGCGCTGTCACGACGGACAGCTCGCGCGCGAGGACTGCGCGGTGAGCGAGGCCTGCGTCGAATCGCAATCCTCCGATGGCGCGCACTGCGAGCCAGGCGCGGCCTGTGTGGAGAGCACCACGCGCTGCTCGGACATGGGCGCGCTGGAGCGGTGCTCGGCGGGGCGCTGGCTCGAACAGCGATGTGAGGCGGGCTGTGTCGCGGAAGGGAACCGGGGCTGGTGCGGCGCGCCCGGGCGCACGCTGAGCGGTGTCGCGCGTTACGAGCGCCGCTTGCCCGACGCGGCCTTCCACGACTGGACGCCGGAGACGGAGTGGGTGCCGGCCCGAGGCTTCCTCGTCGCGTCCTTCCAGGCGGGCACGCTCATCGACCTGGGGGTGACGGACTCAGTGGGGCGCTTCACCGTGCGCCTGCCGACCGAGGTGGGCCCGGAGGACCTCGTCGTGGTGTACGCGGCGGGGCAGGGGAAGCCCGGCACGGTGGACTACGCGGTGGCGGACCCGGGCCTGTCTGGGCCACAGACGCTGCCCGTGACGCTGGGGGCTTCCGCGCGGCTGTGGAGCTGGGCGCGCCCGACGCGGGAGTTGATGGACGCGCCCGTGGTCGCCATCGAGGAGTCGGAGGGCTCGGGCGCGGCGGCGGTCTTCGAGGCGCTGAGCGCGGCGTGGAATGGCACGCGGGAGCGGTTTGGCCGGACGGGGTTGCCCGTGGTGGCGTGGTTGGGCTTCGGCACGACGTGGTCGTGTGGGGCGTGCTTCGCGCCGTGGCAGGTGACGGCGGCGGGGCGGCGCTGGGGCGCGCAGCTCTGGCTGCCGGGAGACTCCGACGCGGCGTGGTGGTCCGAGGCGATGGTGCTCCACGAGCTGGGGCACTGGGCGATGGCCAGCCACGGGACGAGCCCCTCCGAGGGTGGACCTCACTATGTCGGGGTGCCCACCTTCCCGGGTCAGGCCTGGAGTGAGGGCTGGGCCACGTGGTTCAGCTCCGACACGCGCGGCAATCCCCGCTACTACGACAGGCAGGGCGGGACGATGTTCTGGCTGGACCTGGAGACGCGTTCACCAGAGCTGGTCGCGTGGTCTCGGCCGAAGCCCGAGGACGGATTGCTCCAGCCCATCGAGGAGAACGAGGTGGCCGCCATGCTCTATCGGCTGGGCACCGGTACGCCGTCGCGGCAGGTCTTGTACGAAGCGCTCGCGGCTCCGGCGATGAACCTGGCGCCGTGGGCGCGGGGGTATCGCAAGCACACGTGGAGGATGGTGGAGGGAAGGCAGGTGGACGTGGTGGAGACGACGGAGGCCGCGCCGTGTCTCGCGGACTTCCTGGACACATTGATGTGCAAGGGCTACCCGCGGGCATTGATGGACGCGGCCACCGAGCCGACCCTGGCGTATCCGTATCCCAGCCATGAGCCCCTGTGCCGGTGAGGCTGTGATGCGCAAGTTGGAGCGGCAGGGGCCAGTTCTGGAGTCCGCGGTGTCGATGATGGAACGTGTCCGGCGGGATGGCCGGGAGGCCCTCGTTCGCCCTGATGTTGTGTCGGTGTTCGACGTGGTGGGGCTCGTTGCCCGAGCGCGCGTGGGGCGTGCCATTCGGGGAGCGTGCCCATGACGTCGCGACGACGCATCGCGGGCGCGGTGTTGGCCCTGGCGCTGATTGGAGCACTTGCGGCGGGAGTGGCTTCGGGGGTGGAGCGAGCCCGAGGCCGACTGCGCAAGCCTCCCGAACCTCGACCTCCCTTCTCCCAGAGAGACGAGGTCCCGTTGAGTGGTCCCGTGCACGGGGAGGAGGCTTCGCGCCTCTCGACGCGGACTCAAGGAGCTTCGGTGTCCGCATCGAGGCCTGTGGCGGCGGTACGCATGTCGACCGCGTCACCGCCGAAGGGGAGGTCTGGAGGCGCCGGTCTGGTGCGCGATGCGGTCCACCGCGTGCATCCGCGAGGCGTGGCGGTTGGCGAGGAGCACACGGAGGAGTCCTCGGACGACAGCGCGGCCACCGCGTTGAGCGGAGGTTCATTGGCGGGGCTCACCACGCGAGTGCCCGCTCCGATGCGCGTGAACTGGCGCGTGGTGGACGCCGAGGGCGGAGGACTCCGGCTCGTGGCCGAAGTCGAGCGGAGGGCGGGCTTCAACGTGCCCATCGCGGTGAGCATCGTGCTGCCTCCGGAGGCGCGGCTCATCGAGGGGACGACGGACTTCGTGCTGCCGGAAGGTGAGGGTGAGGATGTGCGCGCGGTGCCGTGTGTGGTGAGCGTGACGCCGGGGGTGGTGCCGCGGACGGACCTCGTGATGGTGGCTCATGCGGAAGGCTCGGCCTTCGGAGCCCATGCGGAGGCGCGTTACACCTTCGGTCGACAGCACCTCGTCGAGCGGAGGCCTTCGCCCACGGGGCCTGTCCTGCCAGCGCGCTTCCTCTCGGGCGACGTGTCGGGGGACTCCGAGGACTCCGGTGAGGATGATGCTCCCTGAGTGAGCGGCGATGAGGCGAGCGAAGCCTGTCGCACTTCCGACAGGCGCACCCTGCTCAAGCCCTTGCGGGAGATGCGAAACCTCCTCGTGGGGTGCTCGTCGCCCCGGGAGTGGAGCGAGTGGCTTGCGTGTCCTCGCCGCGCGCGAAGCACCGCTCCCCGAGAAGGCACGGCTTCTTCGAGTGGACTGATGCTCCGCGCTCCAGGTCTCGCGGAAGGAGCGGTGCGCCTCTCTCCCGAGCGGTGAGCACCTCACGCCACGCGGTACCAGTCGCCTGCCGAGCCTTCCCTGTCTGCTCGCTTGTCCGCGGCCGACGCACCGACGGTGCTGGCGAACTCCGAGGAGGACTGTGCTCCCCTCGCATGACCAGGAGTGTGCCTCCCTCGCATGAGGACTGCGAGGCGCGCGGCGACGCGCTAGATACAGGCCTTCGCCGCTGTCCAGGAGCCTCGCCCGTTGGAGACCGTCGCGCTGGGGTTGGTGTTGGTGTCCGCGTTCCTTCACGCGTCCTGGAACGCGATGCTCAAGAAGCATCCGAATCCCGAGGCAGGCGTGGTGGGCGTCATCACCGTGGCGGTGGTGGGCGGTGGTCTGTGGTCGCTCGGTATGAAAGGGGAAGCGTTCCCCTCCTGGCGGGGGCTCGCATGGGCGCTCGGGGCAGGCGTCTGTGAGAGCGTCTATCTGGCGGCGCTGTCCCGTGCTTTGCACCGCGCACCGTTGGGCCTCGCGTACACGGTGTCGCGAGGTGGCGCGATGCTCCTGGTCTGGCCGGTGTCCGTGCTGGCACTGGGTGAGCCCATCTCCGCGTGGACCGTCACGGGCGCGGTGGTGCTGGGCGGTGGGCTCGCGGTGATGCATCTGTCGCGTCCCACGGGGCCCGCTGCGTCCGGAGTCGCGTGGGCCGCGCTGTCGGCGGTGGCCATCGCCGGCTATCACCTGAGCTACAAGATGGCGCTCTCGGACGGTGCGCAGCCACCGGCTCTCTTCACCACGGGCCTGCTCGTCGCGCTGCCCATGCTGGTGCTGGAGCGGAGCCGGCAGATGGGGTGGGCCACCCTCCAGCGAGAGGCGTGGAGCCGTCCCGGTCTGGTGCTCTTCGGAGGGACCATCAGCATGCTGTCCTTCGCGCTGCTGCTCTCGGCGCTGAGCGACAGTGGGGCAGGGGCGGTGCTCACGCTGCGCAACACGTCCATCGCCTTCGCGCTGGCCCTGGCCGCGCTTCAGGGAGAGAGGCTGGGACGCCGCCAACTCGTGGGCGCGGCGTTCGTCTCCGTGGGCGCGGTGTTGCTCGGCATGCCCGCGTAGCCGCCCAGCCTCGTCCGCCTGGGCCGAGGCTCCGCGCCAGACGGGGCGGAGCCGTCGCGCCTACTCCGCCTTGGCCGATGCACCCAGCCGCTTCAAGGACAGCTGCGCGTCCTCGTGGTTGGGCTGGAGCTTCAGCGCCGTCTCGTACTCCTGCTTCGCCTCATCCAGCCGCTTCGACGCTTCCAGCAACTGGCCCAGCGCGTTGTGCGGCTCGGCGAAGGTCGGGTCCACCTGAGAGGAACCCCGGAAGGACTTCTCCGCGTCCTTCGCGTTGCCCTGCTGGTACAGCGCGTGGCCCAGGTACAGCAGCGCCAGCGCGTTGCGAGGCTCCACCGCCAGCGCGTCCGTCAGCACCTTGCGCGCCTTCGCACCGTCGCCGCCGCGCAGGTACAGGAAGCCCAGCTCGGCCCGCGCTTCAATCTGCGCCGGGTCCTTCGCCACCACTTCCTCCAACTCCGTCACCGCCAGGTCCGGACGCCCGCGCCGCGAGTGGACGATGCCCAGCCGCGCCAGCGCCGCCGTGTCCGCCTCCTCGCCTTCCTTGGGCCGCAGGTACGTCTCCGCGCCGGCGTAGTCCCCCATGGCCATCAGGAGGTCCGCCAGGGCCAGCTTCGCCACGCGGTGGTTCGGGTCCTCCTTGAGGACCGCCAGGTAGAGCGGCTGCGCCTTCGCCGACACGCGCTTCTTCGCGTAGGTGTCCGCCAGCGCCAACCGGTTCTCCACCGTGGGCGACAGCGCGACACATTCCTCGTACTGGGCAATCGCGCCGTCGAAGTCACCCTTGGCCTTCAGCGCCTCGCCGTAGCCCGCCCTCGCGGCCGCGTCCTTGGGGAACGCCTCCACCGCCGTCTTCAGCGTGGCCACGGCCTCCTCGGCCTTGCCCAGCGACAGGTACGCGCGCGCGAGGCCCTGGTACGCCTCCGTCGTCTTCTTCCCGTCGTCGGTGCTCTTCTCGATGGCCTTCTTGAAGGCCTCCACCGCCTGCTTCTTCTTGCCCTGCTCCAGGTACAGGTGGCCCAACTGTGTGTACGGCCCGCTGGCCCGACGCGGCTCCAGCACCAGCGCCTTCTCGAAGGACTTGGTGGCGCGCACGTTGTCGCCCAACTGGTAGTAGGCGAGCCCCAGGTTGAAGTGGGCCTCCGCGTACTTCGAGTCGGCGGCGATGGCCTTGAGGAACGCCTCGGTGGCCTTGCGCGGGTCGCCCTTCTCGTTGAGCGCCACGCCCAGGTTGTTCTGCGCGCGCGCGTGCTTCGGGTCCGCGGCGATGGCGCGCTGGTACTCGGCGATGGCGCCGTCGAAGTCGTTCTCGCGCAGCAGCAGGACGCCCAGGTTGTAGTGCGCCTCCGCGTCGCCCAGCTTCTCGCGCGTGGCCTCGCGCAGCGTCTCCTTGGCCTCGCCGTTGAGCCCCTTCTCCGCCAGTGCCTTGCCCAGGTTGACGCGGGCGACGTTCAGCTTGGAGTCCAGCTTCAGCGCCTCACGGTACGCCTCGATGGCGTCGTCCGTGCGGTTGGCGCGCTGCAGGGCCTCGCCCAGGTTGAAGCGCAGCTCCGCGTCCTTCGGCGCCAGCTCCACCGCCATCGAGTACTGGCTGATGGCCACGTCCGTCTCGTCCAGCACGCGGGCCAGCAGGCCCCGCTCCGAGCGCAGCGACGCATCCTCGGGAAACGCGGCGATGGCCTGGTCCAGCAGCGTGCGCGCGGCCTCCGCGTCGCCCGCGAGCCGCAGCGCCCGACCCAGTGCCAGGCGGGGCGGAATCAGGTCCGGCTCCACCTCCACCAGCTTCTTCAGCGGCTCCACCGCCTTCTTCGGCTTGTTCAGCGCGAGGAAGGCCGTGCCCAGGCGATAGAGCGCATCGGCGTCGTCCGGAGACGCGCGCAGCCGGGCACTCTCCACCGCCGCGGTGCGCTCGAGCGCGGCCGCGTCGGGTGGAGGCGTCTGGGCGGTGAGCAGCTGGAGGACTAGGACGCCGGCTTTCGTCATCACAGGTTCTCCACGTAGGGACTGGCACGCGCGTCGAACGTCTTCTTGGCGAGGGCCGTCTTCTTCGCCTCCCAAGCCTCCCGCGCCGTCTTCTCTTCCTTCTGGTCCTCGGAGAGGTCGGCGAGCTCCTCCTTCACCTCCGCCTCGCACTCGGCGACCTGCTCCTCGAACTCCTTCGGGTCCAGCTCCTCGCTGCCCTCCACCTTCGCCTTGCGGGCCGCAGTCAGCTTGGCCAGCTCGAACTTGGCGAAGGCGCAGTTGCGCGCCAGCTCCGACACGTCACGCAACCCCACCGACAGCCGCTGCTTCGCGCGCAGGTACTCCACGCGAGCCTCGGACTCCTCGATGGCCAGCTTCGCCACCTCGCGCGAGACTTCGTCCGTCGCGCGGTCCACCTCGTCCTCCGCCGCCTCCTGGCGGGAGCGGGCGCGGCGGATGTTGTCGCGGGCGCGGTCAATCTCGTTGTTGTTCTCGTCCACCTTGTCGACGGCGAGCGCCAGCTCGTTCTCCGCCTCCAGCAGCTCGATGCGGACTTCAAACGGGAGCTTCTTCACCAGCGAGCCAGGCACCTTCATGCCGTAGCTGGGGCCGCACGCGGCCAGGAAGAGCGGGAGGGTGAGCAGGACGATGTGCTTCATGGAACGGTCGCCTCGAAGCTGCCGAAGATGGTGCGGCCGGAATAGATGTCGATGCCGTTGACGAAGGTGACGTGGAAGTCACCGGTGACACGCTGGCCCTGCGCCGTGGGGAGGTTGTCCACCACGAGCGAGCCTCGCTCCAACTGCGGGAAGACGCGCGCCGGCTCGTCCAGCACGCTGCGGCCGATGACGCCGCGCTGCGCGCCGCCTTCCAGGGCCTCGGCCAGGTTGATGGTGAGCCCGCCGGTGTAGCCCTCGGGAATCATGTCCCCCACGCGCGCGCTGACCTTCAGCACGGTGTTCACCCCGGAGCCCTGGGGCGAGACGAAGTTGATGGACAGCTCTCCTTCGGCCAGCACCGCCTCCGCGCGCTTGTACTTCAGGTCCAACAACGGCGACACGCTGCCTTCCAGCGCGCCGCCCTCGTCGCTACACGCGCACAGCCCGGCCACCAGCGCCACGAGCGCCAGGGTCCGGAAGCCGTGCGAGTGCGTCGGGTGGAGACGCGGGCTCACTTGCACGCCTTCCAGCCCGCGGTGTCCACGTCGGCGCCGTTGAGCGAGCCCACGTCCTTGAGGACGGCCAGGTCTCGCCGCGCCCCGTCCACGTCGCCGAAGCGGCAGCGCAGCGCGGCCAGGTTGAGGCGCGCCTTGTCGTAGGTGGGGTCGGAGTCCATCGCCTTGGCGTACGCGGCGCGCGCGCCCATGGCGTCACCCATGTTGAGCAGCGCCCAGCCCAGCGCCGAGTGCGCCGAGGCCTTGGTGTCCTGGAGCTCCGTGACGCGGCCGAACGTCAGCTGCGCCACGCCGAACTGGCGCGCCTCCAGGTACGCCATGCCCAGCGCTTCCAGCGACTCCACGCTGAGCGTGCGCTCGGCCTTCTTGCGCAGGTCATCCAGCGCGGCCAACTGCGTGGGCGCACCCGGCTGGGGCACCGGCAGCGCGGCCTGTTCGGCGCGCGAGCGGCAACCCACCACCGCCGCGCTGAAGACCTCCAGCGACTCCGCGCGGGACAGACACGCCTTGAACGCCTCCTCCGAGCGCGTCTTCAGCGGGCCGACCTGCTCCTTCACCGCCGCCTGGAACTGCTGCGACTCCGAAGCGGAGAGGCCGCCCGGCACCGGCGTGGACTCGACGACGTCCGCGATGTGCCCGTACGCCAGCGCCAGCCGCCACAGCGAGGCCACCGCCCACTCGGGGTAACCCAGCGACGCGGCCTGCGTGTAGATGCCCTCCAGGCTCTGGAGCGCGGCGACCTTCTCCTCCACCTTGTCCGCCGGCAGGTCCTTGTAGCCGCGGTAGAGAATCTCGCCCAGGAACCACAGGCCCCTGGCCGCCTCTTCCGTCTGGCCGTTGGGGCCCTGCACCGCCGTGGTGAGCGTGGCCACCAGCGCGTCCGCGGACGCCGTGGGCGCCGTGACTGCCTGCACCTCCGCCAGCACCGCCGCCGCGCCCGCGCTCCTCGGGTCCAGCTTCAGCGCCGAGTCTGCCGCGAGCTTCGCGCGCGAGTAGTCCTTCGCCTTCAGCCGCGCCTCGGCCAGCAGCACCAGCACCTCGGACTTGCGCGCGCCCGACACTTCCGCCGCCGTCTCGAGGTTGCGGGCCGCTTCCTTGTACTCACCCAGCGCCATGCGCAGCCGCGCGCCGGCAAGCCACCCGTCCACGCCGGCGATGTCCGCGCCCAGCTTCTGGCCCACCTGCTCGAACCACGTGGCCGCCTCGCCGAACGCCGCCGCTTCCGCCGCGTGCCGGCCGAGCGTCAGGAGCACGTCCGACAGGTACTGGCTCTTGGGGTAGTCCTGCACCAGCTTGGCGCCCAGGTCGCGCTCGGCCTGCAGGTCGCGCTTCTCGCGCGCCGCCGTGAAGGCGCCGTACAGGGCCTTCTCGCCGATGTCGCTGTTCTTGTTCTCGTCGGCCACCTTCACGAGGCCCTGGATGACGTCGCCCGTCTCCTGGGCGCTCTGCAGCGCCAGCTCGTCCAGCGCCTCGGCGCGGCTCTGGGTGAGAATCTTCTGCACCTCCGCGCGGAAGTTGCCGGGCAGGGGCGAGGTGAGGAACTTCTTGCCCGTCTCGTCCAGGCCCTTGAAGTCGTTGACCTGCCGCAAGCTGTCCAGCGCCAGGTTGCCGGCGACGGTGGCTTCCTTGTGCTGCGGATGGGTGAGGGCGAAGGCGGTGAACAGCTCCGCCGCCTTGGGGTAGTCGCCGTCCTCGTAGAAGGCGCGCGCGATGTTGAACTTCACGTCCAGGACGTTGGGGCTCTTGGGGTAGCGCGACACGTACTCCGCGCCCAGCAGCTTCATCGCCTGACGCGCGTCCGCGACTTCATACGCGTTGCGCTTGAGCGCCTCCTCCGGCTTGAGCGTGGAGAAGTGCGCGAGCAGCGCGGCGTAGAGGGCCTCTTCCTCGCCCTTGGCGTCCTTCGCCTTCGACTCGTAGCGGGCCAGCTCCTCGAACTGACGCGCGGCGCGCGTGTAGTCCTTGGCGGAGAAGAGCGCCTCCGCGCGGTTCTTCATCATCGGCCGCACGTACTGGTCGGGACGGAAGAGGCTCAGGTACGCCTCGTACGCCTCGGCGGTGCTCAGGTAGAGCTCCTTCTCCTCCTTCTTCTGCGCCGCCAGGTGGAGCAGGGTGGCCAGGTCGCGCCCCATCTCCTCCAGCTCCACGAGCTGCTTCTTGCGGTCGACCTCCGACAGCTCCGGGTCGGTCTTGGACTGCACCGCCGCGCGCACGAGGATGCGCAGGTCCTCCGGCTCCGGCAGCACCTTGCCCTTGGACGCCTTGAGCGCGTCGTAGAGCTTCTGGCCGCGCTCCAAATCCAGCTCGGGGTCGTGCTGAATCTCCATCAGCTTGCGCAGCGCGGGGATGGCCCACTCGTACTGCTGCTTGATGAAGTAGCGGTTGCCCAGCTTGTCGAGCGCCAGCGCGTAGGTGGCGCGGCTTTCGCTGAGCTTCTCGAAGTAGTTGAGCGCGCCCTTGGGCGGCTTCGCCTCCGTGTAGCTGTAGACGAGGTCAAGCAGCGCCTCGCGCTTCACGTTGAGCGCCTTCTTCACGTCCATGCCCGGCAGGGGGGCGCTCGCGGCCGCGGCCTCGAAGAACGTGACGGCCTCCGCGTGCTTGGCCTGGTTGACGCGAATCCAGCCCATCTTGTAGCGGGCCAGGTCGTGCACGGGGGAGGGCGGGGCCTCCAGGATGGCCTGATAGTGGCGCTCGGCCTCGACGAGGTCCGCCTTGTCGAAGAAGTGGTCGCCGAGAATCTGCTCCGACTCCAGCCGCAGCGGGCTGTTGGGGAACTTGCGCGTCAGGTCGCCGAGCGTCTTGAGCATCTCGTCGAACTGCCCGAGTTCTCGCTGCTCGTGCGCCAGGTAGAACGTCACCTGGTCCCCGTCCTTGAAGTCCGGGTACTCGCGCAGCAGGCGGTAGTACATCTGCACGGCCTTCTGCTTCATCAGCCGCGTCTCGGGAGAGACGATGGCGCCCGAGGCTCCCTCTGGCCGGGACTCGGCCTGGAGGTAGTACACGTAGCGGCTCTTCTCCACGAAGAGCTCGGCGAGCCGGAACTGGAGGTCCGGCAGGTACGGCGCGTTGCGGCTCTTGGAGATGAGCTTCTCTGTCTCGCCGATGGCGCGGTCGACCTTGAAGATGTCTCGCTTGAGCTTGGCGATGAACTCGTCGCGCTCCTTCGCCTTCGAGACCATCGGATTGAGGCCGGGGCCCGCCGCGCGGCCCGTGCCTCCGGGGGACGCCGCGAGCAGGGCGGCGGTAATCAGGCCGGTCAGGGGGCCGGTCATGGGGTCTCCTCGATGCAGCGGCTCTCGATGCTGACCCGGTACGACTTGAGCTCGTCGTTCCAGTATTCGCCGTCGAAGCGGAAGGCGACGCTGTCGGGCGTCAGGAGTTGTTCATCCTCGGGCGCCACGATTTTCGCGCCCTTCTTCACGCGCTCGTACAGCTTCAGTCCCACTTCGTATTCCATCAGTCGCACCTGCTCCGCGGCGCGCAGGAGCGTGTCCGCCTCCTGGCGCACGGCCTCCGCCAGTCGCGCGTCGTACACGCGCACGGCCTCGGCGCGAGACAAGTCGTACAGCTTCGTCAGGTGCGAGAAGAGCCGGTCGCCGAAGCTGCCGGCGTAGCGGCCCAGGCGCTCGCCCTCCAGGTCCAGGGTCTCCACGAAGCGCGAGGCGCGCTGGGTGCCACCGTGCGAGTTGGCCGCGCGGCGCAGGCGGAGGTCCTGGGTGAGGTCGTCGCGGTTGCGCACCGCCTCCAGCGAGTCCGCGAACCTGCGCGTCAGCTCCTTCGCCGCGCGCTTGGCGGGCAGGTAGTGGCAGAGGTCGCGGTAGATGAGGGCGCGCAGCAGGTACTTGTCCGGCAGGAACTCGTCGCGGAACGACGGAGCGTCCAGGGTGGTGAGGATGCCCAGCGACGCGCGCGGCTCACCCAGCTTGTAGCGGGTCCACGCTTCCTCCAGGTAGAGGCTGGCGCGGCCCGGGTCCAGCTCCGGCAGCTTCACCAGGTTGTACGCCTCCAGCGCGCCCGTGTAGTCCAGCCGCTCGTAGCGCAGGCGGGCCACCGCGAGCGCCGCCTCGTTGCGCGCCTCGCGCGTGAGCTTCTCGTCCTTGGACAGGCCCAGGAAGTCCGCGATGAGCTCCTCGGAGGGCTCCTTCACCTGCTTGAGCCGGGTGACGAGCAGCGCGAACTTCGCGCGGCTGGCCTCGGCGCTCGTCTCCGACAGCTTGGCGAAGTGCGTGTTGGCCCAGCGCTCGTTGCCCACGCGCAGGTCGACGAGGCCCTGCTGATAGTGCGCGTACGCGCCCGTGTCTTCCGGGAGGAAGCCCAGGTCGAGCGCGCCGAAGACCTGCTCGTCGATCATCACGTCGTCGTGCGGCCGGTCCGTCAGCTCCTTCAGCGTGTCGAGCGCGCGGGGGATGACGTTCGGGTTGGAGCGCTCACGGGCGATGCGCGCCAGATACGACGCGCCCGCGTGCGTCAGGCCCAGGTCGATGAGGCTCCGGGCGAGGAAGTACTGCGCCCAGGCGTAGTTGTCGTCCGTCTTGGGCGCGGCCTGGAGCCACGCGTAGAGGGGACCCGCGGCGTCGCGCGGCTTGCCGTCGAAGTAGTCCTGCAGCGCCTGGTCGAAGATGGCCGGGTCCACCTTCTGCGGCACGGGCGGCGGCGCCTCGGCGGCGGCCTCCGGCTTCTTGTCGGACGCGGCAGCCGCGGGCGCGCCCTCGGCGCCGGCGGCCGGCGCGGGTGCACCGGACTCGGCGGGCTTCGCGGCCGGAGCGGGGGAGCCCGTCGCGGGTTTGGCGGCGGCGCCGGGCGTGGCCTTCGCGCCGGAAGGAGGTGGCGGCATGGGCAGCGAGCCACCGCCAGACTGGGCGGGAGCCGTCGCTGGAGACACGACGAGCGCGGCGCTGGCGAGCGCGGCGATAAGTGAGCGGGGGGTCATTCCGTGGCGCCGAAGTTGAACGCGGTACCGAGCTGGACCACGGGGACATTGATGATGCGGGAGGCACCCGCGAACACGACGTTGTTCGTCACGTCGAGCCGGAACGACAGCGTCTTGCCGGAGAACATGCGCACGCCCAGGCCCAGGTTGATGGCGGGGCGGAAGCCGTCCTGCCGGTCAATCTTCACCACCGTGCCGCCGCCGAGCAGGAACGCCTCGAAGTGCAGCACGGAGCTGTTGAGCACGGCCGTCTTGCCGTAGAGCGGGCTCCAGACGAGGTCCGAGCCCACCATCCACTGCACCTGGTCCTCGAACGCGGAGGCGGTGGGGGCCACGTCGAAGTCGCGCTCGAGCTGCCGGCGCAGCGACGTCTGGATGTTGTAGCTGTACGTGCCGCGGCCCACCTGCCACGCGAACGTGTCGCTGAAGTGGTACGTGTACGAGACGCTTCCAGTGAGGCCCTTGTAGAAGGCGTCGGCCGGCAGCACGCCGACCCCGAGGTACAGCTCGTGGTTCATCCGGTACTGCCGCTCCTGGATGGCGGAGACGGCGCCGGGATTCTCGAGCGCCTCGGCCTGGGCGCGGGCAAGGCCGGGCGCCAGGAACAAGAGAATGAGCAGGGCGTATCGCACGGTGGGGGCTTCCTGGCGGATGAGCGGAACGAAACGCGGGTGGGGGGCCCGCGTCAGTAGCCGACGGAGTTGAAGAGGAACGGGTAGGTGATGATGACCACGCCGCCCTTGGGGGCGGGGAAGGTCCAGGACTTCAGATTGGTGAGGATGCAGGCCTCGACGGAGGCATTGCGCAACGTGGAGGACTTCGTCTTCGCCGCGGCCACGCGGCCGTTGGCGCCGATGGTCCACTCCAGCACCACCTTGCCGGCGAGGCCCGGATCCTTGAGCAGCGCGCGCTCATAGCAACCGTGCACTTCGTTCAGGTGGCTGTTGATGACGCGGGCCACGGCCTCGCGGTCCACGGTGCCCTGGGTGGAGGCGATGCTGCGCGCGGTGGCGCGCGTGACGGTGCCGCCGACCTTCCCCTTGCCCACCGAGCCCGCGCCCAGCGCGCCGATGCCGCCGCCGCCCTTGCCGCGCAGAAGCTCCGCGCCCAGCGTCGCGCCGCCGCCCTTGCCGCCGCCGCCCAGGCCGAACGTGCCCAGGCCCGCGTTGGCGATGGGCGCCTTTCCGATGAGGCCCGACAGCTTGTAGTTGGAGTTCTTCACGTTCTTGCTGCCCGGGCCGCTGCCCAGCTTGTCCACGGCGGCGAGCAGGTCATTGGTGGCGGGCCCGGCGGCGGACAGCTTCGCCAGCGCCTTGAGCGCCTTGTTCTCCGCGGGCGCGGCGGCCACGGCCTTGGGCTGCTCCTTGGGCGGAGGTGGTGCCTTCTCCACCGGCTTGGGCGGCGCCTTCTCCGCGACCTTCTCCTTCGGTGGGGCCTTCTTCTTGATGGCCTCCAGCTTCTGCTTCGCCTCTTCCTTCTTCTTCGGCTCGGGGGCGATGAGGCGCAGCGCGACGGGCGGCAGGCTCTTCTGGGTGAAGTCCGCCGTCTCCGGCGTGGGCGGCTTGAGCGCGATGAAGGCGCCCATCCCCGACGCGAAGAGCAGGAAGCACATCATCGCCAGCCACGGCAGGCCCTTGAGCGGGTTGACGAACACGCGCGTGGGGATGGGGGCGGCGTAGGCCACCAGCGACATCTGACCCTGCGTCAGCCGGGCGCCCACGCCCTCGCGCAGCGTGATGAAGCGGCGGCTGCCGTCGGACTCCAGCGCCGCGCCGGTGACGGGGGTGAAGCGGCCGTCATTGCCGCTCTTCTCCACCTCGGTGCCGGGAGGCACGAAGAGGCGGAAGGCGCCGTTGGCCGACTCGGCCAGGGTGAAGGGCCCGGTGCTCTCCGGCAGCGTGAAGCCCCACAGCGGCATCGCGTCGGGGAGGTCCAGCGACGCCTTCACCGGCTGCTTCTTGTCCGGCTTGAAGCGGCGCGCGTCGCGGCGGATGGTGCCCCAGTAGAGCTCCAGGTAGAGCTGGGGCGTGCCCTTGCCCGGGTCCAGGCGCGGCGCGTGCGTGGGCCTGGACGCGGTGACGCGTGGCTCCTGGAGCAGCGGCCCTTGCGGCGCGGGCAGCGGCTCCAACGCGACGTCCGCGAGAAGATCATCCGCGAACAGCATGCCCGTGTTCGCGGCCTGCGGCGGCTCCTGCGTCACGCGGCGGCGCACGGACGGCACGGTGCCAGCGGGCACGGGCTGGTGGGGGGCCTGCAGCGGCACGGGCTGCGGCGCGGCGGCGGCCACGTGGGCCTGGGCGTTGATGGAGGCCTGCGGCGCGTGCGCGACGGGCGCCGGCATGGGGACCATGGCGGGCGCGGCGGACTGCTGCGGATAGATGGCCTGCGTCGCCGCTTGCGCCGGATGGGCCTGCTGCTGCGGCACGGCGCGAATCGCGGGCACGGTGGTGGCCAGCGGCTGCGCGGGCGCGGTGGCGGGGCGGAGCTGACGCACGGGCGCGGCCTGCTGCGCGGGGGGAGGCGGCGCGGGCTGCGGCGTGCCGAACAGCGCGGCGACCTCCGGCGGAGGCTGCGGCTTGGCCTCGTGGGGTTTCTGCGCCAGCACGCGCGTCTTGAGGACGAACGGTCCGCACAGCACCTCGTCCACGGAGCGAATCTCGCACGCGGTGACGCGGTGGCCGTTGACGAACAGGCCCGTGGCGGTGCCCGCGTCCTGGATGGCCGCGCGTCCGTTCTGGAAATAGAGCAGCGCGTGGCGCGGCTCCACGGCCGGGTCTTCCAGCCTCAGGTCCGCGGACGGGTCTGAACCGAGCGCATACGTGCCGGGGACGAAGACTTCCGTCCCAACGAGGAGTCCGTCGCGGAGGATGACGACTTGCAGGACGCTGGGCTGGCCGCTCAACGGTGACGCTCCCTTCAAGGGCTGGTGGGCGGTGCTGCCCTACTGGTCGTACACCGTGGCGAGCGTTTCGGCGCGGAAGCTGTCGCGCTCGCGGATCATCGACCGCGTCTTCAGCTCCTTGCGGTCATAGAGATAGACGGCGCCCGACTTGTTCGTCTGGCCCTGGATGAGCCGGTCGTCGAAGTCGATGCGGGACGGGCCGCGCTGCGGCGGCGCCGAGGAAGTGGCGGCCTCCGACTCGCCCGTCACCGGGTCCGTCACGGGCGCGCTCTTGGTTTCAATTTTCGGCGGGGCCTTGGCACTGGACTTCTTGCCAGCCTTCGACTTCGCCGATTTCGCGGAACGGCCGCGGCCCTGGGCCCAGGCGTCGCTCGGGATGAACAGCGTACCGATGCCGAGGAGCTGGGCGACGGCCATGCAGAGGAGGAAGCGTCGCATCATCAACAGGTTAAGCGATGCGTGTATGGACCTGTCAACGCACACTCCAGGGCTGTTCGTGAGACGTCGGTCAACAGGTGTGGGGGGCACTCCACCCCATGTGGGGCGCGTGCTCCACGACTGCACTTGCTCGTTGCCGGCCGAGCGGAAAGATGTCGTGCCGCTCCGTGTCTGAAGTCGCTGTCCAACCGGGCGGGCACGGGGAGAATCCTCGTGGCCTCGCGCGAGAGGAGGGAGGATGCTTTCTCGCGAAAGGCACCGGGACACGACGTGACGAGCGCGGCGCGCAAGTGGGCAATGCTGGCGGTGGGCGTGGCGCTGTGGAGCGCCGCCGGGTTTGTGGGCTACCGCCTGAGCACGCGGGGCGAGCGCACATCCGCGCCTCCCGGGTCCTCCGCGCCCCCCTCCTCGGGAACGGCGCCGAGGCTCGATTCGGTGGGCCCCCGGCTCACCAGCAATGAGACCTCCCAGCCCCTGTCCATCCAGGGCGCGAGGTTGGTAGCGGGATTGCGTCTGTCACTCGGTCCACCACTGTCACGCGAGCTGCCGTTGACGGTGGTCGACTCGGGCCATGCCTTCGCCCGGCTGCCCGCGGGGCTGGCGCTGCCAGAGGACCTGCCCCAGGTGGTGGTGGAGGCCCGGCTGGTGGCGGACGGGGGCGCGCCTGTCGAGGGGAGCGCCCCCCTCACGCTGGTGAATGACAGCGCCTTTCCCGACCTGATGGGGATGGTGGCGTCTCCGGATGGGCGCACGCTGTTCGTCGTCTCGCCGCCCACGGACACGGTGTACTCCCTGGACGTGGGCTCGGGTCGCGTGGAGCGGCTGGCGGTGGGGGACGGGCCCTCCGCGCTGGCGACGTGGAAGGATGCGCGCGGCCGGTCCTTCCTCGGCGTCGTCCATCGCTACCAGCCGGAGCTGCGCGTGTTCGCGCTGGACTCTGAAAGCGAGCCTCGGGTGTTGCCCGCGCCCCTGGGGGCCTCCGGTCTGGAGGTGGATGGCGCGCGTGGCGTGGCCTTCATCGCGGAGCAGGTGAGGGACACGGTGCGGGCTGTCTCGCTCAAGGATGGACGCGAGCGCTGGGCCGCGCCGGTGGACCCCAATCCGCGCGCGCTCGCCCGATGGAAGGACCTGCTGGCGGTGGGCAGCCTCCAGACGGGGCAGCTGGAGCTCTTGCGTCAGGAGGACGGCGCGCGCGCGTTCACCGTGGTGCCCGGGCCGGGAGTGGCCATCGTCGGCGGCAATACGGAGCGCTTCCGCGCGCAGGTGATGGGGGGAAAGGCGCCTCGCGCGCTCGTCGCGAGCCAGAAGCTGGGCCGCCTCTTCATGGCGAGCCTGGGCCCCAATGTCGGGCCCAATCCCCAGCGCATGGAGGTGAGCAACAACAGCGGCGTGGCCGTCATCGACCCGGCGCGTGGCGACTATGTGAGACACCGGGGCTTCGGCGCGGGAGTGACGGAGGGCCTGGCGCTCGACGAGGCCACGGAGTTGCTCTACGCGGCGGACGTGGGCATCGGCTGGGTGCGGGTGATTGACGCCCGGGCGCTGGTTTCCAGCGACGACACGGTGGCGCGCGGCGCGGTGCTTCAGAAGGTTTCGCTGACGCCGCCCCAGGACATGCCGCGCATCCGTCCGGCCGGGGACTTCTCGACGAAGGGACGTGCGGGCGAGGAGCTGCACTCCGGGCCGCGCTCGCTGGTGCTCTCACCCGACGGCGCCACCCTCTATGTCCTCAACCGCTTCACCCGCGAGGTGGCGGTGGTGGACGTGCGCGACGCGCGCAAGGGGCGGCAGGGGGTGGTGACGCGGCGGCTCCCGGTGGTGGTGACGCGCGCGCAGGCCAAGCGCCGGTTGGGTCAGGTCCTCTATTACGCGGACCTGGGACGCACCGGCATCACCTGCGACGGCTGTCACATCGAGGGACACACCGGCGGGGTCTTCTACGAGAAGACGCGGCCCAATCGCATCTACCGCTCGCCCACCGTGCTGGGCAGCCGTGACACGCCGCCCTTCTTCACGCCCGCCAGCCAGCACAACCTGGCGGAGACGGCGAGCTTCGTGGGCGGACGCAACCGCTTCCACAACCCGGACCCGTCCCCCTCCGAAGTCGAGGCGCTCACCCTCTATACGTCGCTGATGGTGACGCCACCCAACCCGTACCGGGGCGAGGATGGCGCGCCGCTGGAGTCGGTGACGCTCCCGGATGGACACGTGGGCCGTCCCGCGCGGGGGCGCGCGTTGTTCGAGGGGCGGGGCGGCTGTCTGGCGTGCCATCCCGCGCCGCTCTACACGTTGGACCAGGACGCCCGGACGCGAGGCCAGTACCTGGATGTGGGCACACCCGTGGCCCTGCCGCTGCGCATCGAGCAGCAGGACCTGGTGGTGGGCGCGGCGCCGCCGTCGCTGGTGGGCACGTGGGACATGTGGCCGCTGCTCACGAGCGCCACGGCGGGTTACGCGGTGAAGGATGGCCGGCTGGTGGTGGACACGCGCTTCCCCTTGAGGACGGTGCTGGAGACGGCCGGGCCCGCACACGGTGATGCGCGCGCCTTCAGCTCCGAGGAGCGGGACGACGTGCTCGCCTTCCTGCTCACATTGTGAGCACGCGTCGGAACGCGGCGCGTCCGGCGTTCCGTGGCGGGGCGAAATTACGGCCCGCGGTGTGTGCAGGCGTCTGAAGAATTCGACGCGGACACCGCTGTCACTTGCGTTGCCGTGGGGGGCTGGGGTCTACAATCCATCCGATGCGCCCCCTTCCGCGCTCCGCGTGGCCGCTGCTACTCCCGATTCTGCTCCTGTCCTGCTCCGACGCGGGTCTCTATGCCATCGACGGGCGTGGGGCCAACCAAGGTGACCGCGCCAACTTCTCCGGCACCGTCTGTGTTCCGCTCGCGGGCGGCGACGCGTTTCCCACCAAGGTCGTCTTCGCGCTGCAGGGAGGCGAGGGCGTGGAGACCGAAATCGTGGGCTATGCCACCGACGGCCTGTCCACGCTCTCCAGCCGCTTCTCCGGCCCGTTCGTGAAGTTCGGCCTCGTCGCCTACCACTCGGTGGCCACCGGCATCCTGGGCGGCTTCTCCGACGCGGCGGACTTCCAGGCCGCGCTCCCGCGCTACGCCACCTATCAAGAGTCGGGGCCCATCAGCGTCCGCTCCTCGCTGCGGTTGGGGAAGACGCTGTTGTCCGGCGACATGCAGACGGCGTGTCGCGGCGAGGTGGCCCGCACGCGTTACATGGTGGTCATCGTGGTGCGCAGCCAGGACACGAGCTGCTCCAACCCGGCCTTCAACATCGGCCTGGACGCGGCCTGCAACGCGCTGACGGACAAGGTCGCCTGCAGCGAGTGCGAGCTCACCGCCGTCACCGGCGAAATCAAGGCGCTGGCCCAGCAGTACGGCGCGGGCGAGGTGGTGGTGCAGCCCATCTATGTCCGAGGCGCCGTGCCGGACCCCGCCACCCGCGCGCATGTCGCGGCCATCGCCCATGCTGGCGGCACCGAGCCCATCGAGACGGACGCCGCGGGGCTGCCCGGCACCCTCACCGGGCTGAAGTACGCCGCGCGCACGAACACCCTCAAGCTCAAGCGCTTCCTCGCCTTCAACCGCAACGTGGCGGTGCGCGCCGGCCAGGTGCTCGCCGACAGCGACGGTGACGGCCTGCCCGACGTGGACGAGGACGCGCTCGGCACGGACCCGCTGCAGCTCGACTCGGACCAGGACGGACTGATGGATGGCCTGGAGGTGCGCGTCGGGTTGGATCCGCTGATACCCGACGTCATCAACGGCTGCAGCATCTCCCTGGACGACGATGGCGACCGGCTCAACACCTGCGAGGAGCGCGTGCTGGGCACCAACCCCTGCATCGGCGACACCGACGGCGACACCCTTCCGGACCTGGTGGAGGCCCTGTCGCAGACCAACCCGCTCGTGCCGGAGGACCTGCTCGACTCGGACCGCGACGGGCTGACGAACATCGCGGAGATTGAAGCCCACGGAGACCCGCTCAGCGCCGACCTCGACTTCCACCGCGAGCGCGGCTACGGCTACGACCTGGTGGAGACGGACCCCACCGTCGATGGCCGCATCTGCTACGCGACGCGCGTGGAGAACATCTCCCTCGTCGCGACGCGAGAGCGGCCCCACCCGCTCATCCCCGGCGAGGTCATCCCCGCGGGCACCAACGAGGTGTACCTCTACCTCCAGGCTGGCCGGGACAATGACCCGCGCGGCGCGGGCATCGGCTCGCTGCTCATCCAGCCCATCCAGTACGACAAGGACGAGGGACGTACCCCCTCGGGCATCCTCCCCCTCGACCCAGAGGCCTTCATCCTCGGAACGTGATCCACCCGCGAATGAGGGGTCTACCCCTCGTTCGGACTGGGGAGTGCCCCCCACACTCTCCGGTCCACAGCCTGATGCGCCGCGCACAAGTGCCTGAAACTGTTGGAATTTACTTCAGGCAAGGGTGCGGATCGTCTCTTGCTAATGGCCCGGGGCTGAAAGGAGTCACCATGACACTCGTTCGTCTCGCTCCCGCGCTGCTGCTCGGGGCCTTCCTCGTCGTGAACCCTGGCACTGCCCAGGCGCAGAACAACGACAACCCTGACAACCCGGAATGCCTCGGCGATAGCTGCGGCCGCCCACAGGAGGTGGGTGGAGGTTGTGGCTGTGGTTGCGGCTCTGTGTGGGTGAACTACACGGATGACGGCGACACGCTGTCGTACACGGATGACGCGGACGGCGACGGCCGCGCGGACGACCGGGACAACTGCCCGTTCGCCTCCAACCGTGACCAGACGGACGGCGACGGCGACGGCGTCGGCAACGTCTGCGACAACTGCTCCACGCTCTCCAACTTCCAGCAGCGCGACGCCGACGGTGATGGCCAGGGCGATGACTGCGACACGGACCGGGACAACGACGGCGTGGCGAACGAGCAGGACAACTGCCCGCTGATTCCGAACGTGGACCAGTCCGACCTGGATGCCGACCGCGCCGGCGACGTCTGTGACTCGGACGATGACAACGACAACGTGCCGGATGGCGCGGACAACTGCCCGCGTCGGTCCAACCCGGACCAGGTGATGCCGACGGACGGCAGCCAGTGCCGCGTGGACGCGGACGCTGACAACATCTCCGACAACGGCGACAACTGCCCCGGGCTCGCCAACCCCGACCAGTCCGACAAGGACAACGACGGCCTGGGCGATGCGTGCGACCCGGACGCCGACGACGACAGCATCCTCAACGAGGTCGACAACTGCCGTGACGTCGCCAACCGCGAGCAGGCGGACGACGACCGCGACGGCCTGGGCGACGCGTGCGACCGGCTCTACTGCCTCGTGGTGGACCCCACCCAGAAGGACAAGTGCCTGGACCCGAAGTCCCCCTTCACGGTCAGCGCCGGCGGCACCATGCGCCTGTCGAAGTCGGGTGAGACGCTGCGTCCGCCGCTGTTCGCCAACCGCAACGGCGCGGCCATGGAGTACCGCTGGACGGTGACCCGGCGCCCCGATGGCTCCAACGCCGTGGTGGAGAACCCCCAGGGCGCGGTGACGCTCAGCCGCAACTGGCAGTACTCTTACGTGGACGGCAGCGTTCCCAACTTCGTGCCGGACACCGAGGGCACGTACGAGCTGACCGTGGAGGCTCGCCTGGCCTTCGCCGACCGCGTCTTCCCGGACAGCCGCGTCGCCACGTCCACCCTGGTGCTGACGGTGGGCGAGGGTGACGAAGACGGTCCGAACTGCAACTCCGTGCCCGCGGGCTTCAGCGCCACGGCTCTGGGCGCCGCGCTGCTGGGCGTCCTGATGCGCCGCCGCCGCCGCGAGCAGTAAATCTCATCGTCTGTTGCCAGGAGGTCGTTTCCCCATGCGCCGCCTTCTTCGTTTCCCGCTCTTCGCGGCGGGCCTCCTGGCCACGGGACTGCTGTCCTGTACCGACTCGATGCTCGAGCCTCGAACGGAACAGCAGTCCCATGTCGATGACAGGGTGATGCTCCAGGGGCGCGTCTGCACGCGCCCGCCCAACCCCGCCGGCTTCCCCGTGAAGGTGGTGGTCGTCATCGACGAGTCGGGCAGCATGTGCATCTCCGACCCGCCTGGCGCGCAGCTGGACAGCGGCTTCTGTCAGCAGGCCGAGGTGCAGGCCATCATCCCGCCCGGCGTCACCGAGCCCGCGCGCGTGCGCGCCCTCAAGCGCCTGGTCGCGCAGTTCCGGCAGGTCAACGCGGCGGGCGGCAACGTGCAGGTGTCCGTCGCCCCGTTCGAGACCAACGTCCGCAACGTCTGGCCCCCGGCGACGACGGGCGACCGCTTCGCCCGGCCGGACACCAACATCGACACCTATATCGACGGCCTGCAGAGCCAGCTGGGCAAGGGCACCGACTACCAGGGCGCCCTGTCGTACGCCTACAGCCTCATCGCCAGCGACATCAACGCCGTCGCGCTGTCCAATCCGGAAGTCCTGCCGCGCACCCGCTACGTCGTCGTCTTCCTCACCGACGGCACGCCGTACCCGCGCTGCTCCGCCACCGACAACCTCAGCGTCTACGCCAGCCCGGACAGCCCGGACCTGACGTGGGCGGACTCCCTCATCAGCTTCTGCAACGCCACCAGCACGACGGACCGGATTGACGGCTTCGAGATTGGGACGGACCGCAACCAGAACTACCAGCTCTTCAGCTACGTGCGCCGGCTGATGGAGTTGAAGGACCAGTACAACGTGGGCGACGTGCGCATGCACACGGTGCTGCTGTTCAACCAGGAGGCCGTGCGCGCCTGCGGCACCATCTGCGAGCAGATCTACGGCGTCTACCCGGGCGTGGCGCCGGCCGAGTACCCGGCGGCGGCGAAGAAGATCGCCGCCTGGCTGCTGACGCGCTTCGCGGAGATGGGCAACGGCGTGTACCAGGAGTTCAACGACACCGCTGAAATCTCCAACCTGGGCCTGGGCGCGCTGGACTACTCGTCCTTCGCCTCGCGCAACGTGATGAAGACGCTGTTGGTGGAGCCGCTCAGCTCCGGCCCGGGGCTGGAGTCGCGCATCGTGGACAGCGACGGCGACGGCGTGCCGGACGACGCGGACAACTCCTTCACGCTGAAGACCAACCCGTTCAACGCCGACAGCGACCGGGACTGCCTGAACGACGGCTTCGAGCAGCGCCGCGAGGACCAGGGCTTCAAGGCGGCCAATGACTTGGACGCGCGCGGGTGTGACCCGGACTCTCCGCTGACGCCGCGCTGCACCTGCCGCGACACGGATGGAGATGGCCTGTCGCAGTTCGCGGAGTCGTACCTGCGCACGCGGGAGACCATCGTCGACAGCGACGGCGACGGCATTCCGGACAGCCTCGAGGCGCGCTGGGGGCTCGACCCGATGGAGCCCAGCGTCGCGGGCCTGGACACGGACGGTGACGGCCTGCCGGACGAGGTGGAGCTGCGCGCGGGCACGGACCCCACGCGTCGGGACAGGGCCTTCTTCGAGAAGAACGGCTTCCAGTATGAGACGCGCATCGCGGAGGTGCTGTCCAACGGGAGCGTCTGCTACGACTACACCGTCTCCAATCTCCAGATGGTGACGACCCCGGACCGGGTGGGCGCCAAGCAGGGCTTCAACCTCTTCAAGCTGTGGTTCGCGGAGGCCCCCGAGAGCGGCGTGGCCACCGACTACGGCGTCTGGCGCTCGGCCTGTGCCTGGTCCCAGTACGCGCCGCCGAGCGTGCGCGTGCCGGTGGGTCCGGAGCTGACGCTGACGAATGACAACTTCATGATTCCCACGGACCTGAGCAATCCCTGGGAGAACCAGGGGCGGTGTGTGGGCACGACGCCGGCGGGTCAGCAGGGAGGAGTCAACCCGTGAGTGTGGCTGGACGTATCCTGGCGGGCCTGATTGTCGCGCTCGTGCTGGTGGTGGCCTGTTCCGATTCGTATCTGTATGACCCGCGCCGGGATGTGGATGTCCCCGTGGACCGGGCCATCTCGATGCAGGGCCGCTTCTGCACCGTCGGCTCCAACGAGGTGGTGCGCCCCATCAAGCTCATCATCGCCATGGACGCCTCGCAGTCCATGCGCGTCAGCGACCCGGATGGCACGCGCGCCACCGCGCTGGTGGAGCTGATTGAAAACCTGCCCAAGGACCCGGAGGTCTACCTGGCGGTGGTGGTCTTCGCCGGCAGCACCACGGCGTTCCTCACCCAGGCGCCGGGCAACCCCCCTCAGGACGGCTTCATGCAGGTGTCCAGCATGGACGACGCCCGGATGCGCCAGCTCACCGAGCAACTGCTGACCTTCCGCAACCCGGACAACTCACCGAACCGGGACTCGACGGACTTCGTCAAGCCGCTGTCGGACATCTACTCGCTCATCAACACGGACATCGCGCGCAGCCGGCTGGAGCCGGGTGGGGCGCAGGCGCTTGCGCAGGCGCGCTACTCGCTCGTGTTCCTGTCGGACGGCAAGCCCACCCTGGACCAGGACGACGAGCTGCTCCAGGGTGACGCGGTGGTGCGCATCCGTCAGCTCCGGGACCTGGTGGAGGACGTGCGCGTCAACACCGTGCACGTCTTCACTCCCACGCAACCGGTGTCGTCGGTGTGTGACTTGTCGGGCGACGGCGGCTGCCCGCTGCTCATCATCAACCAGAACGCGGACCGGCTGGATAAGATGGCCGAGCTGGGCGGCGGCAACTTCCGCGACTTCCGCAACAACGAGCCCATCAACTTCCTGGACTTCTCCTTCGGGCAGGTGCGGCGCACCTTCATCGTGAAGGAAGTGATTGCGACCAACTTCTCCGCGCCGCCGGGCAGTCCGTTGGACGCGGCGGACACGGACGGAGACGGTCTGTCGGACGCGCGCGAGGCGGAGGTGGGCTCGAACCCCAACCTCATGGACACCGACGGTGACGGCTTCAGCGACGGCGTGGAGGTGTACTTCCGCGACCGCGGCGTGGACTTCGACCCCATCCAGGTGGCGGACCCGGACGGTGGCGGCCTGGACAAGGGCTGTCCTCCGCTCTTGCGCGCCTCGGACACCGACTGTGACGGGCTGCTGGACTGCGACGAACAGTTCATCGGCACCAACGCGACGCTGGCCGACAGCGACCGCGACGGCGTGCCGGATGGCATCGAATGGCGCGGCGGCACCCAGGGCGCGAGCAATGATTTGGACGAGGACCCGGACAACGACGGGCTCACGAGCCGCGCGGAGCTGCGCCTGCACACCCGCCCGCTGGAGGTGGACACCGCCCACCTGGCGGCGGAGGGCTACCGGTACTCGTTCGAGGCGGACGGTCCGCCGGATGAGCTGGGCCGTCAGTGCTACACGCTGAGCGTGGGCAACGTGCTCCTGGCGCCCACCGTGGCCGCCGCGGATGACGCGGGCGTCGTCACGCGCGGCGCGGGCTTCAACAACGTGGCGTTGTCCGTGGCGATGGTGCCCGCGGACGACCCGACCGCGCGCACCCAGGTGCGCACCTTCCGCGTGGACTCCGTGCGCTACCCGGTGGGCGGCATCAAGTCCCCCGCCGACGGCATCATCCGCGTAGCCCCCGAGGACTTCGTCGACGGCTGCCCCGGCCGCGCCGACGTCTCGCCTCCGACGCCGTGAGAATCGACGCTCCCATGAAGACCCAAGTCCGACTGTTGTCGCTCGCGCTGCTCGCCCTCACTGCCTGCTCCTCTGGGGGCGGTGACAAGGAGGACGCGGGCACTCCCCAGGTGCAGGACCTCTGCAACAGCCGGGAAGAGGCGCTGACGCTGGCCGAGTGCGAGCTCAAGCCCGGTGAACCGCTGGAGCGCCTGCTCGTCAAGGAAGGGGCGACGCGCGAAGGCGACCAGGACTGGTACCGCATCGTCCTGCCCGCCAATACCAGCGCGCGCACGCTGCTCAACCTCAACGGGCTCTACGTGGCCTCCAGCACCGCGGTGCAGTTGTCCATCAGCGTGCTGGAGACGCTGCCTGACGGGGCGGAAAGCTCGCTGGCGAAGAAGGACGACAAGCATGGCCAGGGCGCGCCGAAGCCGGTGGACATGGTCGTGCCGCTGCGCGACGACCTGAAGGGCAAGACGCTGCTGGTGCTGGTGCAGGACGCGCCGGACGTCGTCTCCCAGCCCAAGTTCGATGCGCGCAACCCCTACCGGCTGACGCTGCAAATCACCGAGAACCCGGACACGCACGAGCCCAACGACGCCCTTGCCGCCGCCACGCCGCTGTCGCTGGTGTCGCAGGGCGCGGGCGTGCAGGTGGGGACGGTGTCGGGCTTCCTGGCCACGGACAACGATGTGGACCGCTACACCTTCGACCTGCCCGTGGGGAAGGTGGCGTACGTGAGCGTGACGGCGCCGGACCTGGGCTTCGTGCCCAACTGGCGGCTGTCGTACCAGCTCCTGCGCCCCGGCTTCCTCACCAAGGAGGAGAAGGAGGACGAGGGCGAGGTTCGTCCGCAGGTGCGCCCGGGCGTGCTGGCGACGGCGCGCAAGGTGAAGGCGGAGCACGCGGGCAAGTGGATGCTGGTGGTGCGCGGCTACCGCGGCATCAGCGACCGGGACACGTCACAGGGTGATGTGCGCCAGGGGTACGACGTGGAAATCCGCGTCCTGGACGAGGCGGACCCCCAGGACCAGACGCAGCTCGGCAACGACAAGGTCGGCGACGCGCTGCTGTGGGACCTGGCCTCACCGTCACCCGCGTCGTCGAAGGCCTTCACCGGACGCATCGGCTACATCGGCGACCAGGACTGGTACGGGGTGCGCCTGCCGGCCTCCACCGTGCCCACGCGGCTGCGCTACCGCGTGGTGCCGCTGGCGACCGGGGGCCGCTTCCCCGCGCTGCCGGACACGCCGGACCGCCAGGTGCTCGTGTTCACCCTGGTGTCGAAGGGGGTGAACGTGGATGAGTGGCGGACCGCATGCACCGATGACGCGACGGCGTGCCCCAAGGGCTACGGAGAGAATCCGGACATCGTCGCGCTGGTGCGGGGGTACTGCCAGCGCACGGACCTGCCGGCGCCCATGTGTCTGCACTCGCTGCGCGAGGAGACGTCGAACAACCCGCGCTTCACCAACCTGAGCAACTTCGAGGGCGTCATCCCGGTGCCCCCGCGCGCGGCCTCGGAGCTGTACTACTTCAACGTCCAGGACGACGGCACCAACTGGGCGGATGACAAGGACTACCGGCTGGACGTGACGTGGGAGGCGGAAGACGCGGACGAGGTCAGCCGCTACGGCGGGACGTCGACGGAGTCGGCGGTGTCCAAGCCCCTGGCCTCCACCACGGCCTTCCCCGCGCCGCCGGACACGGCGGAGTACACCGTCACCGGCCGGCTGTCGCATGGCTATGGACGGCTGCGCAACGGCGATGACCGCATCAACGGCCGGGGCGTGCGCGGCCCCATGGACTACGACGCGGTGCCGTCCGACGTGGACTCCTTCATGTTCCAGCTCCCCGCCGTGCCGCCGCCGGAAGACCGCGCGTGGCTGGTGCAGTGGGAGGTGGCGAAGCAGCAGGACGGTGGCTCGGTGCACGGCCTCGCGCTGGACTTGACCTTCTGTGACGGCGACGCCGTCGCGGGCGCCGACGGAGGCACGGTGCCGGACAGTGGCATGGGCGATGGCTGCGTGGCGGTGAGGGCGGGCAGCCGCAACCAGGCGCTGACGCTGGGCTACCGCTCGGACGCGCTGCGGGCGTGGCACACGCCGGCGAATGCTCCGCTGAGCAGCTTCCAGCCGCTGTTCAACCTGGAGGAGCGCCCCGACTCCACCGTCGTCACCCTGGCCCCGTACGCGTGTGGCTGTCTGGAGCCGCGCTTCATTCGTGGCGGGAAGATGCGCGTGGATGTGTCGGCGGCCGAGCGCACGTCCTACGAGCAGGTGGAGTACACGCTGCGCACCGGCTACGGCGACTATCCCCAGTCGTACACGCGGGATGGCGGCGTGACGACGCAGTGCCCGGGGCTGGAAGACGCGGGTACGCCAGACGGTGGCGCTCCCGGGCCGCGCGGGGGCTGTGCCTTCACCCGTCAGCCGTGAGTGGGAGCCGGGCCGGGTGACTCGCTCCCAGCGGAGTCACCTGGTTCGATGCGGTGTCTCGCGATGTGTCTGACCCGGCTTCAACGAGGCGGGGCGGCTGCCGAGGCAGGGTGGATGGAACAAGGGGCGACGAAGCCGTCGCTCATGCGGGGAGACCTGGCTTTCGCGAGGCCATCACCCGGTGTCCGGCGGAATGTGTGTGATTGTCGCGAGGCCTGGCGCGCGGTGTGGGCCAGCGACTTCGCGAGGTGTGCCACGGCGGGCGGGCGAGCGAATGACACCCACCTGGGTGGGGTGGCGGGTGGTGCCCGTCACCCTTCACCCTCGGGGAGGCTCAGGGAGGCGCGATACCCTGTCCGTTGAGGGCGATGACCTTCTCTGGAAGGTTCGCCGCATTGGACTTGATGGTGATGGTGCCCTGGTACACTTGGGCCTCGCGCGGCTTGAACGTCACCTCGATGAAGACGTGCTTCAGCGAGGGCAGCTGCAGGGGCGTGCCGGCCGTGTAGTCATTGGAGACCTTCATCGTGAACACGGACGGAGCGTTGAGGGTGATGTCGGTGATTTCCAGCGTATCCTCCCCCATGTTCGTCACCATGACCGAGTTGAAGCCACTGGTTCCGACGAAGGTGCCCGCGTTGAACTCGCGGTCGAATGCCATCTCGTCGCGGTCCGAGACGAGCTGCGGGGTCTTGGGAAGTTCTTCGGCGCTCTCACCGCAGGCCGCGAGTGAGAAGAAGAGAATAGGGAGCCACGGGGTGTGCAGTCGCATGGACGTTCACTCCTCGCTAGAGGGTCGATGATGATGAATGTTGTAACAGTGTTCTGTCGTAAGGCCCAGAGCGCCGGTGCATTCCTGCTCATGTTGTTGGTGGTGGGTTGTGGCGACACGCGCGACGACTTCATCGGTCCGCGTGTGAAGGATGCGTGTGATGAGACGTGGCCCGTGTGTGGCAGCGTCGCGGGCTGCATTCTCGGAGCGGAAGGCTATGCGGAGGGTCGCTTCCCTGGTCGCAGCAAGTTCATCGTCCAGGTGCCGGAGGCGTCTCACGTCAAGGTGAGCTTCTACCTGGACGAGGTCACCGCCGCGGGAGAGGAGACGGTGGTCATCTTCCACGAGGAGGGGTGCCGGGCCCGCACGCGTCTGGCGGCGGATGGGCGCGCGGTGCTCGACTCGATGGAGAAGTTCAGCGTCTTCACGAAGGAGGCGGACGTCACCGGAGTGGGCGACCACCTCATCGAGTTCGAGTCCGACATGCAGGCGCGCTACGCCGTGAAGGTCGACGTGACGCCCCTGCGCAATCGCTAACCGCCGGAGGCGACGCCTTGCTTCAACGTTCGAACAAGGTGGCTCGCCACCCGGAAGCTGTTGGCGGCGATGGTCAGCGTGGAGGGCACGCTGCCGCCCGTGGGCATGAAGCTGCCGTCCACGACATAGAGATTGGGCACCTCGTGCGCGCGGCAATTCCTGTCCAGCACGGACGTGGCCGCGTCGTCACCGAAGCGGCAGGTGCCGTGCTGGAGGATGGTCGTCTCTCCGGCGGTGGTGGTGCGCTTGAGTTCATCTGGCTCCAGGCGCAGCAGGACTTCTTCACCGCGCTCGACGAGGAAGCGCGTGGCGACCAGGTCCGTGGGGTGTCGCTCCACGGTGATGGCGGCCACGGGGATGCCGTGCTTGTCCTTCACCGCGCTCTCCACGCCCACGTAGCTGCCGGGCGTGGGGAGGAACTCCCCGTAGACCTCGAACAGGAGGATGCGCGAGTCCCGGTAGGCCCGCATCCTGTCCTTCAGCTCCTTGCCGAAGACGGCCGAGGAGCCGCTGCCGGCAAGCCCCGTGGCGGCATGGATGGGATTGGGATGTGCCCACATGAAGCCCATGGTGCCGCCCTTGCGGAAGCCGAAGCGCTCATCCGGCATCAGGTAGAAGTCCTGGATGCTGCGGTTGACGAAGGGGCCCGGGTCCTTGAGCCACGGGCGCTTCTCGGCCTGCTTCGACAGTCGGAACGTCGCCTGGGACTCACCGAACGAGCTGAAGATGAGGTTCTTTCCCACCAGCCCGCTGCCGTTGGCCAGTCCGCTCGCGAAGCGGCTGGATGTGGAGTTGAGCAACAGCCGCGCGCTCTCCACCGCCGTGCACGACACGACGATGACCTTGGCGGGCTGCTCCTGGGTGACGCCGTCCGCGTCCAGGTAGATGACGCTGCGCGCGCGTCCCTTCTTGTCCACCTCCACGGTGCGCGCCATGCAGCCCGGCCGCACCTGCACGTTGCCGGTGGCCACGGCGGCGGGGATGAGGCTTGCGTTCGTGCCGCTCTTGGCGCCCATCTCACAGCCGTAGCTGCCACACAGCGCGCAGTACGCGCACGGCGCCCGGCCCTTGTAGGGACGGCTGATGATGCCGCGCGCGGTGGGCAGCGAGTGCCAGCCCATCCCCTTGCACGCCTTGTCGATTTCCCCCGCCACCGGGTGCACGTCCAGGGGCGGCAGCGGGTACGGCGCGCTGCGCGGCTCGGCGAAGGGGTGGGCCACGGCCTGTCCGGACACGCCCAGCTCCTGCTCGGCCTTGTCGTAGAAGGGCGCCAGGTCCTCGTAGGAGATGGGCCAGTCGGCAATCGTGCTGCCGGCCACCGCGCCCAGCGTGCTGCGCAGCCGGAAGTCCACCGGCTTGAGGCGGTAGAAGAAGCCGCTCATGTGCACGGTGCCGCCGCCCACGCAGTTGGCCGTCCACGCCGCGGAGCTGCGCTCGTACTTGCCCTTGGCGCCCTTGCGCAGCAGGTGCGGCTCCTCCCAGGGCAACGGCATGAAGAAGTTGCGGCGACTGTTGAGGATTTCGTCGTGGACGAAGTCCTGGGGCCGGTAGTGGGGGCCCTTCTCCAGCACCACGACTTTGAAGCCCGCGCGGCCCAGCTCCAGCGCCATGGGCGCGCCGCCCGCGCCGCTGCCGATGATGCAGATGTCGACTTCGGGCAGGCTCACTTGTGAACCCCGCACTCGCGCAGGCACTTCGGTCCGTCGTAGCCCTCGGGCGGCGCCATGGCGATGGTGCCCACGGCGTCGAACCCCATCAGCCTCCAGCCCACCTTGCCCTTGTTTCCCCCGTAGGACGGGTCACCCAGGAAGCCCTCCAACGTCAGCACGGTGAGCAGCTCCAGGAAGTGCGCCTCGCCGCTCTGGGGCGGGCTGTCCTTGAAGAGCGTGAGCAGCTCGTCCTGCTGCGCGGGGGTGATGGCGGAGAAGCCCTTCTGGAACATGCGCTGCGAGCGGCGCTCCAGCGCGGCGAGCCCCTCCAGGAAGTCGTCGCGCATGGGCTTCATCTCGGGTGTCTGGAGGATGCGGTCGAGGTAGACAGGCACGTCGGCGTCGAGCGCGCCGGGGTCCTCGTCGCGCGGGAGGATGCGCTCGGTGGCGGCGGTGACGACGGCCAGCTCGAACGAGGAGAAGGTGCGATGGTGTTGCCCACCGGGCGCGGTGCCCAGGGGGCCGGGGTCCGTGGCGGGCTTGGGGGCTTCCTCGGAGGAGCGCTTGCAGGCCAGCGGTCCGAGCAGCACGACGCCGCCGCCCAGGAAGGTCAGCCGCCGGATGAAGGAGCGCCGCGACAGGCGCTGACGAGGGGAACGCGCACGGGGCATAGGTGCGCGAGCGTAACCCAGCGCGAGGCGCTTCGCCGCGTCGGGATGCATGGCTCGCCTGCTTCCTCGGGCGTGGTGGTGACGTAGGATGAAACGACGATGTGCAGGGCCGACAACGCAAGGAGACAGAAGATGAGACGGCATGTCTGGGCACTGGGATTGGCGCTGGCATTGGGATGCGGGAAGGATTCCAATCCGGACAATCCGGACGCGGGGCGCCCGGATGGCGGGCCGGGACCTTCGGATTCACCCTTCACCCGCTTGGAGGTGGACTCGGACCCGAGCGAGTTCAACCCCATCTCCAACATCGCCATGGCCGTCGGTCCCGAGGACCGCATCGGCATGGCGTACTTCGTGAACAACGGGACGACGACGGGCAGCGTGGTGAACTACGACCTGCGCTACCGCGAGTTCAACGCGGGCGTGCTCGGGCCGGCGGAGAAGATTGTCACCGTGCAGCGTGTGTACGGGGTGTCGATCGCCTTCGGTCCGGATGGACAGCCGGCGGTGGCCTACCTGGGTGGCGGCAGCGACGACTCCACGTTCTGGCTCCAGAGTGATGTGGCGGTGTCCTATCGCTCGTCGGCGGGCGCGTGGACGCAGCGGGTCGTCGGCACGCGCTCCAACGCGGCGGCCATCGGCAACCCGCTGAGCGACGTGGGCTTCCTCATCGGGCTCAACCCGTCCATGGTCTTCTCCGGCGGTCAGGCCCTCGTCGCGTATCGCGACGGACACAACGGCAACTTCGGTCGTCAGGACTGGGAGTCGGCGGACCTGGAGCTGGCGAGCGGCGGGCCCGCGAGCTGGACGTTCCGCATGCTGGCCTCGTCGGGCGACACCAAGGCGGGCTACGGCGGCCACATCGGTCTCATCATGGCGGGCGCGCAGCCCGCGGTGGTGCACGACCTGGTGAAGGAAGCCGCGCAGGCGACGGGCGCGGGCATCGTCTTCCAGCGGCGCAACGCGGATGGCGCGGCCTGGACGGCGCCGGTGCTGGTGGCCACGCCGGAGAGCGTGGGCAACACGCAGCTGGGGCCGTCCATCGCGTACGACTCGGTGGCGGGCTTCGGCATCGCCGTGCAGAACCGCGGCTCCTCGCGAGGCGACGTGTTGCAGTACTACGACTGCCCGAGCCCCAGCGCGACGAGCTGCGCGACGACGGGCGAATGGTCGACGCCGGACCCGGTGTTCGGCCGGGGGACGGGCGGCTGGTATCCGTCGCTCGCGTTCGACGCGGCGAACCACGAGCCGCACATCGCCCACTACGTCTGCTCGTCGGAGACGGGCCGCAACGACACGAGCTGCAACCCGAACGAGGACCAGCTCATCATCAGCGCGCGCATCGCGGGCAACTGGCGTGAGACGTTGGTCGACGCCAACGGCGGCTGGTCCCCGAAGCTGGCGTTCCTCTCCACGGGCAAGCGCGTGGTGCTCTACCGCACGCCGGTGGCGGCGCTCACGAAGAAGGGCGTCCTGAACCTCGCGGTGGAGCAATGAGAAGTGCGGTCCGCGCCCTGGCGGCGCTGACACTGGCGGGCATTGCGTCCGGCGCCGGCATGGTGGCGTGCAGCCGTCCGGACAACTCGCTGTCCGGAAGCGTGTCGGAGCTCTTCCCGCTGGAGGTGTCGCGCGTGGAGATTCTCCGCAACGCGGAGGCGCTCCAGGTGAGCTACTTCCGCAACAACGACCTGGACGTGGACCTGGTGGTGCGGCTCACCGTGTCCACGGAAGGGTTGGACCTGCGGCCGGGCGCGAAAATCAACCTGGCGGGCAACACGCCCTCGGGACTGGCGCGAGCCACGGTGGTGCACCTCAACGCGGGCGAGCCGTCGCGCGTCTTCGCGCCGGTGGAGAAGGGGGACTTGCAGTTGGAGTCCGGAGGCAACCCGGGCGAGCAGACGCGCGGGGACTTCTCCATGTCCTTCAAGAAGGGCGACGGCTACGGCGCCGGTCGCAGCCTGGAGGGGACCTTCTCCTCGGAAGCACTGGATGCGGGCTTCGGTCCGGAAGAGGGTGAGCCGCTCGACGGGAGTGTCATCATCCCGTAGCGAAGGCTCGCCGTGAGCCAGCGGTGACGCCCGGACGCTCGGGCGTCACCGCGCTCCAGCAGGAGACTGACTTGGGGCTACGGCGTGGCGCAGGTGTTGAGCGCGAGCCCATTCGACACGGTGGACCGGGCCACGGTGTGCCGGGCGAGCGCCAGCACTCCACCGTCCTCGTACACGCGCCGGGCGAGCGCCACGGCCTCCGCGCCGTGGACCGTCAGCGTGGCACCCGAGGCGTCGGTCACCGCCACCGCGCCGTCCGCCGCGCCTTCCGCGCGAACGAGCAGCGCGCCCGCGTCGTCGCGCACGGCCATGCCGTTCTCCAGCGGCTCGAAGTAGCGGATGACGGGCTCCTGGCCCGCGCGCTCCAGCTCCAGCTTCATGACGCCGCTCTCCGCGTCGCGCGACATGCGCAGCACGTCCGTGGGGCTCAGGCGGACGACGCGCGTGCCGTCGTCGGTGCCGTCCGCGCTCGACACGGGGTTGTTGCCGCTCCAGAACTCGATGCTGTTGATGATGAGCGCGTCGATGAGCGCGCCAATCTCATAGACGGGGACGATGACGAGCACGAGGAACATCAACCACTGCACGAACTTCTCACCGGAGATGTTCTTGTTGAACTGCCAGATCTTCTGCGTGAGTTTGAAACTGCCGAAGCACCCGGTCGCATGCATGGAGATGAAACCGGCGCACAGCACAGCGAGCCACGGAGACGGACGCTTCATCATGGGCCCTCCTTGGGAGGATGGAAGGACTGCGGAGGCGGACCCACCATGCCACGGTGGATCTTCCCGGCGACACTTCGTTCGCCTCCCAGTCCAATGCTCACCACTCGAACATCCCCCGGGTGCGAGGATGCGCGGGTGACTCCCGTCCGCTTCTTCACGCGCGCCTGGGTGCTGTGTCTGCTGTCCCAAGGCGCGCTCGCCGCGACACCGCCCGACGCGGGTCCGTCTGTCGAAGCTCCGCGCGCCGTGCGCGATGCCCCTGGCGCACCTCCATTCGCGCTGGCTTGTCTGGCGAAGTGGTATCCGGTGCTGACGCCGGTGCGCCTCGACGCGGGCTGGGGCTTCACGCTGCCGGATGGACGCGCCCATCCGTTCGACGACGGCCAGCGGAAGTCGTTCCCTCGAAAGCTGGAGGCCCCGGACCTGGAGGACACGCTCTCCATTGCCTATGTCGCGGGCCCCATCGCTCCGGTCACTCGCGAGGACGAGGACCCCGGGCGCATCCGCTTCGAGCCACTGTTCGAGGCCATGTACGGCGATGCGAAGGAGAAGGTGGACGTGGTGCCGCTCGTGTTCCTCGGTCAGCGGCTCAAGGTGCACCGCAAGGTGGCGCCTGCGTTCCAGCGCGTCGCCGCGCGGCTGGAGTCGCTGGTGGCGAAGGACGCCTCGCTGAAACCCTTCCTCCAGGGCGTGGGCGGGACGTTCGTCTGGCGCAACATCGCCCACACGACGCGCCGGAGCGCGCACTCCTACGGCGTCTCCATCGACCTGAACACCGCGCGCTCGCACTACTGGGAATGGCAGCGGCCCCGGACGCCGGTGCGCTGGCGCAACGCCGTGCCCCAGGCGCTGGTGGACGCCTTCGAGGCGGAGGGCTTCATCTGGGGCGGTCGCTGGTACCACTACGACACGATGCACTTCGAATACCGGCCGGAGTTGCTCGACGCCGCGTGCGCTCCGGCGCGGTGACGCTCAGTCTCCCTCGCTCTGCACGAGGCCGTACTTGTGCAGCAGGGAGTAGAGGTGCTTGCGGTCCAGCTCGGCATCGCGAGCGGCGCGGGCGATGTTGCCCTTGGCGCGGCCGAGCAGGCGCGTGAGGTACTCGCGCTCGAAGGCGCGGATGAGCTCGTCCTTGCAGACCTTGAAGGGCCCGGTGAACTCGGCGGGGAGGAAGTCGCCCGCGGGGGCGGGGGGCTCGCGGGTGAACTCGCGCAGCAGCGTGTCCCCGGCCAGCTCCGGGATATCCACCATGTGCCGGGCGCGCTCGAGCGCGTTGCGCAACTCGCGCACGTTGCCCGGCCAGGTGTGCCCGTTGAACTGCTCGCGAATCTTCTCCGGCAGCCGCAGCCACAGCCCCTCGCCGGCGAACGCGTCCACGAGGAGGGGGATGTCCTCCTTGCGGTCTCGCAGGGGCGGCAGGTTGACGGTGAAGACGGAGAGGCGGAAGTAGAGGTCCTCGCGGAAGCGGCCCGCCTGCGTCTCAGACCAGAGGTCCTTCTTGCTGGCCACGACGATGCGCGCGTCGAAGGAGATGGGCGTGGACGCGCCGAGCCTGCGGAACTCGCGGTCCTCAATCGCACGCAAGAGCTTGGGCTGGAGGTCCAGCGCCAGGTCGTCGATTTCGTCGAGGAAGAGGGTGCCGCCGTTGGCGCGCTCCAGGCAGCCGATGCGCTGGCTGACGGCGCCGGTGAAGGCGCCCTTCTCGTGGCCGAACAGCTCGCTCTCGATGAGGGAGTCGGAGACGCTGGCGCAATCGAAGACGACGAGCGGCCCGGGTGCGCGCGGGCTGAGCTTGTGGATGGCCTTGGCGGCGGCGCCCTTGCCGGAGCCCGTCTCGCCGACGAGCAGGAGCGTGGAGTCGGTGGGGGCGATGCGCTGGAGCAGCGCGAAGATCTGCCGCATCGGCAGGCTGCGGCCCACCAGGTCTCCCAGCCGGTCCTCCAGCGTGGGCTCCACCTGGACGGGGGCGAGCTGGGGGCTGAAGCGCAGGCGCACGTCGCCCACTTCGAGCAGGGCGCCGGGGCGCAGGTACGCCTCGCGGATTTGGGCGCCGTCGAGGAAGGTGCCGTTGGTGGAGCCCAGGTCCTGGACGAGGAAGCGGTCGCCCTGGCGGCGCACCACCAGGTGATTGCGGCTCACCGTGGGGTGGTCGATGACGACGTCGTTGTCGGGCGCCTTGCCCACGCGAAGCGCTTCGTTGGCGAGCGGGAAGACGGTGCCGGCACGCTCGGTATCCAACAGGACGAGGTGGAACTGTTGCGCGGAGAGTCGCTCACCCTGTGCCCGTGCATTGATGACCGTGTGCGCGGGGATGGGGGCTGGGGGGAGAGGGGGCATGACCGGGTGGGGATTGTAGACGGCTTCTCGCCGCGAGGTGACTTCCTGTCGGGTGGGGTGGCGCCCGCCCTCCGGCCGACCGGGCATGGTTGGAGCCCCAGCGGAGCGTGATACGACGGGCAACCCCTATGCGCACCCGCTTCCTGCTCCTGATGCTGGCCTCCGCCTGCGCCACTGTCCCGCAGGCTTCCGCCCCCACCACCCCCTCTTTGGCGCCCCCCGCTCCGACACGTGTCTGGAAGCAGCCGCGAGCGGTGGTGGTCCGTCATGCCACGGTGATGCCCGCCACCGGCCCGGCCATCGAGGATGGCGCGGTGGCCTGGGTGGACGGCAAGCTGACGGCGGTGGGGCGTAACGCGGAGGTGACGACACCTCCGGGCGCGGAGGAGGTGGATGGCACCGGCCTCTACGTCACCCCGGGCATCATCGACGCCCACAGCCACCTGGGCGTCTACGCGACGCCGGAGACGTTCTCCACGGGCGATGGCAACGAGGCCACGGCGCCGGTGACGGCCGAGGTCTCCGCCGAACACTCGTTCTGGCCGCAGGACCCGGGCCTGCGGCGCGCGGCGGCGGGTGGAGTCACGGCGCTGCTGGTGCTACCAGGTAGCGCCAACCTGATTGGTGGCCGGGGCTTCCCGGTGAAGCTGCACTTCGGACGGTCGGCGGCGGAAGTCCGCTTCCCGGGTGCGAGGGACGCGCTGAAGATGGCGTGTGGTGAGAACCCCCGGCGCGTCTACGGCGAGGGCCGCAACGTGGCGCCGTCCACCCGCATGGCCAACGTGGCGGGCTACCGGCAGGCGTTCGCCCAGGCCCGCGAGTACATGTCCAAGCTGGAGGAGTGGGCGAAGAAGAAGGAGAAGACGCCGGACGACGCGGGCCCCGCGCCGCTGCGCGACTTGAAGCTGGAGACGCTGGCGGAGGTGCTGCGCGGCAACATCCTGGTGCAGAACCACTGCTACCGCGCGGACGAGATGGAGGTGATGCTCCAGGTGGCGGAGGAAGCCGGCTATTCGATTCGGGCCTTCCACCACGCGCTGGAGGCCTACAAGGTCCGCGACAGTCTGGCCGCGAAGGGTGTCGCCGTCGCGACCTGGGCGGACTGGTGGGGCTTCAAGCTGGAGGCATGGGACGGAATCCCCGAGAACGCCGGGCTGGTGTCGCAGGCGGGGGGCAAGGCCGTCATCCACTCGGACTCGGGCTTTGGCATCCAGCGGCTGAACCAGGAGGCCGGCAAGGCGATGTGGCGGGCGAGGGAGTCCGGCGTCCCCATTCCCGAGGAAGAGGCGCTGCGCTGGGTGACGCTGAACGCCGCGTGGGTGATGGGCGTGGAGGGCGTCACTGGCTCGCTGGAGCCGGGGAAGATGGCGGACGTGGTGCTGTGGAAGAACCACCCGCTGAGCGTCTATGCGAGGGCGCAGCGCGTGTGGGCGGATGGCGTGGTGACGTTCGACGCGGGCGCGGGCGCGGTGGAGGCGAGCGACTTCGAGGTGGGGGAGCTGGCGGCGAGCGCCGCGAAGCTGGTGGCCGCTCCCGCGCCGACGCCGTCCCTGGCCGACCTGGGCCTCGTCGCGCGTTGTGATGTCTCGAAGGAGCGCGCGTGCGCGGAGCTGGTGCCGCAGGGGCAGGAAGCCTGCACGGTGTTCCAGGGCGTGACGGCCTTCACGGGCTCGGCCTGGGTGAAGGTCGCCACGGTGGTGCTGGAGGGCGGCAAGGTGTCGAGCGTGCGCTCGCAGGGCGAGGGCGGCGCGCTCCCCGCGGGTTGCCGGACGGTGGACGGCAAGGGGCGGTTGTTGACGCCGGGCCTGGTGGACCCTCTCACCTCGCTGGGGTTGGTGGAGGTGGGCGCGGAGGTGTCGACGCAGGACGACGGGCTGCGCGGAGACGCGGCGAAGCGGGACGTGCGCGCGGCGCTGGTGTCGGCGGACAGCTTCAATCCGGCCTCGGCGGTGTTCCCGGTGACGCGGTTGGGCGGCGTCACCAGCGCGGTGACGGTGCAGCACGGAGGGCTGGTGGCCGGGCAGAGCGCCTTCGTGGCGACGGACGGCTCGGTGCGCCGCGCCTCGCTGGCGATGCACGTCAACCTGGGCATGGGCGGACGGGATGCCGTATCGGGCTCGCGCGCGCTGGTGCTGGAGCGGCTGCGCGAGGTCTTCTCCGACGCGCGTGAGTACGGCCGCCGCAAGGGTGACTTCGAGCAGCGGCGCATGCGGGACGTGGCGGCGAGCCGGCTGGATTTGGAGGCGCTCCAGCCGGTGCTCGCGGGCACGTTGCCGGTGGTGGTGACGGCGCAGAAGGCGTCGGACATCCGGGCGGCGCTGGCGCTTTCGCGCGAGTACAACCTCAAGCTCGTCATCGCCGGAGGCAGCGAGGCGTGGATGGTGGCGTCGGAGCTGGCCGCGGCGAAGGTGCCGGTGATTCTCCAGCCCACGCAGAACCTGCCCATGGACTTCGACCGGCTCAACAGCCGGCTGGACTCCGCGGCGCTCCTGAACAGCGCGGGCGTGAGGGTGCTGTTCTCCGTGCTGGGCGAGCCCGCGATGGTGCGCACGCTGGCACAGGAGGCGGGCAACGCGGTGGCCTGGGGCCTGCCGCACACGGACGCGCTGCGCGCGATGACCTCCAGCGTGGCGGACGCGTTCGGCCTGCCGGTGGGGAAGCTTGCTCCCGGCGCGGTGGCGGACGTGGTGCTGTGGAACGGCGACCCGCTGGAGTCCGCGTCGCGGCCCGTGGGCATGTGGCTGGCCGGACGGCAGGTGCCGCTCGTCAGCCGTCAGCAGGCCCTGTTCGAGAAGCACCGCGTGCTGCCCGCGAAGTAGCGCGGGCCTGGACGTACGACGGCGGCCGCCCCCAGGTGAGGACGGCCGCCGCGTTCAAATCCATGGACCCGGGGGGCGCTAGTTGCCCTCGAAGACCCCGATGGCGCCCGCCACCCACTTCTTCGTGGTGGTGTCCTGGTAGCCCATGAAGCCCACCAGCATCCGCCGGCCGTCTCCCGAGGCATCTCCCTGGATGTCGCTGATGCGGGACATGCCGTACTTGCGGCCGAAGTCCGTCAGGCCGTAGTTGATGATGCTCCCGCCCTTGAGTCGCGACAGGCCACCGCCCCACGACGCGCCCACCCAGATGCTGCCGTCGGACGGGTCCAGGCCGATGGCGGACAGGTGCTTGTCCACCAGCCCCGAGCCCGCGCCCATGTGGCCCAGCACGGTGCCATTCGCGTCGATGTGCACCAGGCCGTTTCCGAACGAGCTCAGCCACGCCGTGCCGTCACGCGCCACCACCGCGCCGGAGATGTTGTCAGGCACGCGCTCATTGGGCTTCGAGTACTCGGGCTTGGCGTCCGGCCACAGGTCCAGCTTGTTGCTGCTGTCGTTCTCCGAACCCGTCTGCGAGCGCCAGAAGTTGCCGCCGTTGGTGCCGTAGCGGAAGCGCGTGGTGCGGTCCGAGCCGCCGAACCAGACGTCGCCGCTCGGGTCCACCGCGACGCCGTAGTAGGCGTCCGTCAGCAGAATCACGCCGCCCTGCGCGTTGTACGCGTTGATGTGCGGGTGCACGTGCTCGAAGACGCCGGAGCAGTTGAGCTGGCCGTTGCACATGGGCGCGCCGTCGAACTCCGCGTTGCCGCGCGCGAAGCCGTGGTTGCCGCCGAACCACACGCTCGCCTTGTTGTTGCCCAGCGCGTGCTTGTCGTAGCGGATGCGCAGCACGTTGCAGATCTTCTCGCGCCCTCGGGGCTCGGCCGCCACCACGTTGGGGCCGGAGAAGATGTCGTAGTGCACCACGTCCAGCGTGCCGTCCGAGTTCAGCATCACCTTGTCCGCGTCACCGCTCTTGTAGCGCGCCGGGTCCGGGCTCGGCCCGTCCCAGTTGTTCTCGCAGTGCTCGAAGCCCTTGCCCGGCATGCCCTCGTAGCCCACGAAGACGGTGCCCGACTTGCCGCCCGCCACGGAGATGACCTTCAGGTACTTGGCCCCCGGGGGCGTGCTGCCATCCGCCATGAAGCCGTAGGGGCGCAGGCCGTTCTCCATGCCGTAGCGCACGAGCCTCTCCGCGCCGCGCTTGAGCAGGAACAGGCCCTCCTCGCCGCCGGCCACCCAGACGTTGCCGCCCTCGTCGGCCGTCACGCCGTAGACGGTGACGGGGCCGCCCTGGTCCGCGCCGTAGAAGCGCCAGCCCGCGGGCGTCGGCAGCGGCGGAATCTCCACGTCCTGGCGAGGGTCCGTCGGAGTCCCGCCGTCCGTGGGAGTGCCGCCGTCCGTCGGAGTCCCCGAGTCCGGCGTCTCCGTGGGCGTGCCCGAGTCGGGAGGCTCCGTGGGCGTGCCCGAGTCTGGCGTCCCCGCGTCGGGGATCTCCTCCGGCGGGCCCGGGCGTCCAGGCGGAGGGCCCGGGTCATCCATGCCCGGGTTGTCCTGCTCCGAATCGTCGCCGCTCTTGCTGGAGCCGCAGCCCACCACGGTCCACATCGCGCCCGCCATGACGAGCGCTCCTGCCCAGCGCCATCCCCGCGTCATCCGAACTCACCCCACGAAAACCTGGGCCGCCCCGGATGGGCAGCCTTCCAGGGCCTCTGCATCGCAAGGCCGATGCCAGGGTTGGCTGCCGTTCCAAGCGGGACTCCGTCCGGTCCCGGACAGCCAGTGGGAAGCACAATCCCCAGTCTGGGAAAGTCGCTGTCCCGAAGACCCCCTCATTCGTGCTAGTGCCTTCCGGAAATGGGTGGGAACGACGCACGCGGTCGCACACCGTTGTCCTTGGTGGGGCAGGAGCCGGACCTCCTGTTCTACACACGCCAGGCGACCGAGCACGGTGCGCCCGTGTTGGTATTGGGCGCCGCCAACGGCCGGGTGGTCTGGGCATTGGCCGAGCACGGCTTCACCGCCGTGGGCGTGGACCCCTCGGAGGTGATGATTCGCTCCGCCGAGGAGCGCCGTGCCTCGGAGCCTCCGGAGGTCGCCAGCCGCGCCCGCTTCCTCGTCGCGGACCTGCGCTCCATCCGCCTTCAGGAACACTTCCCACTGGTGCTCGCCCCGCAGCACGCGCTGGGGCTGATGCCCGGCAATGATGACCTGGAGGCGTTCCTCTCCACGGTGCGCCACCACCTCACCCCGGGGGGCACCTTCGTGTACGACGTGCTCAACACGCCCCGCGAGCCGGTGCTGCCGCGCGATGACGAGGAGCCCAACGCGGGCCTGGAGCCGCGCCGGCCCCTGTTCGCCCTCCACCTGCGCGAGCGCAAGCAGCCGGGCGTGCCCAGCCCCATCCGCCGCCTCAAGCTGCGGCACTTCTCTCCGGAGGAGCTGGACGCGGCCCTCACCGGCGCGGGCTTCATCCCGCGCGAGCGCTACGGCCGCTTCGACGGCAAGCCCTTCGACCTGGAAGACTCGCGCCACATCGGCG
The DNA here is from genome assembly GCF_013336725.1 of Myxococcus sp. CA040A. Taxonomy (NCBI): domain Bacteria; kingdom Pseudomonadati; phylum Myxococcota; class Myxococcia; order Myxococcales; family Myxococcaceae; genus Myxococcus; species Myxococcus sp. CA040A. Next base: position 783,662 of record NZ_JABUMR010000005.1, on the reverse strand, counting down.
TCGCCGGCCCGTGAGCACGGGCCGGAGTGCTCACTTCTCGAAGCGGTAGCCCAGGCCCCGCACGGTGACGAAGTGGCGGGGCTCCTCCGGGTTCGGCTCGAACTTGAGGCGCAGCTGGCGCATGAAGTTGTCCACCGTGCGCGCGCTGCCTTCGTAGTGGTAGCCCCACGCGCCGGACAACAGCTCCTCGCGGGTGAAGGTCCGCTCCGGGTGCGCGAGGAAGTGCGCCAGGAGCTTGAACTCCTGCGCCGTCAGCTCCACGGACGTGCCAGCCTTGGCCACCGTGCGCGCGTTCATGTCCACGCTGACGTCGCCGAACGTCACCGGCGGCGCGGCCCCGAGCGTCGGGTAGCGCCGGCGCAGCACGGCCTTGATTCGCGCCAGCAGCTCCTGGAGCCCGAAGGGCTTCACCACGTAGTCATCCGCGCCCAGGTTGAGGCCCAGAATCTTGTCCGTCTCCATGCCCTTGGCGGACAGCACGACGACGGGGGTGTCCCGGCCGCGCTGGCGCAGCTCCTTGAGCAGTTCGAAGCCGTTGAGCTCCGGCAGCATCAAGTCGAGCACGACGAGGTCCGGGGCCTCGTCCAGCGCGCGCTGGAGCCCCGTGCGCCCGTCCTGGGCCTGGAGCACCTCGTAGCCCTCGAAGCGCAGGTTCATGGACAGGCCGGCGAGGATGGACAGGTCATCCTCCACCACCAGGATGCGGCGGGTCGTCTCGCTCATGCCTTCTGCACCGGCAGGTGGATGGTGAACCGGCTGCCGCGGCCGGGCTCGCTCTTCACGGCGATGCGTCCGCCGTGAGCCTCGATGATACGCCGGGCGATGGCCAGCCCCAGCCCACTTCCCTCCGTCTTCCGGGTCAGCAGATTGTCCACCCGGTAGAAGCGCTCGAAGATGCGCTTGCGTTCCTTCGGAGCGATTCCCACGCCGTTGTCCTCCACCGCCAGGTCCACCCATCGGCCCGAGCGGCGTGCGCTCAGCTCGATGCGTCGGTTTGTTGGCCCGCTGTACTTGTAGGCATTCTGGAGCAGGTTGAGCAGCGCTCCCGCGACGGCTTCCTTGTCCACGTCCACGCGCGGCAGCCCCTCGGACACGTCGACCTTCAGGTCCACGCCGCCCTCCAGACGCTGCGCGCGGAAGGCGGCCACGGCCGTGTCCACCACGTCCATGACGGGCATCGGCTCGCGCTGGTACACCTTGCGACCGCCTTCGATGCGGGACCAGTCCAGCACCCGCTCGATGAAGACGGACAGCCGCTCCGTCTCTCGCGTCAGCAGGGTGAGCACCTCCTGCATCTGCGCCGGGTCCTTCAGCCGCCCCAGGGCGAGCGTCTCGATGAACATGCGGATGGAGGTGAGCGGCGTGCGCAGCTCGTGGCTCACCAGCGACACGAAGTCCGTCTTCATGCGCGACAGCCGCGCCTCGCGGTAGAGCACGCGGCCCGTGTAGACGACTCCGAACGTCAGCGTCAGGTAGAACAACCCCAGCAGCACGCCGTACACGGCGCGGTTGCGCGCGGAGGCCCGGGCGACGGGGTCCTCGCCGGTGGGCAGCACCACCAGACGGAAGTCTTGAAGTGGAGGCGACAGCACGCGCTCGGCCAGCACTTGCGGCCCCAGCGCGCTGGCGCGAGCCTGCGCCACCTCCGACACCAGCTTGCCCATCAATCCGCCGCCCTCGCTGCTCTCGCGGGGCACGGGCATCAGCGCGAAGCGCACCGGCTCGCTGGACACCGCGCGGGGCTCCACACGCTCCGTCAGCAGCAGCTCCAGGGCGCGCACGGACAGGCGCACGCCGCGCACGATGTCGCCCTTGCGCTCGGCCACCACGACGACGGAGCGGCCTCCGGCGGACAGCGAGAAGACGGTGGGTACTTCAGGCAGCGAGCCAACCTCTGGCATGACCGCGCCCAGGGCCTCCATCAGCAGCGGGTCCTCCGTGAAGGTGCGGCCTCCCTCGAGCTGGAAGGTGCCGTCGGGCTCCGACAGGATGCGTCCATCCGGCGCAAGCAACTGGAGCCTGCCGCCTTCCTCCGCGAGCTTCGCGGCGGACAGCTCCTTGGGCAGCTCCTGGGACAGTGACTCCAGCGTGCCCCGCCACGCGGACTCCAGGCGCTTCTCCACCGCGGCGCGCTCATTGATGATGGCCACCACGCCGAAGCCGGACAGGCCCGCGGACGGCAGCACCACCAGGATGATGAGCAGCGCGAAGGTGCGTCGAAAGCTGAGGATGACGGAGGGGGAGCGGGACACGCCCCTCTCCTTTACTCCCACCCGGCGCTACACGCTCGTGGCGTTTCGCCCGGGCGGAGGGGCTCGACTGTTCGCCACCCGCACCCAGGGAGGGGAAGGAATCGACTTCGGAGGCCTTCTGATGCAAGCATGGCCGGCTCGTGGGGGCGGCGAGCGACCAGGGCCGGGCGCCATTTCCCCTCCACGACACGGCGCGGCATTTCCCAGCGATGAGAGCAGTGGGCGGCATTCTCGTCGGGAACCGCGAGGAGGACACTTCATGAGACGGCACGTTCTGGCCGGTGTGGTGGCGGCGCTCGGGCTGATGGCTTGCGAGGACTCGTCGACGGGTGGCGGGTGGAGCAACGCGTCGGGCTCGGTGGCGCTCAGCCGGGATGATGCCTTCCTGTACGTGGTGGACGCGGACACCGGGGTGCTCGCGGTGGTGGAGACCGCGCGTGGGGAGAAGGTGGGTGAGGTGAAGGTGGGGGCGGGCCCGGAGCGCGTGGTGGTGGGGCCGGACGACACCGTCTACGTCTCCAACCGGGCCGAGCGCAGCGTGTCCGTCATCCGCCGGGGTGACTGGAGCGAGGCGGCGCGCGTGGCGGTGGGCGTGGAGCCCATGGGGCTGGCGGTGTCTCCGAAGGGCGACACGCTCTACGTGGTGAACAGCACCGCGCTGGACTCCACCACGTACGGCACGCTGATGGCGGTGGACACGCGCTCGCTGGAGGTCCGCTGGGAGCTGCCGGTGGGCGAGGAGCCGCGCGGCATCGCCCTGGTGGACGATGGGCGACGGGCGCTCGTCAGCCTCTTCCGGCATAGCGATTTGGTGACGGTGGACCTGGCGGACGCGCACCAGCCGCGCATGCAGCGCGAGGGCACGGATTTGTACGCGCGGGCCAACACGGACGACAGCTTCGCCGACGACGAGCCGTTTCCGTTCCCCTCCACGAGCGTGTCCTTCCGGCCTCGCGGGATGTCGGACGTGGTGGTGTCTCCGGACGGCAAGCATGCCTACTCGCCGACGCTGTGGGCGCGCGAGGATCCGCTCACCGGTTCTGGCTCGAGCCCTGGGGGCGGTGGGTCGCTGTATGGGGGCGGAGGGCCCTGCAACACGGCGGGCGTGGTGGCGCCGGGCATCGTGACGTTCAACACGGAAGACGGCACGCCCCGGGTGGATGACCTGGACCGGTGCCGGCCTCCGCCGCGCGAGGACCCTGACTTCCCTCCGTCCACCATCGTCAGCCCGGAGGCGAGCCATCCCATCCAGGGGCCTGTGGCGGCGGTGGTGGACCCGTCGGGTCTGTGGCTCTTTGTCGTGAACCGCGAGACGGACAACGTGGCCGTCATCCCCACGAATCGTCGCGAGGGCGCGGACCTGGTGAACGTGAAGGGCAGCACGGTGCGGCAGTTGGTGCGAGTGGGCTCGGGGCCCAGCGGCATCGCGCTGACGCGGGACGGGCGCAAGGCGTACGTCTACAACGCGTTCGACCACACGGTGACGACGCTGGTGAACGACGCCTCTGGCAACGTGGCCAACGTGCGCGCGGCGGGAGTGCCCCTGCGAGTGGTGGGAGACGTGCTGTCGCCGCAGCAGGTGGCGGGGCGCAAGCTGTTCTACTCCGCGCTGGATTCGCGCATGACGAGCGCGGGCGTGGCGGCGTCCTGTGCGTCATGCCATCTGGATGGTCGTGACGACGGCCACGTGTGGGGCTTCCCGGATGGGCCGCGCCAGACGCCGAGCCTGGCGGGGCGGAAGGTGACGGAGACGGGGCCGTTCCACTGGAGCGGCGAGTTCCCCACGATGAGGGACTTCCTGGACGCCACGGTGCGTGGGCGCATGGGCGGCACGGCGTTGGATGGGGTGATGGTGGCGCAGTTGTCCGCGTTCATCGACGTGATTCCCACGCCGGACAATCCCTACAAGCGCGTGGCGCTCACCGAGTCGCAGGCGCGTGGCGCGCAGGTGTTCAAGAAGGCGGCGTGTGACAGCTGTCACGCGGGTGCGCACTTCACGAACAACACGCTGGCCGACGTGGGCACCTTCATCACCACGGGCGCGAATCGGGACGACAGCAACGTGGTCGCCAAGGGGCTGAACACGCCGTCGCTGCTGGGGCTCGCGCGCACGGCGCCGTACCTGCACGACGGCAGCGCGCTGTCGCTGAAGGGGCGGCTGATGCAGAACAGCCAGTCCAACAAGCACGGCACCACGGCGAGCCTCACGGAGACCGAGGTCGACGACCTGGTGGACTACCTGCGCACGCTGTGACGTGAAGTCACGGCGTGCCCGCGTCGGGCTCCGTCGGCACCACGGTGGGGTGGACCGTCTCCGGTCGCGTGGAGGTGAGGGCGAGGCGCGTCACGTCCAGCGCCTGCTCCGGGTCTCCTCCGAGCCACGTGACGACGAGCGCGCACGGCGTGTCGTCGTCCCACGCCATCACCTGCAACATGCCCTGCGCGGGAGCACGTCGCGCGGCGGCCCGGCCGAGCGCGGGAATCTCCTCGCCGCCCATGTTCAGCGACGGCAACAGCAGGGCATGCGTGTCCACCTGTGCGTAGTGCGGCTGGCAGTCCCACGTCACCGACACCGTGACGTCCTTCTCCGACGCGGAGCGGAAGGTGCACAGCGGCCCGCAGGAGGGACACGCGCGCTCCTCCTTCATCGTGAAGCCGGGCAGCATCGACTCGCGCACGTCCGTGGGCAGCAGCGCCTCGCACGCGGGCAGCGTCGCGTTGGCGACGGGCGCACGCGCCGGACCCGCGTCCGTCCCCGTCTCCGTCGGACGGGAGCGACACCCAAGCCCCAGGGCCAGTGTCACCAACAGCGCCGCGCGCCCTCCTCCTGCCCTCATCCCGTGGTCTCTCCTCAGGCGCCCGCCGCTGGTCGCGCGGCGGATGGTAGTCCGGTGCGCCGCCGTCGGTGACACGTTTCCCATCGCCTCCTGCCCGCTACCTGACGGGGCGCACGCAGGGTGGGGGAACAGCCGGCCCTGGCTCGTCTCCTTCCCTCTCCGTGGACTAAGCTGCCAGCCGTCTTCATGCCCCCCGTCCGCCTCATCCTGGTGCCGCTCGCCCTCGTGCTGGGCACGTCCGCCCGGGCCCAGCCGGCCCCCGCGGCGCGCAACCCCGCGCCCGACGAGTCCTGGACCACGCCCACCCAGGTGGACGCCCCTCGGAGGAGCGACACCCCGGACGACGCCGCGTGGACCGACTTCCCCGGCCGGACGACGGTGCCCCCGGACGCGGACGCCGCATCGCTGCCCCGGCTGCCGGAAGTGCCTCCCCTCATCCCCCTGGATGATGACGGCACCCCCGGAGTCACGGAGGCCCGCCCGCCCGCGCCGCCTCCGGGGCCTCCCCCCGTGCCGAACCGCGTCAGCCTGCTCGGTGCACACACCGTGGGCAGGACAGGCGGGGTGGCGGTCGGCCTCTCGCTGGGTTTCCCCACGCTGTCCGCTCGCGCCGCCGTGGGCGTGCTGCCCCAGGTCGATGTGTTGGTGGGACTCGACAGCCTCTACGGGATGATGAACGAGGCGCGGCTGGGCTGGCGGTGGCGGGTGCTGGACGGAGGCGCGCGCTGGAGCCTGGGGCTGGTGATGGAGGGCAGTCACGCATTCTTCCTCCGGTCCGCGAGCCTGGAGGACCGGGGCGCGCGCTACCTCACCGGCCGGCGCAACTGGAACGTGATGCCCGGCATCGTCGGCTCCTTCCAGCGCCAGGGTGTTCGCGCGTCCAGGCTCTTCATCGACGTGCGCTACCTGGTGGCCCTGGACACGGAGCCCATCCAACGCACGCCGCTGGGCGGCCTGCCACCGGACCTGGTGGCCTCCAGCGCGTGGCCCGTGCGCGTGGGCGCCGAAGTGCCGCTGAGCGAGAAAACGTCCTACTCTGTCTCCCTGGGCGGCGACTTCCGCACCCGTGCCGAGGACGCCGCCTTCATGCCGGTGGTCTCCATCGGCATCGTCACCGGTCTGTAGCACCGGCAACTGGCACGACAACGTGCCCTTTCCACCCCCTCGAGCGAGGTCTTCATGCGTGGCAGTGTCATCGGCTCCGGCTCCTTCGGTACCGCCCTGGCGAACGTGCTGGCGGTGAACTGTGAGGAGGTCCGCCTCTGGGGCCGCGAGCCGACGGTGGTGGAGGCCATCAACACCCGGCACGAGAACCCCACCTATCTTCCCGGCATCCCCATCTCCGAGCGCGTACGCGCCACCCAGGACTTGGAAGAGGCGCTCGCCGGCGCGGAGATGGTGGTGCTCGCCACGCCGAGCCACGCCACGCGCGAGGTGCTGGCCCGCGCCAAGGCCTTCCTGCCGCGCAACGTGCCCATCATCACCGTGTCCAAGGGCATCGAGAACGAGACGCTGCTGACGATGACGGAGCTGCTGGAGGACTGCCTCCCGGAGGAGTTCCATCCGTACATCGCCGTGCTGTCGGGCCCCAGCTTCGCCAAGGAGCTGGCGCGGCGCATGCCCACGGTGGTGACCATTGCGTCCCACTGGGACAAGGTCGCGGTGCGCTGTCAGAAGGCGCTTCAGACGGAGACCTTCCGCAGCTACACGTCCACGGACGTGGTGGGCGTGCAGTACGGCGGCGCGCTGAAGAACGTCATCGCGATTGCCGCGGGCATGGCGGACGGCCTGGGCATGGGCCACAACGCGCGAGCGGCCATCATCACCCGCGGCCTGGCGGAAATCACCCGGCTGGCGGTGCGCAAGGGCGCAAACCCGCTGACGCTGTCGGGCCTGTCCGGCATGGGGGACCTGGTGCTGACGTGTACGGGCGAGCTGAGCCGCAACCGTCACGTGGGCATGGAGCTGGGCAAGGGCCGCAAGCTGCCGGACATCCTGGGGCAGATGAAGGAAGTCGCCGAGGGCGTGAAGACGGCGCGCAGCGCTCGCGACTTGTCGCTCAAGACGGGCGTGGAGCTGCCCATCTGCCAGCAGGTCTACCTGATTGCCTACGAGGACAAGAACGCGAAGATGGCGGTGGTGGACCTGATGACGCGCCAGCCCAAGTCCGAGCTCGTCTGACGCGCGGGCTGCCTGGCGAGTGTGGGCCGGGGGCGGTGTTCCAGCGCGGGGTGGGGGGCTGCTAGAAGCGGGCTCCCGTGTCCACCCCGCACCTGGCGAGCTTGTCGTCCTTCCGTGCCTTGCGTCACAAGCAGTTCGTGGCCGTGTGGTTGGGGGCGCTCGTCTCCAACGTCGGCACGTGGATGGAGGTGCTCGCGCTGGGCGTCTTCGTCACGGAGGTGACGGGCCGAGCGGAGTGGACGGGCGGAGTGGCGGCGCTGACGTACCTGCCGTCGCTCGTGTTGTCCCCGCTGGGCGGCGCGCTGGCGGACCGCTTCGACCGGCGTGTCTTCATCTCGCTGTGTGCCGTGGCGCAGGCGCTGCTGGCGGCCTGTCTGGCGGGGCTGGCCTTCACCGGACACCTCACCGTGCATGCGGTGGCCGTCATCTCCCTGCTCAACGGCTGCGTGCACGTGCTGTCGGGGCCGGCCTACACGGCGCTGATTACAGGGCTGGTGCCGAAGGAGGACCTGCACAGCGCGATGACGCTGATGTCGGCGCAGTTCAACCTGGGCCGCATCCTGGGGCCGGTGTTCGCCGCGGCGCTCCTGGCCTTCGGTGGTGTCGCGTGGGTGATGTTCCTCAACACGCTGTCCTTCATGGCGGTGCTGCTGGCGGTGTCCCGGGTGCACGCGGAGCCGCCCGTGGTCAGGCCCATCGAGCCCAAGGGCCTGTGGGCGGACATCGTCGAAGGCGCGCGCATGGCGCGAGGGGAGCCGGGCATCCGGATGGCGATGGTGTCGCTGTTCGCCCTGGCGCTGTTCATCTCGCCGTTCATCGCGTTGGTGCCGGTGTTCGCGCTCCAGGTGTTCGGCTCGGATGCGTCCGCCGCTTCCGCGCTCATCTCCATGCAGGGCATGGGGGCGCTGCTGGCCTCGGGCGTGGTGGGCGCGCTGGCGGTCCGCTGGGGCCGGGAGCGCGTGGTGGACCTCGCCGTGCTCGTGATGGGGCCGGTGACGGTCTTCTACTGGCTGTCCCCGACGCTGCCCGTGGCGATGGGGACCATGTTCGTGCTGGGCGCGGTGTACCTGGTGGTGATGACGGGGTTGAGCACCCGCTATCAGGAGCGCACGCCCAGGGAGCTTCAGGGGCGGGTGAGCAGCCTCGCGATGCTGCTCATCAACGTCGGGTACTCCGTGGGCGTCTGGGCGCAGGGGGCGCTCGCGGACCGGGTAGGGGTGCGCGCTGTCACCGCCAGCTCCGCGGCGCTGTTCCTCGTGGCCATGGTGGGGCTGCGCCTGCAGCGGCCTCGGACCGTGGATGTCGCGAGTACGTGACGTCCAGGGACGTGTGCTTCAGCCCGCGCCACCGGACTTGAGTGGGAGCAGTGCCAGCACGCGAGCCAGTACGGCGACACCCTCTTCGTATTCCGGCAGCTCGATGTGCTCGTTTGGCGTGTGGTCCAGCGATGAGTCACCCGGGCCATATGCGACGGTGGGCACGTTCCACGTGTCCGCCACCGTGTTCCAGTCGGACGTCCCTGTCTTCACTCGAAGCGTCGGACGTGTGCCGCGCTCTCGGATGGACTGCTTGAAGGCGCGCGTGAGGGCGTCGTTGCCCTCGGCGGAGACGGCCTGCTTGCGCGACACCGTCTTCACCGCCACCTCGGGGACCTCTGCGAGACAGGCGAGCAGCGCGTCCACGTCACTGGTCGGCCCCGTGCGCACGTTGACGTGGGCGGTGGCCCACTCCGTGTCTTCACCGGTGCCCGTCTGGAAGGAGAGCAGCGCGGGGAGGTCCTGCTCGAAGAGGGTGCACCCCTTGTTGCGCTCGTCGCAGCGACGACGCAGCCCGTTCCACGCGTCGACGAGATGCTCCGCGGGCGCGCGGTAGCCACGGCTGGCGGTGTGACGCCGGCTGGCGCGGTACTCGAGCTCCAGGCGCAAGAGGCCCTTGTAGCCCAGGGTGATGCCGTGGGCGCCGCTGGGCTCGCCATTGACGACGAAGTCCGGCCGGTGGTGCTCGCGGGCATGCAGCGCGCCCCGGGTGATGGCCACCTCCTCCTCGACACAGCCCAGCAGGAGGAAGCGCTTGCCAGCGCGCTCCGCGTCGTCGAGCAACTCCACGGCTTCGATGAAGGCCGCGAGCGCGCCCTTGGCGTCCACCGCCCCGCGTCCGAAGAGGCGCGTGCCTTCCAGTCGCACGGGGACTTCGCCCGGCACGGTGTCGATGTGGCCCAGCAGTGCGATGCAGGTGTCTCCGTCACCCATGCTGGCCACGGTGTTGCCCACCGGGTCCACGTGGGCCTTCCATCCGCGCTGCTCCAGTCGCCCGGCCAGCGCGCGAGAGAAGTCCGCTTCATGGTGGCTGGGGCTGTAGTGCTCAAGCATCCACCGCAACAGCTCCGGACTCGCCTCACGGGCTCGCATGGGTCACCTTCCCGGAAGAAGTCAGCTTCGTCCCGACCTCGCCCGCCAGCGCGGACAACACGGGGCGCGGGGTGCCCGAGGCGGTGACATAGGCGGCGGACACGCCCGCCGCGAGCGCGCGCCGAGCCGCTTCCAGCTTGTAGCGCATGCGCCCCCTGGCGAAGCGCATGGCGCCCTCGACGTCGTCACTCGTGCGGATGAGCGTCGATGCGTTGGCCGGGTCCTCCAGGAGGCCCGCCACGTTGGAGAGCATCACCAGCGCCCGAGCCCCCATCACCGCGGCGATGGCCGCGGCCACCTGGTCCGCGTCCACGTTCACCAGCGTCCCCTCCTCCGTCACCGCGGGAGGGCACACGACGGGCGTCTGTCCCGCCTCCAGCAGCACGTTCAGCAGCCGCGCATTCACCTCGCTGATTTCCCCCGCGAGGTGGCTCCGGTCGATGCGGGTGCGCTCCCCGTCCTGGAGCTTCAGCGGAGGCCGTCGTCGGGCGACGAGCACCCGTCCATCCGCGCCGCACAGGCCGAGCGCCGAGACGCCCCGGGCCAGCAGCGCGAGCACCGCGCGCTTGTTGACGTCGCCCACCCACGCCATCGTCAGCACGCGCAGCGTGGCCTCGTTCGTCAGTCGCACCACGTTGCCGGAGGCGGTCAACGCCTCGGTGCGCGCCATGCCCAGCGAGGCCAGCAGGGCATCACCGGCCTCGGAGCCACCATTCACCACGATGACGCGCTCGCCCTGGCGCCGCAGCTCCGCCACGTCCGCGCAGACGTTGTCCAGGTCCACTCCCGCGGCGCCGCCTATCTTCACCACCAGCGGCGCGCGGCCTTCATCGACCTGGGACGCGGTGCTCATCCGATGACGCTCGCGCCGCCGTCGACGAGCTGCACCGTGCCGGTGATGAACGACGCGCGCTCGCTCGCGAGGAACGCCGCCGCCGCCGCGAACTCCTCCGGAAGCCCCACGCGCTTCAGCGGAATGTGCGCCGCCATGGCCCGCAGGCTGGCCTCCACGTCCGCGCCGCCCGTGCCCGCCGTGCGCTCCACCGGAGGCGTGCGGGTGTAGCCGGGGGCGAGCACGTTGACGGTGACGCCGCAGTCGCCCAGTTCCTGCACCAGCGCGGACGCGAAGCCGACGATGCCCAGCCGCGCCGTACCGGAGAGTGCGAAGCGCGCGACGGGCCGCACCACCGTCTCCGAGGTGATGAGCAGCAGCCGTCCCCACTGCGCGGCCTTCATGTACGGCAGCGCCGCCAGCGCCAGGTTGATGGCCGGCAGCATCACCGTGTCGATGGCCTCCTGGTACGCCACGATGTCGAACTTCGTGGCGGGGCCCGGCGGAGGGCCCGCGCTGTTCGTCACCACGATGTGGGGACCGCCCAGCTTGCCGGCCACGTCCTCCACCCAGGCGCGCGTGGCGCCGTGTTCACGCAGGTCCACCCGAGTGGCCAGGACCCTGTTGCCACGAGCCAGTCCGCGCAGGTGCTGCTCTGCGCGAGCGAGCCGGTCCGCGTCGCGCGCGCCGATGGCGACGTGCGCGCCTTCCTTGACCAGCTCCTCGGCCACGGCGAGCCCCAAGCCACTGGAACCCCCGGCGATGAGCGCGACCTTATTGGCGAGTCCCAGTTCCAAGTGTCTCCCTCCCTGCGTCACCAGCGTTCACGACGGGCTCCGGCCCTGGAACGACCTGCGCGGGCGCCGGAGGTCCCCTGTAGCCATACCGCCCCGTCAGCGGCCACGAGAGCGCGGACACCAGGGCCTTCACCCGAGGCGCCAGCTCCTTGCGCCACGCATCGTCACCGGGCCTTAGCAGCGTGGAGCCGCTCAGGAAGCGGTCCGGGTTGCCGGTGACGGTGTGGTTGCGCCCGAGCACCACCGTGCGGCCCTTCACCGGGTTGACGGCGCGGTCCTCCTGGATGAGCTTCAAGAGCGAGTCGATGGTGGCGGCAGGTGAGGCGATGAAGTCCTCGTACCGCAGGAACAGCGAGCGCTCCGGGTGGCGCCGCGTCACGAGCTCCGAGGCCACGTTGAAGCCGAACCAGTATGCGGTGCTGCGCGCGGCGGACATGGGGACGACGTACTGCTTCGTCTTCGTCCACGAGTGCGCGACGGCGCGAGGGTCCCGTACCAGATGGAGGTAGTACGGTGAGATTCCGCTCACGTGCGGCAACAGCGCCGCCTCCGAGGGGAACTTGCCGCTGTCGACGATGACGTGGCTGCCGGTGGCATCGGCGATGGTGCGGTAGGTCTTCGCGAGGAGCTGCGCGTGCTCGTACAGCTCGGTTGAAGGCGTGTCCTGGCGCAGCACGCGCCACGTGTGCCGGGTGCGGACGGTGTCCTGCTGCCTGCGCACCACGCGCAGAGCGTGGGCCTCGGGGGATTCGCCAGGGAGGGCGCCCTGCTCCAGCACCTTGGACCAGAGCGGACACTGCACCAGGTGCGTGCCGCAGCCGCACAGGGTGTTGGAGCCGTTCCCGTAGGCGTTCTTCCACAGGAAGCTGAGCTCACCGGTGTGGAAGCAGCCCTCCACCTCGTTGAGCACGTTGCCGATGATGGTGCTGCCGCTGCGGCACCAACCGGTGATGTAGAGGACGGTGAGGGCGCTCATGGGGGGAGCCTTTCGCGTCAGAGGGGGTGGAGGCCCCGGAAGCCGAGGCCCTCCGTTTCAGGTCTGCCCAGCATGAGATTCAGCGCGTGCACGGCCGTGCCCGCCGCGCCCTTCACCAGGTTGTCCAACGCGGCATTCACGACGATGCGCCCGCGCTCCGCGTCCACCTCCACCGCGAGGTCGCAGTGGTTGGTGCCAGCCAGGGGCGCGGGCTCCGGGAAGGGAGACGCGCTCGCGTTGGCGCGCAGCACGTGGACGAAGGGGTGCTCGCGGTAGGTGGAGGCCAGGGCTCGCAGCGGCTCGGACGCGTCCTCCAGCTTGCGCGCCGCGAAGGCATGCACCGTGGCGAGCACGCCGCGCACGCTGGGCACGGCCGTCGCGCTGAAGTGGACGACGGGCCTCACGCCGGCGAGGCGCTCGGTGGCGCCCTCGATTTCGCCCGTGTGTCGATGCCCCACCGCGCGGTAGCAGCGCAGGGCGGAGGCTCGCTCGGGATGATGCGAGGAGCGGTCCGGTGTCGCGCCGCCGCCGGAGGAGCCCGTCTTCGCGTCGACCACGACTTCGGGCCGCACCAGCCCCGCGCGCACCAGCGGCAGCAGGGCCAGCAGGGCCGCGTGTGCCATGCAGCCGGGCACCGCGACGAAGCGGGCGTCCTTGAGTCGAGCGCCCGTCCACTCCGGCAGGCCGTAGACGAACTCGGGCATGTCCAGGGGGCGGGGCGCGCGGGGATACCAGCGCGCGTGCTCGGCGGACTCCAGGCGGAAGTCCGCGCTCAGGTCGATGATGCGACCGGCCCGCGCGCTCACTTGCGGCCAGCGGCGAATCAGCTCGCCGGAGGGCATGCAGGACAAGAGCACGTCGCACGGCTCCAGCGCGTCATGCGGTGAGAAGCGCGGAGTGGCCAGTCCTCTCAGGTGAGGGTGTGGGAAGTCGAGCCGCTTGCCCGCGTGCTGTTCGGACGTGGCCTGGACCACCTCCACCGCCGGGTGGGCGAGCAGCAGTCGCAGCACCTCGCCGCCGGCATAACCTCCCGCTCCGAGCACCGCGACGCGCGTCATCGCATGGCCTCCACCAGGTAGCCGGCCATCAGCTCCGGCAGGGGGATGCCGGTGAACTCGATGCTCCGGGCGAACTCCACGCAGTGGTTGATTTCATTCACGAGAATCGCGCCATCTCGCGTCTCCAGCAGGTCCACCGCGACCATCTCCCCACCCACCGCCTTGGCCGCGCGCTCGGCGAGCTTCGCGTGGGACTCGGGGACGTCGTAGCGCTCCGGCACCGCGCCCCGGGCCGTGTTCGTCACCCAGTGCTCGGAGCGGCGGCGCATGCCACCGACGGCGCCTCCGATGACGTACACGCGCAAGTCGTAGCCGGGCTTGTCGATGTACTGCTGGACGAGCGCGACGTGGTCCTGGGCGCCGCCCATCTCGAAGCGCATGGACATCATCCCCTCGGCCGCGTGCTTGTTGTCCACGCGCGCCACCATGCGGCCCCAGGAGCCCTGCACGGGCTTCGTCACGCAGGGATAGCCGCGCTGCTCCATCTCCGCGACGCAGGCGTCCTGCTCGAAGCCCAGGAAGGACCAGGGCATGGGGACGTCGTGCTCCGCCAGCGCGAGCGTGGTGAGCGCCTTGTCGCCGCACGTGGCGATGGAGCGCGCGGTGTTGAACACGCGGGCCCCCTTCACCTCCAGGATGGAGGACAGGTAGCGCGCGCGGGTGAAGGACATGCTGCGCATCAGCACCGGGCCTCCGTCCTTCCACGGCTCGCGGTTCAGCGGGAGCACCAGGTCCGTGTCCGCGTGGGTCTCCACGGAGCAGCCGCGTCCGCGAAGCGCGTCGACGAGCATCCGCTCCTCGGTGCGCATCCGTGTGTAGACGAGGTGGACCTCGTGGCGACGCATCATCCCCTCCTGGCCGCGGGTGCCAGCGCCGTGAGCCGGGGGCGGGGCAGGGCGGTGAGAATCGAGTCGACCAGGGCGGCGCTCTCCAGCCCATGTCGTTGCAGCAAGGCCTCGTGCGTGCCCGCCGTGGAGTCGTAGCGGTCCTGGATTCCCGCGCGGACCACGCGGCGGCCCAGGCCGTGGGTGGCCACGCTCTCGCACACCGCGCCGCCCAGTCCTCCGAGGATGGAGTGCTCCTCCACCGTGACGAGCAGCCGCGTGCGCTCGGCCGTCTCCAGAATCGCCTCTTCGTCGAAGGGCTTGAGCGTGTGGAGGTTCACCACGCGCGCGGACACCCCCTGCGTCTCCAGTCGCGTCGCCACGTCCAGCGCCACGCTCACGCCGACCTCGCCATGGGCGATGATGCCGACGTCGCTGCCTTCACGCAGGCACATGGCGCGCCCGAGCGCGAACGCGGGCCGCGCCACGTCCAGCCGGGAGACGCGGTTGCGGCCGAGCCGCAGGTACACCGGCCCCTCCATCTCCAAGAGGGCGCGCGTCGCCTGAATCGTCTCCAGCCCGTCCGCCGGAGACACCACCGTCATGCCCGGCATGGCGCGAAGAATCGCCAGGTCCTCGATGGCGTGGTGCGTGGGCCCGAAGAACGCGCCGGACAGACCGCCGTAGTCGCAGACGAGCTTCACGTTCGCCCGCCCATAGGCGAGCCCCAGCCGCACCTGCTCGCACGCACGCATCGCCCCGAAGGGCGCGAAGGTGTGGGCGAAGACGACGTGCCCGGTGGCGGCCATGCCGCACGCGATATCGAGCATCGCCGCCTCGCAGATGCCCAGGTTGATGAAACGTCCCGGGTGCCGCGCGGCGAACGGGTCTCCTCCACCCGCGAGGTCCGCCTCCAGCAACACGACGCGCGGCTCCACGTCCGCCAGTCGCGCCAGGGTGTGTCGGAACACCTGTCGGTTGGCCAGGGACGGTTGCTCGCGCAGCCAGTCCTGGGGTGACGTCAAAAGGTCGGCGCCGCTGGACGTCGTGGAGCTCGTCATGGCGTCACCTCTCCCAGCGAGGCGAGCGCGCGGCGAAGCTGCTCGGCGTTGAACGTCGCGTAGTGCGGTCCCTTGCCGCGCAGCATGGGCACACCCGCGCCCTTCTGCGTGTTGGCGACAATCGCGCGAGGCCCGTCACAAGGCTCCTCCAGCGCGGCCCCCAGCGCTTCCAGGTCATGCCCGTCCACCTCGACGGTGCTCATTCCGAAGGCGCGCAGCCGCTCCACCAGGGAGGCCTGGGACAGGATGGCCTCCGTGGGGCCGTCGTTCTGTCCGCCGTTGCGGTCGACCAGCACCGTGAGTTGCGACAAGCGGTGCTGCGCGGCGACTTGCATCGCCTCCCAGTTGGAGCCCTCGCCCATCTCCCCGTCTCCACACACGACGAACACTCGGTTGGAACGCTGCCGCAGCCGGTATCCCAGGGCCAGCCCCACGCCCAGCCCCACGCCATGCCCCAGGCTTCCCGTGGGAAACTCAACGCCCGGCACCGCCGCATTCACGTGTCCGGTGAAGGGGCTTCCGTCAGCGTTGTATCGTTGCACCAGGTCTTCAGTGTCGACGAAGCCGAACTCGGCGAGCGCGGCGTAGAGGCCCGCGGCTGCGTGGCCCTTCGACAGGATGAGCGAATCGCGCTCCTCCCAGCGGGGCTCTCGCGGACGGAACTTCATCACCCGTCCCAGCAACACCACCAACAGCTCCACCATCGACAGCGAGCCACCGAGGTGGCAGCCGACGGACGTGGCGGCGAGCCGGAGGATGGTCCGGCGAATGCGTCTGGCGCGCTCCTCGAGAGGTACCTGGACCATGGATTTCTGCGCCTTTCATTCCAAGCTAGGAAACCAGGAGCGCGCCCGTCAATGTGAGTGATGCGACCTTGGGGTGTAGACATGTGAGCTTTCGCTGTCTTGCTGGTTTTACACGCGAATCGCTATGGTCCCACGCGGTCGAGGACGGTCTCACGGTGCACGGAGGGTGCGGATATGGACGCACGGTTCGGAAGCGGCCCCTCGTTTGAGCAGGCGGCGCTGTACCGGAGCAAGGGGTGGTGGCGGGACGAGACGGTGCTCGACGACTTGCGTCGAGCTGTGCGGACGCACCCGGACAAGACGGCCATCGTCGCGGCCCGCTACTTCGCCAAGGACGTCACGCGGCTGAGCTACGCGGAGCTGGGGCGCTACGTGGAGCGCTTCGCGGGCGCGCTCGTGTCGCTGGGCGTGGGTCGGGGCGAGCTGGTGGCGGTGCAGTTGCCCAACTGGTGGCAGTTCACCGCGTTGGCGCTGGCGTGCGCGCGCATCGGCGCCGTCGTCGCGCCCATTCCCCCGGACTACCGGCGTCGCGAGGTGGAGTTCATCCTCGGCAGGACGGAGTCATCCGTCTACGTAGGACCCCTGAGTTGGAGCGGGCACTCGCACCGGGACATGTTGCGCGA
Organism: Myxococcus sp. CA040A; assembly: GCF_013336725.1. Lineage (NCBI taxonomy): Bacteria > Pseudomonadati > Myxococcota > Myxococcia > Myxococcales > Myxococcaceae > Myxococcus > Myxococcus sp. CA040A. The sequence continues at coordinate 767,007 of NZ_JABUMR010000005.1, read as the reverse complement.
GGCGGCGCGCGCGCTGCCGTCGCTCAAGCACCGCGTCTTCATCGGGGCGGGCGAGCAGGCGTCGGAGGCGGGCGAGCTGGACTTCGACGCGTACTTCGTCGCCAGGCACTGGGAGGACTCGACGTCGAAGGCGGAACTGGACGCGCGCTCGGCGCGCCCGGACGACGTGTGCAACGTCCTCTATACGTCGGGGACGACGGGCGAGCCCAAGGGCGTCATCCACTCGCACAACACCAACTTCGGTATCACCCGCGCGCTGGTCGAAACCATGGCGCTGGGCGCTGACGACGTGGTGTGTCTGCCCTCGTTGCTCACCGCCTCCAGCGGATTTACCTACCTGTACTTGATGCCGGTGTTGCTGGGCGCGACGGCTGTCTACATGGACGTGGGGGACCCGGAGCTGACGCTGCGCTGCATCGAGGAGCACGGCGTCACGTTCATGTATGGGATTCCCACGTACGTGATGAATGTCATCGCCGCGAAGAAGAAGCGGGGAGGTGACACCTCGTCGTTGCGGCGGCTGTCCACCGGCTCCATCCCCGTGCCTCCGCACCTCATCGCCGCGGTGCGCGAGAGCTTCGGCGTGCCGCTGCACACGCTGTGGGGGATGACGGAGAACGGCGCGGTGACGATTACGCGACGGGAGGATCCGCCGGACTGGCCTTCCAACAGCGACGGGAGGCCCGTGGACTGGATGGAGGTGAAGATTGTTCCCGCGCTGGCGGAAGACGGCTCGCCCTATCCAGAGGGCACCGGCCGACTGCTCGTCCGGGGAGCCAGCCAGTGCCTGGGCTACTTCAAGCGCGAGGACATCTACCGCGCGTGTGTCGACGAAGAGGGGTGGTTCGACACGGGAGACCTGGCGCGGGATGACGGGCGCGGGGGCATCCGCATCGTCGGGCGGCTCAAGGACGTCATCTTCCGCTATGGCCAGAAGGTGCCCGTGGTGGAGGTGGAGTCCGCGCTGTACTCGCATCCGAAGGTGCGGGAGGTGGCCGTCATCGGTCACTCGGACGACCGCATCGGCGGTGAGCGCGTCTGCGCCGTGGTGGTGCCGCGCGACGAGACGCCGACGCTGGATGAGCTTCGCGCCCACCTGAAGGGCCTGGGCATGTCGAATCAGTACTGGCCCGACAGGCTGGAGGTCGTCGAGGAGATGCCCAAGACGCCGTCGGGGAAGATTCGCAAGTACCTGCTGCGCGAGCGTTTGAAGGGGCCCACCGCGAAGGTGGGCTGAGCATGTCCCCGAACATGATGAGGAGCACACGTGAGCACTGAGTCGAGCACCACGCCGTTGGTGCGACAGCTCGCCGGGTATTGGCGTGAGCTGCTGGGGGCGGAAGTCGTGAAGCCGGAGGACCACTTCCTGGAGATTGGCGGCAACTCGCTGATGGCGACGATGCTGGCCAACCGAATCGAAGAGGAGCTGGGCATCCAGCTCTCCATGGTGGACCTGTTCAACACGCTGGAGCACGTGGCCGCCGTCTGCGAGGAGCAGCTGCGCGAGCAGGGCCGCACCTTCCCCGCGGCCTGAAGTCGTCCAGGAGGCGGGCCTTCTCCCGCCATCGTCTCCGAGTGACTGTTCGGGGACTCAAGCTTCACGCCTTCACGAAGCACCAGGTGTCGGTCTCACCGACGCGGGCCTTCGTGTCTTCCGAGATTCGTCTTCTTGAGTTTGAGGTGTCGACATGTCCGCGAATGAGCCGAAGCCCGCGAGCCCTCGTGTTCGCAGGCCGCCCCCCGTGGTGCCCGTTCATCGGGAGGGGCCACCGCCGCTCTCCTTCGCGCAGCGTCGCATGTGGTTCCTCTCGCGGTTGGACCCGTCGGGCTTCGCCTACAACGCGCCCTTCTTCGCGCGGCTCAAGGGATGTCTCGATGTATCAACGCTGGAGCGCGCGCTGACGGAGGTGGTGCGCAGGCACGAAGCGCTGCGGACGACCTTCACGGAAGTCGAAGGCGAGCCGGTGCAGTGCATCGCGCCCGACGCGTCGGTGTCGCTGACCGTGGAGCGGCTGGAGGGGCCGGAGCGGAAGCACGAGGCCCGGCGACTCGCGGAGGAGGAGGCACGGCGTCCGTTCGATTTGGGCACGGGGCCGATGCTGCGCGCGCGGCTGTTGCGCCTGGAGGAAGAGGAGCACGTGTTGCTCCTGACGCTGCACCACATCTCGTGTGACGGCTGGTCGCTGTCGTTGCTGGAGCGGGATTTGCGCGAGCTGTACGGCGCCTTCCTCGATGGCCGCGTGGCGACACTGCCCGCGCTGACGGTGCAGTACGCGGACCATGCGGTGTGGCAGCGCGAGTGGCTGAAGGGGGAGGTGCTGGAGGAGCAGCTCACGTGGTGGAAGAAGCACCTCGACGGAGCCTCGCCCGCGCTGGAACTGCCGACGGATCGACCGAGGCCGCCGGTACAGTCGGCAAGGGGCGCGGTGCTGGGGATGCCGTTGCCCGCCGAGCTGATGAAGGCGCTGCACGAGCGGTGCAAGCAGGAGGCGGTGACGCCGTTCATGTTGTGGCTGGCGAGCCTCCAGGCGTTGCTGTCGCGGCACAGCGGACAGCCGGACGTGGTGGTGGGCACGCCCATCGCGGGGCGCAACCGGCGCGAGGTGGAGGGGCTCATCGGTTTCTTCGCCAACACGCTGGCGCTGCGCGTGGACGTGGATGGAAACGAGTCCTTCAAGTCGCTCTTGGGACGGGTGCGTCAGGCGTGCCTGGGGGCGTACCAGCACCAGGACGTGCCCTTCGAGCGACTGGTGGATGCGCTGCGGCCGGTGCGGGACTTGAGCCGCTCGCCGTTGTTCCAGGTGCTGCTCGTGCTCCAGAGCGCGCCGCCGTTGGTGCGACTGGCGGGGCTGGAGTCGCGCGACGTGGACTTCGAGCCGGGCGTGGCGAAGTTCGACCTTACGCTCTTCGTGCGCGAGACGCCGGAGGGTTGGGTCGCGCTGTGGGAGTACAGCACGGCGCTGTTCGATGAGGCGACGGTGCGCAGGCTCGCCGGCCACCACGTGGCCCTGTTGAAGGGCGTGCTGGAGGACCCGGAGCGCAAGGTCGGGCAGGTGGACCTCCTGGATGAGGAGGAGCGGCGGAAGGTGTTGGAGAAGTGGTCGTGGCAGGAGGAGCACCAGCACCCATCGTGGTTGATGCATCGGCGGGTAGAGGCGCAGGCGGCGCGCACGCCCTCGGCAGTGGCGGTGACGAATGGCGGCGGCTCCCTGACGTACGTGCAACTGGAGCAGCGGGCCAATCAGCTCGCGCACCACTTGATGGCGTTGGGGGTTCGCCCTGGAAGCGTGGTGGGGCTGTGCCTGGAGCGAAGCAGCCTCGACCTGCCGGTGGCGGTGCTGGCGACGCTCAAGACAGGAGCGGCGTGCCTTCCGTTGGACCCGGGCTATCCGCCGTCGCGACTGGCGCGGATGCTCGATGACGTGGCCGCGCCGGTGGTGCTGGTGCATGCCTCGCTGGAGCATGCGTTGCCCGAGGAGGGCACGGCGCGGAGGGTGCGACTGGAGGAGGAGGCAGCGCGCATCGCGGAGCAATCCACCGTGGCACCCGGGTGGGTGTTGTCGCCCGAGCTTCCCTGCTACGTCCTCTTCACATCGGGGAGCACGGGAAGGCCCAAGGGCGTGACGATGTCCCATCGTGCGTTCGGCACGCTGGTGAACTGGCAGTTGGCGAGCTCGTCGGCGCCTGGGGCGAGGACGCTCCAGTTCGCCTCGCTGAGCTTCGACGTGTCCTTCCAGGAGCTGTTCTGCACGCTGGGCGAGGGCGGCACGCTCGTCCTTGTCTCGGCGGCGACGCGTCAGGACCCCGCGACGTTGATGGCGTACCTGCGGGAGCACCGCGTGGAGCGGCTCTTTGTGCCCTTCGTGGCGCTCCAGGCGCTCAGTGAGCGGGCCCGACATGAGACGGAGTTGCCGCCGCTGCGCGAAGTGGTGACGGCGGGCGAGCCGTTGCAGGTGACGCCCGCGGTGGTGTCGTTCTTCGAGCGCCTGCCGGGGTGCGTGCTGGAGAACCAGTACGGCCCCACGGAGACGCATGTGGTGACGGCGTGGAGAGCGAAGGGTCCGCCCTCGACGTGGCCGGTGTTGCCTCCGGTGGGCATGCCCATCGTCCCCGCGACGGTGTTGGTGCTGGATGCGTGGGGCGCCCCATGCCCCATCGGCGTGACGGGAGAGGTGTGCGTGGGAGAGCGCAGCCTCGCGCACGGCTATTGGGGACGGCCGGAGCTGACGGCGGAGCGCTTCGTTCCGAACATCCTGGATAAGGGCCGGGACGGACACCGCATCTACCGCACGGGAGACCGGGGGCGGTGGCTGGCGGATGGGAACCTGGAGCTTCAGGGTCGCGCGGATGAGCAGGTGAAGGTGCGCGGCTTCCGCGTGGAGTTGGGCGAGGTGGAGGTGGCGCTGAAGGAACTTCCCGGCGTGACGGACGCGGCGGTGGTGGTGCGGCGAACGGGCGGGGGAGAGAAGCAACTGGTGGGCTACGTCGTGCGGCCCGAGTCCTCGGACGCGGAGGCACTGACGCGCCGGTTGGCGAATCGGCTGCCCGAGTCCTCAGACGCGGAGGCACTGACGCGCCGGCTGGCGAATCAGTTGCCTGAGTCCTCGGACGCGGAGGCACTGACGCGCCGGCTGGCGAATCAGCTGTCCGAGTCCTGGGACGCGGAGGCTCTGACGCGCCGGCTCGCGAATCAGTTGCCCGAGCACTGGGACGCGGAGGACCTGAAGCGTCGACTGGCGAAGCGGCTCCCCGAGTACATGGTGCCGGGCGTGCTGGTTCGGCTGGAGGCGCTTCCGCTGACGCCCAGCGGAAAGGTGAATCGCCGCGCGCTGCCGGAGGTGGACTCGCGACGAGCGGAGGAGGGAGCCCGCTACGAGGCGCCGCGTGACGCGCTGGAGCGGACGCTGACGGAGGTCTGGCAGGAGGTGCTGGGTGTCCCGCTCGTGGGCGTGAGGGATGACTTCTTCGCGCTCGGTGGGCACTCGCTGCTGGCGACGCGCGTGGTGTCGCGGCTCCGGGATGCCCTGGGCCACGACGTGCCCGTGCGACTGCTGTTCGAGGCGCCCACGGTGGAGGCCCTTGCCGAGCGACTGGGGGCGCAGGGAGGACACGCGCGGTTGCCGGTGCTGACGCGAGCCGAGCGACTCGTGGACCCGCCCCTGTCGTTCGCACAGCGACGCCTGTGGTTCCTCGCGCAGCTCGACGAGGGAGGACATTCGTACAACCTGCCCTTCGTCGTCCGACTCCACGGTGCGTTGAAGGTGGAGGCCCTGGAGCGGGCACTCGCGGAGGTGGTCCGCCGACACGAAGCGCTGCGCACGAGCTTCGTGGAAGTGGGTGGTGAGCCCGTCCAGCGCGTCGCCGTGGATGTCGGCGTGCCCTTGCAGGTGGAGTCGGTGGAGGGCGCCGACGACGTGGAAGAGGCCGTGCGGCGTCGCGTGGTGAGGGAGGTCCAGGCGCCGTTCGCTGTGGCGCGGGCGCCCTTGCTCCGCGCGACGTTGCTGCGAACGGGCGGCGAGGAGCAGGTGCTTGTGGTGGTGCTGCACCACCTGGTCGCGGATGGATGGTCGCTGGGCGTGCTCACCCGCGAACTGGATGCGCTCTATGGCGCGGCCGTGAAAGGCGAGGCGGCGAAGTTGCCCGAGCTGCCCGTGCAGTACGCGGACTACACGGTGTGGCAGCACGAATGGTTGAAGGGAGACGTGGAGGCAGCGCAGCTCTCCTGGTGGCGCGAGGCGCTGACAGGAGCACCTCCGGTGTTGGAGCTGCCCACGGACCGGCCGAGGCCCGCGGTGCAGGGGTACCGAGGCGCGAGCGTGCCGGTGCGGTTGTCCTCGGAGCTGAGCGAGGCGCTGCGACAGTTGAGCCGGAGAGAGGGCGCCACGCTGTACATGACGCTGCTGGCGGGCTTCCAGGTGTTGCTGGCGCGCTACAGCGGACAGTGGGACGTGGTGGTGGGCTCACCGGTGTCGGGGCGGACGGCGAGGGAGACGGAGGGGCTGATGGGCTTCTTCGTCAACACGCTGGCCCTGCGCGCACAGCCGGATGCAGCGTCCTCCTTCCAGGCGTTCCTGCGTCAGACGAAGGAGACGGTACTGGGGGCACTCGCGCACCAGGACGTGCCCTTCGAGAGACTGGTGGAGCACCTCCGCCCGGAGCGGGACTTGAGCCGCTCGCCGTTGTTCCAGGTGCTCTTCACGTTGCAGGAGGCCGCGCCGCTGCTCACCCTGTCGGGTGTCACCGCGAGCCCCTGGGACTTCGCGAGCACCATCGCCAAGTTCGACCTGGAGCTGTTGCTCGTCGATGCACCGGGAGCGGCTGTCGAAGGCCAGCTCATCTACAACGCGGACCTCTTCGAACCGCCCACCGTCCAGCGCATCGCGGAGTGCTTCCTGGAGTTGTTGCGCAACCTCTCCGGCCGATCCGAGGCGCGACTGTCGGCGCTTCCGCTCCTGCCCGCGGCCGAGCGCCAGCGCGTGCTGGAGGCGTGGAACCAGACGGCGGTGGAGTTCCCGCGAGAGGGATGCGTCCATCACCTCTTCGAGGAGCAGGTGTTGCTGCGTCCGGACGCGGTGGCGCTGGAGTTCGGTGCGCAGCGGCTGAGCTACCGGGAGCTGGAGGCGCGGGCCAATCAACTGGCGTGGGCGCTGAAGGCGCGTGGCGTCGGCGTGGATGTGCTGGTGGCGGTGTGCCTGGAGCGCTCGGTGGAGCTCATCGTGTCGCTGCTGGCCATCCTGAAGGCCGGTGGTGCGTACGTGCCCCTGGACTCCAGCTATCCGGCGCGGCGGCTGGAGCAGATGTTGGAGGACACGACGCCTCGGCTGCTCATCACCACGCGCGCCTTGCTGGAGCAACTGCCCCAGGAGGGACGCCCGGAGTTGATGTTGTTGGAGGAAGAGCGGCTGGCGGACCTGCCGACGGCGGCGCCACGCATGCCCGTCTCAGGGCGGAACCTGGCGTACGTGGACTTCACGTCGGGGAGCACGGGGCGCCCCAAGGGCGTGGCCGTCGAGCACCGGGGCGTGCTGCGGTTGTTGTACGGAGCGCCGTACGCGCGACTGGGGCCGGAGGAGACGTTCCTGCTCATCGCGCCCATCTCCTTCGATGCGTCGACGTTGGAGGTGTGGGGACCGCTGTGCCTGGGTGGAAGGCTGGTGGTCTTCCCACCGCGCTCGCCCAGCGAGCTGGACCTGCTGACGGACGTGCTCCATCGGCACTCCGTCACGTTGTTGCACCTGACGGCGGGACTGTTCAGCCAGATGGTGGAGCTGGGGATGGACGGGTTGAAGGGCGTGCGCCAGCTCCTGACGGGTGGAGACGTGGTGTCCGCGCCGCACGTGAAGCGCGTGCTGGAGGAGTTGAAGATTCCGGTGACGGCCTGCTACGGGCCGACGGAGAGCACGCTCTTCACTTCGGTCCATCGGATGACGCGAGTGGAGGACGTGGGCGCGTCGGTGCCCATTGGTCGGCCCATCGGCAACACGCAGGTCTACGTGCTGGATGCGGGGATGGAGCCCGTTCCGGTGGGCGTGGCGGGCGAACTGTTCATCGGGGGTGATGGCCTCGCGCGAGGGTATCTGCGCCAGCCCGATGTGACGGCGGACCGCTTCATTCCGAATCCCTTCAGCGCGGTGCCAGGGGAGCGGCTCTATCGCACCGGAGACCTGGCGCGCTTTCGCCCGGACGGGGTGCTGGAGTTCCTGGGGCGGCGTGACAGCCAGGTGAAGGTGCGGGGCTACCGCATCGAGCTGGCGGAGGTGGAGGCGTCGCTCCTCGCGCATCCAGCGGTGAAGGACGGGTTGGTGGTGGTGCGGGACGGCGCGGGAGGCAAGCGACTGGTCGCGTACTACGTCGAGCACGCGCAGGCGCCCGAGGCACCTCGGGTGCGCGACTGGCTGAAGCAGAAGCTCCCCGAGTTCATGGTGCCCTCGGCCTTCGTGAAGCTGGCGGCGCTCCCGCTGACGGCGAACGGGAAGGTGGACCGAAAGGCCCTGCCGTCACCGGAGCAGGAGGGGTCGGGCGTGGAGGCGATGCAGGGGCCTCGGACGGTGATGGAGTCGCTGGTGGCGCGCATCTGGATGCCGCTGCTCGGAGTGGCGAGGGTGGGCGTGAAGGACGACTTCTTCGCGCTCGGTGGTCATTCGTTGCTGGCGACCCGAGTGGTGTCGAGGCTCCGGGCGGCGCTCGGTCGTGATGTGCCGGTGCGACTGGTGTTCGAGGCGCCCACCGTGGAGGCACTGGCCGAGCGACTCGAAGTCGTGAAGGCAAGTGCGCAGCGCGTGAGCACCCCTGTGCCGGTGCGAGTGTCGAGACACTCCGCGATGCCGCTGTCGTTCGCACAGCAGCGTCTGTGGTTCCTCGGGAAGCTCGACGCCGGAGGGTATTCGTACAACCTGCCGTTCGTCGTCCGACTGCGAGGCGCCCTGAACCTCAAGGCGCTGGAGCAGGCGCTCGCGGTGTTGGTGCGGAGACACGAGGCGCTGCGCACGACGTTCGAGGAAGTGGAAGGCGAGCCGGTGCAGCGCATCGCTTCGGATGTCGCGGCGCCGCTGTCCGTGGTGGAGGTGACGGAGGACGCCACGCGCGGCCAGGTGGAGACGCTATCGAAGCAGTCGTTCGACCTGGGAACGGGCCCGCTGCTGCGAGTGACGCTGCTGAAACTGAGCGAGCAGGAGCACGTGTTGGTGCTGGTGCTGCACCACATCGTCGCGGACGGCTGGTCGATGGGCGTGCTCGCGAAGGAGCTGGAGACGCTCTACAGCGCGCAGGTGAAGGGCCGCGAAGCAACGCTGCCGGAGTTGCCCGTGCAGTACGCGGACTACGCGGTGTGGCAGCGGGAGTGGCTGAAGGGGGAGGTGCTGGAGGAGCAGTTGTCGTGGTGGAGGGCGAGGCTGGCGGGAGCTCCTGAGGTGCTGGAGGTGCCGACGGACCGACCGAGGCCGGCGGTGCAGGGGTATCGCGGTGCGAGCGTGGCGGTGAAGCTGTCCTCGGAGCTGAGCGAGAAGCTGAAGCGCTTGAGTCGGCAGGAGGGCGTGACGCTGTACATGACGCTGCTGGCGGGCTTCCAGGTGTTGCTGGCGCGCTACAGCGGACAGTGGGACGTGGTGGTGGGTTCGCCGGTGTCTGGGCGGACGACGAAGGAGGTGGAGGGGCTGATTGGCTTCTTCGTGAACACGCTGGTGGTGAGGACGGAGGCGTCGAGCGAGCTGACGTTCCGCGAGATGCTGGGGCGTGTGAAGGAGTCGGTGCTGGGAGCCTTCGGGCACCAGGAGGTGCCGTTCGAGAAGCTGGTGGAGGCGCTGCAGTCGAGCCGTGACTTGAGTCGCGCGCCCCTGGTCCAGATTGCCTTTGGCTTGAACGGGCCCGCTGAGTTGCCGTCGCTGCAGGAGCTGTCCTCGTCTGAACTGACGTATGAGCCGGGCATGGCGAAGTTCGACCTCGCGCTGTCGGTGCGTGAGGACGCGGAGGACCTGACGGGCTTCTGGGAACTCAACACGGACCTGTTCGACGCTGCGACAGTGGAGCGCATGGCGGCCCACTTCCAGCAAGTGCTGGAGGCGGCGGTGGAGAATCCGGAGGCGAGGCTGAACGCGCTTCCGATGTCAGGGCATCGCGAAGTGCCGGTGAAGGTGCCGGTTGTTCGTCTCCAGGCTCGGCGGTTGGACCGGCTGGCTCCGGAGGTCGTGCCGGAGGGATTCATCGCTCCGCGGACGGCCATCGAGGAGCTGGTGGCGGGAGTCTGGGCTCCACTGCTGGGAGTGAGGCACGTGGGGGCCGAAGACAACTTCTTCGAGCGGGGAGGGCACTCGCTGCTGGTGATGCAGGTGGCCTCGCGGCTGCGCGAGGTGTTGGGCCGAGAGGTGTCGGTGCGGACGCTCTTCGAGGCGCCCACTGTCGCCACGCTGGCCAAGAGCCTGGAGAGCGGTGGTACCGGGCAGGGACGTCCGGAGCTGATGCCCACGACTCGCACGGAGGCTCCGCCCCAGTCGTTCGCACAGCAGCGCCTGTGGTTCCTGGACCGGCTTGAGCCGAACAGCCCGCTCTACAATATCCCCCTCGCGATACGACTGACGGGGGCGCTGGACGTCGCGGCCCTGGAGCGCTCCTTCCACACGTTGGTCCGTCGCCACGAGTCCCTGCGGACGACCTTCGAGCAAGGCGACCAAGGGGCGGTGCAGCACATCCATCCCTTCGCGCCAGTACCGCTGCGAGTGGTGGACCTGAGTGGCCTCCCTAGCGAGACCCGAGAGCAACAGGCGCTCCGACTGGGGGGCGAGGAAGGACGGCGCCCGTTCGACCTGGGCACGGGCCCGCTGCTGCGAGTGACGCTGTTGAAGCTGAGCGAGCAGGAGCACGTGCTGGTGCTGGTGCTGCACCACATCGTCGCGGACGGCTGGTCGATGGGCGTGCTCACGAAGGAGCTGGAGACGCTCTACAGCGCGCAGGTGAAGGGCCGCGAAGCAACGTTGCCGGAGCTTCCGGTGCAGTACGCGGACTACGCGGTGTGGCAGCGAGAGTGGCTGAATGGAGAGGTGCTGGAGCAGCAGTTGGCGTGGTGGAGGGCGAGGCTTGCGGGAGCCCCTGAGGTGCTGGAGGTGCCGACGGACCGACCGAGGCCGGCGGTGCAGGGGTACCAAGGCGCGAGCGTGGCGGTGAAGCTGTCCTCGGAGCTGAGCGAGAAGCTGAAGCGCTTGAGTCGGCAGGAGGGCGTGACGCTGTACATGACGTTGCTGGCGGGCTTCCAGGTGCTGCTGGCGCGCTACAGCGGACAGTGGGACGTGGTGGTGGGTTCGCCGGTGTCTGGGCGGACGACGAAGGAAGTGGAGGGGCTGATTGGCTTCTTCGTGAACACGCTGGTGGTGAGGACGGAGGCGTCGAGCGAGCTGACATTCCGGGAGATGTTGAGGCGTGTCCGGGACGCGGTCCTGGGAGCGCTCACGCACCAGGAGGTGCCGTTCGAGAAGCTGGTGGACGCGTTGCAGTTGTCTCGCGACTTGAGCCGCTCGCCGTTGGTGCAGGTGTCCTTCGCGCTCCAGAGTGCGCCGTCGGGGGCCCTCTCGTTGCCGGGGCTCACGCAGCAGCCGATGGACCTGGGAACGAGGACCGCCAAGTTCGACCTCGCGTTGTCCATGGGAGAGGACGCGGAGGGACTGTCAGGCACCTGGGAGCTGAACACGGACCTGTACGACACGGCGACCGTGGAGCGCATGGCGACGCACTACCAGCGGTTGCTGGAGGCGGTCGTCGAGGTGCCGGAGGCGACCCTGCGTGCGCTGCCGATGCCTGGGCATCGCGAGGTGCAGGAGAAGGCTGTCGGTTCCCGCATCCAGTCACGCCAAGGCGAGCGCGTGATTCCGGAGCAGGGGTTGGAGGACTTCATCGCGCCCAGGACCGCGATGGAGGAGTTGGTGGCGGAGACCTGGGCCCCGCTGCTGGGCGTGAAGCGGTTGGGCGCGGAGGACAACTTCTTCGAACGGGGAGGGCACTCGCTGCTGGTGATGCAAGCCGCGTCTCGGCTGCGAGCGGCGCTGGGGCACGAGGTTCCGGTGCGCATGCTCTTCGAGGCACCCACGGTGTCCTCGTTGGCCGCGAGTCTGTCCGTGTTGGCGCGGGGTGGGCTCGGGGTTCGGAGTCCGCCGCTGCGCCCCGCATCGCGGGTGGATGCACCGCCCCTGTCCTTCGCGCAGCAGCGCTTGTGGTTCCTCGACCGGCTGGAGCCGAACAGCCCGCTCTACAACATCGCCCTGGCCGTGACGATGGAGGGCGTGCTCGACATTGGCGCGCTGGAGAAGGCGTTCCATGCGCTGGTTCACCGCCACGAGTCCCTGAGGACGACGGTCCGACAGGTTGCGCTCGGTGCGGTCCAGCACATCAGTCCTTCCATGGCGGTACCGCTGCCCGTGGTGGACCTGTGCGGGCTGCCCGTGGAGGCCCGGGCGCATGAAGCCTTGAGGCTCGGGATGCAGGAGGAACGGCGTCCGTTTGACCTGGGCACGGGCCCCTTGCTGCGAGTGACGCTGCTGAAGCTGAGCGAGCAGGAGCATGTGCTGGTACTGGTGCTGCACCACATCGTGTCCGACGGTTGGTCGATGGGCGTGCTCACGAAGGAGTTGGAGGCGCTCTACACCGCCCATGTGAAGGGCGGGGACGCGGTGTTGCCGGAGTTGCCCGTGCAGTACGCGGACTACGCGGTGTGGCAGCGAGAGTGGCTGAAGGGGGACGTGCTGGAGGAGCAGTTGTCGTGGTGGAGGGCGAGGTTGGAGGGTGCCCCCGAAGCGCTGGAGCTGCCGACCGACCGACCGAGGCCCGCGGTGCAGGGGCACCGTGGCGCGAGCGTGGCGGTGAGGCTGTCCTTCGAGCTGAGCGAGAAGCTGAAGCAGTTGAGCCGGCGGGAAGGTGTGACGCTGTACATGTCACTGCTGGCGGTGTTCCAGGTGCTGCTGGCGCGCTACAGCGGACAGTGGGACGTGGTGGTGGGTTCGCCGGTGTCTGGGCGGACGACGAAGGAAGTGGAGGGCCTGATTGGCTTCTTCGTGAACACGCTGGTGGTGAGGACGGAGGCGTCACGTGCGCTGACGTTCCGGGAGCTGCTGGCTCAGGTCCGGGAGTCGGTGCTGGGCGCCTTCGCGCATCAGGAGGTGCCGTTCGAGAAGCTGGTGGACGCGTTGCAGTTGTCTCGCGACTTGAGCCGCTCGCCGTTGGTGCAGGTGTCCTTCGCGCTCCAGAGTGCGCCGTCGGGGGACCTGTCGTTGCCAGGGCTTGTGCTGCGTGCGCTGGACCTGGGGACGCAGGTGGCGAAGTTCGACCTCGCGTTGTCCGTGCGAGAGGACGCGGAGGGAATGGCGGGGTACTGGGTGTTCAACACGGACCTGTTCGACACGGAGACCGTGGAGCGCCTGGCCATCCACTACGAGCGGTTGCTGGAGTCCGCCGTGGCGATGCCCGAAGCGCGGCTGGATGCGCTCGGGATGCCTGGGCACATTGAAGTGCCGGAGAGGACTCCGTCCGCTCGCATCCACGCCCATCGCACGGAGCGGCGGGATTCCGAGCAGATGTCGGAGTCCTTCATCGCGCCCAGGACGGCGATGGAGGAGCGGGTGGCGGAGATCTGGGCTCCGTTGCTCGGCGTGAAGCGCGTTGGCGCGGAGGACAACTTCTTCGAGCGAGGAGGGCACTCGCTGCTGGTGATGCAGGTGGCCTCGCGGTTGCGCGAGCTGCTGGGCCGCGACGTGCCAGTGCGGGTGCTCTTCGAGGCACCCACGGTGTCCGCGCTGGCTTCTCGATTGGATGAACTCTTGAAGGACGGGCTCAGGACAGGTCGTCCAGAGTTGGTCCGCACGGAACGGACGGAGGCACTGCCTCAGTCCTTCGCGCAGCAGCGCTTGTGGTTCCTCGACCGGCTGGAGCCGGGTGGCTCGCTCTACAACATCGCGCTCGCGATGAAGCTGGAGGGCGTGCTCGACGTGAAGGCTCTGGAGCGTGCCTTCAATGAGCTGGTCCGTCGTCACGAGACCCTGAGGACGACCTTCCATCAGCATGCGCAGGGGGCCGTGCAGCGCATCCACGCCGCCGCATCCCTGCCGTTGTCCGTGGTGGACCTGAGTGGCCTCCCCGTCGAAACCCGAGAGCAAGAGGCCCTCCGACTGGGTGCCGAAGAAGGACGGCGTCCGTTCGACTTGAGCGCGGGCCCTCTGCTGCGAGTGACGCTGCTGAAGCTGAGCGAGCAGGAGCACGTCCTGGTGCTGGTGCTGCACCACATCGTGTCCGATGGCTGGTCGACGTGGGTGCTCACGAAGGAGCTGGAGACACTCTACGGCGCCTACGTGAAGGGCGAGGCCGCGACGCTGCCGGAGTTGCCCGTGCAGTACGTGGACTACGCGGTGTGGCAGCGGGAGTGGCTGACGGGGGAGGTGCTGGAGGAGCAGTTGTCGTGGTGGAGGACGAAGCTGGCGGGAGTCCCCGAAGCGCTGGAGGTGCCCACGGACCGGCCGAGGCCGGCGGTGCAGGGGTACCAGGGCGCGAGCGTGGCGGTGAAGCTGTCCTCGGAGCTGAGCGAGAAGTTGAAGCAACTGAGCCTGCGGGAGGGCGTGACGCTGTACATGACGCTGCTGGCGGGCTTCCAGGTGCTGCTGGCGCGCTACAGCGGACAGTGGGACGTGGTGGTGGGCTCACCGGTGTCTGGGCGGACGACGAAGGCGGTGGAGGGGCTGATTGGCTTCTTCGTGAACACGCTGGTGGTGAGGACGGAATCGTCGGGTGAGCTGACGTTCCGGGAGATGTTGGGGCGTGTGAAGGAGTCAGTGCTGGGGGCCTTCGGGCACCAGGAAGTGCCGTTCGAGAAGCTGGTGGAGGCCCTGAGCCTGAAGCGCGACATGAGTCGCGCGCCGTTGGTCCAGGTGGTGTTCCAGCTCTTGAACACGCCGTCGGGAGACCTGTCGTTGTCCGGTCTCACGCAACGCCCGTTGGACCTGGGTCTTCGCGCCGCCAAGGTCGACCTCGCGCTGGGACTGAGAGAGACCGCCGACGGTATCGAGGGAGGACTCGAGTTCAGCAGCGACCTGTACGACGTCGCGACCATGGAGCGCTTCGGAGAACACCTGGAGCGCCTGCTGGAAGGCGCGGTGACCGAGCCGGGCCGGCGACTGCGAGACCTTCCGCTTCTGAGTGTGTCCTCACGGCAGTCGCTGCTGGCGCGGGGTGGCAGCGAAGCGCCCTTCGAGGGTGAGTGCCTGCACCGGTTGTTCGAGGCCCAGGTCGCGCGAACGCCCGAGGCGGTGGCGGTCGAGATGGAGGGGCAGACGCTGACCTACGCCCAGCTCGACCGGAGAGCCCACAAGTTGGCCACGGTGTTGCGCACGTGGGGCGTGAGGCCCGACGTGGTGGTGGGCCTGTGCCTGGGGCCGAGCCTCGACTGGGTCGTGGCGATGCTCGCCATCCTCAAGGCGGGCGGCGCCTACCTGCCGATGGACCCGGAGCATCCACCGGAGCGCCTCGCGTACATGCTGGATGACGCGAAGGTCGCGCTGCTGGTGTCGCGCTCGGAAGAGGCGTCGCAACTCGCCTACTCGGGGGCCACCGTGTTGCTGGATGAAATCGGTGAACTCGATGACCTGGTGGGCGCGGAGTCGCTGGCGCCCGAAGTCACGGCGCGAAACCTCGCGTATGTCATCTACACGTCGGGGAGCACGGGGCGCCCGAAGGGGACGCTGCTTGCGCACCGGGGCGCGGCGAACCTGGCTGAGTCCTTCCCCTCGGTGCTCGGCGGTCTTGGCCCGGGCGACAGGACGTTGATGTTCGCGACGGTGAGCTTCGATGCCTCCGTGGCGGAGGTCTTCCCCGCACTGCTGAACGGGGCGACGCTGGTCCTGGCGCGGCGCGCGCAGATGGCGCCTGGAAGGCCATTGACGGAGTTGCTCGCGCGCGAGCGAATCTCCGTGGCGACCCTGCCGCCGTCGGTCCTGGCGATGATGCCGGTGGTCGAGCTTCCCAGGCTTCGAGTCCTGCTCTCCGCCGGCGAGTCCTGCACCGAGGAGTTGGTGGCGCGGTGGAGCCCGGGGCGACGTTTCATCAATGGCTATGGCCCGACGGAAGGAACGGTGGCCGCGACCTGGGGCGAGTGCTTCCCGGGAACACGTCCCACGATTGGCAGGCCGTTGCGCAACGTGGTGGTGCGGGTGATGGATGACGCGGGCAATCTGGCTCCCACGGGAGTCTGGGGCGAGCTGTACCTTGGTGGCGTGGGACTGGCGCGAGGGTACCTGGGGCGTCCGGACCTGACGGCCGAGCGCTTCGTCCCGGACCCGTATGGTGAAGGGGGACGGCTGTATCGAACGGGTGACGTGGTGCGGCTGCTCGAAGATGGAAGGTTCGAGTACCTGCGCCGCGCCGATGCCCAGGTGAAGGTGCGCGGTGTGCGCGTCGAGCCCGCGGAGGCGAGTGCCGCGCTCGCGGCGCATCCGGAGGTCCGGTCCGCCGTGGTCATGGGCCGGGAAGACACGCCGGGAGACATGCGGTTGGTGGCGTATGTGGTGCCGACGGAGGAGGCCACGTTGACGGCCGATGTGCTGCGCGCGTGGTTGAAGCGCTCGTTGCCGGAGCCGTGGATTCCGTCGGTGTTCGTGGTGCTGCGCGAGTTGCCGCTCACGCCGAATGGGAAGGTGGACTGGAAGGTGCTGCCCTCACCCGAGGCGCACCGGCCAGAGCTGAGCGGTGGCTACGTCGAGCCTCAAGAAGGCCTGGAGCAGGTGATCGCCCAACTGGTGGCGGAGGTGCTGAAGCTGGACCGCGTGGGCGCGGACGACAACTTCTTCGACCTGGGTGGCAACTCGCTCCTGCTCCAGATGTTGCAGATGAAGCTGGAGGAGCGACTGGGGCGCAAGGTGCCGTTGGTGTCGCTGCTCCAGTTCCCCACCGTGCGCACGCTCGCCGCTCAATTGGGGCCCGCCCCGGAGCCGGAGGCGCCTCGCCAGCCCGCGACTTCCGGAGACAGGCGTGAGGGACTCCAGCGGCTGGCGCAGCAGCGGCGGCGCCGACCGGGCTCGGATTAACGCAGCAAGCGCGCCAACTTCGCTCCGAGCACCTCGACATGGGGTGCTTGCAGCATCGTGTGGTGATCGCCAGGGACAACCTCCACGCGCGCCGCCGCGCCCAGGTCCAACCAGCCGAGCTCCGGGTGAGGTGGGAAGCCGGGAGGTGGCTGTTGGGCGCGGAAGTATTGGAACTCGCCCTCGCTCCATCGCGGCGGCACGTAGAGACTCAATGCCCGCGTGTTCGCGCGCAGCACGTCCAGTTGTCTGCGGGCCGCTTCGAACTCCGAGAAGTGGGGCTCGATACCGTCCCGCGCCGCTTCCTCCTGGAGCAGGCGGAACTGCTCTTCGACGGGCAAGTCCTTCGGCCACTCGGCGGAAGGTGTGAACGTCTTCCCCGCGCGGAAGGTCAGCAGCGAGACCTGGTCCGCGAGCTCCGCGGAGACGTGCCCAGGTGGCGGTGTGTCCAGGAGCGCGCACAGGGGCACGCTGTTGCCTTCAGCCGACAGTCGGCGCGCCATCTCGTAGGCGATGGTGCCACCCAGGGATGCACCCACGAGCAGATAGGGACCTCGGGGCCGTACGGTGCGAAGCGCAGTGAGGTAGTGCTCCGCCATCTGCTCCACGGTGGTGTGGCACGAGGTGCCCGAGTTGAGTCCCACCGACTCGAAGCCGTACATGGGCCGCTCGGGAGAGAGGTGTCTCGCCAGCTCACGGTAGAAGAGCACCTGTCCACCGGCTGCATGCACGAAGAAGACGGGCACCCCGTGAGTTCCCTCCTGGAGTCGCACGAGGCAACTGGGGGCCATGGGCGCGGCGTCGCGAGCACCTTCTCCAATGCGCGCGGCGAGTCGCGCGATGGTGGGAGATTCCAGCACGGCCTTCAGGGGAAGCCGCGCTCCAAGTCGGTCCTCGATGCGGGCACTCAATCTCAAGGCGAGGAGGGAGTCGCCACCCAGCGCGAAGAAGTCGTCATGGATGCCGATGTTCTCCAGGTGGAACGTGAGCCGGAAGCACTCGAGCAACACCTGCTCCGTGGCATCGCGAGGCGCCGAAGCGCGCGGGCCCTCGTCGCGACCCATGGCGGGCCGCACTTCTTCGCGTGCTTCCACGGCACGAGTGGTCGAGGGCGCCGTGGGAGCCGTCGCGGGCTCAATCCAGTGTCGCTCCCGGTCGAAGCTGTAGCCCGGCAGTGCGACGCGTCGGCGCCGCTCTCCGGCGCGGAAGCGCTCCCAGTCGATGGTGATGCCCGCGAGCCAGGCCTCTCCGAGTGACGCAAGTGGATGCGGGGGCTGCTTGGCGGAGGCGGACGCCAACGTGGAGAGGATGGGCTGCGAGGTGCGGGTCGGATGTCGTCGCGCGAGCGAAGACAGCGCCGTGCCCGGGCCGACTTCGATGAACGCGCGGTCTCCCGTGGAGAGCAGCAGGTGAAGTCCGTCGGAGAAGCGGACTGTCTCGCGCAGATGGCGACACCAATACAGGGGATCCGCTGCTTCGCGCTCGCCAAGCCACCGCCCGGTGAGACTCGACACCACGGGCAACTTCGGGGCACGGGGGGAGAATCGGGAGACCACGCGCGCGAAGTCCGCCAGATGTGGTTCGAGCATCACCGAATGCGCCGCGCGACTCATATGCAGTCTCCGCGTCTCGACGCCTTGCGTGGCGAGGGCGGTCTCCAGGGCATCGAGCGCCTCTAGCGGGCCCGAGAGGACGCAGTCGGAGGGTGTGTTGATGGCCGCCACGGACAGCAGGGGATTCAGCAGGGGCTCCACCTGGTCCAGCGGCGCGAGGACCGCCGTCATCCCGCCAGGAGGGAGCCGCTCCATGATTCTGCCGCGCGCGGTGACCAGCTCCAGCGCCTCTTCGAGCGTGAAGACTCCGGCCAGACAGGCCGCGACGTACTCGCCCAGGGAATGGCCGAACAGCGCCTCGGGCTGGACACCCCGGGACATCCAGAGCTGCGCCAGCGCCCAGTCACAGGTGAACAGCGCCGCCTGGGTCCACACCGGACGTGCCAGCTCACGAGCCGCCGTGTCGTAGCGCTCCGGGGGCGCGAACATCACCTCGCGCAGGTCACCACCGAGCGGGGCACGCAGCAACGCGGCACATCGGTCCACGGCTTCGCGAAACGCGGGCTCACCGAGCAACTCCGCGCCCATGTTCACCCGCTGCGTGCCTCCGCCCGGGAACAGGAAGACGGCGCTTCTTCGCTCTGCTTCATCGAAGGCGGTGCGAGGTCGAAGTGGGTCGTCCCGGTGACTCAAGCGCGCGGAGGTCTCCGAGAGCGTGCTCGCGGTGACGAAGCGTCGCCAGCCGAAGCGATTGCGTCCGACTTGAAGGGTGTGGGCCACGTCAGCAAGCGCGGCCTGGGTGTGGCCCAGGTGCTCGGACAGCTCCATGGTCATCCGCTCCAGCGCGGCCTCGGACCTGGCGGACAGCAACACCAGTTGTTGTTCCGCACGAGGCGGGTCACTCACCGGAGTGGGGGCCTCTTCGAGCACGACGTGTACGTTGGTGCCGCCCATGCCGAACGAACTCACCCCCGCGCGTCGAGGGCCCGCGCTGTTCCAGGGACGAGGCTCGGCCACGACGTAGAAGGGACTGCCCGCCAGCTCCAACAGGGGATTGGGCTGACGGAAGTGGACGGTGGGCGGAAGCTGTCGGTGTTCCAGCGCCAGCACCGCCTTGATGAGTCCGGACACTCCGGCCGCCGCGTCGAGATGGCCCAGGTTGCTCTTCACCGAGCCCAGGCCGATGGTGCCGGGGGCCACGCCTTGGAAGACCTGCTTGAGCGCGGTGACCTCGACAGGGTCTCCCAGCGGCGTGCCCGTGCCGTGGGCTTCGATGAAGGAGATGGAGCGGGGTTCGACTCCGGCCAGGGCCAGCGCATCGCTGATGGCGGCGACCTGCCCGGAGACGGACGGCGCGGTGAAGCCCGCCTTGCTGCTGCCATCGTTGTTGGCGGCGGAGCCGAGGATGACCGCGCGAATCGGGTCTCCATCCGCGAGCGCGTCCTCCAGTCGCTTGAGGAGCACCACGCCGACACCGTTGCCCGGCACGGTGCCCGCCGCCTGGGAGTCGAAGGCGCGGCAGTGTCCATCAGGTGAGGAGATGCCCCCCTCCTGCGTGGGGTAGGCGACGAGCTGAGGAGAGCGCACGGCCGCGCCTCCCGCGAGCGCGAGGTTGCACTCCCCCGCGAGCAGCGCCTGACAGGCGAGGTGCACCGCGGTCAGCGATGTGGAGCACGCCGTCTGCACCGTCATCGCGGGCCCGGTGAGGTTCAGCTTGTACGCCACGCGCGTCGCCAGGAAGTCGCTGTGCGTCCCGAGGATGCTCTCCGTCCAGTCGCTGGAGCGCCGCTCCATGCTCGGCAGGACGTTCGTCAGGAGATAGGTGCTGAGCGAAGCGCCGCCATAGATGCCCACGTGCAGCGGCCGGGCCCGCGCGGCATATCCCGCGGACTCGAGCGCCCCCCAGCAGCACTCGAGGAAGAGGCGTTGCTGGGGGTCGAGTTGCTCGGCTTCGCGAGGGGAGTAGCCGAAGAAGCGCGCGTCGATGAGGTCGGCATCCGCGATGACACCCGCCGCCGCGACCCAGCCTTCGTCCGAGGGAAGGCCGGCCTTCGCGCGCTGCTTGGCATCCAGCACCGTGACGGATTCAACGCCCGAGATGAGGTTGGACCAGAATCGCCGTGCGTCCGAAGCGCCCGGAAAGCGCAGCGACAGCCCGACGATGGCGATGGCCGTCGGGCCGGGCGGCTCATGAGACACGTTCTCACCCATCCCCGGACTAGAGCATGGCTGGATGCGCGAGTTGAACGTGGATGGCCTCGTACGCTGATAAAACTGATTTAAGCTGGAATAACAGTCGCTGCGGAGGGTCCGCCATGAGTGCGCCCGAGGTGAAGCGAGAGGTAACGAAGGTGCGTGGCCTGCCCCCGTTGGTGCCCGTGCCGAGGGACTCGCCTCCGCCGTTGTCCTTCGCCCAGCAGCGCCTGTGGTTCCTCGCGCAGGTGGACGCGGGTGGCTACTCCTACAACGTGCCCTTCTTCGCGCGCCTGAAGGGACGGCTCGACGTGGCGGCGCTCGAGCGTGCCCTGTCGGCGCTGGTGATGCGGCATGAAGTCCTGCGCACCACGTTTGGTGAAGAGGCGGGGCGGCCGGTGCAGCGCATCGCGCCCGAGGTCGCGGTGACGTTGCTCGTGGAGCCCGTGGCCGGAGAGGACGAGGTCCTGCGCCACGCCGAGGCAGAGGCGCGTCGCCCGTTCGACCTGAGCGCCGGGCCGATGCTGCGCGCGCGGTTGTTGAGGGTGAGCGAAGACGAGCACGTGCTGATGTTGATGCTCCATCACGTCTCGTGTGACGGCTGGTCCATGGGGGTGATGGAGCGCGAGCTGCGAGAGTTGTATGGCGCCTTCACCGAGGGCCGAGCGCCGACGTTGCCCGTGTTGGCGGTGCAGTACGCGGACTATGCGCTGTGGCAGCGCGAGTGGCTGAAGGGGGAAGTACTGGAGTCGCAGCTCGCGTGGTGGAAGGCGCTGCTGTCAGGAGCCTCGCCCGCGCTGGAGCTGCCCGTGGACCGGCCGAGGCCGTCGGTGCAGACGTTTCAGGGGGCCACCGTGGTGATGCCCCTCTCGCCGTCGCTCTCGCAATCGGTGAAGACGCGAGGCCGCGCCGAGGGTGTGACGCCGTTCATGCTGTTGCTGGCGGGCTTCCAGGTGTTGTTGTCCCGGTACAGCGGCCAACGGGACGTGGTGGTGGGGATGCCCATCTCCGGGCGGAACCGACGCGAGCTGGAGAGCCTCATCGGCTTCTTCGTCAACACGCTCGCGCCGAGGCTGGACGTGGATGGGGAGGAGTCCTTCCGGGCGATGCTCGGACGGGTGCGTCGGATGTGTCTGGGGGCCTACGCGAATCAGGACGTCCCGTTCGAGACGGTGGTCGAGGCGATGCGGCCGGTTCGGGACTTGAGTCGCTCACCGTTGTTCCAGGTGATGTTCGTCATCGAGGGACCGCGCGCCCTGCCGTCCCTGCCCGGGCTCACGGCGAGCCAGGTGGTCTTCGACTCCGGCATGGCGAAGTTCGACCTCACGTTCTTCCTGCGAGAGTCGGCCGAGGGCTGGGTCGGCATCTGGGAGTACAACAAGGCGCTGTTCGACGAGGCGACCCTGCGGCGGATGGCGGGTCACTACGTCACGTTGATGGAGGGACTCCTCGCGGACCCGGGGCGACGCGTCGGCGATGTGTCGTTGCTGGACGATGCGGAGCGGCGCGCGTTGCTGCGTGAGTGGAGTGGACGCGCGGATTCGAGCGCCGTGCCCGGCTTGATGCACGCGTGGGTCGAGGCGCAGATGATGCGCTCGCCCGACGCGGTGGCCGTGACGGACGGACAGTCGTCGCTGACGTACGCGAGCCTGGAGCGGCGTGCGAATCAGCTCGCGCATCACCTGCTGGCGTTGGGCGTACGGCCCGGAGGCACGGTGGGCCTGTGCCTGGAGCGGGCCTCCCTGGAGATGCCGGTGGCGGTGCTGGCGACGCTGAAGGCCGGCGCGGCCTTCCTCCCGTTGGACCCGAGCTATCCGTCACAGCGCCTGGAGCAGATGTTGGAGGACACGGGTGCGCCCGTGGTGCTGGTGCACGGTGCGCTGGAGCGCGCGTTGCCCGAGCGCACGGGGACGCGGCGCGTCCGGTTGGAAGAGGATGCGGGACGGATCGAGGCGAGGCCTGTGCACGCTCCGGCCGTTTCGCTCTCACCGGAGACTCCCTGTTACTTCGTCTACACGTCGGGGAGCACGGGGCGGCCCAAGGGCATCCTCATGTCCCATCGCGCGGTGGGGAACATGCTGCGCTGGTTGCTCGCGCGCACCGTGGACGCGGGAGCGACGACGCTCCAGTTCGCCTCGCTGAACTTCGATGTGTCGTTCCAGGAGTTGTTCGGGACGTGGTGCCTGGGAGGCACCGTGCTGCTCGTGGGGGAGGAGGAGCGAAGGGACCCCGTGGCCTTGCTGCGACGAATGGTGACGCACGGCGTGGGGCGGTTGTACCTGCCCTTCGTGGCGCTCCAGGCGTTGTGCGAGGTGGCGCAACACGAAGCCGTGCTGCCGCCGCTGCGCGAAGTGGTGACGGCGGGTGAGCAACTGCAGGTGACTCCCGCGCTGGTGTCCTTCTTCGAGCGGCTGCCGGGGTGCGTGCTGGAGAATCAGTACGGCCCTTCGGAGGCCCACGTCGTCACGGCCTGGAGGGCGCATGGACCGCCCGCGACGTGGCCCGCGCTGCCTCCGGTAGGCGTGCCCATCTCGAACGTGAAGGTGTACGTGCTCGACGAGCGGGGGGCTCTGAGTCCCGTGGGTGTGGTGGGAGAGGTGTACGTCGGGGGCGCGAGTCTCGCGCACGGGTACTGGGAGCGGGCGGAGCTGACGGCGGACCGGTTCATTCCGGATGCGCTGAGTGACGAGCCGGGCGCGAGGCTGTACCGCACGGGGGACAAGGCGCGGTGGTTGGGGGATGGGAATCTGGAGTTCCTGGGGCGGGTGGACGGGCAGGTGAAGGTGCGCGGCTTCCGAGTGGAGCTGGGCGAGGTGGAGGTGGCGCTGAAGGCGCTGCCGGGGGTGAAGGACGCGGTGGTGGTGGTGCGGCAGGAGGAGGGTGGGGAGAAGCGACTGGTGGGCTACGTGGTGCACGCGGAGCCGTGGGACGCGGAGGCGTTGAGGTCGCGACTGGAGCAACGGCTGCCGGAGTACCTGGTGCCGAGTGTCCTGGTGCGCCTGGAGGCCCTGCCGCTGGCTCCCACGGGCAAGGTGGACCGCAAGGCGCTGCCCGCACCGGGACGGCATCAGCTCGCGTCACGAAGGGCGCACGAAGGTCCGCGCGACGAGCTGGAGCGGATGCTGGTGCGCGTGTGGGAAGAGGTGCTGGGCGTGAGCCCCGTGGGGGTGACAGAGGACTTCTTCGCGCTGGGCGGCCACTCGCTGATGGCCATTCGATTGCTCGCACGCATCCGGGGCGCGGTGGGCAGGATTCTGCCGGTGGCAACGCTCTTCCATCGCGCGACCGTGGAACATGTCGCGTCCGTGTTGCGTCGGGAGTCCGCGATGTCCGCTTGGAGTCCGCTGGTGCGACTCCAGGAAGGGCAGGGACAGCGCCCCTTCTTCTGTGTGCACGCGGTGGGCGGAACGGTCCTGAGTTACGCGGAGCTGGCGAAGTCGTTGGGGCCCGAGCAGCCGTTCTTCGGGCTCCAGTCGCGGGGGCTGGAGGGAGATGTGCCTCCGTGCGAGCTCATCCCGGAGATGGCGAGCCTCTATCTCTCAGCGATGAGGGAGGTGCAGCCACGCGGGCCGTATCGGCTCGGAGGTTGGTCGATGGGGGCCAGCATCGCGTGGGAGATGGCGCACCAGCTCCAACAGCAAGGCGAGCGGACAGAGGTGCTCGCGCTCATCGACGGCTTCGTGCGTCCGTTCGATGGAGAGGGCGCGGCGCCTGGGCACGATGAGGCCCGGCGTTTCGGCGCGATGTTCTACACGGACCTGATGCGCGCGGCGGGGAACGCTGTCGCGATGACCGACGAGGAACTCGTCCGAGAGGACCCCGAGACGCTGATGCGCACCCTGGCGGCGGCGAACCCGAGCGGAGTCCAGTCACTCGAAGCCCTGCGCCGGGTCTTCGAGGTGAACCTCCTGGCGGCGTGGAGCTACGTGCCGGCTCCCTACTCGGGGCCTGTCCTCTCCATCGAGGCCACGGGCACCACGCGTGTGCACGGCTGGGAGCAGGTGGCGACGGGCGAACTCATCGTCCACGCGATTCCCGGTGACCACTACTCCATCTTGCGCGGCCCCGACGTGACACGGCTCGCGTCACTGCTTCGTGAGCACCTCGGGCGGGCTCGAGACCTCACGACGCGGTGAGGATGGCGGCACCCCGGAATTGCATCCCAGGCTCGAATGGCACGCCGCTGGATGCTCGAAGCAACCCCAGACTGCTCAGTACCGGCGGACGCTCGGCTCCGGGCCGGAGCCTCGGATGCGCCAGACGGTGAGGCGCTGCGAGTTGGTGTGGCTCACCACCATGCCGTCCTGCTGCATCTGCTCCAGCAGGCGGTTCGTCTTCAGGCGGTCCAGGCCCACGGCCTTCGCCAGCACGTCACCGGGCAGGCCGGTGATGTTGCGGCGCAGCTCGTTGACGATGGCCTTCTTGAACTCGTTCTTCTGCAGGCCGTCCAGGTCCTGCGT
The DNA here is from genome assembly GCF_013336725.1 of Myxococcus sp. CA040A. Classification (NCBI taxonomy): domain Bacteria; kingdom Pseudomonadati; phylum Myxococcota; class Myxococcia; order Myxococcales; family Myxococcaceae; genus Myxococcus; species Myxococcus sp. CA040A. The sequence goes on along the minus strand of NZ_JABUMR010000005.1, from coordinate 742,257 downwards.
CTTCCACGCCTGGAGGACGCCCGCGGTGATGAGCACCAGCGTCAGCACCGCCACCAGCGGGTAGATGATGTGGCTGTTCTGCTCCAGAATCTCGAAGTACTTCGGAGACATGGAGGAGACAGGACGGGTGTAGTCCGGAACTATCTGCGCGAGCAGGCCGGAGAGCTGCAAGGACAATGCGGGAAAGGTCGCCACGGCTCCCCAACTCTAGGGGGAGCCGCGCCTGCCCCGCAACTCGCACGCCGCGTCAGATGACGCCCATGGCCTCGGAGGCGCCCTCGGCGAACAGCGTCGTGTCCGCCTTGGCCAACAACGTGGCGAGCCCCTCTCGCGACTGGGCGCTGATGGCCACCCCGCCCCGCGAGCGCAGCAGCGCCTCCACTTCCTCCGCCGGCATCAGGTCCGCCTTGTTCCAGACCATCAACCGGGGCTTCTCCATCAAATCCAGCGACGAGAGGATCTTCTCCACCGCCTCCACCTGTTCGTCCCGCGCCGGGTCCGCCGCGTCCACCACGTGCAGCAGCAGCGTCGCGTCGTACAGCTCTTCCAGCGTGGCGCGGAAGGCCGCCACCAGGTCCTTGGGCAGGTCCCTGATGAAGCCCACCGTGTCGGTGATGATGACCTCGCGCTCCTGAGGGAAGCGCAGCCGGCGGCTCGTCGGGTCCAACGTGGCGAACAGCTTGTTCTCCGCCAGCACCTGCGCGTTGGTAATCGCGTTGAGCAGCGTGGACTTGCCCGCGTTGGTGTAGCCGACGATGGAGATGACGGGCAGCTCGCGCCGGTTGCGCTGTGCACGCCGCACGCTGCGCTCCTTGCCAATCGCGTCGATGCGCTTCTCCAGATGGGTGATGCGCTCGCGCACCCGGCGTCGGTCGATTTCGAGCTTCGTCTCGCCAGGGCCTCGTCCGCCGATTCCACCCGCGAGCCGGCTGAGCGAATCGTCGCTCTGCACCAGCCGGGGCAGCCGGTACTTCAGCTGCGCCAGCTCCACCTGGAGCTTGCCCTCCGCGCTCTGTGCCCGCTGCGCGAAGATGTCGAGGATGAGCTGCGTGCGGTCCAGAATCTTGAGGCTGGTGGCCTCGCCGATGTGGCGCCCCTGCGAGGGGGTGAGGTCCTTGTCGAAGATGAGCAGGTCCACCATGGACTGCATGGAGCGCAGGTTCAGGTCCTCCAACTTGCCCCGGCCGATGAGGTAGCGAGGGTCCGCCTCGCGCTTCACCTGGAGCACGCTGTCGACGACCTCCACCCCCGCGGTGCGGGCCAACTCCCGCAGCTCCGCGAGGCTCGCTTCCGCCCGCCCCCGGTTCCCGTCCAGGCACACCGCGACGAGGATGGCCTTCTCCCGACCTCCCACCGCGCGCGCCGCCGCCTTGCGGCTGAACTCCTCCTCCAGCGCGCCCAGCGTGTCCGTCAGGTCCGGCTGCTCGCCGTGTACGGAGGGCAGGGTGGAGACGTGCCAGAACTCGCCGGTGCCGTTCTCCGGCACCAGATAGGCGTAGTGCAGCACGCCCGGCAGGCCCTCCTGGCCCACGCCCACGGCGGCCACGCAGTCCAGGCGCAGGAGCGCGAGGTCCGTCAGATCGTCCTTGGTGAGCGGCTCGCTCTTGAGGTGCGTGTGCACCAGCCGCAGGCCACGCAGACGCACCTGGCCCGCGCGGGCACGGCCAATGTCGGGCAACTCGAGCTTGTGGGCGTTGCCCACCACCACGTGCTCGATTTCACCCTTGCGGTTGATGAGCACGCCCACCTGGCGGTTCGTCTCGTGGGACAGCTCGGTGAGGTGGCGGGCGAGCTCGGGCGATACGATTTCGTGTGGAGACACGCGCCGGCGGAAGGTGTTGCGCAGCCGGTGTTGCTCGTTCGCCTTGAGGCCCAGGGTGTTGCCGAAGATTTCCTTCAAACGCTTGCTCCTCTGACGAGGACCGGCCGTCCTCGTCCTTCCCGGCACTGTATACGGCGCCGCGTCCGGGTGGCTGACACCGCCGTTGCCGGCCGGATTGCCGGAACCGTAGTGAACACACGGCCCTTGCGCGCTGTTTCCATTTCCGTCCTAGGCTGCCGCGCGTGAGTCACTCGGGACGTAACGCCCTGCGCGCCGCGAAGCGCGTGGTCGTGAAGATCGGCACCAACGCCCTCACCCATGCCACCGGCCGCTTCAACCGCGAGCACTTCGTGGCGCTGGGCAGGGACTTGCTGTGGGCGGCCCAGGGCCGCGAGCTGGTGGTGGTGTCCAGCGGCGCCATCGCCCTGGGCGTGGAGCGACTGGGCCTGTCCGCTCGGCCAAGGGACATCCCAGGCAAGCAGGCGTGCGCCGCGGTGGGACAGAGCCGGCTCATGCAGGCCTACGAGGACGTCTTCGGGGGGCAGGGGCAGGTGGTGGCTCAGGTGCTCCTCACCCACGAGGACATGCGCGACAGGCGGCGCTACCTCAACGTGAAGCACACGCTGGAGCGCCTGCTGTCCGCCAGTGTGGTGCCCGTCATCAACGAGAACGACACCGTCTCCGTGGATGAGCTGAAGTTCGGCGACAACGACACGCTCGCGGGACTGGTCGCGGGCGTGGTGGAGGCCGATGCCCTCGTCCTCCTCTCCGACGTGGACGGCCTTCACACCGCCGACCCGCGACGGGACGCGGGGGCCCGCCTGCTGGAGACGGTGGAGGCGGTGACTCCCGAGGTCCTGGCACTCGCCGGAGGCACCTCCAGCGGCGTGGGCACGGGCGGCATGGCGACCAAGGTCCGCGCCGTCGCGAGCGCCGCGGAGCAGGGCATCCGGGGCGTCATCACCTCCGGCTCCGTGCCCGGTCGCCTGCGCGCCGTGCTGGAGGGCGAGCCCGTGGGCACCCTCTTCGAACCCACGGGAGCGCGCCGGGGTTCGCGTGCCGCGTGGATTGCCCATGCGCTGCGCCCGCTGGGCACACTCACCGTGGATGCAGGGGCACGCGAGGCCATCGTCCAGGGCAAGCGCAGCCTGCTGCCCAGCGGGGTGCGCGGCGTGGAGGGGGACTTCGACCGGGGCGACCCGGTGGATCTGGCGGACGAGTCGGGAGCGGTGTTCGCGCGGGGCCTCGCCTCGTACGACGCCCAGGAGCTGAGGCGCATCGCCGGACGGCGGACGTCCGACATCGAGTCGGTGCTGGGCTACCGCTACCTGGACGAAGCCGTGCACCGCGACGACCTGGCGGTGCTCTAGCGCTGGACGGGAGGGACGCGGGTCAGATGGAGCAGGCGGAGGAGCCGTTGCCGCCATCCGTGCCCAACTGCATCAGCGCGCGGAACTCCGGAGAGTCCACCTTCATCAGGAGCAGCGACACTTCCAGCTCCCCGGGCACGCGGCCGAGCTGCAGCTTGCGCTGCTGCCCGTGGAGGAGCGCGAGTTCGGAGTGGCCCTTGGCTTCCGGCAGGAGCAGGTCCAACTGGAGGAGGAACGACTCGCCGTCCGCGCGGGGCATCAGTACGAGCCGGTAGTCGGCGAGCGGCGCTCCAGGCCGGCGGCGCTCGGCGCGCAGCGTGCGACCCGTCTCTCCCAGGAGCTTGGGCTGGGCCACCAGTCGGCCTTCGCGCCAGACTTCCACGGCGAAGTAGAGAGGCTCGGCTCCAGCGGACGAAGGCATCACCCCACAGGCCAGCCCCAACAGCAGTGCCAGCCCGGCAACCACGTTACGGAAGGTGCGGTACATGGTGAGGTCCCTTCTGAAGCTGGCGCAGGAATATCCCAAGTCGCGCCCGTAGTGCGAGCCCTCCTTGGGAGGTCTTCGGGTTCCTACCCGAATGACAAATATCACACAGATGAATACCTGCTTGCCTGTTCAGTCAAGGCCAGCTAACTGCCTGCCCCCCTCGCCGACCGGGCCGCTGTTTCCCACTGTCACGTACCCCTTCCTTGACCCCCCGGGGTCCGCCCGGCATCGTCGCCGATCTTCCCGAATGGACCGCACCGAACGCATCCTCGACCTCGTAGCCCTCTTGCTCGACGCCCGCGAGCCCATCTCATGGGCGGAGCTGCGCGAGCACTTCCCCGCAGACTACGGAGGCTCGGACGACGCCGCCGAGCGCAAGTTCGAGCGCGACAAGGCGGAGCTGGTGGAACTGGGCTTTCCGCTCACCTACGTCCAGGGCGATGACGAGCGCCGCGATGGCTACATCGTGGACCGTGACGCCTACTACCTGCCGGAGGCGGACCTGACGAAGGAGGAGCTGGCCGTGCTCTACGCCGCCGGCTCCGCGGCGCTCGCGTCCGGCGTCTTCCCCGGCAGGGATGACCTGGCGCACGCGCTGCGCAAGATTGGCTTCTTCGCGGGCGAGTCGCTGCCCACGCCCAGGGTCCGCATGGAACTGGGCGCCACCCAGGCGGGACAGGAGAAGGAGGTCTCCGCCCGCCTCGAGCAGCTCTGGGACGCCTGCGCCTCGCGCAAGTGGGTGGAGATGTCCTACGCCAGCCCCAAGCACCCGGGCACCACGCAGCGCAAGGTGGACCCCTACGGGCTCGCGTTGCGGCGGGGCGTCTGGACGCTCGTGGGCCACTGCCACCTGCGCGGCGGCCTGCGCACGTTCCATGTCCACCGCGTGCGCGAGCTGAAGGCGAACACCGCGCGTCCTCGCACGCCGGACTTCCAGGTGCCGGAGGACTTCTCGCTCGACAACCACGTGGCGTACTTCCCGTGGCAGCACCGCTTCCACGAGCCGCTGGAGGTCGTGCTGCGGCTGTCGGGTGCGCTGGCGTCGCGTGCCTCGGGCCTGTTCCCGGGCGCGGTGCTGGAGCCGGTGGCGGAGGGCGGTGTCACGCTCGCGCGGTTGCGGGTGAGCTTCCTGGATGGGCTCACGCGCTTCTGCCTCTCGCTGGGGGCGGACTGTGTCGTGGAGGGGCCGGAGAGTGCCCGGTCGCGGCTGCGGGAGATGGCCGCGCGCGTCGCCAACCGTCACGCGGACGCGCTGGAAGACAAGGTGAGCGCATGAGCAACGTCCACGAGCGGCTCCGCCGCCTGCTGTTCCTCGTCCCGTATGTGTCCAAGCACCCCGGCGTCACGGTGGAGGCGCTCGCGCGAGCCCTCAACATCAGCCGCGAGGACCTGCTGGAGGAGCTGGACCTGCTCACGTGCGTGGGCCGGCCTCCCTTCAACCCGGACGACTACATCGACATCTACGTGGACAATGACCGCGTCTACGTGGACCTGGACCAGCGCCTGTTCGCGCCGCCCCGGCTGACCGCGGGAGAGGCCGCCGCGCTGGCCGCCTCGGCGGAGCTGTTGCGCCCGGCCTCCGGCGACGCGCTCCAGAGCGCCCTCCAGAAGCTGGAGCATGTGCTCCCACCCCAGGTGCGTGAGCGCTACCGGGAGATGTACCGGAAGATTGACGCCTCCACGGAGGCGCCCCAGGCGCTGGGGCCGCTCACCCGCGCCATTCTCGAAAGACGAGAAGTCACGTTCGGTTATGCCAGCCCGGGGCGTGCCGCCGAGCCGCGCCGGGTGCGTCCGTATGAGCTGCTCAGCCACCGGGGACAGTGGTATCTCCAGGGCTTCTGCCACACCCGGCAGGACGCTCGCCTGTTCCGGCTGGACCGGATGGAAGACCTCACCGTTACTGAAACGCCATTTCTCCCCCCGCCCGACGCCCGGGCGGACGTTCCCAACCCGGCCCGGAGCAGCTCCGAGGCGTCCGTGCGCGTGCGGTTCTCGCCCGTGGCGGCGCCCTATGTGAAGGAGCGCTTCGGCCAGGACGCTCGCCCGCTGGCCGATGGGGGCGTGGAAGTCCTCGTGGCCGGTGATAGCGAGCGCTGGCTCACGCAGTGGGTGCTGTCGTTTGGCGGCGAGGCGGAGGTGATGGAACCGGTCTCCGCGCGAGCGGCCGTTGCCCGAGCGGCGCGTGCCTCGATAGGATTGTAGGGCCCCCATGCCTTTCCAGCTGACGATCTCCGAGGGAAAAGACGCCGGCAAGGAGTTCGTCTTCGACCAGGACTCCGTGCTCATCGGTCGTACGTCCGAATGTGACGTCGTGCTGTACGACCCGGGCGTGTCCCGCAAACATTGCCGCCTGTTCCTCGACGGCGACGCCTACAGCGTCGAGGACCAGGGCAGCGCCAACGGCACCTTGCTCAACGGCACCGCGGTGCAGACGCAGGCCCTGGAGGACGGCGACAAGCTGACCCTGGGGCCGGTGACGTTCGTCTTCGCCCTGATGACGGATGAGCCCTCCACCGGCGAGGAGGAAGTGCCCGCGGGGGCGGAGGACGGCGCGAACAGCACCCGCATCGTCTCCGTGGACGCGCTGAAGCGTCAGCGCAACAAGGGCGTGGCCCTGGCTCCCGAGGGCGCTGACGAGGAGGCCCTGGAGGAGATGCGCCAGGGCGCCACGCGCAACAACCTGAGAGCGCTGCGGCCCGCGGGGCAGAGTGGTGCACGCGCGGCGCTGGCCGCGTCGTCGGAGCCCGCGGCCATTGAGAAGGCACCCTCGTCGGCCCCCGTGCCTCGCCGTCCGCCGGCGACTTCCTCCGCGCCGGTGCGCGCGCGGCCGTCCTCCAATGCCGGTGCGGGCAGCGGCCTGTCCGCCGCCGAGCGCGCCCGCATCCGCCGCGAGTCTCCGGGCCTGGTGGCGAGCGCGAAGCTGTTCTGGGCGGACGCGAGCAACATGGTGCGCGGCGGCCTGGTGGGCGGCGCTGTCACCGTGGTGCTGGGACTCTTCGGCCTGTTGTACTGGCTGGTGCTCAGCGGCGCGGACACGGGACCGGTGGGCGAAGAGCCCTCGGTGCTCACCCAGCAGCCCATCCGTGACTCGTTCGGCCTGGGGCCCGACGTGACGTGGGCCCGGGCGGACATGAAGATTTTCGAGTGGGAGTACACCGCCGCCACCAAGGCCGTGGTCATCCTCCACTACCAGTCGCAGGGCATCTCCAAGGACGAGGTGATGGTCAGCGTCAACGGCGTGGACGTGGGCAAGGTGCCCCCGGACACGCTGGCCAGCCAGGACCGCTCGCTGGAGCTGATGATTCCATCCCAGCACCTGAAGAAGGGCGAGCCCAACCGCATCGTCTTCGACAACACCAAGAATCCGCCGGGCGAGGACCCCTGGCGCATCTGGAACGTGTGGGTCGAGCGCGCGCTGTTGCCGGACCTGCTGCCCGAGGAGCTGCTGCGTCAGGCCACCGAGTCCTACAAGCGCGGCCGGAAGAACAACGACACGCCGGACATTGGCGCCCGCAACCGCTACGAGGCGTGGAAGTCCTTCCGCGAGGCGTGGCTGATGCTGGAGGCCCACCCGGAGCCCAAGCCGGACCTCTACTACGAGGCCCAGGAGCGCATGAAGGTGGCGCAGCAGGAGCTGGACAGGACGTGCGCCAAGCTGCTGCTGGAGGTGGAGGGCTACTACAACCAGGGCAACTACAAGGCCGCTTCCGCCACCCTGGACCACGTGAAGCAGTACTTCCCGGAGTTTGACCAGCCGTGTGCCACCCGCGCCGAGAACAAGCGCGGAGAGTACGGGCTGTAGCCGCCCCCCAGCTTTCGCGAGCTTGCACCGTCCCGCACCGGACGGTGCATCACCCTGGAGGGCCGTTCAGGCGGCCCTTCGGGTTGCCGCTCCGTGGCGCCGTCCTCACCGTGAGGACCATGCGCGACCTGGAGGTGATGAGCGAGAGGACGGGAGTGTCGGGAGAGGCGCTTCCCGAGCCCGGCTGTGCCCAGAGCCCCCTGCCAGAGCGAGCGCCCGTCTGGAGCCCCGGTGTCTCCGGCCTGCTCCTGGCGCGCTACTACCTGCCGCGCGGCCACGCGGTGACTCGGGGCAACGCGTGCGTGCTCCTGCGCGACGGCGTGGAGGCGTATCCCGCGATGCTGGAGGCCATCCGGCGGGCCCGGCGCTACATCCGCCTGGAGACGTACATGTTCATCACCGACGCCGTCGGTGAGCTGTTCGGCACGGCGCTCGCGGAGGCCGCCGAGCGCGGCGTGCACGTGAAGGTGCTCTACGACGCGGTGGGCTCCTGGACGAGCCGGAAGGGCTACTTCGAGGAGCTGCGCCAGCGCGGCGTGGACATCCGCCCCTTCAAGCCCTTCAACCTGTCGCACGGCTGGCGCCACCTGCTGCGCCGGGACCACCGCAAAATCCTCGTCGTGGACGGCGAGGTCGCCTTCACCGGCGGGGTGAACATCTCCGCGCACTGGGCCCCGGAAGGGGAGGGCGCCGGGTGGCGCGACGACGTGCTGCGAATCGAGGGCCCCGCGGTGCACGCCCTGGAGCGGCGCTTCCTGGCCACCTGGCGGATGATGTTCCAGAACCGCATCCACCGCTGGGCGTCCGGGCTGCAGCACCGCCTGCGCCGGCGTCGGGCCGCGTCCCCGCGAGGCGCCACGGGGCTGGCGGTGCTGTCCAGCCGGCGGAGCATCCACCGCGCCTATCTGCACGCCATCCAGCGCTCCCGGCGCAGCGTGCTCATCGCCGCGGCGTACTTCGTGCCGGACCGCAAGCTCGTCGCCGCCCTGCGCGACGCGGCCCGGCGGGGCGTGGAGGTGAGCCTGCTCCTCAACGCCCGCAGCGACCACCCCCTGCTGGAGTTCGTCACCCGGGCCTTCTACGAGAAGCTCCTGGGGGCGGGGGTGCGCATCTTCGAGTGGCAGCGCGGTGTGCTCCACGCGAAGACGGCCGTGGTGGACGGGGCCTGGGGCACCATCGGCTCCTTCAACCTGGAGCGGCTGAGCCTGGCCTTCAACCACGAGGTGAACGCCGTGTTCGCCGACCCCAAGCTGGGCCAGGAACTGGAGGACTCCTTCCGAGCGGACTGCGGTGATTGCCGCGAGGTGACGCTGGCGGAATTCCGCCGCCGGCCCCTCTGGCGCAAGCTGCTGGAGCGCGCCCTGTACAGCCTGCGCAAGGTGTTCTGAGGGACGCGGTCTTGTCCCCGGCCCGCCGCGCCGTTACGGACAGGGTGTCTCAGACGACATTCCCCAGGGGGACGCATGGTTCCGATGAGCGGGGCTGGACTCTTGCTGGGTCAACAGTCCATCGCCGGATGCGCGTGCAGGAACCCTTTGCAACGCGTCAAAGGCGATCCTAGAAGTCCCCACATCCTGCGCACGGAAGGGCACCGCACATGACCGACAGTTTCGGCACGAAGTCCAAGCTCCAGGTGGGCTCGGCCACCTATGACTACTTCAGCCTGAGCAAGCTGGCCAAGGCACATCCCTCGGTGGATCGCCTTCCCTTCTCGTTGAAGGTGCTGCTGGAGAACCTGCTGCGCAACGAGGATGGCCGCGTCGTCAAGCGTGAGCACGTCGAGAAGATGCTGGCGTGGGACCCCAAGGCCACCCCGGACGTGGAGATTTCCTTCCACCCCGCGCGCGTGCTCCTCCAGGACTTCACCGGCGTGCCCGCCGTGGTGGACATGGCGGCGATGCGCGAGGCCCTGGCCACCATGGGTGGCGACCCCGCCAAAATCAATCCGCGCAACCCCGCCGACCTGGTCATCGACCACTCGGTGCAGATCGACTCCTTCGCCACGACGGCGGCCTTCAAGGAGAACGCGGAGCTGGAGTTCGAGCGCAACCGCGAGCGCTACGCCTTCCTGCGCTGGGGACAGAGCGCGTTCAAGGGCTTTGGCGTCGTCCCGCCGGACATCGGCATCTGCCACCAGGTCAATCTGGAGTTCCTGGCGCAGGTGACGTTCCGTCAGGGCACCACGGTGTACCCGGACACGCTGGTGGGCACCGACAGCCACACGACGATGATCAACGGCCTGGGCGTGGTGGGCTGGGGCGTGGGCGGCATCGAGGCGGAGGCCGCGCTGCTCGGCCAGCCGATTACGATGCTCATCCCCCAGGTGGTGGGCTTCAAGCTCACCGGCGCGCTGCCCGCGGGCGCCACCGCGACGGACCTGGTGCTCACCGTCACGCAGATGCTTCGCAAGAAGGGCGTGGTCGGCAAGTTCGTGGAGTTCTTCGGCACCGGCCTCAAGGGCCTGTCCCTCCCGGACCGCGCCACCATCGCGAACATGGCGCCCGAGTACGGGGCGACCATCGGCTTCTTCCCCGTGGACGAGGAGAGCCTCAACTACCTGCGCTTCACCGGCCGTCCCGACGCCGTCGTCGCCCTCACGGAGTCCTACGCCAAGGAGCAGGGCCTGTGGCGCAAGGATGACGCGCCGGAGCCGCTCTTCACCGACACGCTGGAGCTGGACCTGGCCACGGTGGTGCCCAGCCTCGCGGGCCCCAAGCGTCCGCAGGACCGCGTCCCGCTGACGGACATGAAGTCCGGCTACGAGAAGTCGCTCGTGGAGATGCTCGCGGCCGGCAAGAGCAAGGGCGAGGACGACGAGGGTGGCGGCAAGGCCAAGGCCCCCGCGGCCCAGGTCCCTCCGGAGCGGCTGGCGCAGACCGTCACCGTGAAGCAGGGCCGGGAGAGCTACCAGCTGGGCCACGGCGCGGTGGTGATTGCGTCGATTACGTCCTGCACCAACACGTCCAACCCGGCGGTGCTGGTGGGCGCGGGCCTGCTCGCGAAGAAGGCCGTGGAGAAGGGCCTCAACCCCAAGCCCTGGGTGAAGACGAGCCTGGCGCCGGGCAGCCGCGTCGTCACCGAGTACCTGCGTGACTCGGGCCTGTTGCCCTACCTGGAGGCCGTCGGCTTCCACGTGGTGGGCTACGGCTGCACCACGTGCATCGGCAACTCCGGTCCGCTGACGGAGCCCGTCGCCAACGCCGTCGTCGAGGGAGACCTCGTCGTCGCCGCGGTGCTCTCCGGCAACCGCAACTTCGAGGGCCGCATCAACCCGCACGTGCGCATGAACTACCTGGCCAGCCCTCCGCTGGTGGTGGCCTACGCGCTCGCCGGCGAGGTGGGGCTGGACATGGACAAGGAGCCGCTGGGCCTGGACCCCAATGGCCGCCCCGTGTTCCTCAAGGACATCTGGCCCACCAACGAGGAAATCAAGACGGTCATCCGCGCGTCGGTGAAGCCCGAGCAGTTCCGCAGCCAGTACGCCAACGCCATGGACGGCGACGCGCTCTGGCAGCAGCTGCCCGTGGGCAAGGGCTCCACGTTCCAGTGGGACATCAAGTCCACCTACGTGCGCAAGCCGCCCTTCTTCGAGAACCTCCCGAAGGAGCCCAAGGCCACGCAGGACATCAAGGGCGCGCGCGTGCTGGCGCTCCTGGGTGACTCCGTGACGACGGACCACATCTCGCCCGCAGGCAACATCGCCAAGACGAGCCCGGCCGCCAAGTACCTGATGGCGGAGGGCGTGGAGCCCAAGGACTTCAACTCCTACGGCGCGCGTCGCGGCAACCACGAGGTGATGGTGCGCGGCACCTTCGCCAACATCCGCCTGAAGAACCTGCTCGTGCCCGGCGTGGAGGGTGGCGTCACCGTGCACATCCCCACCCGCGAGCGGATGAGCATCTACGACGCCTCCATGAAGTACCAGGCGGACAACACCGCGCTGGTGGTGCTGGCCGGCGCCGAGTACGGCACGGGCTCCAGCCGTGACTGGGCGGCCAAGGGCACGCAGTTGCTCGGCGTGAAGGCCGTCATCGCCAAGAGCTTCGAGCGCATCCACCGCTCCAACCTCGTGGGCATGGGCGTGCTGCCCCTGCAGTTCGAGGCGGGCCAGGACGCGCAGTCGCTCGGCCTCACCGGCCACGAGACGTTCGAAATCACGGGGATTGCCCAGGACCTGGCGCCGCAGAAGAAGCTCACCGTGAAGGCCACGGGTGAGGGCGGCACCAAGGAGTTCACCGCGGTGTGCCGCATCGACACGCCGAACGAGCTCGACTACTACCGGCACGGCGGCATCCTCCAGTACGTGCTTCGCCAGCTGGCGAAGGCGTAGTCCCGGAAGACAGAGACCGGCACCCGCTTTCCTCGGCGGGTGCGGGACTCGCACAGCGGCCCGGAGTGCCCATGTGGCGCTCCGGGCCGTCGTGTCTCAGAGCTCCTTGAGCCGGGCCCAGGCGGCGCGGTAGCGGGCCAGCCGCTCCGTGTCCCTGGCTGTCACCGCGGTGAGCCGGCGCACGTCCATGTTGTCTTCCAGGTCCGCGAGCTTCACCCGCCGCGCCAGCGCGTCCGGACGCAGGCGCTCGATGAAGGCCTCGTACGTCTCGTGCTCCCGCCGCGTGAGGCCCTCCAGCGCGCGCAGCACTTGCTCCGGATATCCCTGCTCCCGCAGCCGCTCCAGCGTCCAGGGCGTGTCCTCCACCACGTCGTGAAGGATTGCGACGGTGCGCTCCTCCTCCGTCTCCAGCCGCATCATCAGCCGCAGCGGGTGCAGGATGTAGGGCTGGCCCGCCTTGTCCCGCTGGCCGCGGTGCGCCTCCACGGCGAGGGCAATCGCGTCTTCGAGGGTGGGCATTCCAGGTGTCCTTCGTGAGGCGCGGCGTCGAGGCCAGCGGAAGTCAGGGCCGCGTCAGTTGTGGTTGCCGGAGCCCGTTCCCGTGGTGCCCTGGGACGTGTTGGCGCCGCCTCCGCCGTTGTAGCTGAGCAGTCCCTCGAGCGCGAGGGTGGTGGGGCTCTGCGTCCCGTCGCTGCGGCGGGGGCGCAGCGTCTTGGAGATGCACACCGCGCCAACGACGACCACCTGGTCATTGTCGCGCCGCCAGTTGGGGGCGACGGGGTCGAACTCGTCCTCGTTGTCGCGGATGTAGAGGTACACGTCGTCCTCGCCGTCACCGTCCACGTCGGCGAAGAGGGCGCGGTTCGCGGTGCGCAGCGCGGTGGAGAACGGGTCCGCGGGCGTCGGGTTGAACGTGGAGCGCACCGGGTCGTGGATGGTCGGCGCGGCGAGGTAGGTGTTCCAGCTCGAGTAGTTGCGCCCGTAGTAGCTGCGCGCGAGCTGGAGACCGCTCTCCGCGCAGCTCTGCCGCTGGCCGGTGCGGCTGCTGGCGACGGCGCGCACGCGCTCACCGCCCGCGTACACCATGAGGCTGGCGACCAGGCCCAGCAGCACGGTGACGAGCATGACCACGACAATCAACGTGGCGCCGCGAGCGGCGCGGTGGAAGGGCTTGCGCGACTTGGGGCTCATGGCGCTCACAGGTTGGCGGCCGCCAGGTTGGGCAGCTCCAGACGGCGGGTGTAGAGGCTGCGGTAGAAGCCATCCGCGGCGACGGCGGCCGGCGGCACGTGGTTCTCCGTGGTGATGGGCTTGTCGTCCGCCAGCACCGCGGTGCTCTGCGTGTTGCGGCGCGGGTTGCGGCCGGTGGCCACCACGCTGACGCGCACCGTGCGCAGGCCCGGCTCGAAGCCGGAGCCCAGCCCGTGCCGCCACGTGTACTGGGATGGGTCCTCCTGGCCCGAGGCGTCGAAGCCGAAGGCCACCTGCAGGTCCTCCACGTTCTCCTGCACGACGAAGGGCGGAGTCGCCGCCGGCTCCGAGAAGGGCCTGCCCAGCGCATCCGCCACCAGCCTGCCTTCCGTGCGCAAGAGCGACGGCCGTCCCGACGTGGGGTGGGGGCCGATGAAGAAGTGCACCAGCCGCACCGGGTAGACGAGGTCCCCGCTCTGGTAGCCGCCCTTCTCCGGCGCGTTGGAGAAGCCCACCGTCCCCGCCTCGGCGTAGTTCACCTGGCCCGGCACGCCTGGAGACGGCGGAGTGACGACGATGTTGGAGATGAGCGCGGCGCTCGTCATGTTGCTGACCAGGTGGAGCGAGGTCGGCTTGAGGCTCTGCGTGCACGTCACCTGGAGCGCGCCCGTGCCGGGGCGCACCACGGAGACCGCGGCGCCGGGCGTGACGCAGGGCTCGCCCAGGTAGTCGCGGTCCGGCACCACCAGCCACAAGTCGTCGCTGCCGTTGGCGGTGGGCGTGTTGGGAGTGGTGCCCAGGCCGGTGGTGCCGTCGCGGCCGAAGATGGCGCTGACACGCACGGGCACACCGGCCTGGCGCACCCAGATGCCGCCGGGCGCGCCCGCGCCGGCCTGGCGCACCATGCTCATGATGGCCTCGCCGGCGAACCGGGAGGCGTCATGGCTGTCGGCCGTGTGCTCCGTGTTGTGGACGATGCGGCTGCCCGCCATCATCAGCGCCGCCGCGGCCGCGATGATGATGGCCGTGAGGGCCAGGGCGACCATCGTCTCCAGCAGGGTCATTCCTCGCCGGGCTCTCATTGGACGAACACCTCGTTGTGGAACTGGGCGCGCTCCGCGGTGTCGCCCTTGCGCACGACGCGGGTCCAGACCGTCACGGGCCGCGAGCCCGCGGGAAGGAGCGCGGAGGCCGCGGTGGGCACGTCGAGCGGCAGGCCGGTCGTCACGAGAATCTCCCGGCAGTACGTGCCGTCCGGCAGCGAGGCGTCGTTGCACGCCGTGTTGGCGGGGATGCCCGCCAGCGGCTCCACCTGGCCGGTGGCGGACAGCTTGAAGTACGCCCCGGAGCTGGGGTCACCGGCCACGGGCACGCTCGGGTCCGCCCGCCACGGCGCGGTGCCGGGAGCAATCTTGGTGGGAGCCAGCGTGGGACGCGCCACCGCCTGCGCGAGCAGCGGGCCCTTGGCGGCCAGCCACAGCCGCTGCGTGCTCGCCTCGAGCAGGTGTCGCTTCACCTGGAGCAACTGCCCGTCGTGCACGTCGCGCGAGGCGAACACCATCCCGCCCACCGCGCCGGTGGCGGCGAGCGCCAACACCATCATCGCGATGAGCACCTCGATGAGACTGGAGCCCCGAGGGGCGCGAGGATGCAAGCTCATTCGAAGAACCTCTGGCTCCAGTTGAGCAGCCGGAAGATGAAGCCACCCTGGCCGTTGACGCGCAGCTCCTCGTTCGGGCTGGAGGGGCCCTTGGCGCCGGAGTTGTCGATGCGCGTGTTGGTGATGCGGCTGACCTCCAGCCCCACCACGTAGTCCTGCGACGAGGCGCCGTTCTCGCGGTGGTACACCGTCACGCCTCCGAAGTTGGCCAGGTTCAGGCCGGACAGGTTCGTGGCCGCGGCGCTGGCCGAGGTGGCGGTGTTGCCCAAATCCAGCTTCCAGGTGTTGCCGGACATCATCCCGTCGAGCGCCATCAGGTCGCCCAGCTTCCCGTTGGCCGTGCTGAAGTACGCGGTGCGTCCCGCCACGGTGATGTTGCCGTAGATGTGTCGGGGACCCGCGAAGGACAGGGGGAAGGGGGCGGGCTCCTGGAGCACGCCCTGGTTCTCGGCCAGGGTGTGCGCGCTCGAGGCCGTAATCGGGGCGTTGTTCAGCTTGAAGCCGTCCACTCCCATGGGCAGCCGCCGCTTGCGGTCCAGCATCGCCAGGTGCACCTGGCCCGCGGCACCCGGCTGCACCCAGTCCACGCCGCCCGTGCCCACCATGGCGATGAGCTCACCCTCGTAGCCCTTCAGGGCGGTGCCGGTGGTGATGTCCTGCGGCAGCCGCGCCAGCGCCACGTTGGTGGTGATGGGCCGGCGCTCGGTGTCGGTGGAGTCGGTGTCCAGCGCGGAGTACTTGCACGGCGATGTCTCCGAGCACGAGGGGCCCAGGCGCAGCACGTTGGAGTTCTGCCCGGTGGCGCCGTCCAGCTCCCACAGCCGTCCCTCCATGTCGCCCACGTACAGGCGCGAGGCGCCGCCTGTGTCCGTCAGCACGGTGGGCGCGGTGGGAGAGGTGTTGTCCACCCAGCTCTGCGTGTAGTCCTGCTCCCACTGCCACAGCTTCTGGCCGGTGGCGGCGTCGATGGCGAAGACCTCCATGCCGAACGCGGGCGCGCCGGAGGCGCCCGAGCTGCTGGAGGCGACGAACACTGCATAGACGGGCTCCAGGCCCTGGCGCACCACGCCCACGGACAGACCGCGCGTGCCGCCCAGGCCCCCGTAGTTGTAGAGGCCGGAGGGCTCACGGCCCGGGTCCGCCTGGGGCGCCATGAGGAAGCGCGCGTCCTTCTCCTTCCACTTCACCGCCCACTGCGTGCCGCCCGTGTCGCGGTCCGCCAGCTCCACCGGCGCGAACGCCGGGACGGCGCCCGTCTGCGCGTGGCTGCCCACCAGGTGCCACAGCAGCACCGGGCGCAGCGGGTTGGTGATGTCCATGGCGAACAAGTCCCGGCCCGGGTTGCCCACGTTGGCCACCAGCACCGTGTGCCACTCGCGCTTGCCGCTGCCCACGAAGTCCGCGAAGACGTCCATCACCACCGGCGCGCTGTTGACGCGCGCGTTGTTGCTGCGCAGCCACGGAATCTGCGTGGCCGGCAGGAAGCTCCACAGCTCCGTGCCCCGAGCCGGCGTCGCGCCGCCGAGGAAGCTCTGGCTCCAGTTCTTCGGGAAGGCGGAGGCCGCGGGGCTGACGTTCGGGAAGGACAGCGTCTCCGCCGGGCCGTCGTAGCCAGCGCCGCCCGACACGTAGAAGGCGTGGAGCTGGCCATCCAGGCCCGCCGCGTACGCCACGGTGGGGCGGGGCGCGCCCTCGTCCGGGATGTTCGCGCTGGCCTTCACCACCGCGGGCGCGGAGTGGACGAAGCCGCCCAGATGCGCGCGGTTGTCCGCCTCGTCGTTGTTGCACTGGCTGTCGGAGGGCTCGAGGATGGGCGTGCCCGACGCGTCGTGCCCCGAGCTGGTGGCGATGCAGAAGCCGCGCACGCGCTGGATCAGCTGCGCCACCGCGTCGAAGTCCGCGGCGTGCTTCGCCTTGTTGACGGCCTCCGTGCTCTGCCCGAAGTCGGTGCCCGGCAGCTGCGGGGAGTACTGCACCGCCTGCTGCAAGTCGCACACGCCATCGCCCGTCGGGGTGGTGATGAAGTCGAAGCGCGACGTGCCGTCGGGGTTCTGGGCCTCGCCCAGCTTCAGCACGTCCACGCAGCCCGAGTTGGGAGCGGTGCCGTAGTTGGCGTTGATGTCGGTGCCGTCCACGTTCTGCGGCTTCCAGCCCACCTGGAGCACCCCGCGCGGAGCGCGCAGGCCGGCGCCCAGCGAGGGATTGGTCCGCACCTGTCCACCGAAGTAGGTGAAGAGGTTGCGCTCGCCGGGGCGGGGCAGCGCGGTGTCCGCGTCCCACAGGGTGGAGGAGTCCAGGTTGCTCTCGCCGGTGGCGAGCGCGTCGCCGCCGATGAGCGAGTGGGCGCGCAGGTGGCCCGGGAAGTACGGGAACACCCACTGCGAACCCTGGGCGTGCACGTACGTGTCCACGCCGGGCGGATAACCCGACACCGCGTCGTAGGTGGCCGCGAACACCAGGGCGCGAGACCCGTCGGAGTCGCTGCCGTTGGTGTCGTCAAAGGCGACGGGCGCGGAGAGGGCGCGCTCGCTGCTCAGGGGCTCGGAGCCCAGGTTGAGCAGCGTGTTGAGCACGATGCGCGTGCCGGGGACGCTCGACTTGAAGTCGTGGCCCGCGAGATAGACGATGGTCGCCTTCTTCGGGTCATTGTCCTTCTGGTTGAAGCTGAAGAAGTCGTGCCCGCGCCGGTTGTCCTCCGCGACCTGGGCGGCGTTGTCGAAGACGTGCTCGTCCTTGTGGCCGTACCAGCTCACCGCCAGACGGCGCACCCCGTCCTTGTAAGTCACACGGTAGTTCTCCGTGTGGCCCACCACGCTCTTGAAGCGGAAGTCCCCCATCTGGGAGAACGGGTCTCCGGCGTTGGGGTAGAGGATGCAGGCCTTCCGGTTGCTCAGCGACTGGGCCATGTAGTCCGGGTCCGTGCAGTTGCGCCCGTCCCAGTCATTGCCTCCGCTGAGCTTGTTGTACTGGAATCCGCTCGCCCCCTGGAACCGGGAGCTGAGCACCGGCGTGTTGTCCGGGCGCTTCGTCGTCTCGTAGGACCAGATGCTCGCGCACTCGGCGAACAGGCCGTTGCCGCGCTGGTTGGTGAAGTGCGCGATGTTGTTGAGGGCGTTCTCCCGCTGCGTCGTCGCGCCGTCGCCGTTGGCCACGTACTCGGTGCGGGGGATGTTGCCGATTTCCCAGTGGGGGGCCCAGAACACCTTGTAGCGAGGCTTTTGGGTGACGGGGTCCACCGCGTTGATCAACCCCTTGGTGAAGCTGGCCGTGGAGATGAGGTCCACGTTGGCGTGGAGCGCGTCGTAGATGAGGCCGGGCTTCTTGCTGTTGAGCGTGCAGCCCGACGTCGTCCCTTCGGGGCAGCCACCGGCTCCCGGGAAGTCCAGGCCCGCGTTGCGCAGGTAGTCGTCCAGCATTCCGCCCTTCACCAGGGGGTCACCGTCGCTGTTCGTGCCGTCGGACAAGTCCAGCAGGGCGATTTTCGGCGGGACGCGGTTGATGCGGCGGGCCACCGGCGCGGTGAACTCGATGGTGGACTGGTGCATGCGCACGTGGTGGCAGCCGCTGTTGTTCTTGAAGGTGGAGCAGTCGTTCGCGCACGTGGTGCGGAACTTCTCCGGGGACAGGTCACCGGTGCCCGAGCGGATGAAGTCGATGACGTACTTGGCATCCGCCGCGTCGATGATGAAGGCGCCGCCCATGTACCGCACCGTGCTGAAGCGCGGGCTGGTGACGGTGTTGTTCAGCGTCGCGGCGGTGAAGAACGGGCGCGCGGTGTCGGCCGTGGTGGTGAAGTTATCGATGGCGCCGTACGGATAGATGCCGGTGGTGGGGAACGTGCTGGCGTAGTTCACCGGCACCACGGGCTGCTCCGCGGTGTTGGTGATGGTGAAGTCGCAGCCGTCGTTCCACCGCGTGTCGTTGACGGGCGCCGGCGGCGTGTGGCGGTTGGTGGGCACGCACCGGTTGGGCGACGCCTTCAAATCATTGATGGCCAGATACACCGTCACCGGGTGGCTGGCGTTGGCGCCTCCTGGCTGGTTCGACTGGAGGATGCGCCACACCAGTCCGTACGCGGACAGCGAGCCGCAGCCCCGCTGGAAGGTGGCCTGCTCGGGAATGATGAGCGCGCCGCGACTGAAGGTGACGAGGTCCGTCGCCGAGGCGGGCAGTGCCACCAGCAAGGACATGGCGACGAGCGCGCGCCACAGCGTGGAAGAGGGGGGCCGAGGAGTCATGGGGTGCTCCCACCGGGGGTGAACCGACCCAATCCGGGTCAGCTTCGCCACCTCTCTGCACGCCATATGCCCAGGTGCGCCGCGCGCTCGCCCCGAGGACCGCCTCGAAAAATTGCCAGTGCGCCTGTACGCCTGGGAGGTGTGCGGCTATGCAAAGTTTGCGAGTCCGCAATCGTTTGCGTAGCAGCGCCTTCAGGGGTGCGGGGCTGGTTTCACCAGTCCGACTTGCCCCGCAGCGTCTTCTTCTCCGACGTGCGCTTCTTGCCTTCCAGGCGTCGGCGCTTGGCGCCTGCGGTGGGGCGCGTGGCCCTGCGGACCTTGGGCACGAAGGTGAGGGCGCGCAGGCCCTCTCGGAGTCGGTCCAACGCGACGCCCTTGTTCTGGGTCTGGCTGCGGCGCTCGGTGGCGGTGACGGAGAGCTCCGTGGCGCCGTGGGTGAGGCGCACGCCGCTGGCGGTGGTGTTGCGGTGCTGGCCGCCCGGACCGGAGGCGATGAAGTAGTCCACCTCGCACGCCTTCAGCAGGGCCTCGTCATCGAGCGCCAGGGCGTCCAGCGCGGCTTGTCGGCGTATCGGTGAGGTGGTCATGGCGTCTCTCAAAGTAGCCCTCGACGCCCGTGCCGTGCACCGACTGACTGCTCCCGCCCGGCGCGTACGCGGGCCCTCGGAGGCCCCCTGGTTTCCATCCTCCCGGGGGTGCTCTCTTCTTGAGAGGGCGATTGCATCAAATTGATATGGACGGTGGACGTTTCCGAGGCGTTCTCAAGTAATTCCAGTGGGTTGAGGCGTGGCCCGGCTGTTGCTCTATGGGTGGCCAGACGCGGTAAGCACAGGAGAAACGAACATGGCCATCAAGACCTGGCAGCTGGATACGACGCACACGACGGTGGGTTTCATGGTTCGCCACATGGTGGTGGCGAAGGTGCACGGCCGCTTCACGCGGTTCGAGGGCAAGGTGGAGGTGAATGGGGATGACCTGGCGCAGGGCTCGGCCGAGGTGAAGATCGACGTGTCGAGCATCGACACGGGCGTGGAGCAGCGTGACAACCACCTGCGCTCGCCGGACTTCTTCGACGCGGCGGCCTTCCCCAAGCTCATCTTCCGCAGCAAGCGCGTGCAGGACGCGGGCAAGGGCCACTACCGCGTGGTGGGTGACCTGACGATTCGGGACGTCACGCGCGAAGTGGTGCTGGAGACGGAGCTGCTCGGGAAGGTGAAGGACCCGTGGGGCAACGAGCGACTGGCCTTCCAGGCGAGCACCAGCATCGACCGCAAGGACTTCGGCCTCTCATGGAACCAGGCGCTGGAGGCAGGCGGGCTGCTGGTGGGTGAGCGTGTGGATATCACCCTGGACGTGCAGGCGGTGGCGGTGGCGGCGGAGAAGGCGGCGTGAAGAAGCCGACGGCGGGACGCCCGCTCACCCGAAGGTCCGTGGCGGGCGGGTTGGTGGTCGGTGCTTCGGGCCTCGTGGGTGGCGGGCTCCTGTCGCGCCCCGCAACGCGGGGTGGGGTTGATGCATCTGAGTTGCAGTTTGAAAGGAAAGGGAGGCAGGCGATGATCTTCGTTCGAAATGCAGAGGAAAGAGGCCATGCCAACCACGGCTGGTTGGACACGCACCACACGTTCTCCTTCGCGGACTACTACGACCCGGACTTCATGGGGTACAGGACGCTGAGGGTCATCAACGAGGACACGGTGGCGCCCAACCGCGGGTTCGGGATGCACCCGCACCGGGACATGGAGATCATCACCTACGTGCTGGGCGGTCAGGTGGAGCACCGCGACAGCATGGGGACCGAGGCGGTCATCAAGCCCGGCGAGGTGCAGCGGATGAGCGCGGGGACGGGCGTGGTGCACAGCGAGATGAACAACTTCTCGGAGCCGCTGCACATGCTGCAGATCTGGGTCGTCCCGAGCGAGAAGGGCCTGAAGCCGGGTTACGAGCAGAAGGCGTTCGACGTGAAGGAGCGCCAGGGCCGCTTCCGGGTGGTGGCGTCGCCGGATGGGCGGGAGGGCTCGCTGACGGTGCACCAGGACCTGGTGCTGCACGGCACGCTGCTGGGCGCGGGTGAGAAGGCGGAGTACGCGCTCGCTCCAGGACGGCACGCGTGGCTGCAGGTGGCGCGGGGCTCGGGCACCCTCAACGGGGTGAAGGTGAAGGCGGGCGACGGGGTGGCGGTGTCGGCCGAGGACACGCTGGTGCTCACCGCCGAGGCGCCGGTGGAGGCCCTGCTGTTCGACATGGCCTGAGCGTACGAATCGGGGCCGGGTGGCGAGGGCTGAGAAGCCCCTGCTCCCCGGCCCTCGTGCGTTTCGAGGGGCGCGCGTGCCCTCCGACTAGCGGATGTTGAGCGTGAGGCCCGTCTTGGCCTGGCGTCCGTCCTCGCTGGTGGCGATGACGGTGATGGGCACGGGGAGTCGCGTGAGGCTGCTCTGCGTGTAGATGAGGAAGTTGACGGTGGTCTGGTCCGCGGCGACGACCACGGGCTGGGCGGAGATTCTCCGGGTGGGCGACTCGACGGTGAGCGTCACCGGACCGGCGAACGGGGCAATCCGGTTCACCGTGACTCCGACGAACTCGTTCGCGCCCGCGAGCACGGTGATCTGCCGGGGCTCCAGGGTGATGGAGAAGTCTGGCTGCGCCACGGTCGGCGGAAGGACGACGACGTAGAACGTGGCGCCCGACGCGAAGTCCTTCACGCTGTCCGTTGCCAGCAGCAGCATCCGCTGGGTGCCGGTGACCTGGATGTCCTGGGCGACGGCGACGGTGACGGGCGTGGTGATGGTCGTCTCTCCCTCGGGGAGCACGACCTCTGGCGTGAGGGTGATGCCGTCGGGTTGGGACTCCAGATTCACCCGGAGCTCTCCGGGCTGGTCTCCCACGCGGTCCAGCGTCAGGTCGAACTGCGCGGACTCACCTGGCATGAGGCTGACCGCTTCAGGCGCGGTGATTTGGACCCGGTAGTAAGGCGAGTTGCTGTTGCAGGAGGCGGCGAACAGGCAGCCGAGGATGAAGAGGCTTCGGCGGATGACGGGCATCATGGTCGTGGATCTCCCGGGGTCGTCGCAGCATGAAACCCCCGTCTCCGTCGGGCAAGCCGGCTGGAAGGCCAGCGTGCGCGGAGCGACACCGGCCGTGCGCTCTGGAAAAGACGTGAGGGGCTTCGTGGGGAAAGTGACGACGTCCAACCCTCGCTGGGGCCGGACATTCCTTGGGGCGAGGTGTGGGGACCGGAGGCCTCGTGTCGGGGACGTAGAACTTCGGGCGGGGTGGTTCGTTCACTGAGACGAACAGACCCCTTCCATTCCCGGAGTACTTCATGGACCTCAAGTCCCTGTCGCGGGCCGTGCTGTCGGCCGCGCTCGCCACCAGCTTGTCCGCTGCCCCCGCCCTGGCCGAGTCCGCCGTCCCCGTGCGGCCTGGCAAGGCTCCCCCCGCGGTGAAGCCTTCCCAGGAGCAGCCCCCGGCGGTGAAGCCCACCCTGGAGGCTCCGGCCCAGGACGCGAAGGTGAAGGCGCCCCGCCCTGAAATCGAGGTGGTCTTCGTGCTCGACACCACGGGCTCGATGAGCGGCCTGCTGGAGGGCGCGAAGGCGAAAATCTATTCCATCGCGTCTCGCATCGCGCAGGGCCGGCCCACGCCGCACCTGAAGGTCGGCCTGGTGGCGTACCGCGACGTGGGGGACGACTACGTGACGAAGCGGTTCGACCTGAGCGACGACCTGGACACGGTGTTCGCGAACCTGCGGCGCTTCGAGGCGGGCGGCGGAGGCGACACGCCCGAGCACGTGGGCCGGGGGCTGGGCGAGGCGGTGTCGAAGCTGTCGTGGAACCAGGACCGGTCGGTGATGAAGGCCATCTTCCTGGTGGGCGACGCGCCTCCGGCGAAGCACAACGACGACTGGGACTTCAAGCACTGGGCGAAGCGCGCCCGCGAGCAGCACATCGTGGTGAACACCGTGCGCTGCGGCTCGGACGAGGAGACGCAGGCGGCGTGGAAGTACGTGGCGAAGCTGACGGACGGCACGTTCGACTCCATCGACCAGTCGGGCGGCATGGTGGCGGTGGCGACGCCGTATGACGCGGAGCTGGCGAAGGTGAACTCGGCGCTGGCGTCGAAGACGCTCTACACCGGCAAGGCGGAGGTGCAGACGGCGAACAAGGCCCGAGCCGAGGCCATGGCGGAGCTGGCTCCGGAGGCCGCGGCCGAGCGCATCAGCTACATGCGCAAGACGAGCGGCAGCGGCTCGCCCGGTGCGCCCGCGCCGAGCAGCGCGCCCAAGGCCGTGGGCGGAGCGGTGGACCTGGTCTCCGCGCCCGCGGCGTTGGCGAGCGTGCGTGACGACGAGCTGCCCTCGGAGCTGAAGGGTCTGAGCGTGGAGGGGCGGGCGAAGAAGGTGAAGCAGCTCGCCGACGAGAAGAAGGACCTGGAGACGCAGGCGTCCAAGCTCGCCGCCGAGCGCGAGGCGTGGCTCGCGAAGAACCGTCCGGAGAAGGAGGACGCCTTCGACGCCAACGTGATGAAGGGCGTCAAGGCCCAGGCCGCCAGGCACGGCGTGGCGTACTGAGCCGCGCTTCGCTCGAGACACCCAGGGGCCGTGGTTCGCCTTCCCAGGCGGCCACGGCCCTTTTCGCTATTCGCGCGTCACCGCCTGGAGGATGACTTCGCGGCGCCGGTCCAGCAGGCGCAGCGCCAGGGGCAGCGAGCCCCGGTAGATGACCAGGTTGAGGCCCGCGCACAGGGCAATCATCGCCGCGGACTGCCAGGAAGGGCCGTCCTTCCCCGCCAGCTTCAGTGCCCAGCCAAAGGGCATGCAGCCGACGCTCGCCGCGACGATGCCCAGCATGGACGCCGTCAGCGGCACTTTGTCGCGCCGCTTGAGGCTCGCGTGGAACTTCACCGGGAAATAGAGCGATAGGAAGTTGCCGGCGGCCATCAACACGGGCACGACGCCCAGCACCGCGGCCAGGGCGCACGCGATGTCCACCGCCGTCCCGAAGCCGAAGTACACCCGGTAGAAGACGGCCACCATCAGCGCCATGCCGAGCGCCGCCGCCGCCTGCACCTGGTTCTTCGCGCGCAGCACGTCCGCCAGGTCCAACGGCGCCGCGAGGAACGCCGCGAAGCCCTGTCCGTCATAGGCGAAGGTGTTCTGGGAGAACGTCGACGCAATCACCACCGCGCCATAGATGCACAGGCCGCCCATCAGCCACGCGTCCGCGGAGCGACCCAGCAGGAAGACGAACAAGTCCCGCCCGGACAGGAGCTTCAGGAGGATGGCCAGGATGAAGGGCACCGACGCGAGCAGGCGCGCGCGCGGGTTGCGCCACAAGTCCAGCGCCTCGCGCGTCACCAGCGTGGAGAAGCGCGTGCGCGTGCGCTCGAACGGGTTGCTGTCCTTCGCGTCCTTCATCTGCGGCCCCGCGCGGCCCGACTGCCGGTGGAAGCGCATCAGCAGCGCGTACGCCACCGCCATGCCCACGGCCGCGAAGAACAGCAGGCCCAACGCCTCCGCCATCGCCACGCGCGGGCGGAACCAGGCGAGCTGCCCCAGGCCGTCTCCGAAGAAACCCGGAGGCACGCGGCCCAGCGCCACCGCCGCGTTGATGATGAGCGACATGTCCAGCGCGTCCACGCCGTCCTCGCCCACCGCCGTCAGCCACGAGGTGTCGATGGGCGGAATGAACGACGCGGCGATGAGGAACGCCAGCAGGCCGCCGCCCATGATTTCCGCGCTGCGCTTCTCTCGCAGCACGTTGATGACGGCGTACAGCGCCACGCGGCTCCACGCGGCGCAGAGGAACGCGAACAGCACGTAGAGCACCACCGCCAGCCACGGTGCCCACAAGGGATAGACGGAGGCGAAGCCCAGCGCGGCGCCCGTGAGCGGCGCGTAGAACACCAGCGCGCGCGGCTCGAAGAGGCTGGCCACCGTGGAGGCGATGAGCAGGCGGAAGGGAGAAATCGGAAACGCCGCGTACCGGCTCAGCTCCGAGTGGTCATCCACGCCGGCGGACAACAGCGGCCAGGTCACCCACACGGAGAAGGTGACGAAGCACAGCAGGTTGAGGATGAAGTAGGGCCAGACGTCGCTTTCCACGACGGGCTTGAGCCGCATCAGCGCGAAGAAGAACAGGCCGAAGAACAGGCCCGGCGCGCTCGACGCGACGAACGAACCCACCGCGAGCAGGCGGCTCTTGCCCGGCCCCTGGTTCAACCCGATGTTGAAGCGCAGCCCCCACAACAGCCACAGGTGCCGGAAGAAGCCGGGAACGGCGGGGCGGCTCATGCCGGCTCCCGCAGCGGGACGACGGGAGCGGGGGCCTCGCCGTAGAACGACAGCCGCGCGTTGCGCGACGACGGCACTGCGATGAGCTTCTCGAACACCGCCTCCAACGAAGAACAGTCGTAGCGCTGGAGCAAGGAGGACACCGGTCCCTGGTCCAGCATGCGTCCGGCCTGGATGATGCCCGCGTGGGTGGCCAGCCGGTCCGCGATCTCCAAAACATGCGTGGTGAGCAGCAGCGTGACGCCGCGCCGGCTCAGCTCGCGCAAGAGTTCGCGGATGACGCCCGCCGCCAGCACGTCGATGCCCTCGAAGGGTTCGTCCAGCAACACCAGCTCCGGTGCGTGGATCAACGCCGCGGCGATGGCAAGCCGCCGCCGCATGCCCTTGGAGTACTCGGAGACGAGCGAGCCCGCCTTGTACGTCAGCTCCGTCAGCTCCAGGAGCTCCGTGGCCCGCGCCCCGGCCTCGTCGCCGTCCAGGCCGTACATGCGCGCGCAGAAGGTGAGGTACTGCCGGCCGGTGAGCCGCTCGAAGAGGCTCAGCTCCTCCGGCACCACGCCCACGCGGCGCTTCACCTCCATGGGCTTTTGCACCGCGTCCACGCCGAGCATGCGGATGGAGCCCGCGTCGGGGCCGTACACGCCTGTCAGGAGCGCGATGCTGGTGGACTTCCCGGCGCCGTTGGGGCCCAGGTACGCATAGAAGGCCCCCTTGGGTATCTGGAGGTCCAGGCCGTTGAGCGCGGTGAAGCCACCGAAGCGCTTGATCAGCCCGCGCGCGTCGACGGCGAGGTCATCGGAAGGGGAGGGCGTCATGAAGTGACGCCATCACACCCGAGCCCGGCCCCCGGCGACAATCCCCACCCGGCGCGCCGGGCACGGAATCCTCAGTGGACGAAGGCCATCTCCGGCGGGCCGACAATCTGCTGCACCGTCATCCGCACCTTGTCCAGGTCCACGGGCTTGGAGATGTAGCCGGCCGCGCCCACCAGCTCCGCCTCCCACTCGAAGCCGTAGCCGGAGATGATGATGATGGGCAGCCCCCGGGCACGCGGCATCTTCTTCAGCGCGTCCAGGAGTCCCCACCCGCTCATCACCGGCATGCGCAGGTCGAGCAACACGGCGGCGGGCATGTCGCCCTCCAGATGGTCCAGCGCTTCGCGGCCGTTGGCGGCCTGAACGGTTCGGTAACCCATCTCCTCGAGGGCATCGCAGATGAGCGTGCGGTGACTCGCGTCGTCATCGACGACCAGGATGTGGGACATGGCAGGGCCTCAGAGGGGAGCTGCGGCGTCTCGGACCGCGGGATTCTATGGGCGGCAAGATGGGAACGGGGAGTTCATTCCGGAAGGGGGCGCCCCACTTTTCAACAGCCAACCACCCTCGCGATGCAACCCGCTTCGCGGCTACTCCTGGGGCTTCTTCTCCAGGTCTCCGGACCCGTCTGCCCCGTGGTCCGTCCGCCGCAGATACGTGTTGTGCGCATAGCCCTGGCGCGACAACCGCTGCGACTCGATGGCGTCCGCGACCTTCGTGCACACCTGTCCCAGCAGGCGCAAGGACTCCGCCAGCAGCTTCTCGGCGTGGTCCTGGGCGTCGGCGGCGGCGATGGTGGTTCGCTCTTTGCGGAACAGCCCTGGCAACTTCATCCCTCCGAATCTAGGAGACCCCGCCGTCAGGCGCCACCGCCCTTGGGGCCCCTTCCGCCCCCCAGGGACCTGTCCCGGCCTCGGACTCGGCGCCACCTCGCTCCCTTGACAGGATTGACCGGCTGGCAAATTTACATTTTTGAGCAGACCTCGCCGGCGACACCCTCTCCAGCCCCGGAACTGTCGTGTAACCCACGGGAATTCAAAGGGCTTAACGAATTTTCAAGTGGGGGGATGACATCGAGTTAATTCGTCCTTACATTGCTTCTCGTCTCATTGCTGCGGAGGAGACGCGCATGGCTTACGACGGCGAGCTGGTGAAGATGGAGAACGGTCGCTGGGCGCGGTTCCAGCGGTGCCAGGTGTACCGCCCGGGTGTGGCGGACGCTGGCGAGACGATGCTGCTGATCGCCGTGGAGCTCGAGGAGCGCTACCAGCTCCTCCTCGACGGGGCGGCGGATTCCCTGGCCCAGTACCGCTACCAGGGCGTGCCCGTGCAGGTCCGGTTGGATCCGGACGCGCAGGCCATCACCCTTCAGCCGGAAGTGGCCGCATCCGTACCCGCCGTGCACTGATGCCGCGCTCCCCGTGAGCGCGCCGGTGCGGGTTTGACGGATTCACAACACAAGGGGCCTCGCGATTCACATCGCGGGGCCCTTTGAATTTACAGCCCCCGGCGGGCTGCGTCAGCGACCCTCCAGCCAGCGCGAGTACGCCCCGAAGTCGTAGCCCCGGCCGAGGAAGTCCCGGACCAGGTCCGCGGCGTCCTTGGAGCCCCCCGGCGCCAGCACGGTGTCGCGGTAGCGGTGGGCGGTCTCCACGTCCATCAGCCCGTGCTCCTCGAAGGGCGTGAGCAGGTCCCTCGCGATGACGAGCGACCAGAGGTACGCGTAGTAGAGCGCCGAGTAGTCGCCATCCAACTGGGTGAAGGCGAGGTGGGCGTACGTGCCGTTGACGGCGCGGAAGGGCAGGTAGCGCTCCTGGAGCGCCAGGACGCTCGCGGTGGAGTCGGTGCCCTCGGGGTTGCCGGCGTGCAGGTTGAGGCTGACGGCGGCGTAGAAGAGCTGCTGGCGCACCCAGAGCCCCTTGCCGAAGGAGTCCGCGCGGCGCATGCGGGAGATGAGGTCGGCGGGCAGCGGCGCGTCCGTGTCGATGTGGCGGGCGAAGCGCTGGAGTGACTCCACGCTCCAGGCCCACTCCTCCAGCACCTGCGCGGGGGCCTCCACGAAGTCGACCTCGGTGCGCGTGCCGGACAGCCCGGCCCAGCGGGCGCGGCCGCCCAGCACGTGGTGCAGCAGGTGGCCGAACTCGTGGAAGAAGGTGCGCACCTCGGAGTGCTGGAGCAGCGCGGGCCGCGTGCCGGGGCGGGGGAAGTTGCACGTCAGCACGCCCTCCGGCAGGGACCTGCCCGCGCGGCCCATGGCCAGGTCCCACTGCGCGGCGTGGGTGTACTTGCCGGGGCGCGGGTGCATGTCCAGGTAGAAGCGGCCCCGGCGCTCGGTGCCCTCGTAGACGTCCCAGACCTCCACGTCCGGGTGCCAGACGGGGGCGTCCGGCACGCGTCGGTAGGTGAGCCCGAAGAGGCTGGCGGTGAGGTCCAGCACGCCCTGCTTCACGCGCGTGTATTCGAAGTAGGGCCGCAGCTCGCGCGAGTCGAAGCGGTACTGCTCGGCGCGCACCCGGTCCTCCAGCCACGCCTGCTCCCAGGGCTCCACGCGGGTGGCGTCGGGCACCTGCTCACGCTTGCGCGCGAGCAGCGTGGCGTACTCCCCGCGCATGCGGCCGTCGACGGCGGCGGCCAGCTCCTCGATGAAGTCCGCCGCCACCTGCTGTCGGCGCACCATCTTGTCCTCGGCCGCGTAGGCCGCCCAGCTCGGGTAGCCCAGCAGCGTGGCCAGCGCGTGGCGCGCCTGGAGCATCCGCGCGAGCGTGTCCAGGTTGCGCGGATGTCCCCGGCGCCGTCCCAGGCGCCACAGCGCCTCGCGCGCGGCCGTGTCGCGCGCATACGTCATGAAGGGCCCCAGGTCCGAGGAGTCCGTGGCCAGGCGCACGCGGCCATCGGGGCCGGGCGGGTGGGCGCGGACGTAGTCCTCCGGCAGGCCCGCCAGCGCCGACGGGGCCACGTCCAGGTGACGCACGTCCTCGTGGATGTGGCGGCTGAATTCCTGGCCCAGGACGATGAGCTCCTCCTGGAGCACGCGCACCCGCTCCCGCGTGGCTTCGTCCCGGTCCACGCCCGCGCGCTGGAAGCCCTTGAGCACCCGCGCCACCCAGCGACGGGTCAGCGCGTCCTGACCCTCCAACTCCAACGAGGCCAGCACGTCGTAGACGCGGCGGTCCAACGAGATGTCCGTGCGCACCCGCTCCACGGCCTGCTCGCACCGCTCCGCGGCGGCCCGGAAGGCGCCGTCCGGGTGCACGTTGGCGCCGATGCCAGACCGGCCGACCGCGTCGTCCAGGAGCGCCACGGCGTCGTCATAGGTGGTGAGCAGGGCATGGGTCGCCAGGCGCCGGGCGCCGGGCGCCGTCAGTCGCGCCACCGCGCCACGGGCCTCCTGGATGTCGCGCCGACACGCTTCCATGAAGCGCTCGGGTGTGGCGGCGAGCAGACGGCCGGCTTCCGGCGCGGGCGCCCCCCGCGTGTCGCCCGTGCGAACGGAGGGCCGGGTCGACGCACCCCCGCACCCCACGAACATGACGGCGGCGACGATGACGAACGTGGAACGCAAAGGGCCCTCCCGAACCGGAGTGTGAAAGCAGCGGCGGAGCCTGGGGCTTCCCCGTATGCGCTCTCGCCAATGAGGACGGATTGGGGTGTCTTTTGTTGCAAAAATTCAACCCGACTGGAGTCAGGAAGTGAATCGACCTGCCCTGAAGTGTGAGTCGGTGTGAAGGGCGGCACAGACGTGTGTGGCTCAGGTGCCCACCTGGAAGAAGCGGGCGGCGTTGTCCCGGGCGACGCGGCGCACGACGCGTTCGGAGAGGCGGGCCTTGGAGAGCAGGTTGGCCACGCGGGCCAGGCCCAGGATGTCACCGGCGCCGTCACCGGCGTCGGAGTTGAGCACCAGTCGTTCGCTGCCCAGCTTGCGCACCAGCGCGACGGCGCGCTCGGCGGCGAGTGCCTCCGGGTGCAGCGTGAGTCCGGCCCAGTGGCCCACTTCCAGGATGGTGCGCACGGTGCGCGCGGTGGCGTGGTCCACCAGCACGCGCGAGGGCAGCACGCCGGACTGGCGCAGCAGAATCAGGATGCGGCGCGTGTGGCGCTCCTTGTCCGCCAGGGGCGTGTGCACGACGACGCGCAGCTTGAGGCTTCGCGCCAGCGCGAGCTGCTCCAGGAAGGCCTCTTCTTCTTCCTCTCCGCCCGCGTGCAGCCCCGTCTCTCCCAGGGCGACGACGCGGCCGCCCTGGAAGTAGTCGGGCAGCGCGGAGAGCACCTCCGACAGGCCGCGCCGGGGGATGCAGCGCGGATGGACGCCTAGGGCGGCATAGGCGCGGATGCCCACCTTCTCCAGCCGGGGGAGCTGCCGCTCCACCACGTCGTCGAAGTGGCGCAGCAGGGCCTTGGACGTGGGCTCCGGGAAGTGGTGCGCCACCACGAGCGCCCGCTCCACTCCGAAGAAACGCATCGACTCGAGGTCCTGATCGCTCAGGCCTTCCGGGTGCAGGTGCGCGTCGAAGATGGGCAGGGGCTCGGGCACGGTCTCAATCCTGTCCCAGGGAGAGGCCCTCGTTGCGCGGGTCGCTCGCGGAGAAGCGCAGTCCTGTCTTCGGGTCGATGAACACCGCCTCCGCGTCGCCCCACTGGTCCACGCGTCGCACCTTGTGCCCCTTGGCCTCCAGCGCCGACAGTGTGGCCGGCTCCAGGCCCCACTTGTCCACCCACAACTCGTCCGGCAGGTACTGGTGGTGGACGCGGCCTTCATTCACCGCGCGCGCCACGTCCATGCCGCTGTCCACCATGTTGCTGATGACCTGGATGACGGTGGTGGGGATGGTGGACCCGCCCGGGCTGCCCACCGCGAGCATGACGCGCTTGGGGTCCTCCTTGGAGAACACCAGCGTGGGCGACATGGAAGACTGGGGCACCTTGCCGGGCTGAATCGCGTTGGGCTCGCCGGTGACGAGTCCATACGCGTTGGGCACGCCGGGCTGCGCGGCGAAGTCGTCCATCTCGTCGTTCAGCAGCACGCCGGTGCCCTTGGCGACGACGCACGAGCCGAAGCCGTAGTTCACCGTGGCCGTCAGCGCCACCGTGTTGCCCTGCTTGTCCACGACGGAGATGTGCGTGGTGTTCTTGCGCTCCGGCTCCGGCGTCAGCGTCACGGGCTTGTCCGTCAGCGTGGAGCCCTGCGTGCCCGCCGTCTGGGGCAGGAGCGCCAGGCTGGACGTCACCTTCTTCGGGTCGATGGAGCCCGCCAGGTCCGCGATGTGCCCCTTGGAGATGAGCCGCGCGGTGGGCACGTCGGCGAAGTCGGGGTCCCCCAGGTATTTGGCGCGGTCCACGTACGCGCGCCGCAGCGCCTCCACGTACAGGTGCAGGGCCTCCGGGTCCCTGAAGCCGAAGCCCTGGGGCCGCAGCTGCTCCATGGCGCCCAGCACCTGGAGCACCGCCACGCCGCCCGCGCTCGGCGGAGGCATGGTGAGGATGCGGTGGCCGCGGTAGCTGCCCTCCAGCGGCTCGCGCTTGCGCGTCTTGTAGGACGCCAGGTCCTCCATCGTGAGCACACCACCGCCCGCCTGTACCGTGTCGACGATGCCCTTGGCCACCGCGCCCGAGTAGAAGCCCTTGGGGCCGCTCTTCGCGATGCTCGTGAGCGTGCGCGCCAGGTCCGGCTGGCGCAGCAGGTGGCCGATGGGCGGGACGACGTGTTCGCCCTGCTCGTTCTTGACGAGGAAGACGCGGGTGGCCTCCGGGTCCTTGCGCAGACACTCCAGCCGGCCCTCGGCCATGCTGCGGTAGCGCGGCGTCACCCACAGGCCCTTGCGCGCCGCTTCGATGGCCGGCGCCAGGACAACGGACGGAGGCAGCGTGCCGTGCGTCTTGAGCAGCTCCAGATATCCCGCCACCGCGCCCGGCACGGCGACGGCCAGCACGCCGTCCGTGGACAGCCCCGGCACTACCTTGCCGTCCTTCAGGAACATGTCCCGCGTGGCCGCCTTGGGCGCCACCTCGCGGAAGTCCAGCACCCGCGTCGCGCCGGACTTCGCGTCGTGCACCAGCGCGAAGCCGCCTCCGCCGACCCCCGAGTGGTACGGCCCGACGACGGCCGCCACGAAGGCCGCCGCCACCGCCGCGTCCACCGCGTTGCCGCCCTTGTCGAGCATCTTCAAGGCCGCTTCGCTGGCCGGCGGATACGCCGTGGCCACCGCGCCGCCCCGGTACGGCCGCGCCGCGTGCGCCACACACGCCATCAATACGAGCGCCACCGCCAGCCCTCGCACCGTCGCCTCCAGCACCCTCGCGCTCGTGCGCGGGGCTTGCTTCTCGAAGCTCGTGTCGTTCACGGGAAAGTCCCCTCCTGGGGGCGCAATCAATACCTTGTGGCTGGCCTTCGTCGCGGATGTTGTGTTACCCGGCGGACACTCACCCACACCTGGGGGCCGGGACTCGGGGGCGCCGCACCGACTACACCTCTCCCGGTATGCACGAACTGTCCGCACCGGACCATGATTTCAACTCAGCAACAATTTTCCTCTTGGATTGTTTTTCAAGAGGGTGCATCCTTCCCCGGTCATGAGTCGCGACTGGGGGAGCAAATGAGCGCACCGGTCACACCTGAGAAACCGACCCGGTCCGGGTCTGTTCCGCCCTCGGGGCGGGTCACGCTCTTTCTCAAGCCGAGCTTCGGAATCACGGTGAAGAGCAACGCGCTGTGCGTGGCCGTGAGCGCGAAGCCGCGACCTGACAACACCTCCGAGACTTCGGAGCCTCGCGCGGTTGACGACTCGATTCCCTGTCCCTAATTCTCCGCCGCATGACAGCTCTGTCGGCGGTGGTGTTGTGTGCGGGCAAGGGCACGCGGATGAAGTCGAAGAAGGCGAAAGTCCTTCACGCCATCCTCGGAAAGCCCCTGTGCGCATATCCCCTCAAGCGAGCGCTCGAGCTTGGCGCCTCCACGGTGGTGCCCGTCGTGGGCCATCAATCGGAGAGCGTGGAGAAGGAAGTCCGGGCGTTGTTTCCGGACGCGCCCCTGCGCTTCGCGCTCCAGCGTGAGCAGCGCGGGACGGCGGACGCGGTGCGCTCGGCGGAAGAGGCCCTGAAGGGGTTCTCCGGCCGGGTCCTCATCCTGTACGGGGATGTGCCCCTGCTCCGTCGGGAGACGCTGGCGGCGCTGCTCGCCGCGCACGACGAGGCGGGCGGGGTGCTGGCGATGGTGACGACGATGCTCGACGACCCCACCGGCTACGGCCGCGTCCTTCGCGAGGGGGGTCGGGTGGTGCGGGTGGTGGAGCAGAAGGACGCCACCGCCGAGCAGCGCGCGGTGAAGGAGTGCAACGCGGGCATCTACTCCGTCGACGCGGCCTTCCTCTGGAAGGCGCTGGCCGAAATCAAACCGAACAATGCGCAGGGCGAGTACTACCTGACGGACCTGGTGGAGCTCGCCTCGAAGCAGGGGCGCGTGGGCACCGTGGACGTGGACGCCACGGAGACCGCGGGCGTGAATGACAAGGTGGAGCTGGCGGCGCGGGCGCGGGTGCTCCAGCGCCGCATCAACGAGGCGCACATGCGCGCCGGCGTCACCTTGTTGGACCCCGACACGACCTTCATCGAAGAGGACGTGGTGGTGGGCGCCGACAGCGAGGTGGGCCCCGGAGTGGTGCTGACGGCGGGCACCGTGGTGGGGGAGAACGTCACCATCGGCCCCGGCTGTGTGGTGAGCGCCTCCACCGTGGCGGACGGCTCCGTGCTCAAGCCCTACTCCGTGTTGGAGGAGGCGAAGGTCGGCGTGCGGAACGTCATTGGCCCGTTCGCTCGCCTGCGTCCCGGGACGGAGCTGGCCGAGGATGTGCATCTGGGTAACTTCGTGGAAACGAAGAAGGCGCAGATCGGCAAGGGGACCAAGGCCAACCACCTGACTTATCTGGGTGACGCCAAGATTGGCGCGGGCTGCAACGTGGGCGCGGGCACCATCACCTGTAACTATGACGGGGTGAACAAGAGCCTCACGGAGCTGGGAGACGGCGTCTTCATCGGCTCCGACACGCAGCTCGTCGCTCCCGTGAAGGTGGGGGACGGCGCCTACGTGGGGGCGGGCACCACGGTGACGAAAAATGTGCCGCCCGGCAGCCTCGCTGTGTCACGCGCGCCACAGGTGACGAAGGAAGGCTGGGTGGCCGCGAAGAAGGCGCGCCGCGCGGCGAAGGGCGGTTGAGCGCGGGCGTGGCTCTTGCTTGGGGAGCGGCCTGACAGCCACTCCCAGAGAAGTATGGGTATCCCTCGGTTTGCTCCGGCGGGCGTGGGCGTGAGAGAGAGGTCTGAATATGTGCGGGATTGTTGGTTACGTCGGTGACAAGGAATCGGCTCCCATCCTGGTGTCCGGGCTCAAGAAGCTCGAGTACCGGGGGTATGACTCGGCGGGCGTCGCGGTGGTCAATCGCAACCAGCTCAACGTGGTGCGCGCCACGGGGAAGCTGCGCAACCTGGAGAACCGGGTGGTGGCGGACCAGCCGCAAGGCAACATCGGCATTGGCCACACCCGTTGGGCCACGCACGGCCGTCCCTCGGACGAGAACGCGCACCCGCACACGTACAAGAACGTCGCGGTGGTCCACAACGGCATCATCGAGAACCACCTGTCACTGAAGGCGCAGCTTCGCGCCAAGGGCCACGTGTTCTCGTCGGAGACGGACACGGAGGTCTTCGCCCACCTCATCTCGGATGAGCTGGAGGCCGGCAAGGAGCTGCCGGACGCGGTGCGCGGGGCCATTGACCAGGTGAAGGGCACGTACGCGCTGGCGGTGGTGAGCGCGACGGACCCCCACCGCATCGTCTGCACGAAGAACGCGTCGCCCATGGTGCTGGGGCTGAGCGAGGGGCAGAACTTCATCGCCAGCGACGTGCCCGCGGTGCTCGAGCACACGCGCGACATCGTCTACATGGAGGAGGGTGACCTGGCCATCGTCACCGCCGCCAAGGTGGACATCTTCAACCGCCAGGGTCAGCCGGTGAACCGCGCCACCCGCCGCATCGACTGGACGCCGATGATGGCGGAGAAGGGCGGCTACAAGCACTTCATGCACAAGGAGATCTGGGAGCAGCCCCGCGCCGTCGCGGACACGCTGCGCGGCCGGATGCTCCTGACCGAGGGCGACGTCCACTTCGAGGGCTGGAACATGACGCCCGAGAAGGTCCGCTCGCTCACGAAAATCACCATCCTGGCGTGCGGCACGTCGTGGCACTCGGGCGTGGCCGGCAAGCACATGATTGAGACGCTGGCGCGGCTCCCGGTGGAAGTGGAGCTGGCGAGCGAGTTCCGCTACCGCGACCCGATTGTCGAGTCCTCACACCTGGCCATCGCCATCAGCCAGTCGGGTGAGACGGCGGACACGCTGGCGGCGTTCAAGGAGGCCAAGGCTCGCGGGGCCACGGCGATGGCCATCTGCAACGTCATTGGCAGCGCGATGACGCGCGAGGCGGAGTTCTCCGTCCTCACCAACGCCGGTCCGGAGATTGGCGTCGCGTCCACCAAGGCGTTCACCACGCAGCTGGTCGCTCTCTACCTGCTGGCGGTGAAGCTGGGCCGCATGCGCGGCACGCTGTCCGTGGCGGCGGCGCAGGAGCACCTCACCCATCTGACGGAAATCCCGAAGATGATTGAAGAGGTGCTCAAGTGCGAGCCGGCCGTGAAGCGCGTGGCCCGTGAGTTCATGAACTCGCAGGACTTCCTCTTCCTCGGCCGCGGCCCCATGCACCCGGTGGCGCTGGAGGGCGCGCTGAAGCTGAAGGAGATTTCGTACATCCACGCGGAGGGCTACGCGGGTGGCGAGATGAAGCACGGCCCGATTGCGCTCATCGACGAGAAGATGCCGGTGGTGGTCATCGCGCCGAAGAAGCCGCACGTGGCCTACGAGAAGATCATCGGCAACATCGAGGAGGTCCGCGCGCGCGGCGGCAAGGTCATCGCCGTCATCGACGAGGACGACGACCAGGTGGGCGGGCTCGCCGACCACGTCATCCGGGTTCCGGCGGCGTGCGCGCTGCTCGCGCCCGTGATTGCCACCATTCCGCTCCAGCTCCTCGCGTACCACGTGGCGGAGATGCGCGGGAATGACGTGGACCAGCCGCGCAACCTCGCCAAGAGCGTGACGGTGGAGTAGCCGCCGCTCGAGCGTCCCTGACGTACGCGAAGCCCGGGTTCCCCTCGAGGGAACTCGGGCTTTCGTCGTTCTCGAGAGGACTTCGTGCCGCGCGGGGAGCGCTCAGTCCTGTTGGGCCAGCTCCATCAGCAGCTCCAGGTCCTCGGCGGCGTCCATGCTCTCCAGCAGCTCCAGGTTCTCCACCACCTCGCGGTCCTCCTCTGACAGGACTGTCGCGGGTCGGGTGGGCTCACGCGACGGCGTCCTGGCGGGGACCGGGGGGAGGGGAGCTTCCTCGGTGCGAGGAGTCTCCGACGGGCTCGCGCCAAGGGTGCGCGGGGCTCCCGCGTGTCCAGGAGTGGGGTCCGAGCGCGCGGAGGCGGAGGAGGCGAGCGCGGTGCCGACGAAGGGCCGCGCGTCACGCTTCATCGTGGGTGTCGGGCGCGTGGAGACAGTGCGCGCGGTGCCGACGAGGGGCCTCGCGTCTCGCTCCGGCGTCGGCGCCGACCGCGCGGCGGCCAACGGGGCCGCCAGGAGCATCATGAACAACACGAGCGGCGAGGCGGGGCTCACCGGCGCCGCCTCTCGCGCACGCGCTCCCGCATCTCCTGGCGCTGCTCGGGCGTCATCTGCCGCCAGCGGCGCATGTTCTCCATGAGCTGCTCGCGCCGCTCCGGGTTCTCCCGCAGGTAGGCCTTCATCCGCTGGCGCATCGCGGCGCGCCGCTCCGGGTCCATCTTCCTCAGCTCGCGCGCCTGCTCACGCAGGGCCTGCCGTTCGGCGACGTTGAGCTTGCGCAGCTCCCGCTGGTTGGCGCGCAGCCGCTCGCGCTCCTCGGGGGGCAGCTTGCGCCAGCGCTCCAGGTTGCCCCGAATGCGCGTCTGCTCGTCCTTCGGCAGCGACTTGAACTCGCGCAGCTTTCCGCGCAGCGCTTGCTTCTGCTCCGGCGTCATCTTCTCGAAGCGCTCGGCGGCCGTCGCCGGACGCTCCGTCTCCGCGCGCGCGGCCGCGCCCGTCAGCAGCGCCACCCCCAGGCCCAGCGCCATCCACGTCCGGCCCGTCATTGCGCCACCTCCAGTTCGTGGAGGCTCGCGACGACCTCCAGGTCCTCGGGACTGTCGAGCCCCAACAGCTCGTAGTCCTCGACCAGCTCCAGGTTCGCCGCCAGCTCCATCACCGCCGGGTCCTCCAGCTCCTCGGGTGCCTCGGGGCCCGGCCCCACCACCACCAGCGCCAGCCCCACCGCCACGGCCAGCCCCGCCGAGGGCACCAGCACCGCCGGGCGCAGCAACGTCCGCAGCCGCTCCCACCACGGCACCGGCAGCGCATCCAGCTTCGCCAGCACCGCGCGCCTCGTGTCCGCCGACGGCACGAAGTCCGGCAACTCCGAAACCCTTGCCACCGTGTGGCGCAGGAGCGCCTCCGTCGCGCGGCACCCGGTGCAGCCGACCAGGTGGGATGCGACTTGCTCGCGGCGGGCCGCGGGCAGCTCGCCGTCCACGTAGGCCGTGAGGTCTTCCTCGAAATGACAGCTCATGCCCTGCTCCTCGCGGGCACGGTGCCCGCCTGCAGCTCTTCAATCCTGCGCGCCACCGCCAGCGTCGCCCGGTGGATGAGGCTCTTCACGGCGGACTCGCTCGCCTCCAGCGCCTCCGCGATGTCCCGGTAGGCCATGCCCTCGAAGCGGCACATGGTGAAGGCCGCGCGCTCCCGGTCACTCATGTCGCGGAGCGCGTCGCCCACCGCCTGCTCCAGCTCCCGTCCCGCCAGCGCCTGGTCCGGCCTGTCGCCGTCCGGCCCCGCCATCTCCACGCCTCCGGTCTCCTCGCCGTCCGGCGCCTCGGTGGACGTGTGGGCCACGCGGTACTCCCCGCGCCGTACTTCGTTGAGGCAGTGATTGGTGGCCACCCGGAACAGGAACGTCTTGAAGCGCGCCGTGGGCTGGTACGCCTTCGCGTTGCGGTAGAGCTTCACGAAGATGTCCTGCGTCAGCTCCTCCGCGCGCTCCCTGTCTCCCACGAAGCGGAAGGCGAAACGCGCCACGCTCGCATGGTAGCGGTCGAACAGCCAGGCGAACGCCCGACGGTCCCCCGCGGCCACCTTCAGCATCGCCTGTGCGTCCGAATCCACGTCCACGGTCGACTTCAACCCCGTTACCCGCAAGAAGTTGCGGACACCGTCTCTTTGAACCGCGCGGGCCTCCGTGGATACAGTCTCCCCGTGTCGGACGCCACGCGCACACATCCACCCAGCTCCAGACCCGAGGAGGGCGCGGACGAGGAGCGTCTGGCGGACCTCGCCGCCTGGGCACCTCCTCCGTCAGAGGCGGCCGGACGGCCCACGCCTCCGGTGGAGCTGCCCCTGCCCGTGCTGGTGCGGGTGGAGCAGGCCGTGGGGGCCTCCCAGGCGGAGCGGCCCGCGGCGGCCGCGCGCCTCAATGAAGTCCTGAAGCAGTTGGGGACCGGCGGCGGGGAGCGGCAGGTGGCGGACACCCTGCACCGGCTGCTCGACGGCGGAAGGCTGGACGGACTGGTGGACGCCGACGGGCGCTCCTGCCGCGCGGTGGCGGTGGAGGCGCTGCTGTCCCTGGGCTTTCCCTACGCCCTGGAAGTCGAGCCCGACGACCTCAAGCACCTGCGCGCCAACACCGCGGCCCGGCCCGGCGGCCGCAAGAGCGTTTTCGATTTCGGGGCCGGAGTGCCCGCCACGGTGCTCACCGGCGGGCTGCTGGCCCAGGTCCTCGAGGAGCTGCTGCGGCCGGGCACCGTCGAAGGCACGGTGACCTTGCAGGTGGGCCTGAGCGTGCTGGCGATGATGGCCTTGTGGCTTGCCCCGCCTCGCAGTCCCGTGTACCGGCTGGGCCTGGGCCTGCTGGCCCTCGTGTCGGGCTACGGGCTGCTGTTGGCCCTGGGGTCGGCCGGCCACGCCGGGGGGCTGTGGGCAGGTGTGGCAGGCGCGGTCGCCGTCCTCCTGGCTGCCCTCCGCGAGAGCTAGCTGACCGACAGGATGCAACACGGATGTCAGAGGGGTGGACTAGGGTTTACCCATCGCGTACTAAAAGCGCGTTCAGGTGAGCCGGGGTGGCTCGCCAATACAAGGAGCTCAAGTCAAATGGCCGTGAATCAGGAGAAGGAAAAGGCGATCGAGCTGGCGATGTCCGCGGTGGAGCGCCAGTTCGGTAAGGGTTCGATCATGCGGCTCGGCAACGACGAGCCGCTGATGCACGACGTGCAGGCCATTTCGACGGGCTCGATTTCCTTGGACATCGCCTTGGGCGTGGGCGGCGTGCCGAAGGGCCGAATCATCGAGATTTTCGGACCGGAGTCCTCCGGCAAGACGACGCTGTGTCTCCACATCGTCGCGGAGGCGCAGAAGCGCGGTGGCATCTGCGGCTACGTGGACGCGGAGCACGCGCTGGACGTGGGCTATGCGCGCAAGCTGGGCGTGCGCACCGACGACCTGCTCCTGAGCCAGCCGGACACCGGTGAGCAGGCGCTCGAAATCGCGGAGATGCTGGTGCGCTCGGGCGCCATCGACGTGCTGGTGGTGGACTCGGTGGCCGCGCTCGTCCCCAAGGCGGAGCTCGAGGGCGAGATGGGCGATGCGCACATGGGCGTGCAGGCGCGCCTCATGAGCCAGGCGCTGCGCAAGCTCACGGGCACCATCTCCAAGAGCCAGACGTGCGTCATCTTCATCAACCAGATTCGCATGAAGATTGGCGTGATGTTCGGCAACCCGGAGACGACCACGGGCGGCAACGCGCTGAAGTTCTACGCGTCGCAGCGCATGGACATCCGCCGCATCGGCGCCATCAAGAACGGCGATAACGTGGTGGGCAGCCGCACCCGCGTGAAGGTCGTGAAGAACAAGGTGGCCCCTCCGTTCAAGGAGGTCGAGTTCGACATCATGTACGGCTCGGGCATCTCCCGTGAGGGCGACCTCATCGACCTGGCCTCCAACGACAACATCGTGGAGAAGAGCGGCAGCTGGTTCTCCTTCAATGGAGAGCGCATCGGCCAGGGCCGTGAGAACGCGAAGGACTACCTGCGGGAGCACCCGGAGGTGGCGAAGGAGATTGAGGCGCGCGTGCTGGAGAAGTACGGCATCGCGAAGGGCCCGGGCGCCGCCGCCGCTCCCGCCGCGGAGGAGGCTCCCGCCGAGGCCACCACCGAGAAGCGCCCGCGCGTGAAGGCCGTGAAGTGAGTTGGTGACGGCGGCTCCTCGCGAGCCGCCTCTCGACACGCCGTTCGGGGCTGTCCTCTCCAGTCGAGGGCAGCCCCGTCGTGTTTCATGCGGGCCGCGTGAGTCGCATGCGTCGCGGAGTGCTGACACGGTGCGTTGTGTCGGAGGCGTGGCGGGGATGTTTCCGGAGTGATGGACGAGGGCCGTAGACTCGCGCGCGCTGGTCCTTCACCCGCGCTCCATTTCGGGAGTCCCGCCTTGTTCGACAGATTGAAGCGTCGCAGCTTCCTGCAGGCCGTGGTTGCCGTCGCGGCAAGCACCTCATTCGGCTGTTCCGACGACGACACGCAGACCCATGACGGTGCGAAGTACTTCCCTCAGTCCATCTGTTCGGGAGATCCGCGTCCGGACAGCGTGGTGTTGTGGGTGCGCGCGGTGAACCCCGACAACGCGGGCGCGGATGCGCCGGTGCGGCTGGAGGTGTCGACGAGCGAGAGCTTCTCGAGCCTGGTGTTGGACAGGAGCTTCACGGCGCTGGTGGCGAATGACCATGCGCTGAAGGTGAAGGTGACGAACCTGTCGCCGCGCACGACGTACTACTACCGCTTCACCTTCGAGACGGGCGGGCAGAAGTACACGACGGCGACGGGCCGCACCCGCACGGCGCCGGCGGCCGGGGACGACGTGGCGGTGAAGTTCGCCTTCGCCAGCTGCCAGGACTACATCGGCCGTTACTACAACGCGTGGCAGCGGCTGCTGCAGCTCGACGAGGACCTGGACTTCGTCGTGTTC
Source organism: Myxococcus sp. CA040A (assembly GCF_013336725.1). Classification (NCBI taxonomy): domain Bacteria; kingdom Pseudomonadati; phylum Myxococcota; class Myxococcia; order Myxococcales; family Myxococcaceae; genus Myxococcus; species Myxococcus sp. CA040A. The sequence goes on along the minus strand of NZ_JABUMR010000005.1, from coordinate 701,149 downwards.
CTCGGCGACTACGTCTACGAGACGACGGGCGACCCGTCCTTCCAGTCGGGCGGCGACACCCGGACGGTGAAGTTCAGCGAGCCGGAGAAGGCGCTGAAGGTGGGCACGGGGCTGAGGGCCTTCTTCGCGGCCAACTCGCTGTCCAACTACCGCGACCTCTACAAGACGCTGCGCACGGACAAAATCATCCAGAAGGTCCATGAGCGCTACCCGTTCATCGTCATCTGGGACGACCACGAGTTCTCCGACGACAGCTGGGGGCCCAACGCGACGTACCTGGATGGGCGCGCGTCGGAGCTGCAACTGGAGCGCAAGCAGAACTCGGAGCGGGCCTTCTTCGAGTACATCCCACTGGACAACACGAACTCGGCGGAGGGCGCCATGGACCCGGCGGCCGCGCCGGTGTACCCGAACACGCGCGTCTACCGTGACTTCGAGTTCGGCAAGGCGCTGAAGCTGGCGGTGGCCGACTACCGCACCTTCCGTCCGGACCACCTCATCCCCGAGGACGCGTACCCGGGCCGGGTGGCGGTGCCCGCGCAGCTGCTGGCCGTGGCGCTGCCGAACCTGCCCGCGCCGGTGCAGGCGCTGCTCCAGTCGGAGACGTTCGCCTACGTGGACATCGACGCGGCGGAGCACGCCGTGCAGAAGGCGGTGTTGCAGGGCGCGTACGTGCAGCAGGCGATGGGCGCGGGCCTCACCCAGGCGGAGGCCACGGAGAAGGCCGGGTCATGGGTGAAGGGCGGCCAGTCGCTCTTCTACGTCAACCAGGTGCTGACGGCGGTGAACACCGCGCGTGTGGCGGCGCAGCAGCCGGCGATTCCGCTGCTCTCCGCGACGGGCGCGCCCCGGGGTCTGGCCTACGTGCACATGGGCAAGGCGGGCCTGTTCGGCATCCAGGGCTCGCGCTACATCGTGGTGAAGCCCATCTATGACTTGTTCTCGCGCCTCACCTACGGGGCCTCGCAGGGAGCCACGGAGGACGTGCTCGGCCAGGCGCAGCAGGCGTGGCTCCAGACGCAGCTGCAGTCGACCAACACCTGGAAGATTGTCGTCAGCTCCGTGTCGATGACGTCCATGGTGTTCGACCTGTCCGACAAGCCGGACATCGGTGAAGCGACGCTGCGTCAGGCGTTCTACTTCAGCGTGGACCAGTGGGACGGCTTCCCCACGAAGAAGGAGGAGCTGCTGGCGTTCGTCCGGGCAAACCAGGTGAAGAACGCGATGTTCATCTCCGGCGACATCCACGCGTCGTTCGCGTCGGAGGAGTCGGGCGTGCCCACGCTGACTGCGCCCGCGATTACCTCCGGCTCCATCAAGGAGCTGGCGGGTCTGGCCGTCTTCGGCGCGGGCTACGCGCCCAACAGCCCCATCTACAAGTACGTCGTCACGCAGTTGAACGATTCGCTCATGGCCTCCAACCCGGGCATGCGCTACGTCAATGGTGACGAGCACGGCTTCGTGGTGATGGAGCTCAAGGGCACGCAGGCGCTGGCCTCCTACCACCTCATCCCCAGCTCCGAGGTGGCCAAGGACTACTCGTTCAAGACGGACAGCGAGCTCGCGGCGAAGTTCACGCGCGTGGACTTCCGCATCGAGAACGGGACGATTACCAAACTCTGATGACGTGACACTCACCCTCGCCACGCGAGGGGAGTGACGAGGGCCGCGCCGGGAGCCAGGACGCTCCGGTGGCGGCCCTCGTTGCGTCTCGGGCGTGAGGGTCTCGCACCCAGGTGCGCGGGACTACGCCCACCAGCCCCATCGTCTCCGAAACGACCGACTGACGTCGGCGTGACTCCGTAGGGCCCTTCGAGGCACGAGCGCCGCTGGCCTTGAGGTCGGCGGCTCTCCGGCGGAGCGAGGGGCGCCGCCGTGGAAGCAGTCCTCCGAGGTGGAACGCGTTAGAAGTCGGGCCATGACGACTGGCTCCTCGGCTTCGGACCTCCACCTCGTTCCCGCCCGGCCCGAGCATGTGGACTTCTGGATGTCGCTGCGCGCGGAAGCCGCCGCGCGGCGCTACGTGGCCACCGAGGAGGACTCACCGGAGACGCTGGTGAAGCGCATCCTGGAGGCGAGCTCGCTGGAGGAGCCTCGGGCGAAGGGGTTTCGCTGGTTCGTGCGGTACCAGGACGCGTGGGTGGGCACGGTGTCCGCTCGGGACGTGTCCCGGGAGCATGGTCGGGCGCAGCTGGGCTACATGTTGTCGGAGGCGTACCACGGGCGCGGGTTGGGCTCGCGCGCGGTGGGGATGATGCTGGAGCGCCTCTTCACCTTGCCCTTCCTGGAGCGGGTGTGGCTGACGACGCTGTCGGAGAACCTGGCGTCCCAGGGCGTGGCGCGCAAGCTGGGCTTCACGCTGGAGGGGACGATGCGCGGGCACTGCATGCTGCGCGGGGAGCGCAAGGACCAGCAATATTGGGGACTGTTGCGCTCTGAGTGGGAGTCCCGACAGCGCGGGTGACGTGCGCTGGGAGCCGCGTGGGGACCGGGTTATAGAAGGGGCGTCATGCACGCCTACGCCGCTGAGTTGTCGCAGGAGCTGGGGCTCCGGCCCGAGCAGGTGGACCGCACCCTGGCGCTGAACGCCGACGGAGCCACCGTTCCCTTCATCGCGCGCTATCGCAAGGAAGTCACGGGAGGGCTGGACGAGGTTCAAATCCAGACCATCCTCGACAAGGCCTCCGAGCGCACCGAGCTGGACTCGCGCCGCGACACGATTCTGCGCTCCGTGGAGGAGCAGGGGAAGCTGACGCCGGAGCTGGCGAAGGCGCTCAAGGCGGCCAAGACGCGCACCGAGCTGGAGGACCTGTACCTTCCGTACAAGCCCAAGCGCCGCACGCGCGCGGCCATCGCTCGGGAGAAGGGGCTGGAGCCCCTGGCGGACCTCCTGTGGAAGCAGGAGGGGAAGCGGGGCGAGGACGCGGACGCGAAGGTGCGCCCCTTCGTCAACGCGGAGAAGGAGGTGCCGGACCTGGCGGCGGCGCTCGCGGGCGCGCGCGACATCTGCGCGGAGCGGGTGAGCGAGGACGCGGGGCTGCGCCGCGCGACGCGCGAGGTGTGCGCGAAGCGGGGCACGCTGCGCTCGGACGTGGTGCCCGCGAAGAAGAACGAGCCCACCAAGTTCGAGAACTACTACGGCCACGAGGAGCCCCTGTCCCAGGCCCCGTCGCACCGCGTGCTGGCGCTCTTGCGCGGTGAGGAGGAGGGCGTGTTGAAGGTGAAGCTCAACATGCCGGATGACGAGGTGAAGGCGTTGCTCGGTGGGCGCGTGGTGACGAAGCCACAGTCCCTCTTCGCCTCGGAGCTGCGCGCCGCGGTGGATGACAGCTGGGAGCGGCTGTTGGGGCCGTCGCTGGAGTCGGAGCTGCGCGCGGAGCTGAAGGAGCGCGCGGACAAGGGCGCCATTGGCGTCTTCGGGGAGAACCTGCGGCACCTGCTGCTCACCGCTCCGGCGGGCGCGCGCGCGGTGCTCGCGTTGGACCCGGGCCTGCGCACGGGAATCAAACTGGCCATGCTGGACAACACGGGCAGCGTGGCGGAGACGGTGACGCTCTACTCGGAGCGCGGCGCGGACGAGCGGGTGCGCGCGGCGAAGCTGCTGTCGGCCGTGGTGCAGAAGCACAAGCCGGAGCTCATCGCGGTAGGCAACGGGACGGGCAGCCGCGAGGCGGAGACCTTCGTTCGCGACACGCTGAAGGCCCTGGGTTCGCAGGTGCCGGTGGTGTCGGTGAGCGAGCAGGGCGCGTCCATCTACTCGGCGTCCGAGGTGGCCCGTGACGAGTTCCCGGAAATGGACGTCAGCCTGCGGGGCGCGGTGTCCATTGGCCGGCGCTTGCAGGACCCGCTCGCGGAGCTGGTGAAGATAGACCCGAAGAGCATCGGCGTCGGGCAGTACCAGCACGACGTGGACCAGGGGCTCTTGAAGAAGAAGCTGGGCGAGGTGGTGGACTCGTGCGTGAACGCGGTGGGCGTGGATGTGAACACCGCCTCACCGCAGTTGCTGGAGCACGTGTCCGGCGTGGGCCCGTCGCTGGCGAAGAAGCTGGTGGCGCACCGGGCCTCGAAGGGGCGCTTCACCACGCGGCGCGAGTTGCTGAAGGTGAGCGGCCTGGGGCCCAAGACGTTCGAGCAGGCTGCGGGCTTCCTGCGCGTGCGAGGGCCGGAGCCGCTGGACTCGAGCGCGGTGCATCCGGAGCGCTACTCGGTGGTGGAGCGCATGGCGAAGGACCTGGGCGTGGAGGTGGGCTCGCTCGTGGGGAACGCCGCGCTGGTGCGGAAAATCGACCCCAAGCGCTACCTGGGCCCGGACCTGGGAGAGCTGACGCTGAAGGACATCCTCGCGGAGCTGGAGAAGCCGAGCAGGGACCCTCGCGGCGACTTCACCGCGCCGGTGATGCGGGACGACCTGCGCACGCTGGAGGACGTGAAGGAGGGCATGGTGCTCCAGGGGGTGGTGACGAACGTCACCGCGTTCGGCGCCTTCGTGGACGTGGGCGTGCACCAGGATGGCCTTGTCCACGTGTCCCAGATTTCGACGAAGTTCGTGAAGGACCCCTCCGAGGTGGTGAAGGTGGGGGACCGGCTGACGGTGCGTGTGCTCACCGTGGATTTGCAGCGCAAGCGACTGGCGCTGTCGGTGCGCGCGGCGCAGGAGGGCGGCACGCCGCAGCCTTCGGGCCGACCCGCCGTGGGTGGCGCGTCGGGCGCGGGGCGGATGACGGACCGGGGCGGAGAACGGACCTCGGGCTCGGGTGGCGGAGGGAAGGGGGCTTCCGGTGCGCGTCCGGGCGGGCAGGGCGCGGGTTCGCAGTCTGGAGGTCAGCGGCCGGGTTCGGGCGGGAGCGACAAGGACAAGAAGGGCCCGGAGCCGTTCAACAACCCGTTCAAGAACCTCAAGCGCTGAGTGGCGAGGGGCTGTCGAGACGCCTGGAAGTACGCCCCGCCGGTGGACCTTGGCGGGGCGTGACGTCTGTCTATGAGTGCGGCGTCAATGGCTGACGGCTAGGGGTAACCCCAGCAGGCGCCATTGTGGCCGTTGTAGCCAATGGACCTGCAGAAGGCGAACGCCGCCGAGGCGCAGTTGCCGTAGCCGACCGTGGAGACATGCCCAACCACGTACCAGTAGTTGATGGTGTCGTTGCATTCCGCGAAGCAGTAGTTGTTGCCGTCATAGCCACTACACGCGGCGAACGCGCTGACGTTGTTGCCGTCCTCCGACGTCGTGTCGGGCGACACCTGCTCCTGGGCGGGCGGCGTGACGGGCTCCGTCGTGCCTCCCTCGTCCAACTCCATACCACCACAAGCCGTAGCGACCACTGCGAACACCGTCAGGAGGGAAAGCCTTACGAGATGCATGGTGCGTCCTGTCTGACTTCGAGGGTCCGGCGGAATGGCAAGCATCCGTCGGGGCGCCTGGGATGGGCGCGCGCTATTGATATGTGAAAGTCCATGGGATGGAAGTGCGAAGTCCGCAATGACTCGCAAGGACTGATGCTTTATTCACAGACGCAACGCGGCAAAATCCGGATTTCGGTCAATTCCGGTTCGGGCCGCGTGCGCGTCCGCGGGCCCCCTAAGGGCAGCCCGCGTCACGCCGTGCGTCAATCGAGCGGGAACTCGCGCACTTCTTCCGCGAGCCGCTGGATTCGCGCGAGCCGCCGCGCGTAGCGGTCCGTGCCGTTGCGCGTGTCGAAGCGCGTGGCGATGTCCTTCGCCTGCTTGAGCATCCACGCGTGCAGCGCCTTCACTTCGTACCCGCCGTCGGCGCGGTGCTCCGGGAATGCCTTGGTCAGCCGCAGGCTCACCACGTCCCGGTCTCCCGTGGCCTTCACGCGCTCCAGGAGGAACGTCGCCGCCACGAGGAAGATGAAGCGGTCGTTGAAGCTCCCGTGGTCCAGCGTCCACTCCAGGTGTTTCTCCAGCAGCGCCAGCCCGCGCGCCAGGTTCCCCGTCAGCGTGAGGAACTCGATGTGGTCGCCCACCGTGGCCAGGAAGTCGCGGTTCTTCGACGTCAGGCTGTAGCCCCGGCGATGCATCTCCGCGGCCCGCTCCAGCTCGCCCAGCTTGAACAGCGGATACAAGAGCGTGCCCAGCGTGAGGTGCGGAATCTCCGCGCACTTCACCCGCCCCTCCAGGATGGGCTTCGCCTTGCGCAGCGCCTGCTCCCACTCGCCCTTCTCGACGTGGTGGTCCAGTTCGTCATCCAGCTCGCACGCGCGGCAGTCCGTCAGGTGGTCCCTGGGCGTCGCGAGCCAGGAGGCCCACAACCGGTCCACCTCCGCCGCGTCGTCGCCCATGTCCCGCGCCGTCTGGTAGCGCAGCTTCAGCACCGAGCGCTTGCCGGCATCCACCTTGGTGAAGCACTGCTCGATGTCGTCCAGCGCGTCCGTAATCTGCTTGCGCGAGATGTGGGGGAACTCCTTGATGCGCCCCACCACCCACTTCTGCTTCCAGAGCAGGCCCTCCGGCTCGAAGCGCTCCGGGTCCTTCTTCTGCTGGCCCCGGCACCACGCGAAGGCCACCAGCGCCTTGTCCGGGTAGCCGCCGAAGGTCGCCGCGTCGATGAGGTCGTCGCGGAGCTGATAGCCCATGTCCACGTCGCCGTGGGAGTCGGCCATCCGCACCGCCTCTTCCAGCAGCTTCACCTTGCTCTCGCTCGACTTCTGCTTGCCCGCCCGGTCCCACAGCGCCTGGGCCTCCTCGCGCCAGTCGCCGGCCATCAGTGCAGCCCTCCCGAGCCCACGCCCCCGTCACCCTCTCCGCCGCCCGAGCCCCCCGTGCCGAGCTGCGCGGAGATGAGCCCCAGCAACCCCTGGTTGAGCAGCGTCATCTCCTGCGCGTTCAACGGGTGCTGACCCAGCAGCAACGCCTGCACGTAGAGCATCTCCACCGACAGCTTCATCATGTTCCGGTCCGTCACCGCCGCCAGCCGCCGCACCACCGGGTTGTGCAGGTTGAAGCACAGTTGCGCCGGCTCGCCGCCCGCCGCCGCCATGACCCCCTCCAGCACGCTCGCGTAGAGGTCGTCGGACTCGTCTCGCGCGCGCTCGGCGTCACGTCGGAAGGCGCCCTCCTCGTCGGCGCTGTAGAGCGTGGGCACCTCCGCCGGGAAGAACTTCTTCACCACCACGCCGCAGTGGAACGGGGACAGCACCTGCTCGGCCGTGCGCAACAGCGGGAAGACCGCGTCGCGCTCGTCCATCGTCAGCTCCTCGAAGCTCTGCGGCAGGTCCGCCGCGGAGAAGGGCTCCACCTGCGCGCCCTCCACCACGTGCGGCAGCTTCTCCAGGAGCGCCGCGTCGTGCGTGTACGCCGCGTTGATGATGCACAGCCCCTGCGCCCCCGCCACGCGCGCCACCTGACGGAATCCGTCCAGCGTCGCCGTGAAGCGCACCACCGGGTACGCGCGCCGGTACTCCGCCAGCGTCGTCACCCCCAGCGATGTCTCGAAGGGCAGCCAGCCAATCACCAGCCGGTAGAAGTCGTCATCGTCCAGCGCCAGGGCCTTGATGCTCAGCCCGTGCAGGCCAATCAGCCGCTGCAGCGCGCGCGGGTCCTCGTGCGCCAGGTCCACCAGGTACTTGCGCAGCCCGTGGCCCAGGGCCTCGCGCGCCTGGGCGAGCGCGCCGTCCTCGTAGAAGGACTCGCGGCTGGCGGTGGGGCGCAGCGCGTTGGCGTTCACCACGCACTTCACGAAGAACGCCCACTCCGGCAGCAGGTTCTCCGCGCTCTCCGACAAGAGCATGTGCTTCAGGTACACACGGTGCTTCTGCTTGGAGTTGAAGTGCGGAGAGGCCGGGAGCACGAAGGCCACCCCGTCCACGTCTCCCGCCTGCGAGCGCAGCGGGATGCAGTCGATGAAGTCCGTCTCGAAGACCTCTCGCCCGTACTCCAGCATCGCCTTGCGCCGCTCGCTCGCGCTCTCGTAGTCGCGGCGCCAGGGCGCGCCATCCAGGTCCAGCCGCTCCTGCTCCGCGCCCACGGTGAGCTGGATGGGGAAGGGCAGGAGGCCGCCGTAGTGCCGGCCGAGCTGGCGCAGCCGCTCCGGGGCGAACCACTCCACCATGTCCGCGCGAGCGACGAGGAACACCTGGGTGCCCGGCCGCTCCAGCGGGTGCTCGGATACCCGCACGGCATACGTGCCGTCGTGCCGGCCGCGCCACTCCAGCGTGCGTCCGTCCCCGCGCGCGGAGCGAGTCACCAGCAGCAGTTCGTCGCAGACCATGAAGCACGACAGGAGGCCGATGCCGAACTGGCCGATGAAGTCCTTGCGCCGGTCTTCCAGGGCCTCGCGCTTGGAGGACTCGCCGATGGTGGCCAGGAAGCGGTGGATTTCTTCTTCCGTCAGTCCGACGCCGTCGTCGCTGAAGACGAGGGTGGGAGGCCCGCCGTCCTGTTTCTCCACCAACTCGAGGCGGACGGTGCCTTGGTGTTCCGGTTCCAGGTGCTGCCGGGCGCGGATGGCGTCGGTGGCGTTCTGGAGCAGCTCTCGGAGGTAGACGCCCGGGGAGCTGTAGAGGTGGTGGGACAGGAGGTCGATGACCCCGCGGAGGCTGACTTGGAATCGGTGGTCCACGGCTGTCCCGACGTTAGCCCAGGGGACGGCCCGGGCGGGGAAGGAACCTCCTGCGGTTTTCGAGATTGCGGCGACCCGGCCGCCGAGGCATCTGTCGCCCCAGGGGCAGGCGATTCACCCAGGCCCTTGAATGGCCGCCCGGACAGTGCCAAGCGGCGGCTCGGCCGGGGCGTGCCGTGAGGGCCCCCGGCGTCACGTCGTGATTTTTCGACCCGAGAGAGGACAACCATGCGGAACGAGCTCGTGGCAGTCGCGGTGGGTGCGCTGGTGACGTTCGCGGGGGTGGCCCAAGCACAGGGCGCTCCGGCGCAGGGCACCCCGGCCCAGGGCGCGGCGGCGCCGAAGAAGGCGGAGGCCGTGAAGGCTCCGGCCGTGGCGAAGGGCAAGACGGAGGTGACGTGGTGGGGCCACGCGGCGTTCGTCATCCGCACCCCGGGGGGAGCGGTGATTGCCATCGACCCGTGGCTCACCAACCCCAAGGCGCCCAAGGACACCGCGCAGCCGGAGGCGCTCGACGCCATCCTCGTCAGCCACGGACACTTCGACCACGTGGGCGAGACGAAGGCGCTGGCGCAGAAGACGGGCGCGAAGGTGTTCGGCTCGTTCGAGCTGGTGAATCTGCTGGGCCTGCCGGAAGCGCAGTCGGTGGGCGCCAACGCGGGCGGGACGTTCCAGGTGAAGGACGCCACCATCCACCTGGTGCAGGCGGTGCACTCCAGCAGCTACCAGTCGGACCCCAAGGGCCCGTCGCACTACGCGGGCGCGCCGCTGGGGTACGTGATTCAAATCGAGAAGGGTCCCACCCTGTACCACGCGGGTGACACCGGTCCTTTCGCGGGCATGGAGCTCATCGCCACCCAGTTCAAGCCCACCGTGGCGATGCTGCCCATCGGCGGGCACTTCACCATGGGCCCCGCGGAGGCGGCGCAGGCGGCGCGGCTGTTGAAGGCGCAGACGATTGTCCCCATGCACTACGGCACCTTCCCGCTGCTCCAGGGCAACCCGGACGCGCTCAAGGGCGAGCTGAAGAAGCTGCGCGGCGCAGCGAAGGTGATGGACCTGGAGCCCGGGAAGTCCACCGCGCTGTAGGCCGGGCTTTTCGTCCGGGGCGGCACTCTTCCGGGACCGTAGAAGTCCCGGTTCTGAGGCCGCTGACTCCGGGCGGTCAATCCCCCGAAGGGTGGGTGGAATCCCGGGGGCGGGTGGGTTACATCCGCCGGACCGTCACGAGGCGGGTCCGGGGGTGTTCCGGTGTTGGATTTCAGCAAGGCGGGGTGGCTCACTCCGCTCCTCAATGAAGCGGTCGCCGCTCACATGGGCACGCCCGCTTCGGAGGAGACCGCCTTGCATCTGGGCTCGGGCCGCGCCCGTGCCCGGGCGTACCTTCGGCGCACCCTTCGCGCCAGTGGGCTCTTGTACGGCACGCCGGCGGACCCTCCCGAGTCCCTGGAGGCGGGTCCGGACACGGAGCTGCATGCCCGGGCGCTGGAGGATCAGCTCTTCCACGCGGTGGTGCGGACGCTGGCGACGCTGGCGCTGGAGCTGGCGCGGCACGTGGGCGCGCCGGCCGGGCCTCGGGGCGAGCAGCTGCTGGTCCTCTTCGCGGTGTTGTCCGGCGAGCTGGAGCTGGCGTCGACGCTGGCCGAGCAGCTCGCGGCGGGCAAGCCGGTGACGAAGCGCCAGGTGGCGAAGGTGGAGGTGGCGCTGCGCAAGCGCGAGCCCACGCTGGCCGGAGACCCGGTGTATGGGCTGGTGCTGCACAACGGCGCGCAGTACGCGGACGCGCAGCTGTTCTGCCGGCAGGCCATCGACTACTTCGCGAGCGGGCGGTTGTTGAAGGAGCAGGTGCGGCGGCGCTCCGACTTCGCGGCGAAGCAGAAGGCGCTGCTGGTGGACGTGCTGACGGGGCTGGCGTGTGTGGACCGGCAGCCGGGCACACCCGCTCGGCGGGCCATCCTCAAGCAGGTGGAGGATTTGAAGCTGCCGGCGGCGATGGCCTCCGAGCTGAAGGCGGCGGTGAAGCAGTCCTTCGAGCGACGGCGCTCCGTGCGGGACGTGGTGCGCCAGGTGCGCAGCGTGGACATGCGGCACTTCCTGCTGGAGCAGACGTTGTTGGCTGCGCTGGTGGATGGCCGGCGCACGCGTCGCGAGCGGGCCTTCATCGACGAGCTGGCGGACGCGCTGCACGTGCCGAAGGAGGAGCTGCGGCGGCTGGAGCTGGAGATGGCGGAGTTCTATGCGCGCCACCGCTCCATCGTGGATGTGTTCACCGTGAGGGACGCGGCGAGCGCCATGGGCGACGACATGGTCGCCGGCATGCAGGAGACGCTGGAGAAGAACTTCTACCGGCTGATGCAGGAGGTCCGCGAGACGGGCGACCTGGCGGTGCTGGTGGCGAAGCTGGCGCGGCGGCAGAAGCTCACGGAGGACGAGCGGCACCGCATGCGCGCGCAGCTCATCGACGTGGCCAAGGCCATTCCCGCGCTCGCCATCTTCGCGGCGCCTGGAGGCTTCCTGCTCCTGGCCGCGCTGGCCAAGTTGTTGCCGTTCAGCCTGCTGCCCAGCTCGTTCCAGGACGAGGCGCCCGTGCCCTTCCCCGACGACGCGGAGGACTACGGGCCGGAGCGCGAAGCAGGGTAGGGACTGCACCAGGGCGCGAGGTGGCGACGCCCTGGCTGCGGACTCCGTGTTCAACGGTGCGGAGGGCCCGGCCCGCTACAGGTCGATGGTGCAGATGCACATCCCGTTGAAGCAGGTGCCGGTGGCTCCCGACAGGCTGCATTGGTGCTGGCACAAGCTCCTGCTGCAGATGCCCGGGAGGGTCGGTCCCGCGGATTCAGTCGGCAACGGGTTTGCTCCCACGCTGAAGCCTCCGCCCAGTCCCACCATCAGTGCCGCGCTCATCATGATTCGACGCATGTTTCCTCCCATGCGCGGAGGGTTCCGCGCGGGAGGGCTACCCGGTTGACCGGGGGCTCATTTCCGGCCGGATACAGGCGGTCAGGGATGTTTGTCTTTTCGATGCCATCCGAGCCGCTCGGGAATGGTTGTCGCGAGACCTCGGGGAACGGCCGTTCACCTTGTCGGGGCCTGGGACACGTCGAGCGCCCGCCCGCCGGGCTGCCCTGTTTCTTCGAGAGAGGGTGCTGCCAGAAGCGCGGACGGGTCCCAGCTTTACCGGGCGGACCCGGGCCCATGCGGTGGCCTGCTTTTCGCGGGAGGCGTGTCGATGCGCGTACACCAGCGTGACGTGGAGGTGGGCGTGGGCGGACGTCTGCTCTCGGGGCGGCTCATCGTTCCCGAGCGAGCGAGCGGGCTCGTCATCCTCGCGGGAGATGCGGACTCGCCGCGAGCCGACGCGAACGGCGGCGGCAGTGGTCTCCAGGGTGTCCTGCATGCGGCGGGGCTCGCGACGCTGTGGCTGGAGTTGCGCACCGCGGACGAGGAGATGGCCGAGGACTGGACGCTGCGACAGGGCTCTCACGTGGAGCTCATCGCGCACCGGTTGGAGGTGGCTCGCGACTGGCTCCAGCGTGACGAGAGCCTCTCGTTGCTTCCGGTGGGCTACCTCGGCACGGGTCTGGGGTCGGCCGCCGTGCTCGTGGCCGCCGCGCATCAGCCCGGAGGCGTGCAGGCCGTGGTGACGTTGGGCGGCCGACCCGACAAGGCCGGTGCGCTCCTCGCGGACGTGCGGGTGCCCACGTTGCTCATCGGTGCGGGCGACGACGCGGACCGGGTGTCGCTGGTCCGGGGTGTGTTCGACAGGCTCCCTCCGAAGACATGCAAGGCGCTCCAGTTGCTCGACGGCGCCTCGCGAGGTTTTCCCGAGCCAGTCCCGCTCGCTTCCGCTGGGCGCATGGCCACGGCCTGGTTCTCCGACTGCTTCCGCGCCGCGGCGGGCCCCGGAGTCCTGGAGTGGACGGGCGAACAGGACGGAGCCGTGTGACGAAGGGGACCTTCTTCGCTCCATGAACTCGCTCAGGCGTCACGTCGAGTCGTTCGTCCGACTGGAGCCCGCGCGTCCCGCGTTGGGAGCGGGCCTTCGCGCCGCGCTCGCCGTCGGTGTGCCCATGGTGGTCGCCGCGACGCAGCACCTGCCCGCCGCGACCTGGGTGGGCATGGCGGGCCTCTTCGTCACGCTCGTGGACCGGGGTGGCCCCTATCGCGACAGGGCCGTCACCATGGGGGCCATGACGTTGTTGGGCGCGGTGATGGGACTCGTCTCCGCCTGGCCACTGCCGTCATGGGCCGCCGTGTTGTTCACCTTCGCCTGGGTGACGGCGTGCGGCTTCGCGCGCTCGTATGGAGACACCCCCGGGTTGATGGGCGTGGTGCTCGCCAACTACACGGTGGTGTCGCTGGCGCTGCCGGCGCATGACTTCGCCGCCGCGCTGTCCCGCTCCGGATTGTTCATCCTGGGGGGCCTGTGGGCGATGATGCTGGCGCTGGTGCTGTGGCCGCTGCGGCCCTATCGCCCCGCGCGCTTCGCCATCGCCCGCTGTTATCGCGACCTGGCGGACCGCGCGGAGTCGGTCGGAAAGTGGCCGCTCGAGGGCCCCACCGCGCCGCCCAATCTGGTGGAGGTCGTCGACTGGGAGTCTCGCGTGCGCCAGTCGCTGGAGGAGGCCCGAGGCGTGCTGGCGTCCACTCGTCGCGAGCGAGCAGGGGAGAGCGACCGGGGTGAACACCTGCTGGTGCTGCTGGAAGGCGCGGACGCGGTGCTCACGTTGCTGGTGGCGCTGCCAGAGACGCTGGAGGTGGCGCCTCGCGAGTCGCGCTACCACGCCCTGCGCGCGGAGGTGCAGCGCGCGCTCTCGGAGCACTCGCGGGACTTGCGGCACATCGCTCGCGCCCTGGAACAGGAGAAGGGGGAGTCGGAGCCCTCGACGTGGAATGCCGAGCGCGTGCGGCGCGCCCTGGCGGCGCAGGTGGCAGAGGGCGGTCTGTCCGACTCGGCTCGCGCGGCGTACTCGCATGCGGAGGCGTTGCTGGTCCGGTTGCGGGAGTACACGGAGGCTCTGCTGGAGGTGGCCAACCACCTGGAGGACGGCCGCCCCGTCGAGTCGGACCTGCCCATGGGGCCTCATCCCGCCTCGCTGAAGGGCCGTCCCTTGTTGGAGCCGTTGCGGGACAATCTGGGCACGGACTCTGTCATCTTCCGCCATGCGCTGAGGCTGGGCGTCACAGCCGCGCTCGCCACCGCGCTCGTGCGGGGGCTGGGGTTGGACCATGGCTATTGGGTCATCATCACCGTCATCGTCGTGCTCCAGCCCTATTCGGGGATGACGTTCCAGCGCGGGTTGCAGCGCGCGGCGGGGACGTTGTTGGGTGGGGCGCTTGCGGCGGGGCTCGTCGCGCTGGTCAGGGACCCGGCCGTGCTGCTGGGGGCCATCATGGTGTTCTTCGCCGTGGCCATCGCGGTGAAGCCGATGAGTCTTTCCTTCTTCCAGGTGTTGCTCGCCCCCGCGCTGGTGCTGTTGGCCGAAATCCAGACGGGTGACTGGGAGCTGGCGGGGGTGCGCATCGCCAACACGATGATTGGCGGTGCCATCGCGCTCGTGGGCGCGCGGCTGTTGTGGCCCAGTCCGGAGCACGTGCGCTTCCCGGAGCAGGTGGCGAACGCACTGCGCGCCGACCGCGAGTATCTGTTGAGCGTGGCCTCCGCGCGCTCGGACGCGGAGCCGGAGGTGCGCGAGGCACGGCGCAAGCTGGGCTTGCAGTTGCTGTCCGCCGAGGCGTCGTTCCAGCGGCTGCTCACCGAGTACCGGGGCTCATCGAGGCAGTTGGAGCCGGCGATGGCCCTGCTCGCGTATGCGCGCCGCTTCGGCGCCGCCGTGACGGCGCTGGCCGCGAGCCGCCAGTGGCACGCGAAGCAGGACTTGTCCCCCGTGGCGAGCTACGCGGGGAGCGTGTTGGAGGACCTGGCGCTCGCGGTGGAGCACCGCCGCGAGCCGTCCCCGTTGCCTCGGACCGCGTCGACGCACGAGAGCATGGATGTGCTGTCTCGCACCCAGATGGACCGACTGGTGCGCCAGCTCACCGTGCTCCACCATGCCACGGTGCGCGCGGCGCCCCAGTTGTCTCCGTAGTGCGGCGCCTGTTGCGGGGAGCGCCGCTTGGTGATGCGTGGCGTCGAGTGTGCTCCGTCGAGCGACGCCTCATCGCGGAGAGCGCCGCTTGGTGATGCGTGGCGTCGAGTGTGCTCCCGTCGAGCGACACCTCATCGCGGAGAGCGCCGCTTGGTGATGCGTGGCGTCGAGTGTGCTCCCGTCGAGCGACACCTCATCGCGGAGAGCGCCGCTTGGTGATGCGTGGCGTCGAGTGTGCTCCGTCGAGCGACGCCTCATCGCGGAGAGCGCCGCTCGATGGCCCTGCTCATGACCTCTCAGGTGCGCTCGATGCGCATCAGCAGGCGACGGAGGTCCTCGTTGACGCTGGCGAGCTGCGTGACGCCTTGCTCCTCCTGGAGCTGCTTGCGCAGGTCCGGCAGCGTGGTGTCACGCACCTTCTTCGCCGCGTCCTTCGAGCCGTCCAGCAGCCACCCCGTCGCGAGGATGAAGGCCAGCCGCACCTCCGTGTCGCGCTCTCCCAGCTTCGCGGCGAGCGCGGGCACGTGCTCGCCCGAGCCCGTGCGGCCCACTTCCAGCGCGGCCCGCTCCAGCATCGGCTTGCTCGCCTTGTCCATGCGCTGCACCCAGCAGCCCGCGTTGCCCGAACAGGCCTGCCCCGCCTCCAGCAGCGCCGCGTGCCCCGTCACGAGGTCCGCGCGCTTCTTGCCCAGCGCCGCCGCGTCGTCGCAGCCTTCCTCGCCCGTCGCCTTGCAGTCGGCCGCGGTGCGCGCCGGCTCCGCCGCGGCGATCTTCTGGAGCAGCGGCAGCTCGCGCGCATCGCCGAGCATGGCCAGGCCCTTCACGGCGATTTCACGCGAGTACCAGTCGCCCGTGCCCGCGGCCTTCTCCAGCGCGGGCAGCGCGTCGCGTCCGCCCAGGCGCACCAGCGCGCGCACGTACGCGTCACGCACCGTCGGGTCCGTCTCCAGCACCAGCGTGGACAGCGGCTTCACCGCCTCCGGCGCCCGCAGCCGGCCCAGCGCATCCGCCGCCTGCATCCGCACCAGCGACTGAATCTGCACGTCCGAGTGCGAGAACGTCAGCAGCTTGAGCAGCGGCTCCACCGCGCGCTTCTCGCGCAAGTCTCCCAGCACCGTCGCCGCCTTCATGGGGTAGCTGGCCGGGTTGACGCCGTTCGTCTTCGCCCAGGCGAGCAGCTCCGAGTCCCGCCCCTCCAGCGCTGGCAGCAGCGCATCCGCCGCGGGCTGGCCCAGTTGGTACAGCGCGAAGCTGCTCTCCACGTAGAAGGACTTGCCCTTGCGCTCCTTCGTCAGCATCCGGATGAGCGCGGGCGCCGCGCGGCCGTCGCCGATGTGGCCCAGCGCCTCGATGGCCTTCTTGTTGAGGAAGGGCTCCACGCCCTCGTCCGTGGCCAGGACGATGAGCGGCTCCACCGCCTCCTTCGCCTTCATCGTCCCCAGCACCTGGATGGCTTCGATGCGCGCATACGTGTCCTTCGCGCGCAGCAGCGGCACCAGCGCGGGCACCGCGCGCACGTCACCGATGGCACCCAGCGCCGTCACCATCGCCTTGTTGGCCAATTGCGCGGACATGTCTCCCGCCGCCGGGTCGATGGCTGCCGACAGCGGCTCCACCGACGAGGCGTGGTGCACGTCGCCAATCGCCCGGGCCAGCGCCGCCTTCACCTCCGGCTTGCGCTCCTGCGACAGCGCTTCGTGCAGCATGGGCAGGAAGGTTTCAGTGACCTTCGTCTTCGAACGCATCGCCTCGATGAGGCGTACCCGATCTTCAGCGCGCCGCGTTTGCTGCAGCGTCCCTTCCCAGTACTCGGGCGTGTTGGGGTCCGATTTGCACCCTGTGAGACAGAGGATTGCTGCGGCAACACACCACGCTGCGATGGGGCGGCTCATGCAGGCTCCTGGACGTCTGCGGGGTTGTCCTGTCCGCCGTCGTAAACCTCCTGTCACGAAGGAAGCAAATCAGCCGCGGCACCTGGGGTACGCTGGTCAACGACATGTCCGACGACATTCACAACGCGTCGCGCCCGGGCTACACCCGCCGGACGTACCTGCTCGACCGGGAGTTCCAGCTCAAGTACATCCTTCTACTGGCCGGCATGGGCGCGGGCAGCCTGGGGGTGTTCGGAGCGCTGGCCTACCGGCTCCACGTGTCCTCCGTGAGCGCGGGAGTGGACGGCGGGCCGTCGCTTCTATGGCTCACCGCGTTGGGCTCCGCGGGGCTCGGCGTGCTGCTGGGCCTGTTCGGTCTGCTGTTCACCCACCGGGTCGCCGGCCCCGTGCATGTGATGAGTCTCTATGTCGCGGCCCTGGCCGCCGGGCGCTACCCCCGGCTGCGCCCGCTGCGGAAGAAGGATGAGCTGAAGCGCTTCTTCGACCGGTTCAGCGAGGCGGTGGACCGCATCCGCCAGCGCGAGGCCGACGAGGCGCATGCCCTGGAGGTGGCGCTGGCCGCGCTCAAGCCCGTGGCCACCACCCCCGAGGCCCGCGAGGCGCTGGAGACGTTGAACCAGTTGCACACGCGCAAACGTCAAGCAGTGGACAATCCCACCGGGGGCACCTTCAAGTCCGTGGCTTGAAGCGTCGCCGCAGGAGAACCGCAACACCATGAGCCGACCCCGCATCATCTTCATGGGCACGCCCGACTTCGCCGTGTCCTCGCTCGAAGCCTGCTTCGACCTGGGCGAAGTCGTCGCTGTCGTCACCCAGCCGGACAAGCCCAAGGGCCGGGGCAACACGCTGACGGCGCCGCCCGTGAAGGAGCTGGCGCTGGCGCGAGGCGTGCCCGTGTTCCAACCCGTCAAGCTGCGCACGCCCCCGTTCGCCGAGGAGCTGCGCCGCTTCGAGGCCGACGTCTGCGTGGTGACGGCCTACGGTCGCATCCTCCCGAAGGACATCCTCGACCTGCCCAGGATGGGCTGCGTCAACGTGCACGGCTCGCTGCTGCCGCGCTTCCGGGGCGCCGCGCCCATTCAGTGGTCGATTGCCTACGGCGACACGGAGACGGGCGTCACGCTGATGGTGATGGACGAGGGCCTGGACACCGGCCCCATGCTCGCGATGAAGCGGCTGCCCATTGGCCCGGAGGACACGAGCGCGACCATGTACCCGAAGCTGGCGGCGCTGGGCGGAGCGCTGCTGCGCGAGTCGCTGCCGGCGTACCTGAGCGGTGAGCTGAAGCCCGTGCCCCAGCCCTCGGAGGGCATGGTGCTGGCGCCCATCATCGAGAAGGACGAGGGGAAGCTGGACTTCAACCGTCCCGCCATCGCTCTGGAGCGGCGGTTGCGCGCCTTCACGCCGTGGCCGGGAGCGTTCACCACGCTGGGCGGCAAGCTGGTGAAGATTCACCGCGTGCGCGTGGCGGAAGGTCAGGGCGCGCCGGGCACGGTGCTCGCGGCGGGGCCGGAGGGGCTGGAGGTGGCGTGCGGCGAGGGCTCGCTCGTGCTGCTGGACATCCAGCCGGAGGGCAAGCGGGTGATGAAGGCGGCGGAGTTCCTCATGGGCCACAAGCTGGCCGTGGGCAGCCAACCGTTCGGCACCTAGGGGATATGTCGCGGACGGGACGCGCTTTTTCGAGTACAGGCGGATGGGCATGAGACTGCTGGTGTTGCATGGGCCGAACCTGAACCTGCTGGGTGTGCGCGATGGCACGCGCGGGCTGTCGGACCTGGATACCGCGCTGCGCGCGCGGGCCAGGGAACTGGGACTGACGCTGAAAATCGTCCAGTCCAACCACGAGGGCGTGCTGCTGGACACGCTCGCCGCCGAGCGCGAGGCGGTGGAGGGCATCCTCATCAACCCCGCGAGCCTCTTCGGCTCGTACGCCCTCAAGGAAGGGCTGGAGGCGGTGGGCCTGCCCGCCATCGAGGTGCTGCTGCGTCCCCCTGCCCGCGAGTCCGTCGTCGGGGAGGCGTGTGTCCTCCAGGTGCACGGAGCCGGCGGTGGCTTCGAGCCCTATCTGGAGGCGTTGGACACCTTCGCCAGCGGCGTCTTCACCCCCGGCAAGCCGGAGCCGAAGAAGTCCCTGGGCCGCAAGCAGGAGGGCGAAAGCCCGGCGGCGGCGAAGTCCTCCACCTCCGGTGCAGGCAAGTCGATGGGCCGCAAGGGTGCCTCGGAGACGACGGGGTCCGCGCTCGTGCGAGTCCCCGCGAAGCCGCTGGCCCTCCCGTCGGGGCAGGGCGCTTCCGGTTCTGGCAAGTCGATTGGACGCAAGCCGTCCGCCGCGAAGTCCGACGCCGCGGAGTCCTCCAAGTCCGGCAAGACGCTGGGACGCGGGTCGAAGTCGGTGGCGTCGACGACGGACCTGCTCACGCGGGTGCTGGTGCGCCAGAAGATTTCGGACCGGCTCTCCGGAAAGCTCACCGCCTCCGAGCTGTCCACCTGGGCGCGCTCGCGATACGAGGCCATCCAAGGCGGCTCGCCCGCCGAGCATGGCCAGAGGGACTTGCTGGAAGACAGTCTCCAGCGCCTCACGCTGTCCCACCTCCCCTCGACGAAGCTCTCGGATGAGCAGCTCGTGGACTTGATGACTCGGCTCGACGAAGGATGAATCCCCGCGCACTCGCCATCCTCGTGTTGGCGCGCGTCCGAGCAACGGACGCCTATCTCAACGTGGTGCTCGACACGATGTTGTCGGAGTCACCTCCCAAGGACCCGCGTGACGCGGGGCTCGCCACGGAGCTGGCGTATGGCACCACGCGCCGGCAGCTCGCGCTGGACTACGCCATCACCCGCTTCGCCGACCGCAAGCTGGAAGCCATGGAGGACCGCGTGCTGGCGGCCCTGCGCATTGGCGCGTACCAGATATTCCACACCCGCGTGCCCGCGCGCGCCGCCGTGGCGGAGACGGTGCAGGCCCTGAAGGAAGTGGGACTCACCCGCGCCGCCGGCTTCACCAACGCCATCCTCCGCAAGCTCGCGGAGCTGCCCGCGCCGCCGCTGCCCTCGCCCACGGACGTCGCCCACCACCTGTCGGTGCGTGAGAGTCATCCCCAGTGGCTGGTGGAGCGCTGGCTGCGCCAGTTCGGCCGCGAGCGCGCCGAGTCCATGCTGGTGGCGGACAACCAGTCCCCGCCGGTGGTGATTCGCGCCAACACGTCCAAGGTGACGCGCGACGCCCTGCTCACGCAGTTGCAGGAAGTGGGCGTCGAAGCGAAGGCCGCGACGATTTCACCCGTGGGCATCATCCTGCCGCCGGTGGGCCGCATCGAGGATGTGTACGGCTACTCGGAGGGGTTGTGGCAGGTGCAGGACGAGGCCGCCCAGCTCGTCGGCGTGTACGGCGCCATTCCCGACAACGCGCGCGTGCTCGACGTGTGCGCGGCCCCGGGCGGCAAGTCCTGCCACCAGGCGCAGTCGCACGACGTCGTCGCCGTGGACCTGCACGCCCACAAGCTGCGCAAGATTGAGTCGGAGGTGAAGCGCCTGGGCCTGACGTCGCGTCTGAAGGCCTACGCGCACGACGCCTCGGAGCCCTTCCCGGAAGCCTGGGGCGAGTTCCACGCGATGCTGGTGGATGCGCCGTGCTCGGGGCTGGGCACGCTGCGCAGACACCCGGAGCTGCGCTACCGCCGCAAGGAGGAGGACGTCTCGCGACTGGCGGCGCTCCAGCGGCGCATCCTGGAGAACTGCCAGGAGGCGGTGCCGGCCGGCGGACTGCTCGTCTACGCGGTGTGCACGCTGGAACCGCAGGAGGGGCAGGACCAGGTGGAGATGTTCCTGCGCAGCCACCCGGAGTGGACGGCCGAGCCGCCCGTGCTGCCGGGCCTCAAGTTGCCGCTCACCCAGGCGTACTTGAGGACCCTGCCAGGTCCGGAGGGCTTCGACGGGTTCTTCGCCGCGCGCCTCCGGAAGATGTACTAGCGACTACGTGTCCTCGGCGACCGGCAGGTTGGCGGCGGCCTTGAACGCCTCCAACACCGCCGCCGAGGCGCGGTCCAGGTACTTGCCCTTGCGGATGAGCAGGCCGATGGGGCGCGACACGGGGCCTTCCGCGAAGGGCTTGGCCACCAGCGAGCCGCCCTTCACCTCGCCCTGCGCGGTGGACACGGGGAGGATGGCGACGCCCAGACCCATCTCCACCGCCCGCTTGATGGTCTCCACGTTGTCCATCTCCATCACCGGGTTGATGTCGATGTTCTTCTCGCGGAAGAGCCTGTCCAACGCCTTGCGCGTGGGCGCCTCGCGGTCGAACGCGATGAAGGGCACGCCGGACAGCGCGGTGAGGCTCACCTTCTGCTTGGTGGCGAAGGGGTGGTTGGGGGCGCAGACGATGGCGAGCTTGTCGTCGCGGAACGGGAGGATGTCCACGCCCGCGCGCGGCTGCGGATAGGCGACGATGCCAATCTCCGCCGCGCCCAGAATCACGTCGTCGTAGACCTGGTCATTGCGCCGGTAGTTCAGGCGCATGTTCACCTTGGGGTGCGCCTTGAGCAGCTGCTTCTGCACGGCGTTCAGCTCGTGCAGGCCCACCGAGTAGATGGTGGACACGGTGCTGGTGCCGGCGACCTCCGTGGCCTGCTCGCGAATCTCCTGCTCCACCTCCGCGAAGCGCGCGAGGATTTCCTTGCACCCGCGAAACAGCCGCTCGCCCGCGGGCGTCGGCGTCACCTGCCGGGCACTGCGCGACAGGAGCTTCTGCTCGTAGCGGTTCTCCAACGCGCGAATCTGCTGACTGACCGCCGACTGCGTCACGTGGTTGAGCTGGGCCGCTCGCGAAAAGGAACCCGTCTCCACCACGTCACAGAACATTTTCAGGGACTCGAGCTGCATGGGCCGCTCCCTACTCCCAAACCTAATGGCCAGGCCACTATTAATTAGTCAGCCTACGTCACGCCGCCAAATGCTCTAACCCCTCGGCCAGGCCGGTTGCCCGGCGGAGGACGGAAGAGGGCCTTGTGCCGAGTGGCCGTCCGAGGGCTTCAGGGCGCGTCGGGAGGGGTGGGCGGGCGCCGACGCACCAGGACGAAGAGGGCGGCGGCCAGGGCCACCAGCGCGCCGCCAAAGCGGGTCTGGAAGCGGCCCATCTCATGGGCGGCCTGCTGGAGCAGCTCGCACTCGGGGCCGGACAGCTGGGTGCAGTCCAGGGTGCCGAAGACCCCCTTCACTCCGGCGGCGAGCAGCCCGAGTCCTCCCAGGAACATGCCGCCCGCGAGTCCCAGCGCGGCGGCGCGCGGGAGGGAGGGCTTCGGGGGCGGAGGTGGGGAGGAGGGCATGGTGGGTGGGTAGCTATAGCCGCGGGGGCAGGGCGGGCTCAACGGGGGCGGGCGGGGGCGCGTATGCTTCCGCGCATGCGAATCCTCTACGGTGTCGTCGGCGAAGGCATGGGCCATGCGACGCGCTCCCGGGTGCTGCTCGAGGCGCTCACGAAGGAGCACGAGGTCCACATCGTCGTCTCCGGCCGGGCCCAGGACTACCTGGCCAAGCGCTTCCAGAACGTGCACGGAATCTGGGGCCTGACGCTGGCGTACGAAGGCAACTCCGTGAAGAAGTGGCAGACGGTGTTGCAGAATCTGACGGGCGCGGTGAAGGGCTTCCCGCAGAACGTGCGCCAGTACTTCGAGCTGGTGGACGACTTCAAGCCGGACGTCGTCGTCAGCGACTTCGAGACGTTCAGCTACCTGTTCGCGAAGACGCACCGGTTGCCCGTCATCAGCGTGGACAACATGCAGGTCATCAACCGCTGCCAGCACGAGCCCGCGCTCCTGGCCGGATATGAGGACAGCTACGAGACGTCGCGCGCCATCGTGAAGGCGAAGCTGCCGGGCGCCTTCCACTACCTCGTCACGACGTTCTTCTATCCGCCCTTGCGCAAGCGGCGCACCACGCTGGCCCCGTCGATTCTGCGCCCGGAAATCATCGAGGCGAAGTCGGAGCCGGGGGAGCACCTGCTGGTGTACCAGACGTCCACGACGAACACGGCGCTGCCGGACATCCTCAAGGCCGCGGGCATCCCCTGCCGGGTGTACGGCCTGCGTCGGGACATCACCGAGGACCTGGTGGACGGCAACCTCACGTACCGGCCGTTCAGCGAGAAGGGCTTCATCGACGACTTGCGCACGTCGCGCGGCGTGGTGGCCAGCGGCGGCTTCACGCTGATGAGCGAGGCCGTCTACTTGAAGAAGCCCATGCTCAGCATCCCGCTGGAGGGCCAGTTCGAGCAGGTCATCAACGCCCTGTATCTGGAGCAGCTGGGGTACGGGATGTACGTGAAGGCGCTGACGGTGGACGCGCTCAAGGAGTTCCTCTCGCGGGTGCCGCGCTGCGAGGAGGCGCTCAAGGGCTACGAGCAGGAGGGCAACACGAAGATGATTGCCGCCCTGCGCGAGCAACTGGCCCTGGCGTACGAGCACCGGGGCCACTGGGCCATGGAGATGGCGCAGGACTGAGGTGCCCGCCTAGTGGAGCGGGACGTCCATCTCGTTGTTCCGCTCCGCCGCGCGGCGTGACAACTCCGTGAGCCAGGAGCGGGTGAGGGGCGTCTCGCTGTCCGCGCCGGTGTGCGAGTCCTGACCGCTGCTCTGGGGCAGCCGCCGGTTGGTCCAGGCCAGGAGCGCCGCGGTCAATTCGGGCGCGAGCACCCGTCCCACCGCGCCCAGCTTCGCGGCCAGGCCCACCAGCAGCTCCGCGTCACCCCGGCGGCAGGCGTCCAGAATCAGGCGCGCGGCGCGCTCGGCGCTCACCGACAGCCCGGGCAGCGAGTCGCCCACGGCGAACCACGCGTACTCCGCCTCGTTCTGGCCCTTGAAGCGCGCGTTGCGCGGGCTGCCCGTGCGCATCAGCCCCGGGCACACGGTGGTGACGAAGATGCCGTCCTGACGCAGCTCCGCGCGCAGGCCGTCCGACAGGCCCACCAGCGCGAACTTGCTCGCCGAGTAGGGCATGAGGTGCGGGACGCTGAGCCTGCCGCCCACGGAGGCGATGTTGACGATGCGCCCCTCGCCGCGCTGCTTCATCTCCGGCAGCACCGCCAGCGTCGTGTACAGCGCACCCCACAGGTGCGTGTCCATGGCGTCCTGGAAGTCCTCCACCGTCATGGACTCCAGCGGCCCCACCTGGATGACGCCCGCGTTGTTGATGAGCACGTCCACCGCGCCCCAGCGCTCGTGCACCGCGCTCACCGTGGCCTCCACCTGCACCGGGTCCCTCACGTCACAGGGCAGGGCGAGCACCTGGGCGCCGCCGCGCTCCAGCTCCTCCCGGGCCCGCTCCAGCGACGCCTCATCCCTGCCACACAGGGCCACGCGCGCGCCCGCCTTCACCAGCCTGCGCGCGAGCACCAGGCCCAGACCGCGCGAGCCGCCGGTGATGAGCACCGTGCGCCCGTTGAACGAGTAGCGGATGCGCAGCAGCGCCTTGCGCAGCCCGAGCGCCGCGCCGATACCCGCCGCCGCCAGCGTGCCCGGGGTGAAGCGGGGGGCCTGCCTGTCCTTGCGCCAGTCAGCCATGTGGGAGCCCTCCGGAAGGCCTCAGGGCGCGGGAGCGCCGGCCGAGGTGTCGTACTGGGTGAAGCGGTCCAGCACGGGGCGCACCTTGCGTGCCGCGTCCTTGCCGGCGAAGTGGTGGCGGAGCCGGCGGTCCGCGTCGAAGACGAGCCACGCGGGGGTCTGCTTCACGCCGTACGCCTGGGCCATGGAGCCGTCATCCACGGCGATGGGATAGACGAGCCCGTGCTCGCGCGCGAACGCCTCCACCGCGTTGGTGTCGCGCAGCTCCCTGGCGGAGTGGGTGACGTCCACGCCGATGACCTTGAGGCCCCGAGGACCGAACTCCGCGAGGAAGCGCTTGAGCGCCGCGAAGTCATTGGCGTGGGCGTCCGAGGCCATGGAGAAGAAGTGGAGGAGCACGGGCAGTTCGTCGAGCTCCGAGACATGGACGGGGGCGTTGATCCACCCTCCATCCGGGTCCAGCAGCGTGAGGGGGATGTCGTGCGTTGGCGTGGGCATTCGGGCTCCCGCGATAGGGCCTGCGTCTGAAGGTCGCCCCTCAAGCTATGCATCCGGGGGAGTCCTCCAGGGCTTGCACCGGGGTGTCGACTGCCTGGCCGGAGGAGGGCGCGCGAGGCGGGTGGCGCTGGACGGACGGCGGCCAAGAGGGCAGACAGTCGCTTCATGCGCATCCCCGACTTCAAGCTGGAGCGGTACTTCGCGCGCTGGGAGTTCGCCGCGCCCTACACCCTGTGCTCCTCGGACATCGAGGGCTGGAAGATGCGGGAGCTGCTGGCGCTCGCCGAGCCGGACGCCCTGGCCCGCTGGGAGGAGCTGACGCTCGGCTACACCGAGGCCCCGGGCCTGCCCGCGCTGCGGCTGGAAATCGCCGCGCTCTACCAGGGCGTGGCGCCCGAACAGGTGCTGACCTTCGCCGGCGCCCAGGAGGCCGTCTTCATCCTGATGAACGTGCTGCTGGGCCCCGGAGACCACGCCGTCGTCACCTGGCCCGGCTACCAGTCCCTGCACGAAGTGGCGCGCGCCACCGGCGCGGACGTGACGCTGCTGCCGCTGCGCGAGGAGGACGGTTGGGCATTGGATGTGGACGCCCTGCGCCGCGCGCTCAAGCCCCAGACGCGAATCGTCGTGGTGAACTTCCCCCACAATCCGACGGGCGCGCTGCCGGACCGGAAGACCTTCCAGGCGCTGTGCGCGCTGTGTGACGAGCGAGGCATCTACCTCTTGTCCGACGAGGTGTACCGGCTGCTGGAGCATGACCCGGAGGACCTGCTGCCCGCCGCCGTCGAGCTGTCGCCGCGCGCCTTCAGCCTGGGCGTCATGTCCAAGGCGTTCGGGCTGGCGGGGCTGCGCGTGGGGTGGCTGGTCTGTCGCGACGAGGACGTGCTGCGCCGGTGCATGGCGTACAAGGACTACACCACCATCTGCAACAGCGCCCCCAGCGAGGTGCTCGCCCTCATCGCCCTGCGCGCGAAGGAGCGGGTGCTGGCGCGAAGCCGCGCGTTGCTCGCCTCCAACCTGGCCCTGCTGGACGCGTTCTTCGCGCGCCACGCGGACACCTTCCACTGGGTGCGTCCGCGCGCCGGAAGTGTGGCCTTTCCGCGCCTGCTGCGAGAGCAACACGTGGCCCGATTCACCGATGCGCTCGTGCAACGAGAAGGCGTGCTGTTGCTACCCGGTGACGTCTACGACTTCCCCGGCAATCACTTCCGTCTGGGGTTGGGTCGCACCAGCCTGCCGGAAGCCCTGACACGCCTGGAGCGCTTCGTCACCGACACCCGGTGAGGCGATGACGCGATGGGCCAGGGCGACTGACGCCTCACGCCAGAGGGCGACGCATTGCGTCAGGTTTTGCGCCGGCTTCCTGGTTTCCGTGTTCTCGACCTTTTACACCCCGAGACTCTAGAGTGAGCGCTTCCCCGTCGGGTCCCCCACCTGGCGAGAGCTGTTCCCCCTACTCCCGAGCGGAGGCGTTCACGATGAAGAAGCTGATGGGTACGGCGATTGCCGCGGCCACGCTGTTGGTTGGCACGCAGGCTGCCGCCACCAATTACACGCTGTGGATTCACGGTCGGAACGGCGGCGGTACGCAGGCCGGGAACTACGGCGACTTCAGCTACTGGGGCCCTGCGGGTACCGCGGCGGGCGTGAACAAGAAGGCCGTGAATTGGAACGGCAAGGAGCGCATCGGCGGGCAGAACGCGCGCGTGCGTGACGCGCTGGACTGTTACTGCACGGGGAACAACTGGTGCTACATCGCCTCGCACAGCGCGGGCAATCTCCAGATTGGCTATGCGCTGTCGCTGTATGGCGGCTCGGCGCGCAGCAAGAAGAACGCGACGCCCAACGCGAGCGGCGTGTGTGGCAACACGGATGGCAGCACGCAGACGGGCTGGAACATCAAGTGGGTGAACGTGGCGTCCGGCGCTGGCGGCGGCAGCGAGCTGGCGGACGTGGGTGAGTGGGCGGTGGGCGAGCCGCTGGTGAGTGACCTGGTCACCACCACGTCGCGGGCCATGTACAACCACAACACCACGCGCAGCGTCTGGTTCTACATGTTCGCTGGTGCGAAGGGCACGCTCTACTCGGGCATCCTCCCCGGGCAGGACGACGAGGCGGTGTCGTACCACTCCACGGGCGGCGTGTCGGGCAGCTCCGGCAGCTCGCAGTGCAACCCGGGCGACTGGTTCTGTGGCGGCACGCTGAACACCGGCACCGCGAACACGAGCGACGGCCGCGCGAAGTGGAGCTTCCACACCGTGTCGCTGCGCGATGACGGCGAGTCGTTCAACCACTACGCCAACGGCAACTGGGGTGGCATCGTCGCCAAGGTCCGCGAGGACGTGGTGAAGTACGCGTACTGAGTCTGTCCCCCTGATGCAGCCATGACGCCCAACAGCCCTGCTCCTGCTCCTGTCTCCCGCCCGCGCCGTCTCGGGTGGGTCTTCCTGGTGATGACCCTGGCCGTGGGTGGGCTGGGGTGGTGGAGCTGGAGCCGGGAGGCTGGCGAGGAGGAGGCTCCGGGCGAGCCTCCTGTCCTGGCGGAGGGCCAGAATCGCGAGGCTGGAGAAGCCCCGCCGAAGTCGGGGCTCGTCGGGCGCGGCGCGGCGTTGGAGCGACGCTCGTCGCCGGGCACGGAGGACATGCGGGTCTCCGTGCTGAGCCCCGAGCAGCGCGAGCGCCTGGAGCGGCGGGAGCTGTGGACGGCTCGGCTGGAGCGGGCGAAGCAGACGCTGGAGTCCTACGTGTCAGCGACGCGTTATCCGCCGCAGTCCCGCTCCATCCGGGAGCATCCGGACCAGGTGGTGCTCGCGGAGCCGGAGCGCACGCGCCCGTTGAGTCGCGAGCACGCGGACGTGCAGCTCCGGTTGAAGCAGGACCGGGTCTTCGTGGTGAGCGACGAGGCGGTGCACTTCTTCGTCTCGTGTGAGGACTCGCAGCGCGCGCCCAGGCCCTGTCAGGTGTTGTCCGCGTCCGCGCACGAGGCCGAACACGTGCAAGGCGCGGGGGGCGTGCCCGCCGTGCCCGTGGCCTTCACGGACGATGGCGCCGCGGGTGACGCGCTCGCGGGGGACGGCATCTTCACGGGGCGGTTCCAGCCGTCGAAGCAGGGCTTCCCGCTGTACTCGGGCACGCTGCGCGTGGACGTGCGGGTGCGCTCGGACAAGGCCGAGGGCATGGCGTTCCTGGACATCCTGTACACGCCTTCTCCGCCAGCGACCTTCACGGGCAGGGTGCGTGAGGCGCTGGCGGACGGCTCGCTGCTGCTCTACCTGGGCATCCACGTGCGCAAGGCGGGGCGGTATGTCGTGGCCGGACGCATCGACAACGAGAGCGGCGAGCCCTTCGCGCATGTCTCCTTCAACGAGGAGCTGAAGGAGGGGGTGCAGGAGGTGAAGCTCACCGTCTTCGGCAAGCTCGTCCTCGACGAGGCGCCGACCTTCCCCCTGCAGCTGCGCGACGTGGAGGGCTTCCTGCTCAAGGAGTCAGGGGACCCGGACCGCGAGCTGATGACCACGATGCGTGGCTATGTCCACACCACGAAGGAATATCCGGCGACGTCCTTCTCGCCCGATGAGTGGCAGAGCGAGGAGCGCAGTCGCAACCGGAACGAGTTCATCCGCGACGTCGAGGAGGCGCAGCGGCAACTCGACGCGACGCTCGGCGAGGAAAAGCGTCCCTGAGTCGCGGGTGGGTCCTCCGACGTGACGGTGACGCCTGTTGGGGCCGTCGTGGAGCGGCACGGCTCGCGCTTCAGGCGACGCTCGGCTCGTTCGAGTCCACGGGCGTGGGCTCCGTGGAGACAGCGGAGACCTCGGGCTCGGTGGACGTCGCACCCCGCTGCTCCGCCAGCAGTTGCTCCTGCGGCGCGGCCTGCTCCGCGAAGGTCTCACCCGGAGCCGAGGCCTGCTCCGTGTTGGACGGGGCGACCGCCACCGATTCCTCGAAGCTGTCGCCCACCATCGCGCTCTGCTCCGTGAGGAACTGCCCGAGCACCGAGGCCGGCTCCGCCGGTTGTGCGTCGGGCTGGAGCTCCACGGCGTCCGCCACCACGTCCACACCCTGCGCTCCGAGCGCGGAGACCACGGGGACACTGGCCGCGACGGGGTTGGCCGCGAGCGAGCCGAGCACCCCCGCGAGGGCCGCGTCCGCCGGGCCAAACTCCTCCTCCGGAACCAGGTCGCCCAGGTCGCTCAGGTCCGCGAGGAACTCCTCCGGTCCCGCGGGCCGCACGGACGCCCCCATCAACTCCCCGGACGCATACCGCGCCGCCGACAGGCCCTCCACCGCGCTTCCACCCGGCATCACGCCGCCGATGGCCGAGGGGCTGTCCTCGAACGAGTCCAGGTCCAGGTTCAGGTCCAGCATGGGGTCCGCCCGCCCCGAGGAGCCAGGAGGGTCCATCATGAACAGCAGATCCTCCGGCGCATCCACGCTGGGCGAGGAGGTGTCCAGGTTGTGGAGCTCCCACGCCGCCTCGTCGGGCGAGAGGATGTCGGAAGCATCCGGCGCGTCCGCGCCCCCGCGCCTCGACGCGCGCCCCACTGCGCCGCCCGTGTCACGCGGCGCACCCAGCGCGGAAGGCAGCTGGGAGCCGAGCACCTGCGCGTAGCGGGGCGCGGCGGGCTCGAACGAACTCTCGCCGGAGAACACGCGCAGCGACGCATGATCCAGGTTGCGCGCCGAGCCGGTTTCCTCCGCCTCGTCCGGGTCGAACGAAGACAAGAGGGCATCGGCGCCATCCGCGCCGTCCGCCTGGAAGTCGCTCTCGTCGGAGTAGCCCCGGCGGATCTTCGACACGGGGTCCAGGGACTCGCTCTGGGTGAGCGGAGACACGCTGGTGTCCACGTCGAGCGAGGTGCGCCGCAGCGAGGACAGGATGCTCGAGGACAAACGGCGGATGGAAGTCATCGGACACCTCCCGGGGCGCACACGTCGGACATCATCGTCATTGTCGTCGTCCCCGGGTGAAAGTTGCCAGGGGCCCCGCGTGGGGTCCCCACCCACCCTGAAAGAGGGGAGTCCGCACCCATCACCTGTGGGGTCGCCACCCCTCCCACTGGCCAACGTTTCCGGATGCAGGGCGCTTGCAACGTCCGCCACCGAACGAGTGCGGGGCGGGCGCCGAGGTCGGCTGGCACTCACGCTCCAGACACCGCAAAAAGAGAGGTATCCGTAGTGGGCGCTCGCCTGGGGATGGGCGCTGGCCTCCCGCTTGCTGGGGAGAGGCTCGAGGAGGCGGTGTCATGCTGCGTATCGAAAGCGCGGGACAGACCCATATCGGTCGCCGGCCCCACAACGAGGACTCCTACTGTGTCCTGCCGGAGCTGGGGCTGTACGTGGTC
This sequence comes from Myxococcus sp. CA040A, assembly GCF_013336725.1. Lineage (NCBI taxonomy): Bacteria > Pseudomonadati > Myxococcota > Myxococcia > Myxococcales > Myxococcaceae > Myxococcus > Myxococcus sp. CA040A. The sequence continues at coordinate 671,194 of NZ_JABUMR010000005.1, read as the reverse complement.
GCGGATGGGCTGGGTGGGCAGGAGGGCGGCGAGGTGGCGAGCCGCTGTGTCGTGGACACCTTCGCGGGCCTGGGGCATCGGTGGGAGCGCGAGCGGGAGGCGGTGTGGCCGGAAGTCGCCGACCCCCGCCGCACGCGCGAGGAGAACCTGCTGGCGGCGTGCTCGCAGTTGGCCCAGCGAAACCTCCAGGCCCAGCGCGTGGGCCGGCTGAGCGAGATGGCCTCCACGGTGGTGGCGCTGGCGCTGGGGCAGGAGGGCGCGGCGGTGGCCCATGTAGGGGACAGCCGGCTGTACCGGCTGCGGGGCGGCAGGTTGGAGTCGCTGACCCGGGACCACTCGTTCATCGAGGAGCTGAAGGACGTGGGCATGGAGCCTCCGGGGGGCGCCTCCAACTGGCGGCACCTCATCACCCGCGCGCTCGGGACGGACAACGCGGAGCCCACGCTGCAGCGACTTCACGCGGAGCCTGGGGACGTCTTCCTGTTGTGTTCGGACGGCCTCTACGAGCCGCTGGGGATGGACGGGCTGGCGCGGCGCCTGTCGCTGACCTCCGCGCGTGAGGTCTGCGATGCGTTGGTGGCGGATGCCTTCGAGGCCGGAGGCAAGGACAACATCACCGCCGTGGTGTTGCGCGTCGCCGACGCTTGAGGCGCAGGTCAGTGGAGGTGGGAGGGTCAGCCGGAGGGCGCCGGGTCATCCACGCCTTACTGCTCAAGCCTGGAAGCTTGGGGTAGGGTGTGGCTTCTGGGGTTCCCCCACCCTGGTCATTTCCCCTCACGTCCGACACCGCAGCGCATGACGCACAGCCTCGCCGCTCGTCTGACCATCGCCATCACCCTGGTCATCCTGGCCCTCACCGCGCTCTGCGTGACGTTCACGGGCGTCGTGCTGCGCTCCCGGATGGACACGGAGCTGGCCCAGGCGCTTACCCATGACGAGTCCGCCTGGAGCCGGTTGGTGGCCCAGGAGGCTCGGACGCTGAAGGTCCTGCTGCGCAGCGCCGCGGCGAATGCCCAGCTTCGAGCGCTGCTCTCCGGCGCGACGGTGGACGCGAAGGCGCTCCAGGCGTTCTCCGAGGAGCAGAAGGCCCTGGTGTCGGTGGAGCTGTTGCTCATCACCACGCCGGAGGGCGGGCTGCTGGCAGGCTCGTACCGGGAGTCGCTGCCCGCGCTCGCGCAACTGGTGCGGAGCGGTGTGCCTGGGGTGCTCTTCGTGGGCGAGGCGGCCTACTGGACGGTGTCCCGCCCGGTGGAGGTGGACGGACGCGCGGTGGGGCACCTGGTGCTGGGGAGTCGGTTCGACGATGCGCCGCTGAAGGACTTGAGGAATCAGCGGGGCGTGGAGCTGCTGCTGCGCGTGGGCCCGAGGTTGGTGGCCCGGTCCGTGGACGTCGTGGCCCCGGAGGCCTTGCTGGCGGCGGTGGACGCGGACGTGGAAGAGGGGCGCGTGGACGTGGAGGACTCGTCGTTCCGCGTGGTGCGACTGCCGGTGGGGCAGGGGTTGGAGCTGGTGCTCGCGCGGGACGAGAAGACGGAGGCGTCGCGTTTCGGCACGGCGGTGCTGCTCATCGTCGGGTTGGGGCTGTTCACTGCGCTGGCGGCGGGCGGTGTGATTTTCCTGCTCGTGCGACGGATGACGAGCCCCCTGCGGGAGCTGACGGCGGCGGCGGCGCGGGTGGTGGCGGAGGGCGACTTCCGGGGCACGCTGGAGGTTCACTCGCGAGACGAGATTGGCCGGCTGGCCGCGTCGTTCGCGGAGATGATGGTGCAGCTGCGTTCGCTGCTGATGGCGCTGAAGGGCTCGGCCGAGCAGCTCGAGTCCGCCGCCGCGCAGCTCACTGATTCCGCGTCGATACAGAACGAGGCGGTGTCCCAGCAGGCGGTGGCGCTGCACGAGACGCAGATGGCGGCGCAGCAGCTCCAGGAGTCCTCCCGGGCGGCGGCCAGGCGCGTGGAGACCATCCAGCGCGAGGCGGAGAAGGCGAGCGGCTTCGGTCAGGCCGGCGAGGCGGCGGTGTCTGGCAGCGTGGGGGGACTCACGCACATCCGCTCGCACGTCGAGCAGATTGGCCGCACCATCACCGTGTTGCATCAGCGCACGCGACTGGTGGGCGACATCACCCGCACGGTGAAGGACCTGGCGGACCAGTCCAATGTGCTGGCGCTGAACGCCTCCATCGAGGCGGCGCGCAGTGGGGACCAGGGGCGGGCCTTTTCAGTGGTGGCGCGGCAGATGCGCTCACTGGCGGACCAGTCCGCGGGCGCCACCACGCGCGTGCAGGGCATCCTGGGCGACATCGGCCGGGCCATCTCCGAAGCTGTGCGCATCAGCGAGGGTGGGGCGCGCGAAGTGGAGGGCGGGTTGGAGCAGGTGCAGGCGGCGGGTGAGAGCCTGCGCTCGCTGGCTGGCATCATCCAGAGCAACGGCCAGACGGTGCGGAGCATCTCCGATGCCGTGCGCCAGCAGGACGCGGGCATCGCGGAGTTGTTCGCCGCGCTCAGCTCCATGGCGGACGTGGCGGACCAGATTGTCGACCGCATGGCGGCCAGTGAGCAGGCCGCCATCCAGCTCTCCGCTGCTTCGGGCGAGCTGAGCGCCATCGTCGGCCGATACCAGCTCTGAGGGGTGTCCCGCCTCGGGCGAGCTGAGCGCCATCGTCGGCCGCTACCAGCTCCGAGGTGGAGTCTCGCCTCGGGCGAGCTGAGCGCCATCGTCGGCCGCTACCAGCTCCGAGGGGTGTCGCTCCTCGGGCGAGCTGAGCGCCATCGTCGGCCGCTATCAGCTCCGCGGGGGTGTCTCGCCTCGGACGAACTTGACGCCGCGATGCCCTGCGAGGCATCGCGTGAGTCAGCCCCTCGAGACGCTCCTCGGGAGCGCGTACGCGCGACGCCTCCCGGGGCCGCGCGTACGCCGAAGCACGTCAGCCCAGCTCGCCACCGTCGATGGCGTGAGCGGCGCCCGTGATGGCGCCCGCCGCGTCCGACGCGAGGAAGAGGCACAGCGCCGCCACCTCCTCCGGCTGGACGATGCGGCCCATGGCGTTCATCGACGCCAGGGCCTCGCGCGCCTGCTCTCCGGTGCGGCCCGTCGTGTGTGAAATCGCCGCCGTCGCGTTGGAGAACATGTCCGTCTCCACCCAGCCCGGGTTCACCGCGTTCACCGTCACCTGCTTCTTCGCGTACTCCACCGCCAGCGCGCGCGTCAGGCCCAGCAGCGCGTGCTTGGAGGCGCAGTAGGCGGACGTGTATTTCATCCCGCGCACGGCGGCCATGGAGCCGATGTTGATGACCCGGCCACCTCCGGCCTGTGCCATGGCGGGCATCAGCTCGCGGCAAAGCAGGAAGGGGGCCGTCACGTTGATGGCCATCACCCGCGCCAGGTCCGCGGTGCTCGTCTTCGTCAGCGGCGCGGACACGGTGATGCCCGCGTTGTTCACGAGCACGCCCGGGGCGCCTTCCGCGAGAATCGTCTTCGTCGCCGCGACCAGCGCGGCCTCGTCCGCCACGTCCACGACGAGGGGCCGGATGCTGTCTCCGCCCTCCTTGACGAGCACCGCGAGCGCATCCGCGGCGCGGGCCAGGGCCCAGACGCGATAGCCCTCACGCGCGAAGGTCAACGCCACGGCGCGGCCAATGCCTCGGCTCGCGCCCGTCACCACCACGGTCTTCTGGATCGTCGTCATGCGCGGCAGCCTAGCGCCCCAGGCCGGCACGGGCACGCCCGACGACACGACTCACGCGGTGGGGGCGAGCACCGCGACGGGCGCCTGGGGCCGCAGCCGCTCCCCCACGCGCTCCAGCCCCTCGCCAGCCCGCGCGCGGGCATGCACCTGGGGATAGTCGTCGAACGCCGTGCCCAGCCACCGGTCCAGCACCGTGGTGTACAGGCCGTAGTGGCCCTGGTGCCGGGCGTGGTGCATGGCGTGGAAGGTGGGCGTGAGGACCTGTCGCCCGAGCCACGTGGACACGAAGCGCTCCGGCAGCCACTCGGTGTTCCCATGGCCCACCACGTTGAGCACGTAGTTGGCGAGGATGTAGAGCATCACCCCCGCCTGGGTGACGGGCATCACCTCCAACGCCAGGATGACGAGGCCGAAGTTGCCCGCCAGCAGCACCACGCGCTCCACCAACGAGAAGGACAGCGAGGTCAGCGGATTCGTCACCTGTGCCACATGGTGCTGCGCGTGGAACCGGTAGAGCGCGCGGGTGTGCAGCAGGCGGTGCGTGGCGTAGAACCACACCTCGAAGCCCACGAAGAGAAAGGCGAAGGTCGCCACCGTGGCGCCCACGCTGAAGGGCGCCAGTCGCGACTGGTACACGACGCGGAACGCGGCGACGAGCACCGCGTCGAAGACCAACACCCGCACCGCCGCCCACGCCTCGCTGCGAAGTTGTCCCGGCGCCAGCGGCTTGCGGTAGACGCGCCGCCGCGCCCCGGCCTGGAGCCCGGCCGCCCACCATCCCAGGCCCACCATCGACACCTTCAGCGTCCCCGACACGCCCAGGACGAGGGGAAACAGCGCCATGAATGCGTGCACCATCGTGCTCCACCTCCGGCCCTTGCCGCCGACACCCCATGTTAACCCCCCGGAGGCAGGCGCGGTTGCGGGGGCGTTTGACGCTCCTGGAGGCGGGCGTTAGGACGGCGCCATGGCACGCGCGGACATCACTGACTTGTTCCGGCTGGACGACCTGCTGTCCCCCGAGGAGAAGGCCGCTCGCGACACGGTGGCCGCCTTCGTGGACCGCGAAGTGCTGCCCATCATCGGCGGGCACTTTCGCGATGGCACCTTCCCATTCCACCTGGTCCCCCAGCTCGCGGAGATGGGCGTGCTGGGAGCCAACCTCCAGGGCTACGGCTGCGCGGGGATGAACACCGTCAGCTACGGCCTCATCCTCCAGGAGCTGGAGCGGGGGGACTCGGGGCTGCGCTCCTTCGCCTCCGTGCAGGGCTCGCTCTGCATGTTCCCCATCCACGCGTATGGCAGCGATGAGCAGAAGGAGCGCTTCCTGCCGGGCATGGCCAAAGGGCGCGTCATCGGGTGCTTCGGCCTCACCGAGCCGGACTTCGGCTCCAACCCTGGAGGCATGCGCACCCGCGCGCGCAAGGACGGCGAGGACTACGTCCTCAACGGCACCAAGACGTGGATTACCAACGGCGCCATCGCCGACGTCGCGGTGGTGTGGGCGAAGACGGACGACGGCGGCCCCGAGTCCGTCCGAGGCTTCCTGGTGGAGAAGGGCATGCCCGGCTTCACCGCGCGGGACATCCCCGGCAAGTTCTCCCTGCGCGCGTCCATCACCAGCGAGCTGTCCTTCCAGGACGTGCGGGTGCCCGCGCGCAACGTGCTGCCCGGCGTGGTGGGCCTGCGAGGCCCCTTGTCCTGTCTCAACAACGCGCGGTTGGGCATCGCCTTCGCTGTCACCGGCGCGGCCATCGCCTGCTTCGAGGGCGCTCGCGAGTACTCCCTGTCCCGCGCGTCGTTCAACGGCAAGCCCGTGGCCGGCTACCAGCTCACGCAGGAGAAGCTGGCGGACATGCTCCAGGACATCGTCAAGGCGCAGCTCGTGGGACTGCGCGTGGCGCGGCTCAAGGACGAGGGCAAGGTGACGCCCGTCATGGTGAGCCTGGCCAAGCGCAACAACGTGAAGAGCGCGCTCGACATCGCCCGCGTGGCGCGGAGCATCTACGGCGCCAATGGCATCACCGATGCGTACCCACCGGTGCGCCACATGCTGAATCTCGAATCGGTCTTCACCTACGAGGGCACCCACGAGGTGCACACGCTGGTGCTCGGCAAGGCCATCACCGGAATCGACGCCTTCGACTGACGCCCGCGTGATGCCTCCCCTCATCCCAGTCGAGCGGAAGAGGGGAGGGCCATCACAGGCGAAGCCGAGGTCAGCCCTGGCTCTCGCCGCCCTCGGCCTTCGGGGCTTCTTCGGCCGTCGTCGCCTCGGCTTCGGTCGGAGCGGACGTTTCGGCGCCTTCCTCCGAGGCGGTCTCCGTGCCTTCCGCCGAGGCCTCGTCGGACAGCTCCGGCGCGGTGCCAGCGGCTTCCGCCGCCTGCTGCGCCTTGAGCTCCTCGTCGTTCATGAAGCCGACGGGGTTGTCCTTCCGGTTGAAGAAGCGCACCGCCTTCTTCGAGAGCGCGAACATCTGCTCGGCCGCCGCGGCGGGCACCAGCGAGTGCTCGATTTGCGCCGGGTCCGGACGCTCCACCACGCCGAGCTCGCCGTCCTCCAGCCGCTTGGCCTGCTCCGGCGTCAACTCCATCCGCCGCAGCTTGCCCTTGCGGGTCATGAAGTAGAACGCCGTCTCCCCGGGCTCCAGCGGCACCTGCGAGCCCAGCACGAGCTCGCGCAGCGCCTTGTCCAGCTCCACCTGGCGCTTGGATTCGGCGCGCTGGTAGGCCTTGGAGCCGGGCATGGGGGGCAGCTTGGGAATGGGCTTCTCGGCCACGGCGGCGGGACGCCCGTGCTGGGGCGCTCCACCTCCGCCACCGCCACCGGGCCGGAACGAGCCACCATGACGGGGCGCACCGCCACCACCAGGGCGGCCACCACCGGGACGTCCGCCACCCTCTCGGGGGCCGGGGCCACGGTCCTCGCTCCGGGGTGACGGGCCACCGGATGTCCGGTTCTCGTCACGCCGGGGCGGAGGACGGTTGCCGCCTGGACGTCCGCCCTCCTGGGGCTGGGGCCTCCGGGCTTCCGTCTGGCTGGTTGCCGCATCAGCCTTCTTGGACTGTTCCTCGGTGACGAGGCCCGCCTTCAACAACTTGTCGCGCAGGTTCTGCATGAGAAGGGCGTTCTATCCCTTGCACGGCCGCACGCAAGCCGCTGCTTGCCGCTCTTGTATGCGCCACGTAACTTGCCGCCCCCGTGGTACCCCCTCCGGAGGAGTCGTGAGCCGTCTGAAGAAGTCCGCCGTCACCCTCGCCTTGGCGCTGGCCGCCGCCAGTTGCTCGGACCCGGTCGACAAGGCGGCCAAGGCGCGCATCTTCTCGCCGGAGGACCCTCCCAAGGTGGTCGCCTCCGCCCAGCAGAAGCTCCCGCCGGAGGATGTCGCGGAAAACCCTCAGGTGGCCCGCCGAATCCTCGGCATGGACGCCGCCGAAATCACCGAGCGGCTGGGTCCCCACCGCTACCAGGCCACCCTCGGCTACGAGTGGACCTCCGCCGAGTCCAACCCCGTGAAGCTCACCGAGACGCGCACGTTCCGCGCGGGGCCCGGGGGTGTCAGCGGCGACTTCCACGGCGTGCTGGAGAACTCGAGGGACCAGGGCCTGGAGGTCATGCGCGTGGGGGGACAGGTGTTCGCCCGCAACCGGTATGGCCCGTTCCGTCAGCGCCTTCGTGACCGCGGCATGGCCGAGCGCACCCGCACGGAGCTGACCGGCGCCATCCGCGACTTCGACATCCTCTTCCAGGGGCGGCTCAAGCTCGCCCCGCAGGGCACCGTCACCTATGAAGGGCGCACGGCGTGGCGCTACGTGGTGACGCTGGCCCCGGCCACGGAGGGCGATGCGTCCCGACCGCTGCCAGCGCTGTTCCAGTCCAAGGGGGGCTCGGACGAGACGACGCGTCGGCGCGCGAACTTCTTCGCCCACCGGCTGCCGCGCTCGCTGGATGGCGAGGTGCTGGTGGACGCGGCCACCTCCGTGGTCCTCAAGGCGCGGCTGGACGGGCGCGTCGGGGTGCCGTCGGAGAAGACGCCCGAGGCGGCGGAGTTGCGGCTGACCTTGGAGGCGTCCCTGTCGGAGCTGGGCAAGGACCCGAGGCTCGCGCCGCCCGAGGAGTTCCTCCCCGACGCGGACAAGCCCCAGGGCATCGCCGACGCGCTGGACCGCTTCGGCATCGAGCGCGCGAAGCCCGAGGGTGCCAAGAGCACGACGCCGGGTGAGGCGCCGCCCGAGCCCGAGGACGAGGCCGCGCCGGAGTAGTTCGTCGAGCGGGTGGGGCGCCCGGGTGGGCGCCCTACTGATGCCGCCGCGCCGGAGTCGTTCGTCGAGCGGGTGGGGCGCCCGGGTGGGCGCCCTACTGATGCCGCCGCGCCGGAGTCGTTCGTCGAGCAGGTGGGGTGCCTGGGTGAGCGCCCACCCGGAGCGGTCCCGGCGGAGCCGTCCGTTGAACGAGTGGGCCTCCTCCCGAGGAGGCCTCCTTCGAGCCGGACAAGCGAGTCATGGGAGCCAGGCGCGCGGGTCGTCCGAGCCAGGCCGCCTGCCCTGACCCCATCGCCCGGACACCCGTGGCAGGGGCGCCAACGCGCCTCTCAAGCCCCTGGATTCACGTGGGATTCCGGGTGGCGTGTGCCTTGCTCTCCCTGGGCCCATGCGCTGTCTCCGCCTCCTGCTCCTGTGCCTGTGCGGGCTCGTCACGCCGCTCGCGAGGGCGGAGCCTCCCTCTCGCAGTCTGGGCGTCACCGTGTTCCCGGTGGGGGCGTTCGTCCTGAAGGACCCGGACGGGCGGCGGGAGGTGGGCTACAGCGCGGGGCTGGCCTGGAGCTATCGCCGGGAGCAGTCCCTCCTGGAGGTGGGCGGACACGTGGCCTCCAACCGCCGGCTCACCGAGGCGACCCCCATGTCCCTGCGAATCACGATTCCCGAAGCACGCCGGGTCCGCCCGTACCTGGGGCTGGGGGTGAGCCTCCTGGTGTCCCACGGCCGGGAAGGGGAAGAGCCGCCGCGTGTTCTCCAATTGGGGCCGGAGCTGTGCGGGGGAATGGACGTGGAGCTGGGACGCCGGCTTTTCCTGTCCGCCCAGGCCCGCTACCAGAACTTCTCCGCCAGCGGGTCTCCCTTTTCCGGGCGGCGCCAGGCGCTCTCCACCGCGTTCCTGGGACTGGGAATGCACCTGTAGGCACCCTCTGGCGCTACAGGGCGGGAGCGACCTGTTGGAAGAAAATTTGCGCCAACTCTTGCGTCCTCTACAATCCCCGACGGTTGCGGCTCGGACGCGTCCGACATGCTCGGATGTTCAGCGGACTGCACAACAAGGGAGCGGAGATGGAGCGCAAGGTCGGGAGTAGCACGGTGACGGCCAAGGAGGTCAAGGCGGCGCTGGAGAAGACGCGCACGCTCACGGCCGAGGAGGAGAAGGCGCTGCGCATGCGGCATGGCGCCGGCGCTTCCAGCACGCGAGCCCCGCTTCCGCGCGCTGCCGGTGACAACGAAGAGCTGGGCGACGAGCTGCTCGTCATCGAGATGCAGTTGATGAAGGCCATGCGCGCTCGCGCCGCGGCCAAGACGCCGGCCACCAAGGCGGCGGCGCCCGAAGCACCCCGTGCTCGCGAGACGGCCGCCAACCCGACGAAGGACAAGATCGTCCGGGCGCTGCGCAAGAAGAAGTAGTCGCTCGCGCAGCCACCACTACCGGTTGAGGATGGCCACGAGGCGCTCCCCCGCCTCGGGCAATGCCAGCGGCGTGCCCGACACCTCCGTGGCCAGTCCTTCCGCGTCATCCGTTCCACCCCGAGCGTACAGCCCCTTCAGCCAGGTGGCGGCGTTCGGGTTCCTCCAGAAGTCCTCGTTGAAGCGCTCGGTGAGGCGCGTGGTGAGTCGGGCCTCCAGGGCCCAGGCTCGCAGGTAGTGCGCCACGTAGAGCTGGGGGTCCACGTCGTACAGGTAGAACCCGGGATGTGGCTCCGCGAAGAGGGCGCGGCGCTGGCCGTCGGCGTACTCGTCGGCGCGCTCGGTGGACGGGCCCTTCCTGCAGAGCGACAGCTCATAGGACAGCTTCGCGCAGTGGCGGCGCAGCACGCTGAGCGACTGGAACGCGGCCATCCGCGCCGTGTCGCGCGCGAGCATCGTGGCGAGGCCCAGGTAGCGCTTGAGCCAATCGGAGGACAACAGCAGTCGCTCGAAGACGGCGGCGTGCGCTTCCGTCACGGCCGCATCGCCCAGGCGGCGCAGCTCCATGGGCAGGTCCTCCGAGACATGCGCGCGGTGGTGGGCGTGGCCCAGCTCGTGGAGCAGGCTGCCCACGGCATCGAGTCCGCCGCGCGGCTGGAGCACCAGCCGGATGTCGTCCGGCACGCGGATGGTGACGACGAAGGGGCGGGGTGACTTGCCGGGGCGGTCCTCCTCGTCCAGGTGGATGCGGCCTCCGGCGTTGGGCGTGAAGCCCCACTCGCCCATCCACTGGCGCACCGCGGGCCACGCATCCTCGCGGCGGAAGTGCTCGTCCAGCCATGGCGCCTGAAGCGCGGCCTGGACGTCATGCCGACGCGCATCACCACCAGGCAGGGGCCGCAGTTGCGGGTCCGTCTTCCTGAGCACGTAGGCGAACACGTCGCGGTAGGCGTCCTCGGTGCGCTTCAGCGTCTGCTCGGCGGCCTCGGCGAGCTTCGCGTAGGCGATGCCGGTGACGTCCTCGCGCAGGGACGGATAGTCCTGGGCGCCCAGTCGCTCGGCGGTGAGCAGGGCGGCTTCGCGACGGTCGCCATAGGGGCTTCGGTGCTCCCAGAGGTAGTTGCCGACGGCGCGCTCCAGGCCGGCGCGGCGGGCACGATTCGGTTCGTGGGGGAGTCGCCCCATGGCCCCGGTGAAGTTGAAGGACTCGTCGTCGACGTTGAGCACCGCGTTGGCTTCCACGGTGGCCATGGCCTGGGCGGCACGGGCGGCGAGGGCCTCTTCCACCTGGGTGGCCACCAGCTCGCGCACGAGTTGGATGCGGCGGGCGGCGAGGACGTCGTTCTTGGCTCGGGCCTTGGCGAGCGCCTCACTGGCGGCGACGAAGGTGTCCGGGGCGGACAGCTCCGGGAAGGAGGCGTGGAGGCTCGCGATGGGAAGCTCTCGCGCGAGGCCGGCACCATGCCGGTACTGAAGGGTGGCCAGCTCGGCGAGGAAATCGTCCAGCCGTGTGCGGACGGCGTGTAGGGGGCGGTCCATGGGGCGCGGACCGTACCAGGGCTGGCGGGCACAAAGGGCCGAGGGTGGGATGCTCCGTCGCTTGTTGGCCCCTGGAGGACAGGTGAATCCCAGCGAGCGAGCAGGCTCCGGCTTGTGGTTCGCCGTGCCTTTCTGTAGCGAGCAGCCCGGCATTGGACGCGTGTGAGGTGGGCCGTGAAGCGTCGGACATTCCGGGCGGAAGGCGCGCGGGCGGTGGTGGAGGCGGTGGCCGCGGAGCTCGGCTTGCCCGTGGAGCAGGCGCGTGGGCTGGTGGAGGTGGGCGCCGTGTACGTGGCCGGGCGGCGCTGCCGGGACGTGAAGGCGCGGCTGGCCCCCGGGCAGGTGGTGGCGGTGGTGCTGGAGGAGGGAGGGCAGAGCCCGCTGGAGAAGGCCCCCGACGCCCCCACGTTCCGCGTGTTGCATGAGGACGCGGAGATCCTCGCCGTGGACAAGCCACCGGGGCTCCCCGCGCAGCCCACGGAGGCGCGCGTGGGAGGCAGCCTGGTGGACCAGGTGAGTGGCTACCTGGGACGCGAGGCGGGACTGGTGCACCGGTTGGACCGGGAGACCTCGGGGGTGACGGTGTTCGGCAAGACGCCCCAGGCGACGTCGGCGCTGGCGGCGGAGTTCCGGGAGGGCCGGGCGCGCAAGCGCTACGTGGCGGCCACCGGCCCTGGGCTGCCCGCGTCGGGGACGGTGGACCTGCCGTTGTCGAAGGACCCGTCGCGTCCGGGGCGCTGGCGAGCGACTCGCGCGGCGAACGGCGTGCCCGCGCTGACGCACTTCCGCACGCTGTACGCGGGGCCGGAGTTCTGTGTGGTGGAGCTGTTGCCCCAGACGGGACGCACGCACCAACTGCGGGCGCACCTGACGGCGCTCGGTGCGCCCATTCTCGGGGACTCGCGCTATGGCGGCGCGGAGCAGGCGGGAGGCGTCGACGCGGCCCGCTGCCTGTTGCATGCGCAGGCGCTGGAGCTGGCGCATCCGCGCACGGGAACGCCGCTGCGCGTGGAGGCTCCGGTGCCCGAGGACCTGCTGCGCTTCTTCACCCTCGCGGGAGTCGTGGTTCCCCAGGGGACCGTGCCCGAGAAGTGAAGGGGCTCACCGGGGTTTCGTCCTGCCGGGCCACACGGGTCAGGTCGGGCTCGGCCTCCAGGGTGGCCACACCTGGCATCAGGCGGTGGGGGAGGGCGTCGTCGTCCGTATCCATCCGGGCGAGGTCAAGGGCTTCCCGGAGCGCCCGGTTCAGGTCCGCCACCAGACCTGGGCCGCCGCCGTCAAGTTGCTCCATCCCTGGGTCGTGGGCGGCCAGTCAGCCAGGACGGTGAGGGTGCCCGCCGAGCCACTGTCGACAGCAGGCAGCCGAAGGTCCTGGAGAGTGCCTTTCAGGAGGCTCGCCGTCGCTCGGGCCACGGGGGCCTCGGCATTTCGGGCGGGAAGAATGACGGTGACAACCGGGATGGCCGTCGTTGTGTAGACTGCCGCACCCATGGGTGGCGTGAGAAACGGCAAGGACGCCGGCACGCCGGAGCCCGCGGCCGTCCGACAGGAGGTGCCGCGAACCGGCATGCTCGAGGTCGGGTCGACGGACGATGCGGAAGTCGGGGTGGCTCGCCACCTTGGTGCCGCTGTGCGCTGGCTGCGCGAAGGCGCTCCCTCGCGGGCCTTCGAGGAGCTGGAGAACGCCAGCCGGACGCTTCCCATGTCGCCGCGCCTGGCCGCGGGGCTCGTTCGCTTCGCGCGACTCGCGGGTGTCGAGGCTGTTGCCATCGGGTTGCTGGATTCCGTTCCCGCCACCGCATCCGCCGAGGTGCGTCGCGCTGTACGGCGTCAGCTCGCGCGGGTGTTGCGCAAGACGAACCAGGCGCCCCGAGCGGTCTTGGTGCTGGAGGCCCTGGTGGGAGAGTTCCCCGAGGAGCGCCGCGCGCTGCGGGTCCTCGAGGTGCTCCGCGCCAGGGGTGGGGCGAGCGGAGGGCGCGCACCGTCGCCGACGAGCGCGGTGCTGGAGAAGCTGCCCACGAAGAAGTCGGGCGTGCAGGCCATGGCGGTCTGGGAAGAGGACGAGGTCGACTACCACGCGGCGACGGTGGTCGATGCCTCGGGTGCGACCTCGGGTCCGCCTGCCGTGGTTTCGCTGCCGCGTACGCTCACGATGGAGCTGGCGCGGGTGCAGTTCCAGGTGGAGGGCCCGCCCCTCGGGTTGTCGATGGTGGAGGCGTCGCCTGGAGTGGGCTCCGGTCGGGGAGAGCCTCCCGAGGTTGGGAGCATGTCGGAGGCTCCAACCACCGTGGTGCCGCGCGCGGCGGAGGCCGTGTCGCGGGAGGACGCGTCTTCAGCGCGTTCCGTGCAGGCGCCCACGTCGTCTGCGAGTGCGCCGGTGGTGCCGTGGGATGTGGACCCGACCGAGTCGGTGCCGAGCGCAGGGGCCTCGTCGGGGCAAGAGTCTTCGGAGCAGGGGCTGCGCGACAGCGGCCTGTCTGTGGAGTCCGCGCCGTCACGTGCGAAGTCGGAGGCTGTGGCGAGTGGGGTGGTTCATGCTCCCGCCACGGAGGCTTCGGCGGGGCTGTCGTTGTCGAGGGACGCAGGTCCCGGAGCTGTGCGAGGCGTGGCGGGGAGTGATGCGCCGGGTGCGTTGCGGAATGCGGCTCCGGCGATGGAGCGGCTCGACAAAGAGGCTTCTCCGACCGAGGCGGATTCCATCGCGGAGGCGAGTGCCACGGGGACGTTGCCGACCGAACCGGCTCCGCGTGCTGGGCAAGGTGAGCGGGAGGCTGCGGCAGATGTCTCGAAGGCACTGTCGAACAACGGAGCTCTGAGTGGACCAGGTGGTGCGGAGGCTTCGCCGAGCGAGGTAGCGTCAACCGGGCTCAGCGACGCAGCGGCCTTGCCCAACAAGCCGGCTTCAACAGCACCCAGCGACACAGCGGACACGCCCAATAAGTCGGTTTCACCTGGGCCGAGTGACGCAGCGCCTCCGGCGAGCGGGCTGGCTTCAACCGCGCAGAGTGGCGCAGCGCCTCTGTCGAGCGAGTCGGCTTCCACTGGAACTCGCGATGCGGAGGTCCCGCCCAACAAGGCTGCTTCAACCCGGCAGAGTGGCGCGGACGCTTTGCCGACCGCAGCCGCATCGAGTGTCGGGCTGAGTGAAGTGGAAGCCCCTCTGCCGGAGGTGTCTTCCCCCACCTCCTCGAGTAGTGCCGCCGTCGCAACGAAGGCACGCGCAGTGGCAGGGCAACCCGAGCATCAGGTCGTGGCGGGTGCGAAGCCGACGGACTCGGTCGCTTCGCCAGCCCGCACGGCATCAAGTGATGCACAGCCTCGCGTAGGACGCGCCTCGGCACAGGTCGCGTCGAGCTTGGAGTTGACCGCTCCGACGGCTTCGCCCATCGACGCCGAGCCGAGCGCGAGCCAGACCGATGCGTTGGCCTTGCCTGTCGGTACCGAACCGAGCGTGAGTCGGACCGATGCATTGGCTCTGCCTCTCGATGCCGAGTCCAGCGCGGGCCGCGCTGACACGGTGGCTTCCTCAAGTCCGTCCCCGTCAGGCGCGAACCTGACTGATGAGGTGGCTTCGTCGTCTCGTGCCGTGTCGAGCGATGAGGATGTTCCTCCGGCGGATGCGGCCCCTGGGGCCACTCGGGCCATGGCGGACGCGTCCCCGACCGAAGCCGACCTCCACGCGAAGACCCAGGTGGAGATGCCGGCGGTCAGGGTCGAAGACCTGGCTTTCCCCTGGGATGTGTCCCCTCAGGAGGCGCCGCCACCGGCGCGCTCCGCTGCTGTGAGCCCAGGCCCCTCCTCGAAGGGGAAGCCCGCCCCCTCCAGCCCGCCCCCCGTGCTTCACCCGGTGGGCACGGAGCCCGCTCGCTCCAGGGCGCAGCCAGCGCCATCCATCACGAGAGCTGAAGAGGCTCCGCGTTCGGAGACGATGGAGGTTCCTCTCGCCGACCTCTTCGCCGCACTGGGCGGCGCACCGCCCGGTATGTCGGCACCGGTCCGCGCGGAGCCCGTGCCCCGGAACATGGGCAGCCCCGCCACGGTGCCGCCGTCCCGAACGGGGCGACCTGGGCCCGTGGAGTCCACTCCTGGCGAGGACGCGGAGGAACTGGCGCGTTCGCAGAAGCTGGAGGCGCAGTTCGTCGCGCGTCGGGCCTGGCGTGAACTGGCCCAGCTGTACCTCAAGCGCGCGGACCGTGCGAAGGACCCCGTGGCGCGGGCGGAGGCGCTGACGCGGCTCGCGGAGGTGATGGAGACCGAGCTCCAGGACCCCGCTGGCGCGGCGCGCATGTACCGGGAGATCGTCGAACTGACCGGTGACCGGGCCGCGCTGCGTGAGCAGGTGCGGTTGCTGGCCTCGCGTGACGACGCGTCGCTGGTTCGGCGTGCGCTCGATGAGGCGATTCAGCATGCGAAGACGGGCCGCGCACGCGCCACGGCCCTGCTGACCCGAGGAGAGCGCTGGCTCCACATGGGGGAGCCGCAGAAGGCCCGCGCGGATTTCGAGGCCTCGGAGGCGCTTGTGCCGGGGCTGATTCCCGCGCTCGCGGGCCTTCTGCTGTGCGTCGAGGACGCGGAGCGCTCAGTCATCGCGACACGCCTTCGCTCGGTGCTCGCCACCACGCCGCGCCGGGCGGCTGACCGCGCGGAGGCGCTCCGGGTGCTCGCGCGTACGGCGGAGGAACAGCTCGATGATTCGCGCCTGGCTCAGTGGGCCTGGGGCGAGGTGCTCATCGAGATTCCCGACAGTGAGCAGGCCCGCGAGCGGCTCCTGTGGCTCGCGCGAGAGCTGGGGGACATGGCGGCGCTCGGGCAGCTTCTTCGCGCCCAGATTGCGCGAGAGTCGCGGGGGCCCGTCGCGCGGCAGTCCCGCCTGGAGTTGGTGGCCACGCTGGAGTCGTCGGGAGACAGCGAGGCCGCGCTGAACGAGCTGCGTCAGGCGGTGCGCTTCGAGCCAGGGCACAAGGAAGCGTGGCTGCTGCTCGTGGAGCGTTTGCTTGCGCGCGATAACAAGGGTGAGGCGGCCTGGGCGCTTGAGAATGCGGCCACGGCGACGGAGGACGAACTCGAACGCGAGCAGACCTGGGACAGGCTGGCGCGCATGTGGCGTGAGTCGCTCCGGAATCCCGAGCGCGCGCAGGTCTATGCAAGGCGCGCGGAAGGGCTGAGGCTCGCGCGTGAGGAGCGGGAGGCGGCTCCCCCCGAACCACCTCGCAGCGCGACACCTCGCCGTGAGCCGAGCGGACCCAAGTCACCGCTCGTTCCGTTGCCCGTGGCGACGACGTCTCTTGTCGCGGCAGGGCGCGATGACTTGTCCGAAGAGATTACGTCGACCTCCGACCCCAGTGTTTCTCCTGGTGGGGCCGCGGTCGAAGGCTCGGAGCGTTCATCGGGGCCGCGTGGTGAGAAGGGCGGCGCCTCACAAGCCTCCGTGGCTGCGAGTGTTTCGGCGGCGCGCGGGGACAAGGGACCGGGCGCGGCTCAGCGGCTAGAGAGGGCGACGATTCCTCAGGGGGCCGCTTCTGCTCGAGGTGGCGCGTCCGACGCTCGCGAGGAGCGGGGCGGATCGCCATCAGGAGGGCAAGGCGCTTCGGTCGCGCGCGGTGAGAAGGGGCCTGTGCTCGCAGGTGGAGCCACCGCGCAGGGCAGTGCAGGAGGAGCGCGCGCGGAGAAGTCGCCGCCGCCTTCTGGCACTTCCTCCGTGTCGGGGGTTGTCGCTGAGCAAGGCACGAGGTTGGCGGCGCCTGTGAGTGCAGCCGCCGCGCAAAGTGATGCAGCGAGCGCCCGGGGTGAGAGGGCAGCACCTGCTCGGGCCGAGGGCTCTCGCTCCGAGAAGCCCGCCGCGTCTGGTGCACGCGGTGAGCAGCCTGTCGCGTCCGGCGAACGCATCGAGAAGCCCACCGCGTCTGGCGGCCGCGCCGAGCAGCCTGTCGCGTCCGGCGAGCGCATCGAGAAGCACGCCGCGTCTGGCGGGCGTGCCGAGAAGCCTGCCCCGTCCGGCGAACGCACCGAGCAGCCCGTCGGGTCCGGCGCACGCGCCGAGAAGCCTGCCTCGTCCGGCGAACGCACCGAGCATCCCGTCGCGTCCAGTGCCCGCGCCGAGAGGCCCGCGTCTTATCGGGCCGATGGCGCACGCGCCGAGAAGCCCGCACCTGCTGGGGCCACGGGAGCGCGCGCCGAGAAGCCCGCCGTACGTACCGAGAAGCCCGCACCTGCCCAGGGCGAGGGCTACCACGCCGAGCATCCGGCACCTGCCGGGGCCACCGGAGCGCGCACCGAGAAACCCGCCGTACGCGCCGAGAATCCGGCACCAGCCGGAGCCACGGGAGCGCGCACCGAGAAACCCGCCGTACGCGCCGAGAATCCGGCACCTGCCGGGGCCACGGGAGCGCGCGCCGAGAAGCCCGCCGCGCGCACCGAGAAACCCGCGCGCGCACCGGGTCGCGCGCAAGGGTCGCGCGAGGATCCGCTGGGCTCATTGGGCCCGGAGCTCGACAGACCCGCGCCGTCGGGGTCGACGGTGGCCTTCGGCGCGAATGTCCCCGTGCGCGCGGACAAGCCCGCCGAAGCAAAAGCCCCCGCCGCCCCACCACCGCGCGCCCCCGCACCTCGCGCTGAGCGTCCCCCCGCGCCCCCGGCCCCTCCGGCCGACAGTGCTCCTCCCGCGCGCGCACAGGGCACCTCGCGTCCCGCGAGCCCTCCAGAATCCCCCCGAGGCGGCAAGGCCATCGACCTCATGAGCGGCAAGCCCATGGACCTCGATGCCGCGTCCGTCCCCGAGACGCGAGTCATCTCCTGGGAAGCCCCGCCGGGACGCATGGACCCCGTGCGCCGCGTCCTCCGTGGCTCTCGCCCCGAGGGCACTTCGGCCGGTCCCGCGCCGGGCCGCACCTTCATCTCGAAGCCCCCCGCGCAATCCGAGCGTCCCTCCGTGGGCGCCGCCGAGACGCGCGAGAACCCCATCGTCGTCCCCGAGCCCGCTCCACCAGCCGACACCGAGCCCGAGGTCTTCCGCCAGCTCCGCGAGCGCCCCCTCGACACCGTCTCCTACGCGAACCTCGCCGACTTCTTCGACACCCGAGGCGACGCCCCGCGTGCCGCCCTCATGCGCGAAATCGTCGAGGCCCTCGCCGGCCGCGACGTCCCCGTGTCTCGACTCCAGCGGCCCTCCCTCACCGCCGACGAGCGCGCGGGCCTGCGTCACCCCGGACTGCGGACCTCCTCGGGTGAACTGCTCGCGTGCTCGGGCATCGCCCTCTGTCGCCTCTTCCCCGCCCAGGGCCGCGCCGCGGACGCCTCCGAACCCCTGCGCGCCGTCGCGGGCCCGGGCGCTCCCGCCGTCCTCGACGCCCTGCACACCTCCGCGCGAGTGCTCGCGGTGAACCTGCCGGAGCTCGTGCTCGCCGAGGACGATGGTCCGCCCTTCACCGCCGTCCACACCGACAAGCCTCGCCTGCTCGTGGGCCGCGCAGTGATTCGCCAGGCCCTGCCCGCCGCCGAGCTGCGCTTCCACGCAGGCCGTGCCCTGCTGTCGCTGTCACCCGATCTGCTCGCCCTGCGCGCGCTCAAGGGCGCCCAGCTCCTGCGCGCCCTGGCCCTGCTGTCCACCGTCCTCAAGAACCCGAAGGACTCCAGCGCGGACGCCCGGCTCGTGCGCGAAACGCTGTCCCCGCGCGCCCTGGAGCGCACCCTCGAGCTGCTGGATTCCGGCACCCGGGACTTCAACGCCTCGTCCCTCGCGGACGCCGCGCGAGACTCCGCCAACCGCGCGGGCCTGGTGGCCTGCGGTGGTGTGGGGCCGGCGGTGACGGTGATTCGCTCCCGTCGCTCGCAGGACTCGGAGCTGGTGGAGCTGCTGCGCTTCGCCGCGTCCGAGCGCTACCTCTCCCTGCGCGCTCCCCGCTGAAGCTCAGTTCATCTGCATGCGGATGGTGAGCGCCAGCATGCGGCTCTTCTCGCCACCCATCTCGTACCGGTACGCCAAGTCCAGACCGCCGCCCGTCTCGGTCATGAAGCCCAGGCCCGTGCTCAGCCGCGACGTGCGCGTGAAGCCGTCATACGAATAGCCCGCGCGCAGCGGAACCTGCATCCCGAGGATGTACTCCAGGCCACCGCTGTACGTGAGCGTCGTCTTGTCGTTCGTCTCGAAGTCCGCGCGCACGTCACCGGCCACCGTCAACATCCCCGAGTTGATGCCGAGATGACCCGTGTAGTACCGCGTCAGCTCCACGTTGTTGGTGTTGATGAGGTTGTGTCCGGACACCCCGGCCACCAGTGACTGGGACAGCCGGAACAGCAGGCCCGTGTCGACTGTCACCGAGTTGGCATATCGGTCCATGCCACTCATCCGGAGGTAGCGCGCCGCGGCACCAATCAGGATGCCCGGGGTCAATGGAAACCCCACGCCCAGCGAGCTGAGATGGGCGGTGGTGCGAGCGCCGCCGCGTCCCAGGCTGACCCAGTGGTAGTCCATCCCCATGGCCAGTTTGCTGGTGGCGCCGTCGATGACGGAGACGCCGAGCACGCCCTCCTTGATGCGGTGGTCCCAGGCCGCTGTCCCCTCGACGCGGTAGGCCGGATACAGGGCCATGGCGGCGGGGTTGCCCAGGATGGCCTCCGTGCCCAGGCCGAGGGCGCGGTAGGCGCCGCCCATGCCATAGGCGCGTGCGCTCATGACGTCCCTCAGGTCCTCCGAGGGCTGGGCCAGGGCGGCGGTGGAGACACACACGGCGAACAGCAGCACGACGGGGCGGAGCGACATGGGGCCATCATCCTAACCAGCTTGATGGGGTGGGTGGGCGCCAATAGATTCCCTGGCCCCATGTCCGCCAACGCACCGAAGGCAGAGCCCCTTATCCGTAAGTGTGTCATCCCGGCAGCCGGGCTGGGCACGCGCTTTCTTCCCGCCACGAAGTCCGTGCCCAAGGAGATGTTGCCCATCGTCGACACTCCCACCCTCCAGTACATCGTGGAGGAGGCGGTGTCCGCCGGCATCGAGGATGTCGTCCTCATCAATGGTCGCGGCAAGGGCGCCATCGAGGACCACTTCGACATCGCCTTCGAGTTGGAGACCACGCTGCGCGCCCGGGGCAAGACGGCGGACGCGGACAAGCTGCGCGCCATCGCCGACCTGGTCCGGGTCGTCAGCATCCGCCAGAAGGAGCCCAAGGGCCTGGGCCACGCGGTGCTGTGCGCCAAGAGCGCCATCGGCAACGAGCCCTTCGGCGTGCTGCTGGGCGACGACATGATTGACGCCGAGGAGCCGGGCATCCGCCAGCTCGCTCGCGTATTCCGCCAGCACAACCAGGCCGTCATCGCGCTGATGGAAGTGCCCGATGACGAGACGCACATGTACGGCATCGCCGCCGGCACGGACCTGGGTGACGGCGTCATCCGCATCGACCGCGTGGTGGAGAAGCCGAAGAAGGGCACCGCGCCCTCCAACCTCGCCGTCATCGGCCGCTATGTGCTGCCCCCGGAAATCTTCCCCATCCTGGAGAAGCAGACGCCGGGCGTGGGCGGGGAAATCCAGCTCACCGACGGCCTGGCCACGCTCCAGCAGTCGCACGGTCTGTTGGGGTACAAATTCAAGGGTCAGCGCTATGACGCGGGCGACAAGGTGGGATACCTGAAGGCGAACATCGCCTACGCCCTCAAGCGCCCCGAGCTGCGGGGCGGGTTGCTCGAGTACATGCGTGAGGTCGTGAAGACGGAGAAGCCGTGAAGCGCATCGTCGCACTCGTCGCAGTCCTGCTGTCCTTCACCGCTGCCGCCTACGTGCTGCCGGGAGGCTCCATCCTCCGGCGCATGGTGGGGGAGCGGGACGAACTGAAGCTCTCCGGGCTGCGAGTGGAAGGCTCGCTGAGCTTCAGTGGCCCCGGGGTGAAGGAGGCGGGCTCGGCGCTGGGCACCGCGACGGACCGTCCCGACGTGCAGGGCGACGGCGTGCTGTACCTGCGCATGCCGGGCCGCTGCCGCTTCGAGGCCTCGGTGCCGGACGGCAACGCGCGCACCGCCGTGGTGCAGGTGGCGGGGCGTCGCCGGCTGGAGGGCAATGACATCCCGTCGCTCTCCGTGCTCGTCGCGCAGGTGTGCCCGCTCTTCGCCGCGGGCGGTGGGCCGGTGCAGCAGCTCAAGGAGTCGGTGCAGCAGTACCTCCAGGGGCTGGGTGTCGACACGTCCCGCACGGGCCTGGCGCGCTTCAGTGGAGAGGTCGCGTATGTGCTGGGCGACCAGGCCGAGGGGCGTCCCCAGTTCTGGGTGTACAAGGACTCCTTCCGCCCCGCGCGGCTGCGATACACGGACTCCGCCAAGGTCGCGTGGGACGTGCGCTTCCTGGACTACAACTCGCCCGCGGTGGGTGAGGCGATGCCGCGCAGCATCGAGGTGTGGCGCGGTGACCAGCGCGTCGTGCGCTTCACCGCGCTGAAGGGCGACACCCGGGCCACGGTGCCCGACAAGCTCTTCACGCCGTAGTCACACAGGAACACCGCCGACACTTCCGCCGGGGCGTTGACGCGTCACGGCGGTGGAGCGGCGGTGTTCACGGCGCGGACCTTCCTTCCTCATTCGCTTGCGACGTCAGGGGGCGCGATGAAGAGTCGCGCCGCCCGGCCGGGGCCTTCGCGGCCCTGGACGCCGACAGAGGGAGAATGCACATGAAGGTCTACGGCCATCCGATGAGCATCTGTACGCGCAAGGTCCTCACCACGTTGCTGGAGAAGGGTCATGAGGCGCAGTTCGTCCTCGTGGACCTGGGCAAGGGCGAGCAGAAGCACCCCGCGCACCTGGCGCGCCATCCCTTCGGTGTCGTGCCCGCCTTCGAGGACGACGACGGCTTCGTCCTCTATGAGTCGCGCGCCATCATCCGCTATCTGGACCGCAAGCTGCCGGGGGCCTCGCTCACGCCGTCCCAGCCGCATGCCTATGGGCTGATGGAGCAGTTCATCGGCGTGGAGCAGAGCTACTTCAGCCCCGCCGCCTTCAAGGTCATCTGGGAGCGCGTCTTCAAGCCACACATGGGTGGCGGCGCCGCGGATGAGTCCCGGGTGCAGGAGGGCCGCGCGGGCGTGGACAAGGTGTTCGGCATCCTCGAGCCGATGCTGGCGAAGCAGCCCTATCTCGCGGGAGACAGCTTCTCGCTCGCGGACGTGTCGTGGATGCCGGAGCTGGAGTTCCTGGTCGCGGCCGGTGAGCAGGGACTGTTCGACAAGCACCCGAGCGTGGCCGCGTGGTGGAAGCGCATCGGCGGCCGGCCCTCGTGGAAGAAGGTCGCCCACGGATAGGCCTCGTCCGTGTTGGCGAGGGACAAGCCCGCACGCGCTCGTCGTGCGCGGGCCCGTGCTCCGACGGCCTACGCCGTGCGCGCCGTCTCCTCGGGCCCCATGCCGGAGCGCGCCTCCGGGGGACGCCACATGAACCACTGGGGCGGTCCTCCGTCGAAGCACGGCTCGGTGCGCTGCAGGTCGAAGCCGAAGCCCAGGTACCAGTCGCGGTTGGCCGCCTTGGCCGTCTCCAGGAAGCACGGCGCGCGCGTCTCCTCGGCCAGCGCCAGGCCCGCGCGCATCAAGCGCACGCCCAGCCCGCGTCCCTGATGCGCCGGGTCCACGGCGATGGTGGCCAGATACCAGTGGGTGGGCGTGTGCGGGTGGTAGCGCTCCAGCCTCGCCAGCGCCTGGAGCGCCAGCCGCGCGCGTCCCGGAAAGTGACGCAGGCCCGCCCAGACAGTGGGCAGGAAGCCCGCCTGTCTGCCGAGTGACTGGGGAAAAGCCCCCGGCCGCAGCCACGCGGCCACGCCCGTCAGCCGTCCGTCCTCGACGGTGGCATGCACCACGCCATGCTCCAGACAGTCGCGCACCGTGGCGACGTAGAAGGCCGAGGCCACCCGCGCTCGCTTCTCCGAGGGGCCCGGAAACAGCTCCGCGAGGAAGGGGTAGTCATCGAAGGCCCGTGCGCACAGCGGCCCCACCTGCTCCAGCAACTCCGGCCCGAGGTTCTGGACGCTCACCGTCATGATGGAGCAACTGTAGACCGACCCTGGGCATGCCCGCCCGTGTCGCGGACAATGACCCGCGCGAGTCGCGCCTCGCTGAACTCCGACCGAGGTCCTGCCGTCGGGCGCGCGCCGTCGAGCCGATGCCCATGTCTTCCTCCGACTCCCACTCCCGCGTCGCCATCCTCCCCGCCACGCTGGAGGACGGCGCGCGGTTCGCCGCGCTCGAACGGGCCTCTGGTGAGCTGTTCCGTCAGCTCGACGACCTGGCCTGGATTGCCGACGACGACGTCATGGAGGAGGCCGACCACCGCCCGTTCATCCTGGCGCGCACGGTGTGGGTGGCCCGGGACGCGGAAGCGGGCGTCGTGGGCTTCCTCACCGCGCAGGCGGTGGGCTCCGCGCTGCATGTCTGGCAGATGGCGGTGCACCCCTCTCATCAGCGGCGGGGCCTGGGCCGCGCGTTGCTCCGGTCCGCCGCCGCGCATGCCCGCGAGGCGGGTCTGTCCACCGTCACCCTGACCACGTTCCGCGACGTGCCCTGGAACGAGCCCTTCTATGTCGGGCTCGGGTTCACCCGCATTCCGGACGACGCACTGGATGACCGGCTCAAGGAAGTGTTGGAGCACGAAGCGAGGGCCGGCCTGCCGCGAGAGCGGCGCTGTGCGCTGTGGCTCGACCCGCGAGTGATGGTGGACTGAGGACTCGTGCGCCGCGCTGCTTGGACGCGTGCGTACTCGCCTGCTCGGCGGCGCCATGATGCGGGGACTCGTTCTATGGTGGCCCGCGAGATGTGCGTTCGAACGTGGCAAGGGCGAGGACGGGCCATTCGGGGCCTGGTCGGAAGTGGAAGTCGGATGGGATTGATGTGCGGCCTCCTGCTCGCGCTCGTGCTGGGCGGACCCGGAATCGCGTCCGCCGAGCCTCCTGCCCGGATGACGACGCTCCGGGATTTCCACCACACCGCGTGGACGCAGAAGGATGGAGCCCCCTCCGGAATCTGGGCCATGGCCCAGACGGTCGACGGCTGGCTGTGGCTGGGGACGGCGTCGGGCCTGTACCGCTTCGACGGTGTCCGGTTCGAACGTCACGACTTGTTGCCCCCGGACAGCACCGCGTCGCGCTCCATCAGCGTGTTGCAAGCCACCACGAACGGGGACCTCTGGGTCGCGTACTCCTTCGGCGGCGCCAGTGTCCGCAAGGCGTCCGGGGAGATTCTCCAGTTCTTCCCGGGAGGTTTGCCCCAGGGCTCGCCCGTGGAGACCTTCGAGGAGGATGGGGACGGGCGTCCGTGGGCCATCACCCCTCAGGGGCTCTACGTCTTCGAGCAGGGCGCGTGGTCACCCGGGGACCTCGGCTGGGGGCTGGCCCGGATTTATTGGAACGCGCTCACGCGGGACCGGAGCGGCGGACTGTGGGTGACGGGCGACGGTGGCACGTACGTGCTTCGTCCGGGGGCTCGCCGCTTCGAGCGGGTGGAGACGCCTGGGCCCACCCTGTGGGGAATGTGGCTGGTTCATGACGGCACCTTCTGGAAGGCCGACGACCAGGGGTTCAGTCCCCTGCGCGGCCCGGGTCTGCCCGAGCCCTCGGGCTCCGCTCCCGTCAGTCCCTTCCAGGGGGCGACCTCCCAGGACACGCTGTTCGACCGGGACGGCGCCATGTGGCTGTGTGGCTGCGTCAATGCCGGCATCTGTCGCGACGCGAAGCCCTCCGCGGTTGGCAAACCGTTCCAGCGCCGGGTGGTGACGGGCGATGTCTTCGGCGCGAGAGACGGGCTCTCGTCCGACGCGGCGATGACGCTGCTCGAGGACCGCGAGGGCAACATCTGGGTGGGTTCCCAGTTGGGGCTGGACCGCTTCCGCCGGAACGATGTGACGGCTGTCCGCTTCCCCACCCACGTCAACTACTTCGCGCTCATCGCCGACCGCGACGGCGGGATGTGGACGGGCAGCGCGACGCGCCTGAAGACCCTGGACAAGTGGTGGCGGCTGGACGCCGAGCCGGTCCTGGTTCCCGGCATCGAAGGTGAAATCACCGCGACCGCGCTGGACACGGACGGCAGCCTCCTCCTGGGCGGCTCCGAGGGCTTCTGGCGCTTCAACCTGGGCCGCATCGAGTCCCTGTCCCGCCCCGAGAAGGAGCAGGAGCAGCGCATCCAGGCCATCGTGCGCGACGCGGCGGGGAAGCTGTGGGTGTCGTTCCGTGCCTCGACGGTGTACCGGCTGGACGGCGACACGTGGACTCCGAAGGGCGGCATCGCGGCGCTCCCTGATTTGCCGCCTGCTCGCGCGGTGCTCGATGGCCAGGGGCGTGTCTGGTTCGGCTACAGCGCCAACCAGCTCGCCATCATGGAGGGCCCGCGGGTCCGCACGTTCACGGAAGCGCACGGCCTGCGCACGGGCACGGTGACCGCCATCCTCCCGGGGGAGACCACGCTGGTGGGCGGCGCGTTGGGGCTGGCCGCGTTCGATGGTGAGCGGTTCCGGCCGTTGCAGGCGACCCGGCCGGAGGCGCTGACGGGCATCACCGGCTTGCTGGAGACGAAGGACGGCACGCTGTGGCTCAACGGCCATGCGGGCGGCGTGCGCATCGCGGCGGAAGACCTGCGGCGGGCGCTGAAGGACTCGGCGTATCCGATGCCCGTCGAGCTCTTCGACATGAACGACGGCATGCCGGGCGGCGCGCAGCAGGTCCGTCCACTGCCCACCCTGGTGGAGGGTGGAGACGGCAGGCTCTGGTTCGCCGCCGCCAACGGATTGGGTTGGATTGACCCGAGCCACATCCAGCGCAACTCCGTGGCGCCTCCCGTCGTGATTCGCTCGGTGGCGACAGGGGATGCGACGTACGCGTCGGCGCCCACGCTCCATCTGCCGCCGCGCACGCGGGAGCTGCGCATCGCCTACAGCGCGTTGGCGTTGGGGATGCCGGAGCGCGTGGTGTTCCGCTATCGGCTCCACGGCGTGGATGACGGCTGGAAGGACGCGGGCCAACGACGGGAGGCCACCTATACGAACCTGGGCCCCGGCCCGTATCGCTTCCAGGTGATGGCGGCCAACGAGGACGGCGTCTGGAACGAGCAGGGCGCCACGCTCGACTTCGAAATCGAGCCGACCTTCTTCCAGACGGGTGCGTTCATCGCGCTGTGTGTCCTGGGCACCCTGGTGGCCCTGTGGCTCCTGTATGCCTTGCGGCTGTGGCAGGTGACGCGGCGGCTGCGGATGCGACTGGAGGAACGGCACGCGGAGCGCGAGCGCATCGCCCGGGAGCTGCACGACACGCTGTTGCAAGGCATCCAGGCGCTCGTGCTCAACGTCCACGTGGTGACGTCGCGGTTGCCGGCGGGAGA
Organism: Myxococcus sp. CA040A; assembly: GCF_013336725.1. Classification (NCBI taxonomy): domain Bacteria; kingdom Pseudomonadati; phylum Myxococcota; class Myxococcia; order Myxococcales; family Myxococcaceae; genus Myxococcus; species Myxococcus sp. CA040A. The sequence continues at coordinate 644,965 of NZ_JABUMR010000005.1, read as the reverse complement.
GATGCGCCTTGGGCTCCAGAGCGCGTTGGACCGGGCGGACGACATGCTGACGGAGGGACGCGACAGGGTCAGCGCGTTGCGCGACACCCGTCAGGGCCAGGACGACCTGGCCGCGGCCTTCACGTCGCTGATGCGTGACTTCGACGAACGGGAAGGGCCCCAACTGCGCATGGTGGTCAAGGGCGCCGCGCGCACGCTGGAACCGCTGGTCGCCGATGAACTCTACCGCATCGGCCGCGAGGCCATTGGCAACGCCTTCGTGCATTCCCGCGCGCGCGAGGTGGAGGTCAGCCTGCTGTTCGAGCCCCCGGAGTTGCGGCTGTGCGTGCGCGATGACGGCAGTGGCATCGACTCCGCCACCCTGGACCAGGGTGGCCGGGCGGGCCACTGGGGCTTGCGCGGCATGAGGGAGCGGGCCGCGAAGGTGGGCGGTCGGCTGGACATCGTCAGCCGCGAAGGTGCCGGCACGGAAATCGTCGTCGCGGTGCGCGCGGACCGTGCCTACCTGCGCCACCCGCTGGAGGGCTGGCGTCGCCTGTTGCGCCCGTGGTCGGGCCGTCGCTGACGGACTTCGTTCGGAAGCGGTGCTTTGCGTTCGTCCTTCGCACGCCCGGGCGGGTGGCGTGCGAGCAGGCCTCCCCCGGGGGTGGCGCCGTGGCCTCGTGAGCCCCACGCGCGGAGCCGTGGACCTGGGGGCCGGGCCATGTCAGACAGCCCTGGCACTGTGGTTCCCGGTAGCAGGACGGACGGGGCAGGGGCGGTGGTTGAAGGGAGTGCCATGGAGCAGCGACCCTTGTGGGAAGAGCCGACGGAGAGCGCGGCGGAGGCACCCTCCACCACGGGTTCCATGGCGGTGCGTACCTCGGGTGCGAGGCGTCGCCGGGAACTGTCCCAACCGGAACAGGCCGCTACAGTGCCGCCCGCAGTGAGCGAGAGTCCTCCCGTCCTGGCGTCCGTCGCCGTTGCTCGCCCCGTCCGGGGTGAATTCACGTACTCCGTGCCGGAGGCGCTCACGGGCCAGCTCGCGCCCGGGCAGCGCGTGCTGGTGCCCTTCGGCCGAGGCACCGCGCTGGGCTTCTACCTGGGGCCCGCGAACAAGCCCCTGGGGGAGAAGGTCCGGCTCAAGCCCATCCAGCGCGTGCTGGAGGACTCGCCCTCGTTGCCGAAGGACCTCATCGCGCTGTTGCGCTTCGCGGCCGAGCACTACCGCTATCCGCTGGGCGAGGTCATCCGCGGCGCCCTTCCTCCCGGGCTGTCGAAGCCCCTGGACGAGAAGGAAGCGAAGCCGGACGTGCAGCAGTTCGCGGTGGCGCTCGTGAGCGAGGTGCCGCCGGCGCTCGCTCGCGCGCATGCGCAGTCCGCGGTGCTCGCGTATCTGCTGGCCGTGGGGGGCAGTGCTCCGTTGGAGGAGGTGAGCCACGCCATCCCGGGCGCACGAGAACTCTTGAAGAGCCTGGCCAAGAAGGGGCTGGCTCGCATCGACGAGAAGAAGCTGGAGGCGGGGGTGAAGGAAGGCCTGATTCAGGGCCGGCCGGACCGCCTCACGCTGGAGCAGGACGCGGCGGGTGTCGAGCTGCGTGGGGCCCTGGACACAGGGGTGTTCCAGCCGTTCCTGCTCCACGGCGTCACGGGCAGCGGGAAGACGGAGGTGTACCTGCGCGCGGCGGAGCATGCGCTGTCCCTGGGCAAGGGCAGCCTCATCCTCGTGCCGGAAATCGCGCTGACGCCGCAGTTGGTGGGGCGCTTCCGCAGCCGCTTCGGCGCGGAGGTGGCGGTGCTGCACTCGGCGCTGAAGGACCGGGAGCGGCTGTTCCACTGGCAGGCGCTGCGCCGGGGCGACGTGAAGATTGCCGTCGGCGTGCGCTCGGCGGTGTTCGCTCCGGTGGAGAACCTGGGGCTCATCGTCGTGGACGAGGAGCATGACCCGTCCTTCAAGCAGGACGACAGCCTTCGCTACCAGGCGCGCGACCTGGCGGTGGTGCGCGGCAAGCAGGCCGGGGCGGTGGTGGTGCTGGGCTCGGCCACGCCGGCGCTGGAGACGCTGGAGAACGTGAAGCGCGGGCGCTACCGGCTCCTGGAGCTCAAGCGCCGCGTGGATGACCGGCCCATGCCCACCATCGAGCTGGTGGACCTGCGTCAGGAGCGGCCCCGCGAGGGCATGGTGACGGAGGAGGCGCCCATCCTGAGTCCGCCGCTGCTGGCGGCGATGGAGGAGACGCTGGGGCGAGGGCAGCAGGTCATCCTCTTCCTGAACCGCCGGGGGCACAGCACGGTGCTCCTGTGCGAGGTGTGTGGGCTGTCGCTCAAGTGCAGCGCGTGCGACGTGTGCCTCACGCATCACCGCTCCCAGAACCGGGTGGTGTGCCACTACTGCGGGCTGGCGATGCCGGTGCCGGAGCGGTGCCTGGAGTGCACGGGCCCCATGCTGAAGCTGGGCATCGGCACCGAGCGGGTGGAGGCGGAGGTGCTGGAGCGCATGCCCACGGCGCGGGTGGCGCGGTTGGACAGGGACTCGGCGACGAGCGCGGAGCGGCTGACGGAGATGCTCGCGTCGTTCGCCCGGCGGGAGCTGGACGTGCTGGTGGGCACGCAGATGGTGGCCAAGGGGCACGACTTCCCGGGCGTGACGCTGGTGTGTGTCGTCATGGCGGATACTTCCCTGGCGATTCCCGACTTTCGAGCCTCCGAGCGGACCTTCCACCTGTTGACCCAGGTGTCGGGGAGGGCGGGGCGGGGCAAGGACCCGGGTCGGGTGCTGGTGCAGACGTACAACCCGGACGCGGAGCCGGTGAAGCGGGTGCTGGCCCATGACTTCGATGGGTTCGCCCAGCAGGAGCTGGAGTGGCGCAAGGCGCTGGCGTATCCGCCCTTCGCGCGCATGGCGTCCATCCGGTTGGAGGGGGAGCACCCGGAGCAGACGGCCAGCGTGGCCCGGCACCTGGGGAACCTCGTCACCAAGAACATGCCTCCGGCGTCGGTGGGGGTGCGGCTTCTGGGGCCGGCCCTGGCGCCCATCGCCAAAATCCGGGGCAAGACGCGCTGGCAGTTGCTCCTGAAGGGGCCGACGCATGTGGCGCTTGCCCCGCTGCTCGCCAGGGTGGAGGCGGCCCTGGTTGACGTTCCTTCGGCGGTGAAGGTCGTGATCGACGTGGATCCGGGGGCCATGCTGTAGACTCGGTGCCCCCCCATGGGCGCACCGGTCCTCCTCGTCCACGACGACATCGCCACCATCGCCGCAGTGCGGCGTCTGCTCACCCGTGACGGGCACGAGGTCATCCTCGCCACGTCCGCCGCGGATGCGCTCATTGCCTACGGGCATCACCTGCCGGCGCTCATCGTGCTGGCCCCTGGCGTGGAGAGTGGCCGGGGTCGGCTGGTGTTGGAGGAATTGCTCCAGCATCCGGATGGGAAGGGCGCCCGGGTGTTGCTCCTGGGCGAGGCCATCGAGGGGTTCAGTGCGCCGGTGGCGCCGCTGCCCCTGGATGGGACGAGCTTCGTGGCGCAGGTGGACACGCTCATCCGCGCGCCGTCGGAGGCGGACGCGTGGCATGTGCTGGAGAACCGGAGCCTGCCGGGAGTCCGAGGGGATGGGGTGGGAGGCGGGGAGGGCTCGGAGGCGTGGCACGTGACGGGGCCGGGGTCGGTGGGTGGGGACCCCACGCTGGCGAATGCGTTGTTCGGAGACCTGGCGCCGCTGCACCAGACGGACTGGGAACTGGCGGCGATGACGCGCGAGGAGCGGACGGCGCGCGCCGAGGAGCGTGAGCATCGCTCGCCGCTCGACGTGCAGGCGACGCTGGAGCAGGCGCACCAGGAGGTGGAGGCCGCGGCGATGGCGTCCATCCAATCCGCGCGAGGAGGCGAGGACTGGGGCGCGGCCGTGGCGGGCGGCGAGGGCGAGGCTTTTGATGAGGGTGCGCTGTCCGCGGGCGAGGTGTTCCGGGCGGAAGGGGATGACGCGGGCGCCGGGGCCGTGGCGAGCGCCGACGCAGGTGCTGCCGCTGATGCGTATGCAACTGGCGCTGATGGCGGGGCTTCCGCCGAGGGCTACGATGGTGCTTCACCCGAGGGGCATGACGCAGGGGCGTACGGTGGTGGTGCCGCTCCCGAGGGCCATGACCCCGGTGCGTACGGAGAGGGTGCTTCTCCCGAGGGTTATGACCCCAGTGCGTACGGAGGTGGCGCCTCACCTGATGGTCGTGACGTAGGGGCGTACGGTGAGGCTTCTCCCGAGGGCTATGACCCCGGTGCGTCCGGTGGTGCTTCTCCCGAGGGCTATGACCCCGGTGCGTCCGGTGGTGCTTCTCCCGAGGGTTATGACGCAGGGGCGTACGGAGGTGGTGCCTCTCCCGAGGGTCATGACCCCAGCACATACGGTGGTGCCTCACCTGATGGTCATGACGCAGGTGCGTACGGTGGTGCTTCCCCCGAGGAATATGACCCCGAGGCTGCCTCCCCCGAGGGGCCTGACTCCGGTGCATACGGTGGTGCTTCCCCCGAGGGCTACGACCCTGGTGCGTACGGTGGTGCTTCCCCCGAGGGATATGACCCCGGGGCGGCCTCCCCCGAGGGGCATGACTCTGGTGCATACGGTGGTGCTTCCCCCGAGGGCTACGACCCTGGTGGTGCCTCCTCGGAGGTTCATGCCCCCGGCGTATACGAGGCGGGCACGGCGACTGGCTACGACTCCCCGGCGCATGGAACAAGCTCGGAGCCCTATGGCGCGGAGGGGTACGAGGCGGGTGCGTATGGCGGAGACTCGCTGACGGGATACGACTCCACTGAGCCATCCGGGGCCGCGGAGTCCTACGGCGCGGATGGCTCGACGGCGAGTGCCTACGAGGACGGAGGCGCGAGTTTCGCGGAGGGCACGCTGGGCCCGGACGCGTTGGCCGCGGCCGGTGGGCAGGACCTGGATGGTGCCGCGACGGATGCGCTGGATGAAGCGGCGATGGACGCGGCGTACGGGACCGACGAAGCGTCGACTGCTCCGAGCGCGGACATTGCTCTGGCGAGCGAAGGCGCATCATCGCTGGGACTCGAAGGGTGGGGCGGGCAGTCCGGGCAGGGAAATGTCGCGACCCCCGGGAGCTTGGATGATGCGTTCTCCGAGGGCTTCGCAAGCGCGGTGACGGGTGACGGGAGCTCGGGTGGAGTGAGTGGTCCGCCCACGGTCCTGTATGGCGTGAGTACTCCAGAAGCTGGGGCTCTGACGGACTGGACGGCAGCACAGCCGGATGCGGGAGGTGAGGTCGAAGCCTCTCCGCCACTGGGGAGACTCGCCTGGACAGAGGAGGCCGTTTCCGCGCCGGCGTCACGGCCGGTGGCGGTGGCGCCTCGGCTCGGGGACGAGGGGTTCTTCGACGTCGACACTCCAGCGTCCTCGCAGGGAGATGCGCTCTCCGCGGCCGAAGCAGAGCTGGCCGCCATGCGCGATGTGGGAGCACGGCCGTCCGTGCCGCTCGAGGCCTCGCCGTGGACGGAGCTGCCACCGGACCCCGAGGTCGAGAACTCCGCGAAGGGATTCGCCGAAGTCGACGAGGTGTCTCAGGCGCCGAAGGGAGAGCCAGTCGCGGAGGCGTCGACCGAAATCGAATCCGCGCCCACTGACGGGGCGGAAGAGGAGAGCCTGCCCGCCTCACCGTGGGACGTATTGGAGGCGGAGCTTCAGGCCAAGGTTCGACAGGATGACCCGCAAGGTGCCCCCGTTGAACCCCCGGCCGCCAGTGTTGGCGCTGACTGGTTTGACTCGGAGCCGGCTGGTGCGGAGGCTGCGGCGGTAGCGAGTGCCCCCACTGACGCAGCTTCGGTGGACGCATTGGCGAGCGAGCCCGAAGGGCAATCACGGGCCGAGGCCACCGATGAATCGGCGGAAAGGCCTGTCGCGGAGCCAGGGGCCGAGGCCGCCAGAGCGAACGAGGCGACGGACTGGTCTGGCGCGGAGCCAGAGGCAGCCGGAGCGAACGAGGCGACGGACTGGTCCGGAGCAGAGCCCGGAGTCGTGGCTGCCGGAGCGGACGAGTCGACGGACTGGTCCGGAGCAGAGCCCGGAGCCGAGGCCTCTGGAGCGAACGAGTCGACGGACTGGTCCGGAGCGGAGCCCGGAGCCGAGGCTGCCGGATCGAACGAGTCGACGGACTGGTCCGGAGCAGAGCCCGGAGTCGAGGCCTCTGGCGCAAACGACTCGACGGACTGGTCCGGAGCGGAGCCCGAGGCTGTCAGCGCAAACGAGTCGACGGACTGGTCTGGAGCGGAACCCGGATCCGAGCCTTCCAGCGCGGATGTGGCCGGGGGCTGGTTCGATTCTGAAACAGGTGACGTGCAGTCTCCGACGGGCACTGTCTCCGATTCGCTCCCCACGGAAGTCGAAGGCGTCGCGTCGCTCGATGCGAGTCATCACGCCGCGGATGCGGCTGTCCTCGCGGCCGACGGTGTCACGGCGACGGCGTCGGACGCCTCGGCGGGATGGTTCGACTCCGAGCCGGAGGGCGCCGCGCCAGTCGACTCGTCCCCTGGCTCTGTGTGGTTCGACTCGAACACGGAGGACACCGCCTCGGACGTGTCTGGCCAGGCAAGCCAGCACACGACGGCGCCGGGGGCCGAGTACTGGCCCGCATCCACCGAATCGGAGTCGGTACACAGGGCGGACACGGAGCCTGAAGGCGCCGTGGAGGACTCGTCCCTTCCCGAGTCGAACGCCCGGCCGGAGGAGTTCGAGAAGCAACTTGAGGAAGCGCATGAGCGCGTCCGCTCACTGCGGGCCTCGCTGGAGCAGGAACTCGCGTTTCGTCAGGACGCCGAGCGTCGAATCGAGGAGTCGCGCGAACTGAGCGAGTCCCTGCGAGGTGTCCTGGATCGCGAAGCGGCCCTGCGAGTGGAAGCCGAGGCCGTGCGCGACCGGAACGGAGAGCTGTTCCAGTCGTTTCAGGCACGTCTCGCCGAATTGGAAGAGGAGCACGCGCGAGAGGCCACGCTGCGCGCGGAAGCGGAGCAGCAGCTCGACGAGGCTCGTGCGCGCGAGTCGGAGTTCGCGACGGCCCAGGCTCGAGAAGCGAGCCAGCGGCGAGAGCTCGAAGCGGAGCTGGAGCTGTCGCGGCGGCGAGAGTCCGAGCAGGACGTTCGGAGTGGCTCCGAGGTGGAGTCCCTCCGCACGGAGCTCGCGGACCTCCAGGAGCGTCTGGACGCGGCGGAGGCTCGAGCGGAAGCCGAGGCCCAGGCGCGTGCGACGGTGGACGCCGCCGCGAAGGCGGCCTTGGCGCGCATCGAGACGCGCGAGCAGGACTTCATCGAGCTGCGGGGTCTGCTGGATGCCGCGGCGACGGAAGCCCGAGAGCTCACTCGGTTGAGGGTGGAAGACCTCGCGCGAGTGGAGGCCAGGGCGAAGGAGGCGCTCCACGCGAGGGACGATGCGCAGGAGCGTGCCGACCAGGAATCCCTGGCACGAGCCGATGTCCAGTCGCGTCTCGTGGAGTTGGAGGCGAGGCTTCAGGAGACGGAGACGCGAGAGGCGGCGGCGGCGCAGGCGCTGAAGGAAATCGAGATTCGGCTCGAATCCGAGGCGGCGGGACGGGTCGAGTCCGAGTCGCGTGCCGAGACGGAGGCGCAGTCACGTCGGAGCCTGGAAGCGCGCGTGAAGTCCGCGGAGGTGGCCCTGGTCGAAGCGGAGGCCCGGGCGGGAGCAGAGGCCCTGGCGCGAGCGGAGGCAGAGGCCCGCGCGGCGACGGCGGATGCGGAGCGAATCGAAGCGGAGACGCGCGCGAAGATGGAATCGCGTGCGCGCGCGGAGGCGGAGGCCCAGGCGGAGCTGGATTCCAGGGCGCGGAACGAAGCCGAGGTGAGAGCAGAGTCCGAGACCCGTGCTCGCGAGGAACTGGAGTCCCGGACGAAGGCGGAGGTCCTCGCGCTCGCGGAGCTGGAGTCCCAGGCTTCGACCGAGGCGAGGGAGCGTCTCGAACAAGAGGTCCAGGCCCGAGCCGAGGCGGACGCCCGAGCGAAATCCGAGGCCAAGCACCGCGCGGAGGCCGAGGCACGCGCGGAGATTGAAGCTCAGAACCGAGCGGAAGCCGAGGCACGGGCGGAGTCCGAGGCGAAGCAGCGCGAGGAAGCCGAGGCACGGGCCGAGTCCGAAGCGAAGCAGCGCAAGGAAGCCGAGGCGCGTGCCGAGTCCGAAGCGAAGCAGCGCAAGGAAGCCGAGGTGCGTGCCGAGTCCGAAGTGAAGCGGCGCGAGGAAGCCGAAGCGCGGGCGGAGTCCGAAGCGAAGCAGCGTGAGGAGGCCGAGGCCCGAGCCGAAGCCGAGGCGAAGCAGGGCGAGGCCGCCGAGGCCCATGCGGAGGCCGAAGCCAGGCAGCGCACGGAGCTCGAGACGCGAGCGGAGTCCGAGGCGAAGCAGCGCGAGGAAGCCGAGGCGCGGGCGGAGTCCGAGGCCAGACAACGAGCGGAGTCCGAGGCTCGAGCGGAGTCGGAAGCACGGCTGCGAGCCGAAGCCGAGGCCCGAGCGGAGTCCGAAGCGAAGCAGCGAGCCGAAGCCGAGGCCCGTGCGGAGACGGAAGCACGCCTGCGCGCAGAAGCCGAGGCGCGAGCGGAGTCCGATGCGAAGCAACGTGTCGTCGCGGAGACGCGAGCGGAGTCGGAGTCGAGGCAGCGCGCGGAGTCGGAGTCCCGCGCCGCGGCCGAAGCCGAGGTCCGAGCGGAGGCCGAGCTTCGCGCCCAGAAGGCCGCACAGGCGCTGACCGATGCGGAAGCGCGCGCCAAGACCGAGGGCCGTCACCGCACCGCGCTGGAAGTACGCCTGGACGCCGAAGCGCGTCAGCGCGAAGCCATCGAGACCCGCATCGAGGAACAGACCCAGGCGCGAACCGAAGCCGAGTCGCTGTCCGCTCGCCTCGCCGAGCAACTCGCCCAGCTCCAATCTCGCCTGGAGCAAACGGAAGCGGACCTGTCCCAGGTGCGGACCGAGCGCGAGGAAGCGCGCCAGTCCTTGGAGGCACTGCACGCGGAGAAGGCTCGATTGGAAGCGGACTCCGCGGAAGAGCGAGCCCGGTCCGAGCGCGAGCGCCTGGAGCTGGAGGAGCGAGGCCACCGCGAAGCCGAGGAGGCCGCCGCGCACGCCCGTGCGGCCCTGCTCCCCCTGGAGGCCCCACCGGGGCGCCCCGAACTCGCGGTGTCCCGCAGCGGCAGTGTCACCCAGGAGGGCTTGTCCCGACTGGTGCTCCGACTCTGCGAGGCGCGCATGGAGGTGCGCCTGGAGCTGAAGGTGATGAACGCGCTGCGCGTGTTGTGGCTCCGGGATGGCTCGCTCGTGGGGGCTGTCTCCTCCGCGTCGGGTGAGTCGCTCATCGACCGTGCCCGCGCGGATGGCCTCATCGACGCGCGGCAGGAGGGCGAGCTGCGGCTGGTGCGCAGCGCCACCACCGGCGCGCTGCTCGACGCGCTCCGAGGCCGAGGCTATCTGCGCGAGTCCGAGTCCGTGCCTCTGGTGCAGCGCTACACGGAGCAGGTCTTCCTGGATGCCCTGGCCGAGCCCTCCACGCTGTACCGGTTGGTGCAGGAGCCGGCGCCGCACGAGGTGGCGCTCGCCGCCGCCACGCGCCCGCCGCTGTTCCTGCTGGCGGAGGCCCTGCGCAACACGCTGACCGCCGAGTCCCTGCTGGCGTCCGCTGGCGGACTCCGCGCCCGTGTCGCCCGAGGTGACCTGCACCTCGCGCCCGACGACTTCGGCCTGCCTCCCAAGGACTTGCAGCTGCTGTCCCAGGTGGATGGTGAGCACACGGTGGAGGCGCTGTTGTTGGGGGCGGGTGTGCCGCAGGACTCGGCCTTGAAGGCGCTCTCGGTGGCGAGGACGCTGGGGCTCATCATCCTGCGGCCCGCGGACGCGGATGACTCCGGAGAGCTACCGCCCGAGCTGGACGTCCGTCGGCTGGAAGCGAAGTTCGAGGAGATTCAGGACGCAGACTACTTCACCGTGCTGGGGCTGGCACGCACGGCGGGTAGCGAGGAGGTCAAGCGGGCCTACGAGCTGCTCGCCGCCGAGTTCCACCCGCTGCGTTTCGCGGGGCATCCGGACCCGGCGCTCCAGCACCGCGCGCAGCAGATTCGGGGTGTGTTGTCCGAAGCCGCCCAGGCCCTGGGGGATGACCGACTGCGCTCCGAGTACGCACGCAGCCTGCTCGACTGACAGGGGGTGGACGTCCCGTGCGCCGGGGCGGGGGAGGGCTGCCCGCACGGGGTTGCCCGTGCGCGCGGGGGGAGTTAAGAGGGCCTCCATGGTTCGTGAGATCCTCATCTGGCCCGACCCCATCCTGAAGCAGAAGGCCAAGCCCGTGACGAAGGTGGACGACTCCACCCGCGCGCTGGTGAAGGACATGTTCGAGACGATGTACGCCGCCGACGGCGTGGGACTCGCGGCGCCGCAGATTGGCGTGCTCCAGCGCGTCATCGTCCTGGACACCACGCCGCGTCAGCCCGAGTCCAAGCCCCTGGCGATGATCAACCCGGAGCTCGTCGCGCTCGAGGGTGAGACGACCTACAACGAGGGCTGCCTCTCCCTCCCCGGTGAGTCGGAGGACGTGGACCGCGCCGCCGTCGTCACGGTGAAGTACCTGGACGTGGACGGTCAGGAGCAGACGCTGCGCTGTGACGAGCTGCTCGCCATCGCCGTGCAGCACGAGACGGACCACCTGAATGGCACCGTCTTCGTGGACCACGTCTCCACGCTGAAGCGCGAGTTCATCCGCAAGCGGATGAAGAAGCTCAAGGCTTCGCGCGAGAGCGAGCTGAACCCTTCGGCTTCTCGGTAGTCGCTCGGGCCACGCCCTTCTTGGGGCACAGCTCGGCCACGACGCACCGGTCGCACTCGGGGGAGCGGGCAAAACACGTCCGCCTCCCGTGCCACACCAGGAGCTGGTGGCCTTTCGTCCACCAGGGGATGGGCAGCACGGACCGCATGTCCGTCTCGACCTTGTCCGGGTCCTCGTGCGTGGTGAAGCCGAGCCGGTACGCGAGCCGCTTGACGTGGGTGTCCACCGGGAAGGCATCGTCGCCGCCCAGGTGGATGCACACGACGCCCGCCGTCTTGCGGCCCACGCCGGGCAGCTCCGCGAGCGTGTCGCGCCGGAGCGGCACCTGCCCGCCATGTTCCCCCACGAGGATTTTCGCCGCCGCGACGATGTTCTTCGCCTTGGCGCGGTACAGGCCGCAGGTGCGGATGAAGGGCTCCACGTCGGCGGGTTGGACCTCCGCGTAGGCGTGGGCGTTGGGGAAGCGTTGGAATAGCGCGGGGGTCACCATGTTGACCCGCTTGTCGGTGCACTGGGCGGAGAGCATCACCGCCACGAGCAGCTCCAGGGGGGAGCGGAAATCCAGCTCGATGTGGGCATCGGGCATGGAGGCTTCCAGCCGCTCCATGACCTTCACCGCGCGCTCACGCTTCGCCGCCGTTGTCTCACGTCCGGGCACGCGGCCGTTGTATGTCACCCCTGTCGTGCCCCCAAGTCCTGGCTGTCGCCACCCCGCGGGAGAACCATGAAGCCCATCGACTTTCGCTCCGACACCGTCACCAAGCCCACCGCCGGTATGCGCCGAGCCATCGCGGAAGCGGAGGTGGGGGACGACGTCTACGGCGAGGACCCCACGGTGCTGCGCCTGGAGGCCCGGGTGGCGGAGCGGCTCGGGCTCGAGGCGGCCGTCTTCGTACCCTCGGGCACGCAGGCCAACCAGGTGGCCATTGGCGCGCACTGCCGGGCAGGGGACGAGGTGCTGACCGAGGCGGGCAGTCACATCCTTCACTACGAGGGCGGCGCGGTGCCGGCGCTGTGGGGTGTGCAGCCGCAGCCGCTGCCGGGTGAGCGGGGCTTGCTGACGCCGGAGGACGTGGCGGCGGCGGTGCGCGAGGACAACATGCACAACCCGCGCACGCGGCTGCTGTCGTTGGAGAACACGCACAATCGCGGCGGGGGCTCGGTGTGGCCGGTGGAGCGCTTCCGCGCGGTGGTGGAGGTCGCTCGCAAGGCGGGGCTGGCGGTGCACCTGGATGGTGCGCGCCTGTTCAACGCGGAGGTGGCGGCGGGCGTGCCCGCGTCGACGTGGGCGAGGCTGACGGACACGACGTCGGTGTGTTTCTCGAAGGGGCTGGGGGCGCCGGTGGGCTCGGCGCTGGCGGGCCGCGCGGACCTCATCAAGGAGGCGCGTCGGCTGCGCAAGCGGCTGGGCGGAGGCATGCGGCAGGCGGGCATCCTGGCCGCGGCGGCGCTGTACGCGCTGGACCACCATGTGGAGCGGCTCGCCGAGGACCATGCGAATGCGCGCCGACTCGCGGCGGCGCTGGCCGAGGTGCCGGGAGTGAAGGTGGACACAGCGCGGGTGGAGACGAACATGGTGTTCGCGGAGTTCGACCGCCCGGCCCTGGAGATGGTGACGCTGCTGGGGGGACACGGCGTGCTGACGAACCCGGCGGGGGGACCGCGCTCGGTGAGGTTGGTGACGCACCTGGACCTGTCTGCGGCGGACATCGACGAATCGGTCGCGCGCATCCGGCGAGCGTTGGCGTAGGCCGTCGGTCGCCACGCGGGGCTCAACGAGGGGGCGAGGTTTTCCGGGCAGCGAATCTGCCCGTCCCCCGGGGTTGCTTGCTCGCTTCCGCTCCGGGCGAAGCCGTGGCTGCTGGGCGAGGGAAGGCACCGAGCGGAGCGTGGTAGGCTCGCCGGGCCGTGCGTCGACTCCGCCTCCTCGCCTTCGTCAGCGTCTGCGCCTGCTCCACCCCTCGGTCGGAGCAGAAGATGAGCTTCGATGAGGTCTACGAGACCCCGGAGCGGTCCTCCGCGGAGCCGTCCTCGTCCCCTGTCCCCGAGGGTGTCCCCGCCCCGCCGGGTGGACGTGTACGCCTGGCCGCGCCCGAGCCCTCCATGGAACTCCAGGAGGCCCTGGAGTCCTTCAGGGAGCGGGCCCGTGGGCACCGTCGGAAGGTGGCGAGGGGTGGGCCCATGCCGTTGGGTCAGGTGGAGAGCTGGGAGCTGATGAACGGGATGTTGGATGCGTTCCTGGCGCGCGCGGTGGAGCGCACGGACTCCCGTGATGTGGAGCGAGCCCGAGGCGTCCTGGAGGCCGAACTGGAGCAGGACGGCAGGACGTATGGCGACATGCCTGGAGCCCTGGCGGAGGCCGTGGTGCTGAGGGTCGGGCGGCTCGCGGTGCGCATGGCGGAGCTGCGGCGGCTGGAGCATCCGGAGGAGGTCAACGGACTGCCCCGACTGGCCTGGCCCGTGGATCCGGTGACCATCACCAGCGTCTTTGGCCAGCGCTGGCACCCCATCCTGGGCGAGCAGCGGCGCCACCTCGGCGTGGACCTGGCGGCGAAGCAGGGTCAGGTCGTCTACACGGCGACGAAGGGTGTGGTGTTGCGTGCGGGGTGGAACGGCGACCACGGCCTCCAGGTGGAGGTGCAGCACGATGGGCGCTGGTTGACGCGCTACAGCCACCTGTCCCGGGTGTTGGTGGAGCCGGGGGAGATTCTCGAGCGGGGCCACGCGGTGGGGCTGGCCGGCGAGACGGGGCTGGCCACGGGCGTGCACCTGCACTTCGAGCTGTGGCGGGATGGTGAGGTGATGGACCCCCTGGACGCGCTCGGTGACGAGGGTGAAGGGCGTCTGGAGGCGCCGCCGATGGCGCGGGGTGGTGCGGGCTTGTGAGCCCGCAACGCATCAGGGGCGCCACCGGCTTGAGGTAGCGCCCCTGAGGGGAGTGCCCGGTCCATCGCGAGTCCCTGGGACGCCACGGCATGAACCGGGGTGGCGTCAGCGACTCACAGCGAGTTCTTCAGCTCCTTGGCCGGACGGAAGCCAATGGTCTTCGAGGCCTTCAGCTTCATCATCTCGTTGGTCTGCGGGTTGCGAATCTTCCGCGCCTTGCGGGAACGCACCGACCAGGTTCCGAAGCCGGGGTAGCTGAATCGCGCGTCCTTCTTCACCGCCTTGCCGATGTTGGTGAAGACGATGTCGAGGATCTGCGCCGCCGACTTCTTGGTGAGACGTGTCTGCGCCGCCACCACCTCGACGAGCTCTGCCTTGGTCATTACGCCCCTCCGTCCTGCGTTGTCTGGCCTTGAATGCGCGTAAGCCAACCGGTGGTAACAAATCGCTCTTTTCCCTGTCAATGCTGACCGCGCTCCGAGGCCGGAAAATCGGCCTCCGGACGAAAAGTTGGCTCGGTGAAACACCGGGCGTAGACAGAGGGAGAAATCCGCACCCGAGACACCGACACACCGTGTGGAATCAGGGTGTCGAAAACAATTGGGTTGATCGTGATTTGAAGAAAGTCTTTGAGATTTCGATCACTTGGCGTGTGTTGCTGATCGCGCCTGGGTCGGGGTGGGCGGGAATGGACTAGGGTTTCCACCTGCGTGCGCTTCCGAACGTTTCCGACGTTGATGATCCTGACGCTGGGCGCCTGCCGGGGCCCGGGGCTCCCCGTGGGCGGAGGGGCCACCCCTGGACGGGAGCAGGTCCGTGTCGAGGTGTGGGTGGACGCGGCGTGGTGGCGGCCCGGGGATGGTTCCAGGGAGAGGCCCTTGAGGTCGCTGGCGGAGGCGCTGGCCCGGCCGGGTCCGCTGACGGTGCACCTGGCGGCGGGAGCGTACCGGGGCCCCTTCACCCTGCCCGAGGATGTCCGGCTGGAGGGCGAGGGACCCGGCACGGTGCTGCTGGTGGAAACCCCGCAGGGCACGGTGCTGCGCGCCGCCGGGCCATCGGGTGGGGCGGAAGGACCCGAGGCGCCGGTGCCGAGCGCCGCCGGGCCATCGCGTGGGGCGGAAGGGCCTGCGAGTAATGGGCAGCGTGTGCTCCCGCCGATTTCTCCAGGCTTGCAGGGCTTGCCGTTTCGGCCCGCGGGGCAGGGTGGCTTCCCGTGGACCTCCCCAGGGCAGCAGGGCGTGCCGTCTCAGTCCGTGGGGCATGGTGGCTTCCCGTTGAGCCCCTTGGGCCCGCGGGGCTTGGTCGCGGTGTTGAGTGGATCTCCGTTGAAAGCCACGGATCCTCAGGGCCTTTCGTCGCCAGCCCCGGGAACGGGGGGAGTGCTGTTGCGGAACCTGGAGGTGCGGGGCGGAACCTGGGGCCTGGAGGTGACGGGTGGCGGGCGCGTCTTGGTGGAGAACGTGGGTTTCAGCGGCCAGCGCCAGGGCGCGGTGCGGGTGACATCCGGAAGGTTCGACGCGGTGGATGCACGCTTCGAGGCCACCGTGTCGGAGACCGTGGGTGTCCTGCTCGACGCGCCCGAAGAGGCTCCGTCTCCACCGTCATCCCGGGACGCGTGGCTGCGAGGAACCTCCTTCACGGGCCCCTTCCGTCGCGCGGTCCGCGTCCGAGGTGCCGAGTCTCGGGTGCTGCTGGAGGACGTGCGCTTCACGGGGCCGGTGACGGCGGTGGGGATGGATGGTGGGCACGCGGAGGTTCGCCGTGCGGTGTCGGAAGGCGGCCGAGGCGCGGCCTTCTCGGTGGTGGAGGGCAGCCTGGTGATGGAGGACGTGCGAGTGCGGGGGCACGAACTCGCGGTCTCCGCCATGCGTGCGCTGCGTCTGGAGGTGCGGGGGCTCTTCTCAGTGGGCGCCGAACGGGCGGGATTGGGCGTGGTCGCCTCGCGCGGCGTGCTGCTGGAGGACGTGGTGGTGCGCGGCAGTGGCAGCCACGGTGCGTTCCAGCTCACGGGCTCGGAGGTGGAGGCGCGGCGCCTCCATGTGGAGGATGCCGCCGAGTACGGAGTGGTGGCGGTCGGCGGAAGCCTGAGGCTCACGGGCGGCACCGTGGTGGGCGTGCGCGCGGTGGATGGCATCACCGGAGACGGACTGCACCTGCGTCAGGTGCGCGCGGACGTGGAGGGCGTGGTGATTCGGCGAACCACGGGGGCCTGCGTCCTCGCGGCGCAGAACGCGCGAGTGTACCTGCGCGACGCGGAACTGGAGCAGTGCGGGCAAGCGGCGCTGCTGGTGGACACGCTCGCGAGGCTGGACGCCACGGGAGTGGAAGCGCGAGACAGCGGTGAGACGGTGCTGGCGGCGATGGGTGATGGCGACCTGCGCGTGGACGCGCTCCTCGTACGGGGGGCCAGCCAGGGGCTCATCTGGGCCGAGTGCACGGGAGACACACGGGTGAGACTGGGGCGCATCCGCACGGAGGACCGGAGGGGAGAGGAGGCGTCGTGTGTGGAGCGCCTCGCCGAGCCTCGGCCCGGCCCGCGCTGATCACGCGGGAGGCGGCGCGGGCGCGTCGGCCGAATCCAGGGGCGTGGCGTGCTTCTCCAGCCACTCGCGGATGACGGGATACACCTCCTGGGGCGCGCCCTTGCCGAACACGAGGTCTCCGTGCCCGTAGTCCAGCGCGTCGCCCCGGTCCCTGCCGAAGACGTGCAGCGTGCGGTCCTCGGAGGTGACGAGGGCGAACTGGCTCTCCACATTCTCGGCGGTGGCCAGCCGGTCCGCGCTCCCGCCCATGACGAGGATGGGGAGCTGGAGGCGGGAGATGCCGGCGCGCCAGTCACGGGTGCGGTCGAACGAGCGGAACGCGTCATGCTCAATCCAGTCCTGGAACTGGAGCAGCACCTTGCGGCTCATCGACGACATCATGTTCGCGTAGACCTGCCGCTGGATGCGCGGAGGGATGTGCAGGGGATTCACCACCAGGTCCGACAGCGGGAGCGTCACGTAGCCGAGGAAGGGCGCGAGGCTCGCGCTCATCCACTCCTGCCGGAAGCGCGCGGGCCATGCCGCGCGGACGCCCAGCGAGATGAGCGTGCGCAGGAAGGGCTCCGACTTGAAGTGCACGGGGGCGCCGAGCGTGAGCAGTCCCGACAGCTTCGCCCCTTCCGGGCCTTGCGCCAGGGCATAGCCCACGAGCCCTCCCAGCGAATGCCCGAGCCAGAAGGCCCGCTTCGCGCCCGTCTCCTTCAGGGCCAACTCCACCAGTGCGGGGCCGTCCTGGAGGATGTGGTCATCGATGGTGAAGTCCGTGTACCGCCGGCCACGGGGGGGCAGGCGCGAGTGCCCGGTGCCGCGCCATTCGACGCTGAAGCAGTCGAAGCCCGCCTCCGCCAGATAGTGGGCGACGGAATAGGGGGGCTCGAAGTCGAAGGTGTACCGGTTGGCGGCCAGTCCATGGCACAGCAGCACCGGTTCCTCGAAGCGCCGCACGGGAGCGCGCCGGGCGTGGACCGCCAGCTCCCATCCATCCGCGCACTGGGCCTTGAGGGCCTGGGGCAGCGGGGTGCGCAGCCGGTACCACCGCCGCACGAGCGCCACCCACAGGACATTGCCCATGACCACGACCAGGCTGGCGACCAGCACCCACACGACCCATCGCCAGTCTCCCATGTTGCCCTCCTGGATGACCCCTCGGTCTGACGGTGCCTCGAATAAAACCCTGCTAAGGTCCGTTCACCCGCCGTCCTGTTGCCAGGAACTCACGGGCATCAGAGGAAGTCGAGGGAGCGATGAAGTTACGGAAACTGATGTTCGTGCTGCCGAACCTCTTCACTGTCACGTCCATCTTCTGTGGCTTCTATGCCATCACGCTGTGCGCGGGTGAAGCGGGTCCCGTCCAGCTCTACCAGGCCGCGCTGGCCATCTTCTTCGCGATGTTCTTCGACGGGTTCGACGGTCGCGTCGCCCGGTTGACGAAGACGCAGAGCGACTTCGGTGTGCAGCTCGACAGTCTGGCGGACGTCGTCTCGTTCGGGGCGGCTCCGGCGCTGTTGGTCTACAAGTGGGCGTTGGCGCCGCTGGGCTTCGCGGGGCTGTTCATCTCCTTCGCGTTCGCCGCGTGCGGCGCGCTGCGGCTGGCGCGCTTCAACGTGCTGGCGGCGCGCAATCCGCATGGCGGGGGTGGGCGCTTCTTCGTGGGCCTGCCGATTCCCCTGGCCGCGGGCATGCTCGTCTCGGTCATCATCTCCCACCACGTGGCCTCGCGAGGCGAGCCGCTGCACGAGTCGGCCGTTGTCCCGGTGGCGGTCGCGGTGGTGGGCCTGGCGCTGCTGATGGTGTCGACGGTGCGTTACCGCACCTTCAAGGACACCCGTCCCAGTCGCAAGAGCGCGGGTGTGTTCACGTTGATGGTGGTCGGCGGTGTGGCCATCGCGACGCAGTACCATCCCGCGTGGTTGTTGGTGGCCTGCTGTGGTGCGTACCTCGCGCTGGGGTTGGTGGAGTCCGCGGTGCAGGTGCGCACGCATCTGGCCGCGCGCAAGGTGGCCGCCGGCTCCACGGCTGTCGCCGCCGTCATCGACGACGAAGATGATGACGAAGAGGCCGAGGACGGTACCGGTCCGGGCAACGACGGGCCCGCCTTCCTCTGACCGAACGAGCGAAGTCGGAGCCCCCCTTCTGGGCGGCCGACACCCGCTCGACGACGTCACGGCGCGAGTGCCGAGACCTCGCCCGAAGGCGGCCCTCGCCGTGCAGACGTGCCCGGCACCGAGGAAGCAGGCACGAGCCCGCGCCGAGGGAAGGCGGGCGTCCGGACGCGGTCCTGGCGGGTGAGCGAGCGCGGAGATGCTTCCGTCCGTGCCGAGGCTGACAGGTGCCGCTAGGATGCGCGACCCATGCGCGTCGAGTTGCTGTGCACTGGTGACGAGCTGGTCACCGGCCTCATCACGGATACGAACAGCACATACCTGGAGGCCCGTCTCTTCGATTTGGGCGTCAAGGTGGAGCGGGTGGTGTTGGTGGGCGACGTCCGCCCCGACATCACCCAGGCGTTGCTGGAGGCGTCTTCCCGGGCGGAGGTGGTGGTGGTCTCCGGCGGGTTGGGACCGACCGCGGACGACTTCACGCTGGAGTGCGCCGCCGCCGCCGCGGGTGTCCCGTTCGAGGAGGACGCACGGGTGCTTGGCTGGCTGCAAGAGCGCTATGCGGCCCGGGGTCTCCCCATCAACCCGAGCGCGCTGCGCATGGCCCGTATCCCTCGCGGCAGCGAGCCGGTACGCAATCTGGTGGGCTCGGCGCCCCTCGTCATCCTCACGCTGGGACGTTGTCGCCTGTTCTTCCTGCCCGGCGTGCCGCGCGAGTTCCGCGCCCTGCTGGATGGAGAGGTGCTGCCACGCATCCAGGCGGAGCTGGAGGCCAGACCCGGTCGAGTCTTCCGTGCCTTCCGCCTGTTGCGCACGGTGGGGCTTCCCGAGTCGGAGATGGACCTCGCCGTGGCGCCCCTGGCTTCGAGCCACCCCCGGGTGGTGTTCGGCTTCCGAACGCACGCACCGGAGAACCACCTCAAGCTGATGGCGGAGGCGCCCTCGCAGGCCGAGGCTGATGGTGCGCTGGCGGCCGCCGAGGTCGACTGCCGACGGGTGTTGGGTGCCCGCGTCTTCGGCGCGGACGGGGACGAGTACGCCCCGGTGCTGCTGGACGTGCTGGGCCGCGCGGGTGCCACGCTGGCGACGGCGGAGAGCTGTACGGGGGGCCTCATCGCCCAGTGGCTCACGGCGGTGGCGGGAGCCAGCACCGTCTTCGTCGGAGGGGCGGTGGTGTACTCGGAGAAGATGAAGTCCGCATGGGTGGGTGTTCCACCCGAGATTCTCGAGCGTCATTCCGCCGTGTCCTCCCAGACGGCCATCGCCATGGCCGAGGGCGCGCGTGCCGCCTGCGGCACCACATATGGTTTGTCCGTGACAGGGTACGCGGGGCCTGGGGGAGGAACTCCCGAGGACCCCGTGGGCACCGTGTACTGCGCGCTCGCGGGCCCGGACCTGGTGACCCGGTGTGAGCGCATGTCCTTTTCCGGAGACAGAGAGCGCGTGCGGCTCTTCGCTGCCTCCCACACGCTGGAGATGCTGCGACAGCACCTGCTGTCCGCCGCCCGCCCATGAGTCGCTCCAAGTCCAAGCGCCAAGAGCCATCCACCCCCGAGCCCGGTGTGACGGGCCCGGCCCCAGAGGAGTCGGCCATCCCAGCTCCCGAGTCGCCCGCGGAGGCCACTGCCCCCTCCACGCAGAGCGCGCCCTCGCTGTCGGGAGGCGCGCCCGGTGCCATGCTTCGCGTGTGGTTCGCCGCCTACCGCGTGGAGGTGCTGCTGTTCGTGGTGGCGTTCGTCGTGCTCTCGAGCTTCAGCTCCCAGCGCTTCCTGCGCCAGAGCGCGGCGCCGCACTTCATCTACCAGGCCCAGTCGTGGTTGGAGGGGCGGCTGGACGTGGACCCCCAGGTCCTCCCCAATCTGGAGGACTGGGCCTGTGTGCGTCAGATGGGTGGCGAGAAGGTCCGCTGCGAGGGCCGGCCGCTTCCCGATGACCGCTGGTTCGTGAGCTTCCCATCCTTCCCCGCCGTGGCGATGCTGCCCTTCGTCGCGCTGCACGGGTACCAGTTCAACGACACCTCGTTCGGCGTCATCGTTGGCGCGTTGGCGGTGGCGCTCTTCTATTCGCTGCTGCGCTTCCTGGCGAAGGAAGGTGAAACGGCGCGCACCCGCGATGAGAACATCGTGCTCGCGCTCACGCTCGCCTTCGGCACGTTGTTCTTCTACTGCGCGATACGTGGCGAGGTGTGGTTCAGCGCCGAGGTCATGGGCGTGGCCCTCACCTGCCTCTACGTGCGCAACGCCCTGCGTGCCCACCGGCCTGTTCTGGCCGGAGTGTTCTTCTCCATGGCGACGCTCACCCGCACGCCGCTGTTCTTCGCGGGTCTCTTCTTCGTGCTGGAGGCGCTGTGCCCGGGCCCTGAGCCTCGGCTGGAGCAACTCAAGGCCCTGGGGCGCAACTGGAAGCCGGCGGCGCGGAAGGTGGGCCTGTTCGCGCTGGGCGCCGCACCGCTGGGGCTGCTGGCCGCTGGCTACAACGTGTATCGCTTCGGCCGATTGAGCGAGTTCGGCCACGCCTTCCTCTTCAACAACCGCGTCAACGTGGACATCGACCGGTGGGGCCTCTTCCACTGGGAATACCTGGGGCGCAACCTGGAGGCCGCCTTCCTCAAGTGGCCGTCGCTGTCGCTGGCGCCGCTCAAGCTCGGCTATGACCCCCGAGGGCTCACGTTGTTGCTGACGCTGCCCTTGCTCGTCTTCCTGCTGACTCCGAAGCTGAGACCGCGCCTGCACTGGCCGCTGTGGCTCACCGTGGCCGTGTGCGCGCTGCCAGGGCTCTTCTACCAGAACACGGGTTACATGCAGTTCGGCTTCCGCTTCAGTCTGGACTACACGCCCTATCTCTTGCTGCTCTTCGCCATTGGCGGCTGGTCCCTGCGCCAGCGCGTGGTGCTGGCGACGCTGGCGCTGGGCGTGCTGGTGAACTTCTGGGGCGCGGTGGCCTTCCGGGGCTACACGGAGCTTGTCCGGAACTGGTAGGGCAGTGGAGCCCGAGGGCTTGAATCCCCCAGGCTCCGCGCGCAGATAGAAAGAGGCCATGCAACCTCCCACCGGACAGCCTCCTGCCGGCAAGCGCTGGCACACCCGCGAGGACAGCGGCATCCGCCTCGATGCCCGCCTGCGCTGGTGGCACGACGACGAGCCCATCGAACATCCGAAAATCATCGAGCTCTTCAATGCTTCCCTCATCCTGGACGACACGGGCCGCTACCAGCTCCGCATCGGCAATGACTGGTGCTTCGTGCAGGTGGCGGATGCCGCGTACGAGGTGCGGACCGTCGACGTCACGCCGGAGGAGCGCGTGTCCATCCGGTTGAGTGACCGCACCGCCGAGGTGTTGGACCTCTCCACCCTGGCCGCGGAGTCCGATGGCGTCCTGACCTGTCGAGTGAAGCAGGGCAGGGCCAAGGCGCGCTTCTCCCGGGACGCGCAGTACCAACTCGGCCAGTTGTTGGAGCTGGCTCCCGAGGGTGGGTTGCTGTTGTGCGCGGGTGAGCGTCGCTATCCCGTGGCCCTCACCCTGGATGAGCTGGCTGGCTAGGCCGCTGCCTCCACGGGCGCGGTGGGGCAGGGGAGGGGCGGCGTACCCACCAGTTCCCGGGCCAGTGTCTCCAGGGCGTCGGGGTGCTCACGCAGCCACTCCACCGCGCGTTCCCGTCCCTGTCCGATGCGCTCTCCCCGCAGGCTGAAGTGGCTGCCGGCCTTGTCGATGAGGCCCGAGGCCACGCCCAGGTCGAGCACCTCGCCTGTGCGGTGGATTCCGCTGCCGTACAGCAGGTCGAACTCCGCTTCCTGGAAGGGCGGGGCGACCTTGTTCTTCACCACCTTCACGCGGGCCCTCGAGCCCACCACGGCGTCTCCGTCCTTGATGTTGCCCGTGCGGCGAATCTCGAGCCGAACCGAGGAGTAGAATTTCAAGGCGTTGCCGCCCGTGGTGGTCTCCGGGTTGCCGAACATCACCCCAATCTTCATGCGAATCTGATTGATGAAGACGATGCAGGTGCCCGAGCGACTCACCGCGCCCGTGAGCTTGCGCAGGGCCTGGCTCATCAGCCTCGCCTGCACGCCCATGTGCGCGTCTCCCATCTCCCCCTCGATTTCCGCGCGGGGCACCAACGCCGCCACCGAGTCCACGATGATGAGGTCCACGGCTCCTGAGCGCACGAGTTGCTCGGTGATTTCCAGCGCCTGCTCACCGGTATCCGGCTGTGAGACCAACAACTCCTCCACGCGCACACCCAGCTTGCGCGCGTAGTGGATGTCGAGCGCGTGCTCCGCGTCGATGAAGGCCGCCACGCCTCCCGCCGCCTGGACCTGCGCAATCGCATGCAGGGTGAGTGTCGTCTTGCCCGACGACTCGTTGCCGAACACCTCCACCACGCGCCCTCGGGGATAGCCGCCCACACCGAGGGCCCGGTCCAGTCCCACGGAGCCCGTCGGAATCACCGCGACCTTCTGTTCGTGCGCGTCAGCCCCCAGCGTCATCACCGAGCCTCGCCCGAACTGCTTCTCGATGGATGCCACCGCCGCCGCCACTGCCTTCAGCTTCTCCGTCAGCTTGCTCATCGACACCCTCGCCGCCCTGTCCTTGTGACTGTGCTGCGTTCCTTCTCCTCCGGATGGAGGTGACGGACGCATCGGCGTGGGGATGAGCAACGTGCATGCCGGGGCGTGCTCCCCTGGAGCGCGCGTGACGAGGTGTCCGCGAGGCCGGTGGAGTGTCCCGGATGTTGGAGGGTGCGCGCGGCGAGCCCGCACATGTCCTTCAGTCGGGCCGTGACTCAGCACGGCCCCGACAGGCTCGGCGCGCGTCTCCGGTGCGGACACCTCCATTGCACCGCCGATGTCGCGGTGCCATCGCGGGAGAGCCACACGCGCGTCGCCCTACACCCCCCGCGAAAGCCGCGGTGAGCGGGGACTGCATGGGCTTGCAGATGAGACTGTGGGGGCTCCCAGTCTTTCGCTTAATGCCTCGCATTATCGCGCGATTCATCTGGAGCAGGGGGGCGCTCGGTTGCTCGTCGGGGGCACGCCGCTTTGCGTTGAAGTTTGGAGGGGGCGGCATGACCTTTCCCTCGTGAAAACCCAACGCGAAGACCTGCCTCATGTGGTCATCCTCGGTGGAGGGTTCGCCGGGCTCAGTGCCGCGCGGCAGCTCGTCAAGGCGCCTGTCCGCATCACGCTGGTGGACCGACACAACCACCACCTCTTCCAGCCGCTGCTGTACCAGGTGGCCACGGCGACGTTGAGTCCCAGCGAGATTGCCGCACCCCTGCGCGGGCTCCTGGGTCCCAAGGGCGTGGCGGTGGTGCTGGCGGACGTGACGGGTGTGGACACCGCGGGCAAGCGGGTGCTGCTGTCGGATGGCGAACTGAAGTACGACTACCTCGTCATCGCCACGGGGGCGACGCACTCGTATTTCGGCAATGACCATTGGGCGCCTTTCGCCCCGGGCCTCAAGTCCATCGAGGATGCGGTGGAGATTCGGCGTCGCGTCCTGCTGGCCTACGAGATGGCCGAGCGGGAGACGGACCCGAGCATCCGCCGGGCGCTGCTCAACTTCGTCATCATCGGTGCGGGGCCCACGGGCGTGGAGATGGCGGGCTCGCTGGCGGAGATAAGTCGGAGCTCCCTGACGGGAGACTTCAAGAACATCGACACGCGCGACGCGCGCATCATCCTCATCGAGGGGCTGGGCAAGGTTCTGCCCGTGTATCCCGACGACCTCGCCGCGCAGGCCCGTCGCACTTTGGAGAAGCTGGGCGTGGAGGTCCGCACGGGCGCTCGGGTGACGAACATCGACGAGTCAGGCGTCTACATCGGCACGGAACACATCGCGGCCCGCACGGTGCTCTGGGCCGCGGGTGTCGCCGCCTCGCCGGTGGCGCGTTCGTTGGGTGCTCCGCTGGACCGCGCGGGCCGGGTGAACGTGACGCCCGAGCTGACAGTGCCGGGGCATGAGGATGTCTTCGTCGTGGGAGACCTCGCCTCGCTCAAACAGGCGGATGGCACGCCTGTGCCGGGGCTCGCGCCCGCGGCGATGCAGGAAGGCAAGCACGCGGCCCACAACATCGTCCGTCGGCTCCGGGGCCAGCCGATGGTGCCGTTCAAGTACTGGGACAGGGGCTCCTACGCGGTGATTGGTCGTGGCCACGCGGTGGGAATCGCCTTCCGCCGCTTCAAGCAGTCAGGCTTCCTCGCCTGGTCGGCCTGGCTCTTCATCCACCTGATGTTCCTCATCGGCTTCCGTAGCAAGCTGGCGGTGATGCTCGACTGGGCCTACTCGTATCTGACGTTCAACAAGTCGGCCCGCATCATCACGGGCCCCGCGCCTCGGTTGGATCAGCTCCGTCTCCCGAGCTCGACCACCCGCGGCGAGCAGATACTGCTGACGGACGCGGAGCCCTCGACACACGGCGCCGCATCCTCGCGGGGGCTGGCTCCTCCGTCCTCGCACTGAGCCTCCGCCGCGTTAGGGGCGCTCGGGTGGCCCCGTTCCGGAAGGAGTCACCGGCCAGCGGGAACCGGAACGGGAGGGCGGGGTGCCGCCGTGCGTGTTGGCGTGCAGCCACCCACGCCGGTCCAGTGCCCTGCAGTCAATGGCGAGCTGCATGTCCACGTCCTCGATGCGCCCGTGTCCTTCCAGGTCCGCCCGAGTCAGGGCGAGCTTGAGCAGCCGGTCATGCGCGCGTGCGGACAGGCCGTGGTGACGCACCGCCAGCTCGAGCATCCGCTCTGCTCGCGGGCTCAGGACGCAATGGCGTCGCAGCAGATGTGAGGGAAGCTGGGCGTTGCAGTGCACGCTGGGCTCGTCACGGTAGCGTTCCCGTTGGCGTTGCCGCGCGGTCTCCACGCGCTCCCGGTGGTGGCGGCTCGTGGTCTCCTTCGGCTCCGCGCGCGCCAGGTGGTGGTACTCCACCGGGCGCGTCTGCAGCGTGATGTCGACACGGTCCAGAAGAGGTCCGCTGACTCGCGCGTGGTAGTCGAACACCCGATGCTCGGGACACGTGCAGGTGTGGCCCGGCACGTTGAAGTAGCCGCACGGGCAGGGGTTCATCGCCGCCACCAGCATCACCTGACACGGATAACTGATGTTCTGGTTCGCCCGTGCGAGGTGGATGACCCCTTCCTCCAGCGGTTGGCGCAGCACCTCCAGCACGTTTCGTCGGAACTCCGGCAGCTCGTCCAGGAACAGCACGCCGTGGTGCGCCAGGGAGAGTTCGCCGGGGCGCGCCAGGGGTCCTCCGCCGACGAGGCCCGCATCGGAGAGGGTGTGGTGCGGCGCGCGGAAGGGCCGTGCTCGCACCAGTGAGTGTCCCGCGTTGAGCAGCCCCAACACCGAATAGACCTTCGTCACCTCGAGCGCCTCGGTGAAGGTCATCGCCGGAAGAATGCTGGGCAGGCGCCGTGCGAGCATCGTCTTGCCGGAGCCCGGTGGTCCGCACATCAGCACGTTGTGCCCACCCGCGGCCGCCAGCTCCAGGGCGAGCTTGAGCTCGGGTTGTCCCCGCACGTCCGCCATGTCGGGCTCGGGCCGCCCCTGCGGCGCGGCGGCGGAAGGGCCCTCGCGGCGGAAGGGCGTGATGACGTGGGTGCCCGCGAGGTGGTCCACCGCTTCGCGCAGGCTCGTCACCGGGAGCACCGTCAGTCCCTCGACGAGCGCGGCTTCGGCCGCATTGGACGCTGGCACCATGACTCCCTCGAAGCCCCGGTCCCTCGCCGCCACCGCGAGTGGCAACACTCCCTTGATGGGCTTGAGCGAGCCGTCCAGCGACAGCTCTCCACCGAAGAGGTAGCGAGCCAGGGGCCCGTCCTCGAGCAGCTTCGCCGCCGCCAGCACGCCCAGGGCGATGGGCAGCTCGAACGCCACACCGTCCTTGCGCAAGTCCGCGGGCGCCAGGTTCACGGTGATGCGCTTCTGAGGCAGCTCGAAGCCCGTGTTCTTCAGCGCGGACACGACGCGCACCTTCGACTCCCGCACCGCGCCCTCTGGCAGCCCCACTACGTTGAAATAGGGAAGCCCGAGCGCCATGTCGACCTCGCACTCCACCACCACCGCGTCGATACCCATCAACGCCCCCGACCGCACCCTCGCCAGCATGTCCCCGCCCTCTCCCTCAGACGTCGCGACCTTCGCGGAGCAACCCGCGTACCGACGGCATCCCGAGGCGACGGCCCCTCCAATCCAATCTCCCCAGGCGGATGCCCATCCCGCGGGCCCGCCCGTCACGATTCCAGATGCACTGGATTAGTGAAGGTGGGTCTAGCCAGGGCGGGTGCCTCTTGGGTACCTTGGCGGGTATCTGGGGAATGCATGGGGGAGATGACGCGCATGGGGTCGCAGGTCATTCATCGGCGCCGTCCGGTCCGTATCCGTCGGGCTGACATGAAGCGAGGCCAGCGGATGAAGGTGGCCTTCGCGGTGTTCCGCTTCTGCCTCTACGGCATGGTGGGACTCAGCTCGGAGATCTTCTTCTACAACCTGGTGCGCATCTCCCGGGACGTGCCCATCCTCGGGACGCTGTTCCAGTTCCAGTGGCAGGTGGACGACCGGCTGGGACTCAACGCCATCTGGAACACGCCCAACATCACGGCCTATGGCCAGTGCTCGCTTTGGATGTTCCTCATCTACGGCGTCGCGTGTTTCTGCTTCGTGGAGCCCGTCTACCGCTGGATGCTCTATCAGCACGCGAGCTTGCGAGCCGTCGTCTACGGCGTCGGCATCCTGCTCTTCGAGGCCTTCAGTGGGCTGATGCTGGAGCGGCTCACGGGCTACCGCATCTGGTACTACGCCGACGCGGGCGCCATCTTCTGGGAGATGACGTCGCTCTACATCCTGCCCATCTGGATGGTGACCGGGCTCATCGCCGAGTTCATCTACCGGGAGCTGATGGACCCGGACCTCATGGCGGCCTTGGAGTCCCCGCTGCCCGCGACGCCAGAGGAGACCGAGGCCTCCTTCCAGTTGATGCGGTAGGTGCAGGCGTGGCCGTCGTAGCCGGACGGCTCCACCTTCACGTCCTGTGCGCCGGCCACCCGCAGTCCCGCGTGGATGATGCCGGCGGTGAAGTCCGGGTAGTCACCCACCTCGTTCATCCACAACTCGAACTGGGTGGGGGTGAGTTCCACCAGCTTCGACTCGGTGTAGTTGTTGCCCGCCCGGAAGTTCTGCGTGGCCCGCATGAGCGTCCGGCGAGGCCCCAGCACGCGCAGCAGCGACAGCACCGCGCGGCCCAGCATGGTCTCCCGGAAGCCCTCGATATAGGCCTCGCCGAGCTTCCATGTACCGGGGCCGATGGCTTCCTGGGGAAAGAGCTCTTCCGCGGCGATGCGCAGGAAGGCCATCCACGACGGGAAGGCGTAGGCGGGACGAAGCTTCTGGTCCACGTCGAGCCCCGCCTGGCGCAGGCGACTCTTGCACGCGGGCGTCAGCCGCCCGTGCAGCGCGCGCAGGAAGAGGGCTTCGATGGTCTGTTCAAAGACGAGAAGCTCGTCAGCCATGAGGAGTGAACTCTAGCCGACGAGCTTCTGATTGTGAACCGCGACTCCAACCCGGAGCGTAGGGCTCCGGGCGGAGGTTCTCAGGGAGTCGGCGTCGGAGCGGGCGCCGGAGTGCCGGTGTCCACCTGCGTACCCTGGATGATGGCGTTCGACGGCAGCTCGGTCGCCATGGCGAGGACCTTCGCGCCGGCGCCCTTCGCGCCATCCATGGCCAGGATGAGCCGGCCGTAGTTCGTCGCGTCGTCCGCCATGAAGAAGACGACCTTCTCGTCCGCCTTCTTCGCTGCGAGCATCCGCTTGAGCCGGTTGACGTAGTCGGCGGTGGGCACCTTCTCCGTGTTGATGGAGTAGCCACCATCCTTGTCCAGCAGGACCACCAGCTGCTGGTCATCTTGGTTTTCCGGCGGCGGCTGATCCTCCACCTCGGTGTCCGGCACGCGCACCAGGATGTCCTTCTCCAGGAGGGGCGTGACGACCATGAAGATGATGAGGAGCACCAACACCACGTCCACCAGCGGCGTGACGTTGATCTCCGAGTTGGGCGGCGTTTGCGGCTTCACCCACTGACGCTGCTTGTGGCCCGCCATTACTTCTTCTCCTCGACGCCGAGCGCGATCTGCTTGGCCTTGGCCTTGCGGGCCACGTCCAGCACCCTGCGCACGTCGCCCACGTTCACGGTGTTGTCGCCCTTGAGCAGGATCTTCTTGCCCGGGTCCTTCGCCAGCTCCTGCGTCAGTCGATCCTGGAGTGCCTGCTCGTCCACCTGGTCATTCTCCAGGAACACCTTCTTGTCCGGAGTGATGGAGACGTAGAGAGGGTCTGAGTCCTTGCCCTTCTCCTTCTCGATTTCGGTGGCCTTCGGCAGCTCCACGGACTTGCCGCGCTGGAGCATGGGAGTGACGACCATGAAGATGATGAGGAGCACCAACACCACGTCCACCAGCGGCGTGACGTTGATCTCGCTCTTGATGCCCCCCTTGGGGCCAGCTGACATTCCCATGCGTTTAACCTGCTTCCAGGTGGTGGAAGCCCGCCGTCCCGGGTGGCGTCGCAGGCCCCCAGATTTCAGGGGCCGCGTTCACGTCGGGAGGCGGGCCTCGGGTCGTCCCCGGGCTCGCCGGTGACTGCTCAGGCCGCGTGCGAGGAGTGCGCGCCGCCGCCCATGTGGCGGGCGACCACGTCGAGGAACTCGTTGGAGGACTCAGAGATGTCCACCGAGCGAGCATCCACCCAGCCCTGCAGGAAGTTGTAGGCCATCACCGCGGGGATGGCGACCAACAGACCGAAGGCCGTGGTGATGAGCGCCTCGGCGATACCGGCCGAGATGGTGCCCAGACCGCCGGAGCCGGCAGCCGCCATGAGCTGGAAGGCGTTGACGATACCCATCGTCGTGCCGAGCAGACCCACGAACGGAGCCGTGGAGCCGACCGTGGCCAGCAGGCCCAGGCCGCGCTTCATGCTCTGAACCTCGCGCTGCGCCTGGCGCTCGAGCGCCCGCGCCACCGACTCCACCGCGATGTCCTTGTTGTTGGGGCTGATGCGGTACGCGGTGAGGCCGGAGTTGATCACCCGACCCAGGTGACCCACGTCCTTGCCCAGGTTCGTGTTGGCCGCGGTGGTCAGGTCGCCCTTCGCCAGGATGGCACCCATCTTGGCGGCGAAGTTGCGGCTGTCGGACCGGGTCTTGCGGAAGACGATCATCCGCTCCGCCATCACGACCAGGGACGCCACCGACATGATGGCCAGGGTGAAGATGATCATACGGGCGAAGGTGCCCGTGTGGTGCCAAATATCGATGAGAGTGAATTGCATGGCTTGATTAAGCGCTCCTCCTCACGAGCGCGGGGTGGTCGGCGGTGCTTCTCTACGGCGCGCCCGGATCAGCGCGGAAGCTTCAGATTCAGGGTGAAGGTGTAATCCACCTGGACCGGACGGCCCTGGAACGTGACGGGCTTGTAGCGTGACGAGGTCAGGGCGTCCATGACGGCCTGTTCCATGTGGGGCAGGGGCTTGATGATTCGGCAGCGCTCCACTCGACCTTCCACGGTGATGACGCACTTGACGATCATCGTGCCCTGCACGCGGGACTCGAGCGCCTCACGCGTGTACTCGGGCTGCGGGCCCGAGACCTTCTCCGGACGCGTCATGCCCGCACCGAACGGCAGCACTTCCGTCCCCGTCCCGCCCAGCTGCCCGCCGACCACGCCGCCAATCACGCCACCCACGACGCCGCCCACCACACCGCCGGCGACACCGCCTTCGACGCCACCCTCGACCTGCTCCTCGCTGGCCTCCTCGGGAGCCTCTTCCGGCTCTTCGGCCGGCTCGGCCTCCTTGGGGACCTCTTTCGGGATCTCCTTGGGCTGGACGATGGTGTCGGGCTTCTTGGGCTTCTTGGGCGTCGTCTTCGGCTTGGTGCTCGCCGCCGGGGGAGGAGGCGGCGGGGGAGGAGGCGGCGGGGCCATGGTGGCCTTCAGCGTCACCTCGATCTCCTTCTCCTCCTCGACCGGTTCCCTCGTCGACAGGAAGTAGGCCACGCCGAACAAAGCGACGTGCAGGATCACGGAGATGGTGGTCCCCACGCCGAACCGCGCTCTGGGCGCCTGACCGCGGTCAAGGACTGAATCAAACATGTACTAGACTCCTCATCACCAGTGGACACCCACCACGCCCCGCCCGGCTGAAAGGGCGCGCTACCATACAGAAACGCGTTCCGGGTTCAAGCAAGCACGGTCAAGGGTAACTGACGTGATCGCGCAATTGCCCCACTGGTTACCAAAAAGCAACGGTCTATTGACAACTGCTTGACCTCGGATATTTTCCCCAGTCATTTTCGGTTGCAGCCCACCTTGGAGGGGTCTGGTATGCACTTGAACCGAGTGCTCCGGGAAACCGGAGTTGTCCTGGCCGCAGGTCTGCTTTATGGATCGGCGGCTTTCGCGCAGTCGAGCACGATGATCGGTACTGTCATCGACGCTCAAAGCCGGCAGCCTGTTCCTGACGTTGTTGTCACCGCGACCTCGCCCAACCTTCAGGGTGAGCAGACCGTGGTTACCGACGCTCAGGGCAACTACCGTATTCCCCAGCTGCCGCCTGGTGTTTACACCCTGCGGTTCGAGAAAGAGCAGTTCAAGCCGTACGCACGTTCTGACGTCCAGCTGCGTCTGAACCGCACCATCCGCGTCAACGTCGAGCTGCTCCCCGAGTCCCTCGGTGAAGTGGTGGAGATCGTCGGCGCGCCGCCGACCATCGACGTGGGCTCCACGACCACGGGCGTCAACGTGGATCAGGAGTTCATCAAGCGCATCGCCGTGGCCCGTCCGGGTGGCAAGGGAGGAGCAGCTCGCTCCTTCGAGTCCCTGGCCGAGCTGGCGCCTGGCGCCCAGAACGACCAGTACGGTGTGTCCATCAACGGCGCGACCTCGCCTGAGAACGGGTACGTGGTGGACGGTCTGTCCACGAACGACCCCGCCTACGGCGTGAACGCCAGCCCGATGAGCATCGAGTTCGTGCAGGACGTGAACATCATCACCGGCGGTTACCTGCCGGAGTTCGGTCGCTCCACGGGCGGTGTCATCAACGCGGTGACCCGGTCTGGCTCCAACGAGTTCCACGGTTCCGTGTTCGCGAACTGGACGCCGGGAACCTTCGAAGGCACCCGCAAGCTGATCCAGGAAGAGGGCACTGTCATCAGTGGCCTCAACGAGCTGCAGAACCTGGGTGACTTCGGCGCGACCCTCGGTGGCCCGATCCTCAAGGACAAGCTGTGGTTCTTCGCCGGTTTCGCGCCGTCGTTCACGCGCTACCAGCACACCCGCACGCTGAACGCCATCCGGCTGAACGCGGACGGCACCTCGGTGACCAACGACGAGGGCTTCACCGTCGTCGACCCCATCGCGGGCTCTGACCGTCAGTACTACGCCGACACCCGGACCGTGCAGTACATGGGCAAGTTGACGTACCTCATCAACCAGGACCACAACGTCTCGATCGCCCTCAACGGCACCCCGACGACGACCGGTGGCATGGGCAAGCTGAGCATCAACCCGCAGTCCGGTGGTCTGCCGGGCGCGCTGGCCTCCCGCCCGGGCGACTTCGCCTTCACGGAGACCAACGCGAACGCCACGTCGCTGGCCCTGAAGTACGCGGGCGCGTTCATGGACAAGAAGGTCCTGGTCGACGCGAACCTCGGCTGGTTCCACCAGACGGCGTCCACCCTTCCGGCGGACGGCAGCAAGATCGGCTCGTCGCAGGGCCTCGCGGGCTACTCCCGCATGCTCTACAACTTCGAGCGCCGGCTGACGGTGTTCGAGAACCTGCCCGCGGGCCAGGAATCGGCGTGCGATCCGCTGGAGACGGTCGACGAGAACGGCGACCCGGTCTCGGTCGAGCGTTGCCCCGTGAGAGGTTACACGCTGGGTGGTCCCGGCTTGATGTCCGACGCGAAGCTGGACCGCTACCAGATCAACGCGAAGGCCACGTACCTGCTGAACGCGCTCGGCACCCACGTGCTGAAGGCCGGTGTCGACACCGAGTTCCTGTCGTACGACCAGCTCAAGGCGTATGGCGGTGGCGTGTACTTCCAGGAGAATTTCCCGTACACGGGTGCGACCCTCAACGGGCAGCCCTACACGGGAAGCATCGCGGTTCATGACTACCGCCGCTACGGCTACCAGGCGTCCCCTGACAGCCCCATCACCCAGCTGACCCAGCAGTCGAAGACCACCAGCACCACGGTCGGTGGCTTCCTGCAGGACTCCTGGTCCATCGCCAACCGCGTCACGCTGAACCTCGGCGTGCGCTACGACGTGCAGGCGATGTACGGCGGTGATGGCGATCTGGCCCTCATCCTCGGCAACCAGTGGTCGCCCCGTATCGGCGCCATCGTCGACCCGTTCGCCAACGGCCGCACGAAGTTCTTCGTGAACTTCGCCCGGTACTACGAGCAGGTTCCTCTGAACATGCTCGACCGCGCGTTCCCGGGTGAGCGTCGTTACGAGGCCCGCCGCGCCATGGTGGAGCCGGGTGAGTCGGGTGGTTGCGACCCGTCCAGCCGCGAGAGCCAGGAGACGGAGTGCCGGGATCCCAACTACGTCCTCGGTCAGCCGGAGAGCAGCCGTAACCCGAACCGCCTCTTCACGGGCGGCAAGGTGGAGAACGAGCCGATCGACCCGGACATCAACCCCCAGTCGTCCGACGAAATCGTCGTCGGCGGCGAGTACGAGCTCATCGCGAACACCCGCGTGGGCGCCAGCTACACCCACCGCGACATGAACATGGTCATCGAGGACATGAGCCGCGATGACGGTCGCTCGTACTTCCTCGGCAACCCGGGCAGCGGCTTCGCCAAGGAGTTCCCGAAGCCGGAGCGTAACTACGACAACGTCACCGTCTACCTGAACCGCACGTTCTCGGACGGCTGGCTGGCCCAGGCGAACTACACCTGGTCCCGTCTGTACGGTAACTACCCCGGTCTGTTCCGTCCGGAGACGGCTCAGCTCGACCCGAACATCCTGTCGGACTTCGACCTCATCAGCCTCCTGGCGAACCGCACGGGTCTGCTCCCGTTCGACCGTACCCACCAGATCAAGGTGTTCGGCGCGAAGGAGTTCAACTTCACCAACGAGCTCTCCGCGAGCATCGGTCTGTCCTACCGCGGCAACTCCGGCACGCCGATCAACTACTTCGGTGCGCACGCTCTCTACGGTTCGGACGAGTCCTTCGTCCTCCCCCGTGGCGCGGGTGGCCGTACGCCCTGGCTGAACGTCATTGACTCCAACATTGGCGTCAACTACCGCGTCAGCAAGGACAGCGTGATCTCCGTCACCCTCGACGTCTTCAACCTCTTCAACTTCCAGGGCGTCAGCACGGTGGACCAGACGTACACCCTGCTCAGCGTCGCTCCGATCCCGAACGGCAAGCCCAGCGACCTGCCGGGCAACGTGACGTGGCAGGAAGGCGAGGAGCGCACGGAGCCGTTCGGTAGCGTGGACGGAGACGTCAACCCCAACTTCAAGAACCCGACCAGCTACCAGCCGCCGCGGCAGATGCGCCTTGGCGTCCGGTACACGTTCTAGTCTCTGGCCACTCACGGAACCGGGATTTCAAGTCACATGACCAAGAACATTTTCAATGCTGCGATGGTCCTTGTTGGCACGGCGAGCGTGCTGACGGGCTGCAACTTCGACCAGCCAGAGGCGCCCTGCTTCGTGCAGGACAACGCCAACTGGGTGGTCAAGTACGATGCGGTGGACTCCCCCACCCTCGTCAACGGTGGTGGTGCTTGCACCATCGTTGCTCCCCCTGGAGAGTTGCTCGGCGTCTTCAAGTTCAATGACCCGGACAACCTGAACAACTCGCTGCTCACGATTCGTCCCAACGGCCTGGCGAGCATCGCGAGCCGGGATCCTGGGGCCCCCTCGGAGCAGACGGCGCTGGGTGCGCTCGCTACGGAGCCTGATGACAAGGACTTCTGCGCGGCCCCCTCGCTGTCGGCGGCCACCGTCAATGCAGCGGCGACCAGCACCGCCGCGGCGACGACGCTCCGCTACGAATTCACCAACGTGGATGTCTACGCGGCTCCGTTCGCGCCCGGCACCCAGCTGAAGGGTGAGCTGAAGTACACGAAGGATGGTTGCGCCTCGAACTACACCATGCGTGCCCTGTGGCCCGCGATTGCGTGCAGTCCGTCGGATGCGACTGCTTGCGGTCCGGACTCGGGTCTGAACCCCGATTTCGCGGCGGAGTGCCTCACGATTCGGTTCAACGCGGATGGGACGCCGGCGGCGTCGTACTGCGTTCCTTCGAAGCAGATTCCGTCCTTCAGGTAGTCGTTCAACGCTGAACAGCGCCACCTGACAGGTGGCGCCTCGCGGCCCCGCCAGCCCTCCTCAAGGAGTGGACTGACGGGGCCGCGGTGTTTGATGGGCTGTACCTGTCTGTCAGGGTTGTTTCTGTCTGGAGGAACATGGAGGGCCGTTACTCACTCATCCACCACGTCCGCTCGCTGTTGGACGACGAAGAAGGCACCCTCTACAAGGAGGCTCCCTTCCGCGTGGCCCTCTGCTACCCGAGCCCCTACCACGTGGGGATGAGCTCGCTGGGCTTCCAGGCCATCTACCGGGAGGTTCACGAGCACCCGGGTGCCACCGCCGAGCGCGCCTTCCTTCCGGATGACGTGGAGGCGTTCAAGCGCACCCGGACGCCGTTGTTCACGTGGGAGTCCCAGGCTCCCGTCTCCAGCTTCGCGATGCTGGCGTTCTCCGTGGCGTATGAGCTGGAGCTGACGGGGTTCTTCACGATGCTGGAGTTGGCGGGGCTGCCTGTGCTGGCGGAGGAGCGCCGGGATGGGCGCCATCCCCTGGTGGTGGCGGGAGGGCCCCTGACGTTCTCCAACCCGGATCCGCTGGAGCCCTTCGTGGACGTGCTGGTCCAGGGCGAGGCGGAAGACCTTATGCACGTGCTGGTGGAGGCGGCGGCCACGATGGAGCGCGAGGCCCTGCTGGACCATCTGGCACGCATCCCTGGCTTTCGTGTGCCGGGGCGCGGAGGCCAGCGCTACCACGTGGCTCGGGCCACGGATTCGCGGCTGCCTGCCCGCACGCAGATCATCACCCCGCATACCGAGCTGCGCTCGATGTTCCTCATCGAACCGGAGCGGGGGTGCTCGCGCGGCTGCCACTACTGCGTCATGCGCCGCACGACGAACGGGGGCATGCGCACGGTGCCTCCAGAGCGGGTGCTGTCGCTGATCCCCGCGCACGCCCGGAGGGTGGGCCTGGTGGGCGCGGCGGTGACGGATCATCCGCGTATCGTCGAGTTGCTCCGCACGCTCGTGGACGCGGGGAAGGAAGTCGGGGTGTCGTCACTCCGGGCGGATCGGCTGACACAGGAGTTGGTGGATCAGCTCCGCCGGGGTGGGGCGACCAACCTGACGGTGGCGGCGGACGGGGCCTCGCAGCGCATGCGGGACATGGTGGACCGCAAGCACTCGGAGGAACAGATTGTCCGTGCGGCGGGGTACGCCCGCACGGCGGGCATGAAGCAGCTCAAGGTCTACAACGTCGTGGGGCTTCCCTTCGAAGGGGACGAGGACATCGACGAGTTGATCCGCTTCACCGCGGAGCTGTCTCGCATCCTTCCCGTGGCGTTGGGAGTGGCACCCTTCGTGGCCAAGCGGAACACGCCACTGGACGGGGCACCCTTCGCGGGCATCAAGGAGGTCGAGAACCGGCTGGAGAGGCTGCGCAAGGGCCTGCGTGGACGCGCCGAGGTGCGTCCCACCTCCGCGCGGTGGGCGTGGGTGGAGTACATGCTGGCCCAATGTGGCCCGGAGGGTGGGCTGGCGGCGATGGACGCCTGGCGTGCCGGGGGGAGCTTCGCGGCCTGGAAGAAGGCCTTCGAGGCCCGGGGCTGTGAGCCCTATCTGGCGCGTCGGGTGGAGGACGGGCGGCGCAACCCCGTCCATTGGCCCACCGTCCCGAAGATGGCGCCCCCCGCGTCCGCCGCGTGACGGGGATGTGCAAGTGCCGCTGCACTGCGGGCTCCGCTTCCGCTAGAAGTCCGCATGCGCCGATGGCCGGCGCCCAGGGGCAGCGGAGAACCAGGTGAGCGCGCAGCGTGTGGACAAGGCGTGGCAGCAGAAGGGCCTGAAGGAGTACTCGACGGAGGCCCTGGTCGGAACGCTCGGTCACTACGGTATTCCCGTGGCCGAGGAGGACTTCCGAAAGCTCTCGGAGACGACCTTCCCGCTGGGCATCGCCCAACAGTGGAAGGCCCAGTGGAAGGGCACGGGCCCCTTCAAGGACTTCGTGGTGGCGGCGCCGGTGGAGTTGTGGCGCCGCTGGCTGCCGGACCGCGTGGCGCCGTACGAGCTGACGGATACGCTCGCCTCGCTCATGAAGTCGCTGCTCCAGTTGCTCAACGGCGCGGCGGACGCTCCGGTGGCTCCGGCCTTCGAGAAGATGAACGGCCTGCGCGCGCGACTTCCCGTGGATGACAACGGCGGGCCCCAGGAGCGCTTCATGCAGGAGGCGCTGGCTCCGTTCTCGGAGAAGGACGCGGAGCTGTTCGACAGCCTCGCAGAGACGCTCGCCCGCTCCGGCCACCCGGACCACGCGGAGTCGTTCGCGGACCTGGAGGAGTTCTTCCTGCCGGACCGCAAGGGCATCTCCCGCGCCATGGTGCGCGCGGCGCGCGGCGAGCAGGACGCGGCCGTGTCGGACCTGGTGAAGCTGACCGAGGACACGGCGCGTACGCCCATCGCTCGGATTCTGGCCGTGGACGGCCTCATCCACCTGAAGGCGAATGGTCCCGCCGCTTCGGCTGGCCGCATGCTGCTGGAGTGGGCCGAGTCGACCAAGGACCTGCACCTGGCGCTGGACCTCGTTCCCCGTCTGGAGCACGTCTACAAGGCGCAGAACGACCGCGTCTCCCTGCTGGACCTGGTGCGCACGGCCGACCGCCTCAATGCGGAGCACGACCGCATCCACCCCGGCCACACCCGTCACCGTCACGGGCGCTGAAGCCAGCACCTGGCGGCGCGCGGGCGAGTGCTCGCGCGTCGCGTCCAGAAGGGCAGGGCGCGCCACCGGCGCTTCCAGAGGCGCCCCTGAACGCGAAGACGGTGAGGCGCATGCGATGAGGAGTCGCTCGCTGCGCACTTCCCCGCGAGGCGCCTCCAGCGAACGTGGTGGGCTCGCGAGGCGCATGCGACGAGGAATTGCTCGCGTCATACTGCCCCGCGAAGTCCCTCAGGCGAACGGGCGAGCTCGCGACCGTCGATGTGCCCTGGAGAGGCCCTACTCGGCGGTGTTCGAGCCTGTGCTCCGCGCCTGACGCGCCGGTTGTTTCCGCCGCGCCTTCTTCTTGGGAGAGGTCGTGGCCTCCGCGGCCCGCGCGGTCGCTTGCTCGGCGGAGGCCTCGCCGCCGCCCTCCGTCAGCGCCGTCGTCGGAGGTGAATCCAGCGCGGCGACTTCCTGGGTCGCCAGGGGCGTCGAGCGCTTCAACGGAATCTTGAGCACCCGGGGCACGCCTTCCACGACGTCTCGCGTGGGCACCACCGCGCCCACCGTCGTGTAGCGGATGGCGCCTGTCTGGGTGAAGGCGTGCTTGAGCGTGTACTCCTTCGCGCGTGGCAGGAACCAGTCACGCACTGCCTTGAGGGGCATCACGTGCAGCTCTCCCTGCGAGAGGAAGACGTACACGAGGAGGTCCGCGCCGCTGTAGAGGAAGCAGCCCGGCGTGTCCTTCTCCAGGTTGGAGACCAGCTCGAAGAAGTAGCGGCGTCGGGTGGCGTTGCGGTCGCCCTTCACCTCGATGCCGCGCACCTCTCCCGTCGGCAGCTCCCAGAGGAGGTCCACGCCACGGTGCTGGAAGCGGGGGTCTGACTGCACGTCATGCACGCGCGAGCCCGGCTCCGTCTCCAGCAACCACGTCCGAGCGTGTTGCACGGCGCGGTCCGCCGCGCCCTGCACGCCCCTCATGCTGAAGCTGCGCGCCATGTCCTAGCGGCGCAGCTCGACGCCCGTCGCGACGAGCTGAACCTCGCGCGGCTTGCCGTCCGCGCCACGCGGGACGATGGCGCCTTCCGCCTCGTAGTGCGACGCGTGGCCCTCGCTCAGCTCCGCCACCTTCACCACGCCCTCCACGCGCGCCTGCGAGCCCGCCGAGTCCAGCGGGACGAAGAAGCCATAGTCCTTGAACGTCACGCGCACGCCCGGCCCCTTGGCCTGGGGGTCCGTCGCCAGCTCCATCCAGCAGCCCTTCTTCTCGCACGCCTTGCGCACCGTGCCCTCGAGCCGCACCGTCTTCCCGTCATGGGGCTGGGGCTTCGCCAGCAGGTCCGCGAGCTTCACGGGAGATGCGCCCTTGAGCGCCTCGCCCCGGGTGAGCTTCCAGTTCTCCTGCGCGGCGGCAGGCGCCGCGGCGGCGGTCGCCTGGGGCTTCGGCGCTGCCTTGGCGGCCTCGGCGGGGTGGTGACAGTCGGCCGCCGCAGCCTTGTCCTTGGCGGGCGTCTTGTCGCCGGCGAACGCAATCAGGGGAACAGCGACCAGCAGCATCAGGGACGTGCGGAGCGAGTTCATGACTCGCTCGCTTAGCCAAAACTCGTTGCCCCGGCAAGGCGGCGCCCGTACTAGAGTGGGACTCCCGCACACCTCTGGGCGAGGCGCGCATGAAGGTCTTCCTCCCTCCTCGCAATCGACGCCTCGGCACCGTGGACTACCTGGGGCTCATCGGCCTCGTGGGGCTGCTCGTGGCCCGGTACATCCCCGTGGCGAAGCTCATCCCCTTCTGGGGCTGTGTGCTGCGCGAGCGGACAGGCTGGCCCTGCCTCGGCTGTGGGCTGACGCGCGCGGCTGACCGCTTCGCCCACTTCAACTTCGAGGGGGCCTGGGAGGCCAACCCCCTGGGGACGGTGGCCGCCTTCCTGTTCGCCCTGGCGGTCGTGGTGACGGTGCTGCACCTCGTCTTCGCCGTCCCCGTCCCCGAAATCCGACTCTCGCCCCGGGAGTGGAAGGTGTTCCAGATGGTGATGCCCGCCATCCTCCTGGTGAATTACGCCTACGTGGTGGTGAAGACGCGCTTCCCCCACCTGCTGCTATAGCGTGGGGTCGTGACTTTCGCGCTCGTCCTGCTGGGCTACTTCGCCGGCTCCATTCCCTTCGGTGTCCTGCTGACGCGATGGCTGCGTGGCGTGGACGTGCGCCAGAGCGGCAGCGGCAACATCGGCGCCACCAACGTCACCCGCGTCGCAGGCAAGAAGCTGGGCGCGGTGGTGCTCGTGCTGGACGCGGTGAAGGGCGCGCTGCCCGTCGCGCTCGCGCTGCAGCTCGTGCCGGACCTTCCCACGGTGCACGTGCTGGTGGGCCTGGCCGCGGTGCTGGGCCACGTCTATCCGGTGTGGCTCAAGCTGCACGGCGGCAAGGGCGTGGCCACCGCGCTGGGTGTGCTGCTGGTGCTCGCTCCGCTGGCCGCGCTGGCCGCGGGCGCCGCGTACATCACCTTCTTCGCGGTGTGGCGGGTCAGTTCCCTGGGCTCGCTCGCGGCCGGAGCCACGGCGGTGGGCACGTCGGCCTTCACTGCCCGGGCTCCGGAGTACACCGGCCTCTCAGCTGTCCTCTTCGC
This sequence comes from Myxococcus sp. CA040A, assembly GCF_013336725.1. Lineage (NCBI taxonomy): Bacteria > Pseudomonadati > Myxococcota > Myxococcia > Myxococcales > Myxococcaceae > Myxococcus > Myxococcus sp. CA040A. The sequence goes on along the minus strand of NZ_JABUMR010000005.1, from coordinate 605,015 downwards.
CCTCATGCTGTGGACGCACCGGAGCAACATTGGCCGGCTGCTTCGGCGCACGGAGCGGCGCTTCTGAGTTTTCGTCCAGGTGGCTGCTGCCCGCGGCCCGGTAGCCGAGCAACGTGCATTCGATGGGGCCGTTCCACATCTCCCGGCGCGCGGAGGGACGCGTATGGAACGCGCTCTCGAAGGCCGGGTTGCCGGAGAGCACCCAGACGCGCCAGCCGGGCACGCGCAGGGACTCGCCCAGCTTGTAATAGAAGCTCTTCATGCCCTTCTGTCCGCCGGAGCCCGTGAGCCGGTCTCCATAGGGCGGATTGGTGAGCAGCAGGCCACTGGCGGCGGGCAGGTGCGGCAGGTCTGTCGCGTCAGCTTCGGCGAGGATGATTTCCTCCGACAGCCGTGCGGCCTGCACGTTGCGCTGGGCGGCCTCCAGGGCCTCCGGGTCCTTGTCGAAGCCCCAGATGGGGACCTCCACCTTGCGCTCGTTGCGGCGGGCATCCGCGCGCAGGTCCACGAGCAGCTCCTTCGCGCGCGGGCCGATGACGGGCCAGCGCTCCACCGCGAAGTCGCGGTTGAGTCCGGGCGCTCGGCGACGGGCCATCATCCCGCCTTCAATCAGCAACGTGCCGGAGCCGCACATCGGATCCACCAGCGCCTCTTCGCCCGTGTAGTGCGCGGCGCGCAGCACGGCGGCGGCCAGCGTCTCCTTGAGCGGCGCGACGGTGGGCCGCACGCGGTAGCCCCGGCGATTCAACGCGTCGCCGCACAGGTCCAACGACAGCGACAGCGTCTCGCGCGACAGGTGCGCGACCACGCTCACGTCCGGGTTCTTCGTGTTCACGTCCGGACGCGTGCCGACCTTGGTGCGCATCCGGTCGACGATGGCGTCCTTCACCTTGAGCGCCACGAAGCCCGAGTGGCTGTGCTCGCTGTCCTTCAGCGTGGCATCCACCGCGAACGTCGTGGTGGGCGTCAGGTGCTCCTCCCAGGGGACGCTCGCGGCGGCTTCGTACAGGCCCTCCGCGCCGTGGGCCTCGAAGGTGCCCAGCGGGTAGAGGATGCGCATGGCGATGCGGGACCAGAGGCAGACCATGAGGGCCTCGTCCAGCGAGGCCATGAAGCGGACTCCACCGCGGTCCTGACGGATGCGGCGCGCGCCAAGCTCCTTGAGCTCGTCCGCGAGAAGGTCTTCGGTGCCGCGAGCCGTGGTGGCGAAAAGGGCGATGCGTTCAGCCATAAGACACCGCCCTTAGACGACCTGGGACTGCTTGGGAACCCACAAGACGCCTCAGGTACCCACCACCTCGTAGATGGCGAACGTCGCCCCGTCCTGCTCGGCGCTGGCCTCCTTGGCGCGCCGGAAGTCCTCCGACTGGAAATAGCTCCGCATCGCCTCCTTGTCCCGCCAGCGCGTCACCAGCAGGAGCTCCGGCGAGCGCTCGAAGGACCGCAGCACCTCCAGCCCCAGGAAGCCGTCATGGGTGTCCACCCGCCGCGCGCGCTCCTGGAAGCGGGCAATCAGGCGCTCGGCCTCCTCGGGTGCGGGGCGGAAGCGGGAGATGGCGACAATCATGGGCGCTCACCTGGGATGTCGTGAGGTGGGGGAAACGAAGAGGGGGCGCCCGGACCGCTCCGGACACCCCCACGATGAACAATCGGGGCCGCTTTCCTGGCGGCCCTACATGGCTCCGGCGCCGGGCATGTCGCCCACACCCCGGATGAGTACCTCGCGGGGCTTGGCGCCATCCGCCGCGCCCACCACGCCGTCGCGCTCCATGCGCTCAATCATGCGAGCCGCGCGGTTGTAGCCGATGCGCATCTTGCGCTGGAGCATGGAGATGGAGACGGCCCGCATCTCGCTGACCGTCGCGAGCGCCTGATCGTACAGCTCGTCGGACAGCTCGTCTTCTTCGCCACCAGACTCCACGTCCTCGTCGCGCGGCTTGAGGATGGACTCGTCGAAGACGGGCTTGCCCTGGGCCTTGAGGTGGTCCACCGCCTTCTTGATTTCGTTCTCCGACACGTAGGCGCCGTGCACGCGCTGCAGGTGCGCGCTCGTGGGCGGCATGATGAGCATGTCGCCCATGCCCAGCAGGGCCTCCGCGCCCACCGTGCCCAGAATCGTCATCGAGTCCGGCTTGGAGCGCAGCATGAAGCTGATGCGCGTGGGGAAGTTCGCCTTGATGACGCCGGTGACGACGTCCGTGGACGGACGCTGCGTGGCGACCATCAGGTGGATGCCGGACGCACGCGCCATCTGCGCCAGGCGCGCCACGTAGGTCTCCACCTCGCGGCTGGCCACCATCATCAAATCCGCCAGCTCGTCGATGATGACCACGATGTACGGCAGCTTCTTGAGCTCCTTCTTCTCCGGCTTGTCGCTGGCCGAGACGAAGGGCACGTCCGACTCGTCGTCGGCCTCGGCTTCCACCTCGGGCACTTCGTCCGGCGCGTCGGACCCCTGCGCCTCGTGCAGCTCGTCGTCGTCCCGAGGCACGGCCACGCCCAGCCCGTCCCCGCTCGAGGCGGGCTTGTCGCCGCCCTCCACGTCGAGCACGAGCATCTTCTTGGGCTTCGACTTCTTCTTCGGGGCGGCCTCGGGAGTGCCCGACGCGCCCTTCACCTCGGTGGCGGAGCTCTCCACCAGCTTGTTGTAGCCGGCGATGTTGCGCACGCCCGCCTCGGAGAGCAGCTGGTAGCGACGCTCCATCTCCTCCACGGCCCAGCGCAGCGCGAGCGCCGCCTTCTTCGGGTCCGTCACGACGGGCAGGAGCAGATGCGGGATGCCCTCGTAGATGGAGAGCTCCAGCATCTTCGGGTCCACCATGATGAAGCGGACCTCCTCCGGTGTGGACTTGAGGAGGATGCTCATGATCATGGAGTTGACGGCCACCGACTTGCCGGAGCCGGTGGTGCCGGCGATGAGCAGGTGGGGCGCCTTGGCCAGGTCGAAGACATAGGGCATGCCCTCGATGTCCTTGCCCACGCACATGGTCAGCTTGCTGGCGCTCTTGATGAAGGCGTCCTGCTCGGCGATCTCCTTGAGGTAGACGGTCTCCCGGTCCTTGTTGGGAACCTCGATGCCCACCACGCCCTTGCCGGGGATGGGCGCGACGATGCGCACGCGCATCGCCTCCATGGCCATGGCCAGGTCGTCCGCGAGCGCGGCGATCTTGCTCACCTTGATGCCCGGTCCCGGCAGGAACTCGTACATGGTGACGACGGGGCCGGGACGAATCTCCACCACCTCGCCGACGATGCCGAAGTCGGCCAGCTTCGCGCGCAGCTTCTCCGCCGTGGAGAGGAAGGCGTCCTTGTCCAGCTCGGAGCGCTCCTGCTTGTCGCACTCCAGGACGTCCAGCGGCGGCAGCGAGAAGCTCTTGCGGTCACCCACGAACTCGAACTGGTCCTGGGCCTTCTTCCCGGTGGGCGCGGCCAGCGCCTTGGGCGCGACGATGAGCGGCATGCGCGCCGCCGCCGGGGTGGCGGGCGCGGGAGCCGGGGCAGGGGCCTGCGCGACGGGCTGAGGCGCCGGCGCGGCGATGATGGGGGCCGCGGGCGCGGGCTCGTGGCTCTCCGGCAGCGCGGCGACGGGCGGCGTGCCCGGACCGGTGACGATGTTCGGAGTCTTCCGGCGGCTCCTCGGGGGCTCGACACCCTCGGGGACAATCGGGGTGGAGTGGGGCGCGGGCGCGAGGAACGACGCGGCCCAGGCCGGGTCCGCTCCGGGCGCGGGACGCTTCTCGGCGCGCAGCGCGAGCCTGTTGTCGGCGGGCAGGGCCGGCGAGGACGTGGGCGGCAGCGAGTCCGTCTCGGCGGGGAGCGGTAGTGCCTTGCGCTTCTCCCCCTTCTCGCGACCGTCCTTGAGAGCCAGCTTCGCGGCGAGGGCCTGCTCCTTCTCGTTCTGCCGGGCCAGGCGCACGGCCTCCTCGGCCATGGCCTCCGCCTCGGCGGCTTCGGCCTCTTCGGCGGCGCGCTCGGCCTCGGCCAGCTCTTCCTCATCCGCTTCGATTTGCGCGAGGAACGCGGCCTCCTCCAGCTTCTCCTCCGCGGCGCGCTCCTGACGGACCTTGTAGGACGCCTTCTGGGCCTCCCAGAAGACGTTCGCGGACTCGGCGACGCGGCGGCCCAGCACGCTCAGGCCGGCCCACACCAGCGAGCACAGCTTGAAGAACGTGTACTGCGTTCCGACGATGAGGGCGGCGGCGCTGATGGCCGTCACCAGGATGACGGTGCCGACCGTGGAGAACAGTCCCTCCATCACCCCACCCAGGCCGGCGCCCAGCGCGCCACCCGGCGGGTGCGCCCAGCCCTTGTCCCCGGCGAACATGAGCTGCGCCAGGACGGAGATGCTCACGGTCAGCAGCACGAGGCTGATGATTTGAGGACCCCGCTTGCGCTCGCGGCTGCCCACGAAGAGCACCATGGCCGTGTAGAGCCCACCTACGGGGGCCAGGTAGGCGCACACGCCCAGCATCCCTCGCAGCGTCTCCGCGATGAGGTGGCCCATGGGGCCCACCGCGTTGCGGAAGCCCGGTCCGACCCTGTCATGGGCGTCGAACGTGGCGACCGCCAACAGGGACAAGAGCGACGCCGCGAGCAGGAACACGCCGGTGATGGCACGCCCCGCGCTGCCGTCGCCTCCCTCGGCGCCCGCCTTCCGTCGCTTGTCCGCGAGCGCCTTGCGACGCGTCGCGATCTCCTGACGGGAGAGTACCGCCTTTTCCGCCCGACCCTTCTTCGCCGTCATGACCTTCTTCCCTCTGCGCGTCTCAGCCGCGTAGCGGGCTGTAGCAATGCCCGTCGCGAGTGTAGGGAGGGAGGGGGTCTGGTCAATTTTCCGGCAGTCGCTCCAGCCCGGGCGGAAGGTGCCGGACACGGGGCCTACATTTCGGCTGCACCCTCCACCAGAGGGGGTATGGTGCCGCCACGATTTCTTGGAGGAGCATCGCCATGGCAGACACCGACAAGCCGTCCTCGAGCGAGGAAGAGTACTTCGCCCGGGAGGACATCGAAAAGAAGCGCAAGCTGGCGCTCCAGCAGGCCGCGGAGACGGCGGAGAAGCAGCGCGAGGACCTCAAGAAGCTCCACTGGATGAAGTGCCCCAAGTGCGGCATGGACCTCCAGACGCTCAAGCAGGGCAACATCGAGCTGGAGACGTGCTTCAACTGCGGCGGCGTCTTCCTGGACTCCGGTGAGCTGGAGCAGTTGATGGCGCACCACGGCCACGAGGGCAGTGGCAAGGTGATGGGCGCCATCCTGAACCTCTTCAAGCGCAAGTAGTCACTCGCGGTCGGAGGCTCCACGCATGGCCCTCACGCTCGAGCAGGTGCGACATGTGGCCACGCTGGCGCGGCTGGCGCTGACTCCCGAGGAGGAGCAGCGCCTGTCCACGCAGCTGTCGGCGGTGCTGGACGCGGTGACGCAGTTGCAGTCGTTGGATGTGGAGAACGTGGAGCCCACGTCGCACGCCACGCTGACGGCCTCGCTCCTGCGGGAGGACGTGACGCGGCCTTCGCTGCCTCCCGAGAAGTCGCTGGCCAACGCCCCGGCGAAGTCGGGCACGTCCTTCGCGGTGCCCAAAATCATCGAGTAGTCCGAGGGGAGCCCCACGTCATGCAGCTCACGGACCTGACGATGCTGGAGCTCGCGGAGAAGCTGGCCGCGGGTCAGGTGTCCTCCGTGGAAGCCACCCGCGCGTGTCTGGAGCGCATCCAGCGGGTGGACCCGAAGATTCGCGCCTTCCTGCGCGTGGACGAGGCCGGTGCCCTGGCCGCCGCCGAGGCCAGTGATGCGCGCCGCAATGCGGGCACTCCGGCAAGTCCCCTGGACGGCGTGCCCGTGGGCCTCAAGGACCTCTTCCTCACCGAGGGGCTGGAGACCACCGCCGGCTCGCGCGTGCTGGAGGGCTTCGTGCCGCCGCTGGACGCGACGGTGGTGCGCCTGTTGCGCGAGGCGGGCCTGCCGCTGTTGGGCAAGCTCAACCTGGATGAGTTCGCGATGGGCTCCTCCAATGAGTCCAGTGCCTACTTCCCCACGCACAATCCCTGGGATGTGACACGCACGCCGGGAGGCTCCTCGGGAGGCTCGGCGGCGGCGGTGGCCGCGCGTGAGGTGTTCGGCGCGCTGGGTACGGACACGGGTGGCTCCATCCGCCAGCCCGCGGCCTTCACCAACACGGTGGGCCTCAAGCCCACGTATGGGCGCGTGTCGCGCTACGGCGTCATCGCCTATGCCTCGTCGCTGGACCAGCCCGGGCCGATGACGCGCACGGTGTCGGACGCGGCGGCGCTGCTTCAAATCCTGGCGCGGCATGACCCACGGGACTCCACGTCCGCGCCGGTGAAGACGCCGGACTATTCGGCGGAGCTGGAGCAGGGCGTGCGCGGGCTGAAGCTGGGCGTGCCGCGCGAGTACTTCGCCCAGGGCATGGAGGAGGAAGTGGAGGCCTCCGTGCGCGCGGCCTTGCGCGAGTATGAGCGCCTGGGCGCGACGCTGGTGGACGTGTCGCTGCCGCATACGAAGTACGCGCTGGCGACGTACTACCTCATCGCTCCCGCCGAGGCGTCCAGCAACCTGGCCCGCTACGACGGTGTGCGCTACGGCCTCAGGGCCAAGGACGCGCGCGGCCTCAAGGAGCTGTACTCGCTGACGCGCGAGCGGGGCTTCGGGCCGGAGGTGAAGCGCCGCATCATGCTGGGCACCTACGCGCTGTCCGCCGGCTACTACGACGCCTACTACCTGCGCGCGCAGAAGGTCCGCACCCTCATCCGCGAGGACTTCACGCGCGTCTTCCAGGAGGTGGATGCGCTGGTGGCCCCCATCTCCCCAGTGGCGCCGTTCAAGCTGGGCGAGAAGGTGGATGACCCGCTGTCCATGTACCTGATGGACGTCTACACGCTGCCCTGCAACCTGGCGGGCGTGCCGGGCCTGTCGGTGCCCTGCGGCTTCACGAAGGCGGGGCTGCCGGTGGGACTCCAGATTCTGGGACGGGCCTTCGACGAGGCCCTCCTCTTGCGCATCGCTCGGGCCTTCGAGCGCGAGCACGACTTCTTCCGCCGCCTCGCGCCCGTCTAGGGCACGAGGTCCGCATCGGTGACACCGCCATGCCCGTGAGCGATTTCCAGCCCGTCATCGGCCTCGAGGTCCACGCGCAGCTCCTCACGCAGTCGAAGATTTTCTGCGGCTGCTCCACCGCGTTCGGCGCGGAGCCCAATCGCAACACCTGTCCGGTGTGCCTGGGCATGCCCGGCGTGTTGCCCGTGCTCAACGAGCGCGTCGTCGACTTCGCCATCCGCACGGGCCTGGCGCTCGAGTGCCGCGTCAACGCGAAGAGCGTGTGGAGCCGGAAGAACTACTTCTATCCGGACCTGCCCAAGGGCTACCAGATTACGCAGTACGACTTGCCCATCTGCGAGTACGGCAAGCTGCTCATCGACACGCCTCATGGCGAAAAGCTCATCCGCGTGCGCCGCATCCACATGGAGGAGGACGCGGGCAAGAGCGTGCATGACGCGGGCGGGGGGCAGAGCCTGGTGGACCTCAACCGCGCGGGCGTGCCGCTCCTGGAAATCGTCAGCGAGCCGGACCTGCGCGACGCGGACGAGGCGGTGGAGTACCTCAAGGCGCTGCGCGACGTGCTCGTGTACCTGGGCGTCAACGACGGCAACCTGGACGAGGGCAGCTTCCGATGCGACGCCAACGTGTCGGTGATGCCCAAGGGCTCCGACACCTATGGCCAGCGCTGCGAGCTGAAGAACCTCAACTCGTTCCGCTTCGTGAAGCAGGCCATCGAGTACGAGATTTCGCGGCAGGTGGATGTCATCGAGTCCGGCGGGAAGGTGGACCAGGAGACGCGCCTGTGGGACGTCAACAAGGGCGTCTCTCGCTCCATGCGCAGCAAGGAGGACGCGCACGACTACCGGTACTTCCCGGAGCCGGACCTCCCGCCGCTGCACGTGACGACGGAGGTCATCGAGGCGGTGGGCCACGAACTACCGGAGCTGCCTCGCGCGAAGCTCCAGCGCTTCGTGAGTCAGTACGGCCTGCCCGCGTATGACGCGCGCATCCTCACCGCGGAGCGCCCGCTCGCGGACTTCTTCGAGGCGTGCGCCGAGCGCTACCCCGACGCGAAGAAGCTCTCCAACTGGTTCCTCGGGGAGCTGCTGCGGCTCTTGAAGGAAGAGGGCTCGACGGTGACCTCGGTGCGCTTCACGCCCGTGCAATTGGCGGAGCTGCTGGGCGCGGTGGACCAGGGCACGGTGTCGGCGAACGCGGGCAAGGACGTGCTGGCGGAGATGTTCCGCACGGGCCGCTCGGCCTCGGACATCATCGCGGAGAAGGGCCTCGCTCAGGTGAGCGACACGGGCGCCATCGAGGCCGTGGTGGACGACATCCTCGCGAAGAACGCGGGCGAGATTGAGAAGTACCGCGCGGGCAAGAAGCAGGTGTTCGGCTTCTTCGTGGGCCAGGTGATGCGGGCCATGAAGGGCAAGGGCAACCCCGCGCTCGTCAACGAGCTGCTCAAGAAGAAGCTCGGCGACTGATTACGCGGGACACGCGGGCACTGTGACGTGGAGCACGTCCTCGTCCTGTGGATGCGCCGAGCGGGCGAGCACCCGTGGCTGTGCATCGTCCGTGCGTTCGAGGATGAGCGAGGGCGCCTCGAAGTGGTTGTCGAACAGGTCTCCCACGAGCTGGGCCGTCACGGTGTAGCGGACCCGGCGGAAGCTGGAGAGCTGGGAGGCAAGGCCCTCGTCGAACCACTGCTCGCTTCCCGTGCGTGGGTTGTCTCCCGTCGAGTCGAAGGGCCACGGTGAGTCCCACGGCCACGGGTTGGCGGATGGGTGGGCGAGGATGTCCGCACCCAAGGCGTCCAGGTACTGCGCGCAGGGGACGAACCAGGGCTCCTTCGTGGTGTGGGGCTTTCGGAAGGAGTCGTAGCCCAACAGCGTTCCCAGTCGGCCGAAGGGTGTGGCGAGCACGGTCAGGTCCTCGGGCCGTCCGGGGCTCAGGTGCAGCACGTCCTCGCGCCCGGGCACCAGGTTCACCTTGCGCGTCACCGCCACGCAGTGGCCCTCGGGGTTGAAGGTGTGGCTGGTGTTGTACGTGCGCGCGCCTCGGGGCTCGAAGTCCGGGGTGCCGAATCCTCGCCTGTTGTCCGGGAGCAACGCGCTGCCCGCCACCACCCACAGGCCGAAGTCCCGGGCGATGCCGGAGAACGTCTCGTGCACCACGCGATGCACTCGGGAGGCGAGCGCGGCGTAGAGGCACTCTTCTCGCGTCGGAGGCTGGAGTGTTCTCCAGGCGCGCCACATTGGCCCCCACTCGGCCAGCGCCACTCGCCGCATGGCGCTTCGAGTCGTCGTGTGGCGCCGCACGCGGGGCAGGTGGCCCATCATCCCCAGGGGCGCGCCCACCAGCTCTGGCCACACCGCGAGGGCGGGATGAAGGGGACGGCCAGAGGTGTCACGCGCCCGCAGGCCATCGATTCGTGCCGCGAGCGCACGGTGCTTCGCGGTGAAGGCCGCGGGGGACGCGTAGTCCTCGAGCGCGATACGGGGCTGGAGGGCGAACAGCTCGACGTGCGTGGGGGAGAGGGCGTCGTCCACGAATGGGCCAGGGCAACCGGTGGGGCGCGAGCTCGCGCCGTCCACCGGGCGGAAGCGTGTGCCTACTTCAAGAGTCCGTTCTCCCGCAGACGCTGTTGCAGGAAGGCGCCCGCGGTGATGGGCGCGTGGCGGGCCGGGTTGTCCGGCGTCTCGGTGCTGGGCAGCGGCTTGAGCACGCAGTCCGAGAACGGATGCACGAAGAAGGGCAGCGAGTAGCGGACGGTGTCCTCGTCCGTGCTCTTCGGATTCACCACCCGGTGCGTGGTGGCGGGGATGACCTCGTTCGTCACGCGGCTGAGCATGTCGCCGGAGTCCACGACAATCTGCCCGCGCAGCGTGTCCACGGGCAGCCACTCGCCGTCGCGCGTGAGCAGCTCCAGGCCGGACGCGGTGCCTTCGCACAGCAGGGTGATGAGGTTGATGTCCTCGTGCTCGGCGGCGCGGACTCCACCCGGGATGAAGCGCTCGCGCAGCGGCGGATAGTGGATGAGCCGCAACACCGAGTTTCCGTCGGTGGCCATGTCACTGAACGTCGTGCGCGCCACGCCGAAGAACTCCGCCAGGGCCTGGAGCATGACGCCGGCGGCGCCATCCAGCTCGCGGAAGAGCGACAGGGTGTTCTCGCGAAAGGAGGGCACTTCTCCGGGCCACACGTTGGCGCCGTAGTCCTTCAGGTACGGGTGGCCGGCCGGAAGCTCGCGGCCCACGTGCCAGAACTCCTTCAGGTCCCCCACCTTGCGGTCCTTCGCGTGCTCCTTGCCGAAGCCGGTGTAGCCGCGCTGGCCCGCCAGCTCCGGCACCGCGTAGCGCGTCTTCACGTCCTCGGGGAGCTGGAACAGTCGCTCCACGTCCGAGTAGGTGCGGCGGATGAGCGCATCGTCGATGCCATGGCCGACGATGGAGACGAAGCCGAACTCCCTCAACCCCTCACCGAAGACTTGTACGAAACGAGCGCGCTCGGTGGGTGTGCCGCTTCGGTAGTGGGACAGGTCGAGGAGGGGGATGCGGCGTGAGGTTCCGGACATGGGCTGCGCACTCTAATCGAGCGTGATGGATTGTCGGCATCGACAGCGTCGGCCGGCGGACCGTCTTCATGTACCGCGGCGCTGGCTTGCGTCACACCAGCCGACATCCTCGCGGGCCGCCAGTGGTCAGCTCGGGACGAGAATGTCCAGATTAGCAGGGCAGGCCCGGGGGAGTGGCATGGCCGAGGTGAGCAGCGGTGATGCGTGCGAGGCGTGCGGCCAGCGACATGGGTCGGCGACGTCTTGCTCGACACTGGTTCGCGCGGAAGGAGAGGGGCCGGCGCCCAGGCCGAGGTGCCCCGTGGCGAGCGAGGAAGCAGACCCCTTGGTGGGCGCTCGTCTGGGCAGCTTCCGACTGGTGCGCCGATTGGGGCGCGGCGGCATGGGGACGGTGTACCTGGGCGAGCACGTGTCCATCGGCAGTCGGGTGGCGGTGAAGGTCCTGCACGAGCACCTGGCCATGTACCCGGAGCTGGTGCAGCGCTTTCACGCGGAGGCTCGGGCCGTCAATGTCATCGGCCACGAGAACATCGTCAGCATCTTCGACCTGAACGCGGGGCCGCCCCGGCCGTACCTCATCATGGAGTACCTGGACGGCGCGCCGCTGTCGGCCTGGGTGGGCACGCCGCTGCCCGCACCGGCGGTGGTGTCGGTGCTCTCGCAGGTGTGCGACGCGCTCCAGGCCGCGCACTTGAGTGGAATCGTCCACCGCGACCTCAAGCCGGACAACATCTTCCTGGTGCGGCGCGGGCGGGGCACGCCCTTCGTGAAGGTGCTCGACTTCGGCATCGCGAAGCTGGCGGATGCGAACATGCCGCAGACCCACGCCGGCATCATCGTGGGCACGCCCGAGTACATGGCCCCGGAGCAGTCACTCAGTCGTCGCGTGGACGGGCGCGCGGACCTGTATGCGTTGGGCGTCATCGCCTATCAGCTGGTTACCGGGCGCCTGCCCTTCGAGGACGAGGGGCTGACGGCGCAGCTCGTGGCCCATCAGATGCGGGCGCCGCCGCCGCCTCGCTCGGTGCATGCGGCGGTCCCCGTGGCGTTGGAGCGGGTCATCCTGCGGACCCTGGCCAAGGCGCCCGAGGAGCGGTACGCGACGGCTGCCATCCTGCGCGCGGCCCTGGAGGGAGCGCTGGCGGAAGAGGCGCGTGCGCGCACGAAGCCGGCGCGTCCTCCCGGGACTCCGCCAGCGCCCGTCAGGACGGTTCCTCCCGCTATCTCACCGGAAATCGTCGTGATGGAGGACGCCATGGCGCCCTGGTCGCCGGCGCCTCGGCCCGTGTCTCCGGGGTGGGCCTCGTCGCCTCCGCGGAGTGCGCCGGTAGCGCCTCCGCGTCTGGCTCCTCCGGGGCCTGTCGCGAGTCGTGAGGGCGCCGCGCGCGCGGGTGTGCCCGTCGGCATGGGGACGCCACCTGAGCCAGTAGCCATCGCGAGTCGTGAGGGTGCTCCGCGAGGGGGCATGCCCGTCGGCGCGGGGACACCGCCTTCGCCAGCGGCCATCGCGAGTCGTGACGTTGGTCCTCGCGCGGGCATGCCGTTCGGCGCGGGGACACCGCCTTCGCCAGCGGCCAGCGCGAGTCGTGAGGTTGGTCCTCGCGTTGGCATGCCGTTCGGCGTGGGGACACCGCCTTCGCCAGCGGCCATCGCGAGTCGTGAGGTTGGTCCTCGCACGGGCATGCCCGTCGGCACGGGGACACCACCTGCGCCAGTGGCCATCGCGAGTCGTGAGGGCGTCGCGCGCGCGGGCATGCCCTTCGGCATGGGGACGCCACCAGCGCCAGTGGCCATCGCGAGTCGTGAGGGCGCCGCGCGCGCGGGCATGCCCGTCGGCATGGGGACGCCACCTGCGCCAGTGGCTATCGCGAGCCGAGAGGGCGCTCCGCGCGTGGGCGACCCTGTCGGCATGGGGGCACCGTCCGCGCAGGCTCTCGTGCCGATGTCAGTCGCGAGTCGTGGCGGTGTTCCGAGCGTGGGCGCAGCCCTCGGGAGTGGGACTCCTTTATCGAGGGCACGCACGGTGGAGCTGCCGGTGCGCGTGGTGTTGCGGCCCGGGGAGACGCCGGTCTGGCTGACGGGCTCGGACCTGTCACGCGGAGGGCTGTTCCTGCGCAGCGAGGGGGTGCTGCCACCCATCTTCGCGCGGCTGCCCATGGTGCTGGAGCTGGACTCCGGGCCGCAGTCCGTCGTCTGCGAGGTGGTGCGCCACGTTCCGGAGGAACAGGCTCGCGTCTGGGGCATGGCCACCGGCTTCGGCGTCCAGTTCGTCGAAGCCACGCTGGCGCTCAAGGCCTCCGTGGACGCGCTCCTGCGAGCAGGTCCCAACCGCCGTCCACCTCCTCCACTCGTGCCCATGGCGGACGACGCGGAAGCCGCGCACGTGCTGGAGTCGTACCGGACGCGGCTCGCCGGGGACCACTATGCGGTGCTGGCCGTGCCCCCTGACCTGGAAATGGGCGCCCTGCGCACCCGCACACGCGAGGCCCGTGGCTCCCTGGAGTCGCTGCGCCAGCGGCCTTTATCACCCTCGCAGTGCCTGCTGCTCGACTCGGTGCTGGGCCGGCTGCATGAGGCCGGAGACGTCCTGGGCACGGTGACGCAACGGGCGCTGTATGACGCCTGGCGGGGCAATCACCGAGGTGTCGCCCGATGTCTGGAGGCGGGGCTCACGTCGGAGCAGCTCGATTCCCTCCGGCGGGAGTTCCTCGCGCGCAGGCCCCAGTCCGCGGGGATGGCGCGTGTGCACTATCTCTCCGGCTCCGCGCTGGAGCGTGAAGGGCAACTGTCGCGTGCCCTGGAGACCTACGAGCGGGGGCTGGCGCTGGACCCGCTGGAGTCGAGCCTCCACCACCGATACCGCACCGTCCGCCGGGCGCTGGATGCTCGCGGCGCTTCGGAGCGCACCAACGACAGGACCCGACCTTCCTGACGGAAGACCGGGCCCGGTGAAGCGCAAGGAGCGGGCGACTACCCGCCAGCGGCGGCGGCGCAGGTGGCGCTGATGCCCTCGGTGCGGTCGAAACAGTCGCTGAACTGGTCAATCCACTCCACTTCGCTGCCCACCCTGCAGTCCGGCAGATCCTGGATGCAGTCGGCCAGGTCGCTCAGCCGGTCCTTGTCGCTGTCCGAGCAGGCATCCAGCGCGTCCTCGCAGACGCCCTTGTCGAAGGTGTCCTCCTCCTCACCCCCCGTATCCGTGCCGCAGGCCGACACCTTCTCCTCCAGGGCCTTGTTCGCGTCCTCCAGGTCATCGCAGGCGTTTCCGCCGCAGCCGGCGCCGAACAAAAGGGTGACGGCGGCCATCAGGCCGAACATGAATTTCTTCATTGTGGAATTCCCCCCCGGGGGACAGTCAGATTGGTTGGACGGTGATCGGCCGGGCTTGCTCTGGCCGGACCATCAGGTAGGGTCGCCCTTTCCCAGGGGCAATCTGGACTGCCGGACGAGATGATCCAGCAACCGTCTTGACTCCCCAGGGCATCTCCCGTAAATCCGGCCGTCCTTTGCGCCACAGGGCGGTCCGTCCGTCCGAAATGCGCGGCCGATTCCACGGGTTGACCCAACCCGAAGCTGACAGGGGTTAGACGATGTACGCAGTGATTCGCACGGGCGGAAAGCAGTACCGCGTCGCCGAGGGCGATGTCCTCCGGATCGAGAAGATTACCGGCGACATCGGGGCCGAGGTGTCCTTTACCGATGTCCTGCTGCTGGGCGGCACGGATAGCCCCAAGGTGGGCCGTCCCACGGTCTCCGGCGCTCGCGTCGTGGGCAAGGTGCTCGCGCAGGACAAGCACCGCCGCGTCCTCCACTTCCGCAAGGAGAAGGAGGGCTGGACCCGTCGCCGTGGCCATCGCCAGCCGTATACCGAGGTGAAGGTCACCTCCATCTCCGGCTAGTCCGGACGGTTTCACCTCAACTTCAGGAGCAAGGTGTCATGGCCCATAAAAAGGGACAGGGTTCTTCGCGAAACGGTCGCGATTCCAACCCGCAGTACCGCGGCGTGAAGGTGTACGGCGGCCAGGAAGTCTCGGCTGGCAGCATCCTGGTTCGCCAGGTCGGCACGGTCATCCACGCGGGGTCGAACGTGAAGCTCGGCCGCGACTTCACCCTCTATTCGGTGGTGGACGGCATCGTGAAGTACGAGCGCCTGGGCCGCGACCGCAAGAAGGTCTCGGTCTATCCGGCCGCCGAGCAGGCCAGCGCCTGACGGTAACCCGGCCTCACAGGGCCGGTCGCCGCGAGGCATCCACGAGCGGGTCGCTTCTCCAGTCCACGCGCCCTTTCAGGCGCCCAGGACGCGAGGCGGCCCGCTCTGCGTTTTTCAGGAGACGCTTTCATGAAGTTCGTCGATGAGGTCCGCATCTTCGTGAAGGCGGGCGATGGCGGTAACGGCTCCGTGTCCTTCCGGCGTGAGAAGTTCATCGAGCGCGGTGGGCCCAATGGAGGAGACGGCGGCAACGGTGGCTCCGTCATCTTCGTGGGAGACCCGCAGCTCACCACGCTGCTGGACTACCGCTATCAGCAGCACCACCGCGCCAAGAATGGCGAGCACGGCATGGGCAGCGACTGCAACGGTCGCGCGGCCGACGACATGATCCTCCGCGTGCCGGTGGGCACGCTGGTGAAGGACCACCACACCGAAGAGCTGCTGGTGGACCTGAGCGAGCCGGGCCAGCGCTGGGTGGCGGCCAAGGGCGGGCGGGGTGGGTTGGGCAACATGAACTTCGCGACCTCGACGCGGCAGACGCCGCGCTTCGCCCAGGACGGGACGAAGGGCGAGGAAGTCACGCTGCGGCTGGAGCTGAAGCTGCTGGCGGACGTGGGCCTGTTGGGCTTCCCCAACGCGGGCAAGAGCACGTTCATCTCGCGGGTGAGCCGGGCCCGGCCGAAGATCGCCGACTACCCGTTCACCACGCTGGTCCCCAACCTGGGCATGGTCCAGTACAAGAACGACCTGTCGTTCGTGATGGCGGACATCCCCGGCATCATCGAGGGCGCCAGCGAGGGCGTGGGTCTGGGGCACCAGTTCCTGCGCCACGTCGAGCGGTGCAAGGTGTTGATCCACCTCATCGACATGGGCGCGGAGGGTGAGGGCCGCGAGCCGCTGCACGACTTCGATGTGCTCAACCGTGAGCTGGCGAAGTACAGCGCGGAGCTGGCGAGCCGGCCGCAGGTGGTCGCCGCCAACAAGCTGGACCTGCCGGATGCGCAGGCGCGTCTGGAGGCGTTCCGCGAGGCGCTGCGCGAGCGCGGCATCCGCGTGTACCCGGTGTCCTGCGCCACGGGCGAGGGCATGCCGGCGCTGATGGACTCGGTGGCGGAGGTGCTGTTCACCGGTCGCACCGAAAAGCTGCATGTCGAGGCTCCGCCCCGAGCGAAGGGCGCGAGCAGCAAGTCCGTGGCCAAGGCCGCGATTGCCAAGGTGCGCGAGACCCTCTCCAAGGGTACCGCCGCCGTGGTGAAGGCGACCGCCGCGAAGCTGGGGCGGGCGAAGAGCGCTGCTGTGAAGAGTGCTCCCACGAAGCAAGGCAGTGCGAAGGGAGCTCATGTGAAGACGACTCTGGTGAAGCAGGCCGCGGTGGCGAAGGCGGCGACGAAGGCTTCGGCGAAGAAGAGCGCTGGGGCGAAGAAGGCGGCGGCGACGAAGGCCCCCGCGAAGAAGGCCGCTGCCGCGAAGAAGGCTCCGGCGAAGAAGGCCGCTGTCGCGAAGAAGTCCGCGGCGAAGAAGGCTCCGGCGAAGAAGGCCGCTGCCGCGAAGAAGTCGACGACGAAGGCCGTGGCGAAGAAGGGCACCTCGGCGAAGAGGGCCTCTGCCGCGAAGAAGCCCGCGTCGCGCAAGTCAGGCGGAAGGGGCTGAGACGATGGCTGGCGGCGGTCCTCGGTACGAGCGCTTCGAGAAGGACAAGTTGGAGCCGGAGCAGTTCCTTCTCGATGTGCGCAAGGAGAAGATCGACCGCGTCGTCAGCCAGCGTACGCGCAACTTCACGGTCGTCCTGGACCGGCTGGAGGACAGCTTCAACATGGCCGCGGTGCTACGCACCTGCGAGTCCATGGGGGTCCAGGAAGTCCACGTCGTCATCAACCCGGAGGCACCCTTCCTGCCGAACTCGAGGGTGGCTCAGGGCTGCGACAAGTGGCTGGACGTGAAGCTCTACAAGTCCTTCGGCGAGTGTCGCGAACACCTGAAGTCGCGGGGCTTCCAGTTGTACGCCGCCGCCATCCGTGACGGTGCCACCAGCCTGTATTCGCTGCGCTTCGACGGGAAGGTGGCCATCGTCCTCGGCAACGAGCGCTACGGGGTGAGCGACGACGTGCTCAACGCCGTGGACGGGACGTTCTGGATTCCGATGCGGGGCTTCAGCCAGAGCCTCAACATCTCCGCCGCTGCCTCGGCGTGTGTCAGCCGGGCGATTGCCTGGCGGGATGAGCACCTGGCGGGGGGCTCTGGAGACCTGTCGCCGGACGAGGCGCAGGAGCTCCGCGAGCGCTTCTACGTGCTGGCCATCAAACAGAGGAAGCGGATCTTCAAGAAGCAGCCATGAATGCCGGCCCCCCGGGGCGCGTCGGTATGGGGTAGATGGACGCCGTGGGCCTACCCGGCCCCCTGGAGACGCACGCCATGTTCCTGGAAACCCTGCTCGCCACGCTCCTGTCCGCGCAAGCGGTGCCCCAGACCTCCTCCGCGCAGGCCGTCCCCACGCAGCCCGTCCTGGTGGCCCAGGGCGCGCCGGCGGGTGCTGGAAAGCCCACGGTGCCGCCTCCCACGGGCGGCGCGGCGAAGGCTCCCGCTGCCCAGCAGGGCGTGAATCTGGTGACGCCCGCCGCGAAGCCGCCCGCCACCGAGTCAGGCAAGCCGGCCACGACGCCCCCTCAGAGCGCGCCGGACACGAAGCCCGCCGTGAAGGCCACGGCGCCGATGACGCCCGAGGTGAAGTCCCTGGTGGACCGGATGCAGGCCTTCTACGAGAAGACCGGCGACTTCAAGGCGGGCTTCCGGCAGGACTACAAGTACAAGACCTTCAAGCGCACGCAGACGTCCGAGGGCGTCGTGTCCTACAAGAAGCCCGGGCTGATGCGGTGGGAGTACCAGAAGCCCTCCGTGCGCACCTTCGTGCTCGCCGGCAACAAGATCTACGCGTACGACCCGACGGCCCAGTCGCTCACGGTGGCCAACGTGGACACGAGCCAGCTCTCCGCCTCGGTGACGTTCCTTTTCGGACAGGGGAAGCTCGCGGACGAGTTCGCCATCAGCAAGGGGGCCTGCAAGGACTGCAAGGGCACGCTGCTGGTGTTGGATCCGCTGAAGGTGGAGCCCCGCTTCAAGCAGGTCCGGCTGGAGGTGGACCCCGCGTCGGCGCAGGTGCTGAAGAGCACCGTGGTGGATCCGGACGGCAGCGAGAACACCATCTCCTTCCTGGACCTGAAGACGAACGTGGGCATCTCTGCGGACAGCTTCAAGATGGACGTGCCGGACGACACTCGCGTGGATGACTTCACCAAGCAGAAGAAGCAGTAACCTGCGCGCCGTGCGCGGCGCGTTCCTGCTCTGGGTGGGTTTGAGTGTGGTGGGGGCTGGGTGTCACCGGGAGGTGGCGTCCGGCCCTTCACGTTCCGAGGGACTGACGGGGCGGACGCTGCCGCTGCTGGCGTCGCCAGCGCTGCGCCTCACCGTCGCGGGGAGGCTCGGGACTCGTGTCGTCCCGGTGGTGCTGGACGTGGCGAGGCCCTTGTCGATGGTCTCCCAGGAGTGCTTCGACGGAGGTCCTCCCGCGCCCGAGGGCACCGTGCGCGCACCTGAAATCGCGGGAGGCTTCAGGGCCTGGCCGGTGGTGCCGCTGCCCGTGCTCACCGTGGGAGGGGCTTCGGTGCCGCTGCGCACCGCGGGGCTGTCGGGTGAGAAGCCCTGCTCATTGACGCTGGGTTCGGACGTGCTGGAGCCCTATGCGCTCACGGTGGATCCGCTGCGGCGAGAGGTGACCTTCACCGCGTCGCGTCCGCGTGAGGCGCAACCGGCGGCGGAGGTGGCTTCGGATGCCGCGCGGGAAGTGCACCGCGTGGAGCTCAGTCGCGAGCCGGTGGGCGACTGGCCCCTCCTGGCGGTGCGGGTATCTCAGGGGGAGGCGGAACTCACCGGACCCTTCGTGCTCACCACGCGCGAGCCCTTCTCGCGCATCGCGGTGGGGCCCGCCGAGGCGCAGGGGCTGCAACCCTTGGAGACGGTCGCGCATCTGCCGCCGCGCACCTTCGCGGTGGACTCGGTGGACGTGGCGGAGGGCGTGGGCGCGCGGCCGCTCGTGGTGGAGGCGGCGGGACGATGGGACTCGCCGAGCAGCCTGGGACGGCTGGGGCCTGACGTGTGGGGGCGCTTCACCGCGACGCTGGATGCGAAGGGCGGGGTGCTGGTGCTGCGGCGTCCGCGAGTCCGTGCAGTGGACGAGACTGACGTGGGCTCGGTGTCATCACCACGAGCGGGGAGGGCGGAGGGACCCGATGCGGCCGCGACTTCACCACGGTCCACGACGACAGACGGCGCAGGATGGATGGGAGCGAGTGCATCCTCGCCGCCGCCCGCGGGGACAGTCGGTGCCGCACCAGTGCCTTCAGGGAGCACTGCCTCGTCTCCGTCACGCTCCACGACAACCCCTGCAGCGACAGCCGGCACTGCACCAGAGGCTTCGGGCACCGCTTCACCTTCGCCCGAGTCACCAGCACGGCCCACGGCGTCGGCGGGCCCCACGGTGCAGGCTCCTGGTGACACCTCGCCCTCAACCTCGTCGGAGCCGGCACGTCCGGCGACTCCGAGCCCCGTCGCCAGGCGACAGCAGTGCACCGATGCGCACGGCGTCTTCAGCGAAGAGGCCTGCTACGGCCTGCACGTGCGCAAGGAACCCGAGGGCGGCATCTCCGTGGTGGGCGCGGTGTTCCGCGACCTGCCCGAAGGCGGACGCCTGCACCTGGAACCTGTCGGCCCGGATGGCCGGCGCCTGGAATCCGGGTGCGGAATCGGCCTGAGCTTCCCGGCTACCAGTCGCGGTTTGACGACTCAGCACCGCCTGCCGTGGCCGTCGCTCGCACAATCCCTGCCCGTGTGCCGCGCGGCGCTCGTTCAGGCGCGAGGCTTCAACCTGGCGCTCTTCGAAGAGGGCAGTCAGCCCGAGTGCCCCACGGCGTGCGCCTTCGTCACCGAGACGTCCTCGCGCCGCACGGTGTGCGAGTGCCAGCCCACGCCCCTGGGAGAAGGGGTCGCCGCGCCATCCCTCAAGGCACCGTCTCGCGAACCACCGCGCGAGGAGCGCGAGCTGGAGCCGGAAGATCCCCGGTAGCTCCAGCGCTCCACACCCTGCGGTTCAACACTCCGCTGGGTACCTCCGACGAACTCCCGGGCCGCGCTCACGACAACACGGGCGGCGGCCCGGGAAGAACCACCTACTCCAGCCGGCTCACAGGCCGGGGAGCGGGCACCAGCTTCACCGGCGCCGGGTGCGCGTCGCGAGCGGTGTGCTGACGCTGCTTCGGGTCCGGGCGCTCCACCACGCGAGCCACCAGGTCGTAGTCGTGCGCTTCCGTCACCTCCACGGTGACCAGCTCACCCGGGTACGCCAGGCCGTCGTTGATGTAGACGAGCCCGTCGATGTCCGGCGCCTGACCCTGGTGCCGACCCACGAGCAGGTGCTCCGTCTCCGGCGCGGGGCCTTCCACCAGCACCTCCAGCCGCTTGCCGACGAGCTTCTTGTTCTGCTCGCGGTTGATGCGCTTCTGGATGGCCATCACCTCGCGCCACCGGCGCTCGATGGTCTTCTGCGGCACCTTGTTCGGCAGGTCGAACGCCGCCGTGCCTTCCTCGTCGGAGTACTGGAAGACGCCCAGGCGCTCGAAGCGCTGCGTCTTCACGAACTCCTTCAACATCTCGAAGTCCTCTTCCGTCTCGCCCGGAAGACCGACGATGAGCGAGGTGCGCATCACCAGCCCAGGCACGCGCTCGCGCAGCTTCGTCAAGAGGCCCTTGAGGAACTCCGAGTTGCGGCCACGCTTCATCGACAGGAGCAGCTTGTCGCTGACGTGCTGCACCGGCATGTCCAGGTAGCGGGCAATCTTCGGCTCCGACGCCATCACGTCGATGAGCTCGTCCGGGAACACGCGCGGATAGGCGTAGTGCAGCCGAATCCACTTCACGTCCACCTGCACCAGCGCCTTGAGCAGGTCATGCAGCTTCGGACGGCCCGGCAGGTCATGCCCGTACGCCGTCAGGTCCTGCGCGACGAGGTTCAGCTCCTGCACGCCGCTGTCCGCCAGCCGCCGGGCCTCGATCATGATGTCGTCGATGGGCCGCGAGCGCTGTCCACCGCGCAGCGTGGGGATGATGCAGAACGCGCAGGCGTTGTCGCAGCCCTCGGACACCTTGAGGTACGCGGTGTACTTCGGCATCGAGTTGATGCGCGGAGTGTTCGCGTCGTGGATGTAGTCGGGGTCCGGAATCACCTGACGCGGAGAGGCCTCGGCCGCCAGCAGGTCGCCAATCTGGGCATAGGCGCTGGTGCCCAGGAAGTGGTCCACCTCCGGCATCTCCTTCGCCAGCTCCTCGCCGTAGCGCTGGGACAGACACCCCGTCACCACCAGGGTGCTGCAGCTGCCCGACTTCTTGAGCTCGGCCATCTCCAGGATGGAGTCCACCGACTCCTGCTTGGCGGGACCGATGAAGGCACAGGTATTGACGACGATGACCTGGGCCTCGGACGCTTCCTGCACCAGCGTGTATCCGCGGTGCTTCAACGTGCCGAGCATCACCTCGGAGTCCACCCGGTTCTTCGGGCAGCCGAGGGTCATCATGTACAGGTTCTTGGTTGGTTCCACCGCGTCTACCTATTTCCAAGCTCGGTTCGCGTGAAGTGGTCACCACTCCAGGCAAAGTTCATGGTCGCGCCGTTCGAGTAACGGATGGTCAACCCGTCCTCTTCATCCAGCTCCACCGAGGAGGCTCGCCCCAGGGCGCACGTAGCAGCCGGCCACTCGAGCACTCGAGCCGCCGTCTTCCCCGTCACGATGTAAAACCCCAGTCGAAGCTCCTTTTCGGCGTCACATTGACCCGCGACGGCATAGGGATTCTTCCCGGAGAGCACCGTAACGACCGGTCGCCCGTCCGGCAGGCTCAACGTGTCGGGCACATTCACGTTCACCGACGCGGCCTTCAGCGGATCCGTCACCACCAGCTCGCGCAGCGTCTCCGGCGTCAGCTCCTCGTCGCCCTGCGCCCAGGCCGGATAGCTGAGCAGGTCCCAGCCCAGCCAGCCCGTGGCCGCGGGCTCCAGCGCGGTGACGTGCTCCGGCGGCTTGAGCTTGAGCGCCTTGCGTGGCTCGTCCGGCAGCCTCAGCGCGTCGCCGACCATGGTGCCGCTCTGGCAGTTGGAGACAGGCACCGCCTTGGTGCCCGCGCCGTCCTGGTCCTCGTAGGTGATGCACACGTCCATCACCATCGGGTCCCGAGCGGAGAAGCGCGGCAGCGCGCGCACCGGCACCGCGGCCACCAGCGACAGCGTGTTGCCCCGACGCTCCACCGCGCCATTCACCTTCTGCTGAGCGAACTCCGGCGTGCCGCTGTCCGCACCCGACGCGCGCTTGCCGTCGAAGCCGAAGCGCCACGTGTAGCCCGTCGTCAGTGGCCCGGTGTCCGGGAAGTAGATGGACAACGTGAGCACATCGCCCGCGAGGAGCTGATCATCCTTGGCGTCCACGCCCACGTAGAGCGTGTCCTTGCGGAAGCCCACCTTGGCGGTGAAGGACGCGCTGGCGCCTTCGGTGTCCAGGGACTTGAGCGCCAGCGGCGAGGTGAAGCCCTTGAGGCCTCCCTGGAAGCGCGGCGGCTTGGTCATGTTGGGCACCGGCCGTGACGGACGGGGCGCTTCTTCCTGGGCGGAGGCGATGGCCGGAACGCAGAGCATCCAGCAGAGGGACAGGGCAGCAGCGGCTCGCATGGGCTTCTTCAATCGCGGAAGTTGGTGAACTGCATGTCCAGCTTCAGTCGGTCCTGCTCCCCACGGAACAGGGCGATGGCGGCCTGGAGGTCATCCCGGTTCTTGCCGGTGACACGCAGCTGGTCGGCCTGGATGGAGCCCTGCACCTTCATCTTCGAATCCTTCAACAGCTTCACCAGCTCCTTGGACTTCTCCACCGGGATGCCCTGCTGGAGCTTGATGACCTGCTTCACGTTGTGCAGCCCCGTCTTCTCGATGTCGCCGTACTCGAGCGCGCGCAGGCTGATGTTCCGCTTGGCCAGCTTCACCAGGAGGACCTCCTTGGCGGCCTGGACGCGCTCCTCGCTGTTGGCCTTCACGGTGATGGCCGTGTGGTCCGGAGCGACGAGGACGTCCGCCTGGGTGCCCTGGAAGTCATAGCGGGTGCTGAGCTCCTTCTTGGTCTGATTGACCGCGTTGTCGAGCTCGGCGAGGTCGATTTTCGAGACGACATCGAACGAGGGCATGGGCAGCAGCGGCCCTTAACATACCTACACCCTGACGACCATGGGCACCACCAGGGGGCGCTTGGAGGTGTACAGCCGGAACGCACGGCGCACCACCCGGGTGAGTTCCTCTCTCACCAGGGCGTCGTCACCTCGGAGCTGGACGGACAGCTCCTCGAAGAGCGTCCGGGCCTCCTGGGCCACCCGGGGGAGGATCACCTGTTCGTCCAGTGACAGCCCCTGGCCGGAGAGTTGCGGGCCACCCAGCAGCTTCTGGGTGTCGCGCTGGAGCACGATGACGGCGGCCACCAGCCCCGTCTCGGACAGGCGCACCCGCTCATGGAGTGTGTCCGCCGTCACCATGCCCCCTCCGAAGCGGTCCTTGAAGATGCGCCCGGAGGTCACGCTGCCGGTGAAGCGGCCGCGCCCCTCCTCGAAGCCGACGATGTCTCCGTCCTGGGCCAGCAGGCACTGCGCGGGCTCCATCCCCGACTCCCGGGCGGTGGCCAGATGTCGGTGGAGGTGGCGGCCCTCGCCATGGACGGGGATGAAGTGGCGCGGCTTCACCAGCTCCAGCACGCGCTGCTGCTGGGGGCGGCTGGCGTGGCCGGACACGTGGACGCCGGGCTCCACCTGCGCGTAGGCGACGCGCGCGCCGCGCCATTGGAGCTGGTCGATGAGGGCGCCCACGCCGCGCTCGTTGCCGGGGATGGCTCGCGAGCTGAGGACGACCAGGTCACCCGGGCCCAGCTTGAACGGGCCATCACCGGCGGCGAGCTGGGACAGGCCCGCGCGCGGCTCGCCCTGCGCTCCGGTGGTGAGGACCAGCACGCGCTGCTGGGGCAGCTGCGGCACCGTGTCCAGGTGCACGAAGAGCGAGTCGGGCACGTCCAGGTAGCCCAGCTCGCGCGCCATCTCCACGTTGCGCACCATGCTGCGGCCCTGGAGCGCGACCTTGCGGCCCAGTCGCTCGGCGAGGGCCAACAGGTGCCGCACGCGGTGCAGGTTGGAGGAGAAGAGGGCGACGACGATGCGGCCGGTGGCGTCCTTGAAGAGGCGCTCGAAGGTCTGCTCGACGACGCGCTCGCTGCCGGTCTCCTCCGTCAGCTCGGAGTTGGTGGAGTCCGACAGGAGGCACAGCACGCCTTCCTCGCCCGTCTCGCCCCAGCGCTCCAGGTCCGTGCGCAGCCCGTCGATGGGGTCCGGGTCCAGCTTGAAGTCACCCGTGTGGATGAAGGTGCCTTCGGGCGTGCGGATGATGAAGCCCACCGCGTCCGGCACGGTGTGCGTCACGCGACTGGCCTCGACCTTGAACATGGTGCCGACGGCGAAGGGCTCGCGCGGCTCGATTTCGCGCAGGTCCGCTTCGATGCCCAGCTCGCTCAAGCGATGGCGCGCCATGGCCAGTGTGAAGCGCGTGCCGTAGACGGGGACGTTCACCTCGCCGAGCAGGTAGGGAAGCGCACCCAGGTGGTCCTCGTGGCCGTGGGTGAGCACCACGCCCTTGAGCTGGGCGGCGTTCTGCTTCAGGTGGGTGAAGTCCGGGATGATGATGTCGACACCCGGCATCCCCTCCGAGGGGAACATCAGGCCGGCGTCGATGAGAAGCATCTCCCCGCGACAGGCGATGACCAGGGAGTTGAGGCCGATTTCTCCCAGGCCGCCCAGGGGAATGACTTGAAGCATTGGGAAGAGTCTAAAGACTCCCCCCGTCGCGCGCGTTGGAAAGTTGCGCGGTGACTGGCTAGGTGATGCGGATGGGCAGGCCGCAGCCGCGCACCGCCCCTGTGGGACAGCCGGGGGTTCCGAAGATGTCCGGGCGGTGGAGCCAGGGCTTGATGCGGGTGCCGGTCCAGGGCTCCAGCTTCGTCTTGGGAACCCAAGGCGCCAGGCCCAGCGGGCGGGAGGGTGGTCGGGGCCGGCTGGTGATGCGAATGGGCAGTCCCGAACCCGTGGGCTGAGGCCCGACGAACTTGTCGGCCTGGGGACCGTCCCGTCGGGTGCCCGGCTTGGGAGCCGCCGGCCACTGCTTCAGCAACGAGGGCTCGCGGAGCAGGCGTCCGAGCAGCTTCAACTGCGGAAAGAGCGCCTTGAAGCTCGCCGTGCGAGCCGAGGCCGCGGACAGGGGAGAGGCTGGACGCGGACCGGTTCTGGCGGCGGACTTCGGCGAAGACTCGATGCGCATGACGCACCCCCGTGCGCGGTACCGACGTGAAAAGGCCCGCACTTGGAGTATCGGCGGATGCGGCGCGAAGGTGCTTCGCTCCGACGTGATGGGGACGTCCCTGATGAACAGGAGACATGACGCGGAGCGTCCTGGGGATTCAGGGGGCCGGAGTGGAGCGCCCGCTCATCCACGTCTTGACGCGCTGGGCCTCGGTGGACCAGCCAGCGGGCTCCGCGCCGTAGAAGCCCAGGGCCTGCTGGGCGAGGGCACGTGCGCGGGAGGCTTCGTGGGTGGGCAGGGCGCGGGCCAGGGCGAAGCGGGTGGCGGCGAGTCCGTCGCCCGGGCCGGGGGTGGCGGTGCGCAGGGCCAACGCGCGCTCCAGGGTGGCGCGAGCCTCGCGCGGCTTGCCCAGGGCGAGCTGGGCGAGTCCGAGCGTGGTGAGCGGCGCGGCCTGGTCGGGATGGCCCTTCTGGAAGGCCTCGTAGGCCAGGGTGCTGCGTTGGGCCAGGTCCATGGCGTCGCGGGTGCGGCCCTCGCTCAGGGCAAGCTCCGCCAGCAGGGCCTGGTCCGAGGCGGTCTCCGGATGCGAGGGGCCATGGGTCTCCAGGTCCAGCGCGAGGGCCCGCTCACGCAGCTTCCGCGCTTCGGCGTAGCGACGGAGCGATTCCAATGCGGTGGCGAGATTGTTGAGGGGATAGCTGAGCGTGGCGCTGTTCGCGCCCATCGCCCGCTCCTCCAGGGCGACGGCCTGCTCGAGGAAGGGAATGGCCTCCTCGAAGCGGCGGCTGACCGTCAGATGGTAGCCCACCGCGTTGGCGGCCATCGCCGTCTGGGGATGGTCTGGGCCCATCACTTCCTTTGTCGTCTCCAGCACGCGGCGCAGCAGTCGCGCGGTGTGCTCGGCCTCGGGAGTGCGGGAGAGGGAGGCGGCCTGGTTGCGCAGGGACTCGAGCGTGAGCAGGTGCACGGCGCCGTGGGCCTGCTCTCGCAGCATGGCGGAGCGGCCGAAGGCCTCGGCGGCCTGTGCGTACTGGCCTCGGAGGAACGCGTTGCGCGCGAGGCTCGTCTGGAGCAGGGCCTCCAGGTCCGGGGTGCCACCCGCGCGCTCGATGCAGGACTTCGCCTGCGCGATGCTCCACTCCTCCATCGCGGGCGTCTGGGACAGAGTAGTCACCAGTCGCGCGGCGGCACGTGCGGCCACTTCATCGTGGCGCGTGGCCTGCGCGGTGAGCAGGGCTTCGCGCAGGGCCTTCTGCGCGCGAGGCTCGTCTCCGAGCACCAGTCCGAGCCGGCCTTCCAGCTCCAGGGCCTCCGCGAGCACCGGCCGGTAGTCGAGTGCGCGGGCCTGCTCCAGCGTCGCCTTCAGCTCCTCGTTGGCCTGCTCATATCGGCCGGCGTCGACGAGCGCGGTGGTGCGGTCCAGGCCGGCGCGGATTTTCTCCACGCGCTGGCGCTGCTCGGGAGATTCGGGGAGCCCCAGGCGCAGGGCATCCACGTTCGCGCAGTCGGCGACGGAGGGCAGGCGCTGGGCCGCGTCCAGCGAGGTGGTGAGCGACTCCGCGTCGGTCTGCGCGAGCACGCCGACCACGGCGTCGAGCGTGGAGCGACGGCGCTCCAGGCAGGCCATGCGCAGCGACAGCACGGCGTCCGACTGGTGGCCGTGCACGCGCGTCGCCTCGCAGGCCTCCTGATGCATGCCGGCCCACTCCTGGGCGAAGGCGTCCAGGCTCTGTGCCACGCGGGAGAAGAACTCGGGGGCCTGGGGTTTGTTCGTGGCGGCGAAGGCCCGGCTCACGGTGTCCTTGCGTGAGGTGTCCCAGATGCCGGCCAGTCGCGCCTCGGCGCCGAGACATGGGGCGTGGCGACGGTTGCCCATCCACCAGGTGACGCCCATGAAGCCGTAGATGAGGAGGAATCCGGCGGCCAGGATGCTCCGGCGTCGCCACGCCACGGAGGGGTCCTTGCCGAGCTCGGTCAGCAGGGCCTCCATGGACGGGTAGCGCTCGTCGGGCGTGGGCGAGAGGCCTCGGGTGATGGCGCGGAACAGCCAGGCGGGGACGTGGCAGCCGCGTGGGGGTTGGCGCACGCGGTTGGCGAGGGACTCCTGGAGGTAGGCGGTGGCTTGTTTCCCTTCGAAGGGGAGCTGGCCGTAGAGGGCCTCGTAGAGCGAGGCGCAGAAGCTGAACTGGTCGCCGCGTGCGTCGGTGCGGCCGTCCTCGTGTTGCTCGGGCGGCATGTACGCGGGGGTACCCATGACGAGGCCCGCCTCGGTGAGCGGAGACTCGAGCAGGTCGTCATCGCGCAGCGCGAGTCGTGAGGGCTTGGTGGCACGCCCTTCCTCCATGGCGTCCAGGTCGGCGGTGTTGCGAGCCAGACCGAAGTCCGTCACCTGGGCGCGGCCGTCCCGGTTGACGAGCACGTTGGCGGGCTTGAAGTCGCGGTGGACGAGTCCGGCCGCGTGAGCGGCGGCGAGTCCGCGTCCCGCCTGACGGAAGAGGTCGAGCACCTCGCGCCACGAGCGGTGTTCGGCGCGCAGCCAGTGGCGCAGGGACAGGCCCTCGACCAGCTCCATGGTGATGAAGACGCGACCGGCGAAGGTGCCCGCGTCGTAGACGGAGACGACGTTGGGGTGGGAGAGGCGGGCCATGGCCTGGGCTTCGCGCAGCAGGCGAGAGGCGCCGTCGGTGCGGACCACGGTGTTGGCGTCCGGGTGGAGCAGCTTGATGGCCACTCGGCGATGCAGATCCGGGTCATAGGCGCTGTAGACGACGCCCATGCCACCGGAGCCCAGCTTGTCGAGGATGTGGTAGCGGCCCACCGAGGCGCGCGATGACGTCTCCGCGGCGTCGCCCTTGCGAGCGGAGTCATTGAAGGGAGGGCTGGACCGCCCTGGTGCGCCTTGCGCGGGCGGAGGGATGCGGACGCTCGAGCCCAGTGGTGGGGCGGGAGGGGGTGCCACCCATGTGCCCGCGCCCACGGGTGGTTGAGGCGGTGGCGCAATCAAGGTTCCTGGGGCGGCGACAGGAGCGCGCGGGTTCGCCGCGACGGCCGAAGGTGCGGCCTGTGGCGTTGCGTTGCTGGGCGCAGACGAGGATTGCGCGCGCGAACTCGCTCCGATGGAAGACCGGGGAGGAGGAGCGCCTTGTGGGCTCTCGTTCGAGGCCGCCGATGAGGACCTGCCACGAGAGCCCGCCACGACGGATGCAGGAGCAACTGCCTGAGGGCTCGTGCTGGCGGGAGGCTGTGTCGCTGCACCCGATTTTCCCGAGGTGCTGGCGGAGGACTGTGGAGTCGCTGCGCGCCCGCGCGCTCCAGCGGATGTTTGAGGCGGCGTGGAGGTCCTCGCGCCAGCCGAGGCTTGAATCGGTGCCACCGGCGTCCCCGCCTCGGAAGGACGCCGTGGGGGTGGCGCAATCAGTGTCCCCGCATCGGGGGGTAACTGCGGCTCGGATTCGCTCGCAGAGGCCTCATCCGTGAGGAATTGCGGACCCTCGCGGTGATGGAATTCCTCGTCAGTCGAAGCCTGGGATGTGAATCCAAGGCCCGATTCCATCGCGCCTCGAAGGTCGGAGTCCACCAGCGTGCTGGCCCTGTGCGCGGAGGGCGACGGCAAGGCGGGGAGGAGCGGAACGGAGGCCTCGTGTTCGCGGGTCTCCGCGGAGACTCCGGACGCGGGTGAGGGCAGCGGAGCGGGCCTGTCCACCGTTGTGCTGTCATTGGCCACGCGAGCGGCACGAGCGGTCCGGATGGGCTCGGTGGGCAGGTCGAGGTCGGAGACCTCTCCGAGCAGCGCCGCGCGAGGGATGGCCAGGTCCGTGGCCTCATCCTGGGGCGGAGTGACTCGATGAGCGGCGGTGCCGGGCGGTGTCACGCGACCCAGGAGCGCCGCGCATTGGCGGCAGCCCTCCGCATGGCGCCGCAATCGCTGTGCGTCCACGGCGGAGAGCATTCCGGTGGCCAGCGCCCGCGCGGTCTTCTCATCGAAGCAGGACACGACCGGGATGTTCCACCACGCGGCAGGTCCCTGAGAAGGGGGCCTCCTCAAGTGGCCCGGTAGGTTTTGACCTGGGCTTGCAACGATTCAGCCCGAACGTGCCGCGGCGCGGCGGAAAGCCTCTCCGCCACGCCCCGAATCCCTTCACCTGGGGATGAGCGAAATGTCATCCAGGTACACCGCCGCCTGGTCCTCTCCAGAGTCGTCCTGGAAGTACAGGTCGCGCAGCGTGCCCGACGTCGCCCCCATCGCATCGAGCGACAGCGTCACCTTCCGCCACTCGCCCGCGACCAGCGGCCCGCCCAGGGCGGCATCCAGCCGCGCCGTCCCGAGCACGTCCGTGCCGTCATGCAGCAGGACTCTCACCGACTGTCCTCCGGTGGTACCGCCGTGGACCCACAGCTCGATGGACTGGTAACCCGCGATGTCCACGCCCGAGTGATGCAGGAGCACACCCGCCCATGTGTCCGGCTCGAAGCGGATGGAGGCCGAGCCCGCGTGGACGATGCCCGTCTCGTCCAGCGAATGCTCCGCCCAGCTCCAATCCGCGAAGCCGCTCTCCAGGGCATCGCCGTAGATGGACAGTCCCGCGGACGGCTCCGGCGTGGTGCGGCCCTCCATCAGCGCCAGGCCTTGCGACAGCGTCACGGTGCGCGCGCCGCGCAGGCGGATGTGCTCCAGGATGGCCGTGAAGCTCGATGTCCGGTACTGCGTGTCGCGCGTGGGAGTGCCGTCGACGAACTCGTGGAAGACGAGGATGAGCCAGCTCTTCTCCGCGAGCGCCTGGTCAATCCAGCCTCGCACCGTGCTCACCGGAATGTTGCGCGCCACGTCGTTGCCCCGCAGCTCGTAGACGATGGTGTCGCGGAAGTTGCGCCCGGCGTTCACCGTGCGGCTGCTGGAGTATTGCTGCCGGATGGCGGCGAGCACGGTGGAGTCATAGCGCCCGTAGGGGATGACGAAGTCGGGCACCGAGGCCAATCCCAGATTGTCCACCAGCCAGTCCCGCGAGTCCCGCAGCTCCGAGAGGAGCTCCGGCGCGGAAAGCGTGGTCAGGTCCGGGTGGGTCAACGTGTGGCTGGCAATGCCGTTGCCTTCGGCGACGAGCGTCTGTACTTGCGCGGTGCTCATGTATCCACCCCATCCCTGGGCGAGCGCCTGGGTGATGAGGGCGTACGTGGCGGGGATGTTCCTCGCGTTGAGCGCGGGCCGGGCCTTGTCGTACTGCGTGGACCAGCCGTCATCCAGCGTGATGGTGACCATGCCCTGCTCAAAGGGCTGGGCCGCGAACGCGGACGTACGGAACGTCACCACCAACAGTACGACAATGAATCGCAACAGCGGGAACTGCTCAATCATGGACATCCCCCCGCGCCTCATGCGGCGCGGTGCGGGCGATAGCAGAGGTCCGTGATGCCAGGCAACCGAGCAGGCACACACGAGTCGTGTGGCCTGGTGAGCGGCTGTGCCGTGGAGCCAACGGCGGACGCCGCCAGGGATTCGGGCCGGAGGCGGTGGTGTTCGGGATGTGTTCGTAGATACCGCCGCACCCCCGACAGCGTCTTTTGAAAGGACACGTCACATGAAGAAGTTCGCCGCGCTCGTAGGTCTGCTGGGCGTCCTGGGAGTCCTGCCCGCGCATGCCGCCGAGCTCAAGGACGTGTTTGGAAAAGAAGTCCCTATCGGAAAGGGGCGGCCTACCGTGGTGCTGTATGCCAACAAGGGCACCCGGGATGAGCTGCGAGAGCACGCCTACCAGTTCGTCTACGACGTGCGAGCGGTCAAACCCATCGTCGTGGTCCGCGTGGACCTGCGGGACGTCCCCGGCCTCTTCAAGGGCATGGCGAAGGGGGAGATTCGCAAGAGCCACGCGGAGTCGCTCGGCCTCATGCGCGACCTCTTCCAGCAGCACGGCGAGTCGCCGCCCCCCGAGCTCGACTCCTCACTCTTCATGGTCGCCGACAGCAAGGGAGAACCGCACCAGTCGGTGGGGCTGAAGAAGGGCTTCAAGACGGTCTACGCGCAGGTGCTGGACCCCGCGGGTCAGGAACTGGCGCGCGGTCCCTTCCCCCAAAGCGCGGGCACGCTTGGCAGGGCCGTGGCCGTCTCGCCCACCTCGCCCGCGCCCGCACGGCTGGCGGGCGTGGTTCGCTGACACGCTGAAGCCCTCGTGGATTCGATACACGACACATTTGGAAACATTCAGGTGTCGACTTCGCCCCGTTTGTTTCATGAAACCTCAAGCTCCGAGAGAAGGTTGGGTTTGACGGAGTCTTTTCGGACTTCATGAGGTTCCCCTGGGAGTAATACCTCCCAGGCACTTCCGGTACTTTCAGTCTTCCTGCTACGCACTTACAGCGCGTGCCTGGAGCATGAAGCGGCGTCCGCCGCGTCGCTCCGCATGCCAAGCAACGGGAGACTTCATGAAGAGGCCGGAGTGGAGCGCGACCGCCACGAGGTGGCTGGTCATGGGTTTGTTTGTCGGTGTGAGCGCGGGATGTTCGGGCGGAGAGCCCGCCCAGGAGCAGCCCACACTGGAGACGGCGTCGAGCCCCCTGAACCCCGGGCCTGACCTGGTGGTGACGGGAGTCCGAGGCCCCGCGAGCGTCTTCGCGGCTGACTCGTTCACCACGACGGTGACGGTCTGCAACCAGGGCACGACATACGCGAACCGTGGCTCCACGGTGGCGGTGTTGCTGTCCCTGGACAACGTGCTCTCCCCTCTGACGACCATGCCTCCTCCGGCGGACCAGTCCCTGGTGGGTCAGGAGACGCTCCATGAGACGCTGGAGGCGGGCCAGTGCGCGGACGTCCGCGTGACGGGCACGTCCTGGTTGCCTCCGGCGGCGCAGGGCGATGGGGCCTACTTCCTGGGCGCCATCGTCGACGCGAATCAGTCCGTGGCGGAGGTCAACGAGAACAACAACGCGAATGCGCAGACGCGCATCGGCGTGGGCAACCGGCCGGACCTCGTCATCACCGAGCTGTCGAGTCCTCCCAGCGTGCCGCAAGGCGGGTATTTCACCGTGGCGGTGACGGTGTGCAACCAGGGCACCGCGAGCGTCCCCTCGGTCCGCACCCAGCTCTTCCTGTCGACCGACAACGTGCTGACGCCGACCGGCCCGGGTGCTCCCGCCCTGGACCAGTCGCCGATCGGTGAAGTGCAAACCCAGATGCCGCTGAACGCGGGCGCATGTGTCCGTCGCAGCGTCTCTGTCTGGGCGTCGCTGCCTCCCGCGGGACAGGGTGACGGGGCGTACTACCTGGGCGCCATTGTCGATGACCCGGCGTCGGTGCAGGAGCTGCGCGAGGACAACAACGCCTACGCGAAGGAGCGCATCGGCGTGGGCAACAAGCCCGACCTCATCATCACCGAGCTGCGCGGGCCCGCCAGCGTGTTGGACAACCAGGGCTTCGACGTCCAGGTGCGGGTCTGCAACCAGGGGACGACCTATGCCCCGGGGCATTCGGCGCGACTCTTCTTGTCGACGGACGACGTGCTGACGCCGACCGGCCCGGGTGCTCCCGCCATGGACCAGTCGCCCGTGGGCTCGGTGCAGCTCCCCCTGTTGAACCCGGGGCAGTGCGTGACGCGCACCGTGGCCGCCCAGGCATGGCTGCCTCCCGCGGGGCAGGGCGCGGGCGCCTACTTCCTGGGGGCCATCGTGGATGACCCGTCCTCCGTGCAGGAGCTTCGCGAGGACAACAACAGCTACGCGAAGGAGCGCATCGGCGTGGGCAGTCGGCCGGACCTCGTGGTCACCGCGATGACGTCGCCGGCGAGCATGAACACGGGGCAGGCCACCGCCGTCAGCGTGACGGTCTGCAACCAGGGCACGACGATGAGCAACTCGTCGTGGACCAACCTGTACCTCTCGCTCGATGCGGTGCTGACGCCCATGAACCCCATGGGCCCCCCCGCGAATGACCAGTCGCCGCTGGGCGGACTCCAGATTCCGTCCCTGAATCCCGGGCAGTGCGTGACGCGCGGCGACAGCTTCTGGCCCTCGCTTCCGCCGATTCCCACGAATGCCACCGCGTTCTACCTGGCCGCCATCGTGGACGAGTCCGGCTTCGTGCAGGAGCTGCGCGAGGACAACAACATCTTCGTGAACGGCCTCGTGGGCCTGGGCAACCGCCCGGACCTCGTCGTCACCGAGCTGAGCGTGCCGCCGACCCTTTCGCCCGGCCAGTCCTTCACCGCCACGGCGACGGTGTGCAACCAGGGCACCCTCTCCAGCAACGCGACGCAGGCGCAGCTCTACCTGTCGATGGACACGTCGCTGACGCCGATGATGGTCGGTCCAGGGGGCTCGCCTCCGACGGACCAGGCTCCGGTGGGAATGGTCAGCGTGCCCCCGCTGAGCACGGGGCAGTGCGCGACGCGCAGCACGTCTGCCTGGGTGAACTACCCCATGGATGGGCAAGGCGAAGGGGCCTACTACGTGGGGGCCATCGTGGACGAGCAGGGCTCCGTGCTGGAGCTGCGTGAGGACAACAATGCCTTCGTGAAGGGCCTCGTCGGCGTGGGCAACCGAGCGGACCTCGTCATCACCGCGATGACTGGACCGGCGAGCATCACCTCCGGCCAGAACTTCACGGCGACGGTGACGTTCTGCAACCAGGGCCTCCAGTCCAGCCCCTCGACCCAGGCGCAGCTCTACCTGTCGACGGACACGTCGCTGACGCCGCTGTCGTCTGGCCCTGGTGGTCCGCCGTCGGACCAGATGCCGCTGGGCTCCCTGTCCGTGCCCTCGCTGAACGCAGGGGTGTGCCTGACGCGGAGCGGCTCATTCTATGGAAGCCCGCCGCCGGACGGGGCGGGGGACGGCGCCTACTACCTGGGGGCCATCGTGGATGACCCGAACTCCGTGCAGGAGTTGCGCGAGGACAACAACGCCTTCGTGAAGGGGCTCATCGGCGTGGGCAACCGGCCGGACCTCGTCGTCACCGGGCTGAACGTGCCGCAGGCCCTCCAGAATGGTCAGTCCTTCACCGCCGCGGTGACGGTGTGCAACCAGGGCACGCAGGCGAGCACGTCGACGCAGGCGCAAATCTACGTGTCGATGGACACGGTGTTGACGCCGATGCCGTACGGGCCCGGTGGCTCCCCTGCGACGGACCAGTCGCCGGTGGGAGGTGTCTCCGTGCCGTCGCTGAATCCGGGACAGTGCGCCACGCGCTCGACGACGGGCTGGGCCGGGCTGCCGCCGGACGCGCAGGGCGATGGGGCGTACTACCTGGGAGCCCTCGTCGATGACCCGTCCTCGGTGCAGGAGCTTCGCGAGGACAACAACAGCTTCGTGAAGGGCCCCATCGGCATTGGCAATCGGCCGGACCTGGTCATCACCGCGATGACCGCGCCCACGAGCGCGTCCATCAACCAGCCGTTCACCCTCGGCGTGACGGTATGCAACCGGGGAACGGTGCTCAGCAACTCGACGGCGGCTCGCCTCTTCCTGTCGATGGACGCCGCGCTGACGTCGATGTCGGCACCCGGCTCTCCCGCCGCGGACCAGTCCGAGGTCGCGAACGTGAGCATCCCCTCGCTGGCGGTGGGACAGTGCGCCACGCGCTCCGCGAGCGCGACCGCGTGGCTGCCGCCAGATGCGCAGGGTGACGGTGCGTACTACGTGGGGGCCCTCGTCGATGACCCGGCCTCGGTGCAGGAGCTGCGCGAGGACAACAACACCTTCGTGAAGGGGTTCATCGGCGTGGGCAGTCG
The DNA here is from genome assembly GCF_013336725.1 of Myxococcus sp. CA040A. NCBI lineage: Bacteria > Pseudomonadati > Myxococcota > Myxococcia > Myxococcales > Myxococcaceae > Myxococcus > Myxococcus sp. CA040A. The sequence continues at coordinate 570,042 of NZ_JABUMR010000005.1, read as the reverse complement.
CTCGGACCTGGTCATCACCGCGATGACCTCGCCCACGAGTGTGACTCAGGGGCAGGCCTTCACCGCGACGGTGACGGTGTGCAACCAGGGCACCCAGTCCAGCACCTCCACGAGTGCGCAACTGGTCCTGTCGCTGGATGACGCGCTGTCCCTGTCGGTGTCGCCGCCCGCGTTGGACCAGGTGGCGATTGGCTCGGTGGACGTGCCAGCCCTGCTCGCGGCCCAGTGCGTGACGCGCAGCGCGAGCGTCAACGCCTATGCGCCCCCGGCCGGTGAGGGCACTGCCTATTACCTGGGCGCGCTCGTGGACTCGAGTGGCGGAGTGCAGGAGCTGCGCGAGGACAACAACACCTTCGTGAAGGGCCTTATCGGCGTGGGGACGAGGCCGGACCTCGTCATCACGTCGCTGACGGGGCCTGTCTCCATCCTCGTGGGCAACACCCTCACCTCGACGGTGAGGGTCTGCAACCAGGGCACGCAGGCGAGCAGCCCTGGCTGGGTGTCGCTCTACCTGTCCGTCGACACGAGCCTCGCTCCGGAGCCTTCCATGCCGGGGCCGGGGAGCAGCGCCAACATGGACCAGCGTGAACTGGGGGGCGCGAATGTCATCGCCCTGAACCCGGGCGACTGCATCACCCAGAGCCTGAACGTGACGGCCCACCTGCCGCAGGACGCGATGGGACAGGGTGGCTCCTACTTCCTGGGCGCCTACGCGGACCCGTACCAGTCACAGCCGGAGCTGCGCGAGGACAACAACTCCAGGACCCTCGCGCTCCAGGTCACCTTGTAGCTCGTTGACAGTCATTGGAGGGGACGGGGCGGGATGGCCCGTCCCCTCGCTTCTTCCAGCCGCTCAGCTCCCCAGCGGTGGCTCCGTCGGGGGGCGCGAAATCCACGCGGCGATGAACACGTCCAGCTCGCCGCGCAGCACGTCCTTCACGCGCGGAGTCCCAGCGCCGGTGCGAGGGTCCTCCACCCGGGCGCTGCGGCCCAGGTAGTAGCGCCGCGCCTCGTCCGTGCTGCCGCCCTGTCCGGCCACCACGCGCGCGGCGATGTCCTTCAGCTCGTCCAGCTCGCCCGCGCCGGTGAGCGTCAGCACGCGTCCGGTGGACTCATCCTTCACCGTGACCTCCGTACGCACGCGCTGGAGGTAGGCGCCCTCGTGACTCTTCACCGGTCGGCCGAGCACCTCCAGCAGCTCCAGCTCCTCCTCGGAGAGAGCGCCGCCCCGGTGCACGCGGACATAGGCGCGCTGGCGCTTCTCGTCCTCCAGCCGTCGATGCAGGCCCGCCTCACCCGCGAGGAAGCCGTAGGCCCCGGGGCCGGCGATGCGCACCACCACGCGAGCCGGCTCCTCGGCTTCCGCCACCGCCACGGCCTCGTAGCCGCGACGCTGCGCCCAGCCCAGGTACATGGTGGCCAGCTCCTGCACCCACGCCTCCTGCGTCTCCGCCGAGTCGCTCGCGCAGATGTCCACCAGGGCCTCGGTGTCCTGGGTGGTGGCGCCGGACGCGTGGAGTGCCTCGGCCATCTGCACCTCGCGCGCGACGTCTTCGACCTGTCGCGCCGCGGAGGCCAGCTGCACCTCGTTCTTCGCCTCGCGCACCAGGCGTCGCCCGAAGAGACACGCGGCCTCCAGGCGCTCCAGCTCGTTGAGGTGGGCCTCCACCGTCCGGAAGGCCCGGATGACATCCGCCGCGTGCGTGGGGTCGTCCCAGAGGTTGGGCGCCTGTGTCTCCGTCAGCAGGGCGGCTCGGCGATCCTCCATCTCCGGCCGTCCCGCGGAGGCCGCCAGCGAGCGGGCCTTGCCCACCAGCCGGTCCATCTCCACGAGCAGCGACTTGCGGTCCAACCGCCGCTTCACCGGTGCGGCGCGCGCGGACGGCAGCAGCAACTGCGCGGTGGGCGAGGGCGGCGGCGCTGCGGGCTCGGCCACCGCGATGACCCGGCCTCCGACGCGTGCTTCCACGCGCACGGGCGTGCCAGGAGGCAGGGGCTTGCGCGCAATCTCCACGGCCAGCGCCGCGGTGAGCGTCTTCTCGATTTCCCGTTGGAGGTAGCGCGCGCCGAACTGGGGCGAATAGCCGCGCTCCACGAGGCGGTCGACGACCTCGGGTGTCACCTCCACGTCCAGGGAGCGCGCGCGGATGCCCTCGCGCTCCAGCACGCGGCCCACCTCGCGCTGCGCGATTTTCCGGATGTCCACCTTGGACAGCGGCTGGAAGTGACAGATGGCATCGAAGCGGTTGAGGAACTCCGGCCGGAACGCCTCGCCGATGCGGCGGTCGACCTCCGACACCATCTCGTCCGCGCGCTTGGTGCCGGCGAAACCCATGGCGGGCTCCCGGTACACCTCCGCGCCCACGTTGGACGTGGCGACGATGAGCGTGTTGTTGCACGAGACGACCTCGCCCGCGCCGTTGACGAACGTGCCCTCATCGAAGAGCTGGAGGAATCGGTCATGCACGCTGCGCGCGGCCTTCTCGAACTCGTCGAGCAGCAGCACGGAGAACACCTTGCCATCCAGGAGCGCGCTCAGCTCTCCGCGACGTGTCTCCAACGCTGGCGCCCAGGACGCGCCGAAGGGCACGCTCTCGTCGCCGTCGTTGGGATAGTCCGCCATGTTCAGGCGCACCAGCCTGTCCGCGGAGCCGAAGAGGTACTCGGCCAGCAGCTTCGCGAGCTGCGTCTTCCCCACGCCCGTGGGGCCCGCGAACAGGAACACGCCCAGCGGTCGGCGCGGGTCGTTCAGTCCCGCCTTGAGCAGCGCCACCGAGCGCAGCACCGCGCCCACCGCGTCCGTCTGGCCGAGCAGCCGCTCTCCGAAGAAGCGCTCCGTCTCCTCCAGGTCCAGCGGCATCGCGTCGTCCACCACGAAGCGTGGCAGGCGCGTGGCGGCACAGAAGCGGGTGAGCACGTCCTCCGGACCCACGTGGTCCTTGGCCGCGCCCGCGGCCTCCGCCGCCGTCTCCTTCAAGAGCTCGATGGCCTTGCGCGGCATGCGCTGCGCCAGCAGGAACTTGGCCGACAGGCGCAGGGCCAGGTCACACGCGGCCGGGTCGATGGGCAGGCGCAGCTCGCGCTCCAGCTCCTCCGCCACCCGGCCCAGCACCCAGCGCGCCTTCTCCAGGGGAGGCTCGTGCAGGGGGAGCAGGTGCAGTCGCTCCGCCAGCGCCTCGTCGGAGCGCAGCAGCTCCTGCACGCGCTTGGGCTCCGTCTCGAAAATGAAGCGCATGCCGCCGGTGCGCAGCGCGCGCACGGCCACGGGGGCCAGGGGCCCGCCCAGCGCCGCTGGCAGGTCTCGGATGTAGACGATGGGACAGGGGTGCCGCGCCAGGTGGGCCAGCAGCTCCTCGAAGCTCTCGGCGGCCTGGCGGTGGGTGCTTCGCGCCAGGATGTTGGCGATGGACACCTCCACCAGGCGCGACTGCGCCAGCTCCGCGTCCACGCGCCCCTCGGCGATGCGGCGCGCCACTTCCTGCACGAGCGCGCTCTTGCCCACGCCGGGGTCTCCCGCCAACAGCGGGTGCTTGCCACCGCGCGTCAGCAGTCCCAGAACCTCCGTCACCGCGGCGTCCACGCCATGCGCGGCCGGCAGCCGGCCCTCTCGGGCCATCGCGGTCAGGTCCCGGTCGATGAGTCGCTCCTGGTCCTCGCTCTTCCTCGTCGCCATCTCGTCAACCGCCCCCTCGCCGGAGCACGCACTCTAACCGCTGAACCGCCGAGGTGAGCGCGCAATCCCGGCGAGCAGCCGGAAGCCCCTGGAGCGCGGGGCCAGACGGACGCGACGTGCGCGTCAGGGATACGGCTGAGGCGGCACGGGCGTGGGCACACTCCCGGGCTGAGCCGCGGGGATGGCCCGGAGGTATTCGTAGACGGCCCTCAGGTCCGCGTCCCGCATCTTCGCGAAGATGGGCCAGGGCATTACCTGCAGCAGCGCGCCGCCAGGCTCCCGGCCCGTGCGCATCAACGCCAGGAAGGCCTCATACGTGAGGCCCGACGGCAGCCCCTGCGCATCCGGGGTGATGTTCCGCGAGACGATTCCCGTGCCGAAGGGTCTCCCCCCCGCCAGGAAGTTCGCGGTGTTGATCTGCTCTGGCTGTCCCTGAAAGGGGTCCCCACCCGCCGAGTAGGGTGGGTAGGTGTGGCAGTCGGTGCATCCTCCCTGGGAATTGACGATGTAGCTGCCCAGGCCCACGAGGTTCCGGTCCAGGCCCGTGAGGTTGAGCGTCACGGGGGAGATGACCAGGCCCTTTTCGATGCGCTCCTGGTCCTCGGAGCCCACGGGCGTCTGGGTCTGTTGGTTCTGCGAGTCCGACGAGGAGCTCGACCCACACCCTCCCGCCAACACACCCGCGAGCGCGAAGAGGGCCCACCCCCTCGCCACGCGGCGCCCCGTCCTGAAATCCTTCATGTGTGTGCTTCCTTTCCCTTCACCGGATGTCCCGGTCGGGATGGAGGCTAGGGACGCTGGGGCGAGGGGCCATGCTGCGTGCCGGTGTCAGCCCGGCGTTGCCCCGTGCACAGGTCGGGACAAAGGCTGCCCTGGGGGGCAGCGAGAGCGGAAGTCGGAGGACTCGAACCTCAAGCCGGAAGGCCGGCTCGCACCCGGTAGCAGCGGGGCCTGGCGCCATCGCCAGTCCAACTTCCAATCAGACAGGTGAAGCGAACGGAACACGGTGGAGTCGAACCACGAGCCCCGAAGGGCCCTCCTGGTTTCCAGCCAGGCGGCCGGCCACCCGGCCCGCATGCTCCAAGACACAACGGAAGACAGGGGACTCGAACCCCGAGCGCGTCATGCACCCGCACCGCTTTCGAAACGGGCCGCCGGCCTCCGGCGTCGGTCTTCCAGAAAGTCGCCGGCAGCAGCGCACCCGCCTGCCGGCTCGCGGGGAGGTCCACGGGCGGGAGGCCGCCTCTGGCGGACCTCCTCATCCCCTCCAGGCGCACTGTCCTGGGATGGGCGGGGACGGGGGCCACCTCCGGTGGACCCCCTTCACCTGGAACCTCATGCCTCCAGCTCGCCATGCCAGTACGCCACGTCCCTCAAGAACTTGGCCCACGACATGGGCATGCCCTGCTCGAAGACGAACGTCAGGTGCATCGCGTCCGGCAGCTTCTTGGGCTTCACCGGGGCGCAGCGCAGCGCCATCTTCGCGTGCTCCGGAGTCCGGTTGCCCTTGCGCTGGTTGCAGGGCACACACGCGATGACGACGTTGTCCCAGGACGTCCGGCCACCCTGGGCCCGCGGCAGGACGTGGTCATACGTCGCCTCCGCGCGCGACACCTTCAAGCCGCAGTACTGGCAGCGGCAGCGGTCTCGCAGGTAGACGTTCTCCCGGCTGAACTTCACGCCCTTGGGGCCCTTGCGCAGCCCGCGGAAGAAGCGAATGACGGAGGGCATGCGAATCTCCACCGTCACCGAGCGCACGAAGCGGTCCTCGTACTCCTCGACCACCTCGACCTTGCCCTGGAAGATGAGCATCACCGCGCGCTGCCAGGGAATCCGCGCGACGGGCTCGAAGGACTGACTGAGAACCAGCGTCTCCATGACGCAACGCCTTTCGGTTGTATCCGCGGCGAGATTCGAACTCGCACTGGGCCGGGTTTGAGCCGGCGGCCTCTCCCGTTTGGGCTACGCGGACGGACTTCGGGAGTTCCTGCTGACTTGCGACTGCGGGCTACGGACTGCGACGACAGTGCCGGTGGCGGGAGTCGAACCCGCAACCTCCAGGTTCTCGACCTGGCACCTCTACCTATTGGGCTACACCGGCAAGACTGCGGGGATACGAGTGCACGCCCCGGGGATCGAACCCGGCGAAAACGGTGTGTGGGACCGTCGCCGTCTCCAGCTGGCTCGGCGTGCAGGAAGAGTTGCGGAGCAGGGAGTCGAACCCTGGAGGCCAGGCTTATGAGGCCCGGTGAGGCACCAGCCTCTCCCCGCAGAAAAATGTGAAACGTGTGTGCTCCCGGCAGGACTCGAACCTGCGACCGTGCGCTTAGGACGCGCCTGCTCTGAATCCACTGAGCTACGGAAGCGGATGGCACAAATGAAGCGAGTGCCCCTGGCAGGGATTGAACCTGCGACCTCACGGTTCGGAACCGTGCGCTCTCATCCACTGAGCTACAAGGGCATGAAGTGGATCCGCCGGGACTCGAACCCGGAACCCCTCGGGTGCAAACCGAGTGCTCTCCCATTGAGCCACGAACCCATGTGACGACTGCACTGCGTGTTGCGTGAAGTGCCCCCGGTCGGGTTCGAACCGACAACCCCCGGTTTACGAAACCGGTGCTGCTACCAGTTGAGCTACAGGGGCGAAACGAGCAGGCCGCCAGGGAGTTGAACCCCGCGCGCTCGGATTTGGAGTCCAAGCTGCTCCCGGAGCGCGGCCTATGAAGATGAAGCGTGCTGCCAAGTGCCGACCCTCGGAATCGAACCGAGTCCTCCCGCTCTTCAGACGGGCGCGCGGACCACCTACGCCAGGTCGGCAATGATGGAGATGAGGCCAGTACGGGAGTCGAACCCGTCCCAAACGGTTTTGCAGACCGTTGCCACCCCGGGCGGAACTGGCCATTCGTGTGTGTCGCAAAGCTCCCCAGGAGGGATTCGAACCCTCAACTTCGCGGTTAACAGCCGCGCGCTCTGCCATTGAGCTACCGGGGAATGTGCTGCGTGAAGAGAGAACCGGAGGCAGGAATTGCATCTGCGGAGTCAGAGTCCGCCATCCTTGCTAGTTAGACGACCCCGGTATGAGTACCTCCGGAGGGATTCGAACCCTCGCCGTCCGCTTAAGAGGCGGATGCTCTTCCAATGAGCTACGGAGGCAGATTGTTTGCCGCCCCGGATGCGCGCGGGCGGCATACATTCACCACGACGATTCAGTTGTCAGAGACCTTGAGGCTGTCGGGTACTCGAACGTGAGCCAGGATTCCTGGCGCACGGACGCGAGTCCGGCCCTCGAGCTGTAACTCGTGATGCGGTGTGGCTGTGCGTGGCTGGCCACGCCGGTGTTGAATGGGGACGCTGGGAGCCCAGAAAGCCGAGAGGCCGGGTCCCCTGGATGGGAGCCCGGCCTCTGCGTGGCTTGGCGCGCCAGTGAAGGAGCGCGAGCGTCAGCAGGGTACGGGCGGAGGGCCGCCAAGCCGGTCAAATCCCACGAGGGACTTCGAGGCGAAGCTCACAAGGGAGCAGGAGGCGGCACCGAACTGGGGCCAGAGGTTGTTGCGATAGCTGCGCTTCATCGGGTTCGTCCGCGTCGTCAACGTCGTCATGGTCGCCGCTCCTTTCGGGGAGACTCTACGGCGGGTGACTTTCGTTCCTGACAAGGCCCGATTATTTGAGCTTCACGGCCGTGGCCCCCTGTTTCAGGGAAGTTGTCGCCTCGGCTGACGTGCCGAGTTGATGACGCCTTGGGGGCGAGAGCAGGCAGGACGCAGCGCCGTGGCCATGGTCTCCATCGCGTGGACTCCCTCGCAGCGGGCGCAGCTGCCCCGCGGGTTCGCAAGGAGTCTGACGCGGAGACCTCCGTGCCGCACGGCGCGTCCGAGGAGAGGCATCTGGCCCGGCGATGCGCGCGGGGGCCGGTGCTCATGCTCCGGCCCGCGGGTGTGCCTGGGCTTCAAGCGGGACGCCGTGTGTACGACCGCGTGAACGGCGGCACCGAGCGCGAGCTCCCAACTCGGAGCAGCAAGGCCGGCCATGGGGACGTGCCCCACGACCGGCCTTGCTCCTCGGCGTGTCGACGCGGTCCTACTGCAGGGGCACGCGCTTGAGCTTGAAGGGCGAGGGGCTCTCGCTCATCGTGAAGTAGCTCGCGCCGTTGGCCTCGTACTCGATCGCCTCACCCTGGCCCTCGGTGGTGTCGGTCAGCGTGACGGGCGTCGCGAAGACGGCCGACTCGAAGCCAAGTCCCGGCGTCGCACGGAACTCGTAGACAGTGCGGTAGGTGCGAAGGAGGAAGCGATCCGCGCATGGGTGGATCGCCGCCGCGGTCGCGGCCGAGAAGTTGGCGTCTCCGTTCAGCGGCAGCTGGATCGTGTGGACGTGGATCAGCGTGGCCTGCACACCCGGCGTCAGCGGCTGGGGGAACTTGTACACGCCGCTCTGCCCCGTGCCCCCGTTCTTGGTGACGACGTAGATGTCCCCGGTGGTGGGGTGCACCATCAGCGACTCCGCGTCCTTCGCGCCGTCCGGATAGACGAACGGGAAGGCCTCGGCGACGAGCCCCCCCGAGGTCTGGCCGTTGGCGAGATTCGGCTCGGGCACGCGGTAGATCGTGAACGACGTGGGGCTGCCACCCGCAGGGAAGTTGGCGCTCCACTTCCCGATGTCACCGATGAAGATGCACGAGCCGCTCGGGCAGGGCCCGGTTGCGAGGTCCTCCCAGTCGGCCGGCGTCACGTTGGTCACGTTGAACGTGCCGATCGTGCTCGCGTTGAGCGTGTTGATCGCGACGATCGCGGTGGTGTCCTCGTTGTGTACGTAGAGCGCGTTGCCGACCACGCGGCTCGCGGCCAGGCCCGAGGGCTCCACGATTTCCGGCGCGGTCACGGTGCCCTGGAGCGTGAAGGTGCTCGCGTACGTGTCTCCGACCATGCAGGCGGGGGCGTTGGCGGCGCGCAGGACGATCACGTGCGCGGTGTTGGTCTGCACGAACGCGGAGCTGCCGGAGAGGCCCGTCTGGAGGCCCGGCGCGGTGAGCGACCGGTAGGCCGCATTGAAGAGCAGTCCGTTGGCGTGACCCAGGCACGCGTCGAAGGCCTCGGTGAAGCCGAGCGGCGGCTCGATGCCGGTGGCAGGGCAGGTGGCGTCCGGCCAGACCTGTGAGCCGTACCAGACGGCGAGTCCACCCGCGCTGCCGGTCACCACGTCGGGCACGGTGAACGACGCGGAGTCGCCGTTCTTCTGGCCTGCGTGCACGTCGATTGGCTGGACCGGATCGACGCCGCTGAAGGCCTCCACGCTCCCCGCCATGTGGGTGTTCGCGTCCAGTCCGAACGTGTAGCTCGCAGGCTCGGAGGCGCCCGCGACGCGGTAGAAGATCCAGGTGCGGATGGCCCAGGCGCTCTGCTCCGAGCGCAGGAACGTCCAGCCGGCGGGCGGCGTGACGGTCGCGGAGATGTTGTTGCGCACGGTCACCCGCGCGATGAGCGCGTCGTTGGCCGCGGTCCCCGACGGCTTGGGGATCGACAGCGAAGCGAGCGACAGGCCGCTGTGGTGCGAGCTCCCACGCAACGAGACCCCCGAGGACGGCGCGACCTCGGCGCGGCGAAGGGCGACGACCTGCGCGACGTTGGTCTCGGCGAACGTCGAGCTCCCGTTGAACGGTCCCTGGAGGCCGGCACCGGCGAGGGGCATGAAGGCGGCGTTGAAGATGAGGCCCTGGGACGAGGACACCAGGCAGGTGTCGTAGGTCTCGGCGAAGCCCACGGGGGGCTCGATCGCCGGGGTCGGACACGCGGCGCCGGTCCACGTCTGCGCGCCGAACCAGACGGCAGCCCCGCCCGCGGTCGAGGTGCTCAGCTGCGGCGTCGTGAAGGCCGTCGAGCCGCTGTTGCTCTTGCCGGCGTGCGTGTCGATCGGGTTGGCCGGATCGACGCCGGCATACGCCACGAGGTTGCCGACGAGGTAGCTCGCGATGGAACTCTGGAACGTGTGGCTCGCGGGCTCGCTGGCGGTGGCGACGCGGACGAAGACCCAGCCGCGGATGCTCCAGGTGCTCATGTCGGTGCGCACCAGCGTCCAACCTGCAGGCGGGGTGAGCTCGGCGCCGATCTGGTTCCGGTTCGCAAGGTGCGCCAGCAGCACGTTACCGGCGGCGACGCCCGGAGGGCTCGAGAGGGTCAGGCTGGTGACCGTCTTGCCGCTCGCGTGCGTGGTGCCGACGAGGGAGATCTCCTTGGTGGCCGGCGGCTGGAGGGGGCGCAGCACCACCGCGTGCGTGATGTTGGTGTTGGGGAGCGTGGAGCTGCCGGTGAAGGCGGGCTGGGCACCTGCGGCCCCGAGCTCCGAGGTGGCGGCGCTGTGCAGCACGCCGTGCGACGACGAGACGAGGCAGGTGTCGAGCTGCTCGGTGAAGCCCGTCGGCGGGGTGTGGACCGCGGGGCACGCGGCGCCTCCCCAGACCTGGGCCGAGAACCACACTGCGAGGCCGTTCGCGGACGACGTGGCGGCGACGGGCAGCGCGAGGCTCGCGCTGTTGCCATTCTTCTGGCCCACGTGCACGTCGATCGGCTGGAGCGGATCCGCGCCCGACACCGCGACCAGGGTGGCCGCCATGGCGCTGGCGAGGTCGAGGGTGAAGGTGTGACTGCTCGGCTCGGCCGCGCTGGCCACGCGGAGGAAGAGCCAGGACTTGATGGCCGAGGCGCTCTGCTCGGAGCGCAGCAGCGTCCAGCCAGCGGGTGGGGTAGCGACGGCTGTGACGGCCTCGCGATTGCTCAGCTGCATCACCAGCACATCTCCGGCGGCCGTACCGACGGGGGTGGGAATGGAGAGGGTGGTGGTGGCCAGGCCGCTCGCGCTGGTGGTTCCTCGCACGGAGAGGGTGGAGAGGCCCTGGGTCGTCGTCGCATCCTGTACGTCGTCGGGCTGCGCGATCTCAGTCGTTCCACAGGCGGCCATCAGTAGGGCGGCCGCGAGCCACAGACTTCGGATTGGGGTCATGGGGTTTTGATCGGGTGTCGACTCACTGGACTGGAGGTCCGGGAATCGGCCATGTGAAGGACCCCGCAGTGCGAAGCGCAATCGACTGTCATGACACGGGAAAGCTACCGTGAAATAGTTTGGATCGTCGGGTGTCATCGAAAAAAGGTGGCAGTCCTGTCCATGCGGTCACGCGGAGTCCTTTGAGAACGCGAAGCCCAAAGATATCTGCGCACGGTGCAAGGGCCGAAGGGCGGTCGGCACCCCGAGGGGTGGGCCTCCAGGCAAGCCTCGTGACCGTGGCCGTGACCGGCTCGTGACATCAGCAGAACGGTGCTGACATCCTGTGATCTGGAGCGTGCCTGGAACTGTGGGCTTCGTCGAGCTCGTGGGGCACGAAGCCCTTGAAGTCACTGGCATCTGGGACGACCGCCGCTACCTGGACATGGCCCCTCTGACTTCAACCCCAGACACCGCTGAATGATGCAGCCAAGGAGCTTTCCTCCCCCGTTCCCCCTCCGAACCAACTACACACGATTCGGGACTTGACCGGCGCCGGGGGCGCGGCTCATCGGCTACCCGCTTCAGCCTGGGGCGCGCAGGCCGGCCCTCCGTAGGGGCAGTGCCCGCCTCGCGACGCCCCTGTGGAAGCCTGCAAAGCATGTAAGGAATGAAACCGGAGAGCAGAGAGAGCAGCCTTCCTGGAGACCTTGGAGCGGAGAATTGAGAGTCTCAGGAAATGGTGTTAACCGCTGCCCCAACGGTTAACAGCACCTGTTAACCGCGTCCGATTGAGTCGCTACGAACTTCCAACCCTTGAGCGAGAGCCCGCTATGTTTGTGCGACGGGTGTGGCGGGCCGCGCTCAGGCTGGATGGGGGCGCTGGGCGTTGAGCCTGTCGGGGGCGCTACAGGCCCGCGCGTCTGCCTAACGCTCAACGTCCCCTGAAGAGAAGTGGGCCCGAATGCCGAAATGCGGGGTCCCTTGGATTGGAGCCCAGCCTCGGCGGATGGTCTGCGCTGACGACGCCCTTGTGCGCCTCGCCGACTCACCTTGACGCCCTGGCGACTATGGGTCGACGCACGAGTGACTCAGTGCCCGGGCTTCGGGGCGGCAGAGTCTGCTCCCAACCTGCCCCGGTGAGACACCTGCGGTCTGATTGCGGCGCTCCGGTGGCGCGGCCCCTCTTCCTCTTGGAGAAAACCGCATCTAGGGACTCAACGGACTTCGCTCTACGGTGTTCTCCTGCCGATGTCCGAGCGAAATCCGAGAATGTTCGTCGTGCCGCCTCCAGACAGGCCGGTCGAGGAGCGCACTGACGCGGAGCTGATGCTCCTGGCCAGTGCGGGGGCAGAGGACGCCTTCGCGGCCCTCGTCCGGCGGCACCTGGCGCAGGTTCAGCAGTTCGCGACCCGCTATCTGGGCGACGCCGCCGCGGGGGCGGAGACCGCGCAAGAGGCCCTGCTCAAGGTCTGGCATGCGCGCCGGGAGTTCCGGCCAGCGCGTCCCTTCTCCGTCTATCTCTACACGGTGGTGCGCAACCTCTGTCGCAATCAGTATCGCGACCGCGTGCGCCGCAAGCGGCACCTCACTCAGGAGGAGGGCGTCACTGCCCACTCCCCCCTCGACACCCTCCTCGACGTCGAGCGCCGCCGCCGCACCCTGGTGGCCCTGCACGAGCTGTCTCCCAAACTGAAGGAGGCCGTGCTGCTGCGATTCAGCCAGGGGCTCGACTACCCCGAGATTGCTCGGATCCTCGATGTGCCTGTCAGCACCGTCCGTTCGCGCGTGTTTCTCGGCATCCGCCAACTGCGCGCGCACACCCAGGAGGATGGCGAATGAGCGCCCCCTGTCCCGACCCCATGGAGCTGCTGGAATGGCTGGATGGCGAGAGCACCCTCCATCGTTCCCGGTGGCTCGAAGGACACCTGTCCGGCTGCGCATCCTGCCGCCGAGAGCTGAACGCACAGAAGCAGCTGGTGGCCCGCCTGAGCGCGCCACCGCCTCCCGTGGATGAGCGCGACGTCCAAGCCCTCATGGCCCGTCTCAAGGACAAGCCCCTCCGCCACCCCGTGGCCTGGTGGGCACCGGGCTGGCGCGCAGGACTCGCCACGGCATGCCTGGCGGTGACAGGCGTCTTGTGTGGATATGCGGTGCAAGAGTTCTCTCCCCTCCGAACGCAGTTCGCCGCGCGTGGCGGGCAATTCGTTGCGCCACTCCAACGGTATGTTGGAGTGGACCTGCTCTCCGCCGGCAGCCCACCCGTGCTGCTTCGTCCCGGAGCGGTCCTCTCGCCGTCGACCCCGCTCTTCGCGCGCTTCCGCAACCTGGGCGAGACGCCCGCTTTTCTCCTCCTCTTCGCCAGGGACGCAGCCGGCGAGCTTCACTGGCTCTACCCCGCGTACCTCACGCCGGGGGAGGACCCTCGCTCGGTCGAGCTGTCGCCCTCGGTACGCGACACCCCCATGCCGGAGGCGGTGCTGCTCGACCAGCCCGCGTTGGGCCCCTTGCAAGTCTTTGCGCTGGTGACGTCCGAGCCCCTCCGCGTCCTCGACGTGGAGGCGCTCGAGAAGAGCCCGAACCTGGAACCACTCCTCCGCGCGCGTTGGCCGGAGGCCGCACTCACCCACTGGACGTTGATGCTCGAGAAAGCGCCATGAATCTCTCCACGGCCATGAAGTCGCTCACGTACACGTTGCTCTTCCTCCCCATGCTCTGTTTGGCCGAAACGCGCGAGCGCTTCGTCTTGATTGTCGGCAACAACACGAGTGCCACCCTCGGACGCCCCCGGCTCCAGTTCGCGGACGATGACGCTGCCAAGTACGACACCGTCTTTCGGGTGCTCGCCCCGGGGGCATATGTGCGCGTGCTCACGGAACTCGACAAGGACACCGCGCGGCTGTTTCCGGAGGTGCGGCAGCGGGCGGAGCCACCCACCCTCGCACGGCTTCAGGAGGCCTTCGAGGATATCTCGCGGCGCGTCCGAGAGAACACGCGCCAGGGACGGGAGAGTGAGCTGTACGTCCTCTTCGCCGGTCACGGGGATGTCGAGCAAGGAAAGGGCTTCCTCGAGCTTTCCGATGGCGCCTTCACGTCCGACGCGCTCGAGGAGGCGCTGTCCAGGATTCCGGTTCAACGGGCCCACGTGGTCCTCGACAGTTGCAACTCGTTCTTCATGCTCAACCCGCGCAAGCCCGGCGGCCGGCGCTACGCCACGCCCGTGGACTCCGCGGAGGCCATGGGGCGCAGGCTCCAGAATGTCGGGGTGCTACTCTCCACGAGCGCGGAGGCGGAGGTGTATGAGTGGTCGGAGCTCCAGTCCGGAATCTTCAGTCATGCGGTCCGCTCGGGGTTGCTCGGCGCGGCGGACGGGGACGGGGACGGGGCGGTCTCCTACGAAGAGCTGGCTGCCTTCGTGGAGACCGCCAGCCACGAAGTGAAGAATCCCGCCTTCCGCCCGCATGTGTTTGCCCGAGGTCCCTCGGGCGACAACCAGGTCCATCTGATGGAGTCCGGGGTCGCGAACGGCGCGGTGCTCGATGTGGGTGAGACAGAGCCCGTCCGGCTCGTTGTGCGGGATGCGGAGGGGCTGCGCTGGATAGACAGCCACAGCGAGGCGGGCCATCGTGTCCACTTGCGCCTGCCCCAGGCCATTCGCGGTGGGAGCGTCGAGCGGGTGCTCGCGGATGGGAGCTCCGAGCGCTTCGGGTTGCCTGCGGAACAGGGGACCCTCTCCTCACTCGTCTCCGTCGAGCGCGTGCTGGAGGCGCGGGGAGTCACGGACCCACTGCGCATGCTCTTCGCTCAGCCGTTTGGCCCCCAGGCGCTTGCTGACTTCCGCAGTGCACAAGCGGCGACCCCCACTCCCGTGTACGGCATCTCGCGCGAGGACGGTGAACGCATGGGATTGCTTCTGGGGCAACTGGGACGACAGCAGCGCCAGAGCAGACACGTCGAAGGTGCGCTCCGGCTCACGGGTGGCGCGGCATTGGCTCTCGCGGGAGGGCTCAACCTGAGGGCGGGCGGGTACAAGGCTGCGAACTGGAGCTATCTGGGGGCAAGCGCGCTCCTCCTTGGGGCCGGTACATGGTCGCTGCTGAGCAGCACGGAGGGGGAGGAGGTGGAAGCGGAATATCGGCGGGCGCTCTTGACTCAGGAGGACCACGCCTCGGTGGTTGCGCGCACCGAAGAGCGCCTCCGGAGCATCGCGGTCACCGAGGAGCGCAACAGGTTTGCTCTCAAGTTGACGGGCGCTTTCGTATTCGCCACAGGTGCTGCCCTCACGGTGTGGATGGAGGACGCGAAGCCCCCGTTGCCGGAGAACTATGGTCGCGCCCTCAATCGGCTGGCAGGGCCGGCCTTCATGATTGCTGGGACGGGCTTCCTGCTGGACGCCTTCCTGCAACGGTCACCCGCCGAGCATGTCCTCGAAGCCTGGCGCTCCGACCGCGCACCTCGCGAAGTGCCGCGGATGTCCATCTCGCTGCTCCCCGAGGGTGGGGCCATGATGGGGATGTCGGGCCAATTCTGAGTCACTCAAAACCTGTCGTGCCGCTCGACGTGCCCATGGCTGGTGCCGATACGAGTGGACGGCGTGGGTTGCTCCCTGCTTCTGCCAAAGATAGATGACGCCTTGTTCGCGACTGCACCCCTGAGCCTCTTCTCTTGTTTCGCGACCCGGAGCCCGACCGATGGTTCGAAGTGAAGTTGCCCCGGTTTCGTGGCTCTCCCGCACTTCGTGTGGACCGTAGGTTCAGACGGTGAGCAGCACTCGAAGACGCAGGAGGTCGAAGTTGGCGAGGCCATACATCTCAGTCCACCCGACACCCTGGAAGCGGGTACAGCGTTTCCATTTCCAGGGTGTATTCGCCCCATTGCCAGCTTGCCGCGCCTGCCTGCTCTCCAGCGGGGACCCACACGAAGTGCGGGAGAGCCGAGTCGGTGGACAGGTGGTTTGTGCAGCCAACTTCCGCTGTGAGGCCGCTTGCGCATACTCCACTGGGCTGACTTGGGGGGCTGGGCGAGCATGGTGTCCCACCCTCCGCCACCGACCCCTCGCACGCAAATTCCTTTAGTTTCAGTGACGCATGATGCGTTCGCCTTGGGACTTGACCCCACCACAGCCAGCACGCACACAATCTCGCTTCGATGTCACTGAACGATCTACTTACCGCGCTTCGTGGTCCCTCGGGCCTCGGCCCGCCGCCGGGAGTCGCGCTCGCGGCGGTGGCCGGCTGTGAGTACCTCCCGCCGAAGAAGGTCGCGCGTGCCGATCTGCAGGCGCTGCGCGACCTTCTGCCCGCGCTGCCCGACGACCTGTGCGACGGCCTCGTCGCCGTCAATCGCATGCGACTGCGCTGGCCCGGCGGTCAGATTCAGCTCCAGGCGATCAAGGCGCTGGTGGACGCGCTGGTCCGGCACGTCGCGCACCCGACGCAGGACCCGCTGCTTCGCGAAGGACTGCTCCCGCTCGCGTGCACCTCGCATCGTGGGCACCATGTGCACACGTGCGCGCGATTCGTGGAGGGCAGCTATGAGCTCGTGCTCGCGCTGGACACGAAGCGCTGGACGCTGCCGTTTCGGCTGGAGGAGTACCTCGCGCTGGCGATTCGTTGCGCCGGGGCGCCGTTATGGCCGCTACTCGTCGCCGAGGCCGCTCGCCGCGAGCTCGGACTGACCGGATCATTCGAAGCGCTCGAGCGAGAGGTCGCCGGGCTCCTGGTGGCGACCTCGCCGGGGGTCGACTGGCACGCCGAACTCGCACAGGCCGTGGCCGGCCGAGCATGGATGCGACCGGAAAGGCCTGGGAAGGGGCGGCTGCTCGTGGATGGCGGCGCGCCGATGTCGAGCGAGATGATCGCTGCGCACCTGATTCTCGGTCATCCCGTACCGGCGGGTGTGCTGAACTTCTATCGGCAGCTCGACGGGACCGTCCTCTCGTGGCGCAGAGACGGCCTGTTCGCGGACTCACGCATCTCCGGCTATATGGACCTGTTCTGGCGCAAGGAGTCTCTCGTCGCCAAATACCTCGGAGACAGTCGGCTGAACGGGCGCCCCGAGGGAAAGTACCGGGTGCTCGTCTACGGCGAATACCCAATCTTCATCGATATGGCGGCCCTGGACCTCTATCCGCTGTATCACTGGAACTACTCCGAACGGTCGCTTCATCGCATACGCCTGACCTTCGATGAATACATGCTCAGGTTCATGCGCTGTGGCGCCGTCCAGCGCTGGGAGCGGCTGTTTGCGGACGGCTTCGCGGCGGACACCCCTGTGCAACAGGACATACTGCGTGCCGTTCGAACGGTCTGCCTCGACCAGGAGCTCGAGAGCTTCCTGGCCCCCGCGGCGCGAGCGGACCGCCGGGCCGTCGCTGCGGCGCTGTGACAGAGGCTCCGGCGGATGCCGGGCCCAGCACCATCGCCCGCGCCGCACCACCGGGACAGGCGAATCCGAGAGCACGCCTCCGAGCGTGCGATGGGTGTGCCTACCCCAAATTCGGTCGCTGCGTCATGAGTGCGTCAAAATGTGCGTCATGACGTGAGCGATGCGCATGACGAGCCGCTGGGTCCTCTTTTCCCTTTGATAGAGGTCGGAATTGCGCCCGGCTCAGACGCCTCAATACTTCTCTGGGTCGTGTCCCTATAAGTGTGTAGATGTCGAGCAGGGGCGAGCGGAAAAGAGGGAAGCTCCTCGGTGAAACCAACCGAGACGGTCCTCCTTTGGCGAGGAGGCCGAGAAGTTCCCCGCCGCGGACGATACAGACTTTGCCGCGCCCTCGCACGAGGAGGTGCGCACCGACGTGCGAGCCCTCTTCCTGGGAGCCATCCGCATGACGCTGGAGATGCTGCTGGAGGAGGAGATTCGAGGCCTGGTGGGCGCGGGGCGCTGGCAACAGGTGGCGGGGCGCAAGGACCAACGCAACGGCAGCTACCTGCGAGGCCTGCTGACGTCCATGGGGCACCTTGAAGTGCGACCTTCAAGAAGCGCGGGTCTTCGATCCACCCGAGCGCGGAGAAGCGCGGGATTGGAGGGCCGCGCATCAACGCTCGAGGTGCCGAAAACTGGCGGCAGGGGAGCCTTGAGCCACGCTGGGCGGCAGAAGTGGACGAGATGAGCGACCTGGAGGAAGGCCAGGCCGCCGGACAAATGGAGTCGCCACCTCTCCGCGACAGACAGCAACAAGAGGCGCCCGTGTCACGAAAGCGTCCACCCGGAGGCCCGGGTGCACGAGCTTCGAGAGCGAGAGTGCTGTCATTGCGGGGAATTGTTCTGGCTCTGTCGGAGGTGCGACAGGGGCCAAGCCTACTGTCACGACAGGTGCCGCACGCTGGCCCGCAGAGCGCAGTGGCGCAATGCGAGCCGTGCCTATCGGGCGAGCCTCAACCCTTCTGAGGTGCGCCGTGATGCGGCGGCCCGCAAAGCAGCACAACGCGCACGGCAGCGAGCGCGGAAAGTCACACATCCAGGTTCAAGCCAAACGGAGGCGGGCGTAACAAAAGCCGCACGTGTGCCCCGCGAGCCGGATGCGCCGGCCGCCAGGCGCCGTCTGGAGGTGGCTCTCTATGTCTTCACCGCCGCTGTGGCTGACGCTCGAGGCGCATACCCCATACATCCAAATCCTTCTCTCCGTGCCCAAGCGGGGCACCGTCCTCAAGGCCCGCCTGCCACCCGTACCCGCGATGACTCCAGCCGTGTCCCTGCTGGTGGAGTCTCTCAGTGCCTGGTACGGCATGCCCCTCTACGCTGTCGTCGATGCGGACGCGCAGGAGGCCCGCCTCCAGGCTGGGTTGTGGGCGAAGCTGTTGGGAGACCTGGCCTTCAACCCCAACATCGCCGTCGAGTGGACGTCTCTGCAGTGCCCACCCCCGCCCCGTGACAGGTTTCTCGAGTGGGAAGGCTTTGCGTCGGCCCGGCGGTTGCTCACCCGCGCGGCGACGGGGCAGCAGCGATGATTTCGCCTGAGATTGGCGCTGAAATGAGACGCCTTGTAACCGACCGACGGCGGGCGTCCTGAGTTGAGCGCGCCTTGCGGGTTCTTGGGGCATGCGACGACCCAATCCGGATGAGTGGCCGAAGTTGGTGGAGGAATTCGAGACGGGTGGGCTGCAGCAGAAGGAATTCGTGGCCAAGCACGACCTGCCCTTGGGCACGCTGCAGTACTGGCTCTACAAGAAGCGCAAGAAGCGGGGCCTCCGGGCGTCAGAATTGGCTGCCGAATCGGTCGCCGCCTTTCTCCCTCTGGAGGTTGTAGCGTCGCCCGCGCCGCAGGCGCGGGAGAGCTTCTTTGAAGTCGCCACCGTGGGCGGCCTCGTGCTGCGCTTCCCGGTGGGCGCGGACACGGCCTACGTCGCGCGGCTCCTCGCAACCCTCGCGAGTGCGGGCACGGCGGCGAGCACCTGATGTTGCTACGGCTTCCTCGGACGGTGCGCATCCTGCTGGCGCGAGAGCCCGTCGACATGCGCAAGAGCATCGATGGCTTGGCGGCCGTCGTGCGCATGGCGTGGCAGGAGGACCTCTATGCGGGCCACCTCTTCGTCTTCGTGTCGCGCCGAGGAGACAGGGTGAAAGTCCTCAGCTGGGACGCGGGCGGCTTCGTGCTGACGTACAAGCGACTGGAGAAGGGCCGCTTCAAGGTGCCAACCATCGGCGAGGAGTTGCTCGGCGCCCAGCTCGATGCCACCCAGCTGTCGATGCTGCTGGACGGCCTGGACGTCACGCACGTCCGCAGGCCAGCCAGGTGGGCGCCTCCAGAGAGCGTCGAGAAGGTCTCCACCGGGCAGCTTGTTTCCCCGGAGCGATGGCAGAAGAGCCCCAGGAGGCGCACAGGTGCGACTGGCGAGAGAGAGCCGAGCGGCTCGAGGCTCAGAACGCCCACCTCCGGGAGCGTGTCGCCCGACTCGAAGCCCAGCTTGCTCAGCTCCAGCGTGCCCTTTTCGGCAAGCGGAGCGAGAAGATGGCGAGCATCCAGGACGAGCTCCGGCTCGCGTCAGGTGACTGCGCCGGGGCGCGGGCCGCGACGCTGAAGCTGCGCGAGCAGCGGCGCCAGGCGCGCGCCTCCCTTCCCGAGCGCATCGTCCACCATCGAGTCCCTGCCGCCGAGCGTCGCTGCCCGGCGTGTGGCGGCACGGACTTCAGGCGCCTGGGCCCCGGCAAGCGGACGGGCGTCCTCGAGTACGTCCCGGCGCGCCTCGAGCGACAGGTGCACGTGCAGGAGACGCTCGTATGCCGGTGTGGGCAGGGCATTGTCACGGCCATGGCGCCCAAGGCCCTCGAGCAGGGCCACTACGGCCCCGGGCTGCTGGCCCACCTGGTGACTGCGAAGGTGTGCGACGCGATTCCCCTCTACCGCCAGGCGAAGGCGCTCGCACGCGCGGGTGCCCCTATTGCGCGCACGACGCTGTGTGACCTCTTTCATGCCGTTGCAGCTGCCACCGCGCCGCTGTCGGCGCGACTGCTCGCCCTGGTGCGCCAGGCCCCCTTGGTGCGCGCGGACGAGACGCCGCAGCGCGTGCTCGATGAGGGCAAGACGCGCCGGGCTTACGTCTGGACCTTCCGGACCGAGCGCCTCATCGCCTACGTGCACAGTCCCAGTCGCAGCGGTGCGACGCCCCAGGCCGTCCTGGGCGGCACGCGCGGCTACCTGCTCGTCGACGGCTACACGGGTTACAACCGCGTCACCCTGCCCGAGGGCCGCACGCGCGTGGCGTGCTGGGCGCACGTGCGCCGCAAATTCTTCGACGCGCAAGCCACCGCGCCCGAGGCCAGGCACGCGCTCGACTTCATCCTGGCCCTCTACCGCGTCGAGCACGAGGCCATGCAGCGCGGCGTGCTGGGAGGGCCCAATCACCTGGCGCTGCGTCGTGAGCGCAGTGCGCTGGTACTCGAAGCCTTCGCCGCGTGGCTCGCGGAGCAACTGCCGCGGCACCCGCCGCGGGGGCCAATGGGGCTCGCACTGCCCTACACCCAAGGCCAGTGGGCGGCCCTCTCACGCTTCCTCGAGGACGCCTCGCTGCCGCTCGACAACAACGCCTCCGCGCGGGCCCTGCGGGCGATGGCCTTGGGCCGCAAGAACTACCTCTTCGTCGGCAGCGACGAGGCTGGCCAGCACCTCGCGGGGCTCGCGTCTCTCGTCGCCACGTGCGAGGCCAACGGCGTCAACCCCGAGGCGTACCTGGCTGATGTGCTGCCGCAGCTCGGCTCGCATCCAGCTTCCTCCGGGACGAACTGCTTCCGCACCGCTGGTCACCGGCGCCAGCCGACTCATCCTGAATGGCCGCCTGCGTCTGGTGCTCGCAGACATCGCTCAAGTCGGCGCGGCGACCAGGGCCATGGGCCACCGCGAGGGGAGGTGGTGTGCCCCCAGAACGCCCGCCGTCGGTCGGTTACCGCCGTTCTCAGCACTGCTGGGCAAAATCCCTTGGAGTTCAGGGGCTTAAGCACGAAGGCCCCGCGATGTCATCGCGAGGCCCGTGTTAAACAAAAAAGGCCCTACCGGTTGGTAGGGCCTTTCAAGTAGCTCCCGCGACCGGCTCGCACGCGAGGCCGCAGAACGGGCACGCGGTGGACGCGCATCGGATGTGACGTTGGCAACCAGCACAGGTGCGAAGGCCCATGGACCGAGGCTACCGGTGAACCGTGGTGGTTGTCATCGAGCCGCCGACGTCAGGCGCGAACGACGCGGCCTCGGTACACGCCCAGCATGCTCAAGTCGTCGGGGGCGCGCGGCGGGCGGTCCTCGAGCGTCCATGCGTTGTCGAGCAAGAGGCCGTCCACGCTGGATGCGACGGTGCTCGTGTCTTTCAGCGGGCCGCCGATGGCCCGCGAGGCCACCGCGAGCGCCTCCGGCTCCCAATCTTCTGCTCCTGAGAATCCCCACACCCACCGATTGGCGTCGACCTGAACATAGAGGTTCCAGAATGGGCGCATCGCCGCGCCGAGGGTGCACACGACGATGGCGTCGCCGACCCCCAGCGCCCCCACGTGGACCGCGCACTCTCGGCTCCACCCGCCGATCCGCATCAGCGCCCCCTGCTGTCGAACCGGCTTGCTCTCCCAGGTGCGCAGTGCGCGGGCCACGAGTGCCGCGAGCGAGGGCGCCCAAATGGGGCGCGAGGCGTCGTCGTGTCGGTACTCGACCAGCGGGCCGGCCTCGGTTCCCGACAGCACATACGCGACGTGGTCGCCGTTGCCCTTCGTGAGCACGGGAACCCAATGTTCGGAGAACCGCGCACCGTCACTGTCGGGCCCGAGGAGAAACCGACGGGTCGAGATCGCCTCGACGCAGCCCATCATCGAGTAAACGCTCGAGCCATCGAACGACACCCGCGCGGTCCCATCGTGCCAGCTGAACAGAGCGCGAAGGTCGCCTGGCAGCGCCGTCCCGATCTCGGCCTCGAGCCCGGCCAGCTGCTCGGGCGCAGCCGGCGGTAGGAACGAGGCGTGCCCCCCGGGGTCGGCGCGGCGGATGGCCACATCGAGGCGTTCGAGAGCGCGGGCGAGATCCTCGGGAGGCTGCGGCATCGAACGACGTCACCACCGGAGGGACGCCGCGTCAACGATCTCCGCGAACCAGACGCGAAAGCCCGCGGCGACCTCTCGATCACCGCGGGCCTTCGGGTGTGCAGGCGGCTCAGCGCTCGGGGTCGTCGAGCGCTCTGGCCGCCATCGCGGGGCCGAGCGCCATGAGCGCGGCGGCGATCCGCTTGCCCGTGGGCGTCACCGGGAACGTCCGGTCGTAGCCGACCGAGAGACACGTCGAGCAGAAGACGAGGGCGTCGTCGAGGGTCTCGACCTTCTCGTTGTGGCCCTTCTCCGCCGCGTAGAACAACGCGGCGGAGGCGGCTGGATCAGAAGCCTCCTTAAGACGCCCTCACTTCGAGTATGGGTCTGGAGGGTCCCTGCTGGCCTTGCGTCACCCTCTCGGTGACCAGCAAAACAGGTAAGAGATGAAACCTGAAAACAGAGAGAGTCGCCTTCCCAGAAACCTGAAAGCGGAAGGAGAGGATCTCCAGGAGAATGTTGTTAACCGCATCCCCAATGGTTAACAGCACCTGTTAACCACTCTCGGCCTCTCTCTCCCCAAAACGGGTGAAAGAGCGCTCCAGAGAGCCCAATCGGCGGCTGAGGAGCGCGGGTATCTCGCTCTGCGGGGTAGAGGGCCGAGAGCGCCCGCTTCAGACCCGCGAGGAAAAATCCCTTGGGATTCAGGGGCTTAAACACGAAGACCCCACGATGTCATCGCGAGGCCCGTGTTAAACAAAAAAGGCCCTACCGGTTGGTAGGGCCTTTCAAGTAGCTCCCCAGGAGGGACTCGAACCCTCAACTTCGCGGTTAACAGCCGCGCGCTCTGCCATTGAGCTACCGGGGAATGTGCTGCGTGAAGAGAGAACCGGAGGCAGGAATTGCACCTGCACCTGCGGAGTCAGAATCCGCCATCCTCGCTCATTAGACGACTCCGGTATGAAAGTGACACATGTGAAGCGGGCGACGGGATTCGAACCCGTGTCGACGGTATGGGAAACCGCCATCCTGCCGCTGGACGACACCCGCGTTGCTACCGCTGCTTCGAGTACCTCCGGAGGGATTCGAACCCTCGCCGTCCGCTTAAGAGGCGGATGCTCTTCCAATGAGCTACGGAGGCATATTGCCGCCACCCCCATGCGAGCAGGTGGCGTGCATTCACCACGACGATTCAGTTGTCTGGGAGCTGGAAATGTCAGGTTGACCGGAGGGATTCGAACCCTCTTCCCCGGGGTCACGTCCCGGTGGCTCACCATTCGCCTTCGGCCAACATGGAGTCGGGGTACCCGGAGTCGAACCGGGATCACCCGCTTATCAAGCGAGTGCTCTGCCTTTGAGCTATACCCCTGAAAGATGTCTGGGTTTGGGTGAGGCGGACCCTGCTCGTATGGAGCATGGGGACGCTGGGAGTTGAACCCAGCAGGCCCTGTCGGGCTCGGGCTCTACAGGCCCGCGCGTCTGCCGTAACGCTCTACGTCCCCTGGAGGAGCGGAGGCCCGAAAGCCGAAAGGCCGGGTCCCCTGGATGGGAGCCCGGCCTCTGCGTGGCTTGGCGCGTCGATGACGAAGCGCGAGCGTCAGCAGGGTACGGGCGGATGGCCGTGAAGGTGGCCGAATCCCACGTTGCGAATCGAGCCGGTGCGCGAGAAGGAGCAGGAGGCGGCGTCGAACTGGGGCCAGAGGTTGTTTCGATAGCTGTGCTTCGCCTTGCTCGACTGCATCGTCACCGTCTTCATGGTCACCGCTCCTTTCTGGCGGAATCTACGGCGGTTGATTTTCATCCCTGACAAGCGCCGCGATTGTTTTTTGTCGCGGCGCCGATTCCCA
Organism: Myxococcus sp. CA040A; assembly: GCF_013336725.1. Classification (NCBI taxonomy): domain Bacteria; kingdom Pseudomonadati; phylum Myxococcota; class Myxococcia; order Myxococcales; family Myxococcaceae; genus Myxococcus; species Myxococcus sp. CA040A. The sequence continues at coordinate 546,048 of NZ_JABUMR010000005.1, read as the reverse complement.
CGAGCGTCTGGAAGAAGCGCTCGGAGTCCAGGGCCACCGAGATGAACGTATGGGTACCCTGCGCAAGCTCGGCTCCCCACTCTCCTCGCTGGCGCACCATCTCCACTTCCGCCCAGGTGATGATTTCGGGGTCGATGGCCGCGCATGCGGCGATGGGGTCGTGCAGGAGTTTGCCTTCGGGGCGCTGCGCCAGGTAGCGCTCCATGGCCTCGAAGATGAGCCCGAGCCCCGGTGTCGTCGAGGCATAAGGCCGCATGCGCTCGTGAAAGGGGCCGTCGTAGGCCAGGCCATGGGTGACGTTCTTGGACACCAGCTCGCGTCGGCCCATGCGGTCCGAGGACAGGGCCAGCAGTGCGCCCTTGGGGTCTCCGTTGAAGTTGAAGGTCGGACAGGTTCGCCGGCCCTCGAATTTGGGCAGCCGGTGCTCGGGTGGAACCACGTTGTCGCCCGCGAAGCCGCCCTGCGCCACCCACCGGTGCAGCTTGATGTCCGGGTGAAGCTCCAGCAGCAGTCGCAGATTCTGGAGCGGCGCACCGGTGAGCAGTGTTGCCTCGGGGAACCGCCCGAGCACGAGCGCCAGCACCTCGTGCGCCAGGGCATCCGGAGCAGAGGGAGGCAGTGGCCCCAGCCATTGGGTGTGGAAGGCCGAAAGGCTCTCCTTCTCCGCCGCCGGATTGCGCGCGCCCACGGGCACGTCACTCCTGCCGGCACGCGCGAGCAGGTGTCGCACCATTCCCACCTGCGCCAGCGTGCCGGGTGTCACGGTCACCGCGCGCAGCGCGACGGCGGGATGTGTGGCCAACAGGCAGAGCGTGAGCGCGTCGTCCGGATCGCTCGTTTCCATGTCGAAGAGAATGTCCTGGGCCATTGGCGTCCCTGAGTAGAGAGAGGCGGGGTGTCCCCGTCAAATTGGGGTCAGTGGTGGGTGGTGGGGACGACGGAGGAGAGATTCACCAACGCGTCCCGCTTCACCCCCTGCTTGATGAAGTCCTGCACGGAGCGGGCGAGCGTGGCGGCCAGCAATCCCAGGAGGGGCAGGTGCGCGCCCCCCTCGCAGGTGGCCTGGCCCGCAGTGTCCTCCGCGTCCGGGACGAAGCGCTCGTCCCAGCGGACCAGACCGAACGTCCCGTCAGCGCTCACCGCGCCGTGCACCAGGGGCTTGCCTGCTCCTCGGGCGAAGTCGCTGAGGAGCCGACGACTGTCCTGGTTGTCGAAGCAGTCCACCAGCAGGTCCGCGCCACCACACAACGCCGCCACGTTGTCGCGGGTGACGCGCACGCCGAAGGACTCCGTCTTCACGCCGTGCAGGTTGAGGAGCTGGAGCTTGAGGGCCTCGGCCTTGTTCTTTCCCAGGGAGGGCTTCACGTGGGCCTGGGCGAGCAGGTTCTTGGACTCCACGCGGTCGAAGTCGACGAAGACCAGGGTGGCCTCCAGGTTGCGGCACAGGAGGGCCGCCTGGGAGCCGATGGCGCCCACGCCGCAGAAGAGGATGCGCATGGCGGCTCCTCAGCGGGCCCCGAAGGGCACCTTGGGGCGCAGGTAGATGCGCTCGTCGCCGCGCGCACCCCGGAACCGGTCCACGACGAAGTGCTGGAACGCGTCGTCGCGCAGGTGGGCCAGATGGAGGCCCGGCACTCCGCCCGCGCGAATCAGCTCCGCGGCGATGCGGCGCACGTCGGAGTCCGACACCGGCCGGTCCAGCTCCACCGGCACATCCGCGGACATGCCGTCATAGGTGATGTTCAGGGTCGCCATGGTCGTCTCGCGCCTCCTCGCGCGTGCCAGGGGCCGCGAAAAGGGCGGCCGGCCAGGCACCTCGCGGGACGGAGGCGCGCCAGGCGTCCTGACTCGGGACAGGCGCTGCGTGAAAAGACGAGGGCCGGGCTCCGTCGTGATGACGGAGTCCGGCCCTCGGGGGCCGCGAGGGGGAGGGGTCCTCGCGGCCGGACGCTTACTTCGAGGTTTCGCCGCTCACGGGTGCCGGCGTCGTCGCGGGCTCCGTGCTCACGGTGGGCAGCACCGGCACGGCGCCGATGAAGCCCGAGTAGGCCATGCGGTTGGGCGTGCACTCGCCGGGGCTACGCACCTTGTCGAGCGTGGCGTTGTCGAACAGCGCGCTGGCGACGGTATCGGGCGTGGCATTGGGGTTCAGCTCCAGCCAGAGCGCGGCCACCCCCGTCACGTGGGGTGCGGACATGGAGGTGCCGCTCATCTCTCGCGACTCCCTGTCGCCGTAGTGCCAGGCGGAGGTGATTTTGTTGCCGGGGGCGAAGACGTCCACGCAGTCGCCGTAGTTGGAGAAGGACGTACGCTTGTCGCTGGTGTCGGTGGCGGCGACGGTGATGGCCTCCGCCGTCCGTGCCGGGGAGTGCTTGCAGGCATCGCCAGACTCATTGCCCGCGGCGAGCACGTAGGTGACGCCCGAGGCGATGGAGCGGCGGACCGCTTCGTCGATGGCCGGATCCGAGTCTCCGCCCAGGCTCATGTTCGCCACGGCCGGGGCCTGGTGGTTCTTCGTCACCCAGTCAATGCCCGCGATGACCTGGGCCGTGGAGCCCGAGCCGTTGCACGCGAGTACCCGGACGGAGTGCACGGTGGCGTTCTTGGCGAGTCCATACGTGCTGCCCGCCGCCGTGCCCGCTACGTGGGTTCCGTGGCCATGACAATCATTGCCCTTCATGCTGTCGCCAATGGCGTCGAACCCGACAGACGCCCTGCCACCGAACTCACGGTGGGAGAACCGCACGCCCGTGTCGAGGATGTACACGTGCACCCCCAACCCCGTGGCGTTGTACATGTAGAGCTTGTCCAGCGGCAGCGTGCGCTGGTCCACGCGGTCGATGCCCCAGGTGGGGCTTGGCTGGCTCTCCCGGATGGACAGCACCCCGTTCTCCTGGACGTAGGCGACCGAGGGGTCCTCGGCGAGGGCGCGCGCCTGGTCCTCGCTCATCCGGCTGGCGAAGCCGCGCAGCGCGTGCTCGTACACCGCGAAAGCGGTGCCGCCGTACTTCTGCGTGAGGTTCAGAGTGGCCTGGGTGACGGCGAGCGCCTGCAGTCCCGGCTCGGGCGCCTTGAGCACCACCACGTACTCACCCGGCACGTTCTTGCGAACCGTGAGGAACTTCTCCGTCGGTGGCGCGAGGAGCGCGGCGGTGGCCGACGGGTCCTTGCATGCCGGCCGGCTGCTCGAGCAGGCGCCCAGCAGCGCCAGTCCACCCATGGCCAGGGTCAGCTTCGTCATCCGTCGATTCATGTCTCATCCCCCTGCAATGGGTTACGCGGAATGATACGGATGGACTTTAAATTCGGCTTAATCCTGATTTAGCCCTCTGGGATGAGACAGCGGTTCGTCATTGAACGTCCTGGGTGTTCGCCGACATGCGGGCGCATTGCCTACCAGGGACGAGCGTTGGCTCCCCACCAGAACAGCGCGGTCTCCAGCGGGTGTTTGTGTGGCTTTTCGAGCATGGGTCGGATGCCCATTTCTCGCGCGGTATTGAGCAGGTCCTGGTGCCAGGCGCGGTGTTCCGGGGAGAGGCGGGTGGCGGCGATGGCCAGGGCGCTGGCGCCCACGGAGTAGCCGCCGTGCAGGAGCGGGCCGCTCGCGGCGTCCTCGCGGCCCTTCACGCCCCGGGGCCATTCCCGGCAGGCGGCGAAGGGGAGCAGGTTTCCTCCGGGACGGTCGCAGTAGCCCTTCACCAGGGTAGTGGTGAAGGTGGACGCGGCGGGGTGTGAGCCCATGGCAAGGAAGGCGCCCGTCCACGCCAGCGTGGTGCCGCGCGGCGTGGACTCGACGAGCTTCCCCTTGGCGTTCACCCGGGTGGGAAACCCCGAGGGCAGGGAGGCGAGCTCCACCAGTCGGGCCGTGAGGCGCTCGCCCATGGCGAGAGACGCGGCATTGCCGCGCAGTCGCCCATGCAGCAACAGGCCCGCGGCGGCGGGGGCGCTGTCACATGGCCAGATGGACTTGCCGAACGAGGGCAGCAGGAGCTGCCGCGAGAGTGCCTCCACGAGCTTTTCGGCCAGGGCGTCGAAGAGTGCCGTCGATGCCGGGTCGGCCAGCCCCGCGCGCTCGATTCCCGCGAGCATCAACAGCACATAACCTCGGTAGAGCACGCTGTGGGGCAGGAGGTGTTCCTCCACGCGTGCGCTGCCGTCGGAAAGGAAGGGCCCACGTCCTTTCGTCAGGGCATCGTCGAGCAGGGCCTTCACGCGTCGAGGTGTCTCTGGCAGGGGGGCGCCATCCAGTGACAGTTGGACGAGGATGAAGGACAGGTGCGCGGCACACAGGAGCTGGGCCTCGGAGAAGCGGCGGTTCGCATCGCCCAGCAGCTTGGGCTCGCAGCCGAGCCCGAGGATTCGCTGCTCGAGGACTTCGAGTGCCTGGACCGAGGGGACGTCCAGGTCAGTCGAGGAAGGCGTCGTCGTGGCCGGCGGCGCGGCGGCGGAGTTGATGGTGCCGGTGCTCCACATCAGCAGGACCAGCAGTGGAGGCAGGGTACGGAGGAGGGCGCGAGGCATGGGCCGGAAGGACATCACGCCCTCCATGCCCGGGCCCCCGCGTGACGCTCAGTGGTCGCCAGCCAGGCGGGAGTGGTCGCTCCCGCCCAGTGGATGGAGCGTGCTCACGGTGTGTCGCGTTGGACCTTGAGGTCCTTGAAGCGTCCCTCTCGCTCCAGTCGCCAGAGGTCCTCGTCAGTGACGAAGGGCTGGCCAAGCAGCTCCCGTGCCCGCTTCACCTTCGCCAGCAGCAGCGGGTCCGTCACCGGGGTGCTGTTCTCCCGGGTGGGGCGGGGAGGGGGACGCATCACGGAGAAGGTTCCGCGCGCGGGGTGCCCGTCCGCGGTGGTGCCCTCCAGCAGGTAGGTGACTTGCGTCACGCCCGACTCGGACCGTGTGTCCAGGGAGGCAGGGATGTCCACGCCCCGGCCTTCAGGGAGGGTGTCCACATCCAGATTCACCTCCTCGGTGTCCTCGGGCAGGGGCGGGGCATCGGGCTCCGGTGTGCGCGCGCGCAGCGCGGTGACGCGCTCCAGTCGCACGGGTCCCTTCCATCGGTGGGACAGGCGGAAGCTCTGTCGGACCACGCCGTCCGCATCCTCCACGGGGAATCGTGGGGTCCCCACCGCCAGGATTGTGACGACGCCCTTCTTGTCGAAGTTCTCGAAGGTGCTGTCGAGGAGCTGAAGCGACGAGCGGCCCGTCACCTTCTTGCCCGTGGCATCGAACACGTCCACCCGGACGAGGTGCTGGACGTACATGGAGCGGGGACGCGTGACGTCGGGGCTCAACGTCTGGGTCACCATGGGCGTGCTCGTCGTCACCGTGTGTTGGTCGTCGAAGGTCCAGACGAACCGCACGGGCGTGAAAGGAGCCCGTGCGGCCTTGTCCCTTCGCGGTGGTTCGAGGATGCGCGCGAGGAACTCGAAGTCCTCCTCGGTGTTGGGGGCTCGCCGGGAGAAGACCTCGACCAGTCGCTCGGGCTCGCAGTCCTTCACGGTGTACCGGGGCACCTGCACGGTGGTGGCGACGTTGTCCTTGCCGAACACCGTCACTGTGGGCAGCTCGTACGTCCCATCTGGCTCGCGCCAGACACGCAGGGGAACGCGCATGCCAATGCCCGCGCCAATGGTGGTGTGGAGATAGGCGTCATTGCCGTCCGGCGAGTGCGCCCGGACGTTGATGAGGTTGTCCTCGCCGGAGCAGACCTCCTGCTTCTCCACCGTCACGCTGTCGATGATGGGTGCGGGCGCGGGTTTCGGTGCGGGGCGGACCACGGGTTCCACTTTCGTGGGCAGCACCGGAGCGGTGCTGGTGGGCGTGGGTGGAGGACGAGGGGCCGCTGCGGCGACAGGCGTGGCATCTGGCGGAGCGGGTGGCTCCAGGGAGAGCAACCCGCCGGCCACCAGCGCCGCGATTCCGAGACCGAGCATGAAAGTGAGTCTTCGGCGCCACCAGGGCGGTTCCGAGGGGTTCATCCGGGGGCTCCTGTCGATTCAGTGGGGAAGTGCGCTTACTGCCAGCAGCCGTAGACGTTGCCGCCGGAGTTCCACTGGAGCTGGTGGGAGTAGTCGGAGGCCCACAGCGTGGTGGAGACGGGGTGCACGCTCCAGCCGCCGATGCGGTCCGGGCTGATAGAGGTGGCGGTGGCGTTGGGGTCGTCGCGCACGCCCTTCCAGATGACGCTGCTGCTCGTGTCGCAGCGATTGGCGGACATGCAGTTGGCCACCTGGTTGCCGGCGTTGGTGCACACGTTCCAGAAGACGGGGCAGATGACGGTCAGCGCGGCGTTCTCGAACCAGCCGAGCGACTCCTTGCACTGGCCATGCACGCCCCAGTGGATGGTATTGGACGCGTTGGCGATGACCTCGTGCGGATAGGTGTGCGTGGTGACGAGGCCCCTGCCCGCGTAGTTGTGGGCGTAGGCGAGAAAACTCGAGCACATCATTCCGTTGTTGGCCGCGCCGCCGGGAATCTGGTGCGCCGACTCCACGTCCCTGTACTGGAACAACGAATACGGCACGCGCGCCCCGTTCCACAGGGGCCGGTCGATGAGCTGGCTGCCGTCGACGCGGGACACATCGCTGGCATACGGGTGGTTGAACCAGAGACTGTCCGCGATGCGCGCCGCGCCCGTTGCGTCTCCCAGTTGCCACGCGGTCCAGTCGGGGCCATGGCCATTCGCGTCGTACAGGTAATGGTAGATGCCGCCCTGGTTGATCTGCTCCAGCCCCGGGTAGCCGTCCCGGAGTTGGTTGATGTTGAGCGGTGTTCCGCAGACGGTGGGCCACGAGTTCTGGTCGGGGTCCCTCATGGTGGCGTGAGTCACGCCTCCCGTGGCGCCATGTGAGAGCATGGAGTGCGTGCGGAATTCGCCAATGGCATCAATCACATTGCGGATGGGACCTTCATCACTGCGACTGAACACCACCGCTCCGTTGGGGGCGTTCCAGCCCGCAGCGGTGTAGCCGCACTCAGACGCGGCGGCGGGGGAGGTGGTTCCCAGCGCGGATACGGCCAGACAGCCTGCGAGGACTCGACGCATCAGATACTCCCGGACATGCGACGCTCCCGTGGGCCGGCCCCTCTGGCGACCCAGGCGTGACTCGGGGAGAGGTCCATGGGAGCGGGCTTCACCGATGCCTGGGAGGGAGCAGGGTACGCACGGTGTCTCGGCATTCCAGGCCGGACCCGGAGGGCAGTGTGACAGGGGACACGTGGTCAGCCCGCCGGGGCCGTGTGGACGTTGGATGGTTCACGCAGGAGGCGCTCGCGAGTGCCGTGGCGGGTTGCCGGAGCGGTGCGGGTTCGCAGACTTGGGGCGCACGAGGAGGCGGACCCCGCATGGAGCTTCAGCCGGAGATGCATCGTTGGGATGTCACGCCGACGGAGGCGGTGGCGCTTCAGCGTCAGCTCAAGGAGCGCGTGGTGCTTCATCCGCCCGCGGGACTTCGGGTGGAGCGCATCGCGGGCGCTGATGTGTCCACGGAGAAGGGGAATGACACGGGGTTCGGCGGCATCGTCGTGCTGGACGCGGCCACGCTCTCTCCGGTGGCGCAGGCTGGCTCCGCGGTGACCCTCGGGTTTCCGTACGTGCCGGGCCTGTTGTCCTTTCGCGAGCTGCCCGTGGTGGCGGTCGCCTGGGAGCGGCTCACGGTGAAGCCCGACGTGCTCATCTTCGACGGGCACGGCATCGCGCATCCGCGCAGGCTGGGCATCGCGAGCCATGGTGGGTTGTTGTTCGGGATTCCCTCCATCGGCTGTGGCAAGTCCCTGCTGGTGGGAACGCACGGCAAGCTGGGAGAGGCGCGAGGTGCCACGTCACCCATCACCCACAAGGGCGAGGTCGTGGGGATGGCGGTCCGCACGCGCAAGGCGGTGCAGCCTGTCTATGTGTCACCGGGTCACCTGATGGACCTGCCCACGGCGGTGGAGCTGGTGCTGCGGGCCAGCCCGAAGTACCGCGAGCCGGAGACCACGCGCCAGGCACATCGGCTGGTGAATGCGCTGAGGCGCGCGGACGGTGAGGCAGCGGAGCTGGAGTGAGGCGACTCCCATGGATTTGACCGCCGGCCCGTCCCCCTCTATGTCCGGAGTCCTCATGACGGGGTCGTGGTCCTGGCGCTGGACTGCCCGGGCGGACGTCACCCCGGCCGCCTTCACGGGAAGGAGTGCCAGGGCATTGGCACCGTACCCCTGAGGTGGTGAAGCGAGGGCGGGGGTCGCCATTGGGAGTGTCGATGCGGAGGCTGTCGTCACGGTGGAGTGAGCTGGAGTCCCATTACTCCGTGGTGGTCGTGGGGTCGGGCTATGGGGGTGCCATCACCGCCAGCCGGCTCGCACGCGCAGGTCGCCAGGTGTGTGTGCTGGAGCGTGGGCGCGAGCTGCAGCCGGGCGACTACCCGCGCACGGAGGCGGACTTCGCCAAGGAGTTCCAGATCCACCTCGAGGCGGAGAGCGGCGTCGACCTGGGTCGCTCCACGGCCCTGTTCGAGCTGCACCGGGGTGGGGACGTGGCTGTCGTGACGGGCTGTGGCCTGGGCGGCACATCGCTCATCAACGCCGGAGTCACGCTGCGGCCAGACCCTCGCGTGTTCCAGGATGCGCGCTGGCCCGAGGCGCTGCGCGCGGATGTGCCCGGCCTCATTGAGGACGGCTTCACATGGGCCGAGCGCATGTTGCGTCCCACTCCCTATCCCGAGTCGTCGCCGCCCCTGGCCTCGCTGGAGGCCATGGAGCGGGCCGCTCGTCACCTGGGGGGCACCTTCCGGCGTCCACCGCTGGCGGTCTCCTTCGAGGGCGGAGTGAATGAAGCGGGCGTGCGACAGGGCGCCTGCACGCTGTGCGGGGATTGCCTCACCGGGTGCAACCAGGGCTCGAAGAACTCCGTGCTGATGAACTACCTGCCGGATGCGCACCGCCACGGCGCGAAGCTCTTCACCGAGGTAGGGGTGCGCTACCTGGCGCGCGACGGCGGACGCTGGCGCATCTACTACCGGCCGATGAACAGCGGCCGTGAGCGCTTCGAGGCGCCGGACCCGTGGGTGACAGCGGACATGGTCGTGCTCGCGGCGGGGACCATGGGCACAGCGGAAATCCTGCTGCGCTCCCGAGCGCTGGGCCTGCCGTTGTCGGGGATGCTGGGCCAACGCTTCAGCGCCAATGGCGATGTGATGGCCTTTGGCTACAACACGGACGTCCCCATCAATGGCGTGGGCCACGGGACGCATCCGGCGGAAGGTCGCGAGCCCGTGGGGCCGACCATCAGCGGCATCATCGACGCGCGTGCGACGTCCCGACAGGAGGACGGCATGGTCATCGAGAATGGTGCCATGCCGGGGGCGTTCGGAAGGCCGATGCTGGGGCTGCTCGCCGCCGCGGCCGCGGTGGGCGGGGAAGACACGGACGAGGGGCTGAAGGACAAGCTGGAGGAGCTTGCTCGCGTGGCGGAGAGCGCGGTGCGCGGGCCGTACCATGGGGCCATGCGCCACACGCAGACCTTCCTCGTCATGTCTCACGACGCGGGTGTCGGTGAGCTGCGGCTGGAGGGCGACCGGGTTCGGGTGAACTGGCCGGACGTGGGCACGCAGCCGGAGCTTGCGCGGGTGGACAGTCGATTGCGCGAAGCCACGGCGGCCCTGGGCGGGACGTTCGTGCGCAACCCGCTGTGGAATCGACTCACCGGACATGAGGTCCTCTGCACGCATCCGCTCGGTGGCTGTGTCATGGCCGAGGACGCCAGCGCGGGTGTCGTGGACCATGAGGGGCGTGTCTTCTCCCGCGAGGAAGGCACCGAGGTTCACGACGGGCTCTATGTCAGTGACGGCTCGGTGATTCCAAGGCCGCTGGGGACCAACCCCCTCTTCACCCTCTCCGCCGTGGCTGAGCGTTGCGCCGCGCTGATGGCGAAGCGGCACGGGTGGACCATCGACTACACGCCCGCGACGGAGGAGCCGGACGTGGGAGCGCGAGTGCCAGTGGGCGTGCGCTTCACCGAGACGATGTACGGCTCCATCTCGGGCGCGGTGGAGGAGAACTCGCTCGTCGCGGGAGACCCGAAGCGCATCGATGCGACCCACCTGCGTTTCATCGTGACGGTGGAGACGCTGGACCTGGAGCGGACGCTGGAGGACCCGTTGCATCCCCTGGGACTCTCCGGCGTGGTGGAGGCCTTGTCATTGTCTCCTCGGCCCCTGACCGTGGAGCGAGGCGAGCTGCATCTGATGACGCGGGAGGCGGCGCGACCGGGCGGGCGGCGGATGCACTACCAGCTCCCCTTGGTGGCCGAGTCGGGCGAGCGCTTCTTCCTCGACGGCTACAAAGACGTCCACGACGACGCGGGCTTCGACCTCTGGGTGGACACGACGCGGCTGCTCGTGTCGGTACACCGGGGGAATGACGCCTCGGGGCCCTGCATCGCCCGGGGGCTCTTGCGGTTGAACGCGAAGGACTTCGCCGTGCAGCTCTCCACGCTGCGTGTGCCGAGTGCCCGAGACACCTCGCGTCGGCTGTCGACGCTGCTGCGCTTCGGGCGGTTCTTCTTCGGCGCGCTCTACGACACCTACGTGCGTAAAGCCGCGTAGCGGGCGGGGAGGCGGCGGCCCGCCTTCCATGCAGGTCGAGTGATGCTCCTCCGGTGGGCCGTGGGCAACCTGATGCCCACGAAGGCACATCGGGAGGACAGGTCATGGCGGACAAGCGGGAGCAAGAGGGCCGGCGGGCTTCACGAGAAGGCGCGCCCGGCGAGCTACCCATCGAGGCCCGTCGTGCCCGGCGAAGCGCCGCGCACGCGAGCCAGACCTACCGGGCCTTCATCAAGCACCTGTGCGAGCGCGGTGGCATGTCGCCCGCGGTGGCGGAGCAGGCCGCGGTGTCCGTGCTCTGCGCGGTGGAGCAGCGCATCAACAGCGAAGAGACAGAGGACCTGGAGGCGCAACTCCCCAGCAAGCTGGCGGAGCTGTTGCACCGGTGCGAGCGCCACGAGGACGAGTTGCCGGGGGGCTTCGGGCGCGAGGAGTTGCTCAAGCGCGTAGGGGAGGACCTGGCGCTCAACCCGGACGCGGTGGTGCCCGTGGTGCGCGCGGTCCTCAACGCCGTGAGAGATCAGATCAGCGAAGGGGAAGCCGAGGACGTCATGGACCAGCTCCCCGAGGACCTCAAGGAGCTGTGGCGCCGCCCGAGCTGAGCGGGCTTCACGCGCGTGCCATGGGCGCGTGAGCCATGCCCGAGACTTCCCGCAGGGGCTCGGCCCACCAGGGCTCGTCGGAGACCCAGACATCGCGGCCCTCGACGCGGGCGACCATGCCGCCGGGGGCCACGACGGAGAAGCGCGGTGCGCGCCCGAGCGCCTCCGTCAGCGCGGTCATCGTCGTCTCATCCTCGGAGGAGAAGCCGAGGGGCCCCTCGGGATGACTGTGCGCCACCTCCACCAGTTCGTGACGCCAGTACCAGATGGCCTCCCACCGCGTGCGGGAGTCCGGCAGCAGGACGGGACTGTCGGAGGTCTCGCACCACAGCACCTCCTCGTCCTGGCCGATGAGCAGACAGACCTCTTGCGTCGACATGATTCTCCTCCTCTCCGCACGTCACGCGTGCCGGGTGATGACCAGGACATCCGTGTCGATGGCCTCGCGGATGACCGAGGGAAGGCTCTCCAGCGTCACCTTGCTGTCCGCTCCCGCCAGACACACGCCCGCGTCGACCACCTGAAGCGTGTTCGCGTCGACGACGGAGATGAAGCGCTCCCCCATGAAGGCAAACGTCACTTCCAGTTGATGTCCCCCCATCCGTCGATGGTTCAGCAACCGCGCCCCCGCGCCCTGGAGCGCGACCTCCGCGCGCGAGTGGTCGCCCACCGGCGCGCCTCGCCCGTGTCGAGCCCCCGTGAACTCGACCTGCCGCCGAGCCCGCTCCGCCAACTCCACGGCCCGCGCCCGCGCTGCCTCCACTGTCTGCGCCGCCTGTGCTTGCACGCTCGCCGTGAGCAGACGTGCCGCGAGCGCGCGCCGATGAGCCTCTCGCTCCGCGACGAGGGCCCGCAGACAGGACTCCGCCTCGACCCGGCCCTGCTCGGCCACCCGCAGTACCCGGCCGCGCGTCTCCGCTGGCGCGAAGCGGATGTCGAGCGTCCGCGACGCCGACTCCAGCAGCGCATAGCCATAGGCCGCCCGCAGCGGCGCGCTCACGCCCTTCACGGTGGAGAGCGGCTGGCCTTCCTCCAGGGCTCGACGTGCCTGGTCCTCCGCCTCGCCCTCGAAGTCCACGCCGTCGAACAGCAGCGAACCGTCATGCCAGCGCCGGGCACTCACGGGCGCGAGCACGGCGGGCTCTTCCTCCGGCATCAACTCCAGGGGCTCGGCCACCGCGCCCTCGCGCACCAGCCGAGCGCCCCACATGTGGCCTCGCACGCGCGGCAGCCTGTCCAGACCTTCGGGGCTGGCAGGCTCACGCGCCGTGGCCTCCCGCCCCTTCACCTCGAAGCGCCACCACCCCGGCGCCACGGGGGAGGTGACACGGAGGCGGCGCGAAGCGGTGTCCACGGTGCCGCCGCCCAGATACGGCAGCACCGCCGACTCCACCTTTCCGAGAAACTTCCGGTAGTCCACGCCGCCTCCTTGTCACCACGACTTCGGGTTCACGCCACCTTCAACAGCGGCGTGCGCATCACCCGCTCCACCCAGCCGGACTGGCTGGCACCAGGCTGCGTCGGCGCATCCAGCAGCGCCTTGAGCACCCGGGGGACCTGGTAGGGGTCCGCGAACTGGTCCACGTTCACCTCGCTGAAGGGCACCTTCATGAAGCTCGCGCACGTGCGAACCGTGTTGCCACGGCCCCCCGCCACGCTCACCAGCAACGCCAGCGCCGCCACCGTGTAGCCGCAGTCACGGAACGCCCGGGCGAACTGGTCTCCCGCCTCGCCCGCCTCGTCGCCCACGACGATGACCACCAGCTTCGCCCCCTCCGGCACCTTCACGCCGTCGCGGTGCAGGGCATGCACCCCGGCCGCGTGAGTCGTGCCGCCCGACGCCTTGAGCCGCTCGAGCATGTGCTGAACCGCCGTGCGGTTGGACGCCTTCGGCTTGAGGACGGTGCCCATCGTGTCGAACGCCGCGATGTGCAACTTCTCCATCGGGAAGCCCGCGAGGATGCGCGCCAGCGCCTCCTTCGAGTTCTCGATGGCGCCCTCCATGGAGCCCGACTTGTCGATGAGGAACATCACCCTCACGTCGGTCTCCGCCGTCGCCTCCGCCACCGCCTGTCGTGCCGCGTTGTCGCTCGCCTCCTCCAGCTTCTGGCGCAGCACCTCGCTGCGCACGTTCTTCGCGATGTTCAGCGCGCGCTGGTCCGTCGCCGTCTGGACGGCCTGCTCCCAGCGCCCGCGCACGGAGGGCTCCGCCAATAGCCCCAGCTCCTCGAGCGTCGGCGTCATCAGCCGCAAGTCCCTGTCCGACAACGAGGGCAGCAGCGCCGCCATGATGGCCGGAGTCATGCCCAGGTCCTTCGGCAGCCGGCCCACCACATCCTTGTAGGAGAGGCGCTCCAGCTCGATCCACTCGCAGATCTCCGCCTCCGACAACCCGTCGAAGCGCTGGCTCTTCACGAGCGTCAGCCCGTTCAGGCCCACCGTGCGGTGCCCGCCCTCGGACTGCTTCTGCTTCCAGCCGAGCACCTCGAAGAAGCCCTGCGCGCGCGGCTTGTACCCCGCCTTGCGCGCCAGCTTCTTCAGCGTCTCCTTGTAGCCCGCCTTCACCAGGCCCTGGAGCATGGGCAGGTTGGCCTCACGCGCCGCCAGCCACCGGGACGCCACGCGCTTCCAGCGGCCCATGGGCGCCTTGCGGGACGCAGGGTCTCCGAAGCCCGCCTCGCGGTTGAGGCGCGCGATGTCCGGCAGCTCGAGCAGCTCCGCCACCCGCAGCACCGCCTTGGGCGTGAGCATGCGCGTGGACTTGCGCTCGTAGTGCAGCACCATGGCCTCGCCAATGGCGCGCCAGTCGTCGTCGTGGAACGCCACCTTCCCGTCCTCGCCGACCACGGGCTGACCCGCGTGCTCCTGCACCAGCATGAGTGCGCACGTGGCCACCTTCAGGTCACGCCAGTCCGTCTGCGTCAGCGCGTACGACGCGAAGTGCGCCATCAGCTCCGAGTTGAGTCGGTGGATGTCCAGGAGCTGCCGGTAGAGCCGCACCGCCGCGGGCACGAAGAGGCCCGGCTTCACGGGCTTGCCGAGCGTGCGCTGCGCCGGGGTGGCGTGCGCCGCGGCCACCCACGTGCCATTCACGTCCAGCCCCGGCCGGTTGTGCCACAGGTGCGCGGAGCCGCTGAGCACCAGGTCCAGCAGGCGCTCGGCGGGGCCACGCTGCGTCTCGGGCAGCAGCGGGGTGTTCTGGTTCGCGGTCGTCATGGGGTGCCACCTTTCGGGACGTGCGGCGGGTCAGGCGCGGGGCGGACCCCAGGCGCAAAAGGGCGTGAGGGGAGTGCACCGCGCGTGGAACGCACGGGGGCCTTTCGTGCACCAGGCACGGCCACCCGCGCGAAGCTGGGATGAGAGGGAGAGAGAGGGTGCGCCCGAGTGACGAGGCCTGTGTTGCTGGATTGAGTGTCCAGTGTTCTGCCAGTTGAACTACGAGGCCTGACGGCCTCGGCGGGACTCGAACCCGCATCTCTCAGGCGTGTCTGACCCCGTCGGCCGGGCGCGAAGCTGTATGCGCAACCGCCACCGGGTGGCGGTCAGGCGCGGGTGCTCAGGAGTAGACGCACACGTCGCCGTGGATGGGGAACCGCGCGACGTCCTTGCCACCCTTGTAGCTTCTCCGGGCGGGCACCGAGACGAACTCCCACGTGGGCAACACCACCGCCGTCAGTGAGCGGCCATACACGCAGCCGGTGTCGATACCCACCGCGTGCTCGGTGACGAGCGGCTGGTCGAACACGGTGTGTCCGAAGATGACCCGCTCTGGCCCCGTCCAGTGATGGGTCCAGAACTTCCAGCCCGCCGGTGCCTTGGACGGCCAGCAACTCTTCTTGCCGGGCGGCTGGATGCACTGGGCGTGGAGCAGGTGGTAGGGGTCCTGCTTCTCGACGGGCAGGTGGGGCAGCATGCCGGCGTGCACGACGATGGCGTTGTGCTCGGGCAACCGGAGGTAGTGGGGCAGCCCCGCCATCCAGTCGAAGTGCTCGGTGTCGAGCGCCTGGCGCGTCGCCAGGTGGTCCGGCAGCAGCCGGTCATCCTCGCGGTGGCGCTGCTGGAGGTGCTTCTCCTCGTGGTTGCCGAGGATGGCCTCGTGCCGCATCGCCAGCTCCACGCACTCGCGGGGCTTGGGGCCCCGGTCCACCAGGTCCCCGGCGAAGATGACCCGGTCGCTGGACGTGGCCCCCACCTTGGCGAGCAGCTCCAGGGCCTCGTCGTGGCAGCCGTGGAGATCTCCGATGACGATGGTGCGGGGGGACATGACAGGGTTCCTTGAAAGAAGAGTGAGCGCCCGAGTCGAGAGGCCGGTGGGCTGAGTTTGGAGTTCAGTGCCGGACCGCCGGCGTCACCCACCGGGTGGCGGGTGCGTGGAGTCGAACCACTGCGTGTAGGGCCTCTCGGGCCGGGCGCTCGAAAGCGTTGCGGCCAGGGACGCGGCCTTTCCGGGTTCCTGACGAGGAAATTCCCGCTCCCCTCCCCGCATTCTCTTGGGGGATATTTGTCAGGAAACCGGCGCCCCGCGGGTCGGGCCTCCCTGGGTGCTCCGTCTGTCCGGTCGTCCGGGTGGCCGGGGTCCTCTGCTCCACTCGGAGGCTGCCTGCGGATGCCAACGTGGTACCTTGCCGCGCCACATCCCTGTAACCCCATCTCCCGGGGCGGTTCTCCGGGCACAGCCCTCAGGTCCTTCCGGTGTTCGAGCAGCTCACGGATGACGAATTGTTCGCGGAGGTGGTCCGCCGCCGCGCCACGGGCGAGCCCATTGGAGGCCCGCTCGGTACGTTGGTTCAGCGATGGAACCGGCCTGCCCGGTATGTCATCAGCAAGATTCAGGCGAGCTACGGCCGTGGGTCCCCAGCGGACTCGGACGAGCTCTTCCAGGACGCGGTCGGCAAGTTCCTCGACCGTGGGTTGGATCAGTTCCGTGGCATCTCCCAGCAGATGCCGGGCCGGAGCGCGTCTCCCAAGACGTTCTTCCTGCGCATCGTCAAGCACGTGGCCATCGACTTCTACCGGCGGCACCGCGAGGAGCTCGCGGCGCCTTCGTCGGACCCCGATGACGCCATGGAAGAGTCTCCGTCCGAGCGGTCTCGTGCCGTGGAGATGGGCAGGAGGACCGAGGAGCGGGCGGACGCCCAGGAGCTGTATTGGGCCGCGTTCGCACGACTCCAGCAGGAGCACCCCAAGGAAGCCTCGGCATGGGAGCTGTATCACCACGAGGACGTGGAGGATCACGAGGAATGCGCGCGTCGCTTGAACATCACCGTGGTCAATTCCTACAAGCGCGTCAGTCGCGCCCAGGCCTACTTGAAGCTCTACCTGCTGGATCTCCAGCGCGAGTCGCCACGAGGGGAGGAAGCGTGAGCCTCCTTCCCGGTCACACCCCGGGGTATTCAGGAGGAATGAAGTCATGAAGACCGATGCCATGTCTCGCTACGCCGCCCGTCGTTCTGTTCTCACCGCCGGGTCCACCTCACCAGGAGTCGTCCTCGAAGCCGCGGGGGACTTGTTGAGGAGGGCGACCCGGCTGGGGACAGAAGGTGTGGAGGCCGCCCTTCGCGGCCTCGGTCGACCGGGGGTGGAGACCTGGCTCCAAGCGCAGAAACCGCAGGCGCTCCAGCCCGTGCTGTTGAGGGCCGCGGAAGAAGCGATGGAAGTGGCGCTGGATGGAGGGGACGAGGCGGAAGTGTGGCGGGCCTCGGCGCTGGAGGGACTTGCCGCTCGGGACAGGGCCGCCTCCGCCGCATTTGCGCTGGCCGCCTGGGAGGCCCTCCACGGTTCCTTGGACGGTGAGGCCGCTCGAAATCGAGACCGCTATCTGGAGTCGCTCGGGAGCCTGGATTCGTCGCTTCGTCCCAGAGCGCGTTGGTTCATTCCCCTCAACCCGCAGCGTCGGCAGGAGTTCGAACTCCTCGACTCGGCGGAGCAGGACAAGGCCTGGTGGTTCGCTTCCCGGGCCGGCTGCGATGACCTGGTGGCCACCTGGACAGGCGCGCCCCAATCGCCCACCCCCCACATCCAGGGCTGTGCCGAGTGCCGCGCGGACATCGCGGATGCGGCGCCCGTGGACGCGCCCCCGCGTCGCCATCTCACGCAAGATGACCTCTGGCGCTTCGACATGGGGATGATGTCCTCGGACGAGCGCGAGCGGATGGATGCGCACACCGCGCGCTGTGGCGAGTGCGCCCAGGCGGTGCTGGCCTTGGGCGAGGGTGACGACGCGATTGAGGAAGCCCTGGAGATGGAGGAGGGGGACGGGACGATGGCCCGCTCCGCGCGCTCCTCTCGCGAGCCGGTGTCGCAGCGCCCCTCCGCGGCGCGCCACCCGGAGCACCGCGAGATTCTGGAAGAGCGCCGGGAGTTCCGCGTGGTGCTGGTTCGCGAGCGTCAGCGCGTCAAGCTGCTCGTGCAGCCCCTCGCGGGCCGGACGGTGACGGCGGCGGTGTTCCTCAGTCCCGGCCGTCCCTCGCTCAAGCCCACGTCCGGGCCGGAGGGTCTGGCCTTCGACCTGTCCACGGCGTCTTCCACCGGCGCGCGCTCCGCCCACCTCACGGTGCAGGCTGGCGGCGAGACGCTGGAGCGCGACTTCGCCTTCTGACTTCGCGGGACGGGGCCCTCGCGGTGAGCGCGGGGCCCCACTGTTCCCGGGTTGCTACTGATTCGGAGTGCCGGTGCGCTGCGTGTCGAGCGCCTCCCGGCTGAGCACGGGCGGCTGCGGAATGGGGAAGTTGCGAGCCGGCGTGGAGCGGCGGAAGCCGTTGGCCAGGAAGGCCGTGACGAGCTGGGCCGGCGGAGGCCGGGTGCCCAGCGCCGCGCCGCACACGTCGATCTGGTCCATGATGCGCGGCCCTTCGTTGACCTGGTAGCGGTTGCAGGTGCTGTCCACCGCGGCGTTCTTGTCCCGCTGCAGCTCGCGCGTCAGCCGGCCCCACTTCATGGTGAGGGTGTCCGGAGAGAGCATGATGCTGACGGGCTCTCCGCCCCACGTGCCGTCGATGAGCGTCTTCGAGGTGCCAGCCCGCACCTTCAGGTCGAGCTGACGCTGGCCGAAGGTGCCCGTCACCTCGATGCCGTGCTCGTAGATCTCCTCGGAGAGGATGCTCACCCAGACGCCATCCGTGCGCCGGGTGTACGGCTTGTCCGCCGCGACGCGGCCATGGTTGAACCAGACGTCGCCCACGCGGCCCAGGGGGACCTGGTCGTTCTTCGCCACGGGCGCGACTTCGTCCAGCCCGGCGGGGCCGGTGGAGGCGACCACCGGGCGCGCGGCGAGCAGATCCGTCACGGGCACCGTGTTGTCCACGATGTCGAAGCGCACGCCGTCCAGCCACGCCTGCCCCGTGCCGCTCATGATGAGGCCGGCCATGATGGTGGTGGCCTCCTTGGGGACGTCCAGCACCACTTCGTAGCGCTTGCAGCCACGGGTGCCGACCAGCGCGCGCGACTGCATGTTGTCGAAGGCGAGGGGCTGCTTCGGGTCAGGCCCCTCCACGCGCATCCACAGGCCGGCCCAGCCGTCCACGTCCTTCACGCGCGCGGCGGCGGAGAAGCGCAGCCGCTTGCCGCGGAAGTCCTGCGCGCCAAAGGCCTGCATGAAGGTGCCGTAGCCCGCCTCGTCGAGCGACAGCGAGCGCAGGTACGCGCTGCGAGCGCCCTCGCAGGGCGCGCTGTTGTCCACGCCGGCCTCGTAGCGCTTGGGTGCGCTCTCCGTGACGTACCAGCCGACTGGCAGCTTCGGGGCGCCGCCCGACGGCTGCGCCAGGGCCACCGGAGCGGCCAGGGCGAGCAGCAGGGCGACGAGTTTCTTCCGGAAGTCCATGGCGGGCGTCCTCACAGCGACACGGGCTGGCGCGCGCTCAGCGCGCCTTCGGGGAGGCCGGTGTGGGCCTCGTAGCGGGGGACCTCGGCGGTGCCCCCGGGATTCATGACCAGCAGGCCGCGCTCGGCGGCCTTGCGCGTGCAGAAGTCCTGCGTGGCCAGGTCCGGACAGGCGACGACGTTCGTCTTCGTCGGGGAGTCGCCGTCATCCAGGTCCACCGCCACCATGGGTGGCCGTGAATCCAGGCTGTCGGGCAGCGACGGATGGGGCGCCTTGTCGCCGGTCAGCAGCACCAGCGCGAGCGAGGCGGCGGCCGCCAGGGCCGCGATGGCCGCGCCCGTCACCGCGCGTCGCGCGTGCCACGCGGCGGGACGGATGACGCGCTCTTCCTGGGGGAAGGTGCTGGCCGCCTCGGTGAGCTGCTCGGACAGGAGGGCCTCTTCCTGCAGCAGCACGGCGCAAGGCTCACACTCCAACGTGTGGGCCTCCAACGCCGCCGCCTTCTCCGGGGCCAACGCGCCCAGGATGTATTGCTCCGCGGAGTCGCGGGTCAGGTGGGGCTTAAGCATGGGTCTCCTCCTCGAGCGCGGTCCGCAGCTTCTTTCGGACCTCGCACAGGATCTGCCGCACGCGCTGGACGGAGAGACCGACCTTCGCGGCGACTTCGGCATGGGGAAGCTCCTGGCCGTCACAGGCCAGGAGAAACACGCTCCGCGCGCTCGGCGACACCTGGGCGAGCGCGGCATGGGCGCGGGACAGCTGCTCTTCGGAAAGCAGGCGACGCTCGGCGGACACGGAGGGGTCCACCGGATGCTGGCGCTCGGGCAATTCCTCCACCGCCCCGGAGATGGACTCTCGCCGGACGCGGCGGGCATCGTCCGCGGCCAGGAAGGCCGCCTGGGTGAGGGCGAGGTTGGGCAGGCGCAGCTCCGTCAGCAGCCCTCGCTGCTGTTGTTGGATGAGCCGGGCCCACGTCTCCTGGGCCAGCTCGTGCGCCCGGTCCACCCGGACGCCTCGGGCCAGGAGCGATACCACGACGCGGCGGTGGTGGCGCGCAACCAGTGCGTCCCACGCGCCCCTGTCCCCGGCGAGGGCCTTGCGCGACAGGGACTCCTCGTCCGTCCCGCGCGACGCCTCCATCGGCTCCTCGGCTTCCCTCGGTAGTCGAATCGTCGTCATCCGCAGGCCCTGCACGGCTGCACTCATGCCGTCTTCCCGTCGCTCTGAAGCGTCTCCGGGACGTGGCCGCTCCCCGGTGCCCGGGTAACGTGTGTCCGAGGCGGACATATCGTCGGATGCCGGGAGGGTGTGCGGAGGGGTAGTCAAGGGTCAGTTGATGGCGGGGCTTTCCCCTGAGGACCAGGGGAGGTTGGAGAGGCGGACGACGCCCTGGCACCGCCCACACATCCGCCCCTGTTCGTCGTACACCCGGGCGGTGGCGAAGAGGAGGGTGAGGCCCTGGCTGTCGATTTCGGCCTCCACGCGAATGTGGTCGCCGGTGACGGGCCGCTCGAAGCTCATGGAGAGCTGCACGGTGGCGCAGCGGCGGCTGGGGTCCACCAGCGCGCCACAGGTACCGATGGCCAGGTCGAAGAGCGCGGCGAGGATGCCGCCGTTGACGGCGGCGGCGCTGCCCACGCCCCCTCGGTGCTCTGGCCGCAGCTCGGGTAGGGAGACGACGACCTTGCGGCCTTCGGGGAAGGACACGACGGCGCCGAAGTGACGCATCGTCAGGCTCTGGTTGAAGAGCTCTGCGTAGCGGTCCAGCGCGGCCTGGGTGGGCCGCGACGGAGGACCTGAGGGGGAGTCGGACATGGTGTTTCGCCCTTTATACCCGAGGGCGAAAAGCCAGGGGACCGGCCGGGCGTCCGGGGGTGGTGGAAGGCCGCCCACCGGACGGAGAAAGACGTTAGAAGCACAGGCCCCCTCTTGAGTCCCACCGTGAACGCCCACGAATCCGCCCTCCTCGAAGACCTGAACCCTCCCCAGCGCGAGGCCGTGCTCCACCAGACGGGCCCGCTCCTCGTCCTGTCGGGCGCCGGCAGTGGCAAGACGCGCGTCATCACCCGCCGGGTGGCGCACCTGGTGAAGGTTCAAGAGGTCTTCCCGTGGCGCATCCTCGCCGTCACCTTCACCAACAAGGCGGCGCGGGAGATGCGCGAGCGCCTGGTGCAGTTGCTGGGGCGTCAGGCGAACGACCTGGTGGTGAGCACGTTCCACTCGGCCGCGGCGATGATTCTGCGGCGCGAGGCGGAGCACGTGGGGCTCACCCGCTCGTTCGTCATCTACGACGATGGGGATCAGCTCAACGTCGTGAAGCGGGCCATGCGGGAGGCGGGGCTGGAGCAGTCCATGCAACCGCGCGAAATCCTGAGCCGCATCGACCAGGAGAAGAACGCGGCCCGGCTGCCCGAGGACATGGAGGTGGCGCCCGGTGACGAGCGCGGCCAGCTGGTCCACAAGGTGTACCGCGCCTATCAGGACCGCCTGCGCGCGGCCAACGCCGTGGACTTCGGAGACCTGCTGCTCCTGTTGGTGACGCTGTTCCGCAAGCGGCCGGAGGTGCTGGAGAACTACCGGCGCCGCTTCCACCACGTGCTGGTGGACGAGTTCCAGGACACCAACCCCGTGCAGTACGCGCTCCTTCAGCAGTTGGCGCCGCCGCCGTCGGCGAACCTGGTGGTGGTGGGGGACGACGACCAGTCCATCTACCGCTGGCGCGGCGCGGACGTGGACAACATCCTCAACTTCCCCCGCGAGTACCCGGGCGCGAAGGTGGTGAAGCTGGAGCAGAACTACCGCTCGGACCGGAACATCCTGGACGCGGCCTACGAGGTCATCCGGAAGAACACGCGACGGATGGAGAAGAAGCTGTGGTCCGACCGGCCCGCGGGCCAGACGCTCCAGCTCATGCTCAACCGCGACGAGCGGATGGAAGCGCAGGAAGTCGCTCGCCAGATTCTGGCGCTCCAGCGCGAGGGCTTCATCAAGTACTCCAGCATGGCGGTCTTCTACCGCGTCAATGCGCAGAGCCGCGTGCTCGAAGAGGGACTGCGCCTGGCGCGCGTGCCGTACACGCTGGTGAGCGGACGCAGCTTTTATGACCGCGCGGAAGTGCGGGACGCCTCCGCGTATCTGCGGTTGATGGTGAACCCGCGCTCGGACGCGGACCTGCTGCGCATCATCAACACCCCGGCGCGCGGAATCGGTGACACCACGGTCGAACGGGTGACGGACCACGCCAACACCCAGGGGCAGAGCCTCTTCGAGGTCCTTGCCGAGCCGGAGCGCATCCCCGCGCTGAACTCCACGGCGGTGAAGCGGTTGCGCACGTTCCACGCGCTGCTGAAGTCGCTGAACGTCTATGCGCAGGGAACCACGGACGCGGCGAGCGCCGTGGACGAGATGCTGCGCGAGACGAAGCTGGTGGAGACGCTCGTCGCGGAGGGCAGCGACGAGGCGACGACACGCGCGGAGAACCTTCGCGAGTTCCTGGGCGCCGCGCAGGAGTTCGACCTGAACCGCGCGGCCGCCGCCGTGGCCGCCGCGGCCCATCCTCCTCCAGAGGTGCCGCCCGAGGTGGATGCCGCGCCGCTGTCGGCGGACACGCCGCCGCTCCAGGCGTTCCTCGAGCAGATTTCGCTGGTGGGTGATGCGGACGCGGAGGTCGGTGAGGGCCGGGTGGCGCTGATGACGCTGCACGCGGCGAAGGGCCTGGAGTTCGACGCGGTGTTCCTCACGGGTCTGGAAGACGGCGTCTTCCCGCACTCACGCGCGCTGAAGGGCGAGGACCCGGACAACGGGGAGGAGATGGCCGAGGAGCGGCGCCTCTGCTACGTGGGCTTCACCCGAGCGCGCAAGCGGCTCTTCGTGAGCCTGGCGCAGTGCCGCTCGCTGTTCGGTGAGCTGCGCTACAACCCGCCCAGCCGCTTCCTGCGAGACGTGCCGCCCAAGTTGTTCGGCATCAGCGAGCAGGATGTGCCAGAGCCGCCTCGGCCCGCTCCCGTGGCCCCGCGCAAGCGGAGCTGGGACGAGGACGACGGGCCGCGCATCGACCGTTCCTATTCGCAGGCGTCGGACATGGACGCGGTGAGCGGAGACGTGCGCGGCATGCGCGTGCGACACGAGCAGTTCGGCGTGGGCCGCATCGTCGCCACGGATGGCTCGGGGCCGAACGCCAAGGTGACGGTGGAGTTCGGCGGCGCCGTGGGCCTCAAGCGCGTCATTGCCCGCTTCCTGATGCCAGGCTAGCGAGGGACGCGCGGGGTTTCTTCCGCGCCCGAGTGAGGAAGCCGTGAGGATGAACCGCCAGATGGAAATCTGGTGCCTTTGACCGCTTGGCTATCCCTCCTGTGACGGAGGGAGCTGGATTCGAACCAGCGAAGTCCGAGAGCGTGTAGGGCCTCTTCTGCCGGGCGCGGGAAGAGGACGCCTGTCCACGGGGCCGCCTGACAACGTCGCGTCGGGAAGCTTCACGGCCGGCGCTCAGGCTCCGGTGGGCGCAGCTTCCACGACAGCACCCGCCCGTCCTGACCGAGCACGAAGACCTGCTCACCCAGGACCACTGGCCGCGAGCGCAGCGCGGTGTCCGTGCGGAGGGAGAACGCGCGCTCCCACGTGGGTTGCTTCAAGGCCAGGAGCCGTCCCTGTCTCCCGTGCGTGGGCACCAGCAGCACGTCGCCAGGGGCCTCCGCTACGTGGGTGGTGAGCACGTCCGGCAGTCCCACCCGCGCCACTTCCTTCCCGTCCTCGGGCGAAAGCCCCACCAGCACCGGTGCGTCCTCGACGCGCGCCCCCACCCACAGCAGACCCAGGGCCAGGGAGGGAGGGCTGGTGAGGTCCTTCGCGGGGCTCTGCTCCCACAGCGGCGCGCCGTCCTGGGTCCGCAAGGCCCAGACACGCTTGTCTCGCGTGCTGGCGAAGAGGGCCTCCCCTCTGACTTCCAGTCCCAAAACGCCCCGGACCTCCTGCCGCCAGACCCGGGCTCCATCCGCGGTGGACAGGGCCACCAGCCCCACGTCGCCGAGCGCCACCACGAGCCGCCCGTCCACGAGAACGGGGGAGGGGAGCCCGCGACCGGCGTCCAGGTGGGCCTCATCGGGCTTGGGGGCGGGGGTCTTCCACCGGACCTTCCCGGTGTCCACCGCGAGGGAACGCACCGCGCCATCCGGGGCCACCACGTAGACCGACGCCCCGTCAGGGGCGGGGACCAGGGGGGTGAGGACCGGGGGCTCGCCGGTGAGTCGCCAGCGCTCCGCCCCGTCCGCGAGCGCCAGACGCACCAGGTCTCCAGCGACCGTTCCGACGATGACGCTGTCTCCGGCCACGACGGGCCGCGTCGCCACTTCCCGTCCGAGCGCCACCCTCCAGACCAGCGCCCCCGTCCTGTCCAACCGCACCACGGCGCCGGCCTCGTTCCCGGTGAGGACCCCGTCCGGAAGGGGCGTCAGCCCGGCGCGGGAGGATGCATCCGTCGAGTACCGGAAGACCGTTTCCGCGGGCTCCCGGCACCCCATGGCCGTCACCAGTGTCAGGGTGAGGGCGAGGGCGAGGTGCCTGCATGGACACGCGCGGGGCGACATGGTTTGGAGGATGGCGTAAGGAAGGAAATTCGACCATGCCTACGATTCGTGACGACGAGATTCCCAGCGCCACCGGCATCCCTTCTGGAGCCCGGCGGACGGACTTCGTCCCGCCCCCCACGCTGGCGGTGACCGAAGAGCTGCTGCACGCTTTGCCGAAGACGGACCTGCACTGCCACCTGGATGGCTCGATGCGGGTGAAGACCATTCTCGAGCTCGCCGAGCAGCAGAAGGTCAAGCTGCCCTCGGACACCGTGGACGGACTGGCCAAGGCCATCCACATGGGTGAGGTCTGCGAGAGCCTGGAGGAGTACCTCGTCGCGTTCGACGTGACGCTCTCCGTGCTCCAGACGGCGGATGCCCTCTACCGCGCGGCCTATGAGCTGGCGGTGGACGCGGCGGCGGAGAACGTGCGGTGGCTGGAGGTGCGCTATTCGCCCGCGCTGCACCTGCAGAAGGGCCTGAAGATGACCACCGTCATCGACTCGGTGCTCGAGGGCCTGAGGGTGGCCAAGCGCGAGACGGGCATCAAGTGCGGCGTCATCGTCTGCGGCATCCGCCACATCAATCCGCAGACGTCCATGCGGCTGGCGGAGCTGTCGGTGGCCTACAAGAACCGGGGCGTCATCGGCTTCGACCTCGCGGGCGCCGAGGCCAGCTTCCCGGCCAAGGACCACAAGGACGCCTTCCAGCTCATCCTGAAGAACAACGTCAACTGCACCGCCCACGCCGGCGAGGCGTATGGCCCCGAGTCCATCTCCCAGGCCATCCACAACCTGGGCTCGCACCGCATCGGCCACGGCACGCGGCTGCGCGAGGACGGGGACCTGCTCAACTACGTCAACGACCACCGGATTCCGCTGGAGGTCTGTCCGACGTCGAACGTGCAGACGGGCGCGGTGTCGAGCCTCGCAGCGCACCCGTTGAAGTTCTACTTCGACTACGGCCTGCGGGTGACCATCAACACCGACAACCGCCTCATCACCGACACCACGGTGACGAAGGAGCTGTGGGTGGCGCACAAGGAACTCGGGCTGTCGCTCGATGACCTGGCCACCATCATCGTCTCCGGCTTCAAGAGCGCCTTCCTCCCCTTCCGCGAGAAGCAGGACATGCTGCGGCTGGTGAACGAGGAAATCGCCACCACGCTGGCCGCCTTCGACAAGAAGCGGCATGTGCCCGTGAAGCAGCCCGCGTGATGGCGTAGCCTCCGCTGCGTGCGCGGCGTCATCGGTCGCGCGCCGGTGTCCATACCGGAGGCTCTCGCGAGCCTCCGGTGCCGTGGACCGCGAAGGAGGCGCACATGGACCTGGAGCTGGGTGGCAAGGTGGTGTTGGTGACGGGCGGCTCGGACGGGCTGGGGGCGGCGGTGGCCCGACGGCTCGTCCGGGAAGGGGCGCGAGTGGCCTTGTGTGCCCGGGGCGCGGAGCGGCTGGAGGCCACGGCCACGGCCCTGCGCGCGGAGGGTGGCGATGTCCTCGCGGTGCAGGCGGACGTGTCCAAGGCGTGGGAGGTCGAGCACTTCGTGGATGCGGCCCATGCGCGGTGGGGGCGGGTGGACGCGCTGGTGAACAACGCCGGCACCGCCTCGGCCCGTCCGTTCTCCTCGGTGACGGACGCGGAGTGGGAAACGGACCTCCAGCTCAAGTTGTTCGCGGCGGTGCGAGCGTCGCGGCACGTGCTGCCTCACCTGAGCGAGTCCGGGGGAGGGTCCATCGTCAACGTGCTTTCGATTGGCGCGAAGTCTCCGGGGGCGCAGTCCACGCCGTCCTCGGTTTCGCGCGCGGCGGGCATGGCGCTGACGAAGGCGCTGTCGAAGGAGCTGGGGGCGAAGAACATCCGCGTGAATGCCGTGCTCGTGGGCATCATCGAGAGTGGCCAGTGGGTGCGCCGGGCGCAGGAGCTGGGCAAGTCGGTGGAGTCGTTCCAGGCGGAGATGGCGCGCAACGCGGGCATTCCCCTGGGGCGGGTGGGCCGCGCGGAGGAGTTCGCGGACGTCGTCGCCTTCCTGCTGTCGCCTCGGGGCGGCTACATCAGTGGCGCGGCCATCAACGTCGACGGTGGCCTGTCCGGGGCGGTGTAGTCCCGACGGAGTGACGGCGACGTGCTGCTCGCGGCCGCATGGCTCTTCGTCGCGCGGGCAAGGCCGTCCTGTGAAGAGAGCCGCGACCTTGGATGAGGCGTGGCCGCTCCGGTGGACTGTTTCGTCAGGCCCCGGGGCGCCCTGCGTCCCTGCGCGGTGAGGATGGCTTTCGAGCCGTCCGGCGACCGCGGCTGCTGACCCAAGGTCCACCATCTCTCTTCGCCACGTCTCCCCGAGCCGCTCGCATGCGAGCACCGGGGCATTCCCTGAGTTGGGTCATGCAGCCGAAACTGAATCGGCTCCTGCGGGCGCTTGCCCGCGAGGGGCTCGAGGTGACCTATGACGGTCACCTCTACACCGTGCGCCTCCACGGTGACGCGAACGCGCCACCCGCCGAGGTGCTTCTTCCCTCGGACCTGCCCGTCGAGGGCAAGGCCTTCCAACAACTCGCACAGCTCGCGGCCCTGAAGCACCCGGGCGGTGGCGAGGTGCTGCGCGTGCGCGCCACCCCTGATTTCCACCCGGGCGACGCCGGTGTGGCCATCGGCTCGGTGCTGCACACGCGGGGTCTCGTCGTCCCGGGCGCCGTGGGCACCGACATCAACTGCGGCATGCGCTTGCACGTCGCGGACCTCTCCGTGGAGGACTTCCTGGCTCGACGCGACGACTTCGTCGAGCGCATGAAGGGCCACTACTTCTTCGGCACGAGGGACGTGGCGATGTCCTCGCGTGCGTCCACGGCCCTGCTGCGCGACGGCATCCCAGGCTGGCTCCTGGAGACGCTGGACGCACCGCTGGGCTGCGCGCGAACGGCGGACCTGGGGCAGCTCGACGAGGAGGTGGGCCGCATCCACCTGGGCGGCGCGCTGAGAGGAAACCCGAGCTGGGCACCGGACGCACTCACCCGTGAGGGCGTGGTGCGCGACGCGGGCCTGGGCACCATTGGCGGAGGCAACCACTTCGTCGAGGTGCAGCGCGTGGAGGCCGTCGAGGACCGGGCCCGAGCCTGGGAGTGGGGCGTGCGAGAGGGGCAGCTCGCGTTCATGATTCACACCGGCAGCCGCGACGTGGGCAAACACGTCGGGGTCGCCTGGCGTGAGCGCACCCGCAAGGCGTGGCCACAAGGGGCTCCCTTTCCGGAGAGCGGCATCCTCCCCCTGGCCGACGAGGCGCTCGTCTCCGGCTACCTGGAGGCGGAGGCCACGGCCGCCAACTACGCCTTCCTCAACCGCCTGCTGCTCGCGGAGCTTCTGCGACAGACGCTGCGCGAGCTGTTCGGAGACGTGGAGGCACCGCTCGTCTACGACGTTCCGCACAACCTCACCCTCCCGTACGAGGGGGGCTGGTTGGCGCGCAAGGGGGCCTGCCCCGCGGGCGCCGAACAGCCTGTCATCATTCCCGGCTCCATGGGCGCCACGTCCTTCCTCATGGTGGGGTGTGGCGATGCGCGGGCGATGGAGTCCGCGTCACATGGGGCGGGGCGGGCGCGCTCGCGCTTCTCCCTGTCTCGCGGCGGGGCGGACCAGAGCGAGGCGGCGCTGGGGCTCAAGGGCGTGGACTGCATCACCCTGCGCTCGGAGCGGCGGGTGGAGGAGGCCCCGGCCGCCTACAAGCCCATCCGTCCGGTGGTGGACTCGCAGGTGAAGGCGGGCATCGTCCGCGAGGTGGCGCGGCTGGCGCCCCTGCTCACCTTCAAGGCGTGAGCATGACGACTGGGGGACGGTGCGGCGCCATTTCGCTTGGTGCCCGCACCGCCTCCTGGTTGGAATGCGCGCCGTCCCGGGCCGTGGGCCCGCGCACCCTTCACGTGTCATGGGAGCTGGAAACATGGAGAACGTATACGGAGCCCCCGCGGGAGACGGCTTCCCTGGCACGAACCCGAAAGAGGCCGTGTCCCTGCCGGCCATCCTCCTGATGGTCACCTCCGCGGTGACGTTCCTGTGGGCGCTCACCAACATGGCGACGCCCGTGGGCCCGGAGCAACTGGACCAGATCTACAACGACCCGAACCTGGCGCGTTACCGGGACGCGATTGATCAGAACAGGGAGACCATCGAATGGTTCGTCTCCATGGGCGGCCGGTTGGCGACGTTCGGCCCCGTCGTCCTCCTCAATGCGCTCACCTTCTTCGGTGCGTTCAAGATGCGGCAGCTCCAGAGCCGTGGACTGGCCATGGCGGGTGCCATCGCGTCGCTCGTGCCATGCTGTGGCACCTGCGGCTGTCTTGCCCTGCCCATCAGCATCTGGGCGCTGGTGGTGCTGGCCAAGCCCGAGGTCAAGGCCGCCTTCAGGTAGACGTCATCGCCCCGGCGCTTGGCTCGCGTCGCGAGGAGAGCATGGGCCTGCGCTTCTGCATCCGCACGCAGGCCAGCTGCACCCGTTGTGTCAACGGCCGTTTGGCCGGGTGCAGCGACACGTAGCCGCGGTGCCGGTAGAAGTCCTCCGCGTTGAGGCTGGCATCCAGGCCCAACAGCGGCGTGCCGCCCCCCCAGGCCACCGACTCCAGCGCGGCGAGCAGACGGGAGCCGACGCCGTGGCCCACCTCGTCTGGCACCACGTAGAGGGCCTCCAGCTCTCCGGCGCGGGAATCGAGCTGGCCAAAGCCCACCAGCCGTCGGCCTCGCTCCGCCACCAGCACCGTGCGAGGCCGGTCCGGCCGGAGGTAACCCTCTGGCCGCAGCAGGCTCACCCAGGTGTTCAGCTCATCGGGGGCATAGACACCCTGGCACAGCGTCTCCACCGCCTCGGTGTGGACACGCCACAGCGCGCGACGGTCCGAGTCGCGCGCTGGCCGCAGGTGAAGGCCCCCCGATGAGCCCATGGTCGCCTCACACCACTTTCATGCCCTTGGGAATCACGACGACGCCATCCGGTGTGACGTGGAAGCGCCGCTTGTCCTCCACCGGGTCGTAGCCAATGGTCGTCCCCGGCGGAATCTCCACGTTCTTGTCGATGATGGCCTTCCGGATGCGGCTGCGGCGGCCGATGGTGACGTTCTCGAAGAGGATGGACGCCTCCACTTCCGAGTACGAGTTGACGCGCACCTTCGGGGACAGCACGGAGCGATTCACGTGCCCGCCGGAGATGATGCATCCCTCGGCCACCAGTGAGTCCGTGGCGTGGCCGACCCGCTGGTTGTCCTTGTCCGCGAAGACGAACTTGGCCGGCGGGTAGTTGTTGGACTGCGTGTGGATGGGCCAGCGGTCGTTGTACAGGTTGAAGACGGGGTCCACCTCCACCAGCTCCATGTTGGACTGGTAGTACACGTCGATGTTCCCCACGTCCCGCCAGTAGCCGCGCTCCTTGCCCTCCTGCCCGGCGATCTCGTTCTGCGCGAAGTCGTACACGTACACCGGCGCCGTCTTGTACATCTGGCTGATGATGGACTTGCCGAAGTCGTGCGCGCTGGTCTCGTTGGCCGCGTCGCGCACCACCTCCTGCACCAGCACCTCGGTGGTGAAGAGGTAGTTGCCCATGGAGGCCAGGCACATCTTCGGGTTGCCCGGCATGGGCGGCGGGTCCTTGGGCTTCTCCAGGAACGCGCGCATGCGCCCGTCGGGGCCCACGTCGATGATGCCGAACTCGCGCCCCTGCTCAATCGGGACGGGGATGGCCGCCACGGTGCACGCGGCCCGCTTGGACATGTGGAAGTCGAGCATCTGCCGCGTGTCCATCCGGTACACGTGGTCCGCGCCGAAGACGAAGATGAAGTCCGGCTCCTCGTCGGTGATGATGTTGAGGTTCTGGTAGATGGCGTCGGCGCTGCCTTTGTACCAGTCCACGCCGGTGCGCATCTGCGCGGGCACCGCCTCCACGTAGTGGCCCAGGAAGGCGGACATCCGCCAGGCGCGGGACAGGTGGTTGTTGAGCGAATCGCTCTTGTATTGGGTGAGCACCTTGACCCGGTAGACACCCGAGTTGGTGAAGTTGGAGAGGGCGAAATCGATGATGCGGTAGCGTCCCCCGAAGGGGACGGCGGGCTTGGCCCGCTCACGGGTGAGGGGCTCCAGACGCGTACCCGCGCCGCCCGCCAGAATCATCGCCAGGACTTTGGACATAGTTGGGCCGGACGTTAGTCCGCCCCCCTCGGGCGACAAGGCCGCCGAGGCCTGCTCGGTTGCCTTCGTTGAGTGCCCAACCGCCCGCCCACGTCCTCCACTCCGGGCCGGACTCCCCAGATGTGGGACATGGTCGCCGTCGGGGTCTTCCTGGGAGCGACGGGAAGCACGGTTCCCGCAGGGGTTACTTGGCTTCCGAAAAGGGGGTCGTGATAGCCTTGGCGGCGATGTCAGGCGACGAAACGCGCGTCACCAAGATTTCCTCCCTGGATCTGCGCTCTGAGCGCAGCACCGAGTGCTGCCTCGTCCAGATTCACGGCCCGGAGCTCGGCAAGAAGTACCTTGTCGACTCCGAGCTGACCATTGGCAGGGACCAGCACAACCACATCGTGGTGGACCTGGACAACGTCTCCCGTCGGCACGCCCGCGTGCTGGGGCGAGGCGGGAAGATGCTGGTGGAGGATTTGGGCTCCACCAACGGCACCTACCTGAACGACCAGGAAGTGCTCCAGGCCCAGCCGCTTCGCAGCGGCGACCTCATCAAGGTAGGGGGCTCCATCTTCAAGTTCCTCGATGGCGACAACATCGAGACCCAGTACCACGAGACCATCTACACGCTGACCATCGCCGACGGCCTCACCGGCGTGAACAACAAGCGCTTCTTCCTGGAGTACCTCGAGCGGGAGATGGGCCGCTCCAGCAGGTACCAGCGCACGTTGTCGCTGATGATGTTCGACATCGACCACTTCAAGCAGATCAACGACGTCCACGGGCACCTGGCCGGGGACTACGTGCTGCGGGAGCTGGCTCAGTCCGTCAAGCGGCTGGTGCGCCGTGAGCAGTGCTTCGCGCGCTACGGCGGCGAGGAGTTCGCCGTGGTCATGCCCGAGGACGGGCCGGACAAGGCGCTCCTGTTCGCGGAGAAGATTCGCAAGCTCATCGCGGAGAAGTCCTTCGTCTACGACGAGAAGGAGATTCCGGTGACCATCTCCATCGGCGTGGCGGAGATGGCGGTGGACATGACGGAGCCCACCCACTTCATCAAGGTGGCGGACGCCAACCTGTACAAGGCCAAGAAGACGGGCCGCAACCGGGTGGTGGGCTAGTCATGGCGCAGGGCGAACAGGGACCTTCCAAGCTGGCGCGGCTGGTGCTCGTGCTGCTCGGGTTGAGCTTCCTGGGCGCCGCGTGGGTGTGGAGTCACCGCTCGGAGCCCTGGGCGGGGAAGATGGTGGACCGCGCCCGCGAGTCGGTGGGGCAACGCTAGGTCCGCCTCAATCGCGCGACGCGGCTCCGGTTGCTCCCGATTCCCTGCTGACGGCTCGGAGCCCCGGCCGCTGTGCGAGGCTTGGAGTGTGCCCTGGCTCGCCGTCACGGCGTGCTCGGGCCCGTCCAGGTGTCAGGCGCGCTAGAGAGCGCTGAGGTCGAGACGGCACGCCCGTGGATGATGCGCCGTGGCCGGCGTGTCACGCAGGCGTGCGCCTGGTGTGCGGCGACGACGCTCCAGGCAGGCAGCCCCCTGTGCCTGGTAGGCCACCCCGGTGTCATGGACGCACGTGCATGGCGTCTGGGCTCCACGGGTTGGAATCGACGATGGGGAAGCGTGAGTCCCCTGGATGGAAGCACTGAAAGTGGGAGAGGGTGACGTGATGATGAAGTCCCAGGATGCGGTGGGCGGAGCGCCTCCCCTGGCGGGACGCAAGGAGTGGATTGGTCTGGTGGTGCTCGCGCTCCCCACGCTGCTCATCTCCGTGGATGTCAGCGTGCTCTATCTGGCGCTGCCGCACCTGAGCGCGGAGCTGGGGGCGAGCAGCGTGCAGCAGCTGTGGATCATGGACATCTACGGCTTCATGCTCTCCGGCCTGCTCGTGACGATGGGCACGCTGGGAGACCGCATCGGCCGGCGCAAGCTGCTGCTGATAGGGGCCTCGGCCTTCTGTCTCGCGTCGGTGGCGGCGGCGTACTCCCGCACTCCGGAGATGCTCATCGCCTCGCGTGCCGCGCTGGGCATGGCTGGCGCGACGCTGATGCCCTCCACGCTGGCGCTCATCAGCAACATGTTCCAGGTGCCACGGCAGCGCTCGCTGGCCATCGCCGTGTGGCTCAACTGCTTCCTCCTGGGCATGGTCGTCGCGCCGCTGCTCGGCGGGCTGCTGTTGCAACACTTCTGGTGGGGCGCCGCGTTCCTGATGGGCGTCCCGGTGATGGGGGTGTTGCTGGTGGCGGCGCCGCTGTTGCTCCCCGAGTACAAGGACCCCGCGGGAGGCCGTGTGGAGCTGACCAGCGTGGTGTTGTCGCTGGCCGCGATTCTCCCCACCGTCTACGGCCTCAAGCAGCTGGCCCGATATGGCTGGCATCCGCTGCCCGCCGCCGTGCTGCTGGGAGGACTCGCCCTGGGTGTGGTGTTCGTCCGGCGTCAGGGGCGGCTGGCCCATCCCCTGTTGGACCCCCGGCTGTTCGCGAACCGTGCGTTCAGCGCGACGCTGGTCATCATGCTGTTCATGGCCATCTGCTCGGGCGGGATGGCCTTGCTCGTCCCCATGTACTTCCAGTTGGTGGCGGGGCTGTCGCCCCTGGACGCAGGGCTGCGGATGGTGCCGCAGATGGTGGGGATGATGGCGAGCTCACTGCTGGGGCCCTTCATCATCCGGCGGATGCGCCCGGGCTTCATCATGGCCGCGGGGCTGATGTTGTCGAGCCTGGGCTATGCGGTGATGACCCAGGCGGACAGCGTGGGTGGAGGCATGTTGCTGGTGGTCGGCACCGTCGTGGCGGCCATCGGCTTCGCGCCCATGGCCGTCCTGGGCACGGACCTGGTGGTGGGCTCGGCGCCCCCGGAGAAGGCAGGCTCCGCGGCCTCGGCCTCGGAGACCGCCAATGAGCTGGGCTTCGCCCTGGGCGTCGCGCTGATGGGTAGCCTGGGCACCTTCATCTACCGGAAGCGGATGGACACGGTGGTGATGCCCGACATCCCGATGGAGGTCGCCGACCGCGTCCGAGAGAGCCTCATTGGCACGGCGGCCGTGGTGCCCTCGCTCCCACCGTTGCTCCAGGCTTCCCTGCTGGGGGCCGCGCGGGAGTCCTTCACCGTGGGACTCAACACCGCCGCGGCGATTGGCGCGGGGGTCTTCCTCGCGCTCTCGGTGCTCGCGGCCGTGACGTTGCGGAACGTCCGTCCGGGGCACCACACCGGAGATGGGTGAAGCGCCGCCCTTCGTGTGGGGCGGCGCTCCTCACCGTGCGCGAAACGCTCAGGTGCCTTCGCGCAGGTCGCCGAGCCGGCCCTTGGTGCCGGGCAGGCTCCCGGGCGGCAGCTTCCCGTAGATGTGCTTCACGGTGTCGACCAGCGTCTCCTGCACGTCGCGCGCGCGGAAGCCCAGCTCGGCCTCCGCCTTGCCGGCGTCCAGCCAGAAGTAGTGCTCGCCAATCTCCACTTCCTGCGGATCCAACGGCGCGGGCGTGCCGCGCAGCTTCGCCCAGCGCTCCAGCAACTGGCCGCCCAGGATGTTCATCTGCGCGGGCAGCCGCAGCCGGGGCGCGGGCACGCCGGTGAGGCGCTCCAGCCGCTGGAAGAACTCCCGGGTCGTCATGTTCACGCCCATCAGGTGGCGGCCGTACAGCTCGCCCCGGGTGAGCGCCTGGTGGAACGCCTCCGCGGCGTCGCGCACGTCCACGAAGGAGATGCCGCCACCCGGCATCGCTGGAATCTCCCGGTTGAGGAACTTCACCACCGTCCACGTCGACGACAGCCGGTCATCTCCCGGCCCCATCAACAGGCTGGGGTTGAGCACCACGAGCGGAATGGCGTGCTTGCGGCAGTACTCCAGCGCCAGCTTCTCCTCGTAGATTTTGGAGATGTAGTACGGCCACCGCGCTACCACGGTAATCGGATAGTCAGCGGACTCGTCGAAGACCGCCTCTTCCTTCGAGACCGCCGTGGTGCCGGACGTGGACGCGAGGACGACGCGCTTCACGCCCGCCTCGCGCACGTCGCGCAAGAGCTCTCGCGTGCTGTCCACGTGCAGCTCGAACATCTTCCGGGCGTCCTTCGGCTGGAAGGAGACGAGCCCGGCGAGGTGATAGACGCCCTCCACGCCGTCCAGCGCGCGGCGCACCGCGTCCCGGTCCTTCAAGTCACCCGCGACGTACTCCGTGCCCGCATACGCCGGCCCCGTCGGACGCGAGCGCCCGATGAGGCGCACCGTGTGGCCCGCCGCCACCAGCTTGGGCACCAGATGCGTGCCCAGGAATCCCGTGCCTCCAGTGACGAGCAGCTTCACGAGTTCTTCCCTCCCGAGGGGAGCGCGGGCAGGACATCCACGTCCGTCGAGGGCGGTCCGCCCAGGTTGAGGACGCGTCCGTCACGCAGCTCGCGCACCGCGTCCTCGGCGATGCGGGTGGCGTAGCGGTAGCTCTCCGAGCGCGCCATGCCCTGCGTGCGAGCACGCAGCGCCTCGTGTCCCAGCGCGGGGCCGATGCTCACCTTGAGGTCCTTGGACTTGGGGAAGACGCTCCCCTTGGGCAGCGCGTCGAAGGCGCCGTGGATGTAGAGCGGCAGCACGTCCACCCGGTACGTCAACGCCAGATAGCCCAGCGTGGACTTGAACTCCTGCAGCTCTCCGGTGGGTGAGCGGGTGCCCTCCGGGAAGATGAGGACGTTGAAGCCCTGACGCAGCGCCTCGCCCGCCTGGCGCAGCGACTGGCGCAGCGAGCCGTGCCGTTCGATGGGGACCAGGTTGGTGAAGTTCTCGAACCACGCGCGCTTGAGCGGCGTGTCGAAGAAGTAGTCGCGCGCGGCCAGCGAGACGAGCCGGTCTCCCTGCTCCGCCAGCACCACGCGCACCAGCCCCGCGTCCAGGTGGCTGGCGTGGTTGGCGATGACCAGGAAGTTGCGGTTCATCGGGATGAAGGGACGGCCCGTCACCTTCACGTCGAAGACGCCGCCGTAGAGGACCTTCTGTCCGAAGGACAGCAACTGCCGGCCCACGTCCGCGACGACGTCCGGCACCGGAATCTCCACCTCTTCCGCCTTCGCGTTCTCCTTGGAGATCTCCTTCGCCCGGGTCTCCGCGGACGGCCTGCGACCCGACGCCACCACCACCTTGCGCAGGTCCTCCACCGTCTGCACCTGCGTCAAATCCTCAATCGCCGGCAGCGGCACACCCGCGCCTTCCAGCGCGGACGACAGCTCCGTGAGCATCAGCGAGTCGAAGCCCAAATCCCCGGTGAGGTGCGTCTCCGGACGCACGTCCGCGAGTGGCTTGTGACAGACCTCGGCGATGAGCGGGTAGAGCCACTCGGACGCGCCGCCGGTGCCCGCCACCGTGGCGGCGACCTTCTCACGCGCCTTGGTGGCGCTGGCCGCCACGCGCTCCAGCCGCTGCAGCTCCTCCACCACCTGCTTGCGCTTCACCTTGCGCGTGGAGGTGCGCGGCAGCTCGCCATCCCAGAAGCGCAGCACCTTCATGCGCCGGTAGAAGGGCATGCCCGCGCCCACCTTGCGGAAGTGCTCCTCCAGGTCGCGGCGCACCTCCTCGCGGGGGCGGTCGCCGTAGTCCGGCACGCACAGACACGCCACCTTCTCGCCACCCGCGTCGTCCGGCAGCCCGACGATGGACAGCTCCTTGACGTGCGGGTGCTCCTGGTAAAGCTCCTCCAACTCGTCCGGGTAGATGTTCTTCCCGTTGTGGTCGATGATGACGTCCTTGGCTCGACCCACCAGGTACAGCCGGCCCTCCGCGTCCACGCGGCCCAGGTCGCCGGTGTGCAGCCAGCCTTCCTTCAGCACCGCCTCCGTCGCCTCGCGGTCTCCGAAGTAGCCCGCCATGACGTTGGGGCCCTTGGCCAGCACCTCGCCAATGCCGTCGTTGTCCGGATGGAGGATGCGCACTTCGATGCCCGTGAGCGGCTTGCCCACCGAGCCGGGCGTGCGCTTGTTGCCGGGCGACGCGACGGCGAGCACCGGCGCGGCCTCCGTCAGGCCGTAGCCCTCCGTGATGTTGAAGCCCAGCTCGTGGAAGGCCTTGTGCACTTCCTCGGGCAGCGCCGAGCCACCGGACACCAGCACCTTGATGCGCCCGCCGAACTTGCGGTGCACGGGCCAGAACAGCAGCTTGCCCAGGTTGACGTTGGCGCGGTTCCGCAGCTCGCCGTGCGTGGCCATCATCGCCTTGATGGCCTGCTCCACCAGCGGCGGACGACTCGCGAACTCCTGCGTCATCTTCCGGTGCAGCAGCTGCCACAGCGCCGGCACGCCAATCATCGCGGTGATGCGGCCCGTCTCGAAGACCTCGCCCAGCCGGTCCGACGTCAGCTCGTCGATGTACGTGATTTCAGCGCCCCGTGAGAACGGGGTGAGGAAACCCGCGGAGAACTCGAACGTGTGGTGCAGGGGCAGCACGGACAACACGCCGTCGCCCACGCCCACGTTGAACACGCCGGCCAGCTTCGCCACCAGCGAGGAGAAGTTGCGGTGGGTGAGCATCACGCCCTTGGGCGTGCCCGTCGTGCCCGACGTGAAGATGAGGCTCGCCAGGTCATCCGCCGACGCGGACTTGCGCACCGGCCCGATGCGGTCCTCCGGGTACGCCGGGTCGCCCGTCATCGCCTCCGCGAGGCTGGCGATGATGACGTTGTCACCCAGCGCGCCGAGCAGGCCGGAGAAGTCCCGCGTCGCGTCCTCGGACATCAGGCAGACCTTCGCCTCCGCCCGCTTCGCGATGTTGATGACCTCCGCCTCGCTCAGCCCCGGGTCCACCGGCACCATCGTCGCGCCCGCGCGCAGGATGCCGAAGAAACACGTGCCCCACTCGGGCCGGTTCTCCGACACCAGCAGCACCCGGTCTCCAGGCTTCACGCCCGAGCGCACCAGGAAGCTGCCCACGCGCGCGGCATAGCGGTGCACCTCGCCGAAGGTGAAGCGCTCCTCCTTCTCGCCCGCCACCATCCGGAAGGCCACCCGGTGCCGGTACGCATGCACCGTCGCCTCGAACAGCTCCAGCAAGTCTCTGTGCGCGGGGATGACGGTGCGCTTCTCGCGCTCCTCCTCCAGGCCGGGGAACACCCACTTCTCCAGGCCCGGCAGGTGCGTCTCCATGAAGTACGCGCGCCAGTCGATGTGCTCCGGGTCCCACGGAATCTTCAGCCGGTCCGAGTG
The DNA here is from genome assembly GCF_013336725.1 of Myxococcus sp. CA040A. NCBI lineage: Bacteria > Pseudomonadati > Myxococcota > Myxococcia > Myxococcales > Myxococcaceae > Myxococcus > Myxococcus sp. CA040A. The sequence continues at coordinate 508,165 of NZ_JABUMR010000005.1, read as the reverse complement.
CACCATGCGCGTGTAGACCGAGCGCGTGTTGTCACAGCGGAAGACGTACCGGTTCTCGTAGAGGAAGGGGAGGAACAGGTCCGTCATCGCGATGAGGCCCGCGTTGCTCGTCTCCACTTCCTCGAGCGAGACCTTGGCCTTGTCCAGCATCGCCTGCACGGCGGGCGCGCCCCACGCGGGCCGCACCTCGTCGATGGCCTTCCTCAGGAACTTGGCGCCCCGGACGAGCATGGGCGCGCTCATCCACTCGAACTCGAGCTTGCTGACCGGCTGCGGCTCCAGGCGCGAGCGCAGCGAGTTGAGCACCTTGTTGCCCGACTCCTTGTTCCGGTAGTAGCGCCGCCGGTACAGGCCCACCAGCTCCACGGAGCGGCTGGCGTAGAACGGATTCACGTCGCCCGAGGCGAGCTGGTAGACGCGCCGCTCCTCCACGTCGATGGACTGCGCGGTGATGCCAATCGTCGCGCCCGCCACCTGGTCCACCGGGATGATGTCCAGGATGGTGTTCTCGCCCGCGGGGATGCCACCCGGGCCCTTGATGCCGGCGAAGGCCAGCGGGGCGGACGTGGTGAAGCCCTCATTCCAACCCGGGAACGGGAAGTGCCGCGCGCTCTCCACAATCGAGGGCCGCACAATCGCGTAGCGCAGCCCCGGCGTACCGGCGATGACCTGCTCGCCCAGGGACTTCGTGTACGTGTACGTGTTGGGCCAGCCCCAGTGCGCCGCGCGCTCCATGCCCGCGCGCACCAATTCGCCGCTCAGCCACAGCTTGCGCTCACGGCCGACCGCGAGCCGCAGCGTCTTCTCGTCGTTGACGTCGCGGCCTTCCTCGGCCAGCCGGTCCAACGCCTTCTTGCGGAAGGTGGACGTCAGCGCCCGGTCGTCGGCCTGCTCGCGCAGCCGCGCCACGATGCGCTCCGCGTCCTTCAGCTCCTGCTCCAGGCTGAAGTCGCGCCCGTCCAGCTCCTCCTTCTTCGGGAAGTAGCCGCGGACCTCCTCGTCCTCGAACACGAGCCCGCTGCGGTTGCCCGCGACGAAGGACGTGGACATGTGGATGAGGGGCACCGCCCAGCGCAGCGCCAGCTCCACCGCGTACTTCACGCCGTGGGTGTTGACGTTGAGGCCCACTTCCAGCGACGGGTTGAAGGACACCAGGCCCGCGCAGTTGACGAAGGCGTGCACCTTGCCCGTCAGCTCCGCCACCTGGGCTTCTTCCAGGCCCACCCACGGGTCGGTGATGTCGCCGTCGAGGACGTGGCACTTCTTGCGCAGGAACTCGAGCGCGCCTTCTTCCCCATACGTGTCGCGCAGGGGCTGGAAGGGCTCGCTGGTGGCGACCTTGTCGAAGAAGCGACGCTCGGCGGAGGCCGCGCTGCCCTTGCGGACGAGCACGTACACCCGCTCCAGCTCCTGCCCGTAGCGGTGCAGCAGCATGGACAGCGTCACCTTGCCCACGAAGCCCGTGGCGCCCGCGAACAAGAGGCGCTTGCCGGTGAAGACCTGGGAGACGTTCAGCTCGGGTTGCGGTGACATGTCCGGCCTCACTTCACGTCCACCATCACCGTGGGGGCAATGCGCAACAGGCTGATGGTGGCCGAGCGGCCCATGAAGCCGCGCGCTTCCTCGATGGCCTCGGTGAGCGTGTCGGTGCGGTCCCACCCGAGCAGCGCGGGGACGTGGTTGTTCTCCGCGCCCGCGACGATGACCTTGCCCACGTGCTGACGACCGTTCTCGCCCCAGTACCACATGTAGAAGGGGTGAACGCCGTGGTACGCGTTGTTCTTGCGGTACAGGTGCACGTAGCTGGGGTTCTCCGCGAACTCCTTCTCGTACTTGTGCTCCAGCTTCATGGAGTCACGCGTTTCGGGAAGCAGCCGGTGGAAGAACTCGATGTAGCTGGGGTGGTGCTCCGGGTCGAACTCGTCGTAGGCCGGGTGCAGCAGGATGAGCACGCCGCCCTTCTTCACCAGCGGCACGCCGCGGTTCAGGTTGAAGAAGTAGCCCAGCCCCATCACCTGCACGAGCAGCGGGTTGAGGATGGAGTTGACGCTGTACGGAGACACGAAGGGGATGGGGAAGATGACGATGTCGCTCTGCCCCTCCACCGGCACCACGTACTGCTTCCAGCTGGTCTCCAGCGTCTTGGCGTGCGCGGGCTCGGTGGCCCCGGCGTACACGCCCGTGACGTCGTAGGGCGCGGGGACGGCGTTGAGAATCTTGCGCGCCGCCGCGCGCGGCAGCTTGGACAACGCGTAGCGCATGGCCTGGAACTTCAGCCGGTCGCCCTCGGTGTAGTCCTCCTCGCGCTTGGCGAGGAAGTCCGTGGGCGCGCCGAACATGCGGTTGTTCAGCGTGGTCTCGATGTGGAAGACCTTCAGGTGCTTGTCGATGTTGCGGCCGATGCGCTCGTTGCTGCGGTACAGCGCGCTCGCCTTCGGCTCCATGTAGCTGTCCGACTCGCGGATGGTCTTCGGATTGTGGTGGTGGCGCAGCGACGCGTAGTTGGACACGCCGGTGCCCATGGACTTGTGCCCGCCATTCATGGGCACGAAGTTCACGTTCACATAGACGATGAGGTCGCTCTCCGCGACGCGGCGGTTGACGGAGACTTCCTCGCCGTGGGACGTGCGCTCCAGCGCGACGATGCCGTCCGGGTCTTCCGCGTCGTGGTTGTAATATCGGTCCGGGTAGTAGGCGTCGTAGATCTTCTCGCCCACCATCCGCTTCATCTCCGCTTCCGTCATGCGACGGTGCAGCGCGTTGGCGATGACCAGGTGCACGTCATCCACGCCGCTGTCGGCGGCCAGCTCCAGCACCACCTCCAGGATGGACTGGCGCACGTCCGGCGTCACCATGGGCGGCAGGGGCACGCTGATGTCGTCGATGACGCACGTCAGTCGCATGCCCGGCTTGAGCAGCGCGTGCAGCGGGTCCATCCCGTCCGGGTGGTTGATGGCCCAGCGGATGGCGGCCTTGACGTTGGGCACGCCGGCCATGGGGGGGCGGGGGAAGATGACCCGGGTACCCACGGGCAGGTCTTCCTGGAGGAAGCCCTCACCGTAGAAGAGGGCGCGCGGAGGGCTGCCCTTCTCGGTGATGACGACCTGGCTTTCCTCGTCGTACAGCTTCTGGAGCGTCTTGAACGGGCGCATGGCGGGCAAGGGGACTACTTGAGGTCGAGGATGGGCCAGTTGTAGGCGCGCGCGATGGAGCGCAGCCGCAGGTCCGGGTTCACCGCGGTGGGACGACCCACCACCGCGAGCATGGCGTAGTCGGAGGCGCTGTCGGAGTAGCCGTGGCACTTGTCCAGCGTCAGGCCCTCCTTGGCGCAATAGGCACGGATGGAGTTGGCCTTGTTCGCGCCTTCGATGATGGGCGGAATCACCTTGCCGGTGGCCTTGCCGCCCACGAACTGCATCTTGTTGGCGATCAGGTCATCGGCGCCCAGGTGCCGGGCGAGCGGACGCATGGTGAAGTCCAGCGCCCCCGTCACCAGCACGACCTTGCACCCGCTGCGGCGGGCCTGGTCGATGAGGTCCTGGGACTGCTCGAAGAGCGCGGGCTGCAGCACGTCCTCGAACATGTCCTCGGCGATGGTGACGAGGCGGTCCTCGGTCAACCCCGCGTAATAACGGTAGAAGAACTCGTTGAACGTCTTGCGGTCCAGCGTGTCCATGGCACCGAAGAGGGGCACGCTGAGGGCGGTGCTCAAGGTCCGTCCCGCGATGCCCAGCACGGAGCCCCGGTTCATCGCGTAGTACGCGTAGACGTGGACGACGTTCGTCTTCACGAGCGTCCCGTCGACATCGAAAAAGGCGGCTTTCGAGGGCATGTGGCAGCGGGCTTCCTGACACTCCAAGGGGGGTGAGGTCAACGACGCTGGGACGGGGGAAGGCTCCCCCACCCCTGCTAGCATGGCTAGAGCCAGCCTTGCTCGCGGTACCACTCGGCGCTGCGGCGGATGGAGTCCTCCAAATCCCTCCGAGGGTGAAACCCCAGAAGGCGCTCGGCCTTCGCGCTGGAGCAGGTCCAGGCGGGCGCGAGGAGCTGTCGGGCCAGCTTCCGATTCAGGGGGAGCATCTTGCCCGTCACCCGCGACACGCCGTCCGCCGCCGAGGCGAGGGCGCTCAGCACCCAGGGACTCACGCGCACCGTGCGGGGTTGAAGCCCCAGCGCCTTCGCTCCCAGGTCCTGCACGGCTTCCAGGGAAAGAGGAGCGCCCGGGCCCGCGCAGAAGAAGGCCTGGCCCACGGCGTTGGGGTGCTCGGCCTGGAGAATCAGCGCGTCCACCACGTCCTCCACGTCCACCATGGTGAGGGGACGGGGGCCGCCCACCAGCTCCAGACGGATGCCCTTCTTCACCAGCTTGAAGAAGGTGAGGTTCTCGTGGTCACCGGGGCCGAGGATGCGCGGCGGGCGGGACACCGTCACCGGCAGCCGGTCTCCATAGGAGAAGGCGATGCGCTCCGCCTCCGCCTTGCTCTCGCCGTACCACTCGTGCGGCTGGAAGGCGTCCTCCTCGACGTGCGGGCGGGTGGGGGAGGAGGGCCCCATGGCCGCCAGCGAGCCGACCAGGACCAGGCGCGGACGGTGCCCCGAGGCCACCATGGCGTCGCACAACAGGCGCGTGCCCTCCGCGTTGACGCGCAGGAAGTCCTCGCGTGTCGCGCCGCGGCGAACTCCAGCGAGGTGGAAGACGACGTCCTGTCCCTCCACGGCGGGGCGCAGCGAGGCCGCGTCCGTCACGTCTCCCTCCACGCGCTTATAGGAGATGCCGGCCAGTCCCGAGGCGTCTCCCCGAGGGCGCAAGAGGCACGTCACGGTGTCGCCGCGTGCCGCCAGGGCACGGGCCAACCAGATTCCAAGGAAGCCACCGGCTCCGGTGATGAGGGCTCGCATGGGTCGTTTCATCCGAAAAAGTACACCTCGTCCGCAAGAGGAATCCCACGTCCCCTGTCGCGAACCCGCGAGGGAGGGCACTGCGCGAGGCCGGATGGTCGGCCTCCGGAGTCGTCCCGCGAGGCTCTTCCCGAGGGAAAAGTGGCGCTGGGGCCGGATTCTCGGGGCGGGATGCGCCGCGAGAGGGGGCCGTCCGAGCGAGAACCGTGTTGCGGAGCCGGTTTCTCGGGCATGAAACGCGTTGCGTAGGGCGTTTCTAGAGGGAAAAACGCAGGAGAGGGCTGTTTTTCGGGCTTGGGCGTGCTACCTACGCCCCACCGGCACTGGCTTAAAATCAAGCGAGGCCGCACAACGTCCCCTTCGGAGGGGAGGAGACTCAAGACGAATGGCCGCCAAGAAAGCTGCTGCGAAGAAGGCTCCCGCCGCCAAGAAGGCCCCTGCTGCCAAGAAGCGTGCGCCCAATGCGTCGTTCATGAAGGAGATGACTCCTTCCGCCGCCCTGGCTGAGATTGTCGGCGCCAAGCCGCTGCCGCGCACCGAGGTCGTCAAGAAGCTCTGGGCCTACATCAAGAAGAACAACCTCCAGGATGCGAAGAACAAGCGGCAGATCAACGCCGACGACAAGCTCAAGCCGATCTTCGGCGGCAAGAAGAACGTCACCATGTTCGAGATGACCTCGCTGGTGAACAAGCAGCTGAGCTGACACCGTCGCCGGGGCCACCCGGCAGTTGCATCCCCGAGGGCTCTCCGGAAGTTTCGGCGAGCCCTCTGCTTTTTGGCGCGCGCGCGTGTGCCGTGCGCACGTCAATCCAGGCTCTTGGAGCGTTGGATAGAGGGCGGAAGTCACACCCCACGCTGGCGTCAGGCGCGCGGGAGCCCTACCTCTGGTCCCCATGTTGCTCGACGGACTGGAAGAAGAGGGAACCGCTCCCACGGGGGCGTCGGGTGCCACCCTGAGCGCGGAGTCCCTGGCGGAGGGACTGTTCGCTCGCGTGAAGCAGGAGCTGGGGCCGCGTCCCCGCACGCCGCTGTCCACCTATCGGGTCCAGCTGCACCGAGGGTTCACCTTCCAGCAGGCGCGCGAGGTGGTGCCGTTCCTCGCCCGCCTGGGCGTGAGCGACTTCTACGCCTCGCCCTACCTCAAGGCGACGCCGGGCAGCACCCACGGCTACGACTGCGTGGACCATACGCGGCTCAATCCGGAGGTCGGCTCGCCGGAGGACCACGCGGCCCTGTGCGCCAGCTTGCGTGAGCACGGCCTGGGGCAGGTGCTGGACGTGGTGCCCAACCACATGGGCATCGAGCGCGACAACCGCCTGTGGTTCGACGTGTTGGAGAACGGCCCCTCGTCCGTCTACGCCAAGTACTTCGACATCGACTGGTCGCCGGTGAAGGACGAGCTGCACGACAAGGTGCTGCTGCCGATTCTGGGAGACCAGTACGGCATCGTCCTGGAGCGCGGGGAGCTGAAGCTGTCCTTCCGCGAGGGCGCCTTCTTCATCCACTACTACGACCACCTGCTGCCGGTGGCGCCCCGGCAGTACGGCCGCATCCTCCGCCACGGCCTGGAGCGACTGGAGGCCCGGCTGGGCACCGAGGCCGCGCCCATGGTGGAGCTGCTCTCCATCCTCACCGCGATAGACCACCTGCCGCTGCGCACGGAGATTGAGCGCGCCCGCGTCGTGGAGCGGCACCGCGAGAAGGAGGTCATCAAGCGGCGCCTGGCCGCGGTGGCGGCGTCCAGCGAAGAGGCGCTCTTGTACATCGAGGACAACGTCCGCGTGTTCAACGGGGAGCCGGGCAACCCGCGCTCGTTCGACCTGCTGGACGCGGTGCTGGCCTCGTGCAGCTTCCGGCTGGCGCACTGGCGGGTGGCGGGCGAGGAGATCAACTACCGGCGCTTCTTCGACATCAACGGGCTGGCCGCCATCCGCGTGGAGGACCCGGAGGTCTTCCAGGAGGCGCACGCGCTCATCTTCCGCTGGCTGCGCGAGGGCTGCGTCACCGGGTTGCGCATCGACCATCCGGACGGTTTGTTCGACCCCACCGCGTACTTCCTGGACTTGCAGGAGCGCTACTTCGTGGAGCGCGCGCACGCGCTGTTCCTCCAGGAGCAGGCGGGGGACGACACGCGCTGGCCCGGCGTGGAGGCCGCGCTGCGCGAGCGCTGGCGGGCGGAGGTGACGGAGAACCCGTCCAGTCCCCTGCGCAAGGCGCTGTACGTGGTGGTGGAGAAGATACAAGGCGGTCGCGAGCGGATTCCCGAGGCGTGGGCGGTGCACGGCACCACCGGCTACCGCTTCGCCAACGCGGTGAGCGGCCTCTTCGTGCACCCGGCGGCGGAGACACACCTGACGGAGACGTACGAGCGGCTCACCGGGGAGAAGGGCGACTTCGCGGAGCTCGTCTACCAGAAGAAGCTCCTCATCATGCGCGTGTCCATGGCCAGTGAAATCAACGTGCTGGCCCACGAGCTCAACCGCATCTCCGAGATGAGCCGGCGCACGCGCGACTTCACGCTCAACTCGCTGCGGCGCGCGCTGGTGGAGTTCGTCGCGCTGTTTCCCGTGTACCGGACCTACGTGGATGGCTGGCGGCCGGGGCTGGACGCGCGCGACGTGCAGTACGTGGAGTGGACGATTCAGCGCGCCAAGGAGCGCAACGCCACCACCAACGCCTCCATCTTCGACTTCCTGCGCGACATCATCCTGGGTCGCTACCCGGAGCAGTCCGACGAGCGCGAGCGCGCCGTCATGCTCCGCTTCGCGATGAAGCTCCAGCAGGTGACGGGGCCGGTCATGGCCAAGGGCCTGGAGGACACCGTCTTCTACATCTACAACCGGCTGGTCAGCCTCAACGAGGTGGGCGGCGAGCCGGAGCGCTTCGGGGTGCGCGCCAACACCTTCCACCTGCGCAACCAGGAGCGCGCGGAGCACTGGCCCGCGAGCCAGCTCACGTCCAGCACCCACGACACCAAGCGCAGCGAGGACGTGCGCGCCCGCATCAACGTCGTGACGGAGGTGCCCGAGGACTGGCGCAAGCTGGCGCGGCGGTGGATGCGCCTCACCGAGAAGTTCGTGACGCCGCTGCCCTCCGGACCCGCGCCCAGCCCCAATGACGTCTACCTCTTCCTCCAGACGGTGGTGGGCGCGTGGCCCATGGGCGAGTCCCAGTCGCCGGAGGCGATGGAGGACTTCCACCGCCGGGTGCGCGAGTACATGGCCAAGGCCATCAAGGAGGCCAAGGTCCGCACCTCGTGGACCAACCCGGACGGCGCCTATGACGACGCGGTGGCCGGCTTCGTGGACGCCTGCTTCGACGGGGACAAGGGCGCCACCTTCCTGGAGGAAGTGCGCCGCTTCAAGCGCCGCATCGAGCGCGCGGGACAGCACAACGCCCTGGGCCAGCTGCTCTTGAAGCTGGCCTCGCCCGGCGTGGTGGACACCTACCAGGGCTGCGAGCTGTGGGACTTGTCGCTGGTGGACCCGGACAACCGCCGGCCGGTGGACTTCGCCGTGCGCGCTCAGTTGCTGGACGCGTTGGACGCGCGGGCGAAGGAGGACCGGGTGGGGCTGTGCGCGCGACTGGTGGAGACCCTGGACGACGGCCAGGCGAAGCTCTTCTTGTTGTCGCGCGTGTTGCGGCTGCGACAGCGTCACGCGGAGTTGTTCCGCAACGGAGGCTACAAGGCCCTGGAGCTGTCCGGGCCCCGGGCCCAGGCGGCGGTGGCCTTCGTGCGTGAGCTGGAGGACTCCGTCATCCTGGTGTGCTCGCCGCGCTACACCCTGTCCGCGCTGGAGTCCTCCGAGGGGCTGGCCGGTGCGTATGAGAACACGTTCCTCGACCTTCCGGAGGCATATGCGGGCATGATGTTCCGCGATGTCTTCACCGGGCGACAGGTACGGCCCGAGCGTGGGTCGGGTGGCGTGGTGCTGCCTCTCGCGCCGCTCCTGTCGGGGTTCCCGGTGGTGCTGCTGGAGAGGAGCACTGGATGAGGAGGGCCGAGGTGCTTCCAGGGAAGCCGTTCCCCCTGGGCGCCACGTACGACGGGCATGGGGTCAACTTCGCGGTCTTCAGTGAGCATGCGAAGAAGGTGGAGATCTGCCTCTACGACGCGGACGAGCCGTCGAAGGAGACGCGCCGCTTCCCGCTCCTGGAGAACACGCACCAGGTGTGGCACGGCTATGTGCCGGACCTGACGCCGGGGACGCTCTACGGCCTCAGGGTCCACGGGCCGTTCGAGCCCAAGAAGGGCCTGCGCTTCAACCCGCACAAGCTGCTGGTGGACCCGTACGCCCGCGCCATCCACGGCGGCGTGGACTACCGCGGCGCCATCTACGGGTACGTGGCCGGCGGCAAGGAAGAGGACCTGGTCCAGGACAAGCAGGACGACGCCGCGGCCGTGCCCAAGGGCGTGGTGCTGGCGGACTCGTTCGACTGGGGAGGCGACACCCATCCCCGCGTGCCCTGGCACCAGACGGTCATCTACGAGCTGCACGTCAAGGGCTTCACCAAGCTGCACCCGCGCGTGCCGGAGGACCTCCGGGGCACCTACGCGGGGCTGGGCCACCCGGCCGTCATCGAACACCTGAAGAAGGTGGGCGTCACCGCGGTGGAGCTCCTGCCCATCCACCACATCGTCGACGAGCCCTTCCTCGCCGAGCGGAAGCTGACGAACTACTGGGGCTACAGCACGCTGGGCTACTTCGCGCCGGACTCGCGCTACAGCGCCGCGGGCTCCCGGGGCGGACAGGTGGACGAGTTCAAGGCCATGGTGAAGGCGCTTCACCGCGCCGGCATCGAGGTCATCCTCGACGTCGTCTACAACCACACCTGCGAGGGCAACCACCTGGGCCCCACGCTGTCCTTCAAGGGCGTGGACAACGGCGCGTACTACCGCCTCACGGAGAAGGACCCGCGCTACTACCTGGACGTCACCGGCACGGGCAACTCGTGGAACGCCACGCACCCGTACGCGCTGAAGCTCGTCGCCGACTCGCTCCGCTATTGGGTGGAGGAGATGCACGTGGATGGCTTCCGCTTCGACCTGGCCACCACGCTGGGCCGCGACAGGCACGGCTACGACACGCGCGCGGCCTTCTTCCAGATTCTCCACCAGGACCCGGTGCTCAGCCAGGTGAAGCTCATCTCCGAGCCCTGGGACGTGGGCGACTTCGGCTACCAGGTGGGCAACTTCCCGGTGCTGTGGAGCGAGTGGAACGGCAAGTACCGCGACACCATCCGCCGCTACTGGAAGGGTGACGACCGGCAGGCGGCGGAGATTGGCTACCGGCTCACCGGCAGCTCGGACCTGTATGCGCTGTCCGGCCGCAAGCCCACCGCGAGCGTCAACTTCGTCACCGCGCACGACGGCTTCACGCTGCACGACCTCGTCACGTACAACGACAAGCACAACGAGGCCAACGGCGAGGAGAATCGCGACGGCGCCAACGACAACCACTCCTGGAACTGCGGGGTGGAGGGCGAGACGACCGACGCGAAGATCAACGCCCTGCGCGAGCAGCAGAAGCGCAACTTCCTGGCCACGCTCTTCGTGTCCCAGGGCGTGCCCATGCTGGTGGCCGGCGATGAGATGGGCCGCACCCAGAAGGGCAACAACAACGCCTACTGCCAGGACAACGCCCTGTCGTGGGTGGACTGGGAGCTGAACGACACGCAGCGCTCCCTGCTGGAGTTCACCAGCCGCCTCACCCGCCTGCGCCGCGAGCAGCCCGTGTTGCGCAAGCGCCGCTTCTTCCGCGGCGCGCACATGTGGGACAGCGAGCTGAAGGACCTGGCGTGGTTCCGCCCCGACGGCAAGGAGATGAAGAAGGACGACTGGGAGAAGCCCTACGTCCGCTCCCTCGCCTTCCTTCTGGGCGGCGACGCCATCGCCACGCCGGATGACGAGGGCAACCGGATTGTCGGCGACACCGTGCTCGTCCTGATGAACGCGCACCACGAGCCCATCTCCTTCCTCCTGCCCGCCCTGGAGTGGGGCGCCGACTGGGAGCAGGTGGTGGACACCTCGACGGCGGCGGAGTCCCAGCACACACACACACCCGCTGGCGGCAAGGTGCAGGTGGCGGGGCGCTCGCTGATGGTGCTGCGCCGACCCGCGACGGAGTGATGGGGTGGCCGGGCCCCTGAAGGTGGGAGGGGCCCTGGTTGTACGGAAGTGTCGACGCCCGGACGCGCCACCGCTAGGGTGCGCCGGCTGTTTCTGAAACAGGATTCATACGTGAATACGCAAGTCGCGCTTTGGGTGGGCTTCAACCTCTTCGTCCTGGCGATGCTCGCCGTGGACCTTGGTCTGTTCCACCGCAAGGACCACGCGGTGACGCCCAAGGAAGCGGGCATCTGGACGCTGGTGTGGATTTCCATCAGCCTCGCGTTCTGCGGGGGCATCTGGCACTTCTCGGGGAGCACCCCGGCGCTCCAGTGGCTGACGGCGTATGTCGTGGAGTACTCGCTCTCCGTCGACAACCTGTTCGTCTTCCTGATGGTGTTCAGCTACTTCCGGGTGGCGGCGGAGCACCAGCACCGGGTGCTGTTCTGGGGCATCATCGGCGCGTTCATCATGCGCGCGGTGCTCATCATCGCCGGCGCCGCACTGGTGCAGCGCTTCCACTGGCTCATCTACCTGTTCGGCGCCTTCCTCGTCTTCACCGCGGTGAAGATGCTCGTCTCCAAGGACGAGGAGATGGACCCGGAGCAGAAGGGCATCGTCAAGCTGGCGCGCCGGGTGCTGCCGGTGGCCCGGCTGGGCGAGGGCAGCCGCTTCTTCCTCACCGAGGATGGCCGCCGAAAGGTGACGCCGCTGTTCATCGTCCTCCTGGTGGTGGAGGCGACGGACCTGCTGTTCGCCCTGGACTCCATCCCCGCGGTGCTGGGCATCAGCCAGGACGCGTTCATCATCTACACGTCCAACGTGTGCGCGATTCTGGGCCTGCGCTCGCTGTTCTTCGTGGTGGCCAGCCTGATGGACAAGTTCCACTTCCTGAAGCTGGGGCTGAGCGGCATCCTGGCCTTCGTGGGCGTGAAGATGTTGATTACGTACTTTGACATCCACCTCCCCATCGCCCTGTCGCTGGGTGTGATTGGCGGCATCCTCCTGGCCGCCATCGTCGCGTCGCTCATCTGGCCCAAGAGCCCGGAGCCCGGTCATGACCGGGAGAGCGCGAAAACCTGAACCCAGACGGACGGCCTCCGGGGTTTTCCTTGCAACCCGGGGGCCTTGCCTTCAAATGTGGAGGCATGTCTTCCAGCGCCACCACTGATGGCCTCCGCATCACCGTGAAGCCGGCCTACTGGCCGGAGCGAAGCTCGCCCGAGTCGGGGCAGTACGCCTTCATGTACACGGTGGAAATCGTCAACGAGAGCGAGGCGCCCGCGCAGCTGAAGTCGCGGCACTGGGTCATCACCGATGCCACCGGGAAGGTGGAAGAGGTGAAGGGGGAGGGCGTGGTCGGCCGTCAGCCCCGCGTGGCCCCGGGCGAGCGCTTCGAGTACACGAGCTGGGCCATGCTGCGCACGCCGTTCGGCACCATGCGCGGCAGCTATGAGATGGAGCGGCCGGACGGTACGCACTTCGAGGCGCGCATCGCGGAGTTCGCCCTCACCCTGCCCAACGCCCTGCACTGATGATGACTCCGGACCCGAAGCGGGGGCTGCTCCTCATCAACCTGGGCACGCCGGACGCGCCCGAGTCCGGGCCGGTGCGGCGCTACCTGCGCGAGTTCCTGAGTGACGCGCGCGTGGTGGACATCCACCCGGTGGGGCGCTGGCTGCTGCTCAACCTCTTCATCCTCCCGACGCGGCCCGCGAAGAGCGCGGAGGCGTACCGCAAGGTGTGGATGAAGGAGGGCTCGCCCCTGCTGGTGTACAGCCGGGAGCTGGAGGCGGCGGTGCGCGAGAAGCTGGCGGGGGAGTACGACGTGGAACTCGCCATGCGCTACGGCAGCCCGTCCATCCCCGACACGGTGGCTCGGATGCGCGCGCGCGGCGTGACGGACTTCACCGTGCTGCCGCTGTACCCGCAGGAGGCCACGTCGTCCTCGGCCTCGTCGCTGGCCCGGGTGTACGAGGTGATGACGGAGGGCTGGGACGTGCCCAACGTGCGCGCGGTGCCCGCGTTTCATGGGCACCCGTCCTTCCTGGACGCGTTCTCCGTGGTGGCCCGGCCGGTGATTGCCGAGGCGCGCGCGGACCATGTCCTGTTCAGCTTCCACGGCGTGCCGGAGCGGCACGTGCGCAAGACGGACACGTCGGGCCAGCACTGCTTTGCTTCCGCGGGCTGCTGTGACGCGCTCACGGACGCCAACCGGCACTGCTACCGGGCCCAGTGCTTCGCCACCGCGCGAGGGCTGGCCGAGCGCCTGGGGTTGCCCGCGAGCGGGTGGACGGTGTCCTTCCAGTCGCGGCTGGGGCGCACGCCGTGGGTGAAGCCCTACACGGACCTGGTGCTGCCGGAGCTGGCGAAGCAGGGCGTGAAGCGGCTGGCGGTGATGTGCCCGTCGTTCGTCGCGGACTGCCTGGAGACGCTGGAGGAGGTGGGCCTGCGGGCCCGCGAGCAGTTCGTCGAGGCGGGGGGCGAGTCGTTGACGCTCGTCCCCTCGCTCAACGCCCACCCGGCCTGGGTGGACGCCGTGGTGCGGCTGGTGCGCGAGTCCGACGGAGCGCCTACTGCTGCGGCTTCGCCGTCGGCTGGGGCGCGGCCGGAGCGGGAGCCGACTCCAGCGCGGTGAGCTTCAGCTTCACCGTGCCGGGCGGCACCTGGAGCGCGGTGGGGGAGACGGTGCCTCGCGTCGACGAGGTGATGCTGCCCTCCCACGAGCGCCACTTGCCAGCCTTCACCAGGAACTCGCCACGTCCGACGATGCGCACCTCCGCGCTGGCGTCCGTCGCGGTGGGCGGGGCGCCCTCCGGCTCGTCTCCGCCTTCTTCCGGGATGGCGGCGCGCGCGGGCACGGCGGGCATCGCGCGACGGGTGGCGACCTTGCCCGCGAGCTGGTCCAGCAAGTCATACTCCAGCGTGGCCACCTGCTCGCCGCCGTCCGCGGGGGTGAGCGCGGTGAGCTTCACGCGGTTGCGGCGCTCCGTCTTGACGATGGTGAACGTGGGGCCCAGGGCGTCGTGCGTCAGCAGCTCCGTGCCCAGCGCCCAGGTGTCGTTGGGGCCTACCGCCGACAGGGGCAGCTCCAGCACCAGCGAGGCCGTGTTGCGGGTGATGCCCTGGAGGCCGTCGAGCACGAAGCCGCGCTCGCTGACGGTGCCGGTGTCCTCGGCGGCGTTGGTGCCCTCCGGGATGACACGCAGCCGGAAGTCACCCGAGTCGCCGTGCTCCAGCACATAGGTGAAGGCGCTGGGGAACGCGGGGGAGGGGGCGGCGGCGCGCTCGGGCTTCGGCGCTTCCTTGTCGCGGCCCTTCTTGCCCTTGGCGGGCTTGGCCTCCTCCACCTCCTCGACGGCGGCGGGCGCGGAGCCCGCTCGGTCCAGGGTGAGGCGGTAGGCCACGGGCGCACCGGCGGCGGGCTTCCAGCGCAACACCACCTTGGACGGGTCCGCCGTGGGCGCGGCCGCGGGCTGGGCGGCACCCGCCTCCTTGGGGGTGTCCTTCAGGCCCGGAGGCCGGGGAATGGGCTCGAGCTGCCCTCGGGGCTCTTCCTTGCAGGCGAACAAAGACAGGGCAACGACCAGGCCGAACAGGCTTCGCATCACGCGGGGACGCTCCTCTGCGAGGACATGCGGGATACCGGAGCCCAGGAGGGCATTTCAAGTCCGTCACCCGGCCGCGTCTGTCGAATGCTTGCGTGAGTTTCCTCCACGGGCTCGCTTGACGCGCCCGATGAAGTCGGGGTTGCGGTGCCCGGCCTCATCCCTTGCAGCACCAACTCCTTGCATCGCGTTCTGTGGCCGGGTGCGTCATGCGAGGTGGCTGGCGCCCCGGGACTCCTCGCGGTCGTGGAGTCGAGGGGCGCGCCGGCGCACTCAGGTCCGTCGCGCCCGGGTGCTCACTGGGGCGCGTGCGCCACGTAGAAGTCGACCTGCTCCTTCACGCGCCCGGCGAATTCTGGGTTGAGGCGCTCGAGGATGTTCCACTCCAGCTCCAGGAGCCTGCGGATGTTGGGGCGGGCGGAGCGCGTCTGCATCTCCGGCTCCGTCCCCACCAGGGCGGCGGGAGTGGCGTTGGGGGTGTTGTGCACGGTGTCGTAGCCCGTGTGGACGAGGCCGGGGAGGGCCTGGGTCCGGCCGAAGGTCGTGGCGGCCATCTCATAGGCGCGCACGGAGAAGCGGCCATCGGCGCGGATGTGCCCCTCGACGTACAGGCGGGACCAGCGCGTGCCGATGTCGAAGCTGCCCGTCACCTTCCAGGGGGTCAGCAGGAAGTAGGGGTCGGTGCTCGGCAGCAGGTCATAGCCACGGTCCGCGATGACCTTCTCGGCGGCCTTCATGACCTCCATGGCCGGCAGGTCATACACGACGAGGCTGCTGGTCCGCTCCAACAGCACCTTCTGGGGGGCGGCGCATCCCGCGAAGCACAACGCCGCCACGATGCTCGTCATTGCCGCGAGCCATTGCTTCCGCACCATCATCGTCGCCTCGTCCGCTGGAGTGGACCGCGCGACGCAAAGGGAGTCGTGCGCGCGGTGCAGCGAAAACAACGAGGGATGTTTCGGGGCATATCGCCTTGGGCGAGCACTCGTTGCCGCGTGGTGCCTGGAGTCACGAGGTAACTCCCCTTCGGTGCATGCCAGCCGGCGGCTGGCGTCGCGACACCTCCACCGCGCATGTCGCTCAAGCGTTGGGCGCGCGAGAAGGACCCAACTCGAGCCGATTGCTCGGCGGCCGTTGCTGCTCGGTGATGGGGGCCCGCGAGACTCCGTGTTCGCGTGGAGGCTCGGGAGGCGGGCCCCTCGACGCGATACCTCGCCTTCCGTTGCTGTTCAGGGCTGAGGGTCGCGAGGCGCGGCGGCGCGGGAGAGTCTGTCTCGCACCGCGATGCCCAGCCCACTGGCGGCGGGGAGACAGACGACGAGCACGTCATGTCCCCGCTCGTCCGCTTCACGCAGCCTCGCGTAGAGCACGCGCGCGGCTCCGGTCGGGTCCTCGGGCACGTCGAAGCGAGGCACGTCCGGCGGCAGCTCCAGGCTCTCCGGTCCCAGCACGCCCACGCGCAGGCCCTGCTCCCTCAATGCCCGCACGCGTGCTCCGGCCTCTCCCGGCTCGGCGAGCACCACGCCCGCGCGCGGCGCGTAGTGCGACGCGAGCGAGCCCGACACGCGGACCTTGGATACGGCACGCACGGGCACCGGATGTCCCAGCACGCGCTCGACGTCCTCGGCGGACAGGCCACCAGGGCGCAGGATGGCGGGGGCGCCGGAGCTCAAATCGACGATGGTGGACTCCACGCCCACGGTGCTCGGTCCACCGTCCAGCACCAGATCCACGTCCGCGCCCAGGTCCGCGCGCACGTGCTCCGCCGTGGTGGGGCTCACCCGGCCAAAGCGGTTGGCGCTCGGCGCGGCCACGCCTCCGCCCAGGGCCTTCAGCACCGCGAGCGCCACCGGATGTCCCGGCACGCGCAGCGCCACCGTGTCCTGGCCGCCCGTCACGGCGTCCGTGGCCCGGGGCGTGCGAGGCAACACGAGCGTGAGCGGTCCAGGCCAGAAGGCCTCGGCGAGACGGTGCGCGGCGTCGGGGATGTCCCGGGCCCAGGAAGACAGGTGCTCGGCGCCAGACAGATGGACGATGAGCGGGTGGGTGGCGGGGCGGCCCTTGATGGCGAAGACACGGCGCACCGCCAGCTCGTCCTCGGCGTTGGCCGCGAGGCCGTACACCGTTTCCGTCGGCAGGGCGATGACACCGCCGTGCCGCAGCAATTCCACCGCGCGCTCGACGAGCTCCGGATTTAGCATGCGTGGCCGCACTGTCGCGCCGGGAGGAAGCATGGGCAAGTCGCACGTCTTCGATGCGCGCAGTCGGATGCCGGTATCGGCCTCCGAGTTGTTCGCCTGGCATGCCCGGGAAGGGGCGCTCGCACGGCTGACGCCCCCCTGGGAGCGGATGGAGCTGCTGGAGCGCTCGGGCGACGGCATCCACCCCGGCGCCCGCGTCACCATGCGGATGCGCCTGGGCCCCTTCCCCCGCCGCTGGGTGGCCGAGCACACGGCGTACGTGCAGGACTCGCTCTTCCAGGACACGCAGGTGTCCGGCCCGTTCTCGAAGTGGGTCCACACCCACCGGATGTGGCCCGAGCCCGCGACGAACTCCTCCGTCCTGGAGGACGAGGTGGAGTACGTCCTGCCCATGGGCCCGCTGGGCGGCCTCTTCGGTGGAGGCACCGCGCGTCGCACGCTGGAGCGGATGTTCGCCTATCGCCACCGGGTGACACTGGAAGACCTGCGGCGCCACGCCGCCTTCGCGCACGCTGGCCCCCTCACCGTGGCCATCACCGGAGCGTCGGGCTCGATTGGCTCGTCGCTCGTGCCGTTCCTCTCCACCGGTGGCCATCGCGTGAAGCGCCTGGTGCGCGGCCGCGCCGATGCTTCCCGGAACGAAGTGTCCTGGGCTCCCGACAAGGGAGAGGTGGACACCGCCGCGCTGGAAGGCGTGGACGCGGTGGTGCATCTGGCGGGCGCCAATGTCGCGGGCAAGCGCTGGTCCCCCGACTACAAGGACGCCATCCTCAAGAGCCGCACCGAGGGCACGCTCACGTTGTCGGAGGCGCTGGCGCGCATGAAGCGCAAGCCTCGGGTGCTGGTGTGCGCGGCGGGCAGTGGCATCTACGGCGACCGGGGTGACGAGCCGCTTACCGAGGAGAGCGCCCCGGGCACCGGCTTCCTCGCGGACGTGTGCCGCGCCTGGGAGGCCGCCACGGCGCCCGCGGAGGCCGCTGGCATTCGCGTGGTGCACCTGCGCATCGGCCCCGTGCTGGACGCTCGCGATGGCGCGCTGGCGAAGATGCTGCCCGCCTTCCTCGCGGGCGGCGGTGGACCCATCGGCTCCGGTCGCCAGTGGATGAGCTGGGTGTCGATGGAGGACATCCTCGGGCTCTTCCACTTCAGCCTCTTCACGGAGGCGGCGCGTGGCCCCATCAACTCCGTGGCGCCGGGAGCGGTGCGACAGGCGGACTTCGCGAAGACGCTGGGTCGGGTGCTGAGACGGCCTGCCTTCCTGCCGATGCCCGCCGCGGTCATCCGCGCCCTCTTCGGGCAGATGGGGCAGGAGGCCCTGCTGGCGGGTGCCCGGGTGCTTCCCTCCACCGCCGAGCGGCTTGGCTACTCCTTCCTCCTGCCGGACCTGGAAGGGGCGCTGCGCTTCACGCTCGGCCGCACCACGGCGGGGCCGGAGTTCCGCCATGACTGAGCGGTTCGGCGCTTGACAATGCCCCCTGGGGGGACTGATGGAATGGCCCCCTATGATTCAGGTCGAAGGGCTGACCAAGTACTACGGTGAGCATGCGGCCATCCGGGACCTGGCTTTCACCATCGGCCAGGGTGAAGTCATCGGCTTCCTCGGCCTCAATGGCGCGGGCAAGTCGACGACGTTGAAGGTCCTCGGCTGCGTGCTCTTGCCGACCGCCGGCCGTGTCGTCATCGACGGCCATGACGTGGTGAGCAACGCCCACGAGGTGCGGCAGCGCATTGGCTACCTCCCGGACGTGCCGCCGCTCTACGAGGAGATGACGGTGGGCGAGTACCTGGCCTACGTCGCGCGCTTGCGCGGCGTGACGGCCCGGGACACCACCGCGCGCGTGGGCGAGGCGGAGGAGAAGACGGGCCTTCGCGAGGTGGACGGCGAGCTCATCTCCACGCTCAGCCACGGCTACCGTCAGCGCGTGGGCGTGGCGCAGGCGCTGGTGCACAAGCCCGCGCTGCTCATCCTCGACGAGCCCACCAGCGGCCTGGACCCTCGGCAGATTGTCGAGATGCGCGACGTCATCCGCGGGCTCAAGGGCACGCACACGGTGCTCGTCTCCAGCCACATCCTCCCGGAAATCTCCCAGACGTGTGACCGGCTCCTCATCATCCACAAGGGGACGCTGGTGGCGCAGGGGACGGAGGAGGAGCTGGGACGGAAGATGGGCGGCGGCGGCTCCATCGAGGTGGAGGTGCGGGGAGACCGGGCGCGTGCGCTCGAGGTGCTCAAGCCGTTTGGCGCGGTGGACGTGGACCGGGCGGCGGACGGCGTGGTGTCGCTGACGCTGCGGGCCTCTCCGGACGAGCGTCCGCGCGTGGCGCAGGCGGTGGTGGGCGCGGGGCTGGAGTTGTTGCGGTTGGACCAGGGCGCGGGCCAGTTGGAGTCCATCTTCCTGCGGCTGACGCACGGTCAGGAGGTGCGCGCGTGAAGGCCCTGCTCATCGCCCGTCGCGAGCTGTCCGGCTACCTGCGCACGCTCAGCGGCTACGTCGTCATCGCGGTCATCCTCGCGTTGAACGGCCTGTTCTTCAACGCGTACGCCCTGGGCGGCGCGAGCAAGCGCTCCGCCGAGGTGCTGTCGCAGTTCTTCTATTACTCGAGCGGCTTCACCATCGTCGCCTCGGTGTTCATCTCCATGCGGCTGTTGGCGGAGGAGCGGCAGACGGGCACTCTGCCCCTCTTGTACTCGTCGCCGCTGCGAGACCGCGACATCGTGCTGGGCAAGTTCCTGGCGGGGCTCGCCTTCCTGTCGCTGTACGTGTTGTGCACGCTGTACATGCCGGTGCTGGTGCTGGTGAACGGCAAGGTGTCCTTCGGCCACGTGGCGGCGGGCTATCTGGGACTGCTGCTGCTGGGCAGTGCTTCTCTCGCCGTCGGCACGTTCGGCTCGGCGCTGGCACGCAATCAGTTGCTCGCGGCGATTACCTCCGCGGTGATGCTGGTGGCGCTCATCCTCTGCTGGCTGCTGGCGCGAATCACCGAGCAGCCGCTGTCGGATGTCTTCAGCGCGATGTCCCTGTGGAACCAGCACTTCCCGCCGTTCCAATCGGGGCTCATCCACGTGCGTGACGTCGTCTATTACCTGGTCGTCACCTACGTGGCGCTGTTCGCGGCCACCCGGGTGCTCGAAGCGCGGAGGTGGCGATGAGCACCCGTCCGGTGGGCAATGGGCTGGCGGCGACGCTGGTCTTCGTGGCGGGGCTGGTGGCGGTCTTCATCGGCGAGCGCATCCTGGGCGTGGGGACGGGCCGCGCGGCCTTCTCCGGGCTGGGCGCGGTGGCGGCGGTGGGCGCGGTCATCTGGCGCTTCGCGCGCTCCCGTGGCACGGGCGCGGACCGGCGCACGGTGGATGTTTGGGTGTTGGGCCTCTATGGCCTGGGCCTGCTCGCGCTGGCGCTCTACTTCCTCCAGTCCGATGTGGGCACGGCCCTCTTCGGCGGGCCGTTGTCGCAGAAGGCGCCCAAGCTGGCGGTGATGCTGGCGGCGCTGTTCCCCGCGCTCTTGACGTGCTGCCTGGTGCCGCTGGCGCTGGTGGAGACGGCGGCGCAGGCGATGACGCGGGCGCCGGTGCTGGAGACGGGCCGCGCTCGCAGCGCGCTGTTCTCCGGCCTGGGCCTGTCCTTCGTGCTCATCTTCGCCTTCGCGACCATGTACATCGTCACGCAGGCGAACACGACGTGGGACCTGTCGTACTTCCGCACCGCGAAGCCCGGCGACTCCACGCGCAAGGTGGTACGCGGACTCAACGAGCCGCTGCAGGTGACGCTCTTCTTCCCGCCCGCGAACGAGGTGGGAGAGGCGGTGCGCCAGTACTTCCAGGACCTGTCCGTGGAGAGCCCGGAGCTGCTCAACGTGGAGCGGCTGGACCAGGCGGTGGAGCCCGCTCGCGCGAGGACGCTGGGCGTGCACAACAACGGCACTGTCGTCGTGGCCCGGGGTGAGCGCAAGGAGCCCTTCACGGTGGGGTTGGAGCTGGACCGCGCGCGAGGGCAGCTCCAGCGGCTGGACCAGGAGGTCCAACGGCGGCTCCTGACGGTGGCGAAGCCCCAACGCGTCGTCTACTTCACCGCGGGCCATGGCGAGCGCGCGGAGACGCGTCCGGTGCCCGGTGAGATGCCGCAGCCGTCCGTGGCCCAGTTCAAGGAGTTGCTGCGCGCGCAGAACGTGGACGTGCGGTCGCTGGGGGTCGCGGAGGGACTGGGCCGTGAGGTGCCTCGCGACGCGGGGGCGCTGGTGGTGGTGGGTGCCACGCGCGACTTCCTCCCCGAGGAGCTCGCGGCGGTGCGCGAATACCTGGAGCGTGGCGGCCGGTTGTGGGTGGCGCTGGAGCCGGAGGGCCCTCGCTTCGAGAAGCTGCTGGAGCCCCTGGGCTTGAAGTACGCGGGCACGCCGCTGGCGAATGACCAGGTGTACTTCCGCACCACGCGTCAGCAGAGCGACCGGGGCAACCTGGGCGCGGCGACGTTCAGCTCCCATCCGTCCGTCACGTCGCTGTCGGCGATGGGCGGCCAGTCGCCGGTGGCCTTCCTGGGCGCGGGCGCGTTGGACCAGGTGCAGCCGCTGCCCAACGGCGTCATGCACGACATCTCCGTGCGCGCGCATGGCGCGACGTTCGCCGACGCCAACGGGAACTTCACCCCGGACGCCGGAGAGACGCGGCGCACGTGGCCGCTGGTGGTGGCGGTGGAGCAGCCCGCGGCTGCCGGCAAGGAGTCGATGCGCGCCGTCGTCATGGCGGACGCGGACGTGGTGAGCGACGTGGTGCTGTCCAACATGGGCAATGCCTACCTCGCGGTGGACACGCTGCGGTGGTTGACGGGCGAGGAGTCCGTGTCCGGCGCGGTGTCCTCGGAGGAAGACGTGCCCATCCAGCACACGCGGGAGCAGGACGTGGCGTGGTTCTACGCCACCGTGTTCGTGGCCCCGGCGCTGGTGCTGGCGCTGGGCTTCGTGACGACGCGGCGGCGAGGCCGTCGTGCTCCGCGCGCCCCGGTGGCGGCGGGAGGTGAGCAATGAAGGCGCGGGACCTGGCGCTCCAGGGCGCCCTCGCGGTGGTGGCGCTGGTGGCCGCCTATCTCGTGTGGCAGCGGGCGCCCTCGGGTGCTCCCGGTGACGTGACGGTGGTGGAGCTGCCGGCACGCGCCCTGGACAAGGTGCGCTACGAGGATGAGGCGCGCTACGTGGAGCTGTATCGCGACGCGCAGTCGCGGGACATGCTGTGGGTCCGCCTGGGCTACAAGCCCTCGAAGGGCCTCCCCGCGGCGGAGGGCACGGATGCGGGCTCCGCGCCGGGCACGGATGGCGGGGCTTCCGGCACCGTGGCTCAAGGTGGACAGGACGCGGGTACGCCGCCCCTGGCCGCCACGCCGCCGCAGCCGCCTCCGCGCGAGCTTCGGGCCAACGAGGTGGCGGCGAAGCTCTTCCCGCGCTTCGCCCCGCTGCGGGCCACGCGGGCGCTCGGCGTGCTCGAGGCGAAGAAGGTGGAAGAGGTGGGGCTGACCACGTCGCAGCGCAAGCTGACGCTGACGCTGGGGGGCAAGGTGGAGACCTTCACGCTCGCCTCGACGACGGGAGGCTGGGGCACGCCCTACCTGCGTCGCGAGTCGGACGGCCAGGTGTTCCTGCTGGGCCCCGCGCTGCTGCCCGATTTGGAGAACGCGACCAGCCGGCTGGTGGACCGGCGGCTGCACACGTTTGATTTGGGTGACTTCGACGCGGTGGTCATCTCCTCCGGGGGCGCGTCGCGGACCTTCACGGCGACCGGCAAGGCACCCAACCCCGTCGCGTTGGCGCCAGAAGAGGCGCCGGACAAGCCGGACGAGTTCACCCGGAACTGGCATGACCGCGTGTGGCGCCTGATGCCGTTGGACCTGCTGGGCCGCGACGAGCAGCCGACGGGAGGCGAGCCCAAGGAGGCCTTCCGCGTGGAGTACCGGCGCGGCGGCAAGTCCGTGGGCGAGCTGACGGTGGCGCGGGGCACGGACGGCTTCTTCGCGCGCACCGAGCACACCCCCGGCTGGGTCCGCCTCCACGCGGGCGTGGACCCGTTGGCCGCGGAGGCCGCGCGTGTGACGACGCCGGTGTCGTCAGCGGGCGCGCCGTGAATCGGGCGGCTCGGGGCTGTCATCCAGCCCCAGTCGCACGTCGACGAAGCTGTACGGCGCCCAGGGGCCGGTGAAGCGGAAGGCGTAGAGGTCCGAGCGCGCGGCGAGCATCCGGACCCTCGCCTCGAAGTCGGGCACCGCGTCCCTGGCGACGAGGAAGGCCGCGTTGAGCAGCATCCGCTCGCCCACGGGCGCGTCCGTGCGTGTCGCGCTGGCCAGCGGGTGCAGGCCCTCCAGCATCGCGGCCATGTCCAGCGACGCGCGCAGCTCCACGGCTTGCCCCAGCCGTCGCTCGTGCTCGGTCTCCAGCTCGTTCTCCCGGCGACGCAGGCCCGCGTCCTCGAACTCCATGCGTCGGGCCAGGTGCTCGCGGTGGTAGAGCACCTTGAGCCCCAGCTCCACCTTGCCCTCCAGTGCCACCAGGGTCCGGGTGAGCGCGTCCTGGGCGGAGCGGAGCAACCGCCGCACCTCGGCCTCCGAGCCCAGCACCGTCCCGAAGGCCACGGGCAGCAGCGTGTGCTCACGCAGCATCACCTCGGCGGCGCGCTGGTGGGCCAGCAGGTTGGCTCTCGTCGGGTCCACCACGCGCGCGGGGGCTGACGACACCAGCGCGACGAGCGCTCCTTCGCGCACCGCGTGGACGTGGGCCGGCGGCATCCCCAGGCCGATGGGACCGAAGTCCAGCGGGCCCTCGGTGCGCACCACGCCATAGAGGTAGTGCGGACCCGCGAGTTCCTCCGGCGTCCGCGTGATGCGCGCCCGGGGCTTGCCCTTCGGAGTGTTCTTCACCGTGTTGCGCTTGCCGCGTCCCTCCCGGGGCGGGGGTGGGGTGGGGGGACGGGTTTCCTCGGCGGAGGTCGTGCGTCGGGGCGCCTTGCGCGCGGGAGTACTCTTGCGTGCCGGGGCGCCGCGCCGACCGGAGGCCTTGGACTTGTTGGGAGGGCGAGAGGTCCGTGGCATGGGCACGTCTCAGTGGGACACGGCGGCTCCGCGCTGAGCGAGGATGTGCCGGACCTCCGCCACCAGCTCGTCGGGGAGGCACGGCTTGGTGACGAAGGAGTCGCACCCCGCGCCCTTCGCCTCGTCCGACTGGCCCGTCATCGCATGGCCGGTGAGCGCGACGACGGGGATGGTGCGCGTGCGGTCATCGTTCTTCAGCCGCCGCGTCGCCTCCCACCCGTCGATGATGGGCAACGACAGGTCCATCAGGATGATGTCCGGTGTGAGCGCGAAGGCCTGGTCCAGTGCCTCCTGGCCGTTCCTCGCCTGCGCCACGCGGAACCCGGAGAACTCCAGGTACTCGGCGTACATCTCCCGCGCGTCGTCGTAGTCGTCCACGACGAGTACGAGCGGCTTGAGGTTCGGGGAGGGATTCGTCATGTCCGCCTCGGGCGTCGTGGAAAGTGCAACGTGAAGGTCGACCCCTGCCCAGGGGTGCTCTGGAGGGAGACGCGTCCCCCCAGCATGTCGGCCAGACGGCGACAGATGGACAATCCCAGCCCGGTGCCGCCATAGGCCCGGGTGGGCGAGCTATCCACCTGCTGGAAGTCCTCGAAAATCTTCTCCTGGTAGGCCGGGTCGATGCCAATCCCGGAGTCCTCCACGGAGATGGTGAGCATGGAGGTCGACGGAACGTACTCCGCCAGGACCTTCACAACGCCCTCGTGCGTGAACTTCAGGGCATTGGACAGCAGGTTGAGGACGACCTGCTTCACCTTCTGTCGGTCGCTGTGCACCGGCGGCAGCTTCGCGCCCAGGTGCGTCGTCACCGTCAGCTTGCTGCGCGCGATGATGGGGTCCATCTCCGCCATGACTTCCTGGAGCAGCTCGGCGATTCCGAAGTCCGACAGATGCAACGGCATCCGCCCCGCCTCGATGCGGGTGATGTCCAGGATTTCGTTGATGACCTCCAGCAGGTGCCGCCCGTTGGAGTCGATGCGCGCCAGGTTGCGCTTCTGCGGCGGCGTCAGCTCACCGGACACGCCCTGCAGCAGCATGTTGGTGTAGCCGAGGATGGCGTTGAGCGGCGTGCGGAACTCGTGGGACATGTTGGCCAGGAACTGCGACTTGGCCGCGCTCGCCTGTTCCAACTGGATGGCCTGCCGGCGCAGCTTCTCGTTCTGCTCCGCCAGCTCCGCGGTGGCCACCTGCACGCGCGCCTCCAGCAGCGTGGAGACCTCCTTGAGCCGCTCCAACAGCCGCGCCTTCGCCAGGGCCTCGCCCCTGTCGCGGAAGAGGGTGACGATGCCCGTCAATTCGCCGCTCTCTCCCAGCACCTTGCTGGCCACCGCCTCCACCGGGAGGGTGTCGCCGCTGGCCGGGTCCATCAGGCTGAGCTGCCCGCGCCAGCGCAGGCTGCCCCCGGCGTCCAGCAGGTGCGCGAGGAACGAGGCGAACGTCGCGTGGTTGGAGCGCACGCGGCGCTGCGCGGCGCGGCCTCCATCCAAAGGCGGCGTGAAGAGCTTCTCCGCGGGCTCGTTCATCATCACCGTGCCGCCGGAAGGGTCCGACAGGATGATGGGGTCCGCCACGGAGTCCAGCACCCGGTCCAACCGGTGCCGCTCGCTGCGCGCCTCTCGCTCGGTGGCGCGCAGGCGGCGGTAGCTCTCTCCCAGCGCCTGGGTCGCCCGTCCCAGGTCCGTCACGTTGCGCAGCACGCTCACCATGGCCTCGCGGCCGTCGGGCTCGTACACGCGGGTGCTGACGAGCTCGAAGAGCAGGTCCATCCCCTCCATGGGGTCCACCAGCGGTATCTCGCGCCAGCTGACACCCGGCGCGCCGCCGCTGGCGGTGCTGGCCACCGCGGTGGCGAACACGCTCTGGTTGAGGTGGACGGCGCGCCGGTGGCCGTGGCTCGCGTCGGGATGGGCGACCAACAGGGCCTCCGCGCGCGCGTTGGCCAGTCGCGGACGTCCCCTCAGGTCCGTCAGCAGCACCGGGTCCGTCACCGCGTCGATGATGCGGCGAAGCAGCGCGCTGCCCGTCGTGCCCAGCGGCCCCGACGTGGCCTGCCGCGCGAGGAAGGGCCCCGCGTGTCCCGCGACCCACGTCACCTCCGGGGGGAGCGTGGGTCCGCTCGCCCAGACGAGCAACAGCCCCACCGGAGGCGCGTCGGCGCGTCCGAGCGGCACCGCGAACAGGCCTCCCGTGCCTTGCGCGGGCAGGGGCGCGCGCGCACTCGGAAAGAAGCGCGGCGCGGCCTGGGCCAGCGCGTCCGTCAGCGGGTGGGCCTTGTCGTCATCGGACCACGCCTGCAGCGCGGCGTGCTGCGCCTCGGACAGCCCCTTCGCGGCGAGGCAGCTCATCCTTCCACCGGGCTCCTCGCGCGCCAGACAGGCCGCGGCGGCGGCCTGGGCATGCCGGGGCAGCCACTCCACCATGGCCTCGGCGCAGGCGCGTGCCGTGTCGCAGGCGAGCAGTTGCTCGGCCAGGGCCAGACGTGCATCGGCGGAGGAGGTGGGGTCCAGGGCGAGAGGGACGGGAGAGGCCAATGCGTCAGGCTCCAGGAGTGGGACGAGGTGTTTCGCCAGGGCGCGGGGTGTCGTCGGTCCGAACCTCCAGGTAGGTCACCACGACACGGGCGGCATGCTCGGGAGAGAGGCGGTCCGCGTGGACGACATCGTCCCAGCGAAGGCCGCGGTCCAGGACCCGGTCCATGACATCGACGAGGCTGGTGCTCCCAGCCATTCTTTCCACGGGCATCCTTTGTGGCTCCCTGGTCTTTCGGCAGGGTTCGGGGGGGCCGACCCAGCCCTTTTCTAGCGCGGCGGGTCTGCCCACCCCAGAACCGCTTCCTCGTCGACGTGACTTGCCAACACCCGGCCCCCGGCTCTGTCCGCTCGTGCACATCCCGAGTGACTCCCAAGCCGGGCAGCCGGGCAGGCCCGTGCTTCGACTCGGCGGGTTATCGCACCTCCGGCGCATTCCTAGGTTGAGGACATGGATGAGACGCGGACGAACCGGTCGCTCTGGACCTTGACTGCCCCGCCGCGTGACTTCCCGGCGCTTGCGGGCGACCTGGTGGTGGATGTCGTCGTCATCGGTGCGGGCATCACCGGACTCACCACGGCATGGCTGCTGAAGCGCGCGGGAAAGCGGGTGGCGGTGCTGGAGATGAACCGCATCCTGTCGGGCCAGACGGGGCAGACCACCGCCCACCTCACGGAGTTGCTCGACACGCCCTACGCCACGCTGCGGCGAGACTTCGGGGAGAAGGGTGCCCGACTGGCGGCGTCCTCCAGCCGCGCGGCGATGGAGCAGGTGGCCTCGCTCGTCCAGGAACTCTCCCTGGACTGTGACTTCCAGCGCGTCCCCTCGTTCCGCTACGCGGAGACCGCGCGTCAGTGGGCGTCGCTGGAGCAGGAACTCTCCGCCGCGCGCGACGCGGGCCTTCATGCCTCCCTCACCCACGCGGTGCCGCTGCCCTTTCCGGTGAAGGGCGCGCTGCGCGTGGAAGACCAGGCGTTGTTCCATCCGCGCAAGTACCTGCTCGGGCTGGTGGACTCGCTGATAGGCGAGGGCTGCTTCCTGTTCGAGAACACGCGGGTGACGGAGGTCCACGACGGCGCGCCCTGTCGCATCGTCACGGACCGGGGCACCGTCACCGCCGCGGCCGTGGTGGAGGCCACCCACTCGCCGCTCAACCGGGTGCTGCTGCAGACGAAGCTGTCCGCGTATCGCAGCTACACGGTGGCGGGTCCGCTCGAAGGTCCGCTGGAGCCCGGGCAGTACTACGACTCGCAGGAGCCCTATCACTACATCCGCACGCAGTCCGTCGAGGGCCGCGCGTACGTCATCGTCGGTGGCGAGGACCACAAGGTCGGCGCGGAGGAGGACACCGGGCGGCGCTACGCGGCGCTGGAGGACTATGCGCGCAAGCACTTCCCGGTGAAGCAGCTCACGTATCGCTGGTCCGGTCAGGTCATCGAGTCCACGGACGGGCTGCCGTACATCGGCCGCAACAGCGCCAGCCGCCATGTCTACGTGGCGACGGGTTTCTCCGGGACGGGCATGACGTTCGGCACGCTGGCGGGGATGCTCATCAGCGCCCTCATCCTGGGTCGGCAGAGTCCCTATGCCGCGCTGTATGACGCCACGCGCGTCAAACCGCTGGCGGGCGCGAAGGACTTCATCCAGGAGAACGCGGAGACGGCCTTCCGCTTCGTCGCGGACCGGCTGGCGAAGCCCGAGGGCAAGCACCTGTCCGAGGTGGCACCCGGCGAGGCGAAGATTCTGGAAGTCGAAGGGCAGAAGGTGGCCGTCTACCGCGAGGCGGACGGAACCTCTCACGCGGTGTCTCCGGTGTGCACGCATCTGGGCTGCCACGTGCACTGGAACGGCGCGGAGCGCTCGTGGGACTGCCCCTGTCACGGCGCGCGCTACAGCCCCACCGGCAAGGTGCTCAATGGGCCCGCGGTGAAGGACCTGCCCTCCCGCAAGCTGCCCCGCTGAGCCCCGGCTTCTTCGTTTGATGACAAGAACCCCGTCGGACACGGAGATACACCCATGAACGCGTTGGACCTCCTGAAGCAGCAACACGCCGAGGTGAAGAAGCTCTTCACGCAGTACGGCAAGCTCCCGGACCACGCCGATGCGAAACGCCGGGAGTTGTTCGAGATGATCGCCGACCGGCTCAGTGCGCACACCACCATCGAGGAGCAGTACTTCTATCCGGCGTCCAAGGCCAACGACACCGAGGACCTGCTGCGCGAGGCCGTGGAGGAGCACCTGTCCGCCAAGCGCATCATCGCCGACCTGATGGAGATGGAGCCGCACGACGAGGATTTCGACGCGAAGATGAAGGTGCTCCAGGAGCAGATAGAGCACCACGTGGAGGAAGAGGAGGGTGACCTCTTCAAGAAGGTCCGCAAGCTCGTCTCCAAGGAGCAGCTCGAGGACCTGGGCCTCCAGATGGAGGAGGAGTTCGACGAGCTGATGGAGGGCGAGCCCCGGCGCCAGGTGCCCTCCGAGACGGACAAGGCCGCGCCACTCTGAGTCTCGGTTCTTCGTGACAAGAATCGGGTTGCGCGGGGCGCTGGGAGCGGCAGCATGTCACCCCTCCCATGCCGCGTCCTGCTCCCACCGCCCCGCGCCTGCCCGAAGCCTTCACTCCCGAGGTCCGCCGTGCCCTGGCGCGCGAGGACCCGAAGCTGGGCGCGCTGATGAAGCGCGTGGGCTCCTTCCGCCTCCAGTTGAGCCCCCTGCACAGTCCCTTCGCCGCGCTGGCGGAGTCCATCGTCTATCAGCAGCTCCACGGCCGCGCCGCCGCCGCCATCTTCGAGCGCGTCAGCGAGCGCGTGGGCAAGGGCCGCCGCTTCACGCCCCAGGCCCTGCTGTCCGTGTCGGAGCCGGTGCTGCGCGAGGCGGGCCTGTCCGCCAACAAGCTGGCCGCGCTCCAGGACCTGGCGCGCAAGTCACTGGACGGCACCGTTCCTCCCCTGTCCCGCGTGCGGCGCATGGACGACGCCTCGCTCATCGAGCATTTCACGCAGGTGAGAGGCATCGGTCAGTGGACGGTGGAGATGCTGCTCATCTCCAGGCTCGGTCGGCCGGACGTGCTGCCGGTGGACGACTTCGGCGTGCGCAAGGGCTTCATGCTCGCGTATGGGCTTCCGGAGATGCCGCGCCCCAAGGCGCTGCTGGAATACGGTGAGCGCTGGCGGCCCTGGCGCACCGTGGTGAGCTGGTACCTCTGGCGGGCGACGGAGCTTCCCGTGGAGCCCGTGGTCGGCTGAGCGGCGGTGTCCGCGCCACAAGGCGGCATGGCAGGCAGGGGCTCGCTGTCGAGCGTCTTGCCGCGAGGCGTCGGAGTCCTCACCCGTATGTGCAACGGGAGAGGACTCACATGCGTGCACTGACGTACCAGGGGCCGTTCAAGGTCCGGGTGGAGAACAAGCCAGACCCTCGGTTGGAGCACCCGCAGGACGTCATCCTCAAGGTGACCCGCACGGCCATCTGTGGCTCGGACCTGCACCTGTTGCACGGCCTGGTGCCGGATACCCGCGTGGGCCACACGTTCGGTCATGAGTTCACCGGTGTGGTGGAGGAGCTGGGCTCCGAGGTGAGCCAGTTGCACAAGGGCGACCGGGTGGTGGTGCCCTTCAACATCTCCTGTGGCACCTGCTTCTACTGTCAGCGAGGGCTGACGGCCTCGTGTGAGAACAGCAACCCATCGAGCGACGTGGCGTGCGGCGTGTATGGCTATTCGCACACGACGGGCGGCTACGACGGCGGGCAGGCCGAGTACGTGCGCGTGCCCTTCGCGGACGTGGGGCCACTGAAGATTCCCGACGGCATGGAGGACGAGGAGGCGCTCTTCCTCGGAGACATCCTGCCCACCGGCTACATGGGCGCGGAGATGGGTGA
The DNA here is from genome assembly GCF_013336725.1 of Myxococcus sp. CA040A. Lineage (NCBI taxonomy): Bacteria > Pseudomonadati > Myxococcota > Myxococcia > Myxococcales > Myxococcaceae > Myxococcus > Myxococcus sp. CA040A. The sequence goes on along the minus strand of NZ_JABUMR010000005.1, from coordinate 477,876 downwards.
AATCAAGGGCGGCGAGACGGTGGTGGTGTTCGGCGCGGGCCCGGTGGGCCTGTTCGCCATGCGGTCCGCGTGGCTGATGGGCGCGGGCCGGGTCATCGCGGTGGACTGCGTGCAGTACCGGCTCGACTTCGCGGAGCGGTACGCGAAGGTGGAGACGGTGAACTTCCGGGAGGTGGACGACATCGTCCTCTACCTGAAGGAGCTGTTCGAGGGGCGCGGGCCGGACGTGTGCATCGACGCGGTGGGCATGGAGGCCGAGGGCTCGCTGGGGCAGCGCGTGCTGGGGCTGGGGTTGAAGCTGGAGGCGGGCGCGCCCACGGTGCTCACCTGGTGCATCGACGTCGTGCGCAAGGGTGGCAACGTCTCCATCGTCGGGGTGTACGGCCCGCCGTGGAACCTGATGCCCATTGGCACCGCGATGAACAAGGGACTCACGCTGCGGATGAACCAGTGCAACGTGCGTCGCTACATGCCGCATCTGCTCCAGCACATCCGTGAGGGCCGCATCGACGCGAAGGGCATCATCACCCACCGCTTCCCGCTGGAGGAGGCACCCAAGGCGTACCACCTGTTCGCCCAGAAGCAGGACGGCTGCGTCAAGTGCGTCCTCACCCCTGGGCACGCGTGACGAGCAAGGAGCCGAACCATGCCGGATAGACCCATTCCTGACGCCGCGGTGGACCTGGAACCCTCCAGTCGTCCGGGTGTGCCGATGGAGAGAACGCCTCAACCCATGCCGGGGGCGCGCGTGCCCATCCGTGTGCAGCACTCGGACGTGCGCGTGTTCAAGCACAAGGGCCGTGCCGGGTTCCCCCCGGTGTTCGGCACCGCGCAGCCGCCTCACGGGGTGAGCGGACTGTTGCGCAAGGTGGCCTATGGCTACCCGGACCACCTGGCGCGCCACTGGATGATCTTGCTCCTGGCGGACCGGGTGGATGTCTGGGAGCACCGGCTCGCGAGGGTGGGGCCGTGGGCCGTGCCCACCGTCGGGGTGCTCGCCTTGACGGGCCTTGCCTGGAGGAAGTGGTCGCGGGCGTGAGAGGATCTCTCCATGCCGCCCCCGAAGCCGCCGCCCAGACGTTCGTCCTCGAAACCCGCCCCTCCGACGACCCGTGGGGCGTCCGCCGGGGGAAAGCCCTCTGCGGGGCAAGGGGCGGAGTCCGCGAAGAAGCCCGCACGAAAGCCGGAGCCCGCCGTGGCTCCGAAGGCGCAGGGGAAGTCGCCTGGAGCCGCGCAGGCCCCGAGGGCACAGGCGAAGCAGGCGGGGGGAGCACAAGCCCCGAGGGCGCAGGCGAAGGCCGCTGGAGATGCTCAGGCCCCGAGGGCGCAGGCGAAGGCCGCTGGAGATGCTCAGGCCTCGAAGGCACAGGGGAAGTCAGCGGGAGATACGCAGGCCTCGAAGGCACAGGCGAAGGCTGCTGGCGATGTACAGGCCCCAAGGGCGCAGGCGAAGTCGGCTGGAGATGCGCAGGCGACGAAGGCACAGGGGAACTCGGCGGGAGATACGCAGGCATCGAAGGCACAGGTGAAGTCGGCGGGAGATGCGCAGGCCCTGAAGGGACAGCCGAAGGCCACCGGGACTTCTGAATCCGCGAAGCCCCAAGCGAAGCCCGTGGGCAAGGGACAGGCGAAGTCCGCTGAACGCTCCGCCGACGTCACGCCGCAAGAGATGTCCCTCAAGAGTGTCGAGGGAGTGAAGTCGCAAGCAACGCCCATCGAGACAGCGCACGAGGCGAAGCCGCGAGCAACGCCCATCGAGACAGCGCAAGAGAAGAAGCCGCAAGCAACGTCCATCGAGACCGCGCAAGAGACGAATCCGCAAGCAACGCCCATCGAGACAGCGCATGAGGCGAAGTCGCACGTGAAGGTCGTCGAGGCGACTCACGCGGCGAAGCCACGGGCGAACTCCGTCGCGAGTCCCCCGTCCGAAGCTCCCGCGAAGCCTCCTTCGCGGCGTGGGCTCACGCTGGTTTCATCTCGGGAACCCAGCGTGGAGTCGGAGGAGTCCTCCTCGGACGATGTGATCATCGCGGAGGTGCCCCCCATCGAGGACGAAGCCCCGCTTCCTCGCTACGAAGCGCGCCCGCACACGCGACCGCCGCTGTCCGTGGGTGACCTCGACTCGGAGGTGCTCCCCATCTCCGCCCTCGCTCCCATCGAGGGCGCCTTCACGGGCGCGCCACTCCTTGTCCACTCCAACCCCGAGACGATTCGGACCTGGGGTGTCCTCGGCTCCACGATGAGTCGGCTCGTGCCGGGAAAGAGCGAGGGCGGCTACACCTTCTCCGGTCAGGCCCGGCTGTACGTGCGCGCCATCAACCGCGTGGAAGCAGCCTCCGAGGGAACCGGGCGTTGCTCCGTCGTGCTGCGAAACACGTCGGGGCGTCCCATCCAGCTCCAGGTCAAGGGTGGCCTCTTCTCCAAGTACCTCACGGCCCAGTTCCCGCCGAGCACCACGGGCGCGCCCTTCAACCCGTTGAGCCAGGAGCCCATCGACGAGGACCTCACGGGACTGGTCGACGCGCAGGCAGGGCAAGGCAAGGAACCAGACCCAGAGGGCCTGTTCTTCCGAGGACCGCATGCGGTCCTCGCCTCGGGCCTCCTCGATGCCGTTCTCGATGCCCGTGACGAATCAGAGCGCCAGTCCCGTCCGCTCGTCCGTGACGACCTCGACCTGTCCCACCTGGACGACGTGCGCCTGGGAACCCGGGGCGCCTTCGAGGGCTCTCTCACCGTGCCGCCTGGCGCGACGGTGGTCGTCCTGGATGCGCGTCACGAAAAGTCGGGCACGCTCTGCGCCCTCCTGGACTTCACGGCCTTGGACTCGAAGGGACATGTGGACCCCGGCGCGCGGTTCCGTCTGGCCACCGTGTCCAGCCCCCTGCCGCTCACTCCCGACGAGCTCGCCGCCATCTCCCGGAGCGAGCATCCGCTGGCCACCGCCGGGGATGCGGGCACGACGGCCTTCCCTTCACTCCAGGGGGTGAGCGAAGCAGGCAGCCTCTTCGTGGGTGAGCGCACGCTGCGCCTGTCTCCAGGAACGCTCGCGGGCGACCTCGTCATGTCCATGCCCCGCAGGCGCGCGGGCACGGGGCCTGACGCGCCGACGTTGACGCCGACCTCGGGGACCTCCGCCTCGCGCGCCGCATCCGCTCGGGACGACAGGACGCACGACGGTGCCCGGGGCGTCTCGTACCAGCTGACGTACACGCTGGAGAACGAGGACAGCGAGCCGCGCGAGGTGGAATTGCTGCTCACCTCGCCGCGACTCCATCCCTCAGAACGCTTCTTCCCACAGGCCGGAGTGCTGAACCTGGCGATGAAGGTCGACGGCCAACGCGTGGACGTCCGCGTCAACCAGCGCGGAGAGGGCAGGGTGCTGGCGGTCCTCGAGCTTCCGCCCGAGGGCCGCCGTCAGGTCCGGCTCGAGTGGACCCACGTGGGAGGAACCTTCCCTCCCGCGGGGCTCGAGCTGCGCGCACGGCGCTGAGGAACGATTAGTCCGACCAGGTCGTCACGCGCACCATGCGCACGAACTGGCGGTCCGTGCTCACCGCGGCGATGAAGTAGCCACCCATGTCCCCAGGGCCGCCACCGCCGCAGTACGTCTGGCACGACCAGCCCGTGGTGTAGAGCCGGTTGCTGTTGCGCGAAACCTGCGTGATGAGCGCCAGCGCGCCATCCACCTCATCCGAGTTCGGGGTGCCGCTGATGACCTGTGCGGAGAGCTTCGCGAGCAGCTCCTGGACGGTGATGGGGGTGAACGCCCCCACGCCCCGCAGCCCGAAGGCCGCGGCGGCCTTGTAGGACAGCGTCTCCTGGTTCGCCACGCCCTGCCCGTTGGGGATGTAGCCCTCCTTGATGGAGGAGGACGTGGTGAGCGGCCCGGTCGCGCCGAACAGCTGCTCGGGCGTCTGCGCCATGTCGTCGAGCCACAGCGGCGCATAGGTGGTGGCGCCGTCGTTCAGCTCGTGGACATCAATCATGTACTTCTTGGCGGTGGCGGTGACGCCGATGTTGAAGACCAGGTCGTTGATGCGCGCGCCCAGGAAGGTGCGCTCGGCGGCGTCCACGCGGCCGTCGTCGTAGAGGAACAGGTTGACCGCGTTCTTCATCTCCGCACGGCGCACGGTGGTGCCACCGGGGCTGTTCGACGTCCGGGCCGTGGCAATCGCCGCGTTGAAGGCGGGAATCGTGGTGGTGCTGTCCGCGAGGGCCTGGGGCGCGGCCAACAGCGCGACGCCGCCCAGGAACGACTTCAGGGATGTAGAAAACAAAGGGTGGACCTCTCGCGGGCAACTTCTCCCGCGCGTGAGAAGGGGGGAACTGCGGCTCCGCACTTAACACGCGCGTCTGACACATCTGTCTTGATAACAAATGAGTACAGCCAATCGAGGAAATGCGGCTGTTACGGAATCGTGACGTGCGCCCGCGCGCGTCAGCCGGTGGAGGCGACGGAGGTGGGACTCGTGCGCTGGTGGCGGATGGGAATCAGCAGTGCGAGGAAGGCCACGGACAGTGCGGCACCGAGCAGGAAGACCGGCGCATAGCCCAGTCCCAGTCCGTGAGCCGGGTCCGCGAGCCACCCCGCGAGTGGCGCCGCGGGGGCCTTGCCCCAGACCTCGAGGCTGGCCAGCAGCGTGTAGTGCGTGGCGCCGATGCGCCGGTCCACGCGAGACATCATGAACGCGAACATCACCGTGGTGAGCGCGCCGCCCACCAGCTCCTCCGCGAGCGTGACGCCGATGACGCCCGCGTCGCTGACGCCGTGGGTCGCCAGCCACCAGCGGCCCATGAGCGGCAGCACGCGAAGCGAGGCGGTGAGCGTCAGGGCTCCGACGATGGGCAGGCGCGTGGCGAGCAGTCCTCCCGCGAGGGAGCCGAGGATGGAGGCCACGTTCCCCCACGTCCCCACCCACTGGCCTATCTGCCAGGCGGGGATGCCCGCGTCGAGGAGGAAGGGCTTGTAGAGCACGTCCGCCATCGTCTCGCCGAACTTGTACGTGCCAATGAAGAGCAGCAGCCAGAGCGTGCCCGGCTTCATCATCACCGAAGCGAAGCGCTCGCGCAGTTGCCGCCAGCTCAGGCGTGTCTCCGGGGGCGACGCGGTGTCGCGTCCGCTCGCATCCTCACGCGGAGGTGGCTCACGGGTGAGCAGCGTCACCACGAGCGCGCCCGCGCACAGCGCGGCCATGGACAGGAACAGCCCCGACCAGCCAATGGACTTGCTGGCCCAGACCAGGAGCCCGCCGCCCGTGAGCATCCCCAGCTTGTAGCCCACCACCTGCACGGAGTTGCCCAGGCCCAGCTCCTCTGGCCTCAGCGTGTCCACCGCGAGCCCATCCACCGCGATGTCCTGGGTGGCGGCGAAGAGGTTCATCACCAGGATGAGTCCCAGGAGGACTTTCAGCGAACCCCCTTCGGAGACCATGAACCCCGCCGCCGCGCAGGTGAGCGTCAGGCCTGCTTGCATCGGCAGAATCCATGACCTGCGACGCCCGAGCCGCGCGGAGTGATATCGGTCCACCAGCGGCGCCCAGAGCGCCTTGAGCCCCCAGGGCAGCGCGAGTACCCCGGCGAAGCCCAGCGCGGTGAGCGACACCCCTTGCTCCCGCAGATACACGGGCAGCGCGGTGGCCTGGAAACCGAAGGGCAGGCCCTGCACGAAGTAGAGGACGCCGAGCAGCGCGAGCCGGGAGGAGGGGAGTTTCATGGGCGCCGGGAAGCATACGGCCTCCAGGCGCGCGTCACGCGGGGCCCCGGGTCGTTCCGGGACCTGTCGCTCGGCCTCCAGGTCTGGTGAGTCATTTCAAGACAGGCGTGTCTCGTTTCTTGAGACTCGGAGTGCTTGAAAGCTCGTTCTCTCAGTAGAGTCGTGTCGCCCTTCAATTCCAATCACTGGAATCACATCCGAGGGGCATGCATGGGTTTGCCGGAACGGAAGGCCATCGCGCTGTATCAGCAGAGCGTCTTCCTGATGTGGCAGCAGAAGTTCAACGAGCTGGTGGGCGCGCCCGTCGAGTTCGAGGTGGAGTGGAACACCCTGGGCGCGGAAGGGCTGGCGGAGATTTTCTAGCGGATGCGTGTCATCGCCTTCCGGAGCCGCCAGGGACGCGTCGGCTCCGGAAGGTGGTTGCGCGCGTCAGGTGCGGCTGTGCTGCAGCACCATGGCTTCCAGTCGCGTCAGCGCCTTCTCCAGCACTTCCATGGACGGCCCGAAAGACAGCCGCACGTAGCCGCGGAAGCGGGATGGCCGCGCGCGGCGCTTGCCTGGATTCACGTCGAAGAACTCACCCGGCACGGTGATGATCTTCTGCTCCAGCGCGGCGCGGAAGAAGCCCATGCCGTCGTTGAGCGGCGCGGGCAGTCCGGACACGTTGCCCCAGACATAGAACGTCCCATCCGGCGCGCGGTCCGTGCGGATGCCCAGCCGCTCCAGGCGCGAGTGGAACTTGTCCCGCTTCTCGCGGAAGGCCGTGTGGATGGCCAGCGTCTCCGCGATGACGGGCTCCTCCTGGAGCAGGGGAATGGCGGCGCGCTGCAAGGGCCGGCTGCCTCCTCCGTCCAGGAAGCTGCCCGCGCTGGAGACCGCTTCAATCACCTGCTTGGGCCCCACCGTCCACGTCATGCGCCAGCCCGGATAACGCCAGTTCTTGGTGAAGCCGTCGAAGAGGACGACGGGGTCGCGGTTCACGTCCTCCACGTAGCGCGCGGCGCTCTCCACCGGCAGGTGCCCGGGGCGGCCCGTCCAGATGTAGTGCGAATAGAACTCGTCGATGAGCAGCACGCACTCCTGCTCACGCGCCACGCCCACCCACCGCGCCAGCTCGTCCCCCTGCACCAGCTTGCCGGTGGGGTTGCACGGGTTGGAGAAGAGCAGCGCGGACAGCCCGCGGCCCTGCACCTCGCGGCGCAGGTCCTCGTGGGTGAAGGCGTAGCCGCGCTCACCCTCCAGGAGGATGGGGATGGCGGTGAACGCCTTGAAGACGTCCAGCAGCTCCTCGTAGGCCGTGTAGTCCGGCAGGAAGTGGCCCAGGTTGATGGAGCCCAGGCTCGCCGCGGCGCGGGTGAGGGCCGCTCGCCCGCCACCGGAGAGACACACGTTCTCCGCGCTGTACTGGCTGGGCAGCCCCTTGCGGTAGAGGCGGTTGTAGAGACTGGCGATGGCTTCTCGCACGTCCCACAGCCCCGCCACCGGCGCGTACTCCATGTCCGCCACGTCGATGTTCACCGTGTTCAGGCGGGCCGGTGCGCCGGGCAAATCTCCCGTCTCCGGCTGCCCCTGGCCCAGGTTGCACCAGTCGGGGTCGCTGGAACGGTAGCCTCGGCGCGTGGCCTCGGCGGTGACGTAGATGACGCCCGTGCGGGGCACGGAGCGGAATGCGGGAATCGTGACGTCGTCGCTCACGGCCGGGAACCCTAGCGGAAAGCGACGACGCGCGCGCAATCCCTTGCTACCGGATGATGGGCACCGTCACGGAGGCGTGGTCATCCACAGTCACCTCCACCTTGCCCAGCCGCCACAGGCCCGGCTGGAAGTTCGCCTCCACGCGGTGTCCGTCCGACGTCTCCAGGATGGCCGTGCCCTCCTTGGGCAGGTACTCGCCCACCTCGTACTGGAGGGTGTCGAGCGTCATCGTGTCCACGCCGTCGGGGCCCGTGAGCTCCCCTTCACCGTCGAGCACCAGCGAGGAGCCACCCAACAGCGGCAGGCCCGCGCGCTTGCCCACCCGCGCATCCACGCGCAGCGTGTGGCCCGGGCGCCCCGGGACGTCGCCGGCCGCCTTCGCCCAGACGCTCGTCTGGTCTCCACAGGTGCCATAGCCGACCTCCGCGGGCAGCACCGCGCCGTCCACGCGCAGCTGGCGCAGGTCCACGGAGACGTCCATCCGGTCCACACCGCCGCTGTACTTGAAGAAGGCACGGCCTTCGAGCCGCAGGCCGTGGACCTCGCAGTCCGGCCCGTTGAAGCTCAGCACCACGCCATCCGTCACCGCGTCGAGCTGCTCCACCGTGGCCGTGGCGCAGGACAGGCGCGCGCTCACGTCGGGCGCCGCGATATCCAGGAACGCCCGGCGCGGCTCGCCACAGGTGTACACGGGCATGAACCCGAGCACCTCCAGCGCGCCCCGCGTCAGGTGCCCCGCCGCGACGACGCGCTCCACGCGCGCCTTGGCGGCTTCAATCACTTCATCCGGGGGCACGTCGCGGCCACACGCGACGAGGAGGGCGGAGAGAGACAGGCCAATGAGGGTTCGCACGGGGACTTCTCCAGGGATTCCCGGACCGCATCGTCGCGGGCGGGGTGCTCCCTGGTAGAGCAACCCTCGTGCCCTTCGCAACGTGGCGAAAACAGGCACAAGGGCTCCGGCAAACGTGCCGGGAGCGTATAGCGCCATGCACACTCACGGCGCCTTCGCCCCGGGTGTCGCCGGCCTCAGGTCTCCAGTGAGGCGCGCAGGAACCAGACGTGCTTCTCGAACTCCACGATGATGCCGGTGGCCAGGTCCTCGGAATCCGCGTCATCCACCTCGACGAAGAGCTTGCGGCTGTCTCGCAGGCCTCCCAGGTAGACCTCGATGCGTTCGGCGAGCAGCTTCACGTGCTCCATGTCACGCGTCGTCTCCTGCGGATACTCAGGCAGGCGGCTGGACTTGCTGACATGGCGGGTGGTGCCAAACGCCTTGCCCCCCAGCGTCACCGCGCGCTCGGCGATGGAGTCGTTGTGGTTGGCGAGGCTGACGGCGAAGGTCTCGAACAGCGGGTGCAGCGCCGCGAACTGCGGGCCCTTGATGTTCCAGTGGGCCACCTTGATTTGCGAGTGCAGGTCCAGGCCGTCCGCCAGGCGGGCGTTGAGCGATTCGACGAGGGAGGCGCGGGTCTTCTCGGGGAGGGGGCTGGGGCTCTTGTACATGAGGGACTTCCTTTCGTTCTTAAGCGGTGCGGACGCTCATTCAGATGCGCGTCGCCCACAAATGGAGCGCCCCCCGGTGTTTCCACCGGAGGGCGCGGGTGAAGCACAGTGAATGACTCGCGGGTGCGAGGCTTAAGACTCCAGGCCCACCGCCGCGGCGTGGATGACCGCCGCGACTCGCACCGCGTCGTGCACCTGGTCCTCGGAGAGGCCGCCCTCGAGGACGACCTTCTCGTGGGACTGCATGCACATCTCGCAGCCGTTGATGGCGCTGACCGCGAGGCAGACCAGCTCGAAGTCCACCTTGTTGGTCAGCACCTGCGCGAGCCTGTTCATCCGCAGTCCGGCGCGCTTGGTCGAGTACGACTCTTTCCCGATCATGTGCCGGAAGCGGTAGTACACGTTGTTCATCGCCATCAGCGACGCCGCAGCACGCGCGTCCTCGATGATGGGCTCGGGGTTCGCGAGTGCCTTCCGCGCCTCGTTGAGCATCGCTTCCTTCAGCCGGTCATTCCGAACGGCGTAGGCCGACGCGACAGCCACGCCCCAACGCTGCTCGGGGGTGAGGCTGCCACCTTCCAGGACTGCCTGGAGGTTGAGGCGGGTGTCCTTGTGGGCGTCCGCGAGTTCAGAGCGGACGACTTCGAGCGAGGCCATGACGCGTTACCCCGCCTTCGCCAGCTTCTGGGTCAGGGTCTCCTCACCCTTGCTCCAGTTGCACGGGCACAGCTCGTCCGTCTGGAGCGCGTCCAGGGTGCGGACCGTCTCGGAGACGTTGCGGCCCACGGACAGGTCGTTGACCGTCACGTGGCGGATGATGCCCTCGGGGTCCGCGATGAACGTCGCGCGCAGCGCCACGCCCTCCTCCTTGTGGAGGATGCCCAGCGCGTTGCACAGCTCGTGCTTCAGGTCCGCCAGCATCGGGAACGGCAGGCCCTTGAGGTCCGGGTGGTGCGTGCGCCACGCGTGGTGCACGAACTCGCTGTCCGTGCTCAGGCCCAGCACCTGCGCGTCACGGTCATTGAAGTCCTTGTTCTTCTTGCCGAACTCCGCGATCTCCGTGGGGCAGATGAACGTGAAGTCCTTGGGCCACGCAAACAGCACCAGCCACTTGCCCTTGTAGGTCTCGTTCGTGATCTCCTGGAACTCCTTGCCCTTCTCCAGGCTCACGGTGGCCTTGACCTTGAAGCTCGGAATCTTGTCGCCAACGGTCAGCATGTACTGCTCCTTGGGTTGAGGGACCCGCGGGGGGCCCCTGGGAAGGTGTCTTCTGCTAACGGCTACAGCAGACCTCGTGCCAGTCAATCGACTTCAATGATTCCAGGGACTTGACTTCAGGCCCCCACTGGCCGGTGTTGCTGGGACGGTGAATAACGAAATATCGGTGACGACCGCCACTGCAATTTCGGTGGAGCGCTATTATTCATGCCTCATGTCGGATGAACTGTCAGCGCCAACCGAGGGCGCGAAGGATGCTCGGGACCTGGTCGAGCTGGCAACCACCGAAGATTCGGTGGATGAGCTGCTTCGTCGAGGACTGGACTGGTTGACGCGCGTGGTGCGCTTCGACCTGGCGACGCTGTTCCTGTTGAGGGACGGCAAGCTGGTGTCGGTGGCGGCGCGTGGTCCGCTGGCGAACGCGAAGGTGCGCCACCACGCGTTGACCTTGTCGGAGTTCCCCTCGCTGCGTCACGCGCTGGAGACACGGCGCGCGCGAGCCTTCACGGAAGAGGACCACTCGCACGGTGACGGAGACCCGTTCGACGGCGTGCTGGATTTGCCGCCGGGGCACGCGTGCATGGTGGTGCCGCTGTGCGCGGGCGAGCGCACCTATGGCGTGCTCACGTTGGACCGCGCCGAGTGCGAGACGTACCCGCAGCCGGTGGTGGACCTGGTGGAGGTGTACGGCCAGATGCTGGCGACGGCGCTCCAGGCGGCCGAGCAGCGCGCGACGTTCGAGCGGCTGCACCGTCAGGACCACGAGCACGCGAAGCTCCTGGAGGCGCAGCTCAGCGGAGAGTCGGAGGGCATCCTCGAGGCGTCGCTGAGCCCCGTCATGAGGGACCTCGCGCGGCGGGCGCGGCAGGTGGCGGAGACGGACACGCCGGTGCTGATTACCGGCGAGACGGGCACGGGCAAGGAGCGGCTGGCGCGGGCCATCCACAAGTGGAGCTCGCGCGCGGACCAGCCCTTCGTCACGCTCAACTGCGCGGCGATTCCGGCGGGCCTGCTGGAGAGCGAGTTGTTCGGCCACGTGAAGGGTGCGTTCACCGGCGCGACGAAGGACCGCGCGGGCCGCTTCCAGATGGCGAGCGGAGGCACGCTGCTCTTGGACGAGGTGGGCGAGCTGCCCGTCGAACTCCAGGCGAAGCTCTTGCGCGCGCTCCAGGAGAAGGCCTTCGAGCCGGTGGGCAGCGACAAGACGGTGCGCTCGGACGTGCGCATCCTCGCGGCCACGCACGTGGACCTGCACCGCGCCATCGCCGAGAAGCGCTTCCGCGAGGACCTCTACTACCGGCTGAGTGTTTTCCCGTTGCGGCTGCCGCCCCTGCGCGAGCGGCGCGAGGACCTGGCGCAGTTGTGCACGTTCCTCCTGGAGGAGCAGGCGCGGCGCACGGGTCGGCGCGGCATGCGCGTGTCGCCGGCGGGGCTGGCCAGGCTGGAGTCGTATGACTGGCCGGGCAACCTGCGCGAGCTGGGCAACGCGCTGGAGCGCGCCACCATCCTGACGAAGGGCACGGAGCTGGGTCCTTCCTCGTTCGACGTGGTGGCGCACGGTGGAAGCGCTCACCCGGCGGCGCAGGTGGAGCCGGCGGTGCCGAGCGTGCTGGATGCGACGATGAAGCCCGGCTCGGTGCTGACGCTGGCGGCGGTGCAGCGGGAGCACATCCTGCGGGTGCTGACGCTCACGCGGGGGCGCGTCTACGGGCCGGGTGGGGCGGCGGCGCTCCTGGGCCTCAAGCCCTCCACGCTCCAGAGCCGGATGAAGAAGCTGGGCATCGCCCGGCAGGAGCAGTTCGTGGTGGACGAGGTGTGACGACGACGGGGCGCCGAGGTGACGGCGCCCCGAGGGACTTCAGCCCGCGCGCTGCTGGGTGGCCGGCAGCGGGTAGGTGGTGCCCGTCTTGCCGAACGGCGCGTCGAACAGGTGCGGGTCCGACTGACGCGTGCGGAACAGGTCGATGATGTAGTTCATCCGCTGGTCCAGCTTGCTCCAGTCCTTGGCCGCGGTGCCCTTGAGGCTGTCGGAGCTGGAGTCCAGCTTGCCCAGCAGGGCGCGCAGCTCCGGGTTCTCGATGGCGCGCAGGTGCGGCGGGAAGAGCGTGCTCTCCATCCCCGGAGGCGGGGGCAGGTCGTTGCCCAGCTTCAGCGCGCCGCCCGGCACCGCGAGCTTCATCATGTGCTCGGTGGCGAGCCGGCGGAACACGGAGGCCGTCGCGTCGACCAGGGGGTTGAGCGCCGCGTCCACGAGGCCCGTCTTCAGGGCGGCCTTGCCCGCGAGGTTGGCGGGGAAGGGCAGCGCGTTGATGCCGGACTCGATGCTCTGCTTGAGGATGCTCCGGAAGGTGTCCTTCACCGGCGCGTTGAGCGCCTTCTCCACGTGCTGCTGGAGCTGCGTCTGCTCGTGCAGGCCAATCTGGTCATTGGCCAGCAGCATCAGCTCCGCCTTCTTGTTCGGGTCCTTCTCGAACATGGCCTTGGTGTAGTGGCCGAAGGCCTCCTTCAGGAGCGGCTTGTCCTTGCCGAAGCCGTCCAGGTACTTCTGCGTCTTGGCGGCGTCGTAGGACGTGTCGCCCTGGAAGGTCTCGATGAAGCGGGCGAACTCCTGGCCCACCTCGTTGAAGACGAACTGGTTGCCGTCGGCAATCGACTTGCTGACGTTGTTGAGCGCCTCGCTGCCCGCGGCGGCGATGTCCGCCAGTGGCAGCGCGGGCAGGCCCACCTTGCGCAGCACGTCGTCCACCTTCTTCAGCGGACCGGCCATGTCACCGGCGCCCTTGAGCGCGTCGGTGAAGAACTTGGGCATGTCCTCGTTGCGGATGCTCACGCCCGCCTGCTTGGACGCCCACGTCGCGAAGGTGGACCAGTTGGCGTTCTCCTTGCCAAGCATCTGACCCAGGCCGTTGGACAGGTCCGCGTAGCCCTGCGTAATCGCGTAGTTGCGCGCCACCGGGTCCTGGATGGAGGCAATGGCCTTCACGTCCGCGACGCTGGGGTAGGTGCCCGGGGCGACGTTCGTGCCCTGGGGGGCGACGGGCGTGGTCAGCGCCACCGTCGGCTTGCGAGCGGCTCCCGTGTCGAACAGGGACACGTCGCGAGCGTCACCGCGCACCACGGGCGCCTGGGGCTTCACCTCGTTGCGGACGGGCGCCGGGGTGGCGGGGGTCTCGAGCGGACGGGGCTGGACGCGGGGGCCGGAGCTGGGGGTCTTCATGGTGTGGAAGAGTATCGGCCCGGAGAGGGCGGAAGTTGCGTGGCTGTCACGGGTTGTCCGGTCCCGGTGGAAACCCTTGATGCCTCAGGGATAGTTGGGCATGGGAGCTGTTCGTTCCATGTCGCGCCGCCGCCTTTCGTGTCGCCAGGCCCACACTCCCGGGCTGGCCTTGCTGTGCCTCGTGTGGGGGGTGCTGGTGCTGCTCGGCTGTGGCCGGGGTGAGGCGCCGGGCTCCCGGGGGGATTGGAAGGGGCGGACGCTGCGCATCGGGACGGATGCCACCTACCCGCCGTTCGAGTCCGTGAAGGACGGCGAGCTGGTGGGGTTCGACATCGAGCTGGGAGCGCTCATCGCGGAAGAGCTGGGCGCGAAGGCGGCGTGGACGAACACGTCCTTCGACGGGGTGTTTCCCGCGCTGATGGCGGGGAAGTTCGACCTGGTGATTTCGGCCGTGACGATAACCCCCGAGCGCCAGCAGCGGCTGGGCTTCTCCGCGCCGTACTACACGGCGGGACAGCTCGTGGTGGCGCGGGAGGCGGACACGGCCGTCACCGGAATCGAGAGCCTGCGCGGGAAGACGGCGGGCATTCAAATCAACACCAGTGCCTCGCTGGTGCTGGAGAAGTTCCCGGACATCGAGGTGCGGCAGTACCCGAGCATCGACCTGGCGCTCCAGGACCTGCGCAACGGCAACCTGGCGGGCGTGGTGGGGGATGGGCCGACGCTGCGCTATTTCCTGGCCCACGGCTTCCAGGGGCTGCGCGCCGCGGGCGGGCTGCTGACGGAGGAGCACTACGGCATCGCGATGCGGCCGGATGACCCCGCGCTGCGCGAGGCCGTCAACGCCGCGCTCCAGCGCCTGCGCGACAGCGGGAAGTTCGCCGCGCTGGAGGAGCGCTACTTCGGCGAGGCGGCCCAGAAGGCCCAGGCGACGCCGCAGGCCGTGCCCTGGGGCAAGGTGACCTGGCGGCTCGTTCAGGGCCTGGGCCTGACGCTGGGGCTCACCGTGCTGGCGTTGATCTCCGGGCTGCCCCTGGGACTGGCCGTGGCGCTGGGGCGGCGGGTGCGCTTCCGCCCGCTGGCGTGGCTGTGCGCCGCGTACGTCGAGGGACTTCGTGGAACGCCGTTGCTGGTGCAAATCATCTTCATCTACTACGCGCTGCCGCAGCTCTTGGGCGTGGACCTGGCGCCGATGCTGGCGGCGGTGCTGGCGCTGACGCTCAACAGCGCCGCGTACGTGGCGGAAATCTTCCGGGCGGGCATCGCCTCCGTGGACGCGGGGCAGGAGGAGGCCGCGCGGGCGCTGGGGATGGGCCGCGCGCAGGTCATGCGCTACGTCATCCTCCCGCAGGCGGTGCGCAACGTGCTGCCGCCCTTGACGAACGAGGGCATCGCGCTGCTGAAGGACTCCTCGCTGGTGTCCATCATCGGCATGGCGGAGCTGACGCGGGCGGGGCAGGAGCTGGCGAGCCAGCTCGCCGCGCCGCTGGCTGTCTGGCCGCTCGTCGCGTTGTTCTATCTGTTGGCCACGCTGCCGCTGACACGGCTGGCCTCGGCGCTGGAGAAGCGCCTCCACCGTCAGGGGTGAGGAAAGCCATGGCGCTCGTCGAGGTTCGCAATCTGCACAAGCGTTTTGGGGCGCTGGAGGTCCTCAAGGGCGTGGACCTCACGGTGCAGCCCGGAGAGGTGGTGGTCTTCGTGGGCCCGTCCGGCTGTGGCAAGTCCACGCTGCTGCGGTGCCTGTGCGGCCTGGAAGTCCCATCCGAGGGCGAAGTCGTCGTCGGGGGCACGCAGGTGAGCGATGAGCCCAAGGCGCTCCAGGCGCTGCACCGACGCGTGGGCATGGTGTTCCAGCGCTTCCACCTGTTCCCCCACCTGAGCGCGCTGGAGAATGTGACGTTAGCGCCGCGCAAGGTGCTGGGGCTGTCGGACGCGGAGGCGGAGGCCCTGGGGCGGCGCATGCTGGCCATGGTCCAGCTGGACTCGCGCGCGGACGCGTACCCGGGACAGCTCTCCGGTGGGCAGCAGCAGCGGGTGGCGATTGCCCGGGCGCTGGCGATGAAGCCGGAGTTGATGCTCTTCGACGAGCCGACCAGCGCGTTGGACCCGGAGCTGGTGGGCGAGGTGCTGGAGGTCATGCGCGAGCTGGCGCGCGAGGGCATGACGATGTGCGTGGTGACGCACGAGATGGGCTTCGCGGCGGACGTGGCGCACCGCGTGGTGTTCATGGACGCGGGGAAGGTGGTGGAGGAGGGTCCGCCTCAACAGGTGTTGCGCGAGCCCCAGCACCCGCGCACCCGTGAGTTCCTCGCGCGGCTGCTCAATCGGTGAGGGGATTCCCCCGCGGGGGACGTTGGGTGGAGGCACTGGCGCGATTGGCTGGCTCGCCATGATGGCGACCGGGCGCCCGTGGTGGAGCCTCGATGTCCCCTCGCTTCGTGTCGCGTCGCCCCCTGTCCTGGGGCGTGCGTCTGTCTCCCCTGTGTCTGCTGTGGTCTCTTTCCGTCGGCTGTGATTCCCCGACCTCGAGCGTGGAGGAGTCACCGCCCGCGCTGGACAGTGCCAGTGCGTCGTCCGTCACGAACCCGCCCGAGCCGGAATACCCGGATGATGGTCTGCCGCCGCTGACGCTCGCCGTCGTGCAGAGCCCCGCGGGCGACGCCGTCACCGCGCCGGTGCTGACCACGCTCCGGGCCCCCGATGACGTCACCGTCGAGTTCATCCGGGTGGACGAAGAGTCCATCGCCGTCGCAGTGGGCGGGCCCGAGACGTCCACCACGTCCATCAACCGGGTGATGACGCAGATGTCCGCCGCCGCGAGCCCCGCGGCCCTCTACCTCGCGCTGTCTCCCACGGGCACGATGGTGCCTCGCACGCTCCAGGCCCACAGCGACGTGGTCGTCGCCGCTGGCAACTGGAAGCAGGGCAGCACGTCGCCGTCCGTCTCCGAGCCGGCCCTCGGCTCGGGTGCACCGCGCTCCCTGGGCACGTGCGGCGGCTTGAAGGCCGGTGGGCAGGGCACCATGCACGACAACGCGGGCCGCTGCGAGGACTGGCACCGGGACATCGACGAGGTCACCGAGTGGATTTCAACGGACATGATTGGGTATGGCGCCTACGTGCGCGCCATCAACGGCGGCGTCTTCTGGGACATCCAGAAGCGCAACTGCCTGAAGAGCTGGTGCGACTGGGGCGTTCTCTTCAAGAAGACCATTCCCCAGGGGCACGTCTGGTATTTCCCCTACGTGAACGTGAACAACGACTTCAAGGCCCACAGCCGCGCCACCACGCTCAACAACAACGGTGTCCACCAGCACCACGTGTCCACGTGCAGCGACTGGAAGACGCGCACCAACTGGCTGTCGAGCCTGGCTGGCGGCTGCTTCATCAACTTCCAGCAGACGAACCTGTACTGCAACTCGCAGTCGTATGAGGGGCTGGACCCGAACTACATCTGGACGCCCTTCAGCGCGGGCGGCAACGGGACGCCGTTCGGCTGCTGAGCCCGTCAGGGACGGGGCCCGCCGCGAGTTCGATGGCGGGCCCCGAGCGCGAGGCCGATGAGGAGCGCCGTCGCGATGACGAGCACCGCCTTGCTTCCCACTCCGACTGGGAAGCGGGCCGGGGCCTCGCGCGGCGAGGTGACCACGAGCGACGCATCTCCCAGCACCACCAGTCCTGCCCACGCGGCCGGGGGCAGCCCGTCATCGATGGCCTCCAACTGCGCGGCTCTCAGCGCCGCCGACGTGCTCGCCCCCGTGGCCAGGTGCCGGTAGAAGCGCTCCACCAGGTCCGCGGCTTCCGCGTCCTGCAGGGGCCACAAGCTGGCCACCACCGCGCGCGAGCCGGCCTCGAAGAAGGCGCGCGCCAGGCTCAGCACCCCTTCTCCGGCCAGCACCGCTCCAGAGGCGCTCCGACAGGCGGAGAGCACCACCAGCGCGCCCTTTAGGGGCAGGTCGACGATGTCACGGGGCTGGAGGATGCCGTCCTCCTCGTCGGAGCCCGGCGCGAGCACCAGCGCGGAGCGCTCGGGAGCCTCCGCGTCGACGACGGCATGGGCCGCCAGATGCAACACCTTCACGCGCGCGAGGTCGGTGTTCTTGAGGGCGCGCTCGGAGGCCTCGGTGCCCACCAGGAGGTGGGGTGTCACCTGGGTGGTGCGCAGCGCCTCCATTACCGCATGCCCCTCGCGCCGGGCCTCGGGAAGTGCTCCGAGCCGCGCCGCCTCCGCGAAGACGCCGCCGCGCTCTGTCGCCGCGGCGATGGCTCCATCCAGGGGAGACTTGGTGCGGTCGGGGTCCGCCAGCACCAGGGCTTCTCCCCCGGGGTCGTGCGGGGACTCCAGACGCCAGTGCCGCCACAGGCTGGCGGAGGGCACCAGGGCCAGCTCGTAACGCGCCACCAGGGGCTCGTCGCCCGGACGCTCCCGCAACGCGGCGAAGGGCAGGTCATGCAGCGGTCCATCCGGGACCAGCAATAGCTTGCGCACGCCCGGAGGCAGCGCCGCGAGCGCCGGGCCAATCAGTTGCGCGTGGAGGGCCGCCGCCGCGCCGACCTCTGAGCCGTCGCGCCGCTCGAGCAGACCGGAGAACAGCGTGACGGCCTGCGCGAGCCGCGCGCGCTCGGGGATGCGGTGCGCGCGCGCCCCGCCCCGTGTCACCACCAGCACCCACGCGCCGCCCCCCGAGACGTCGGACAGGTTCTTGTCGTCGCCCACGAGGAAGGCCAGCAGGGCCTCGTCCTCGGCCAGTTCCTGCTCGACGGCCTCCAGTGATGCGAACTCCGTCGCGCCGTGTCGCGGCGCGGGACGCAGGTCGCGCTCGCTGTGCTCCAGCGCCTGCAGCTCACGCAGGGTCTTCTCGCGCTCCGGGGCGGAGAGGTTCGGCTCCAGGAGTCGTCGCTGCACGGCCGTCAGTCGCCGTTGCACCTCCTGGCGCTCGGGTGTGGGCTTGGACGGAGACAACGCACGGGAAGCCATGAGGGCGTCGAGCAGCGTCCGCGCCCGCAGGCGCTCGCTCACCCCGAAGGCCCTGCGCAGCGCCTCCCGCTCGGGCAACACAGCGGCATTTCCCGTCGCGCCGCCCGCCTCCAGCGTCCAGCCCGCGAGGCGGTGGTAGTCGCGTGCCCAGTTCGAGAACAGCTCCGCCTGGCTGGAGGCATCGGTCTGTGATTGGCGGAGGGCCTCCACCGCGTCCAGGGCCCGCTCGACATGCACCAGTGCCTCCAGCAGGGGCTGTGTCCGGTAGGCCACCGTGCCTCGGCCGCGCAGGGCCAGGGCCAGGTACTGCGGCTCGCCATGCGCGTAGGCCAGTCGCAGCGAAGTGTCGGAGTCCCGGAGCGCGGCGGCGGGGTCCTGGCCGGCCCGCCGCTCCGCGCGCGTCCAGAGACAGGCGATTCGCCGCTGGTTGGAGTCCAGCTCCTCCGCCAGCTCCATGCAACGCTCCAGCAGCGCCTCGGCCTCGAGCTGCTCCTCCGGGGATGGGCCGAGCACGTCCACGACCAGGCGCAGCGCGCGACTCACCAGCTCCTTGCTCCCCGTGTTCTCCGCGGCGACCAGCGCCTCGCGGGCGAGGGCCAGCACCCGCACCTTGCCGCCCGGCTCGCGGTCCCTATCCAGCCGCCGCAGCGCGAGGTTGGCGAGCGTGAACCGCGCCTGCGCCTCCAGGGCGAGGCCTCGCGTGCCGTGGGCGTGCTCCGCCAGGCGGCGGTTGGCCTCCGTGGCTTCCTCCAGCCGGCCCAGCCGCTCGCTGACGCCGGTCATGACGGTCAGGTACTGGGCCTTCAGCCCAGGGCTGCCGTCCGGAAAGGTGAGCGGCTCGGCGCGCTTGAGGACGCGAAAGGCCCGGCCCAGGTCGTGCTCCACCTCGTAGAGTTGGCTGGCCTCGACGAGGAGCGCGCGCGCGTGGAGATCCGCCCGCCCGGAGGCCTGGGCCACCTCGACCACGCGTCGCGTCCACTCCTGGGCCTCGCTGCCGCGCCCCTTCAGCAGGAGGATGGAGCGCAGGTTGATACCCGCCAGCACCTCGCCCTCCGCGTTCTTGAGTCGACGGAAGGTCAATGCGGCACGGTGATAGGGCGCCTCCGCGGCCTTCCCGTCGGCCAGGTACTCCACGTGTCCGGACACCAGGGCCAGCCAGCCGTTGTCGGGATGGCGCTCCATCAGGGCCTTCAGCTCGCGCCGGACGGTGTCGCGCGCGGGCGCGGCCTGCGCGCACTGGTAGAAGCACATCGCGGAGGACTGCTCCTCCGGGTGGGCCTCGAATCGCTCCCGGCACTCCACGAGCGTGGGGGGCGGGGGAAGTTCCGCCCCCGTCGCGAAAGCATCGTCCGGACACACGACGAGGAGCACCCCCGCCGCGAGGGCGAGGATGCTCCAGTGACAGCCCTCGGGTCGTCGCTTCCGGAACGTCACGTCGGGGATATCAGTGCGGCGCTTGGATTTCGACATCGCACTTGAGCACCCGCACCGTTGTCGGCCCCGTCGGCCGGCTCGGCTCGGGCATCTCCCTCTCTTCCATCTCCTCCAGCACCCAGCGGCAGACGCCCGGCTCGGTCCACGGGGATGGCGCCACGGGAGACCAGCGCTCCACGGTGAGGATGGCCACCGAGCGTGGCGTGCTGCTCTGATAGGCGATGGCGCGCGCGTACAATGTGTCGGCGACCGGCGCGCGGTAGCTCAGTCTCAGGGGCGTGGTCTCGGTCAGCACGCCGTGGGTCTGCGCCACCACGACTCCGGTGACACTGTTGACGAGTTGGAGGGTCACCAGTTGATTGACACTGGTGCGCACGCCGTTCTCCACCACCGAGGCCACCACCAGGTCGCGCGCCTCGCCCTCGACGGGCGTGGACCGCACCACCGAAATGACCGGTGGAGGCGCCTGCGCTCCCGCCGCTCCAGAAAATCCGCCCACCAGCACCGCGAGCGCCAGCAGCCCCCCCTGCATCCATCGTTGCGTCTTCATTTGAATGCCTGCCTTCATGACGTTCCTCCCCTGACTTCGCTCCCCATGCCTCACTCCAACCGATTGACGAAGGTGATGCCGCGAAGCACCTGTCCGTCCGGCAACCGCGCTTCCACCTGCCACAGCAGCTTCGTTCCCGACTCCAACGGCGCGAGGACGGAGGCGGGAACCCGGTACTCGCTCTGCTCCAGCGAGTCCGAGCGGTGCACCCAGCTCAGGTCCTCCGTGGACAACCGCACCGACCAGCGCGTGCCGGCGGGGCCTCCGCTCCAGCGCAAGACACAATCCTCCCGCTTCAGCGGCGCGTCCTCTGGCACCTGGGACACCAGCCCCGACGGGTCCGCTCCGCGCAGCCTGGGAGACAAGGTGTCCTCCCTCATCGCGACCCCCACCACGACCAGCGCCAGCGCCGCCGTCGCCGCCGCGCCCAGCAGGGGACGGCTCCAGGCGAAGCGGAACCGCCGCCGTTCCCGCGCCTCGTCGGCCTGCCTCCTCGCGTGAGGGCCCGCCGCCTCGGGACGCTCGGGTGCCTCGGCCTCCCTGGCCGCGCGCGTCAGCTCCAGGGCCAGTCGCCACGCGGCGGCCCATGCGGGGTCGTCCGCCACGCGAGCGACGACGGCCTTCCGCTCCTCCATGGGCAGCTCCCCGCTCACCGCTCGCCACACGAGGTCGGCGTCCACCGGCTCGTCTCCCGCAACCAGCTCCTCGTCGCGCACCGCGGCGCGCAGGCGCTCGACGGTGGCCTCATCGGGCTTCGTTTCGTCGTCGCGTCGATGCTCGCTCACGGCTCGAATCCCTTCGTGGAGAGGCAGACGCGCAGCGCGCTCAGCCCGCGGTAGACGAGGTTCTCGGTCCGCTTGCCGTCCCAGCCCATCAGCTCTCCTGCTTCCGGCACGGTGTGTCCCTGGAGGTACAGCGTCACCGCGAGCCTGCGGTCCTGTGCGAGCTGGCGCAGGCAGTCGCGCACCGCCCGGGCAATCTGCGACGCGCTCGCGGACTTCTCCGGGTCTCCCGACGCCACCGGCTGTTGAGGCAGCGACTCCACCTCTTCGATGGGGACCTCGCGGCGGCGATCCACGTTGCGCAGCTCGTCCACCAGCGCCGTGTACGCGACGCGGTACAGGTAGGAGGGGGAGAGCCGGGAGCGGTCGGGCTCGCGGCGCTGGAGCTCCATGACGCGCATCATCGCCGTCTGCACCAGGTCATCACGGCGGTTGGCCAGGCGCGGGGGACACACGCGGGCGACGGCCTGGGTCAGCTCCCTGCGGAGCTTCTCCAACTCGTGACCTGACAGAGGACTCGCGGCCAGGGTTGGCCTTGGTTGCGACTCCACGCGGAAGGTCCTCCAGGAAGCGCTCATGGTCATCGAAAGGTCCCTCCCCCGGCAAGTGTGACGCTCTGTTCGATGGGTATCTCGCTGGCAACGAAGGCTCGGTGCCTTCCTGGGATGGCGGACGACTCCGGCAAGGACACGCCTCGTGAGCTGTCGTGCGCCACGGGAAGCGACTTCTTGACCGGGCGGCCTCGCCACGAACTCAGCCCCGTGTTGTCCTCGGTCTTTCGCAAGGCGTCTCTCGGAGGTGGCGCGAGTCCGTCGACATGACGGTTCCTGGTGCGCGCCTGTCTTCCGGGACGGCCCCCGCGCTTTTTTCCCCTCACCCCCGTGCGCTGATTTTTCGGGAGGGGCACGCACCCACACCGGCGCCTCCCACCTGAAGGGGCGAGCGGGTGCTATTTTCCATTCAGGTGGAAACGCCAGGTGGTGGGCGGATGTCGACGCGTGGGCAAAGCCCGTGACGTCGGGTGCTCCCTGGGCGCGCGGCGTGGCCGGGCGGGTCGCGGGTTCCTATATCTAGATGAGGTCGACAGGAGGCAGGTCGCCAGGATGCTCTCCGGGCGGACACGACGAGCGAATGAACGTCCTGTTTCCCAGGTGTGTTGGCTGAGTCCTTCTCACAAGGAGGCCGTCCCTTGCGAAGGTTTCAGGAGCGCCTGCCACTGGAGGCGCTGACATTCGACGACGCGCTGGTCTTGCTGGACGTGGTGCAGGAGCTGGCGCACCTGAGGACGCTGGAAGACGTCATGGCGCTGGTGCGCCGGGCGGCACGACAGCTCAGTGGCGCGGATGGGGTCACGTTCGTCCTGCGCGAAGGCAACCTCGTGCACTACGCGGATGAGGAGGCCATTGCCCCCTTATGGAAGGGCCATCGGTTCCCCATCGAGTCGTGCATCTCCGGGTGGGCCATCTTGAACCGGGAGCCCGTGGTCATCGAGGACATCTACGCGGATGACCGCATCCCTCACGACGTCTACCGCGCGACGTTCGTGAAGAGCCTCGTCATGGTGCCGGTGCGTCGCGCGGACCCCGTGGGGGCCATTGGCGCGTACTGGGCGGAGCGCCGGGTGCCGGGGATTCGGGAAGTGTCCCTCCTCCAGTCGCTCGCGGACTCCGCGGCCGTCGCGGTGGAGAACGGGCGGCTGTACGAAGCGGAGCGCGCGGCGCGGCGGGCCGCCGAGTCGGAGACGCGCCTGCGCCGGGAGCTGCTGGCGATGGTGTCCCATGACTTGCGCAATCCGCTGGGCGTCATCGCCATGACGTCATCGCTGCTGGCGCCGCTGCTGTCTCCGCTCAACGGGCGCGCGCGGCATCATCTGGACACGCTCAACCGCTCGGCGCTGCGGATGGAGCGGCTCATCCATGACCTGCTCGACTTCGCGGCCATCGAGGGCGGGGGCTTCCGGGTGAGCCGCGTGCCGTTGGCGCTCTCGCGGCTGTTGGAGCAGGCGTCGGAGCTGGGGCCGCTGGCACAGGAGCGGGGCATCGGGCTGGAGCTGCGCGTGCCCGAGCGGGATGTCGACGTGCGATGTGACCCGGACCGCATCCATCAGGTGTTCTCCAACCTGGTGGGCAATGCCGTCCGCTTCACGCCCGCGGGTGGGCGCATCACCGTCATGGCGGAGGTCCATGCGGATTGGGTCGAGCTGAGCGTGGAGGACACGGGGGCGGGGATTGCGCCGGAGGTCTTGCCCGTCTTGTTCGACAGGCTCCAGCGGCCGACGCGAGTGCCTGGGAGTGGCGTGGGGCTGGGGCTCTCCATCACCCGAGGCATCGTCGAGGCGCACGGTGGCGCGGTGCGCGTGCGCAGCGAGCTCGGGCAGGGGACGACCTTCACCTTCACGCTGCCGATGGAGGGCTGAGCGTCAGGGGTGGAGTCGCTCGTAGCGGCCTTCGGTGACGCGGTGGAAGCCGAGTGACTCCGCGAGCCGGATGGCGCCGAGGTTGCCGGGCTGGGTGAGGGCGAACAGCCTCTTCAGGCCGAGCGATTGGAAGCCGAACTCGAGCAGGGCCCGCGACGCCTCGCGTGCGTAGCCGTGACCCCAGAAGGCCGGGTCGAGCTCGCAGCCGTATTCCGCGGAGGTGTCCTCGGGCGCTTGCTTGCGCACGCCGCAGGTGCCGATGACGCGGCTGTCCAGGGTGATGGCGAGCTGGTACTTCGCCCGGGGGACTTCTTGCGCCCAGCCACACAGCATGGCGACGAAGGCGCGTACGTCCTCCTGGGTCGGTGGCGGCTGGCGGTAGTGCTCCAGGTACGCGGGCTTGGAGTGGTAGGCGAAGACGCTCGGGGTGTCTTCGCGCTGGAAGTCCCGGAGGACGAGCCGTTCGGTGCGCAGCTCCATGCGGTTCACCCTGCTCGGGCTCCGCCACGAAAGCGCCGCAGGTGCTGTCGCCAGGCCTCGCGTGCTTCGTCTGGATTGACGGCGTGGAACTCGACGGTGGCTCCGGGGCGCCGTGCTCCGAGCCGACCCCAGTCCGCGCGGATGACGGTGGCGATGAGTGGATAACCGCCCGTGGTGGGGTGGTCCGGCCCGAGGATGATGGGCTCACCCGACAGCGTCACCTGGATGGCGCCGCGCACCATGGGCCGCGACGTGCTCGCGCCCTCATCGCCATGCGCCAGCGCGGGACCCTGCAGGCGCATCCCCACGCGGTCGCTCGCGCTCGACACGGTGAAGGTGCTGCCCAGCAGCGAGGCCGCCATCAGCGCGTCGAAGCTCTCCGTGTCCGGTCCGAGCATCAGCCGGATGGGTGCCGTGTCATCCCAGATGCCTTCCGCGTCCACCTGCTCCGAGGGCCCTCGCGGCGCTCCCACGGGAAGCGAATCCCCGGGGCGCAGCACGCGCCCTTCGTGTCCACCCAGTCGCGCCACCAGCAGCGTGCCGCGCCCACCCAGCACCTCCGGCACGTCCAGTCCACCGTCCACCGCGACGTAGCGGATGCTGGCGTGCTCCGGGGCGGGCACGCGGAGGCTCTCCCCGTCGGACACCACCTGTGCGCTTCTCCCATCCACCGAGACGCGCAAGGGC
Organism: Myxococcus sp. CA040A; assembly: GCF_013336725.1. Lineage (NCBI taxonomy): Bacteria > Pseudomonadati > Myxococcota > Myxococcia > Myxococcales > Myxococcaceae > Myxococcus > Myxococcus sp. CA040A. Next base: position 453,200 of record NZ_JABUMR010000005.1, on the reverse strand, counting down.
CTGCCTCGCGCGCGCAGCTCCAGGGACCCCAGGCACTCCAGCGCCGCCGCGTCCCAGGCGTTGCCCACGGCGCGGTTGGCCAGCGCCAGCAGCTCCGGCACCAGCGCGCCACCGGGTGGGACGCCATGGTGCATCTGCCCCGGCCGCCCGCCGTCCTGCACCGTGGCGGGCCCTCCCATCCCCACGATTTCCAGCCAGCCCGCCATCATCCCACCCGCTCGAAGCGCACCCGGTCACCGAGTTGCAACACCGCGCCCCGGTCCGGGTGGAAGGCCGTGAAGTCCAGCGCCGTGCCAATCAGGTTCCAGCCCCCCGGTGACGCGAAGGGATACACGCCCGTGCGTCCTCCCGCGATGCCCACCGCGAGCGCCGGCACGCGCATGCGCGGAGTGGGAAGGCGCGGCACGACGATGCGGGGGTCCAACTCGCCCAGGTACGCGAAGCCCGGGAGGAAGCCCACGCAGCGCACCGAGTACTCGCGCGCCGCATGGAGCCGGGCCACCTCGTCCACGGACAGGCCCGCGCGCGTGGCGACCTTCTCCAAATCGGGCCCGTCGTAACGCACGCGCAACGTGATGAGCGTCTGCTCCGGCGGGGCCACCGTCTCGCGCAGCAGTCGCGCCAGCGCCAGGCGGGGTTCATCGGGAGGCGCGGAGGGGTCGAAGTACACGCAGGCGTGTTCCTCGGTGACGACGGCGTCCACCACACCGGGCAGGGCCCGCAGCACCTCGCGCGCCGCCCGCCGCTCCAGGCTGTCGGGCAGCGTCAGCCGCAGCGCGCCGTCTCCCAGCGGCTCCACGTGGAGCGACAGCGCGTCCAGCGTGGCGCGCACCTCGCGGGCCAGCTCCACCGCCCCGGGCGTGTCGCCATGCACGCACACCGTGTCGACGGTGTCCTGGGTCGCCAGCCGCACGGTGTTCTCCCGCACCTTCGCAGCCTCCGTGAGCACCGCGCCCGGTTGCCCCCGGGGAATCAGCGAGCCATCCGGAAGCGTGCCCCGGTCCGCGAAGCCCTCGCGTGCATGGGCCAGCCCCGCGTTCCTCGCCGCGTCTCGCAGCGAGCCCTCGGCGGGAGCGATGAGGGTGACGCCCGTGCCGAGCGCCTCGACGATTCCCTCCACCACCGCGCGCGCCAGCACGGGCGAGGTGTTGGCCGCGTGGTACAGCGCGCCGTGAAGCTTGGCGTAGACGACAGGCACCCGCTGCTCCTGCGCCAGCCTGGAGAGGCGCGCGCACTGGCTCGCCACCTGTCCGTGCAGGACGTCCGGTGTCACGTCGAGCGCTCTCCGTCCGAAGCCTTCGCGGTCCTCGTAGGACGGATGCGCGCACACCCGGGTGCCATGGCGCGCGCACAGCTCCAGCGCTCGGCGCATGGAGGCGTCGTCTCCGGCGTGTCCACCACAGGCGATGTTGGCCACCTGGGCGAGCGCATAGAGCCGCGCGTCCTCGTCGGGCAGCTCACCCAGGTCGATGTTGAGGAGGCACTCCGTCATGCGTCCACGCTATGCGAGCCGCGTCCCGGACGCAGCCTTCTCCCCACGGGGCGGAAGGCTTGGAAGATTACACGCACCACCCCGGGGCAGGGGCCGGTTGGCACCGGGGTGGCACGTGCCCCGGCGTGTCGAAGGACACCCCGAGGAACTTCCACCCCAGATACGTGGGGGCTCCCTTTCTCCGGTCATTTCCCGCGAATTTCAGCGGGTCAGTGGGAGACGGGAGGCAGGGTCGCGGGGCCTCCGGATTTCACCCAGCGGACGAGCGCCAGCGCGGTCGGTACGTCGAGCAGCTCCGCGTAGGTGGGCATCGTCGTCCCCGGCTGGAACTGCTCCGGGTTGCGCACCCAGCGCACCAGTTCCGCGTCGCCTCGTCGGGAGGCGCGCGCGATCCGGTCATGGTAGCGGGCCCCCGGCGCATGACAGCCCGCGCAACCCAGTTGCGTGAAGAGCTTGGGCGCATCCACCCGGGCCGGCACGACTCGGGGCTTGCGCGGCGCGGGCGTGGCGACCTTCGGTGGCGCCGATGCGGAGGCACTGCTGCTCGGCGCCGCCGTGGCTCCAGTGGTCGCGACGTTTGTTGGTGCCGAGGTGGCCTCGGCCGGAGTCACAACGCCGTGTCCGCTCGTTGGAGCGGGCGCGTGGGCGACCTCGCCCGTCGGTGCGGCCTCCTCGGGCGCTTCCACTTCACGGACGTCTTCGGTCAACGAGACTGGCGCTACCCATTCCGGGCGGGGCGTCGTGGCGGTGAGTCGGGGCCGTGCTCCGTCCACGGCGTTCTTCCGAGGCGGCATCGAGCGCAGATAGTCATAGAGGGCCTGGGCCTCCTCCTCATCCATGCCGCGAAAGCGGGGCATGGGCGAGCGCAGCGCGGAGCCATCCGGCGCAATCCCATCCCGCACCGCGCGCATGAAGTCCGCCCGCGTCCAGTGGGCGAGCCCCGTCTCATGGAAGGTGATGTTGCTGGAGTGGACCTCCTGGCCCTCCGGGTCCTTGAAGGACATTCCTCCCGAGAAGACGTCATCGCCCTGCGTCTTGTCCGGACTGAAGCCCGGCGTGTGACAGGAGGCGCAGTCGTAGACGTCCTGGGCCATGTACCGGCCGTACTCCAGCGTGGGGCCCTTGGGCGGCACGGGGATGCCGACGACGGGCCGCTGCACCGGCTCGTTGCCGGTGATGACGCGGAAGCCCAGTCCGCCAATGAAGCTGAAGTCGGAGCGCGGCGCGGGAGTCGCGTCCGGCGTGAAGAGCGGATGCCCCGAACGCATGAAGCCCAGCACCGCCGCCAGGTCCTTGTCCCCCATGCCATAGCTGGGCATCACCATCAGCCGTCCGTCTCGACTCACCGCGTAGCGGATGACGCGCGCCAGCTCCTCGTCCGTCGCCGCGCCGATGCCCGCCGTGGGGTGCGCGGTGAGGTTGGACGAGTGGAAGTCGCCCATGTACGACGGCAGCTCGTGCAGCGGCGCGCCGGAGGCCGTCTCCGCGTCACCGCTCCGGTGACACGCCTCGCAGCTCGCATGGAAGATGACCGCCCCGCGCGCGAGCGCCGCTGGAGAGGTGTCCGCGCGAATGGGCGGATAGGGGGCCTTGACGGTGCCGGCACAGCCCGCCAACAGGAGGCCCAGCAGCAACGTGCTCCTCACGGAACCGCGAACCTCGCGACGCATGCACTGCGCTCCCCGCTGATGAGGGCCGGAGGTATAGCCCATCCGCTCACCGTCAGGGGAGGGGGCCCCTGATGGCGGGTGAACGCGGGCACGCCTCCCCGCACACGTCGTCCGCCTGACTGGGAAGCGGGTGGCTAGACTCGGACGCATGACGCGCTCCCTCGAGTCCTACCGCGCCCTCTTCCCGGTGCTGCAAGAGCAGCTCTACTTCAACCATGCCGGAGTCGCGCCCACCAGCCTGCGCGCCGCCGAGGCCGTGCGCGAGTGGATGGACGACCTCGTCTACCATGGCATCCGCCACGAGCGAGGCTGGGAGGCCCACTGCGAGCGCATCCGCGCGTTGGCGGCGCGCCTGCTCCATGCCGAGCCCGGCGAGGTGGCCTTTGTGCGCAACACCAGCCACGGCCTGGGTCTGGTGGCGGAGGGCCTGGACTGGAAGCCGGGGGACGAGGTGGCCGTGGCCACGTCGCTGGAGTACCCCTCCAACGTCTACCCGTGGCTGCACCTGAAGGACCGAGGCGTCGCGGTGCGCGAAATCCAGGTGCCCTCCGGAGGTGTCACCCCCGAAGCGGTGGAGCAGGCCCTGACGCCGCGCACGCGGCTGGTGGCGGTGTCCTCCGTGCAGTTCGCCACGGGGCACCGAACGGACCTGGAGGCGGTGGGCCGGGTGTGTGAGCGCGCGGGCGTCCTCTTCTGCGTGGACGGCATCCAGAGCGTCGGCTGTGTGCCGGTGGACGTGAAGAAGTGTCGCATCCACTTCCTGAGCGCGGACAGTCACAAGTGGATGCTCGGCATCTCCGGCATTGGCCTGTTGTACGTGGCGAAGGAGGTGCTGCCCCGGCTGCGTCCGGTGCTGGTGGGCTGGCGCAGCACCACCGATGCGTGGAACTTCAACCGCACCCACTTCGAGCTGCGCGCCGACGCGGGCAAGTTCGAGGAGGGCAGCGCCGCGTACCCGGGCCTCTACGCGCTGGGCGCCGCGCTGGAGCTGTTGCAGGAGGTGGGCGTGGAGAACATCGAGGCGCGCATCCGCGAGCTGCTCGCGTATCTGGAGAAGGGCCTGCTCGCGCTGGGCTGCGAGGTGGGGCCCGCGCCGGAGCATCGCGCGGGCATCCTCACCTTCCTGCCGCCCGGGGCGCAGGCGCGGGCGCTCGGGGCGTATCTGTCCGAGCACCACGTCGCCCACTCCGTGCGCCGGGGGCGCATCCGCCTGTCCCCGCACTTCTACAACCTGCCGGAGGAGATGGACCGGCTGGTGGAATTGGTGCGGGGATACGGCGGCTGACGGCGCTCAGCCCTGGGGCGAGAAGAGCGTGTCGATGGACAGGTAGCGCTCGCCGGTGTCGTAGCAGAAGCACAGCACGCGGCTGCCATCCGACATCTCACCCAGCTTCTGGTTCACCGCGGACAGCGCGGCGCCGGAGGAGACGCCCACGAAGATGCCCTCCTCGCGCGCGGAGCGGCGGGTGAACTCGAAGGCGTCTTCCTCGGTGACCTGCACGGTGCCGTCCAGCACCTCGGTGTGGAGGTTCTTCGGGATGAAGCCCGCTCCGATGCCCTGGATGGGGTGGGGGCCGGGCTGGCCGCCGCTGATGACGGGCGACTTGGTGGGCTCCACCGCGAGGACCTTCAGCTTGGGCCAGTGCTGCTTGAGCACCTCGGCGCAGCCGGTGATGTGGCCGCCGGTGCCCACGCCGGTAATCAGGTAGTCCAACCCGTCCGGGAAGTCCTTGAGGATTTCCTGGGCGGTGGTGCGCTTGTGCACCTCGATGTTGGCCTCGTTCTCGAACTGCTGGGGCATCCACGAGTCGGGCACCTGGGAGAGCAGTTCGTTGGCGCGGGCGATGGCGCCCTTCATTCCCTGGGCGCGCGGGGTGAGCTCGAACGTCGCGCCATAGGCGGCCATCAGGCGGCGGCGCTCGACGCTCATCGACTCCGGCATGACGAGCACCAGCTTGTAGCCCTTCACCGCGGCGACCATGGCCAGACCGATGCCGGTGTTGCCGCTGGTGGGCTCGATGATGACGCTGTTCTTCTTGAGGATGCCGCGCTTCTCCGCGTCCTCAATCATGGAGAGGGCGATGCGGTCCTTGATGCTGCCGCCCGGATTGGCGCGCTCCAGCTTCATATGGACCGTGACGCGCGACGGGAACAGCCGGTTGATGCGTACGTGCGGCGTGTTGCCGATGGTCTCGAGGATGTTGTTGACCTTCATGTCGGGCCTCGTCGGGGGCTGCGCGGGGTAGGTGCTTCGCAAAGGCGTCATCAAATGTGGAACTCGATGGCGTCCAGCACGCCGTCGGCTCCACGGGGACGAATCTCGCTGCGTCGGGTGACGACGGAACCCGGAGGGATGCTCTGCGTGAGCCACGCGTTGCCGGCGATGATGCTGCCGTGGCCCACCACCGTCTCCCCTCCGAGGATGGTGGCGTTGGCGTACACCACCACGTCGTCCTCAATCGTGGGGTGGCGCTTCTTGTCCGCCAGGGCCTTCTCCACCATGAGGGCGCCCAGCGTGACGCCCTGGTAGAGCTTCACGTTGTCGCCGATGAGCGTCGTCTCACCGATGACGACGCCGGTGCCGTGGTCGATGACGAACCGCCGGCCAATGGTGGCGCCGGGGTGGATGTCCACGCCGGTGCGCTGGTGGGCGAACTCGGTGAGCAGCCGTGGCAGGAGCGGTAAGCCGAGCATGTGCAGCGCATTGGCCACGCGGAAGATGGCGATGGCCTGGAAGCCCGGGTACGTGAGGATGACCTCGTCCACGGAGCGGGCGGCGGGGTCCGCGTCGAAGATGGCCTGCGAGTCCTGACGGAGCCAGTCGTAGAGCTCCGGCAGCCGTTCCATGAAGCGCGCGGGGATGCTGGCGTTGATGTCCGGGTAGAGGGGCGCGAGCGTCTCGCGCAGCCGGTGGAGGCTGGCCTCCACGGTGGTGACGTCCCGGCGGACAGCGGCGGCGGTACACTCCAGGCGCTCCGCGAAGTGAGGGAACAGCAGCCCGAGGACCTGTGCGACGAACTCGGGGGCCGCCCGGCGCACGTCCGGGGGGAAGCAGTGGCGCTGTCGGGCTTCCAGCAGTGCCGCGACCAGCCTGGCGTTGGAATCATCCATGAACCCCTCCATTTAATGCGGTGCGTGGTGGGGCCGCACCACCTGAATCCCTGGATGGCTCGGAAGTTCGGGTGAGTGTGGGACAAGTGGACAGCGGGGGATGCCCAGGGGCTGCCCTGGCTGGCGCCGGCCGGGGGGGGCCCGAGGGCGCGGGGAGTGGCCTCCGGTGACCCAACGGGGGGCCTGAAGGGAACAGCATCCACCGGGTCGCCCGGGTTTAGGACCGCTTGTCGGGCGGGCGCTCCACAGCGGACTCGCCCCAGGGGCGCTTGCTCGACCTTCTTGACGGCGTGACGATGGGTGCATGAGCCAGGCTCCCTCGTATGTCCATGGCACCAGTGCCACGCCGCTCCTCGGTGAGACCCTCGGGCAGAACCTGCGAAGAACGGTGGAGCGCCATGGGGACCGCGAGGCGCTGGTCGTCGTCTCGCAGGGGTATCGGGCCACGTACCGCGAGTTGTGGGAAACCACCACGCAGGTGGCGAAGGGCCTGCTGGCGATGGGCGTGGAGAAGGGGGACCGCGTGGGCCTCTGGTCTCCCAATCGTTTCGAGTGGGTGGTGACGCAGTACGCGGCGGCGCGCATTGGCGCCATCCTGGTGAACCTCAACCCGGCCTATCGCACGGCGGAGCTGGAGTACTCGCTCAACCAGTCGGGCACCAGCGTGCTGCTGTTGGCGCGGGGTTTCCGCCAGACGGACTACCGGGCGATGCTGGAGGAGGTCCGCCCCCGCTGTCCTCAGCTCCGCGTGGCGCTGGTGCTGGACGACGACTGGCAACTGTTGCTCTCCAACGCGAAGCACGTGAGCGAGCACACGCTGGAGGACCGCGAGGCGTCGCTCCAGTTCGACGACCCCATCAACATCCAGTACACGTCCGGGACGACGGGCTTCCCCAAGGGCGCCACGCTGTCGCACCACAACGTGCTGAACAACGGGTACTTCATCGGCGAGGCGCTGCGCTACGGGCCGGAGGACAGGGTGTGCATCCCCGTGCCCTTCTATCACTGCTTCGGAATGGTGATTGGGAACCTGGCCTGCACGTCGCATGGCTCGACGATGGTGATTCCGGGCGAGGCGTTCGACCCGCTGGCGGTGCTCCAGGCGGTGCAACTGGAACGCTGCACGTCGCTGTACGGCGTGCCGACGATGTTCATCGCGGAGCTGGACCACCCGCGCTTCGGTGAGTTCGATTTGACGACGCTGCGCACCGGCGTCATGGCGGGCTCACCGTGTCCGGTGGAGGTGATGAAGCAGGTGCAATCGCGGATGAACATGCGCGAGGTGACCATCTGCTACGGGATGACGGAGACGTCTCCGGTGTCCACGCAGAGCTCGCTGGATGACCCGTTCGACAAGCGGGTGTCCACGGTGGGGCGCGTGCATCCGCACCTGGAGGTGAAGGTCATCAACGCGGAGACGGGGGCGGTGGTGCCTCGCGGGGCGGCGGGAGAGCTGTGCACGCGGGGCTACAGCGTCATGCTGGGGTACTGGGCGAACGAGGAGGCCACGGCGAAGGCGGTGGACGCGGCGGGGTGGATGCACACCGGCGACCTGGCGACGATGGACGTGGATGGCTACGTGCGGATTGTCGGGCGCATCAAGGACCTCATCATCCGGGGCGGGGAGAACATTTCTCCGCGCGAGGTGGAGGAGTTCCTGCACACGCACCCGGGCGTGAGCGAGGCGCAGGTCATCGGTGTGCCGAGCGCGAAGTACGGCGAGGAGGTGATGGCCTGGGTGAAGCCGAAGCCGGGCGTGACGCTCACGCCCGAGGAGCTGAGGAAGCACTGCACGGGCCGCATCGCCACGTTCAAGGTGCCGCGCTTCTGGAAGCTGGTGGACGCGTTCCCGATGACGGTGACGGGCAAGGTGCAGAAGTTCCGGATGCGGGAGGTCTCCGTGGCCGAGCTGGGCCTGGAGTCGGCCTCGTCCATCAAGACCGCTTGAGGCGGGGGCTCTTGCGCGCGGTCTTCTTGGCGACGGCGGGCTTTTTCGGGGGCGTCGACCTCGTCGAGAGGGACTTCGGCTTCGGCTTGCTTGGGGCCGGGGTCTTCTTCGCGGGGGCCTGTTTCTTTGGCGCTTTCTTCTCGGCAGGGGCCTTCTTCGCTGCCGCGGCGGGCTTCTTCTTCGGAGCCTTCTTCAGCGCGGCCCTCGCCGCCGCGTCGACGGCACGGCGAGCCCAGGGCAGCAGCTCATAGGCGTCATCGCTCGCGTCGGCGGGCGGCGTCCAGTAGCCCAGCGCCACCGTCTTCCCGCCGCCCTCGAAGATGAAGGGGCGGCAGCCGGCGGCCTGGAAGTCGGGCCTGGTGACATCGTCGACCTTCAGGAAGAGCTGTCCGTCTCCAATGAGGCCGAACATCCGCCCTCCGAAGTACAGGCCCCACCCGCCGAACATCCGCCGAGCCTGGACCGGTCCGAGCTTCTCCAGCAACTCCACCACGTACTCCACGAAGCTGTCCGTCCGAGCCACGCTGCTCCTCCTTCGCACCACGTCCCGATGAAACGCTGGAGGGATAACATCCCCGCGCGTCTTGTCGTAGGGCATCGAAAGGGGGAGCGTAGCGGAGGTGACGCGCGCTCAGCCGCGCCCGCGTGCAAGCGCCGAGGGCGTGCACCCGAACTCCTGCCGGAACGCGCTGGTGAAGTGACTGTGCGAGGAGAAGCCCACTCCGAGCGCGACGTCCGTGAGGCGGCCTGATGCCTCCTCCAACTCGAACAGCGCGGCGCGCAGCCTCACGCGGGTGAGGTGTCGATGCAGCGTCTCCCCTGTCACCGCGTGAAAGACGCGACTGGCGTGGAAGGGGGATGCGTGGACCTTTGAAGCGAGCGCCTCCAGCGTCAGCCGCTCCGCGAAGCGCGTGGCCACCTGGTGTTGCAACTCCTCCGTGAGTTGACGCCACGCGGGCGTGACGGAGGCTGCTCGCGTCCGCTCGGGCACGGCGTCCCGAACGAAGCGATGGACCAGGGCCAGCGCGACTTCCTCTCGCGCCAGCGGGTCCGTGTCCCGCAAGAGCTTGAAGTGCAGGCGTGCCACCTCCGCGGAGACCTGGAGGACCTGGGCTCGAACGTGCGGGCCCAGCTCCTCCGCCAGCGCGCCACGCAGGAGCAGCAGTGTGCTGCGCTGTGGCTGCTCCCCGGTCGAGGCCATCCAGTACTCGTCACCCGGAACCTGCAGCGCGGCGGTCGTCGGGTCCACCACGCTCCGTTGCCGACCGAGGGTCCGCACATGCATCCCCGCGCGCAGCAGGTCCAGCTCGACGTAGTGCGCCTGCTCCAGCGTCCGAGCCTGGCGCGCTCCGGGACACGTCCACTCGCCCACGAAGAGTTCGTTTCCCTCGACGAGCGGGCGCATCGGACTGGGGAGGTCCCAGCTCATTCTCTCGCCCGCGCGGTCATGCTCAAGGACTCGAGGCGGGAAGCAATTCCGGTGGAATGGGATGCGCCGCGTCTTCCGACTGCCACACCACGCTCGTCACCCACCAGCGCGCGCCGTCGAAGTAGAGCTGGAGGTAATTGACGCCCCGCGAGAGCGAGCCTTCTCCGGGGCCCGTCCGCGTCTCGTAGGTCGAAGCCACATGCGCGATGTTGCCGTACCGGCGCGTGACGCGATTGATTTCCCATTCGCGAAACCCGGCGCGGACGAGTGGCTCCGTGGCCTCCACGAAGCCCTGGTGGTCCCAGATGGAGACCTTCTGGCCAATCGACACGAAGTGAATCCATGGGCTGTAGAGCGTCCTGTCGCGTGCCCACTGCCGGGGTGCGTCGGGGGCGAGGTTCACCACTTCGTAGAAGGCCTTCATCACCCCATCGATGGAGGCCACGTCCTCGGGGCGGGCGGGAATCGTCTCCACGGGGACGGAAGGCGGCGCATGGGCGCATGCGGTCAGGGCGAGCAGCAGGCTGAGGAGGGTGGTTCGCATGGACATACCATCGGAGTCCTCCCGGGGCTGGCGCTATCAGGATCTTGCGCGGACGACCGCGTGTCAGCGGAACGTGGCCACCAACGGGTTGTGGTCGGACGTGTCGCCCACGTCGATGACCTCCGCGGACACCAGTCGCTCCACCATGCGCGGTGACGCGAAGACGTAGTCGGTGCGGTAGTCGATGGTGACGCCACCCCGGTTGCGCCGCGCCGTCACCCACTTCGTGGACCCGGCCCGCGTCGGCAGCGTGTCCACCCAGCCGAAGTCCTCCACGTCGTCGATGACGTCGAAGCGCGGCGGGTGTCCGTACTTGTCCGTCCCCGCGCGACGCAGCCTGTCCTCCAGGTCCACCGGGTACGGGTCCCTGCGCGACAGCGAGTTGAGGTCTCCGGCGAGCAGGTACTGCCCGTCCCGGAACTTCGCCGGGTCGATGAGCGAGCGCAGGTAGCGCGCCTCCACGTAGCGGAGCCTCTCGTGGTGCGCGTCGAAGTGCGTGCCGAACAGCGTCACCGGTCCGTTGGCCTCCAGCTCGCACTCGACGATGCAGTGGCCCAGGAAGTGGCGGTCATTGTGGATGCGCAGCGAGCGCAGGGGAGGGCGGCTCACCACCGCGACGTGGTAGCTGCGCCCACTGGGGCGCGAGCGGGACTGACCCAGCACCACGTGCGCGTCGTCCTGCGGCACGTCCAGTGCCTCGGCCACCCGACGCAGGCGCCCGCCGTCTTCCCAGCCCAGGCACTCCTGGAGCACCAGCACGTCCGGTGAGGCCCGGGAGAGGAAGGTGGCGATGTCGTCGAACCGCTCCTCGCCTCCCTGCAACACGTTGAACGTCATCACCTTCAGCGACATGCGACAGCCCTCTCACCCGTGGGCTCCCGTCATCCGCCCACGCGCGACAGGCTACCGCACCCGCTGCCCCGAGGGCGCTCCTCCACGCCTGCCCGCTCCCCAGGGCTCCGGCATCGCGCGCACGCTCTCCACGATGAAGGACTTGAGCTCGCGCGCCGCCGCCGTGAGGTAGCCCTCGCCCCGGTGGACCAGCGCCACCTGTCGCTTCAGGCCGCTCTTCGCCAGCGGCACCACGTCGAAGCCGCGCGCCGCGTGGTCCCTGGCCATCAGCTCTGGCACCAGCGCGATGCCCAGTCCGCGCTCCACCATGCGCCGCATCGCCTCCGCGTTGTCCGTCTCCATCGCGACCTTCGGTGTCACCCCGCGCGCCTCGCACTCCGCCTCCAGCGCGCGCGTGCCGCTCATGCTGGGGATGACCACCCACGTCTCTTCCACCACGTCTCCGAGCGTCACCGGCCGGCTGCTCTTCGTGAGTCGGTGTCCGCGCGGCACCGCCAGCATCAGCACTTCCTCCCACAGCTTCTGCGACACCAGGTCCGCCCGTCGCACGGGCAGCGACAGGATGGCCAGGTCCAGCGCGCCACGGGCCACGCCTTCCTCCAGCGTCGACGCCATGGCCTCGCTGAGCCGGGGACGCACGTCCGGAAACCGCTGCGCGAAGGCCGGGATGATGTCCGGCAGCAGGTACGCTCCCACGGTGTGCAGCGTGCCGAGCGACACCGGCCCGCGAGGGGTGTTCGACAGCCGCTCCAGCTCGGAGGTACCCGCCGCCAGGGCATCGAGCGCGCGCCGTGCGTGGGGCAGGAACCGCTCTCCCGCGTCCGTCAGCACGGCGCCCCCGGGCGTGCGGACGAGCAGGCGAGTGCCCAGCGCCGCCTCCAGCGACTGGAGCTGGCGGGACAGCCCGGACTGGGACAGCCCCAACCGTTTGGCGGCCCTGGAGAGGCGGCCTTCCTGGGCCACGCGGAGGAATGCCTGGAGCTGTTCGTGGGTCATGCGGATTCCGCATGAAGTCTATGCGGAAGTTGCGATTTCCGCATGGGGAGCCCCCGGTTACACGTGTGCCATGGATGGAAGCGGCTTGACGGTGGAGCCGGTGTCTTCCGCACGGCCTGGAGCGGCGCGGCGGATGGCCACTGGCGCGGTGCTGCTGGCCCTGGTGGTCAGTGCCTTCGAGGGCACGGTGGTGACCAGCGCCATGCCCACCATCACCCGGGAGCTGGGCGGACAGCACCTCTACTCGTGGGTCTTCTCCGCGTTCCTCTTCGCGTCCACCGTGGGCGTGCTCATCTCCGGGAAGCTGGCGGACCGGCTGGGACGCAAGCCCGTCTTCTTCGCCGGCATGGGGTTGTTTCTTGTCGGCTCCGCGCTGTGCGGGCTCGCCCATTCGGTGGAGGGGCTCATCGCCTTCCGCGTGTTGCAGGGGTTGGGCGCGGGCGCGCTTCAGCCCACCACGCTCACCATCAGCGCGGACCTCTACACGCTGCGCGAGCGCGCCGCCGTTCAGGGGCTCTTCACCGGTGCTTGGGGTGCGGGAAACGCGGTGGGGCCGCTCATCGGTGGATGGCTGGTGATGCACGCCTCGTGGCGCTGGGTGTTCCTGGTCAACGTGCCAGTGGGCCTGTTCGCCGCGCTGCTGCTGTACCTCTCCTATCGAGACCCGCCGCGTCGCACGGACGTGAAGCTGGACCGCTGGGGGCCGGTGCTCGCGGGTTCGTCGGCGGCGATGCTCCTGTTCTCGCTGGAGCCGGGTCACGCGGAGCTGCGCTGGCTGTGCCTGCTGGGCGCGGTGGTGGGGGCCGCGGCGCTGGTGTTCCAGCAGCGTCGGTCGGAGGCGCCGCTCTTGCCGATGGAGCTGGTGAAGGACCGCACCGTGCTCAGTGGCGTGGCGGGAGGCATCGCGGGCGGGGCGTTGCTCTACAGCATGGCCGCGTGGGTGCCGCTGTGGATGACGGAGCAGGGCGGCCAGACGCCCATCGTCGCGGGGCTGACGCTCCTGCCGATGTTGCTGGGCTGGTCGGTGGGCTCCACGTTTGGCGTGAAGCTGCTGGTGCGCGGAGGCATGCGCTTGAGCGCGGGCGTGGGCTTCGCGGTGGCCGCGACGGGGGCGGGGCTCCTGGCGCTCACCGCCGCGTATGACTGGGGCACGCTCCCGGCGCTCGTCTCGCTCGCGGTGCTCGGCATGGGATTGGGGCCGGCGGCGAGCACGTCGCTCATCGGCCCGCAGTCACGCGCGCCGTGGCACCACCGGGGCATCGTGACCAGCAGTCTCTATGCGACGCGGTTGCTGGGAGGCTCACTGACGGTGGCCGCGCTGGCGCTCGCCCGAGGCCACTTCGCGCTCCAGTTCGCCATCGCGGGTGCGCTCGCGGGAACGGTGGCGCTGCTGCTGGCCGTGGTCGCCCCCGGCAAGATGGCCAGCGAGCCCTGAGTTCACCTGATAGGGCGGTCGAAAATCCGGAGCAGGACGCGCTGGTTCCGCTCAGGCTTCGTCGTCCGGCAGCAGCGCCCGGAGAAGCTCGTCGTCAGGGCCGAGCGGGCGCCAGCTCGCGGGGGGCGGATTCGCGCGGAGCGCGACAATCACCTGTCGAGTGCGCTCCGAATAGGCTTCTGGAGTGGAGCCCGACCAGAGGCCAAGCGCCTTGGCGACCTGGAAGCGGGTCACATCATCAAGTTCGGCTGGCCACCCGTTGGGAAGGCCTGCTGCCAACTCCCGCGCGAGCAAGTCTCGAACAAGTCGTGTGACTTGCTTCCGTCGTTCCGCTTCAGTGCGCAACCCGGTCAACACCTGCACCCCTGCGACGTCATCCTTGCCAAGCTCTTCGGCCAGGGCGTACAGCGGGACAGCAGGACGTGCATCCGCGAAGGCGGTCAGCGAGTCGAAGCCACGCTCGCGGACCCGTTCATAGAGGCGGGCCTTCCAATCCCCCTGCCATGAACGTCCGTCGGTCATCGGCTGCGCCCCTTGGTGAACTTCATCGGAATGTCGTAGAGCCTCATGTTCTCCGCGACGATGCTCAGCACCTCATTGCGCGTCAACTTCTGCCCTGCCGACAACTCCGCATCATTCAGGGTGCGCATGATCCTCCTGTTCCATTCGTCGGGCCATATGCGCCCCAGCTTCCAGTTCCCCCCGCCGTGAATCGCCTCGTGGTGGGCCCGTTCCAGTCGAACACAGAACTGGTCGATGTCCAGGTCACCCTTGAAGCCGCGCTGCTCGAACCACTCGCGATGCTCCTTGGGCATGACGTGGTGCTTCGGAGCCTCGGACATGCCCGCTCCCGCTCTGCCCGTCACCTGCATGCCGCGCACCTCGGGACTGTCCCCCAGCGCGTCGCGCACACCCTTGGGTAGGCCTTGGTGGGCCTGCGCCATCATGACCTGACCGCCGTGGATGCGGACGGCCGCGCTCACTGCCGGAACGGAGATGACGCCCGCCTGCACGAGCCTTCGCATCATCTCCACCCACTCAGCGGAGACGACGATTCGCGAGCCCGCCATGACTCCCCCCGAACTCATCGTGAGGCCCACGCCGAGCGTCGCAGGTGTGGCCGGGGGCAGCCGTGGCAGCGACATCTTCAGCGAGGAGATCAGGGTGACCATCTCCAACACCTGCATGGCCACCAGGACCTTGCCTCCATCCTCTATGGCCGACAGTCCATCCGAACGAAGCGTGTTGAACTCCCGGGTCAATGTCCCCATCAGTTCGGGCATCCCGAGGGCCGCCGCCTCGACACGGTCAGGGTCCTGGGAGGCGAGGTCCGCCAGCGCGGTCTCCATCAAGCCCCGAACGCGGTTGAGGTCCACGAACTGCTTCTCGATGCCGCACATGAAACACTCTCGGAGCAAGGCGTCGGAGAGCTGAAGGAAGTCGCCCCAGGTTGCCAGCAGCAGCGTCCCGAACATCGCGGCCTGGAGCTTGGGCCCCGTCATGCGAAGAATCCCCAGCTCCATGGCCGGATCCCCCACCTCCGAGGCCACTTCCGTCAGTCCGGTCGTACTCTCGAGCGCGCCGCGAATCCACGTCGCCTGCTTGTCGCCATGATGGAGAAAGCGCGTGAACACCTCGCCGTTGATGCTCCGGCCATCGAAGCCAGGCCGACGCGTCACCATCTTGGACAACGCGGACTCGACTCCTTTCAGCGAGCCCTTCGCCTCGTTGATGGAGTCGAGGAGGGCTTGATGCGTTCGTTCAGCGCTTTGCCTTTCGCCCCCGACGGCGCCCGTGGTTGTGCCAGGTCCCGCGCGCGTCGCGTCAGCTCGTGGAGTCGCGTGTCGCCACTGTCGGGGTGTGTAGCTCAGCGTTTCGCCACGCCCGGGAACCTGCGTCACCGAGGAGCATCCCGCGGTCAGCAACGCCACGACCCAGAGCAGAGCGTCAACGCGCATCGTCCACCCGCAGGCCCATCGAGGCGAAGGCCCCCGGTCGCAACGGGACCTTCAGCGCGGGCAACAGCAGCGTGTCCCTCCCCAAGTCTTGGAAGAATTCGCAGGAGGTCTCGCCATTCGTGAATAGGACAACGCTCCCAGAGGGATGGGGCATGGGCAGGAATCTCCGAGCGCCGCGCGAGAGGGGTTCGCGCAAAGGCAGACTCAAGGTACTGCCAGCCCGTCTGGACTTGAACGACGTGGTGGGTCCAACAACCATGAAACCGAAGCGCAAGAGGGCCACCGAACTGGGGCAGACTCAGTTCAGGGAAAGAGCCGTGAGCCGGTAGCGCTCGTGCGCGCTGTGCAGCGGCCTCCCCACGGTGTGCCGCGCGCTGCACACCGTGAGCCCGCCCCACCGCGCAAACGTGCGTGATGCCGTGCGTCAGCGGTTGGCAGGTCCGATGCAATCGGAGCCTCCCCACACGCCACGGGTTGGCGGTGGAGGATTGGCGATGACGGAGATGATGGCGAAGTGGGACGTGAAGGTATTGGGTGGGCTCGGCGGCGCATTGCTGGCCCTGGCCGCGGTGTTCCTCTGGCGGGACCTCCACATGCCCGTGGAGGCGCTCCTCATTCTGGCGGCGGTCGCGACGCTGGCCCTGGGCTTCCTGGCGGTTCCTCGCGGAGGACTGCTGATCTTCCCCATCGCAGTGCTCGCCACCTCCGTGACAGGAGGCCTGTGGTACGCGGCGACGAAGCAACCCTTGTTGCTCGTGGGACTCGCGCTGACGTTCATCGCGTCCGTCATCATGTTGCCGCGCTCGCTGCGTCGCGGTGACACGCAACTGGAGCGAATCCGTGACGTGCTCGTCTGGTTCGGCCTCACCGCCGCGACCATCGCCACGTCGTGGACCTTCTACTTCCACTTCCTCACCCTGGGCGTCGCGGAGGACCACATCGCGCGTCGGCTCGTGCTCACGCTGGGCTGGCTCGTCATCGGCGTGGTGCTCGTGTTCCTGGGCCGCAAGCGGGGCGCTCCCGTGATTCGCGACGCGGGCTTCTGCTTCGTCGCCATCTCCGTGGGCAAGACGCTCCTCTATGACACCGCCCACCTCGACGGCTCCCTGCGCGTGGCGGGGCTCGCCGCGGCCGGTGCGCTGATGCTCGGCACCGCGTGGCTCTCGGCGCGGTCGACCCCGGCCACTCCCCGGAGCTCGTGACATGGGGCCCCTGCTCTCCTGGATGGGCGCGCTGTGGCTGACGCAGGCGGCGCCCGTGGCGTGCTGGTCGCATGAGGACCCGACTCCGGGCTGGAAGCGCGTGGAGCTTCCTGCGTCCGCGCCCCAACTGGCCGCGCCGGCGGACGTGGACCAGTTCCGCTCGGGCGAGCCCGTCCTCGTCCGGGTGGCCAACGTGGGGACGTACTTCGGCGGCCAGCACGTGGGCACGGGCCGCATGGCCTTCCGCTTCCAGGTGCAGCCCGGCACGACGCGCCTGGAGCTGGACTTCCTCGGCTCGTTGCGTGGCGCCAAGGTGGACGCCACCGCCTACGCGGGGCCTCGCCCCCTGCACCTGCTCGACGAGCGACGCATCCCGGGTTCAAGCCTCATGCTGGAGTGGGGCTCGGAGGAGGTGAGCGCGGTGGTGGTGGAGGTCCACTACCACCTGCGCGATCGGCCCGTGGTTCAGTCCTGGTGGGCGACCCGCCGCGTCTGGCCCGAGCGGGATGCCGCGCTCCCCGGCGAGTTCAAGGCCGCGCGCTCGCTCTACTTCTTCCACCCTGGCGGAGGCCGCGTCCTCACGCTGTGCCAGCAACCGGACCTCACCCCGCGCACGTCCCGCTGGCCCCAGTTGGGACTGCGACTCGTCACCGTCGCGCTCAAGCCGACTCCTTGAGCGCCCAGGGCCACAGCTTCGCCAGCGCGGAGCGCAGCTCACCCGCGCTGGCGTAGCGGTCCTCGGGCCGCTTCTCCAGGAGCTTCAGCACCACGCGCTCGAACGGGCCGGGCAGGCTCGGGCGCAACGTGGTCGGCGGCACCGGGGCCTGTTGCACGTGCAGGAACATCAACGGCACGGGCTCGGTGTGACGGAAGGGGAGCTGTCCCGTGCACAGCTCGTAGGCCACCACGCCCAGCGCGTACAGGTCCGTGGTGGGCGACAGCGGAGGACTGCCCATCACCTGCTCGGGCGCCATGTACTCCGGTGTTCCGAGCACCGTGCCCTGCGCCGTCGTCCCCACCACATGGGTGCTCTTGGCGAGGCCGAAGTCCATCAGCTTCAGCACGCCCGCACGGGTGATGAAGAGGTTGGCGGGCTTCACGTCCCGGTGCAGCACCCCCCGGCCATGCGCGTGCTCCAGCGCGACGGCCGCGTGCGTGAGCCAGCGCAACGTCTCCGCGAGCGTGGGCCGTCGCTCCAGCATCCGCTGGCGCAGGTCCATGCCGTCGAGGAGCTCCACGGTGAGGAAGTGCCGGTCTCCATCCAGGCCCACGTCGAAGACGCGCAGGATGTTCACGTGCTCCAGCGCCCGCGCGTGCTCCACCTCCTGACGGAAGCGCGCCACCGTCGACGGCTCCGCATGCGGTGTCGCAAGCACCTTGAGCGCCACCCGCTGGCCCTGGCGCAGGTCCTCCGCCTCGTACACCGTGGAGCTGCCTCCGGCGCCGAGCCAGCGCTCCACCCGGTAGCGCTCGCCCACGAGCTGTCCTGGCACCAGTCCGCGCACCGTCGCGGCCGGAGCAGGCGCGGGCGTGGGGATGCCTTGCAGCCACGTCCCGTGCGGTGACATGGGCGTCACCGCGCGCAGCGTCTCCGCCAGCGACACGGGAGGCGGGGGCGTCACGGGCGCGGGAGTCGGTGTCCGCGCCACCACCGCCGCGGGTTCCAGGGACATCCCTCCGAGGTACACCACGCCTCCGGAGTCTTCTTCCGTCGAGCCCACCGCGCCTCCCTCGGTGTCCGTTGGCCCCGTGCTCTTGGCTCAGGGGTCCAACAGCGAGATGTGCGACGGCGCTCCCGCGCCTTCGATGTCCAGGTGTGGCGTGGGCAGGTTGTACTCGGCGGCGGCGCTGGTGGCCTCCACCATGATGGGCCCCGCGATTTCTGGCGGCTCGCCTTTGCACAACACGTCCACCACGTGCTCCACGGTCCACTTGCCCAGCCGGTTCACGACCAGTCGATTCCCGTCGAACGTCGACGTGTCCGACAGGTCCTCGCTGGCCCCGAGCTTCACGTCCACCGAGTCGCCCAGGTAGCCCCGCGCCAGCGCCAGCACCCGGTCCACCACCGAGTTCCACGCCTGGAGATGCGTGCGGTCCTGCGCCTCGTCCATGATGTCCAGCCCCACCTGGAGCTTCTCCATGCGCTCCAGGAACTGCTGCACCAGCGGGCCTCGGATGACGCGGCCGTGCTGCGGCGCGATGATCTCCACCGCCGGCGTGAGCTTGCGGATGGTGGCCACCACGCGGGCCAGGGCGGCGTTCACCGGCATGTAGATTTGATGGAACGCGCGGATGCCCGACCAGTCGGACTCGTCCGCCCACAGGCCCTTCGCGTTGGCGTCGGTGAGGCCGCCGAACAAGTCACCCGTGAAGAGCACCCGCGTCTGCGGGTCATAGAGCATCACCGCGCCCCGGAAGTGGCAGAAGGGCGAGGGCACCGGCAACAGCTTGTGCCCGGTGGGCACGCTCAGTCCCTGCGCGAACTTCTCCGTGGGGATGAAGCGGTTGCGCGGCAGGTTCTGGTGGACGATGAGCCGCCAGGTGTCCTCCGAGCACAAGAGGCCCGCACGAGGCGCATACCGCGCGGAGATGATGCTCGCGGACGAGCCCACGTCCGGGTCCTGGTGGTTGATGAACAGGGCCGACAGCCGCTCCATGCCACCGATGAGCGACGTCACCTTGGTGTGGATGGTGGAGAAGTCGCTGCTGGAGCCCGGGTCGATGAGGAGGTTGAACTCCGACGCCCGCTGCGTCTTCGTGTCCGTGCCTCGGAACCGTCGGAGGTAGGGGTTGGCGTAGAAGATGTTCCCGGGCTCTCGCTTGCCCACCCAGAACGTCTCGGGGGCAATCTCCACGGGAACGATGCGGAGGTCGTTGCTCAGGCCCGGGGCGGGGAGGTCGCTGCTGCTCATGACGCGGAGGTCCTTCGCGGTGGAGTGAGGTCCCCCGGCCCATAGCAAGGGGTGCGCCGCGGCCCGTGTCCCCTCGGCATGCGTGGCGTGGGCGCTCGTCGCGCGCAAGGTCTGCGCACCGCGGCATGCCCGCGCAGTTCATGCGGGGGGGCCGCGAGCCTCGTGGTGCATCGAGCGCTCGCACGCGAGGTGGGAGCAGGCGGCTTCGAGGTTTTCGCGCGTCCGCTTCCAGGCGCGTGGCACACTGCTGGGGCCGCTCGCACCCACCACCATGCCCGACGCAGCCATTCTCTCCACCTGGGGGCTCCCAGGTCTCTTCCTCGTCGCGATGCTGGCGGGTTCCGTGGTGCCGGTGCCGTCCGAGGCGCTGCTCGCCGCGCTCATCTATGGCGGCACGCCGCCGATGCTGGCCACGGCCGTGGCGACCGTGGGCAACGTGCTGGGCGCGCTGTCGCTCTACGTGCTGGGTCTGTGGGTGGCGCGCGGCGGAGGCGGTCCGCTGGGTCGCTGGTATGCACGGCGGCGCGCCAGCGAGGGCCCGCGCATGCAGAAGGTCGAAGCGCGGCTTCGCACCTGGGGCGCGCCCGCGTTGGTGATGTCGTGGGTCCCCATCATCGGTGACGCGTTCGTCATCGCCGGAGGCGTGGTGGGCGTGAAGCCCCTGCCTTTCGTCGTGTTCGTCACGCTGGGCAAGGGCCTGCGCTACGTGTTCGTCGCCCTGTCCACTGCCGCATCCCTGTAGGGCGATGCCGCGTCATGTTTCAATCGTGTTTCACGCGCCTTCCTTGCGCGACATCCGGATAAGTTGAGGCTGTGGATTTGGGTGCGGATTGCCTGGACCACCCGTTCAGCAGTCGTTGCCGACCTCAACAGCTCCCGTCTGGGAGCAGGACCGGACTTCGTGCGAAACAACCTCGCCGTACCAACGCGTGTGCTGTCGTCGTGGCGCCAATGGCTCGTGGCGCTCTTCCTGGGACTCGCAGCTTGCGGTGGCGAGGGCGTGGAGCCCACCACCGGGGAGTCCTCGCTCGGTGAGCGCCAGGACTCGCTGGCCAACGTGCGCATCCGGCTCATGGCGGCGAACATCTCCAGTGGCAACGGGCAGGACTATGACCCGGGCCACGGCATCCGCATCTTCCAGGGCACGGACGCCGACATCGTGATGATTCAGGAGTTCAACTACCTGACGGACTCCGCCGCGGACATCCGGAGCTTCGTGAACACGGCGTTCGGCGCGGGCTTCTCGTACTACCGCGAGGCCGGCGCGCAGATTCCCAACGGCATCATCAGCCGCTACCCCATCATCGCCTCGGGCGAGTGGGATGACCCGCAGGTCACCAACCGCGACTTCGCCTGGGCGCGCATCGACATCCCGGGGCCCAGGGACTTGTGGGCGGTGAGCGTGCACCTGCTGACGTCGAACGCCAGCACGCGCAACACGGAGGCGGCCAGCCTGGTCAGCCGCATCCAGGCCAACATCCCCACGGGGGACTACCTGGTCATCGGCGGCGACTTCAACACCAGCAGCCGCTCCGAGGCGAGCTTCAGCACCTTCTCGCAGGTGGTCTCCACGGCCAGCCCCTACCCGGCGGACCGCAATGGCAACACCAACACCAACGCGGGCCGCAACAGCCCCTATGACCACGTGCTGGTGGACAGTGATTTGCGGCAGTACCAGACGTCGGTCGTCATCGGGAGCAGCTCGTTCGCCAACGGCCTCGTCGTGGACACGCGGGTGTACTCGCCCATCGGCGACCTGTCCCCCGCGCTCGCGGGCGACAGCGGCGCGACCGGCATGCAGCACATGGGCATCATCAAGGACTTCCTCGTTCCCGGGGACGCGGTGGCGTCCAGCGTGACGGTGACGTCGCCCAACGGTGGTGAGAGCTGGACGACGAGCAGCGCGCGGACGATTGCGTGGACGTCGTCGAACGTGACGAACGTGCGGGTGGAGTACACGCTGAACGGCAGCACCTGGACGACGCTGTCGTCGAGCACGCCCGCCTCGGCGGGGAGCCTGTCGTGGACGCTGCCGGCCACCGCGAGCACCACCGCGCGGGTGCGCGTGACGGACACGTCCGACGCCAGCATCACGGATACCAGCAATGCGACGTTCTCGATTACCACGGGCGGCGGTGGCGGCACGGGCACCCTCATCATCAACGAGGTGCTGGTGAACGAGGCCGGCTCCGATGTGAATGGCGAGTTCGTGGAGCTGGTGAACACGGGCACGGCGGCGCTGAGCGTGGCGGGGTGGACGGTGTCCGACTCCGCCAGCGTGCGGCACACGTTCCCCAGCGGCACCTCGGTGCCCGCGGGCGGCGTGCTGGTGGTGTTCGGCGGCGCGGCGGGAATCCCCTCGGGCACGCCGGGTGCGGTGGCCGCGACCACGGGCACGCTGGGCCTGTCGAACAGCGGTGACACCGTGACGGTGAAGAACGCGTCCGGCACGGTGGTGGACACGGCGACGTTGTCTTCCTCCATGGCGGGCACCGACGGCGTCTCCGCGAACCGCAGCCCGGACGTGGGCTCGAGCGCGACGTTCGTGCTGCACACCAGCCTGTCCAGCCTGTCGACCTCGCCGGGTCGGCGCGCGAGCGGCGCGTCGTTCTGATGTAACCCTGGCACCGCGCTCCTGGCTCCTGCTTCAGGCGGGAGGCAGGGGCGCGGGTGCCTCAGTGACTTTCGCGGACCGTCGACGTGAGCGCGCCTTCCGGGCTCGAGGTCTTCGTCGACAGTGCAGCGTCTGGACCGCGCCCATCGCTGGGGCCGGGCGTCGTCGGGCTGTCGGGGCCTGGGTGGTTGCGGCCGTAGTCGCGCTCGTGGATGCGGACCAGGGCCAGGAAGAAGGCGACGATGAGCGGGCCCAGCAGCAGGCCCACCGTGCCGAACGCCGCCAGGCCGCCGAGCAGCGAGAAGAAGACGATGGCCCCGTGCTGGTGCATGCCGCGCTTGGCGAGCAGCGGCTTGACGATGTTGTCCACCAGGCCCACCACCACCGTGCCCCAGATGGCCAGGAACAGCGCGGCCCAAGGGTGTCCGCTGAAGAACATCAACGCCGCGGCCACCAGCACGACGAGGGCGGCGCCCACGGCGGGGATGAGCGCCAGGAAGAAGGCGACGCCCGCGAAGAACAGGGGCGCGGGCACTCCCGCGAGCAGGAAGCCGATGAGCGCCGCGAAGGCCTGCACGCCCGCGGTGGCGAGCGACGACAGCAGCACCGCGCCCGACACGCTGCGGAACTCGCGCATGATTTCCAGCGTCTCGCCGCGCCTGAGCGGGGACACGCTCTCTATCCACTGCACCAGCTCTCGCCCATCCGTGAGGAGGAAGAAGAGGGCGATGAGCATCATCACCGTCTGGAAGGCGATGGAGCCCGTGGCCGCCACCGCTCCCGTCACCGCGCGCGCGGCCGTTCCGCCCTGGCTGCTCACCTGCTCCTGGAGCTTCTCGTCCAGTTGCGCTTCCTCCAGGGGGAGCCGCTCCATCAGGCGCTCCACGCCCTTGCGGACCGGCCCCGGCAGCTTCTGCACCAGGCCTTCCACGCCCTCCTGCTGCACCGTCTTGGTGACGAACTGCGCACCCGACGACACCTCGGCGACCACGAAGGCCGTGAGCCCTCCCAGGGGCAGCAGCAGCGCGAGGACGACCATCGTACAGATGAGTCCGGCGGAGATGTTCTTGCGCCCGCGCAGCTTGCGCGTCAGCCGGCTGTGGATGCCGTAGAGCGCTCCGGCCAGCACCGCGGCCAGGAAGATGCCCTTGGCGAAGGGCTGGATGACCAGCGCCAGCAGCACGATGGACAGCAGGATGAGACCGGTGAAGACGCGCCGGGCGGTCTGCTCGGATGCCATACCCGTGAAGTTAGGGCGGGTTCCCCAGGAGGGAAGGGGGGAGCGGCCCCCATGGCTGCCCGCCCGGTCTCCAGCGGAGAAGACTTGGGCCCGGGCCCCAGGCGGCTAGAGTGCCGCGCCATGCCGGCTTTCGAATCGACTCAGTTCACCGCGTGGCTGCTCCAGGCGCTGTGCTCCGCCTTCCTCGCCATCCTGTTCCTCCAGTCCGGGCTCGACAAGGTCATCGACTGGAAGGGCAACCTGGGTTGGCTCACCGGTCACTTCGCCAAGAGCCCCCTGCGGGGTGTCGTCCCCTTGATGCTCGGTGTCATCACCCTGATGGAGCTGGCCGCGGGCGCGCTCAGTGCCGCCGGACTGGTGGCGCTCGTCGCCACGGGCAGCGCGACCCTGGCCTTCTGGGGCGCGCTGGTGTCCGCCGTGTCGCTGGTGGGCCTGTTCTTCGGTCAGCGCATGGCCAAGGACTACGCGGGCGCGGGCGGGCTGGTGCCGTACTTCCTGCTGTCGCTCGCGGCCATCTACTTCACGCGCCTGGGCTGAGGCTTCACAGCACCTTGCGTGGCGGGACGAGCGCGTTGGCGGACAAGAGGCCCGCCACCAGCGCCACGGCCACCATCAGCATGTTGAAGGCCGTGTCGACTCCCGCCACCACGTCCCGCTCCAGCAGCGAGGACAGGCTGCGGAAGCCCACGCTGCCGGGCACGAGCAACATCAGTCCCGGCACGACGATGGTGACGGAGGGCTTGTTCCTCAGTCGCGCCAGCGCGTTGCCGCCGATGCCCAGGAGCAGCGCGCCCACGAAGGCGCCGAGCTGCGGCCCCAGGAACTCCGAGCCCAGTCGCGCGCCGGTGAAGGCGAAGGTGCCCGCGGCGGCAATCCAGCCCCAGTCGCGAGGGCGCGCGCGGAACAGCACACCAATGGCCACGCCCGCCACGGCCAGGGCCGCGGCCTGCGTCCATGCGGGCAGCGCGGCGACCGTCGGCGCGACAGGTGGTGGAAGCAGCTCGGACAGTCGGCTGCCCAGCGCGACACCGAAGCCGAGCTGGAGGAACACCACCGCCGCGCCCGTGAGTCGCGAGGTGCCGGAGATGAGGTGGCGCGTGGCCAGCTCGTTGAGGGCCACCGTCAGCGTCAGGCCGGGCAAGAGGACGATGAGCCCCGCCAGCGTGGCGATCTGAATCGATAGCGGGCCGATGACGCTCGCGGCGAGCACGGCGAGCGCCGAGGAGAGGATGGCGGCGACTGGCTCCAGCACTCGCGCGGTGGAGGGCTGTCGCTGCGTCACCACGCTCAACAGGCCGATGAGCAGGCTGCTCACCGTCGCCACCGCCATCTCCTTCAGCCCACCGCCGAAGAGTCGAGCGCCAGCCCCGCCGGCCAGTGCCCAGCAGAGGACCTGGAGCACCGGCCCGAAGCGCTGCGGACGCGCGAGGATGGCCTCCACGCGCAGGGCGCCCTCGGCGGGCGTGAGGCGTGCCTGGATGACGTCGTCGGCGAGCACGTCCAGCAGGGTGAGCCGCTCCAGGTCCATGTCCCCGGGCTCCACGCGGATGAGGCTGGTGCGCAGCGCTTCCGGAGGCCCGAAGGACGCGAAGAGGGACGTGGGGGTGGAGAAGAAGCGGCCCTCCAGGCCCAGCCGCTCCGACACGCGCTGCATCAGCCCCTCCAGCCGGTGCGCGGGGGTGCCGTAGCGGTGCAGCGCTTCGGCCAGTCGCAGCGTGAAGGCGACGGAAGGCCCCGGGGGCGGCGGGAAATGTTGAAGCGAAGCGGCGATTTCGGGAGGGACGGCCACGGCGGCGCAATGGCAGAGGCGCCCGGGTGGAGTCAAATGGCGGTGCCGTGACGTGCGCCTGTCCGCTGCCTCTCCCTCGGGAGAAGGTGCTCGTTGGTTCTCCAAGGTGGACATGGGATGTCGGGGTGACGAAGGGAGGAGGCGAGAGGATGGCGCGAAGGAGCAAGACGCCCCGGTGGCTGGAGGCGGCGCGGCGCAGGGGGGCGGAGGCGTCGGAGGACGGGCGCTCGGACTGGCTGACGCGGGCGCTGGGGCGCGCCGGGGTGCTGCCTCGGGCCGAGGCGGAGGCGGCCATTCGTGCCGGACGGGTGGAGGTGGACGGACGCGTGGAGCTGGAGCCCTTCGCGCCGGTGCGGCCCGGTGGGGTGGTGCGCGTGGATGGGCGGGAGTGCTCGCTCGCGGCGTCGACGCGGGTGTTGATGTTTCACAAGCCCGCGGGGCCGGTGGTGCATGGCTCGGACCCGGAGGGCGTGGGCACGGTGTTCGAGCGGCTGCGCGCGGTGCTGCCCGAGTCCCTGCGAGGCTTCGAGTGGTACGCGGTGGGGCGCTTGGACCGGGACACCACGGGCCTGTTGTTCTTCACGAACGACGAGCGGTTCGTGCGGCATGGCACGGCGCCCGAGACGCACCTGCCCAAGCGTTATGTCGCGCGCGTGTCGGGGCGGCCCGGGGCGGCGGCGCTCCAGCGGTTGCGAGAGGGCGTGGAGCTGGAGGATGGGCTCACGCGTCCGGCGGAGGCTCGGCTGCTCGAGCCCGACGTGGTGGAGCTGACGCTGACGGAAGGGAGGCACCACCAGGTGAAGCGGATGCTGGCGGCCGTGGGACATCCGGTGCTCGCGCTGCACCGGGAGGCCGTGGGCACCGTGGTGCTGGACGTGGCCGAGAGCACGTGGCGAGCGCTGCGGGACGAGGAGGTCTCAGAGGGGCTGGGCTTTCGTCCGGAGGCGCCCGAGGTGGCCTGAGTGACTACGGCGTGGGGCGCGTGCCGAAGCGTGACAGCAGCGCCTCCAGCACCGCGGGCTCGCGCGGGTTGTTGAAGTGACGGCCACCGGGGACGACGAGGACCTCCGCGCCGAGGCGCTCCTCCCAGAGCTGACGGTTGCGGCGCCAGTCGGAGGTGAACGGGTCTCCGTCCGAGAGGACCACGACGCAGTGGCCCATCGCCGCGCGGACGCGAGCGAAGTCGATGGGCGTGTCGAGCCAGGGCCGCAGCGAGCCCCACGTCTTGTCCACCTCGAACCAGCCCGCGACGAGGACGGCGCCTTCCACGCGGTGTCCCTCGGGCATCGCGGCGAGGTAGCGGAGGATGGTCTGACAGCCCACGCTGTGGCCCAGGAACACCGTGGACGGTGGAGGCACCGGCCCCAGGGATTGCGTGAGCGCGGCCCCCCAGCCTTCGATGGTGGGCGCGGCGGGCTCGGGCATGTCGAGCGTGACGATGGAGTCGAAGGGCGCCGGGGGCTGACGCAGTCGTTCCTCGAGCCAGGGATAGAAGTCGGTGTTCGGACGTCCTGCCCAGCGGTGAACGACGACGAGGGAACGGCTCATGGCCGCTCAGTCTGCCTCAACCCTCGCGCGACGCCATGGCCAGGACGTGCTCCCGGATTCGCGCCGCCAGTGACAGGCTGTCGGGGAGGGCGCGGCCCAGCAGGCTCGACACACCGGTGGCCA
This sequence comes from Myxococcus sp. CA040A, assembly GCF_013336725.1. Taxonomy (NCBI): domain Bacteria; kingdom Pseudomonadati; phylum Myxococcota; class Myxococcia; order Myxococcales; family Myxococcaceae; genus Myxococcus; species Myxococcus sp. CA040A. The sequence continues at coordinate 426,337 of NZ_JABUMR010000005.1, read as the reverse complement.
GCACCGCGGAGTTGGTGAAGACGCAGGCCCGAGCCTCGGAGAGGCGCGCGAGCGGGAGCGCGCGCTCCACGACGGGCAGGTCGTCGAGGTGCCCCGCGTCCAGGAGCACCTCGCGGATGATGCCGGGCAGGCATGGTGCATCCAGTGGAGGCGTGACGAGCGCGCCGTCCAGGAGCACGAAGAGGTTCGCGGTGGGCAGCTCGCACGCGTGCCCCAGGTCATTGGCCAGCACTGGGAGCCGCTGCATGAGCGAGTACTGGCGGAAGTATGAGAGGCCCTTGTGGTTCGGCATGGGCTCACCGTGGCGGTAGGCACCGGCCTCCACGGTGTCCACGGCGCGACCTTCGCGCTGGAGTCGCTCGGCGTCCGGCGAGGGAGCCCGGAAGGTGAGCAGGAGCCGGCCATCGCTCGCGGTCAGCTTGCCGATGCCGGTGAAGCGCGGACCGAGCGCGGAGTCTGACTCCAGGCATCGACGGAGGACTTCGCGCATGGCGTCGGGGTGGAGCAGCTCGGACGGTGGCGCGCGGACGGTTTCGGGGAAGGACGCGACGCTCGCGGCGAGGCGCTTCAGATGCCGGGCGAGAAAGAGCGGGACACCGTCGTCGATGCGGAAGGTGGTGAAGAAGCCCGCGCCGAAGAAGAAGCCCTGCGCGAAGTCGTGCAGGGGCAGGTCTTCCCAGCGCCTCACCTCGCCATTCACCGCCACCGTGGAGAACATGCGTGCGGGCTCCGTCGTGCCTTAGCGTCGAGCCGCCAGGAAGTTGGCGAGCAGCCGCGGGCCGTGCGTCGTGAGGAAGGACTCGGGATGGAACTGCACGCCCTCCAGCCCGGGCAGGGTGCGGTGACGCATGCCCATGATGAGCCCTTCATGCCAGGCCGTCACCTCCAGGCAGTCCGGGAGCCCCTCTCCCTCCACCACGAGCGAGTGGTAGCGCGCGGCGGTGAAGGGCCGGGGCAGCCCATGAAAGACGCCCTGCTCCGCGTGCTCGACCTCCGCCGTCTTGCCGTGGACGGGCACGGGGGCGCGCACGACTTTCGCGCCGAACACCTGCCCCAGACACTGGTGTCCCAGACAGACGCCGAGCAACGGCACGCGCCCACCGAACGCGCGGATGACGTCCAGGGAGACGCCCGCGTCCTCGGGAGTGCCCGGGCCCGGAGAGATGACGATGCGCTCGGGCTGGAGCGACTCGATGTCGGCCACGGTGATGGCGTCGTTGCGCACCACCTTCAGTCGCGCGCCCTGGGCTCCGAGCGCCTGGACGAGGTTGAAGGTGAACGAGTCGAAGTTGTCGATGAGGAGAATCATCGCGCGCCTCGAGTCGCGGAGAGGGCGAGGAGCTGCGAGCGCGCCTTGTTGAGCGTCTCCTTGTATTCCTGGCGCGGCTGCGAGTCGTGGACGATGCCACCCCCCACCTGTGCGTAGGCTCGGCCGCCCTTCACGAGCAGCGTGCGGATGACGATGTTCAGGTCCAGGTCGCCGGTGAAGGACACGTAGCCGAGAGAGCCGGTGTAGAGGCCCCGCGCGTGAGGCTCCAGTTCGGTGATGAGCTGCATGGTGCGAATCTTCGGCACGCCGGTAATCGTCCCACCGGGGAACAGCGCGCCCACCACGTCGAGCGGCTCGATGCCCGGGGCGAGCTGGCCCGTCACCTCGGACTCGATGTGGAGGACGTGGGCGTACTCGACGATCTCCATCAGCTTCGTCACTTCGACGGAGCCGTAGGCGCAGACGCGGCCCAGGTCATTGCGCTCCAGGTCCACGAGCATCGCGTGCTCGGCGAGTTCCTTCTCGCTGGTGCGCAGCTCCTGAACGAAGCGAGCGTCCTCCTCGGGTGTGCCTCTGCGTCGGGTGCCGGCGATGGGGCGGGTGATGGCGCGGCCCTGCTCCACGCGGACCAGTCGCTCGGGTGACGCGCTCACGACGTGGAAGCCGTCGCCTTCGAGGTAGCTGGCGAAGTGGACGGGGTTCGTGGCGGACAGCGTCTCGTAGAGCGCGAGCGGGTCGCCGGGGAAGTCGACCTCCAGGCGCTGCGAGAGGTTGACCTGATACGTGTCCCCGGCGCGGATGTACTCGCGCACTCGCTCCACCGCGTCCAGGTAGCCCTGCTGCGTGAAGTTGGAGCGAGGCTCCACGGTGGAGGTGCTCGGTGGTGACGGGGGCTCGGTGGGGACGGCTCGATGCACGTGGGCTTCGAGTGCGTCCAATCGTCGCGCGCAGTCCACCCAGTCGGAGCCCGTGGCGATGGCGAGCAGGTGTCCTTCGAGGTGGTCCACCGCGAGGAAGGTGTCCACGAAGGACAAGGCGATGTCCGGCACCTTCAGGTCATCGTGGGGATGTCGCGGGAGCTTCTCGAAGTAGTGATTGGCCTCGTAGGCGAAGAAGCCCACCGCGCCGCCGAGGAACAGGGGCAGGCCGGGAAGGCTCACCCCCCGCCACTGCTTGAACAGCGCGCGGAGGGTGTCCAGTGGCGCGCCCACTTGGGGCTCGTCGTTGATGAAGCACTGGTCACCCTTGGCGGAGAAGCGGAGGAACGGCCGCGAGCCCAGGAAGGAATAGCGCCCCTCCTCGCTGACCCGGGTGCTCTCCAGCAGGAACCGATGTCCGGAGGGCAGGGCGCGCAGCAGGTCCACGGGACGCAGGGCGCCGGGCTCCAACCGTCGGACCACGGGGACTTGATTGAAGCCCTGGGCCACGAGCGCGTCGAAGCGTGCTCGGTCCAGCGGAGGTGGATGCGGCCGGGTGCTCATTCCGGGGCGCTTCCTAGCAGGAAGTCGAGAGTCCTTCGCGGGACTTCAGTCCGTCCCGGTGGGCCTGGATGGACCTGGCATGGCCTGCTGCTCGCGTGTCTGGCGAGCGAACCGGAGAATCTCGTCCTCGGAGAGCTGGTCGGTGCGCATGACGGAGCGGTCGGCCTTGAGCTGCTGCACCTTGCCTTCGCGCAGCACATGGAACTGTCCCGGCTTCTGCCCGGGGAGCCTGGCTTCGGCATCGACGCGGGCCTCGGTGAACATGGGTTTGACCTTCCGGATGGCGTTGTCTTCCTTCACCCGCCCCACGCACCAGGTGCGCACGTTCTCCCGGCACTTGTAGTCGAGGTCTCCGGGGCTCTGCGTGGCGAGCATGATGCCCACGCCCGCCGAGCGCGCTCGCTTGAGCAGGCTCTCCATGGGCTCCTTGGTCGCGGGCTTGCTCGTCGCGGGCAGGTACAGGTCCGCCTCGTCGAAGAGGAGCACGGCCTGAAGCTGGGGCGAGGGGTGCTGACTGGCCCAGCGGTGGGTCTCCAGCAGGAGTTGGGAGACCCAGAAGAGGACGCGCGGATTGTCCCCCAGGAACTTCGTGCTGATGATGCTCAGTCGCGTGCGCCCGGGAATGCCGTGGACGCCGCGTCCGAGCAGTTCATCCAGGTCGAGCCGCTCGCCTCCGGACGTCAGCAGTGAGCGCAGGTTGATGCGCAGCACGCTGAGGTCCTGGGCGAGCTTCGCGAAGGTCTTCTGGGGAATCCCATCCGTGGCCTCCAGGAGCGCGGGGTCCTGAGAGGTGACGAACTGCTGGATGAGTTCGAGGGTGACTTCCTTGCCGAACGACTGGCCCAGCAGCAGGCGGAGGGCCTGGGCGAGCAGGGCCTTCGCGGCTTTGTCATTGGGGCTGGTTCGATAGTCGAGCATCCCGGCGATGGCATCCGCCGCTTGCTGAACGCCCTGCTCGCGTTCCTCGGCGGGCAGTGTCTCCATGCCGTGAGGGACGATGGGAATGGCCAGGGGTCTGCCATCCGAGCGCCCCGGCGTGTACAGCGCCACGTCCACGCGCTCGCGCAGCAGCCGGCGCCGCTCCTGGAGCACGGCATCTTCCAGTGGCTCGTTCCAGGACTCGGGGCGGGCATAGGTGGCGAGGTCGCCCTTCCTGTCCACGAGGATGACGGGGATGCCGCGCAGCAGGAGTTGCTCCAAGATGTTGAGCGCGAGCGTCGTCTTGCCGCTGCCCGAGCCACCCAGGAAGGCGCTGTGCCGCGTCAGCTCGGACGGGTCGATGGAGATGGGCTGGGTGAGGAGCCCTTCGGACGCGCCTATTCCCAGGGGGCCCGTGAGCACCTCGCGAGGCACTGGAGGGATTGATGCGGGAGCAACACGAGGTACTGGGGGGAGGGATGCGTGAGTGACGCGAGGCACTGGGGGGCCGGAGTCAGGAGTGACATGAGGCACCTGGGTGCCGGCTGCGGGCGTGACGCGAGCCCCGGGGGGAGCGGACAGGGGCGTGACCCGAGCTACCGGAGTGCCGGATGGGGGAGTGACGCGAGCCCCGGGGGTAGCGGACAGGGGCGCGACCCGAGCCACCGGAGTGCCGGATGGGGGAGTGACGCGAGGCTTCCGCGTGAGCCCTGGAACGGTGGCGAGGGGAGCCCGCGCGGCCGGCCGGCTCTCGTGCCCGGTCAAAAGCTCACTCACCGCCTCCATGTGCTGGGTGGCGTTTTCGACGTCATCGCCCACGGAGACCGGTGGCTGGCTCGGGGCGCGTGGTGCGGTGGGGCTGGGGCTAGTGGCTGGACTCAATGAGACGGTGTCCAGGGGGTGCGGTGCGTTGGGGCTAGTGGCTGGACTCGATGCGGCCTTGTCCGGAGTGCGCGACTCCGTGGTGCCACGCGCGGCTTCCGAACGAGGGGGCGAAGCGATGTCCTCGGTTGCGGCGTCGCGAAGCGGTTTCCCGAAGGGAGAAGTCACCGAGCCATCGAAGAACCCTGCCTGCCTGGGAATGAATCCATTTTCCGTCCTGGCGCGCGATGGAGTGGGCGGGACGTCGGCGCTCTTCATGGCACGGCTCGTGGGCTCGCCCTCTGACTTGGGACGTGTGGGCCCCGTGGGCGGAGGCGGGAGCCCGAGTCGCTCCAGCCCGAGGATGTCACCCATCGACTTCAGTCGCGTGACGGGCCGCGCGGTGCGACTCCACTCCGCGAGGGCCGCCTGCCCCACGTGCTGGGCGCGGAAGTCTCGCAGGGCCGACAGGTCTCTCAGGTCGCTGTCTCCCAGGACCACGCGACGCCCACCCTGACGGAAGAGATGTCCCAGTTGGTCCTCCACCACGGTCCCCTTCGTGGCCGGGAACTCGGAGGTCCGGACCAGGACAGGTGTCTTGCCGGCCGCGGCCTTGAGGGCCTCCGCCATCTGTCGACCCAGATGACCACCTCGGGAGCTGTGCTCACACAGCGCGAGGATGAGCTTGTTGCCCGACGGGTGGACGCCGACGTCCAGCAGGTCGTCGCCGTTGCGCGTCTTCACCATGAAGCGGGGCGAGCCGTTCAGTTCCTCGCTGCCCATCTCGATGGCCCAGGCGAGCAGGGCCGTCACGTCGGACGGGTCCTCGGGCAGCTTCTCCTTGTAGGCGGCGCGGAAATCGGTCCACGCCTGGTCCATGTCAATGCCTGGTCCAACCGGAGGCTTCACGAGGTCCCCACCCAGGCCCTTGTTCGGAGACGGGAGCGGGAAGGAATCCGGGAGCCGCTGCAGGTCTATGGCCCGCTCTCGATACCGGCGGCACTCGTTCAAGACATCTCGTGCCCGCTGGCCGCCGAGTGCCTCGAAGCCCTCGGGAGGAATGGGATAGGTAGGCGTGCTGGGGTCGAAGGCCACGCCGCGCTGCTCATAAAGGGAGCGGAGCCTGCGTGCCGCGATGTCCCGCGCGGTGCTCGCGGTGACGGTGCGCTCCAGCGTTCCGGGCTCCGGGTCGGTCTCGATGCGGTCGACCATGGAGCGCGTCAGCAGGGGCCGCATCTTCTCCCAGTAGTCGGAGAGGCAGCAGACGACGACCACGGCCCTGGGCACCTTGCCCGCGATGGCGGCCAGCGTGTTCATCGCCCGGCGGAACGAGTTCTCCATCTGCGGACGTTGGTCGAAGTCGCTGATGTCCTCGACCTGGTCGACGCAGAGCACCAGCGCATGGCCCAGCGCGCCCATGAGTCGGCCCAGGTGCTCCACCATCCGCGCGGGGCCGTCATCTGATGTGCGCGGAATGAGCTCTCCGATGACCTTCCGGTCCTCGGTCGAAATCTCCTCGCAGCGCAGCCAGTTGAAGATGCGGCGGTTGATGCGAGGGTCCCTGCGCTGGAAGTAGATGAGCGCGCGAAGCAGGTCCACCTCCACGTTCCGGAAGCGCGCGTCCGCGAGCAGTTCGTCCGCGACGGCTCGGACGGTGCCGTGCAGTTCATCGTCTTCGAGGATCTTCTGTTCGTGCTCGATGAGCGGCGCGAAGAGACTGGTGCACTGGCTCATCAGGGTGTTGGACAGGTGCATCAGGCCGCTGTCGTCGCCCTGGGCCACGTCGTACGGGTGGTCCAGCGAGTCGATGAGGCTGGAGAGGATGTAGCGGTCGTAGTGCGAGGCATCGACGGTCATCGGCATGTAGCCGGTGAAGCCGCGCTTCTGTCCGTGCGCGTGGTTGCGGAAGGCGCGCACCAGGTGCGTCTTGCCGCTGCCGGACTCGCCGAGCAGGAGGAGGATTTTGCCGGTGTCGGGAGGAGGGGTGGTCGTCGCGCGGTCCAGCAGGCGCTTGAAGGCGCGGCGCGCGGGCGCGTTGAGCGTCTCCACGTCGAACGGGTCGGGCTGCCAGAGGTACTGGCCCTGTTGGACGCCGCTGAAGACCTCTCCGCTGTCGGAGAGGAAGACCTTGAGTCGAGGGTCGCTGGACATGCGCGCTCCTGGAAGGGCGAATCAGACGACGACGAAGTGGAAGCTGGCGCCGTAGGAGCGCACCTCGGACTCGGCGACGTCCGTGGGGTTCATGGCGGAGACGAGGTCGGCGCGAGTCAGGGACAGGCGCTGGGTGCGGTTGGCTTCCAGCAGAGCGGCCTCGAATGCCTCACGGTGGGGCCACTCGGGCTGGAGGGCCTTCCACACGTGGGAGATGAACACCTTGTCGCGGCCGAAGCGGCCGGTGGGCAGGGCTCGGGCCACCGAGAGGACGTGGTCGGCGAAGTCCTCCGTGCGTGGGGCCGGTGGCTTCGCGTCCCGGGTTGTCGGCGCAGTGGACACCACGGTGGGAACAGCGGGCTGCTCGGGGAGGAACCACTTGCGCAGGAGGGTCAGACGCACGGCTTCCGCGTCGGCACGTGTGGCTCCCGCGACGCGGGCGGTGAGCTGCTCCACGGCCTTGCGAGGGTCCTTCACCTCCGTGCCGAGCAGCTTGCCGAGGAGGTGCGCCTGTACGGCGGCGAGGGAGAAGGGGCGCTCGGTGTCGACGCCGAGCTGTCGCCAGAGGAGCCGGTCGCGGAGCTGGGGGAGGGAAGGGTCTCCCGCGCTCACGGCGGGGTACTGCCGGCCGAGTACGGCGGCGCGCACGCCATCGGCGTCAGCGAGTCGGGTCAGCACGGCCTTGGACGGAGTGAGCTCCAGGCTGTTGGCGAGCAGGTAGGTGGCCTTGAGCTTCTTCCAGGTCAGGCCCTTGGGGAGCTGTTCGAGGCGCAGGAACTGGAGGACGCGGGTGAGGCCGGCGCTGGTCAGCTCCAGGCCGGCCTTGTTCTTCCGGGCCACGAGCTGTTCTTGGAGCAGGTGCTCCAGCACGGAGTCGAGGAGAGTCTTCCACTCGGCGCGGCTGAGTCGGTGTTCCACGAAGGGGCGAAGGGCCTTGTCGAGTTCCGCTCGGGTGCCGGTGCGGTGGGGACGGGGAGCGAGCCAGGTGAGAGTGAGTCCCGCCAACCGGTTGTCAGCGCTGTCCATGCGTTGTCCTCTGCGAGGCGGCTTCTTGCCGCCGGGCGGCCATCAGCGTTTCGATTGTCTTGAGAATCTCTTCGTAGCGAGGCACCACGTCCTCCTCGAGGAAGCGGACGACCCAGTACCCGGCGCGCTGGAGCGCGAGGTCCTTGCGTCTGTCGCGGCGGAAGCGCTCGGTGTCGAGGAAGTGGTGGTAGCCGTCGATCTCCACGGCGAGCCGGAGCTCACGGCAGAGGAAGTCCACTTCGAGGGGGCGACTGCCGTCGCCGAGGTCCAGGGTGGCATTGAGGGCGAAGAGGCCCCGGGTGGCGGGGTGGACCTGGAGGATCTTGTTGTAGAGGAAGCGCTCGGCCTTGCTGCGGGCGCGGGCTTCGTCCTTCTGTCGGGCGACGTGGACGGCCTGCGCGCTTTCACGGAAGCGTTCGAGGAGGACGGGCTCGGCTTCGTCGTCCTTCGCGCGCGGAGTCTTGCGCGGGGTGCGGGGTGGTAGCGCGGGAGGGTGCGGCACCGCGTCGGACGTCACTGCGACTGGCGCGGACACGCTGCCGGGGTCCGGGAGTTCGAGCAGGCCCTCACGCAGCATGGCGAGGGCATGAGACTCCTTGCGGCCACGCGGTTCGCCGAGGGCCTCGGGGGGCAGCATGCAGGCGACATGGAGCATCGGAGCCGCGGAGCAGAGGGCGGTCGCCGTGCGCAGGCTGCGCGGGTCGGAAGTGGAGACGCGGAGATGGAGGGCGGGAGCGCGGCCCTCTGGGATGAGGCAGAGGAGGGCGTGGAGGATGCGGAGCGGATCGCGAGTGATGGCCTCGCGAACCTCGGCCGAGAGTTCGCCGGGGGTGGCAGGCGAAGGGGCTACGAGGAGCTGTCGGCACAGGGCCCAGGTGACGGGCTCTGAGTGGGGAGGTTCCAGTCGCTCGAAGAGGACGTGGCGCTCGTGAGGCGTCTTGCCCTCGAAGTGCAGCTCGCGAGGGGAGAAGGCTCGCTGGGAGAGGACGACGTAGCTCTCCGCGTCACGAGAGAGATTGCGCTCGGTGGCGAGGGCGGAGGCCCAGGCGGAGACGGTGGTGCGAAGGTCCTCGCTGCTCGAGGAGGTGGCTTTCAATCCGCTGCGGTGAAGCCATTCATCCCAGAGGAGGAGGGCGCGGTCTTGAGGGCCGACGAGGACGCTCAGCGTGGGGATACCCTCCGCGCGCCGCCGGGCATGCCGGTCCAGCGAGTCCAGGAGCGCGGTGTCCGCCGGTGACAGCAAGGCCATTCCCCCACGGGTCTCCTGAGCTGGACCCGTCACGCTGGGATGGAAGCCTGCTCCCGCACAGACACCGCTGGCAAGCCAGGGGGGGCCGAGCTCCATCCAATGGCGCACAACCTGCGCGGCCGGGTCGGACACGACATCCATACCCAGTCATCTAGCCGGTTGCTGTGCCGGGATGCGCTTCAGCTACCGCGGGTCCGGGTCTCCCTGAGGCAGCTCCAGCACATCCGGCATCTCCGCGAGCATGTTGGCGTTCGGGTAGAGCGTGAGCTGTCCCGCCTGTCGCTCCAGGAGTCCCTCAATCCCTCCCGGCGTCGCCTCGAACGGCGTCCCATGCACCTGGAAGGCGAACGCCTCCCACAACCTGGCCACGTGCTCCCGCCAGGAGCGAGGCAGTGCCTGGAACGTCTTGCGCGCCTGCTCCGCCAGCGGTGACGTGTCCCCACCCTCCTCGTTCCCGAACACGCGCCGCCGGAAGATGTCCCGCTCCCGGCTCCGCTCCTCCGGTGTGGCCCTCGCCAGCGCCCTCATTCCCGCCGACAGGTCCTTCCACAACTCCAACGTCGCCGAGGACGGAATCGTCGTGATGAAGCTGTTCACCATCACATGCATCGCCCCGAACGACTCCACGTGGTGCCACCAGAACGGCGGAATCAACAGCGCATCCCCGGGCTCGACGACCGCGACACACGCATGCTCCAACGCCGTGCGGAACTTCGGATGCCGCTCCAAATCCATGTTCAACAACTGCACGCTCGTCGTGGGCGCGCCTCCCGCCAGCACGTCGAACGGCGCGTGGTACAGGTTCGCCAACTGCTCCGGCGGGAACATCGTCACCCGCTTGGTGCCCTCGAACATGCAGATGAAGTTGATGCAGTCGTCGTAATGCAGGTTCACCACCTGCCCATCCGACCCAATCCAGAACTTGCTCTCCACCCCACGCGGCTCGGTGAACCGAAGGAAGTCGAAGCGCAGCTTCTCCCGGACGTGCGACTGCTCCAGCATCCCGTTCTGCATGTAGACGTACTCGCCCGTCTCCACCGCCGCCTTCAGCCGCCCCGCGAAGTCCGCGAACGTGCCCCCCTCCGGCACCGCCGCCGCCCCCCCATCCGCGTGGTTCTCGACGAGCTTCGGCCGGTACTGCCCCCGCGACTCCGGCGGCAACACGCAGAAGTAGTGCGGGCGCTCCCCAAGCTGCGCCTCCAGCGCCGCCAGCTTGCCGTCCAACGTCGACCGCGAGCGCAGCTCCCCGAGCAGCCCCGAGTCCTCCAGCAACCCCCGCACGATGACGGGCTCCCGGTAATGCCACTCCCGGAGTTCCTCCAGTGAAGGTCGCTCCAACCTGCGAACCGATGGGGCGGAAAAGGGCAGGGGCTTCAGGGGCATGGGCTCCGACTCGGGGCACGAGGGGGCCTCCACGCTAGCATGTCTCCCGAAGCCCTCCGGAGCACCCCTTAGAGCAGTCCCCCCGACACGGGCACCGGCGCCGCCTCGCGGTAGAGGCGCAGCGTGTCCGCCACGCTGTGCTGGAACTCGAAGCCCGTCGCCTCCAGGAAGCGCCGGTTGTCCACGACGATGGGATAACGCAGGTGGTCCAAGGCCCCCACCGACAGTCGAGGGAAGCCCGCCCGCCCCAGGAGGAACGACAACACCCTCGAAGGCAACGGCACCCCCGTGCGCCCCGTCTCCCGGACGATGACGGAGAGCGGAATCGGCGCGGGCCCGGCGATGTTGAAGATGCCCCGCACCTTCTTCTCCAGCGCGAGCTGCAACGCCGTCACCACGTCCTCTTCCTGCATCACATGGAACAGCGGGTCATACCCCAGCACCAACGGCACCCGCCGGCCCTTCAGGAACGACGCCAGCGTCCCCGTGCCCGGCGCGCCCAGGGTGTACGGCAGCCGCAGCACCCCCGTCGTCACCTCCGGCAGTCGCCACAGCGCCGTGGCCGCGTACAGGTCGGCGGCCACCAGGTCCGCCAGTTCAGGGATGGCCTCCAGCGCGCGCGGTGGCTCGTCCTCGGAGTGGTACAGCGGCGAGTCCGGCGCCGCGCCGTAGAACGTGTGCCGTCCCACGAAGAGCAGCTGCTTCACCCCGTGCGTCGCGCAGTGGTCGAACACCGCCTTGGTGCCATCCAGGTTGATGCGCCCCCGCTCCGCCCCCGGCACCGTGAAGGCCGTGACGGTGGCCATGTGCACCACCGCCTCCGGGCGCCAGCGGCGGAAGACGTCCTCGGCCACGCGCTTGCGCACGTCACCCCGGAACACCTCGATGCCCGCCTCCCGCGCGTTCTCCCATGGGCGGATGTCCACCCCCGCCACGTCGTGGCCAGCGAGCTTCAGCCGCAGCGCCAGCTTGCGCGCGATACCTCCGGCGATACCCGGGATGAGCACCCTCATGGCAGCAGCTTCCTCGCCAGCCCGCGGTGCTGTCGCCCCGCCCGGCCAAGCTCGATGAGACCCGCGATGCGCTCCTTCACCTTCGCCACATACCCCTCGATGACGTGGTCGTCCTCGTCCCCGGTGCCGTGGAAGACGAGCGGCTCGCCATAGTGAATCTCCAACTGCACCGGCAACGGCAACGGGAGCAGGTATGGCGTCAGCGGGATGTACGGCACCCCCAGCAGCTTGCCCAACGTGTATGCGTTGAACACCGTGGGGATGGCCGAGCCGCCCCCCAGGAACGCGAAGGGGATGATGGGCGAGCGCGTCTGCAACGCCAGCCGCACGAAGCCCGTGCCGAAGTCCACCAGCGAGTACCGGTCCGGATACAGCTTGGCCGTCCCGCGCGCGCCTTCCGGGAAGATCATCAACAGCCGGTCATCCTCCAAGAGCCGCTTCGCATGCTCGGGCAGGCCGGTGAACTGGCCGGTGCGGCTGGCCCAGAGGGAGGAGACGGGGAACTTGTGGAGGAAGCGCTCCACCATGCCCTGCGACAGGCGGGGCGGGTCCATCTCCAGCATGGTGGACGTCAGCACCATGGCGCCGTCCACCGCCACGCCGCCGGAGTGGTTGCCCACCAGCATCCCGCGGCCTCGGGCGGGGATGTGGTGGATGCCATGGCAGCGCACCCGGAAGTAATACCGGTAGATGAGCGTGAAGAGGCGCAGCGCGTCCCTCACGTGCTTCTTGGAGATTCCGTACGGGTCCACGCCGTACTCGTTGAACGGCAACTCCAGCCGGTCAACCCGCGCTTCCAATCCGTCGCTCAGGGCCACGGCGCGGGACCGTAGCACCCCCGGATGAGTCCCGCTGCATTCCGCGCCGAGTGCATTGGGCCCCGACCCCTGCCTGGGCCATACTGCCGCCACCCCCCTATGACATCCCCAGACGAACTCGCCATCGAGGTGAAGGGACTGGTCAAGCGCTTCGGTGACGTCGTCGCCGTGGATGGCATCGACCTCGACATCCGCCGGGGCGAGTGCGTGGGTCTGCTCGGCCCCAACGGCGCCGGCAAGACGACCACCGTCGAAATCCTCGAGGGACTCCAGGAGCCCACCTCCGGTCACGTGCGCCTGCTCGGCCTGGACTGGAAGCGCTCCGCCACGCAGTTGCGCCAGCGCATCGGCCTGACGCTCCAGGAGACTCGGCTGGTGGAACACCTCACGGTGGAGGAGACGGTGAAGATGTTCGCCTCCTTCTATCCACGCCCGCTCCCCGTCGAGGAGCTCATTGGCATGGTGCAGCTCGGCGAGAAGCGCGGGGCGCGGGTGGGCAAGCTCTCAGGCGGTCAGCGGCAGCGGCTGGCCCTGGCGCTGGGCCTGGCGGGAGACCCCGACCTGTTCTTCCTGGACGAGCCGACGACGGGGTTGGACCCACAGTCGCGCCGGGCGCTGTGGGACGTGGTGGTGGCGCTCAAGGCGCGAGGCCGCACGGTGGTGCTGACCACGCACTACATGGACGAGGCCGAGGTCCTCTGTGACAGGCTGGTCATCATCGACAAGGGCCGGGTCATGACGCGCGGGACGCCCGGGGAAATCATCGCCTCGCTGGGGGCCGATCAGGTCATCGAGCTGGAGGCGGACCCCGCGTTGGACCTGGAGCGGCTGCGCCCGCTGCCGGCGGTCGTCTCGGCGCAGCTCCACGCGGACCGGCTCTCCCTGCGGGTGAAGGAGCTGCATGTGGCGCTGCCCTCGGTGCTGCGCGAGGTGGAGCTGTCGGGCGCCCGGCTGCGGCACCTGTCCACGCGCAGGTCCACGCTGGATGACGTGTTCATCGGATTGACGGGGCGCTCGCTTCGCGAGGGCACCGAGGAGAAGGCGGCGTGATGGGCTCGCTGGGACAACTGGTGCTGATGCGGCTGCGGGTGCTGTGGCGCCAGCCCGAGGTGTTCTTCTGGACGTTCATCTTCCCCATCGTCACCACGCTGGTGCTGGGGCTGGCCTTCCGCAACGAGTCGCTGTCGCCCGTGCGCGTGGCTGTCACCGGCGGGCCGGGGGCCCCGGCGCTGCTCGCCCGGTTGGAGGGGACGCCGGAGCTGGAGGCCCAGGTCCTGGACGCCGCCGAGGCACGGCGCATGCTCGCCCGAGGGCGGGTGTCGCTGGTGCTCGTGCCCGGTGACTTGAGTCCCGAGGCGCTGGTGGACCCCAGCCAGCCCGAGGGACGCACCGCGCGGCTGCTGGTGTCCCAGGCCCTGGCGCGGGCTCCGGACGCACCTCGACTGGAGGCGGTGAAGACGACGCCGGTGTCGGAGCCGGGCAATCGCTACATCGACTTCCTCATCCCCGGGCTGCTCGGCATGTCGTTGATGTCCTCCAGCCTGTGGGCGCTGGCGGTGCCGCTGGTGTCGATGCGCGGCGGCAAGCTGCTCAAGCGCCTGGCGGGCACGCCCATGTCCCGCTCGCACTTCTTCCTCGCCTTCCTCTTGGGACGCACGGTCTTCGCGGTGCTGGAGGTCGCCTTCTTCTGCGCCTTCGCTCGCTGGCTCTTCGGCGTGCCCATGTTCGGCAGCTACTTCGCGCTCCTGGGCGTGGGGCTGCTGGGGGCCATGTGCTTCGCCTCGCTGGCGCTGCTGGTGTCCATCCGGGCGCGCAACGAGGAGTCGGTGGGCGGCCTCGTCAACCTCGTCTCCATGCCGATGATGTTCCTGTCCGGCGTCTTCTTCGCGTCGGAGAACTTCCCCGGCTGGATGCAGCCGCTCATCCGCGCGCTGCCGTTGACGGCGCTCAATGACTCGCTGCGCTCCATCATGCTGGAAGGCACGTCGCTGATGACGCTGGGCATGCCCATGGCGGTGCTCGCCGCCTGGACGGTGCTTCCGATGGTGGCCGCGCTGCGCTGGTTCCGCTGGGTCTGAAGGAGAGTCCATGTCGAAGCCCGCCGTGTCGCCCGCCTTCGTCCAGCAGCTCAACTTCCTGGCCCGTGACGCGAGCAACGAGTCCGCGGCGCTCCAGGCCGCATTCTCGCTCGGGTTGCTCGACAAGCTTCCCCGGGGACCCGGCGCGGTGCCCGTGTCGCTGGACGTTCTGGCTCGACAGCTGGGAGCGAACGCGCGCGGAGTGCGCGCCGTCATCGAGCCCCTGGTGGGCCTGGGCTTCGTGCGGCTGGAGGAGGTGCGGGGCTACTCGCTCGCGGATGCCACCGCGGCGTTCCTCGCGCAGGACGCCTTCACCGCGCGGCTGCGGAACGTCCTCGATTGGTGGCATGTGGTGGCGAAGCTGCCGGAGGCGGTGCGCACGGGTGGCCCGGTGGATGGGCGCGACCTGCTCGGCTGGTACCGCGCGCTGTTCCTGGAGCCCTTGCCGCCCGCGCCCGGCCCGGAGGCGGAGGACTTTCATGACCGCTTCGCTCGCAACTTCGCGCGCACCCAGGCGCTGGTGACGGCGGCGGAGCTGGGCCTGCTGGCGCGCCTGGTGGAGTCATCCGCGCCGAAGGCCACGCTGGCGGCCGAGCTGGGCGCGCATCCGGAGGGGCTGGGTGTGCTGCTGGGCGTGCTGGCCACGCTGGACGTCACGCGCGAAGAGGACGGCCGCTGGGGCTTCACGGAGTCCGCGGCGCGGATGCTGGATGCGACGAGCCTGCCGTACTTCCAGCGCGCGCTGCCGGCGACCATGGCCTACTGGGAGGCCTTCGGGCACCTGGACGAGGCGGTGCGTGAGCATCGCTTCCGGTTGGACTTGAGGCAGCCCGAGACGGCGCGCCGCATCTACCAGGAGAACGCGTCGCGCATCTCCAGCATCTTCGCCTCGCATCTGCGGCTGAGTCGCAAGGCGGCGGAGCTGGTGGGTTCCATGCGCTCGCTCGCGGGCGCGCGGGTGCTGGACGTGGGCACGGGCTCCGGCGTGTGGGGCGCGGCCTTCGGGCTGGCGGCGCCCACGACGCATGTGACGTACCTGGACTCGCCCCACGTGCTGGACGCGGTGCGCCCGCACCTGACGAAGCTGAAGCTGGAGGCTCGCTCTCGGCTGTGGGAGGGCGACTGCCTCACGGTGGACTACGGCGAGGCGGAGTACGACGTCATCCTCCTGCCGCAAATCATCCCCGCGCTGCCGCCCGAGGCCCTGCCGGGCTTCTTCGCGAAGCTCGCGCGGGCGCTGCGGCCCGGAGGGCTGCTGCTCATCTCGGGCTACCTGCTCACGGACCGGCGGGATGGGCCGCTCGACGCGCTCTACTTCTCGCTGCGGCGCTACGTGTCCAACGAGGGCGACGTGTTGTCCCTGCCGGAGTTCCGCGCGCTCCTGACGCCCGTGGGACTGTCGTCCGCGCGAGGCTTCGACATGCCCATCCAGCAAGTCGTCGTCGCCCATCGCGGTGATGTCGCCTGGCCCGTGGTCCCCAGCGCCGCCGTGACGGCCGCCTGAGTCTTCACTTCCGGAGTCGAGATGGAACCGCTGCGTTCATTCTTCATGGAGGACTACCTGGAGGGCTCGCGGTTCACCGCGCGCTACAACCTGGGAGAGTCCGGAGGCCGTCCCGTCACGGTGGGCGAGCTCTTGACGGGCTCGGGGGTGAGTGCCGCCCAGGCGTCGGAGGTCTTCCTATCCACGCTCCTGCGCGACAGTCCGAACTGGGGGCGCGCGGACCTGCGGGATTTGGTGGCCGCCATGCACCCGGGTGCCACGCGGGACAACGTGCTCATCACCACCGGCACCAGCGAGGCGCTGCTGTTGCTGTTCCGCCAGCTCCGTCCGCGCAAGGTGGCGTTGGCGTGGCCCGCGTTCCAGCTCCTCTATGAGCTGCCCATGCAGCAGGGCGCGCAGTGGGTGAAGCTGCCCGTGCGTTGGAACGCCCAGGGCCAGCCGTCCATCGACGCGGCCGAGTGGCTGGAGTGCCTGGAGCGCGAGCGCCCGGACGCCGTCATCATCAACACCCCCCACAACCCGAGCGGCCTGGTGCTGGACGCGGACCTGCTGGGCGCGGTGACGGCGTGGGCCGAAGCCCATGGCGCCACGGTGGTGGGCGACGAGCACTACCGCTTCTTGTCCTCGGAGGACGCGGTGCTGGGTCCCACCGTCTGGCGGCCGGGCACGCGCTCGTTCGTCACGGGCTCGTTCATCAAGTGCCTGGGGTGTCCGGGGCTGCGCATCGGCTGGTGCGTGGGCGACACGAAGATGCTGGCGCTGATGCAGAACGAGAAGAACTACACGACGCACACGGTGAACCCGGTGACGGAGTGGATTTCGTACGAAGTCCTCAAGGACCTGCACAGCCCCGCGCTGCATCGCGCGCGGGAGGACTGGCTCCAGAACCGGCGCACGCTGGCCGCGTTCCTGGAGCGCTCGCGGGGCGTGTACGGCACCGCGCCGCAGGGCGGCCTCGTCACCTGCATCGGCGTGCGGGACGCCATGGAGCCGGCGGCGTTTTCTGCCCGGCTGGAGGCCCTGGCGGCCGCGGGCGTGTTCGTGCTGCCGCTGAGCGCCATGGAGGTTGGCGAGCCCCACGGCGCGCATCCCCTGGAGCGGGGGCACGGCTTCCGGCTGGGGTTGGGCGCGGCGCCGGCGCACTTCGCGGAGGCGCTCGAGGTGATTGAGCGGGCGACGGCCCGGTAGCGCTACCGCAGCAGCGCGGCGAAGGAGTGGTCGCGGGCGGAGTAGTCCGCGTCCTCCAGCAGCATCTGGTGCACGCGGCCCTGAAACGCGGTGGGCACGGCGGGGAACAGATGGTGCGTCAGGTGGTACTGGTCATGCCGGGGGAACAGCACCCGGTTGAGCCAGCCCCACGCGAAGACGTGGTTGCGGGAGCGGTGGAACTCGTCCGGCGAGCCGATGACGCCCGCGTGGTCCACCGCGTCCGACCAGTAGCGGATGACCTGATACGGCACCAGGTACGGCAGCGCGTAGAAGAGGGCGAACGCCTTCCAGCCGATGCCCCACTGCGCCAGCGCCACCAGCCCCGCGAGGAAGGCCCACCGGGTGAGTGTCACCGCCCACGGGTCCGTGCGGTGGAAGAACACCGGCCGCAGGAAGGCGGGCAGGTGCATCAGCGACAGGGGCCGCAGCAGATGGTCCTTCACGAACGGCCGGTCCGCCTCCGCGAAGCCGAAGCGGCGCCGGGAAGCGAAGTCCAAATCCTTCTGTGCGTCACCCAGGTGCAGGTGGTGCGTGAAGTGCTCGCGCGTGTACGGCTCCAGCGCTGTCAGGTCGATGACGGCCAGCAGGTGGCCGAAGACGCGGTTGCGGCGCTTGCCGCGCACGAACATGCCGTGACAGGCCTCATGCAGCATGTTGCCCAGCGCTCGGAAGCGCGTGCCGATGAAGAAGGCCGCCAGCGGGTAGAGCACCCAGCCCGCTAAGGGGTGGTCCGCCATCAACCGCGCCGTGCCCAGGGCCGCGGCTGCCGCCAGGCCCACGTGCAAGAGGAGATGTCCCACGCCCGACGGCAACGAGTGCGAGTGGTAGCCCAGCGCGGCGACCCGCCGGGCGAACCGACCGCGCAGCTTCGTGGCGATGGACGTGCCGCGCTCGCCCATTTCGGGCAAGGCCACGGAGCCTGGACTGTCCACCTTCGGCACGGCGCGCATCGGGACCTTTCAGGGGTCTGACTCGAACGCGAGGGAGGAGCGACGCTAGTCGGGGTGCCGCGCCACGAGCAAGCGAGCGGCCCGGATTCCCACGGGGACAGGCCCTGGGAGGAAGGCCCGTGACGCGGTGCGTGCTCAGTCCGCCAGCCGCGTGGGCAGGTTCACCCCGGGGCGCGCGGCGAAAATCATCTCCTGCGTGGGCAGGGGGATGCAGACGGAAGAGGACAGGCCCACCACCTCCAGCAGCCGCGCGTACTCGGAGGCGGACAGCAGGTCGCCCTCGTTGGTCATGAACCGACGCAGGCCGAAGTACAGGTGGTCCAGGGGGCCGTCACGGCGCTCGTTGAGCACGTACTCGGCGATGAGCAGCACGCCGTCGGGCTTGAGGGCCCGGGCCACGCGCGCGAACAGGCCGGGCAGGCTCTCCGGCCGCAGGACGTTGAGCACCTGGGGGAGGATGATGACGTCGAAGGCGGCCTCCCCGAAGTCGTGGGTGAACAAGTCCCCGGGCCAGAAGCGCGCCCGGTCCGCCACCTGGAGCCGCTCCAGGTTTGCGCGCACCTGCTCGAGCACCACCGCCTGGTCGAAGTATGTGACGTGGGTCGTCGGCGTCGCGCGCGCGAAGGCCGCGCCCCACACGCCGGAGCCGGTGCCGATGTCCAGCACCGCCGCGCCCTCCAGCGGGTGCGCTTTCGAGAGCGTGGTGGCCGCCTTGCGACTGAGCTGGAAGTGCGACGCGAAGACCGCCGTAATCTGATTGGAGTTGTCCGCGTAGAAGCGCCGGCTCACCTCCGGGTCCTTCAGGTCCAGGATGAAGCGCTCCTCGCGCACCGTCTCGTCCAGTCGCTCCAGCGCCTCCGTGTACTGCGCGGACACGCTCAGCGAGCGCACCATGTACGCCAGCGCCTTGCCGTCCAGCAGCCTCCGCGCCTCCGCGCTCAACCCGAAGGCCTCGCCCTCCCGCGTCGCGAGGCCCAGCTTCTCCAGCACCTCCACCACGACGCGCAGCCCGCCCGTACTCAGGTAGGTGGCCGCGCCCAGCTCCGGCAACGTGCGCGGTGCCGACGCGAGCAGCTCCAGCAGGCCCAGCCGCCCGGAGGTGATGAGCACCTGCGTGCGCGCGCCGCTCCGGGCGAAGCGGTCGAAGAAGTCCTCCGCCTCCGTGCTGGAAGCGGGCGCCGCGGCCTCCAGGAACAGCGCGCGCAAGTGTCCGAGCACGTCCCAGCGCCTTCCCGCGTGCTGCACGGGCTCGCCGTGTTTCACCGCCTCGTCGAGCAGGGCCACCGGGCCCCCCCACTCCTGCTCGGCCTCGAGCCGCTGGAGGAAGGCGCTGTCGCGCAGGAACGCCGCCGCGCCTTGCGTCAGGGCGAAGCGCCGCGCGTCATCCTGGGAGACGTAACCCAGACACACCAGCAGCTCGAGCAGGGCCCTCAGTCCTCGGGCGGAGGTCCCCGTCGCGGTGGCGAGCGCTTCGACGGAACACGGAGTGGAGCTGCCCTGCACCGGAAGTGCGTCGAAGAGGCCCAGGCGCAGGGAGGCTCGCAGGAGCGCGGACTCGTTGGCGGCGTTGCGCGCCCAGAAGTGGAGTGACTGCGCGAGGGAGGGGCTGGGGGAGGCCGTCATGCGCTGTCTCGGGAGAGGGAGGAGGCGGCGTGCAGCTTGGTCTGTCCTTCTCGCGTCGCGCAACCATCCAGGGCGTGTGGCTTGTATCGCTCGAAGGGGTTCTCTATCGTCCGGCCTCCACGTCCGGTCGAGGACGCCGCCCGCCCCGCCGGGGCGAGTGTGCAGGGTCCGCATCGCGAGGAGTCTCCAGTGACGTTGCTGTCGTTCGCGCTCCAGAGCGTCGTGGCCCGACCTCGGAGCTGGGTGGTGGCCCTGCTGGCGCTCGGCTCCGCGCTGCTGCTCACCCTGGGCCTGGCGATGGTGGCGGGCATCTCCGAGGGGACCCAGCGCAGCGTCATCGAGAGTGGCGCGGGCCACTTCCTCGTCTACAACTCCCAGTCCACCGAGTCCGCCGTGGTGGTGACGGGGCCCACGGGCGCACCCGTGCTGGTGCCCCTGCCGGACTATCCCGCCACCGAGGCCCGTGTGCGCGAGACGCCCGGGGTGAGTGACGTCGTGCCGCTGGAAGTGGGCATGGGCGCCACGTTCCGGGGCAACTACCTGGACGACAAGCTCTCCACCGCGCGTGCCGTGGCGCGTCAGCCCCCCTCGCCGGAGCGCGACGCGCGGCTGGCGAGGCTGGCGGCGGATCTGCAACGCACGCTGCGGGACGTGGCGCGTGACGCGGACCGGCAGGCGGAGGCCTTCCTCACCGCCGACGAGGCGCGCATGGACCGCGCGGCGTTGGAGGCGGCGACGACGCCCGCGTTCTGGGAGCGCTTTGGCGCCCAGCCGCTCGCCGCGCTCGAGTACCTGGAGAACCACGTCGCGCGGCAGGTGGGCGAGGGCGAGTCCATCGACATCGAGTACCTGGGCAGCGATTTGAATCAGTTCGTCCGCGCCTTCCCCCGCTTCGAGCTGGTGACGGGCACGCTGCCACCCCCGGGACACCGGGGCCTGCTCCTGGGGCACGGCCTGTACGAGCAGCGCTTCAAGCTGCCGGTCGCCGCGCGGCTGGATGAGCTGAAGCGGGAGCTGGACCGGGGCGCGTTGCTCGCGGAGGACGAGCGGCTGCGCACGCTGGTGGACCGCGCGTCGGCGGAGCTGCCGGACCTGCTGGCCCGCGTGGACGCGGAGCGCTCGGATGCCGCGCGCGCGGTGCTCACCCGCGTGCTGGGACACCCTGGCGAGGCGGAGGCCCTGTGGCGCGAATTCCTGCAACTCGATGACGCCAACTTCGCCACGCGTCACCAGCTCTTCTACGCGGAGCTGGCGCCGCTGTTGCCGCTGTACCGCGTGAAGCCCGGGGACACCGTGGTGCTCAAGGGCCTGGACTCACTCGTCAATGGCGTGCCGCTCAAGATTTGGGGCACGTACCGCTTCCGGGGGCTCGGCGGAGACTCCAGCCGCGTCAACACGCTCAGCCTCATGGACCTGGTGAGCGCGCGCTACCTGTCGGGCCGCCTGTCGCCGGAGCTGATGGAGGAGGCGAAGCGCGACGCCCAGTCGCTCGGCCTGGACTTCCTGCCGGAGTCGGAGGTGGACCTGCTCAAGCCGGCCACCGTGGTGGAGGTCGAAACGCCGGAGAAGCCCTCGTCGGAGGTGCCCGACTTCCCGCGCGCCCGCGCCTGGCCGGAGACGTTCTCCGCGACGGAGCTGCGCGGAGGCAGCGTGCTCCAGGCCGCCGTGGTGGTGACGCCGGAGGCGAACCCGGAGGCGGTGGCCCTGGACGTCGTCCAGCGGGCGACGAGCGCGTCGGTGCCGCTGACGACGGTGGACTGGGAGGCGGCGGGCGGCTTCGTCAGCGAGGTGGTGGGCCTGACGCGGGTGGTGCTGCTCGGCTTCTCCGTCATGTTGTGTCTGTTCGTCGTGCTGGTCTCCGCCGGCACGCTGCTGCTCCTCGCGCAGGAGCGCGTGGGTGAGGTGGGGACGATGCGCGCGGTGGGAATGCAGCGGAGCGACGTCTTCGGCTCGTTGTTGACCGAGGGGTTGCTGCTGGGCGGGCTGGGCGCGGGCGTGGGCCTGGCCATCGCCGCGGCGCTGCTGTTCGGGATGATGGGAGACGGCATCGGCGTCACGGATGAGTCCCTCCAGTTCTTCATGGGCGGCCCGGTGCTGATGCCCCGGCTGTCCCTGGGGCAGGGCGCGGCGGTGTGGCTGGGCGTGGTGGGCGTGGTGGTGGTGGCGTCCCTGGTGCCCGCGTGGCGAGGCAGCTCGGTGCCTCCCGCCGTGGCGATGCGCAAGAGGGAGGACTGACCCATGCTCTCCCTCATCCAACTCGCCCTGCGCAACCTCTTCGCCCACCGCGAGCGGGCGCTCCTGCTGCTGGGCATCGCCGCCGCGGCCAGCGGCGTCATCGTTTCCGTGTCGTCGCTGTCGGCCGGTGTGGCGGAGGCCCAGCGCGAGGCCATCACCACGTTCATCAGTGGCGACCTGAATGTCGGTGGCTTCTTCAAGGTGCACCCGGACTCCATCGCCCCGGTGGTGGGCGACGCGGCGAAGGTGCGGGGCGTGCTGGCGAAGAGCGTCCCGGAGGGCTGCTCCGTGCGCGAGCGTGGCCGCAGCTTCGCGCTGGCGGGCGCGGGCCGTCGTCGCACGGGCTCCTTCCTGGTGGGCATGGACGTCGTGGGAGAGCGCGGGGCGCTGGAGCGCTTCCGGGTGGCATCCGGCAGCCTGGAGTCGCTGGCCCGGCCGCGCACCCTGGCCATCTCCACCACGCTGGCCGAGCGCCTCCAGGTCAAGCCAGGCGACATCGCCACCCTCTTCGCGCAGCCGGTGGGCGGCGGTCGCCGCAACGCGCTGGACGTGGAGGTGGTGGCCATCACCGAGAAGGCGGGCCTCTTGGGCGAGTCCGCGGGCCTGCTCGTCTCCAACGACACGCTGCGCGAACTGGACGGCTACAAGCCGGGCTCCGCGGGTGTGTTGCAGTTGGTGTGCGGCGACACGCCGGTGGACGTGGACGCGCTGGGAGACACGCTGCGCGAGTCGCTGCGCGGCGCGGGCTTCGACGTGCTCCCCGCCACGAACGAATCCTACGCGGAGAAGCAGATGCCCCTCTTGCGCGAGGGCTGGCGCGGGCAGCGGCTGGACGTCAGCACCTGGGAGGACGAGTCCTCCTTCCTGTCCTTCGTCACGCTGGGACTGGCGGCGCTGGCGGTGCTGGTGAGCGCGGTGGTGCTGGTGCTGGTGGTGATTGGCCTGTTCGTCGCGCTCAGCGTCGCGGTGCGGGAGCGCACGCGGGAGATTGGGACGCTGCGCGCCATGGGCATGCATCGCCGGAGCGTGGTGGCCCTGTTCCTCATGGAGGGGCTGCTCTTGGGGCTGGTGGGCTCGACGCTGGGGGCCGTGCTGGCCTCCGGCCTGTGCGTGGCGCTGCGCGGCGCGGTGCCGTTGCAGGGTGAGATTTCCAACCTGTTCTTCAGTGGCACGCTGCCCCTGGCGCCTGGTCTGGGCCTGGGCCTGCTGTCGGTGGTGCTCGTCACCCTCGGCGCGGGGCTTGCCACCATCGTTCCCGCGGCGCGTGCCGCTTCGCTGACCCCGCGGTCCGCCATGGAGGCCCTGTGATGCCGACGTCCGTCCGCCGTCTCGCCGTCCTGCTCGCCGTCGTGCTCGCCCCCCTGGCTGGGGCCGAGGAGAAGGCTCCAAAACCGCCGGAGACGAAGGCCGCCCTGTCCGCGGAGGACGTGATTCGTCGCGTGGACGAGCGCATGGCGCTCAAGAGCGATTTCAAGAGCACGGTGCGCCTGCGCGAGAAGCGCAAGGACGGCTCGGAGGCGCTCCTGGAGATGCTGGTGTTCCGCCGCGACTCCTCGCGGGACCTGCTCATCTACATCACCAAGCCGCGCAACATGGCGGGTGGCGGATACCTGCGCATCGGCCGCAACCTGTGGGAGTACGACCCGTCCGTGGGCCACTGGCAGCGCACCACGTCGCGCGGCAACATCGTCAACACCATCTCCTGTGAAGAGGACTTCGACCGCTCGCACCTGCTGGAGACCTACGAGGTGCAGGACGAGGGCGAGGAGGCGGCGGCGGGCACGAAGTTCCGCAAGCTGTTCCTCAAGGTGCGGCCGGGCATGGAGGCGTCCTTCCCGCAGTTGCGCATCTGGGTGGACCCCGACTTCAACATCGTCAAGCGCGTGGGCTACGCGCCCTCGGGCCGCACCCTGCGCACCGACATCATTCGCGGCTACCAGAAAATCAAGGATCCGGCCGCGGACAACCGGCCGGTGTTCCTGATGCGCGAGGTGCTCGAGGTGGAAGAGGCAGAGGGCACCCAGCTCACCGTGCGCTACGACGAGGTGGAGCTGGCGCCGCTCAGCCCCAACATCTTCACGAAGACGTGGTTGGAAGGCCGCTTCCGCTGAGGAGTCCCTCCGCCAGGAGGTCCACTTCTGGCGGGTGAAGCACCGTGGCGTGTTCACCCTCCAGCTCCACGACGTCCAGGTGCTCGGCGGGGAGGTGGCGCGTCCAACCCAGGAACACGTCACCCACCTGCTGACGCACGGCCCGGCTGGTGAGCAGGCGCGGCCGCACCCGAGTCAGCGGGATGCTCCACGCGCGGGCCTGAGGCGTCAGCACCTCGCCCAGCACGCGCCAGATGCGAGCGAAGTCACTGCCCCGGAAGTGCGGAGCCGCCGTGCCTCGTTCGCGGGCGCGCAAGGCCACGTGCTCCCACTGCTCGGGCCGGGGCATCGTGGACAGCTCCTCTTCGAGCGTCTCGTCCCTTACGCCGAACTCGCTGGCCAGCACGAGCACCGGGTCCTCGCCGGAGGACGGCGTCACGGCCTGGATGGCCTCGGACGTGGCGGTGTCCACCATGCCGAGCAGCTCCACCGTCTCGCCCTGGGCCTCCAGCGCGGCGGCGACACCGAGGGCTGGATAGCCGCCGTAGGAGAAGCCCACCAGACGGTAGGGGCCCTGAGGCTGGAGGGCGCGGATGTCTCGGGTATAGGCCTCCACGCGTGCTTCCATCGTCGCGTGGCCGTGGCCTGACGCCAGCGTCTCCGGAGCCTGGATGCCGTAGCAGCGGAAGTGTGGCTCCAGCCGAGGCACCAGGTCCCGATAGTGGTGAACCTCGCCGTCGCCCGCGTGGAAGAGGAACAGGAGCGGCGTGCCCTCCGGCACGTGGGGACTCGCCAGCCGCACCGCGCTGGTGCGCCGGGGGCCTTCACGCATCAGCGCGAGGATGGCCTCGGCGGACTCGCCCAATGTGGGGCTCTGGAAGAGGGTGGCCAGCGGCAGCGGCAGGCCCAGCTCCTCCTCCAGTCGCGCCAAAAGGCGCATGGCCAGGATGGAGTCTCCGCCCAGCGCGAAGAAGTCGTCGCTGGCCTGCACATCGGCGCGCCCCAGCGCCTCCTTCCACAGTCGCTGGAGCACCATCTCCAGCGTGGTGCGGAAGGGCGTCTCCAGCTTCGATTCGGAGGCGGGCTCGGACGACTCGGGAGCCACCAGCACGTCAGGGTCCGGCAGCGCCTTGCGGTCCACCTTGCCGTTGGCGTTGATGGGCAGCGCGTCCATCACCACGAAGGTGGCGGGCACCATGTAGCCGGGGAGCTGGGAGGCGACGTGCTGCCGGAACACGTCGGAGCGCGTGACGCCGGGCGCCTGGACGTAGGCGCACAGCGATGTCGTGCCCGCGGAGGACACGCGCGCGACGACGACGGCCTCCTGTACCTGGGGCTGGCGTCGCAGGCAGTTCTCAATCTCCGACAGCTCGATGCGGAAGCCGCGAATCTTCACCTGGTGGTCGGCGCGGCCGAGGAAGCGCAGGCGTCCATCCGGCAGCAGCCGGGCCAAATCTCCCGTGTGGTACATGCGCGCGCCGGGCGTGGATGAGAACGGGTCCGGCAGGAAGCGCTCGGAGGTGAGGTGCGGCGCGAGCAGGTAGCCGCGCGACAGCGCCGCCCCGCCGATGTACACGCGGCCGGGCAGGCCCGGAGGCACCGGCTCCAGGTGCTCGTCCAGCAGGTAGAAGCACACGCGCGGCATGGGCCGGCCAATGGGGAACGTGGCCGCCGTGCCCAGGCCCTCCTCACCGGGGATGTCGCAGGTGGCGGAGGTAATCGTGCACTCGGTGGGGCCGTAGACGTTGACCCACGGCGCGTGTCCACCGCCCACGCGCACCCAGGCCTCGAAGGTCTCCTGTTTGAGGACGTCACCGCCCGGAGCGAGCAGCTTCAATCGCGCGGGCACGCGCTGGCCGAGCGCCTCCATCTGCCGAATCCACTCCTCGATGTACGTGGGCGGCAGGCTGATGATGGTGATGCCCGTCTCCTCCAGATACGGCGTCATCGTGTGCGCGGGGACGAGCCCGCTGCGCATCACCACCGTGCCACCCACGGCCAGGGGCGGGTACAGGTCCTCGGCGGCGGCGTCGAAGGTGAGCGGCGCGAACTGGAGCATCCGGTCGCCCTCCACCAGCCGGAAGCGTTTGGCGATGGCGACGTTGTGGTTCACCACGGAGCGGTGCTCCACCATGACGCCCTTGGGCTCGCCCGTGGAGCCGGAGGTGAAGACGATGTACGCCGTCTGCGAGTCGAGGACGCGACGCGGCCCGGGCTCCAGGTCATCCGTTACGGACGCGGGCTGGGGCGCCACCTCCACATCCGCGACGAGCGGCACGTGGGCCTCCAGCACGTTTTCATCCACCCACAGCCGGCGCACCTCGGCGCGTTCCAGCACGTCGCGCTTGCGAGGCTCCGGCCAGTCCGCGTCCAGCGGCACGTAGGCTCCGCCCGCCTTGAGGATGCCGAGCAGCACCGCCATGGCCTGCGTGGACGGCTCCATCACCACGCCCACGCGCTCCTCGGGTACCAGTCCCCGCGCGAGCAGACGCGAGGCCAGCAGGTTGGCGCGAGCGTTGAGCTGGGCATAACTCCACGTAACGTCACCGTGCGCGACAGCGGGTGCGTGCGGCGTGCGGCGCACCTGGGCCTCGAACAGGGTGTGGATGCAGGTGCCCGGCGCGATGTCCTGCGAGGGGCCCGCCAGCGCGGCGAGCACGTCGGCGCGCTGGGCCGGTGACAGCATCGACAGCCGGGGCAGCGACACATCCGGCTCGCTCAGGGCGGAGGCGGCGAGCTGCTCGAAGGCGCGCGCGAAGCGCTCCCCTGTCTCCGGCGTGAAGAGGGCACCGTCCAGGGCGACGAAGCCCGCCAGCGCGCCCGAATCACCCAGGGTGACGCTCACCACCACGTCATACGCGGGGATGACGCCGTCGACGTCCAGCTCCGCCACGGACAGTCCCTCCAGCTCGGGCAGGCCGGGACGCTCGGCCTGGAGCAGCGCCTGCGCGAGTCGGGGTGCGGACCGGTCTCCATCCGGCTGCACCGTGTCCGCGATGCGCTTGAAGGGCACTTCCTGGTGCGTGGTGGCGTGGGCCACGACGTCGCGCACGCGGCCGAGCAGTCCTCGCAGCGACGGTGCGCCTGACACGTCCGTGCAGAGCGGAAGCACGTTGGCGAAGTAGCCCAGCAGCCTCTCCACCTGGGGCGTGGCCCGGCCGGAGAAGGGCGTGGCGACGACGACGTGGGCCTGTCCGCTGAGCCGGTGCAGCCACGCCTGCGTCAGCGCGAGCAGGACGCTGAAGGAGGAGACGCCTTCGCTCCGGGCGAGCGCGCGGATGGTGTCCGAGTGCTCCACCGAGAGGGACACCGCCACGGCGCGCATGTTGTCGTTGAGCGCGGGCGCGCGGCGCGGGAAGTCCAGCGGGAGGTCCAACAGCGGCGGCGCATTCGCCAGGGCCTGCTTCCACGACGCGAGTCCTTCTTCGAGTCGCCGCAGTTGCTCGGGCTGCCGCTGCCAGACGGCGTAGTCGGTGTACTGGAGCTCCAGCGGAGCCAGCGCCACGGTGCGCCCGTGGACCGCGGCGTTCCAGGCGGTCGCCAGCTCCTCCGCGAAGGTGCCCAGGCCCACGCCGTCATTCACGGTGTGGCTGAAGGCGAACACCACGGCGTGGCGGGTGCCCGTCGCGTCCAGCTTCAGCAGCTCGAAGCGATACAGCGGGCCGTGCTCCAGGTCGAAGTGCTCGCGGTCCAGTCGCACCACGGCCTCGCGTGCGGACTCCAGGGCGTGCGTGGCGGACAGGTGCGAGAGGTCCACGCGTGTGAGGACCGTGGCGCGCGAAGGCAGAACGCGAATGCGCAGCGCATCGCCGTGTTGGAAGAAGGTGGAGCGCAGCGTCTCGTTGCGCTCCACCACGGCCGCGAGAGCCTCCTCGAACCGGTCCGCATCCAGCGCGCCCTCCAGCAGCAGGCCGAGCGTGAGGACATACGGAGGCGCCTGCGGAAGCTGGAGCGCGTACCAGAGCCGCTCCTGGACGAGGGACGGGGGCAGGATTTCCGGCCGGGTGACGACGGTGGGGCCCTGCTGCGTCGCGCGAGGCGCCGCGTCGATGAGCGCCGCCACATAGGCGATGGTGGGGTTCGCGAAGAACACCCCCAGGGGCAGCTCGACTCCGAAGGCCTGACGCAGCCGCGCCACGAGTCGGGTCGCCGAGAGCGAGTGTCCGCCGTGCTCGAAGAAGTTCCCCTCGCGGGAGAGCTGCTCCAGTCCCAGCGCGTCCTGGAACATGCTCGCCACCTGTTGCTCCGTGGCGCCGCGGGGCGCGTCGTCGCCCAGGGCGGACAGCTCCTGTCGAGGCAGCTCCCGCTGTGACAGCGCCTTGCGGTCCACCTTGCGCGACGTCGTGAGGGGCAGTGCGTCGAGGGGGATGAAGGCCGAGGGAACCATGTGCTCGGGCAGGCGCTGACGCAGCCAAGCGCGAAGCTCGTCGAGCGCGATGGTGCCGGAGCTGGCGGACACGAGGAACGCCACCAGTCGCTTGCCGCCCCCCAGGTCGTCGCGAGGCACCACGGCGACCTCACGCACGTCCGAGTGACGCGCGAGCACGGCCTCGATTTCGCCGGGCTCCACGCGCATGCCACGTATCTTGAGCTGGGTGTCCAGTCGGCCCAGGTATTCGACCTGGCCGTCCCCGAGCCAGCGCACGCGGTCTCCCGTGCGGTAGAGCCGCTCGCCGGGAGTGGTGGTGAAGGGATTCGGGATGAAGCGCTCGGCGGTCAGGTCCGGGCGCTCGAGATAGCCACGCGCCAGTCCGATGCCTCCGACGTACAGCTCACCCGGCACGCCAATCGGACTCAGCTCCAGTCGCGCGTCGAGCACGAGGAGGATGTTGTTGTCCAGGGGCTTGCCCACGGTGACGCGCGCGATTTCCGCCGCCGCGCCGGACGGACATCCGAAGCCGGGGAAGGTCGTGATGGTGGCGGCCACGGTGACTTCGGTGGGGCCGTAGGAGTTGAGCAGCGCGCGGCCCGGGGCCCAGCGTCGGGCCAGGTCGACGGACAGGGGTTCGCCGCAGGACACGATGGACTGGAGGTTCTCCAACCCCTCGGTTTCGAGCTGGGCGAGGACCGTCGGTGTGAGCGCGCAGTCGGTGATGCGCTGCTCTCGCATCAGCGTGCGCAGCGGCAGGTCGGGCATCAGTCGCTCTCGGGGGGCCATCACCAACGTGGCGCCGGCGAGCAGCGTGGGGAAGATCTCCCAGACCGACCCATCGAAGGTGACGGAGGCGAACTGGAGGACCCTCCGGCCGGGCCGGAGCCCTTGCGCGGCGAGCGACGCGAGGGCGGTGTTGCACAGGCCCCGGTGCGTCAGCAGCGCGCCCTTGGGGCGACCTGTCGAGCCCGACGTGAAGATGACGTATGCGAGCTGGTCCACCGACACGGGCGGTGGCAGGTCCTCCACCGGCTTGCGGGAGACCTCCGCCGCGTCGGTGTCGACGTACGCGGCCATGATGGGGACGGTGGAGAAGACGTGCCCCAGGGACTCGCGCGTCACCAGGACCCGCGCGCCCGAGTCGACGAGGAGCTGGGTGAGCCGCTCCGGCGGATGCACGGGGTCCAGCGGCACGTAGGCTCCGCCGGCCTTCAGCACGGCGAGCATGGACACGATGAGCTCGGGGCCGCGCTCCAGGCAGAGGGCGACGCGCTCCTCGGGCCCCGCGCCGAGCTCCCTCAGGAAGTGGGCGAGCTGGGTGGAGCGTACATGCAGCTCCCGGTACGAGAGCGTCTGGTCCTCGTAGCAGAGGGCCTCCGCGTCCGGCGTGGCAGAGACCTGCGCGGCGAACCGCGAGAGGACGGTGTCGTGTGCGTCCCGGGCGCGTGCGAAGTCGTTGAAGTCGACGAGCACCTTTCGGCGCTCCTCCTCCGTGAAGAGCGACAGTTGGCTCACGGGCGTCGTGGGCGCGAGCAGCGCGGCCTCGAGCAGGCTCACGTAGTTCGACACCATCCGCTCCGCGCTCTCGGCCTCGAACAGCGCGGTGGGGTACTCGAGGTAGAAGCCGAAGCGGTCGCGGAACTCCTCGGCGGTGAGCATCACGTCATAGAGGCTGGCCGCCGAGCCGAGTCGAATCTGGTTCGCCTTCAGGCCCGGGAAGCCATCCGAGAGAACACGGGGACTGGGGTTCAGCTCGAACATCGCCTGCACGAGCGGCGCGTGAGAGAGGCTGCGCTCCACCTGGAGGGCATCCACGACTCGCTCGAAGGGAACCTCCTGATGGGCGAACGCCTCCAACGCCGTGGTCCGCGCGTGGTTCAGCAGCGTGAGGAAGGACGCCTCGGGGGCGATCTCCGTGCGCAGCGCCACGGTGTTGATGAACAGGCCGACCAGGGGCTCCACCGACGGATGGACCCGACCGGACACGGGCGTGCCCACGCACAAATCCAGCTGGCCGGTGTACCGGTGGAGTAGGGCGGCGAAGGCCGCGTACAGCGCGATGAAGGGGGTGACCTGCTGCTCGCGGCACAGCGTCCGCAGCGCCTCGGCGAGGTGCTCCGGCAGGGGATGGTGCCGCGTGAAGCCGCCTTCGTGACTGCGCCCGGGGTGCCGAGGCACATCCGTGGGCAGCTCCAGGACAGTGGAGGCTCCCTCCAGCTTGCGCCGCCAGTACTCCAGGTGGACGTCCTGACGTGCGACCAGGGCGGGCGAACGCTGCCAGGCCGCGACGTCCGCGAAGTCGAGCGCGAGGGGAGGGGGTGTCGGCGTGCGGTTCTCGACGAAGGCCGCGTAGGCGTCCGCCAGCTCGCGCAACAGGATGTCCATGGACAGGCCGTCCACCACGATGTGGTGGAACACCAGCAGCAGGACGTGATGCTCCGGCGCGAGGTGGAACAGGTGGAAGCGGCACATCGGCCCTGTGTCCAGCGGGAAGGGTCGCTCCGACTCCTCCTTCAATCGGGACAGGAGGACCTGGCGCGTGGCCTCGTCACCGCCCGCCACCGTCGACAGGTCCTCACGGTCGAGCACTCGCGGCGGTACGGGCTGGAAGCTCACCCGCGGCCCACCCTCCGCGGGGGTGAAGGTGGAGCGCAGCGCGGCGTGGCGCTCGAGCAGGAAGACCAGCGCGGACTCCAGGGCCTCGGCGTCCAGCGGCCCACGCAGCTCGGTGGCCTCCGGAATGGCGAGGGACGCCGAGTCGGGCATGAGCTGATGGAGGAACCACATGCGCTCCTGCGAGAACGACGACACGGTGGGCGCATCACCGGTCCGAGGCAGGGGCTCGGGAAGCGCATGGGTCTGTCCCGGAGACAGCTCCGAGAGCGCCCGTGCGACGCCCGCCACCGTGGGTGCCAGGAAGAGGGCCTTGAGCGGCAGCTCCTGGCCCAGGGCCTTCCGGATTCGCGACACCAGCCGCGTGGCACTCAGCGAATGGCCTCCCAGCGCGAAGAAGTCCGCGTCGCGAGAGACGCTCTCCAGGCCAAGCACCTGGCAGAAGAAGCTCGCGAGCAGCTGCTCCAGCGGACCCTTCGGTGGCGCTTCGTTGGCTCCCTTCGTGGACTCGGTCTCCGGGATCGGGAGCCCGGTGAGCGCCCTCCGGTCCACCTTCCCTGACGGCGTCAGCGGCAGCGCGTCCAGCACGACGAAGACCGAGGGAACCATGGCCTCGGGGAGCAGGGTCTTGAGCGCGGCGCGCGACGCCGCGGCTTGCTCCGCTTGCCCCTCACGCGCGACGACGTAGGCGATGAGGCGCGCATCGTTTTGCGCCGTTGCCCGCGCCAGGACGATGGCGTCACGCACGGAAGGCAGCCGCCGCAGCGTGGCTTCAATCTCCTCCAGCTCGATGCGCTGCCCGCGCACCTTCACCTGGAAGTCGGTGCGGCCGAGGTACTCCAGCGTGCCGTCGCCGCGCCAGCGGGCCAGGTCTCCCGTGCGATAGAGGCTGGCGCCGGGCAGGTCGCTGAACGGGTCCGGGATGAAGCGCTCGGCGCTGAGCTCCGGACGACGCCAGTACCCGCGCCCCACCTGGAGGCCGCCGATGAAGAGCTCACCCTGCACACCCACGGGGACGGGCCGTCCCGAGGAGTCGAGGACGAGGAGGTGGGTATTCGCCACCGGGCGACCGATGGGCACGCTCGTCCGCGTGTCGGCTCGGCGGCAGCTCCAGTGCGTCACGTCCACCGCGGCCTCGGTGGGGCCGTAGAGGTTGTGGACCTCCGTCGCGGGCAGCCGCGCGTGTGTGCGTTGGACCAGGTCCGCGGAGAGGGCCTCGCCGCTGCACACCAGCACGCGCAGGTCCTTGAGGGACTCCTGCCAGGGTTCTTCGAGGAAGGCCCCGAGCATGGAGGGGACGAAGTGCGCGATGGTGATGCGCTCGGAGGCCAGCAGCCGCGCGAGATAGGCGGGCTCGCGGTGTCCACCCGGCCGCGCCAACACCAGCCGCGCGCCCACGGTGAGCGGCCAGAACAGCTCCCAGACCGAGACGTCGAAGCTGGTCGGCGTCTTCTGGAGGACGCTGTCACCCGGGGCGAGCGCGTGGACCTGGTGCATCCACGTCAGGCGATTGACGACCGCGCGGTGCGCGTTCATCGCGCCCTTGGGACGGCCCGTGCTTCCCGAGGTGAAGATGACGTACGCGAGCGAGTCCGGGTGCGGCCGGCTCGCGACCCGCGTGCTCGGGAGGCTCGCGAGCCGCGGGGCTTCCGCATCGAGGAGGACCGTGTGTCCTTCGTGAAGCGGAAGGTGGCTGACGAGGTCCTGGCGGGTGATGACGACCGGA
This sequence comes from Myxococcus sp. CA040A, assembly GCF_013336725.1. NCBI lineage: Bacteria > Pseudomonadati > Myxococcota > Myxococcia > Myxococcales > Myxococcaceae > Myxococcus > Myxococcus sp. CA040A. The sequence goes on along the minus strand of NZ_JABUMR010000005.1, from coordinate 393,767 downwards.
GCCGCGCCGTCCTCGAGCATGCCGGCCAGTCGCTCGCGAGGAAGCTCCGGGTCCAGTGGCAGGTACGCGGCGCCCGACTTGAGGATGCCCACCAGGGCGATGACGAGCTCGAGTGAGCGCTCCAGGAACACGCCGACGAGGACCTCTGGGCCCGCGCCGAGGGACTGGAGGTGCCGCGCGAGCTGATTGGCCCGCGCCTCCAGCTCGCCGTACGTGACGTGGTGTCCCTCGAAGCTCAGCGCGCACAGGTCGGGAGTACGCTCCGCCTGGGCTTCGATGAGCGAGACGAGCGTCGCGTTCGCGTCGTACTCCCTCCGCGTGTCGTTGAAGTCGCGGAGCACCTGTCGGCGTGCCTCGACATCGAGGAGCGAGAGGTGGGCGACCCGCCGGCTCGGAAGCCCGAGTGCGTCCTCGAGCAGGTGGACATAGTGGGACAGCAGGCGCTCGACGGTGGGCGCCTCGAAGAGGTCGGTGCTGTACTGGAAGGACAGCTCGTGGCCCTGGGGGCTCTCCGTGACGGTGAGGGCCAGCTCGGACTGGGTGTTCAGTCCGTCGACGACGAGGGGGCGGACCTGGAGCCCGGGGAAGGTGTCGGCGAGCGTGTTCTCCGAGCGCTCCCAGAAGAAGCCCACCTGGAACAGCGGGGAGTGCGCGAGGCTGCGCTCGACCTGGAGGGCCTCGACGACTCGCTCGAAGGGCGCGTCCTGGTGCGTGAAGGCTTCCAGGGCCGTGGTCCGCGTACTCGCCAGCAACTCCGCGAAGGTCGTCCCCGGAGAGAACCGCGTGCGCAGGACGACGGTGTTGGTGAAGAGGCCGACGAGGTCTTCGAGCGCGGGATGGGGGCGACCGGAGACCGGCGTGCCCACGGACACGTCATCCTGTCCCGAGTGCCGATGAAGCAACGCGCTGAGCGCCGCGCCGAGGACCATGAAGGGCGTGACCTGGTGCTCGCGACTCACCTTCGTGAGCGCCTGCTCCAGCGCGGGGGACAGTCGGTGGAAGCGACTGAGTGCGCCTGTGTCTCCGAGGACAGGGGGCCGGGGCTTGTCGGTGGGCAGGGACAGGAACGCTGGGGCACCGGCGAGCTGGCGCTTCCAGTACTCGAGGTGCACGCCTTCGCGCTCCCGGACAGGTGCGGAGTGCAGCCAGGCCGCGACGTCGGCGTAGTCGAGCTGGCGCTGGGGCAGCGCGGGCACCTGCTGCTGACCAAGGGCCGCGTAGGCCTGGGACAACTCGTTCAGGAGGATGTCGATGCTCAGTCCGTCCACGACGAGGTGGTGCAGCACGAGCAGGAGGACATGCTGCTCCGGCGCGAGGCGGAACAGGCGGAAGCGATAGAGCGGGCCCCGCTCCAGTGACATGGCGCGAGTCGCTTCTTCGCGCAGCCGCTGATGGAGCACGGGGCTGTCACCGTCCGACGCTGGAAGGTCTTCGACCTGGAGCACCTCCACGGGAATGGAGCCCCGTCGAGGAACCGGTCGTCCGTCCTCCGCGACGAGCGTGGTCCGCAGCACCGGGTGGCGTTCCAGGAGCAACCGCAGCGCGCCATCGAGCGCGGGCACATCGAGTGGACCGCGCAGCTCTACGGCCTCGGGGATGTTGTAGGCGCGCAGCTCCGGCTGGAGTTGGTGAAGGAACCAGAGGCGCTCCTGAGCGAAGGAAGCGCGAGGAGGGAGAGAGGAGGGAGTGGGGTTGGGGAGAGGGAGGGAAGGAGCGTGGTGCTGAGCGAGTGCGGCGGCCAGCCCCGCGACGGAGGGAGAGGCGAAGAGGGAAGCGAGAGGAAGCTCGACGCCGAAGGCGAGGCGGATGCGGGAGACGAGACGGGTGGCGGAGAGGGAGTGGCCACCGAGGGAGAAGAAGTCAGCGTCGCGAGGGACGACGGAGAGGGAGAGGACGTCGGCGAAGAGCTGGGAGAGGAGGGCCTCTGCCTGGCCACGAGGAGCGGAGTCGGAAGAGGACTCGGCGGCGACAGCGGAGGAGATGTCGAAGGAGGAGAGGGCCGTCCTGTCGACCTTGCCGCTGGTGGTGAAGGGGAGAGAGGGGAGGGAGAGGAAGCGAGAGGGGACGAGGGCTTCGGGAAGAGAGGAAGCCAGCGCGTCGCGAAGAGAAGAGAGAGAGGGAGAGGAGTCGTCGAGGACGAGGAAGGCGACGAGGAAGGTGTCGCGAGAGGGGCGGAAGGGGAGGACCGCGGCCTGACGGACACCGTGGAGGCGAAGGAGAGCGGCTTCGATTTCCTCGACTTCGACGCGGACGCCGCGGAGCTTGAGCTGGAAGTCGGAGCGGCCGAGGAAGGAGAGGGAGCCGTCGTCATTCCAGCGGGCCCTGTCGCCAGTGTCGTAGAGGCGGGAGCCAGGGGAGGAAGAGAAGGCGTCTGGGATGAAGCGCTCAGCGGTGAGGTGAGGAAGGGAGTGGTAGCCGCGAGCGAGGCAGATGCCGCCGATGAAGAGCTTGCCTGGGACGCCTGGGGGGAGAGGCTGGAGGGAGTCGTCGAGGACGTAGAGGCGGCAGCGAGGAAGAGGGCGGCCGAGACGAACGGGACGGTGGGGGAGGGAGATTTCGGCGGCGACGTTGATGCTGGCTTCAGTGGGCCCGTAGGTGTTGACGAGACGGGTGGAAGTCAGCGCGAGGGATTGGACGAGAGAGTCTGGGAGGACTTCTCCGCCGGTGACGAGGACGGAGAGGGAGCGGAAGGCGTCGAAGGCACCGGGCTCCTCGAGGGCTGAGGCGAGGGAGGAGGGGGTGATGACGACGTGGGAGACGCGGTGGTGGAGGATGTCGCGCGCGAGGCCGAGGGGGCCGACGTCGCGGAGGATGACGCGAGCGCCGCGCGAGAGGCTGAAGAGGATTTCCTCCTGGTGGATGTCGAAGGAGAGGCTGCCGGAGGCGGCCCAGGTGTGGCCGGGGGAAGTGGAGTAGAGGGAGTCGAAGGCGTCGAAGCAGTGGACGACGTTCTGCTGAGTGGAGAGGACGCCCTTGGGCACGCCGGTGGAGCCCGAGGTGTAGAGGATGTACGCCAGGTTGTCCGGGTGCGCGCGCAGTGGCTCGGCCAGCGCGGCATGCGGCTGCTGCGCGGCGCCCGGCTCGATGACCACAATCCCAAGCTGCGTTCCCTCGAACAGCGAAGGCGAGGAGATGACGAGGCAGGCTCGGGACTGTTGAAGCAGCAGTGCCCGGCGTGCTGGCGGATGAGACGGCTCCAGCGGAAGACACGTCGCGCCCGAGAGATGGACGGCGAGCAGCGAGACGACGGCCTCGGAGGAACGCTCGACGCAGACGCCGACGACGGCTTCGGGACGGACCCCCAGCGCGGCGAGGTGGGACGCGAGACGCGAGGCGCGCGCGTGAAGCTGCGCGAAGGTGAGCGTGGCATCCGGGGCGACGAGCGCGACAGCGTCGGGAGTGCGAGCGAACGCGGCTTCAAGAAGAGAAGCGACAGTGCCGTCTGCGTCGAAGGCCCGCTCGGTGTCGTTGAAGTCGAGGAGGACGCGTCGTCGCTCGTCGGCGTCGAGAAGCGAGAGCTCGGAGAGGGGAAGCTGGGGAGCGGCGAGGGCCTGCTCCAACAGGAGCACGAAGTGGGAGAGCATCCGCTCGACGGAGGCGTGCTCGAAGAGGTCGGTGCGGAACTGGAAGTAGAGCTGGAGGGAGGAGTCCGGCAGCTCGGTGGCGGTGAGCGCGAGGTCGAGCTGGCTGGTGCCGTTGTCGACGAAGACGTGCTGCGAAGACAGGCCGGAGAAGGAGAGGGCCGAGTCGACGCGGCGCAGGTCGAACATCACCTGGAACAGCGGCGCGTGACTCAGACTGCGTTCGACGTGGAGCGCATCGACGACCCGCTCGAAGGGCACATCCTGGTGGCTGAAGGCGTCGAGCGACGTGCTCCGGACCTGGGCCAGCAACGCGGCGAAGGTCATCCCCGCGGGGACCTGGGTTCGAAGGACCAGCGTGTTGAGAAAGAGGCCGACGATGTCCTCGGTGGCGGCGAGGGTCCGGCCGGAGACAGGCGTGCCGATGCACAGCTCCCGCTCACCGGAGTAGCGGTGGAGCAGGGTGGCGAAGACGGCATAGAGCGCCATGAACGGCGTCACCTGATGCTGTCGGCACAGGGCCTCCAGGCGCTGACGGACGTCACGGGGCAGGGCGTGGTGACGTGAGAAGCCACCCTGGTCCGTGATGACAGGCGGCCGAGGCTTGTCGGTGGGAAGCGCGAGCAACGCCGGGGCATCAGCGAGCTGCTGCTTCCAGTAGTCGAGGTGGACCTCCTCACGCGCACGAACCTCGGGCGCGCGCTGCCACGCGGAGACATCCGCGTACGACAGGAGCGGAGTGGGCAGCACCGGAGACCGTCGCTGACTCAGCTCCGAGTATCCCTGTGCCAGCTCCACCAGGAGCCGATCCATGGACAGGCCGTCCACGACGATGTGATGGATGACCATCAACAGCACATGCTGGTCAGCGGCCAGCCTGAACAGGCGGAAGCGATAGAGCGGCCCGTGCTCCAGTGAGAACGGGCGAGCACTCTCTTCCTCCAGGCGCCGCGTGAGCAGTGCGCGCAACGACTCTTCACCCCGAGCACTCGCCCGCAGGTCTTCCACGTCGAGCACGCGCTCGGACACGGGCTGGAACGCCATCCGAGGCTGTCCCTCCGACGAGCCGAAGACGGCGCGAAGGGACGTGTGGCGCTCCGGCAACAGCCGCAGCGCTGTCTCAAGAGCCTCGGTGTCCAGCGCGCCCGTCAGCTCGAGCGCTTCGGGAATCACATACGCGGCGGAGTCCGGCTGGAGCTGGTGAAGGAACCAGAGGCGCTCCTGAGCGAAGGAGGCGCGAGGAGGGAGAGAGGAGGGAGTGGGGTTGGGGAGAGGGAGGGAAGGAGCGTGGTGCTGAGCGAGTGCGGCGGCCAGCCCCGCGACGGAGGGAGAGGCGAAGAGGGAAGCGAGAGGAAGCTCGACGCCGAAGGCGAGGCGGATGCGGGAGACGAGACGGGTGGCGGAGAGGGAGTGGCCACCGAGGGAGAAGAAGTCAGCGTCGCGAGGGACGACGGAGAGGGAGAGGACGTCGGCGAAGAGCTGGGAGAGGAGGGCCTCTGCCTGGCCACGAGGAGCGGAGTCGGAAGAGGACTCGGCGGCGACAGCGGAGGAGATGTCGAAGGAGGAGAGGGCCGTCCTGTCGACCTTGCCGCTGGTGGTGAAGGGGAGAGAGGGGAGGGAGAGGAAGCGAGAGGGGACGAGGGCTTCGGGAAGAGAGGAAGCCAGCGCGTCGCGAAGAGAAGAGAGAGAGGGAGAGGAGTCGTCGAGGACGAGGAAGGCGACGAGGAAGGTGTCGCGAGAGGGGCGGAAGGGGAGGACCGCGGCCTGACGGACACCGTGGAGGCGAAGGAGAGCGGCTTCGATTTCCTCGACTTCGACGCGGACGCCGCGGAGCTTGAGCTGGAAGTCGGAGCGGCCGAGGAAGGAGAGGGAGCCGTCGTCATTCCAGCGGGCCCTGTCGCCAGTGTCGTAGAGGCGGGAGCCAGGGGAGGAAGAGAAGGCGTCTGGGATGAAGCGCTCAGCGGTGAGGTGAGGAAGGGAGTGGTAGCCGCGAGCGAGGCAGATGCCGCCGATGAAGAGCTTGCCTGGGACGCCTGGGGGGAGAGGCTGGAGGGAGTCGTCGAGGACGTAGAGGCGGCAGCGAGGAAGAGGGCGGCCGAGACGAACGGGACGGTGGGGGAGGGAGATTTCGGCGGCGACGTTGATGCTGGCTTCAGTGGGCCCGTAGGTGTTGACGAGACGGGTGGAAGTCAGCGCGAGGGATTGGACGAGAGAGTCTGGGAGGACTTCTCCGCCGGTGACGAGGACGGAGAGGGAGCGGAAGGCGTCGAAGGCACCGGGCTCCTCGAGGGCTGAGGCGAGGGAGGAGGGGGTGATGACGACGTGGGAGACGCGGTGGTGGAGGATGTCGCGCGCGAGGCCGAGGGGGCCGACGTCGCGGAGGATGACGCGAGCGCCGCGCGAGAGGCTGAAGAGGATTTCCTCCTGGTGGATGTCGAAGGAGAGGCTGCCGGAGGCGGCCCAGGTGTGGCCGGGGGAAGTGGAGTAGAGGGAGTCGAAGGCGTCGAAGCAGTGGACGACGTTCTGCTG